>NZ_AUFB01000015.1 GCF_000426285.1 Rhizobium leucaenae USDA 9039 | reverse complement strand
TGATAAACGTGACCGTCAAAGTCTCTTTCAAAGGATCCAAATCTCTTCAGATCCCGCAAGCTCCGCCGCCCACGTTTCTCTTTCTTCCATTCTTCAATTGTCAAATAACAGACCAGTCATCCCGGTCGAATACCGCTCCCTCAAGCCCAAGCACCTAAGCTCAGAACCACCAATCAGCATCGCAGCCAATCCAGGAAACTCTAGAGCGAGAGACTTCGTCGCCAGCAGCGCCGCCGCCCTCGTCAGTGATCGGGCTTATAGACCCCACACCCGAACATAGTCAACACCCTCACTGTAAAAATTCTGACATTTTTGTAACTAGCTGATTTTACTGGGGGATTTTTCAATGTATAAAACTTTTCGGGAAAATCGCCCGCTTGAGGGGCCTTTTCCGGATTCATTTTACGGGTTTTCGGAGATTCCCGTCTTCACGGAGGAAATGGAGCCCGAAGCCAGCTTCAAGCCCAGCTTCGAACCGGTGCCTTTGCCGCTAATTGCCAGTTTATCGCCCAGGACCTAATAGAGAGCTTAAGCAATGAAGGAGCTGATAATGTTGGTCCTTAACGAAGAGCAGACACGTACAGCGCTTGCCTGGCCGGCGCTGATCGAGGCGATCGCCACGATGTTTGCCGGCAGCTGCGTCATGCCGGTGCGACATCACCACGATATGGAGGTGCCCGGCGAAAGCGATGCGACGCTGCTGCTGATGCCCGCCTGGCTGCCGGGGCAATATATGGGCGTGAAGATGGTTTCGGTTTTCCCTGATAATGCCGAGCGTGGGCTGCCGGCAATCTTCGGAACCTATCTGCTTTCCTCCGGCAGAACCGGCGAGATGCTGGCGGCGATCGACGGCGGCGAACTCACGGCGCGGCGCACCGCGGCAACCTCGGCGCTCGCGGCGCGCTACCTCGCGCGCGCAGATGCGGAAGAACTGCTCGTCTGCGGCACGGGGCGGCTGTCCCTCAACCTGATCCAGGCGCATGCCGAAGGACGGGAGCTGAAGCGGATCGGCGTCTGGGGCCGCGATCGCGGCAAGGCACAGCAGGTGGCGGACGAAGCGCGTGTGTTTGGTTTGAACGTAGAAGCAATCACCGATCTGGAAGCGGCCGCCCACAGCGCCGACATCATCTCCTGCGGCACGCTGTCGAGCACGCCGGTCATAAAGGGGGAATGGCTGAAGCCCGGGGCACATCTCGATCTTGTCGGCGGCTTCAAGCCGGATATGCGGGAGACCGACGACATCTCGATCCGGCGGGCACAGGTCTTCGTCGATACGCGCGCCGGAGCCATGAAGGAAGCCGGCGATATCGTGCAGCCGCTGAAAAGCGGCGTGCTGACGGAAGATGCGATCCACGCGGAGCTCAGCGAACTTGTCCGCGGGACGCGGCCGGGGCGTACCAATGACGACGATATAACCCTCTTCAAATCCGTAGGTGCGGCGCTCGAAGATCTGGCCGGCGCGATCCTCGCCTATGAACATGCGCGGGGCAACGGGGCGTGACGCGCATGACACCCTGGCTGCCCGAACTGCCGGTCTCCCACGTGCTCGCCAATATCGGCGCGGCGCTCGCGGACGAGCGGCGCGCGGTTTTGTCAGCACCTCCCGGCGCGGGCAAGACGACGCTAGTGCCGCTTTATCTGCTGGGTCAGGGCTGGCGTGGCGACGGCAGAATCATCCTATTGGAGCCGCGGCGGCTCGCGGCAAGGGCCGCGGCGGCGCGTATGGCCTCGCTGCTCAATGAGCAGGTGGGCGACACCGTCGGCTATCGCATGCGGCTGGACAATCGCGTATCGGCGAGGACGCGGATCGAGGTGGTGACCGAAGGCGTGTTCGCGCGGATGATCCTCGACGATCCCGAACTATCCGGCGTCTCCACGGTCATCTTCGACGAATTCCACGAACGCTCGCTGGACGCGGATTTCGGCCTGGCACTGGCTCTGGACGTGCAATCGGCGCTCCGCGAGGATCTGCGCATCCTCGTGATGTCGGCAACTCTCGATGTCGAACGCGTCGCCGCTTTGCTCGGGCGTCCGCCGGTCATCGAAAGCATGGGCCGCAGCTTCCCGATCGACATCCGCCATCAGGACCGGCCGGCCGGCGAGCGGATCGAGGATACGGTGACACGGGCGATTCTCGACGCACATGCAACGGAACAGGGGTCGATCCTGGCCTTCCTGCCTGGACAGGCGGAAATCACCCGCACTGTGGAAAGGCTCGAGGGCCGATTAGCGCCGGAGACAGTAATCGCGCCGCTTTACGGCAATCTCGGCCAGAAGGAGCAGGACGCAGCGATCCGTCCGGCGCTCAAGGGCACGCGGAAGATCGTGCTGGCGACGTCGATCGCTGAAACCTCGATCACCATCGACGGGGTGTGCATCGTCATCGACAGCGGTCTGCAGCGGCTGCCTGTTTTCGAGGCCTCGACTGGCATCACCCGGCTGGAGACGGTGCGGGTGTCGCGGGCTTCCGCCGACCAGCGCGCCGGCCGCGCGGGGCGAACCGAGCCCGGTATTGCAATCCGATTGTGGCATCCCGGCCAGACGGCGGCGCTGCCGGCCTTCACGCCGCCACAGATTCTCTCCAGCGATCTTTCCGGGCTGGCGCTCGATCTTGCCCATTGGGGCGTGCAGGACCCAGCCGCGCTTGCCTTTGTCGATCAGCCGCCGGCGACGACACTGAGCGAGGCGCGCGGGCTGTTGCGGCAATTGGGGGCGCTGGACACTGAGAACGGGCTGACGGCGCACGGCAGGCTGATGCGCGATCTGGCTCTGCCGCCGCGGCTAGCGGCCATGGTGATTTCAGCAGCGGAGTTCGGCCAGGCACGTGAGGCGGCGATGCTCGCCGTATTGCTGACGGAACAGGGGCTCGGCGGGCAGAGCATCGATCTGGAAGAGCGCCTGCGGCGGTTCAAGGCGGAAAAGGGTGAACGCGCCGAAGCGTCGCGCCGGCTGGCCGGGAGGCTGGCGATGGCGACAGGCGGGAGCAAGGCTGTGGACGCAGGAGTACAGGTCCTGGCCGGCTCATTGCTGCTGCATGCTTTCCCCGATCGCATCGCCCTGCAGCGCGGCGGCCGCGGACGCTTCGTCATGGCGAACGGGCGCGGCGCCGAATTGCCGGAGACGGAGCGCCTCGCCGGTTCGCAAATGCTTGTCATTGCCGACCTGACGGGCCGGGCGGCGCAAGGCCGTATCTTGGCAGCGGCGGAAATTGCGCGTGCTGATGTCGAGGAGCATCTGCCGGGAGAAATCCGCACCGAAGACCAGAGCCTGTTCGACAAGACCAGCCGGCAGGTGCGGGCGCGGCGCGTGACGCGGCTCGGGGCGATCGTCTTCGAGGAGACCCCCTTGCCTCGACCATCGGGCGAGCGGGCGGCGAAGGCGCTGGCCGACGGCATCCGCGAGCTGGGGCTCGCCGTCCTGCCCTTTTCGAAAGAGGCGACGCAATTGCGCGAGCGGATCGGCTTCCTGCACCGGACGATCGGAGAGCCATGGCCCGATATGAGCGACGAAGCGCTGCTTGCGCGGCTGGACGAATGGTTCACGCCATTTCAGGCCGACGCGCGCGGCTTTTCCGACATCGCGGCAGGCGGGATTTCCAACGGACTGATGTCATTGGTACCGCATGAGCTGCAGCGCGACCTCGGGCGGATGGCGCCGACGCATTTCGAAGCGCCGACCGGCCAACGCCATCCGATCCTATATGAAGGCGAGGAACCGCTGCTGACGATCCGCGTCCAGGAGCTTTTCGGCCTCAAGCAGCATCCGGCCGTCGCCGGTGGGCGGCTGCCATTGGTGCTGGAACTGACCTCGCCGGCACACCGGCCGATCCAGACGACGCGCGATCTGCCCGGCTTCTGGGCGGGCTCATGGAAAGACGTGCGCGCCGATATGCGCGGGCGCTATCCCAGGCATCCCTGGCCGGAGAATCCGGCGGATGCTTTGCCGACGACAAGAGCCAAGCCGCGTGGTACCTGAATATGGCCCGTTTCTTCAGAGGATTGGACAAAATGGCGGACGCGGACGCCAAGGCGCAGGACGATCACCATACCAGCCGTCGGCTCAGGCTGCAGACGCTGGTGCGGCTGCGCTGGCTTGCGGTGGGCGGTCAGACGGTGACGGTGATGATCGTCGCCTTCTGGCTGAAATTTGCCGTGCCGCTGCTGGCCTGCTGCGTCTTGATCGCCTGCCTTGCCTGGATCAACTTCTTCCTGACACTGCGTTATCCGCCGACGCACCGGCTTGAGCCGCCGGCGGCCTTTGCGCTGCTCGGCCTCGATCTTCTCCAGCTTTGCGCGTTGCTGCTGATCACCGGCGGGCTCGCCAATCCCTTTTCGGCGCTGGTTTGCGTGCCCGTCATCATTTCCTTCGCTTCGCAGCCGATCCGCTACAGCATGGCGCTGATCGTGCTGGCGATGATCTGCATCACCGGCCTTGCCTTCTCGCCGTTTCCGTTGCCCTGGTATGACGGCATTGAGATCAATGTTCATAGCGTGATGCAGCTCGGCGTCTGGTGTTCGATTGCTTCCACCATGGCCTTTGCCGCCTTCTATGCCTACCGCGTTTCCATGGAGGCGACGCAGCTTGCCGACGCATTGTCGGCAACGGAGCTGGTGCTGCAGCGGGAAAAGCATCTGTCGCAGCTCGACGGGCTCGCCGCTGCCGCCGCCCACGAGCTCGGCACGCCGCTGGCGACGATCAGCGTCGTCGCCAAGGAGATGGAGCGCGAGCTCAGCCAGGACGACCGCTTCCGCGAGGATGTTGCGCTGCTGCGCAGCCAGAGCGAACGATGCCGCGACATCCTGCGGCGACTGACGACGCTCTCCTCCGAGGACGAGGCGCATATGCGGCGGCTGGCGCTGTCATCGATGATGGAGGAGATCATCGCGCCGCACCGGGAATTCGGCATCAAGCTGGAGCTGATCGAAAAAAGCCCGCGGGTGGGCGAGCCCGTGCTGAACCGCAACGCCGGTATCATGTACGGGCTTGGCAATCTCATTGAAAATGCCGTCGACTACGCGCGAAAGAAAGTGACCGTCACGGTCGAATACGACCCCAATACGCTGACGATCGTCATCGAGGACGACGGCAACGGTTATTCTGCCGATATCTTGACGCGGATCGGCGAGCCCTACGTCACGACACGGCAGCGCGACGATACGGCGGGTGGCCTCGGTCTCGGCCTGTTCATCGCCAAAACCCTGCTGGAGCGGTCGGGTGCGGTGCTTACCTTCGGCAATCGCGATCCGGAAACGCCGGGTGCGCGCATCCGTGTCGAATGGCCGCGCATGTTAATCGACAGTAATTCGACAAAATGAATTTCACGGCTTAAAACACCGGTCGTTAGAGCAACGATCGTATCCGAAAACTGCGCCACGGTTTTCGGATACGATCATGCTGAAGTCAGTAGGACTATGCAGGCGGTTTGTCGCCGGGATTGAACATGATGACGGATAAAGAGCTCACCGACCCTCATGCGGGGGCCAAGGACATTGAGGACCATATCGGCCCCGACGCGACATTGCTGATCGTCGATGACGACGGACCCTTTCTGCGCCGGCTGGCGCGCGCCATGGAGACGCGCGGCTTTGCGGTCGACACGGCGGAATCGGTGGCGGAAGGCGTTGCCAAATCCAAGACCAATCCGCCGAAATATGCCGTGGTCGATCTCCGCCTAGGGGATGGCACCGGCCTGGACGTCATCGAGGCGATCCGGCAAAGACGCGACGATACGCATATCGTGGTGCTGACCGGCTACGGCAATATCGCCACGGCCGTCACCGCCGTGAAGCTCGGCGCCCTCGATTATCTTGCCAAGCCCGCCGATGCCGACGACGTCTATGCGGCGCTGACGCAGCGGCCAGGCGAAAAGGCCGAAGTGCCGGAAAATCCGATGTCGGCCGATCGGGTGCGCTGGGAGCATATCCAACGCGTCTATGAAATGTGCGAGCGCAACGTCTCCGAGACGGCCCGCCGTCTCAACATGCATCGCCGCACACTGCAACGCATTCTCGCCAAGCGCGCGCCGAAATAAGGAACACCTTCGCCCCTCCGTGGAGAAGGTCGCGGTAGGCGCGGGTTGAGGGGACGTTGCACCCTCGGGCTGCCCGTCGCTTACGTTCCGGGCGCTCGAAGCTAAAGCTCCTCGCCCCCCTCGTCCGCCCCTGAGTTGATCGAAGGGCGGGCACCAACCGGGGTCGAGCCGCCGGTCTCGACCTGTCCTTCGGACCCCCGAGGGGAGAAGGCAAAATCCTTTCCCGTCGCCCACTCGGCCAGCATCAGCCGTTGGGCGGCCGCGCGGGAGAAGTTCAGCGTCACCGATTTACGCGTGGCCGGCGACAGGCGATGTTCCGGTGCTTCGCGGATCATGTGTGCACCGTATCCATCCGACAGGAAAAGCCCGCAATCTTCCGGAAAGATATCGAGCGGCACATCCTTGTGCGTTGCGAAGAACAGGCGATCGCAGTGCAGGCGGTAGTCCGGCCATTTGCGGTCGACGCGAAAATCCTCGATCGAGGATTTGATCTCGATGATCCAGATCTCGCCTTTTTCGGAAAGGGTGATGAGGTCGGCGCGACGGCCGCTGGCAAGCGGCAGTTCCGGCAAGACGGCATGGCGCATCTCGTGCAGTAATAGCTGCACGCCCCTGCGTACAAGCATCGCCCGTTCTGACTGCCGACCGTCGATTAACGGATTGTTATTGTAAACACTCAAAATCGTCATGAATTGCCTCGGGGACCGAACAAGCGTTGTTGCAAAAAAACCATGTCCCTTTAATTTGCGCGGCGGAGCTATTTTTGTCGCCTCACACCAGCTTGCAAAGCTAAATTTAATAGAAAATAAACCATAGTCAAAGATGGTCGATACCATCCCATTCCCTGTCACAACTCACCAAGAGACTTCCATGCGCATCCGCAATGCTATGACTGCACTCGGCCTTGTCGCAACGCTTGCCACGGCTGGTTATGCCACCACTGCCGCAGCCACGCCGACCGCTACCGCCAACTCCGCCTCCGACACCATCAAGACGTTCGATAATGATTACGGCGTCACGAGCGACAACGGCTTCCAACTGCCGGCGATCCCGATCCAGAAGGTAAAGCCGCAGTTCCGCCGCCAGATCGTTGCTTACAAGTCTGACGAAGCTGCGGGCACGATCATCGTCAACACCCGCGAGCGCCATCTTTATTACATCTTGGGCAACAACGAAGCCATGCGCTACGGCATCGGCGTCGGCAAGCAGGGCTTCGCATGGTCGGGCACGGCATACGTTGCCTGGAAGCAAGAATGGCCGAGCTGGCATCCGCCGAAGGAAATGGCGGTCCGTCGTCCGGAAATCGCCAAGTATGTCGACGACGGCATGAACCCGGGCCTTGAGAATCCGCTCGGCGCCCGCGCTATGTATCTCTACAATGAGAAGGGCCAGGACACGCTGTTCCGCCTGCACGGCACGCCGGAATGGGCTTCGATCGGCACCGCCGCTTCCTCGGGCTGCATCCGCCTGATGAACCAGGACGTCATCGACCTCTACAACCGCGTTCTGCCGGGCCATAGCACCAAGGTCGTGGTGATCCAGTAATCGCTGATATTGTCGAGATTCAAAAGGCGTCTGGATCGTTGCCCGGCGGCTTTTTGTTTGGGGAAACGAGGCGATGCTATACCGCCCCACCCGCCCTCGCCCTTCGAGGCTCCGCCTTCGGCTGCGCACCTCAGGATGAGGGCTGATCTTTTCCCCTAGCCGCAGGAGTCTCTCCACCTCATCCTGAGGTGCCTTGCCGTCGAAGCGCTAGCGCAGGCGACAAGGCCTCGAAGGCTCGGGGTGGCCTCTGATGGAGAGAAGGGTTCACCCCGCCTGCTTCGCCTTGAGTTCGATACGGCGGCGATGCAAGACCGGTTCGGTGTAGCCGTTCGGCTGCTCGCGGCCCTTGAGCACGAGGTCGAGGGCGGCTTGGAAGGCCACGGAGCCGTCGAAATTGCCGGCCATCGGTCTGTAGAGCGGGTCGCCGGCGTTCTGCTCGTCGACGACGGCGGCCATGCGCTTCATGGTCTCGACGATCTGCGCTTCGGTGATGACCTTGTGATGCAGCCAGTTGGCCATATGTTGCGCCGAGATGCGCAGGGTGGCGCGATCCTCCATCAGCCCGATATTGTTGATATCGGGCACCTTGGAGCAGCCGACGCCCTGATCGACCCAGCGAACGACATAGCCGAGTATCCCTTGGCTGTTGTTATCGATCTCGCGCTGGATTTCCTCCGGCGTCCAGTTCGGGCGCGGGGCGATCGGTACGGACAGAATATCGGAAAGTTTGGCACGCGCGCGGCTTTTCAAGGCTTGCTGCACCTTGGCGACGTTGACGCGGTGGTAATGGGTCGCATGCAGGGTCGCAGCCGTCGGCGACGGCACCCAGGCGGTGTTGGCGCCGGCCTTCGGATGGGCGATCTTCTGCTCCAGCATCGCCGCCATCAGATCGGGCATGGCCCACATGCCCTTGCCGATCTGCGCATGGCCGGAAAGGCCGCATTCCAGGCCGATATCGACATTCCAGTTTTCGTAAGCCGTGATCCAGACCGCCTGTTTCATGTCGCCCTTGCGGATCATCGGGCCGGCCTCCATCGAGGTATGGATTTCATCGCCGGTGCGGTCGAGGAAGCCTGTATTGATGAAGACGACGCGTTCGCTGGCGGCGCGGATCGCCTCCTTGAGGTTGACCGTGGTGCGGCGCTCCTCGTCCATGATGCCCATCTTGATGGTATTGCGCGGCATGCCGAGCACATCTTCGACGCGCGAGAAGATCTCGACGGCAAAGGCCACTTCCTCCGGCCCATGCATCTTCGGCTTGACGACATACATCGAGCCGGCGCGGGAATTCTTGCGGCGGCCATTCGGACCGATATCGTATAGCGCGATCAAGGCGGTGATCATGGCGTCCATGATGCCCTCAGGCACTTCGTAGCCGTCGCGGTCGAGGATCGCGGGATTGGTCATAAGATGACCGACATTGCGCACCAGCATCAGCGAGCGGCAATGCAGCTCGAAGCTCGAGCCATCGGGCGCCGTGTAGGTCACATCCGGATTGAGGTGGCGGGTGAAAGTCTTGCCGCCCTTCGAAACTTCTTCCGTCAGGTCGCCCTTCATCAGGCCAAGCCAGTTGCGATAGACCTCGGCCTTGTCCTCGGCATCGACGGCAGCGATCGAATCTTCACAGTCCATGATGGTGGTGATTGCCGATTCCAGGCGGACATCGGAAATGGCAGCCGGATCGGCCTTGCCGATAGCGGTGCCGGCGTCGATGACGATCTCGATGTGGATGCCGTTATTCTTCAGCAGAATATGCGAGGGCGCGCCGGGGTCGCCGAGATAACCGGCGAAATGCCCAGCATCGGCAAGAGCGGCGGCACCTTTCTTGCTTTCGATCGCCAATGTGCCGCCCTGGATGGCGAAGCCGGCGACATCCTTCCAGCTCGCGCTAGCAAGCGGCGCGGCAGTATCGAGAAAATCGCGCACCCAGGCGATGACCTTTTCGCCACGCTTCGGATTATAGCCCCTGCCCTTTTCGGCGCCGTCGGTCTCGGGAATCGCGTCGGTCCCGTAGAGCGCGTCATAGAGCGAACCCCAGCGCGCATTGGCGGCGTTCAGCGCATAGCGGGCGTTCATGACGGGAACGACGAGCTGCGGGCCGGCGATGGAGGCGATCTCCGGGTCGACATTGGCGGTCGAGACTGAGAAGGCCGGGCCTTCCGGAATGATGTAGCCGATCTCACGCAGGAAAGCTTCGTAGGCGGCCATATCCACGGGTGCGCCGTTCTTGCGGTACCAATCGTCCAAGGCAGCTTGCATGCGATCGCGTTTGGCGAGCAGATCGCGGTTTCTCGGAGCAAGGTCGTGCATGATCGCCGAGAAGCCGGCAAAGAAGGTATCTGGGTCGACACCGGACCCCGGCAGGGCTTCCTTGATCAGGAAATCATAAAGCACCGGTTCGATCTGAAGCCCGTTTTTGTCAATGCGGCTCATACCAATCACTCCTCAGGCCGTCCTACGGCTCAATTCTTACATGCTGCCAGTTTGCGGACGGTTGCGCTCTCCGTCAATTTGGCAATAGTTCGAAAGATTTGTGCATTTTTTGAAAAAATCAATCCGCGGCGATGCGCGGGCGACCGCTGGCCGTGGCAATGAAGCGGGCCTCGACCAGCTTGCGATTGCCCTCGATTTCCGGCGCGTCGATCTGTTCGTCTACGGCGATGACGGGATCGGCAGCGCCATTCAGCCGCGCTTGCGCCATCGCCACCTCGATTGCCCTCTCTCGCGCAAGAGAAAAGGTCTTTTGCTCGTCGGTAAATCGCAAGGTTTCGCCTGCGCCGTTCAGCACATAGATGCCATCCTCAGGCATGGTGACGAACACTGTGGCGCTGGCGCGAACTTGACCGACGACGGCGCCGATTGCATTGGCCACATCCGAATCGCCGGGAATGGCGCTCTCACTCGCCAGCATCGCGGCAATGGCTGGGTAATAAACGGGGGCGGAAGCGCCGAGCCCGACCAGAGGACGATCGAGCGAAACGGCAAACCGGGCGATGCCCGTTGTGCGGCGAAGCGCGCGGTCGATGGAAATCGATTTGGTCGGATCGAGATGAGTGACGCCATCTTCGGCGAGGCAGGCTGCGAGGATGACATCGGCGGACTGGCGGGTCAGGCGATCGACAATCTTTTGCGCCAGTTCCTCCACCGATGCGGCAAGCGAACGACCGGAACCATCCTTCATCCGCATTGCCAGCGCCAGACCCAGCCGAGCCGCTTCCGCATTCCATTGATTTTGCCGACCGAGCACATGCATGGCGTCTGATGGCGTGAGACCGCTGAGATGCACGAGGCCGCGCGCGACCAGGCGATCCAGGGTCGCTTTCAGCGGTGTCGATGTCAAAAGCTGATCGAGCGGCAAGGGCACCGAGCCGATTTTGTCGAATAAGGCCCGCTCCAACGGCAGCAAGCCGCTTGCGAGATGATCCGGTACGCCGGTGCGCACGGCAAAGCGGCCGACATTGCGGCCAAGGTGCGGTGCGCGCAACTGCTGCTCCAGCACGCCAAGCACCGCTTCGCCATGCATATGCGCAACAAGGCTTAGCGGCAGCAGGCGCCGCGGTCCGAGTTCGAAGGCGGCGACAAGGCCGCGGTCGTTTATCTTCACCTCGGAATCGCCGCCGAGACCATAGGTGCGCATGGCGACCGCTTCGACCATGGTGCGATAACCGCCGACCACAGCGCCATCGGCATCGAGCCGCGGCCGGCCGGCCTCCATGACAGCGACATCGGTGGTGGTGCCGCCGATGTCCGACACCACAGCGTCGTCAAGACCGGTGAGATAGCGCGCGCCGACAAGACTCGCCGCAGGTCCGGAGAGGATGGTCTCGATCGGACGGAGCTTGGCTTCCGCGGCGGAGATCAGCGCACCGTCGCCGCGCACGACCATCATCGGAGCCGCGATGCCGCGCGTGGCAAGAAATCCCTCGCAGGCGCCGACCAGGCGGTCGATCATCGACACCAGCCGGGCATTCAGAAGCGTCGTCAGTGCCCGGCGCGGGCCGCCGAGTTTGGAGGAGAGTTCATGGCTGCAGGTGACCGGCAGATGGGAAATCTCGCGGATTCGATCCCGCACGCGGATTTCATGAGCCGGATTCCGCACGGCGAAATAACCGGCGATCGCGAAGGACGAAACACTCTTCGAAAGCTCCGCCAACGCCTCTTCCAGGGCGCTCAGATCGAGCGGGTTCTCGTTGCCATGAACGTTGTGCCCACCGGGCAGGAACAGCACCGGATCGGACCCCAGCGCTTCGGCGAGGCCGTCACGCTTCAGATCATCGGGACCAAAGCCGATCATCACCAGCCCGGCGCGGCCGCCCTGCCCTTCGACCAGCGCATTGGTGGCGAGCGTCGTCGACAGCGATACCAAGCCGATCGCCGAAACCGGGATGGCAGCCTTGGCGATGACCGCATCGACGGCACCGCCAATGCCGACGGCCAAATCATGCCGCGTGGTCAGCGATTTCGCCTTGGCGATAACGCCATCGGTTTCATGGAAGAGAACGGCATCGGTATAGGTTCCACCGGTATCGATGCCGAGCAGGAAATGAGATGTCACGCTGATATCTAACCTTTTAAACGGGAGTGATGTTGTTATTGCACCCTTCCCGCCTGATCCGCTAGCTGCGAAGCGGCAAAAACAATTCTACCGCCTGGTCACCCGCATCGGCAGCCCGCCTTGCGGCTGTGTCGTCAGTTTCTGCACCGGCCAGGGATTGGTCTCGGCGGTCACATCGAAGCGGAAGCGGTGCATCATGACGGCAAGGGCGATGACGGCTTCCTGCAGGGCGAAGGTCGCGCCGATGCAGACGCGCGGGCCGGCGCCGAAGGGCAGATACTGGAAGCGATTGATCTTGCCGCGATTTTCCGGAAGGAAGCGTTCGGGCATGAAGGCGCGCGGCTTGTCCCAATAAAGCGCATGGCGATGCAGCGTCCACGGCATGATCAGCACGGTGATATCGGCCGGGATCTCGACACGCTCCCCGCTTGGGCTTGTCCATTCGTCATCGGCAATCGAAGCGCGATTGATGGACGGCGCCGGCGGATAGAGGCGCATTGCCTCCTCGAAGGCGGCACGGACATTCGGCATCAGGTCGAGCCAGGCGACGGGTTCTGCGCCGGTCGCGAGCACCTGATCGATTTCCGCTTCCATGGCGTCGCGGATATGCGGCGTATTGGCGACGCAATAGACCGTCCAGGCCAGCGCCCTCGCGGTCGTCTCATGACCGGCGCCGATGAAGGTGAGGATATTGTCCTCGATCTCCTCCATGGTCAGGCCGTCGGGGCCGGCCTTTTCCAACAGCAGCGTCAGGAAATCGTCGGGGGCGCTGGCGCGATCCCTGCGCATCTTGTCGAGACGAAGATCCATCGTCTTGCGGACGATGCCACGAAACTTGTCGAGCACCTTCTGGCCGCCGATGCGGGTCAGGCGTGGCACCCAGGAAGGGGCGCGCAGAAGGTCCATCGGGTCGACGCGGCCCATGCGATGCAGAAGCTGATTGACGTCGTCGGCGAAATGGCCGCTTTCAGTGACGATCTCGCCGGAAAACAGCGTTTCGGCGAGGATAGCGAAGGTAAGCTCGGTCATATCGATGGCGATGTCGAAAACCTTGCCGTCGCTGCCGGCGTCCTCATATTTTTGAACATAGGCTTCGCTCTGGCTCAGCATCTGGCCGGCAAAGCCCTGGGCGTGGCGCGGCGTGAAGACTGGCGCCACAGCCTTGCGCGAGCGCTTCCAGACCTGGCCTTCCGCCGTCAGCAGCCCGTCGCGCAAGATCGGCCGGAGCACGAGCTGGCGGATATCCGACATGCGGTAATTGGAGGCATTATCGACCAACACATGCTTGATCAGGCCGGGATCGTTGACGATCAGCGTGCGCTCGCGAAAGAAGCGCGTCATGATCCACGGCAACGTGTAGGAAGGCTCGCCCCATAATTCCAGCGGATTGCGCAGGATGGTGCGGATGATCGTCAGTCGCGACGGCGGGACGGTGCGCGGTGTCGGGGCTGGCGGAGAGAAGGCTTCCGGGATCATGTCCATGGGATCAAATCTCCTCGAAAACCTTATTTTCCCGACGGCTCCCGAAGTTTAGAGCAGCGACTTCAGATCGTCCAGCTTATCATTGATAAGCCAGCCATAGTAATTTTCCTCCGGCCAGACCGGCTGTGCCGCTCCCCGATTCTTGGCGGCGAGCGCTGCGGCGCGCTGACGGGAATTGCCGACATTGTAGAGCGTTGCCGTGATGCCGGGATTGCCTGAAATGTCCATGCCGGCAATCGAGCGGTAGTCGTCGATCGACTTACGGATCGAGGCGGCAACGAAGGCGAGCGACAGATCCGGATCCATGATGGCCTTGTAGACGCTGCCAGCATCCTTTTCATCCAGCTTCGGGATGCCGGACGTGCTGCTGACGAGATCGGAAAGCTCCAGCGCCGTCAGCGGATTGACCTGCCCGAGGCCGAAAGTCTGGCCGGCATAAAAAGGCTGGAAGAACACGGCACTGAAACGATTGTCCGGGAAGGATTTGCCGCCGACCTTCTTGCCCCGGAAATCGCTCTCCCAGACGTCTTCGCGGCAGGTCCAGAGGCTGTAGGAATCCCTCTTGCCCTTGCAGGCATCGAATTGCGGCCGGGCGACGAAATCGTCGACGTCTTCGCCGTCATAAGCAAAGCGGAAGCTCTGGCCGGCATAGGAGGCGGCTTTGACATAGTAGGACTGCAGGCCGTCATAGGCGTCGACATTATAGGTATGTTCGCCGACCAGCGCGCCGATGATGTGGATCGGATCGATGCCGTAGGCGCGCGCCGTAGACTTGATCTTCGACATCAGCCGGGTGTCGGTCGCCAGCAGTTCGTGAACCTTCTGGTATTTGCGCTCGAACGTGGAATTCGTGCCCTTGGTACGGCGCACGGAGGCACCGGGGATTGCCGGCTGCTCGGCGTTACGGTTGCCCGACGGCACCATGGCCGCTGCGTCCGCATAGGCCGGGATCCAGGAGAGGCTGACAACCGTCAGAAGAAGGGTGATCAGAATGCGTCGCACGATGGCTGCCCTATCGAAGTTTCGTCCGATGTTTCAATGCGGCTGCCTGACGGACAATCTTGGCCGAATAAAGCCATTCCACACAAAGAAACGGGCCCCTAACTAAAAAGTTAACGGCCCGCTGTCGAGTGATTAATATGTCAAATCGCCGTCACTAGAGAATGAAGCGCGACAGGTCTGTATTGGTGGCGAGATCGCCGACATGTTCGCGCACATAGTCGGCATCGATGGTCACCGACACGCCGGCGCGATCCGACGCATTATAGGAGATCTCGTCCAACACCCGCTCCATCACCGTCTGCAGGCGGCGGGCGCCGATGTTCTCGACGGTGGAGTTGAGGTGCACGGCGACATCGGCCAAAGCGTCGATCGCATCATCCGTGAAGTCGAGCTTCAGGTTTTCCGTCTCCATCAGCGCCTTGTACTGGCGGATGAGGCTGGCTTCCGGCTCCGTGAGGATGCGACGGAAATCCTCTTTGCTCAGCGGCTTCAGCTCGACACGGATCGGCAAGCGGCCCTGCAATTCCGGCAGGAGGTCCGAAGGCTTCGACACGTGGAAGGCGCCGGAGGCGATGAAGAGGATGTGATCGGTCTTCACCGGACCATATTTGGTCGCAACCGTCGTGCCTTCGACCAGCGGCAGCAGGTCGCGCTGCACGCCTTCGCGCGAGACGCCGGCGCCCATGCCGCCGTCGCGGGCGGCGATCTTGTCGATCTCGTCCAGGAAGACGATGCCGTCATTCTCGGCCGACTGCACCGCTTCGCGCTGGATTGCCTCGTTGTCGATCAGCTTGTCGGACTCGTCGCGGATCAGCTCCTTGTAGGAATCCTTCACCGTGGTGCGAACCTTCTTGGTGCGGCCGCCCATGGCCTTGCCGAACATCTCCGAGAGGTTGAGCACGCCGATATTCGCGCCGGGCATGCCGGGAATTTCGAAACCGGGCATGCCGGAGCCGCTGTCGGCAACTTCGATATCGATTTCCTTGTCGTCCAATTGGCCTTCGCGCAGCTTCTTGCGGAAGCTGTCGCGTGTTGCCGGCGAGGCGGTGGCGCCGACCAGAGCGTCGAGCACCCGCTCTTCCGCGCTCATATGCGCCTTCGCCTGAACTTCAGTGCGCTTCTTTTCGCGCACCAGGCCGATGCCGACCTCGACGAGATCGCGGACGATCTGTTCGACGTCGCGGCCGACATAGCCGACCTCGGTAAATTTCGTCGCTTCCACCTTGATGAAGGGCGCGCCGGCGAGCTTGGCGAGGCGACGGGAGATTTCCGTCTTGCCGACGCCCGTCGGACCGATCATCAGGATGTTCTTGGGCATGACTTCGTCGCGCAGATCGGGCTCGAGCTGCTGGCGGCGCCAGCGGTTGCGCAGCGCAATCGCCACGGCGCGTTTGGCCTCATGCTGGCCGACAATATAGCGGTCGAGTTCGGAAACGATCTCGCGGGGGGAAAAAGTGGTCATTTCGTGTGCTTCCCGTCAGGGCTAGAAACAATCAAGAGAGGAATTAGGACTCGGAGTCGAGCGTTTCGACCACCACGTTGTGATTGGTATAGACGCAGATGTCGGCGGCGATGTCGAGCGCGCGGCGGGCGACGTCCTCGGCCGATTTGTCGGTATCCATCAGCGCGCGGGCGGCGGCGAGCGCAAAATTGCCGCCGGAGCCGATCGCCATGGCGCCGTGTTCCGGTTCGAGCACATCGCCGTTGCCGGTGACCGCGAGCGTCACTTGTTTGTCGGCAACCAGCATCATCGCTTCGAGATTGCGCAGATATTTGTCCGTGCGCCAGTCCTTGGCGAGCTCGACGGCGGCGCGCATCAACTGACCGGGATATTGTTCGAGCTTTTTTTCAAGCCGCTCGAGGAGCGTAAAGGCGTCGGCGGTCGCGCCGGCGAAACCGGCAATTACGTCACCCTTGCCGATGCGGCGAACCTTGCGGGCATTGCCCTTCATCACGGTCTGGCCAAGGCTCACCTGGCCATCGCCAGCCATCACTACCTTGCCGTCCTTGCGAATAGTCACAATTGTCGTCATCTAAACACCTGTTTGCCCCCATTTTGGCGGGCTTTCGCCGGGCCGCGTTTCGGCCCCGTCAGCACCTATGTAAGAGGGCTTTTGACGATTGCAAATGGCCGGTATTTTCGAATGATGCATGTAAGCCGGCTAGATAAGTCTATACTGACTTAACTTCTGGATATTTGCGGATGTGCCTGATAAGGAACGGCCGTCAATCCCGATGGAGCAGCCCATGGCAGAGACCGTAGCGAGCCGCACGGCAACCGTTTCCCGCAAGACCAACGAGACCTCGGTCTCGGTGTCCGTCAATATCGACGGCAGCGGCAAGTCGACCATTTCGACCGGCGTCGGCTTCTTCGACCATATGCTGGAGCAGCTTTCGCGGCATTCGTTGATCGACATGGAGATCGACACCAAGGGTGACCTGCATGTCGACGATCACCATGCGGTCGAAGATACCGGCATCGCCATCGGGCAGGCCATTGCCAAGGCGCTGGGCGACCGGCGCGGCATCACGCGCTATGCATCGATCGACCTCGCCATGGACGAAACGATGACGAAGGCGGCCGTCGATCTGTCCGGCCGGCCCTTCCTCGTCTGGAACGTCGCCTTCAGCGCCCCGAAGATCGGCACGTTCGATACCGAGCTGGTGCGCGAATTCTTCCAAGCGCTCGCGCAGAATGCCGGCATCACGCTGCATATCCTCAACCACTATGGCGCCAACAATCACCATATTGCCGAGACATGCTTCAAGGCCGTTGCCCGCGCGCTGCGTACCGCAACCGAGATTGATCCGCGGCAGGCAGGCCGCGTGCCCTCGACGAAGGGCACCCTCGCCTGAGCCCCATCACGCGGGAAGTGAAGAGATGGCAAGCTACTTGATTTTGACGCCACCCGGGGGACCGGACAAAAACCAGGTGAGAACGCGCTTCATCCGCGACGGCTTTTCCTGGACGGCGTTTTTGTTTCCGACGCTGTGGATGCTTTTTCACCGGCTGTGGCTGCTGGCGATCGCCGCCTTTTTGCTGGAGGGCATTGGCTGGGAATTGATTCGCCGGCCGGGATTTTTCGTCGCAGGCGTCGCAATTCTGCTCGGCCTGCGCATCCTCGCTGCGCTCGAAGGCAGCCATGCCGCCTACCGGAACCTCGTTGCTGGCGGCTGGAAAACGGAAGGTCTGGTTTCGGCTCCCAATCTGGCGGCGGCCGAGGATATCCATTTCTCCGAAATCGAGCCGAAGGCCGAGGAGAATATCCGTTCGGCCAATTGGGATATTCCTCCCTCTCTGAATACTGGCTCACGCCAGGGTGGACCGGGCTTCGGTCTTCCCGGCTATGATGGAGGACGCTGACCATGCGCGTCGCAATTATCGACTACGGCTCAGGCAACCTGCGTTCGGCTACCAAAGCCTTCGAACGCGCGGCCCGCGAAGCCGGTATCGACACCGAAATCGATCTGACTGACGATGCTGAGCGTGTCGCCACCGCCGACCGCATCGTCCTTCCCGGCGTCGGCGCCTATGCCGACTGCCGCCGTGGGCTCGACGCAGTTTCCGGCATGGCCGATGCGGTGATCGATGTCGTGGAACACAAGGGCCGCCCCTTCCTCGGCATCTGCGTCGGCATGCAGCTCATGTCGTCGCGCGGGCTCGAAAAGACCATCACGCAGGGGTTCGGCTGGATCAAGGGCGACGTCAAAGAGATGACGCCGGACGATCTGACCCTGAAAATCCCGCAGATTGGTTGGAACACGCTGGATCTCCGGCACCGGCATCCCCTCTTCGATGGCATTCCGACGGGGCCGGAAGGGCTGCACGCCTATTTCGTGCATTCGTACCATCTGGCGGCCGATCACGCCGACGATGTCATCGCCACGACCAGCTATGGCGGCGCGATGACCGCCTTCGTCGGCCGCGACAACATGGCCGGCTCGCAGTTCCATCCCGAAAAGAGCCAGAAGCTCGGCCTCGCCCTGATTGCCAATTTCCTGCGCTGGAAGCCTTAAGGTTCGCGCACTGAGGACAAAGACATGATTTTGTTTCCTGCTATCGACCTCAAAGACGGCCAGTGCGTGCGCCTCAAGCTCGGCGACATGCAACAGGCGACCGTCTACAACCCCGATCCGGCCGCGCAAGCCAAGGCCTTCGAAGACCAGGGCTTCGAATGGCTGCATGTCGTCGACCTCAATGGGGCCTTTGCCGGCGAGACCGTCAATGGTGCTGCCGTCGACGCCATCCTGAAGGCGACGAAGAACCCGGTGCAGCTCGGCGGCGGCATCCGCACGCTCGACCATATCGAGAACTGGCTGTCGCGCGGGCTTGCTCGCGTTATCCTCGGCACCGTCGCAGTGCGCGATCCGGCGCTCGTCGTTGAAGCCTGCCGGAGGTATCCGGGACACATCGCTGTTGGCATCGACGCCAAGGGCGGCAAGGTGGCGGTCGAGGGCTGGGCGGAAGCTTCCGAACTCGGCGTTATCGAACTGGCAAGGAAATTCGAAGGCGTCGGCGTCGCCGCCATCATCTATACCGACATCGACCGCGACGGCATTCTGACCGGGATCAACTGGGCTTCGACGCTGGATCTGGCCGAAGCTGTTTCCATCCCAGTCATCGCATCCGGCGGGCTCGCCTCCCTGGACGATATCCGTCGCATGCTCGAACCGGACGCCCGTAAACTGGAAGGTGCGATTTCCGGCCGCGCGCTTTATGATGGTCGGATCGACCCGAAGGAAGCACTGGCCCTGATCAAGCAGGCCAAGGAGGCAGCGCAATGACCCTGAAAGCCCGCGTCATCCCCTGCCTCGACGTCAAGGACGGCCGTGTCGTCAAAGGCGTCAATTTTCTCAACCTCGTCGATGCCGGCGATCCCGTCGAAGCGGCTAAGGCTTACGACGCCGCAGGCGCGGACGAACTCTGCTTTCTCGACATCACCGCCTCTTCCGACAATCGCGAAACCATTTTCGACGTGGTGGCGCGCACCGCCGAACAATGCTTCATGCCGGTGACGGTCGGTGGCGGCGTCCGCACGATCGCCGATATCCGCAAGCTGCTGCTTTGCGGCGCCGACAAGGTCTCGATCAACTCGGCCGCCGTCAACAATCCGGATTTCGTCGCTGAGGCGGCCGATAAGTTCGGCAATCAATGCATCGTCGTCTCGATCGACGCCAAACGCAGACGCACCGAAGCGCTCGGCGGCGACAATTTGAGCGCCTGGGAGATCTATACCCATGGCGGCCGCAACGCGACCGGCATCGACGCCGTTGATTTTGCTCGCAAGATGGTCGAGCGCGGCGCCGGCGAGCTGCTGGTCACTTCCATGGACCGCGACGGCACCAAGGTCGGCTATGATTTGGAGCTGACACGGGCGATCGCGGATGCCGTGCGCGTTCCGGTCATCGCATCCGGCGGCGTCGGCGATCTAGACGATCTGGTTGCCGGAATCAAGGAAGGCCATGCGACAGCCGTGCTCGCCGCCTCGATTTTCCACTTCGGCACCTATTCGGTCGGCGAAGCGAAACATTATATGTCTGAGCATGGCATTGCCATGCGGCTCGATTAGGAAGGGATAGGACGGATGAGCGGATTTACCCTTTCCGACCTCGAAAAGATCGTTGCCGAGCGCTCCAAGGCATCGCCGGAGGAGTCCTGGACGGCGAAGCTTTTCGCCGCCGGTCAGCCGAAGGCGGCAAAGAAGCTGGGCGAGGAAGCGATCGAGGCCGTCATGGCGGCGGTGACTGGCGACCGCGACAACCTAACCTATGAGGCAGCCGATTTGCTTTATCACCTTATGGTCGTATTGAAGATAGCAGGCATTCCGTTGCAGAATGTCATGGGTGAGCTCGAAAGGCGCACCGCTCAATCCGGCCTTCAGGAGAAGGCCAGCCGGTAGAATGCGATGACGATAGCGACCCAAACCCTGCCTGCGCACGAAACGCTCGATATATTTGAGGCGAAAGCCTATTCGCCCTATTATTTCTTTTCTTCGGACGAGTGGTCGAAATTCAGGGCCGATACGCCGCTGACGTTGACGGCCGACGAAGTAACGCGGTTGCGCTCCATGGGCGACCCGATCGATCTCGACGAGGTCCGGCGTATCTACCTTTCGCTATCGCGCCTTTTGTCCTCGCATGTGGAATCCTCGCAGATCCTGTTCGAGCAACGCAACCGGTTCCTCAGTCTTTCCGATGTCGCCAAGACGCCCTTCGTCATCGGCATCGCCGGCTCCGTCGCCGTCGGCAAATCCACCACTGCCCGTATTCTGAAGGAATTGCTGCGCCGCTGGCCGTCGAGCCCGAAAGTGGATTTGATCACGACCGACGGCTTCCTATTTCCGAACGCGGAATTGCAGCGGCGCAACCTGATGCAGCGCAAGGGCTTTCCGGAAAGCTACGACACTGCAGCCCTCCTGCGCTTCCTCTCGGCGATCAAGGCCGGACAGCCGGATGTCAAGGCGCCCTGCTATTCGCATCTCGTCTATGATGTACTGCCGGACGAATATAAGACCGTCGACCGGCCGGATATCCTGATCTTCGAGGGCATCAACGTGCTGCAATCGCGGCATCTGCCGGCGGATGGCAAGATCGTGCCGATGGTGTCGGACTTCTTCGATTTCTCGATCTATATCGATGCCGATGAGCATCTGATTCACAACTGGTATGTCGCCAGATTCATGAAGCTGCGCGAAACCGCCTTCCGCGACCCCAACTCCTTCTTCCACCGCTACGCCTCGATCACCGAGGAAGAGGCAATCGCGACCGCCCAAGGGTTGTGGAAGAACATCAACCTGAAGAACCTGCGCCAGAACATCCTGCCGACACGCCCGCGTGCGGATCTCATCCTGCAAAAAGGCAGGAATCATCTGATCGAACAGGTTGCGCTGAGGAAGCTTTAGGAGGCTAGGGATTCACCCGCCTTAGAGTCAGGTTTATCCGACCGCCATTCTTCAGCAGCGTCGACGTTGCCGGGTAGATGCGGTCGACGCCATGGAAGCAAAGCCTGCCTTCCCCGCCGAGAACGACGATATCGCCGCTGGAAAGCTTGAAAGATAGCGTACGATCATTGCGGTTGAGACCGCCCACCCGAAAGAGGCAGCTATTGCCGAGCGAGATCGACAGCACGGGCGCATTGAGATCCTGTTCGTCGCGATCCTGGTGCAGGCCCATGCGGGCATCGTCATCGTAGAAATTGACCAGGCAAGCTTCCGGCGCCTTATCATAGCCAGCTATATCATTCCAGAGATCGAGCAGTTGCGGCGGCATCGCGGGCCATGGCTTGCCGGTCACCGGGTGAGTATGCTGGTAACGATAGCCGCGCTGCTTGTCCGTCACCCAGCCAAGTGACCCGCAATTGGTCATGCGCACGGACATTTCCTTGCCCGTGCCGGGCATGGCCGGCGTGTAAAGCGGCGCCTCGGCGACAACGGTGCGGATGGTCTCCACCAACGCCTCCTGGGCGGCGCGGTCCAGATAGCCGGGGAGATGACGAATTCCGTTGGGTAGGAGCATTTTTGTTTCCTGCGGTGGTGCTGGTCAGGTTATGCCATCGCTGTACGAATGGGCCTGGCCGTTTTTCCTCTCCCTGCAACGCCCCTCATCCGCCCTCTCGGGCACCTTCTCCCCGAGGGGAGAAGGGGTTGGCTGACCCTTTTCGCCAACAAACGGAGGCTGCAGCGATAGTCGTCCCCTCTCCCCTCGGGGAAAGGGCTAGGGTGAGGGGGCTCTCCAGAAACCGCCCTCTCCAGCAAACACAGAAATAAGCCAACCCAACAAAAACCGCAGCCCGAAAAGCTATTCTCCGCCGGGTTTGCCTCGCATCTTCTTGACCTCCGAACGGCCCGATTTTTCCTTCAGGCGCCGTTCGATCGAGCCTTTCGTCGGCTTGGTCTTCTTGCGTGGCGGCGGCGGTGGGGCGGCGGCTTCGAGGATCAGTTCCTTCAGCCGCTCGCGCGCATCCTCGCGATTGCGATCCTGGCTGCGGAAGCGGCTGGCCTCGATCATCAAGACGCCGTCCTTGGAGACGCGCCGGCCGGCAAGCCGGATAGCGTTGGCCTTCACACGGTCATTCAGCGACGGCGAATTCGGAATATTGAAGAACAACTGCACAGCGGTCGCGACCTTGTTGACGTTCTGCCCGCCGGGGCCGCCCGCCAGAACGAATTGTTCCGTCAGTTCCCAGCCGGCAATGGTGATCCGGTCGTTGATATAAAGCGCGTCGCTGGCCATGCGCGTCTATCCCATATTGGCGCGCAGTTGAAAACAGGCCAACGGCAAAATGAAAAACCCGGCAGATTGACCGCCGGGTTTCACGTGAGTCATTGTCTCTAGCGGCGGATCACTCCGCCGCGACGCGCATGCCCGGGGCCGCGTCTCGGACGTTGCCGTCGACATGGTTTTCGAACTTGGCAAAATTCGACACGAACATCTGCACCAGCTTGGCCGCCTGCGCATCATAGGCCTGGCCGTCGGCCCAGGTGGAGCGCGGGTCGAGGATGGTGCTGTTGACGCCTTCGACGGCGACCGGCACGGCAAAGCCGAAGTTCGGATCGATGCGGAACTCGACATTGTCGAGATCACCCTTCAAAGCGGCCGCCAGCAGGGCTCGCGTCGCCTTGATCGGCATGCGGCGTCCCGTCCCATAGGCGCCGCCGGTCCACCCGGTATTGACAAGCCAGCAGCGCGCGCCATGGCGGGCGATCTGATCCTTGAGCAGATTGCCGTATTCGGTCGGGTGGCGCGGCATGAAGGGAGCGCCGAAGCAGGTCGAGAAGGTGGCTTCGGGCTCGACGACGCCCTTTTCCGTGCCGGCGACCTTGGCGGTGTAGCCGGAGAGGAAGTGGTACATCGCCTGTTCCGGCGTCAGCTTGGCGATCGGGGGCATGACGCCGAAGGCATCGGCCGTCAGCATGATGATCGTCTCCGGATGGCCGGTCATGCCGGATTCCGAAGCGTTCGGGATGAAATGCAGCGGATAGGCGCTGCGGGTATTCTCCGTCAGCGAACCGTCGTCGAGATCCGGCACGCCATGTTCGTCCAGCACGACATTTTCGAGCACGGTGCCGAAGCGGCGGGTGGTGTCGTAGATTTCCGGCTCGGCTTCGGCCGACAGGCGAATGGTCTTGGCGTAACAGCCGCCTTCGAAATTGAAGATGCCGTTTTCGCCCCAGCCATGCTCATCGTCGCCGATCAGCGTGCGCGTCGGGTCGGCAGAGAGCGTCGTCTTGCCGGTGCCCGAAAGGCCGAAGAAGATCGCCGCGTCGCCGTCCGGGCCGACATTGGCCGAGCAGTGCATCGGCATGACGCCGCGTTCCGGCAGGAGGTAGTTCAGGACGGTGAAGACCGATTTCTTCATTTCGCCGGCATAAGAGGTGCCGCCGATCAAAACGATGCCGTTGACGAGGTCGCAGGCGATCACCGTTTCTGCGCGGCAGCCATGGCGCTCCGGATCGGCGCGGAAGCTCGGCAGATCAATGATCGTCAGCTTCGGCACAAAGCTTTCCAGCGCCGACCGTTCCGGACGAATGAGCAGGTTGCGAATGAACAGCGAGTGCCAGGCAAATTCAGTGACGACGCGCGTCGGCAGCGCATAATCATGATCGGCGCCGCCGATGAGATCCTGGACGAACAGGTCCTTGCCGTGCACATGCGCCAGCATATCCTTGTGCAGCAGCGCGAAATGTTCCGGCGACATCGGCTTGTTGTTGTCCCACCAGATCTGATCTTCGGTGACCGCGTTGCGGACCACGAACTTGTCCTTCGGCGAACGGCCGGTGTGTTGTCCTGTCAGTGCTCTCAGTGCGCCATGAGCGGTCAGATCGGCTTCGCGCCGACGAATCGCTTCCTCATAGAGATGAGCCTCCAAGAGGTTATAACGCACACTGGCGGCCGCTCCCAGGCCGATAGATTCGAGTTCGGTTGCGGGATTGCGGACGCCGAATTGCTCCATCGCTCTATTCCTCCAGGTGGCCTCAGCCGTTAAAACTAGATAAAGCGTAGAGGCGTCTTTTTAAAAGCACAAGAGCATGAAAAGAGAAAAAATGAATGATATCATGTATTTAATCGATTTAAATAATTTTTGATATTTTTAAATCGTTTGAATAAGTGTGATCGAGACGTTTCGTCACACAACTCATGGTTCAATGTTTACGCGTTCGGCAATCCGCCTCTTTATCTTTGCCACAATTTGTTCCACCTTTATCCCCATAAGCGCGCCAGGTTATCGCCAACGAGCTGGCAAGCCACCTGGGCTGGATTTCACATCCGGGAGAGACGCGCACTGATGACGGAGACGAACACCATGTTGACAATCGCGCTCGTTGATGACGACCGCAATATCCTGACTTCCGTGTCGATTGCCTTGGAAGCCGAAGGATATAAGGTAGAGACCTATACGGACGGCGCTTCGGCGCTCGACGGATTGCTGGCCCGGCCGCCGCAACTAGCGATCTTCGATATCAAGATGCCGCGCATGGATGGCATGGAGCTTCTGCGCCGCCTGCGGCAGAAGTCCGATCTGCCGGTGATCTTCCTCACTTCCAAGGATGAAGAGATCGACGAGTTGTTCGGCCTGAAAATGGGTGCCGACGACTTCATCACCAAGCCTTTCTCGCAGCGTCTGCTGGTCGAGCGCGTCAAGGCGGTACTCCGCCGCGCCTCCGCCCGTGAAGCTGCGAACGCGGCCAGTGGCGGCACAGCCGCGAAGCCCGGCGCTGCGCAGCAGGCCCGCTCGCTGGAGCGCGGACAGCTTGTCATGGACCAGGAACGCCATACCTGCACCTGGAAGGGCGAACCGGTGACGCTGACGGTCACCGAATTCCTGATCCTGCATTCCCTGGCGCAGCGCCCCGGCGTCGTAAAAAGCCGCGATGCCTTGATGGATGCCGCCTATGACGAGCAGGTCTACGTCGACGACCGCACCATCGACAGCCACATCAAGCGGCTTCGCAAGAAATTCAAGATGGTCGATCTCGATTTTGATATGATCGAAACGCTGTATGGAGTCGGCTACCGCTTCCGCGAAGCGGCCTAGAGCCACATGATTTCAGGTCGATCGACTTAAAATCTGAATCTGCTCTGGGATCAAAGAATAGAGCATGATGTCGTCGGAAATCCCCTGGCACTTTCGGCATCATGCTCGGATAGTTCACTGGACCATGCGGCGGACAATGGAATAAGAGCATGCGGACAGGATCGCCGATCCTGTTCTTCGAAAGGGCCGTTGGCTTGGCACAACTGGTGCAAGATAGAGATATCGACGACACGGAAAGCCCGAGCGATGTCAGAATCGCCCGCCGCCGGTGGACTCACCCTTTCACGCTGATCCGCCGCATCTTCGGCAATGCCGTCTTCTCGAGCCTGACGCGACGCATCCTGTTCTTCAATTTGGCTGCCCTCGTAGTTCTCGTCGGCGGCATCCTCTATCTCAATCAGTTCCGCGAGGGCCTGATCGACGCCCGCGTCGAGAGCCTGCTGACCCAGGGCGAGATCATCGCCGGTGCCGTCTCGGCATCGGCCTCGGTCGATACCAATTCCATCACCATCGACCCGCAGAAACTCTTGGAACTGCAGGCAGGGCAGAGCATCACGCCCGTTCCGAACGATGAGGATCTGGAATTCCCGATCGATCCGGAGAAGGTGGCGCCGGTGCTGACGCGGCTGATCTCGCCGACGCGCACCCGTGCCCGCATCTTCGACGCCGATGCCAATCTGCTGCTCGACAGCCGTCACCTCTATTCGCGCGGCCAGGTGCTGCGCTACGATCTGCCGCCGGTGGAAGACGCGGCACAGAGCTGGTCCGACTGGTTCAGCGGCCTGCTCAACAAGATGCTGCAGCCGGGCAACCTGCCGGTTTATAAGGAAGCGCCGGGCGGTGACGGTTCGATCTATCCGGAGGTGATGAACGCGCTGACCGGCGTGCGCGGCGCCGTGGTGCGCACCACGGAAAAAGGTGAGCTGATCGTCTCGGTGGCCGTGCCCATCCAGCGGTTCCGCGCCGTGCTCGGAGTGCTGCTGCTGTCGACGCAGGCCGGCGATATCGACAAGATCGTCCATGCCGAGCGCCTGGCGATCATGCGCGTCTTCGGTGTCGCGACCCTGGTCAACGTCGTTCTGTCGCTGCTTCTGTCCTCAACCATCGCCAATCCGCTGCGCCGGCTTTCGGCGGCCGCTATCCGGGTGCGCCGGGGCGGCGCGAAGGAGCGCGAGGAAATTCCGGATTTCTCCGCCCGTCAGGACGAAATCGGCAATCTATCGATCGCGCTGCGCGACATGACCTCAGCGCTCTATGATCGCATCGACGCGATCGAAAGTTTTGCCGCCGACGTCAGCCACGAACTGAAAAACCCGCTGACATCGCTGCGCAGCGCCGTCGAGACGTTGCCGCTTGCCAAGAGCGACGATTCCAAGAAGCGGTTGATGGATGTGATCCAGCACGACGTGCGCCGCCTCGACCGGCTGATCAGCGATATTTCCGATGCGTCCCGCCTCGACGCCGAGCTTGCCCGCTCCGATGCGAAATCGCTCGATCTCGAAGTGCTGCTGCGCGACATGATCGATATTTCCCGGCAGGTCGGCCATACGAAGAAGGCGGTCGAGATTGATTACATCGTCGATCGCAAGCCGGGCGCGAAAACCAAGTTCACCATCGACGGCCACGACCTGCGTATCGGCCAGATCGTCACCAACCTCATTGAAAACGCCCGCTCCTTCGTTGCGAAGGATACCGGAAAGATCACGGTGAGGCTGACGCGCACCAGAACGCGCTGCGTCATCTATGTCGAGGACAACGGGCCGGGCATCCAGGCGGAAAATATCGACCGTATTTTCGAGCGCTTCTACACCGACCGGCCGGAAGCGGAAGGTTTCGGGCAGAATTCCGGTTTGGGCCTGTCGATCAGCCGGCAGATCGCCGAGGCGCATGGCGGATCCCTGCGTGCCGAAAACATCGTCGACGGTGATGGCGCAGCGTTGCTCGGCGCCCGCTTCATCCTGTCGTTGCCGGCCGAAACACCGGCATGAGCGGCAAAGCGACCAATGTGCACGGGACGGCGATCGTCA
The DNA here is from genome assembly GCF_000426285.1 of Rhizobium leucaenae USDA 9039. GTDB lineage: Bacteria > Pseudomonadota > Alphaproteobacteria > Rhizobiales > Rhizobiaceae > Rhizobium > Rhizobium leucaenae. The sequence goes on along the minus strand of NZ_AUFB01000015.1, from coordinate 119,197 downwards.
TCGGCAAGACCGGCCTGCTGTTTTTGGGGCCATCGGGCAGCGGCAAGTCCTCGCTCGCCTTTGCTTGCCTCGCGGCCGCCAAGCCGCTTGGGCTTTCCGCAGCGTTGGTGGCCGACGATCAGGTCTTCATCACGCAACGTGATGGTGCCGTCATCGCCGAATGCCCGCCTTCAATCGCCGGCCTGATGGAGATCCGCTATACCGGCATCGTCCGGCTTCCATATGTTTCCGAGGCTGAAATGCATTGCGCCATACGTCCGGTCGATCCGGCGACGGCCGAGCGGCTTCCCCCGGAAGACGAAAAGGCCGATGTTACGGAATCCATCCGCCTGCCGCTGATCCGCCTGTCCGCAACATCAGCGAATCCGCTCGCCGTGATTATGGCGAAAACCATCATCAGTTTGGGTTAATCGGCCATTTAGGCCCCCGCAGCCGCCCAAATATCATATTTTAAGCTTGCACTTCGTCTTTTCATCGCCAAGATGTCCCCCCACCGGTGGACGACATTGCTGCATTGCGATATGGGCCACCTGTTTATGTGCGATGGGAGCAGTAATATCATGATCGGACTTGTGCTTGTCACTCATGGCAAGCTGGCTGAAGAGTTTCGGCATGCCGTCGAGCATGTCGTTGGTCCGCAGAAGTTCATAGAGACGGTATGCATTGGTCCCGAAGACGACATGGACAAGCGGCGGCAGGATATCCTCCAAGCCGTTGCGGGCGCCGACGACGGGCACGGGGTCATCATTCTTACCGATATGTTCGGCGGCACTCCTTCCAATCTCGCGATCTCGGTCATGAATAGCGGCCACACAGAGGTTATTGCCGGCGTCAATCTGCCGATGCTAATAAAGCTTGCGGGCGTACGGGGCGACAACAACATGGAGAAGGCTCTGGTTGAAGCTTCCGAGGCCGGACGCAAGTACATAAACGTGGCCAGCCGTGTACTCAGCGGCAAATGACGAGACAAGCATCCCGCCTATGACGGAACTTTCCCGGGAACTTCTGATCATCAACAAACGCGGCCTGCATGCCCGCGCTTCCGCCAAATTCGTACAGACCGTCGAAGCCTACGACGCCACCATCACCGTCTCGAGGGACGGAACCACGGTCGGCGGCAACTCGATCATGGGCCTGATGATGCTTGCCGCAAGCCCCGGCTGCAGCGTGCTCGTCACCGCCAGCGGCATCCAGGCCGCCGAGGCACTCGATGCGCTGGATCGCCTGGTCGCCGACAAGTTCGGCGAGGAAATGTAATCCTCGTCCCTGCGCCTGCCCTGCTTCAACCGCCGGAATGCGGATCGATGCTATAGGGGTGCACGGGATAGCCGGGACCGATGGCATCTCGAACACGGCCGGACCAGGCAGCGACTGCCGGATACTCGATCAGGGGAAAGCCGCAATCCGCGGCCCGGTGGCTATAGGCGTAGACGGCTATATCTGCGATCGACAAATCATTCCCGACAAGAAACGAAAGACCGGCTAGGCTGCGTTCCATTGCAGTGAGGGCGCGGGCTGCGGCTTCGCGCTTCCCTGAGACCAAATTCTGATTGCGTTCCATCCGGCCAGTCAGTGTCCAGAAGCGCAGTGAGCCGATGACCGGCTCGATATGGTATTGCTCGAAGAACAGCCATTGCATGACCTTGGCGCGCTGGTAGCGGTCAGCCGGCAGAAAGGACGTGCCCCCGGCGAGGTAGGTGAGGATTGCGTTCGATTCAGCGATCGCACGTCCATCTTCCAGCTCGAGAACGGGAACGGCGCCCACCGGATTGAGATCCAGGAAAGCGTCAGTGCGGCTCTCACCTTCAAAAATCGAGACGAGGCGGCTGGTATAGGGAATTTCGAGCAGGCCAAGCAGAACCCGGGCTTTCCAGCCGTTTTGTGATGGCAGATAATCATGAAGTCTGAGCATGGCGCTTCCCTCGCGTGAAAAGCCGAGTTTGCCAGCCACCGTGAACCACGCAATCCGAATCTTGCGCTCCAATCGGATGGGTTGGCAGAGCGTCGGCGTTCTGCCATCGCCAGGCGGCTCTGAAATCGATCGATATAAAGATATAAAGACTTCTTTATATCAACATTGATTTCGGGCCTGAAGCCTGCTACACGGCATCATCCCACACGCTGTCAGCGTGCAATTCTAGTTGCATTCGGCCGAGGCGTTCGCCTGTGGTCCGTTCGCATCGTTCAGGCTGGAGACCTTCATGAGCACTGAAAAGGACTACATCGTCGCGGATATCGGCCTTGCCGACTTCGGCCGCAAGGAAATCACGATCGCCGAAACCGAAATGCCGGGCCTGATGGCCTGCCGCGCCGAGTTCGGCGAAGCGCAGCCGCTGAAGGGCGCACGCATCACCGGTTCGCTGCACATGACGATCCAGACAGCCGTTCTGATCGAGACGCTGGTGGCACTCGGCGCAGAGGTCCGCTGGGCATCCTGCAACATCTTCTCGACGCAGGACCATGCCGCCGCCGCAATCGCCGCCTCCGGCGTGCCTGTCTTCGCCATCAAGGGCGAAAGCCTCGAAGACTACTGGACCTACACCGACAAGATCTTCCAGTGGACCGATGGCGGCGTTTCCAACATGATCCTCGACGATGGCGGCGACGCCACCATGTACATCCTGCTCGGCGCCCGCGCCGAAGCCGGTGAGGACGTGCTCTCCAATCCGCATTCGGAAGAAGAGGAAATCCTTTTCGCGCAGATCAAGAAGCGCCTTCAGGCATCGCCGGGCTGGTTCACCAAGCAGCGCGAAGCCATCAAGGGCGTTACCGAAGAAACCACCACCGGCGTCAACCGCCTCTATCAACTCAGCCAGAAGGGCCTGCTGCCCTTCCCGGCGATCAACGTCAACGACAGCGTCACCAAGTCGAAGTTCGACAATAAGTACGGCTGCAAGGAATCGCTGGTCGACGGCATTCGCCGCGCTACCGACGTGATGATGGCCGGCAAGGTTGCCGTCGTCTGCGGCTATGGCGACGTCGGCAAGGGTTCGGCTGCTTCGCTTTCGGGCGCCGGCGCGCGCGTCAAGGTCACGGAAGTCGATCCGATCTGCGCCCTGCAGGCTGCCATGGATGGCTATGAAGTGGTTCAGCTCGAAGACGTCGTCTCCAGCGCCGACATCTTCATCACCACCACCGGCAACAAGGACGTCATCCGGATCGACCATATGCGCGCGATGAAGGACATGGCGATCGTCGGCAACATCGGCCACTTCGACAACGAGATCCAGGTTGCGGCGCTGCGTAACCTCAAGTGGACGAACATCAAGCCGCAGGTCGACATGATCGAGTTCGCCAAGGGCAACCGCATCATCCTGCTGTCGGAAGGCCGCCTGCTGAACCTCGGCAATGCTACCGGGCATCCCTCCTTCGTCATGTCGGCTTCCTTCACCAATCAGACGCTGGCGCAGATCGAGCTCTTCACCAAGCCCGGCCAGTACCAGAACCAGGTCTACGTGCTGCCGAAGCACCTCGACGAAAAGGTTGCTCGCCTGCATCTCAACAAGCTCGGCGTGAAATTGACGGAGCTTTCTGGCGAACAGGCTGCCTATATCGGCGTCACTCCGCAGGGTCCGTTCAAGTCTGACCACTACAGATACTGATCTTACGATCGATATCCACAATATCTTGTGGCCCCGGCATTGACAAATGCCGGGGCTTATTTTTTGGCCGGCTCCCTTCCCGGCGATTCCCTTAGGCAGTATTGTTTTAAGACTTGATTCGTGACGAACCGGGCATGCCCGGAGCCATGAAAATGGGATGTCTTGTCGAGATGCGGCACAGTAGAGTCGGATGATTTTAGGTCGACACGACCTAAAATCTGAATCCGCTCTACAATCAAATAAGTAGAGCATGATGTCGTCCGAAAACCGCTTACACTTTTCGGCATCATGCTCTGAAGGACGGAGACAGACCGCTTATGTCTGAAGGGAAAGACAGCCTGCCCGAGCCAGCGATACCCCCAGCGGCGATCGCGCGGCGGCGGCAGGGCGGCGCATGTATGCTTTTACCGCAAGCGAAGCGGCGGACGGATGCAGGCCGGTTGGCCTCATTGGCCCGCGTGCTGCGTTTCAGCGTTTTCGGCGGCATCGTCAGCGGCCTGGCGGGTCCCGTTCTGGCGCAGACGAGCGCTGGCACGCCGGCAGCAGTCCGCCTCTTCACCTCCTCTGAAATGGTTGTCTTTTCGGTCATCATCGGCGTGATTTCCGCGGCGCTTCTGTCGACCGTATGGATGGTCCGCCAACGCGGCAACATGGAAAATGAAAGCCGCGAGATCCGCACGGCGCTGTCGGACGCCAACCAGCGCATTTCGCAGTATCAGGCACTGATCGCCGACAAGAACCGGCGCATCGTCATCTGGGACGGCCAGAACGCGCGGCCGGAGCTGCTTGGCCAACTTCCTGTCGAGACCGGCGCGCCGCAGGACAACGAATTCCTCGCTTTCGGCCGCTGGCTGAAATCCTGGTCGGCCGGCGAGCTGGAAAAGGCGATCGACAAGCTGCGCGGCAGTGGCCAGAGCTTTGATATGGTGGTCGAGACGAACCGCGAGGAGATATTGGAGGCACAGGGGCGCATCTCCGGCGGCCGCGCCTTCGTCCGCTTCATCGCGCTCAACAATCTGCGCGCCGAACTGGCCGAGCTGAAGATTGAGCGCGACCGGCTGATGACCTCGATCTCCGCTTTCCAGAATCTGCTCGATGCCATCGACCTGCCCGTCTGGCGGCGCGATACCGACGGCAAGCTGACCTGGGTCAACCAAGCCTATGGCGAGGCGGTCGAGGCCGTATCGCCGGATGAGGCCATCCGCGAAGGCCGGGAATTCCTGACGACCGTGGCGCGCGAGCGCATCCGCGCCTCCACCACGCCGGAATCGCCCTTCCACGACAAGATTTCCACCGTCGTACACGGCAACCGTACCTTCTTCGATGTTATCGACGTCAAATCATCGGACGGTTCGGCAGGCATCGCCATCGACGTTTCGGAAGCCGAGGCGGTTCGCGCCGAGTTGGCGCGCACGTTGAAGAGCCATGCCGAGACGCTCGATCATCTGGCGACACCGGTCGCGATTTTCGACGGCGACCGGCGGCTGCAATTCTACAATCAGGCCTTCGTCCAGCTCTGGGAGCTCGACATCGCCTTCCTCGAGAAGAAGCCTGACAACAGCGAGCTGTTGGATCGGCTGCGCGGCGCCAAGAAGCTGCCGGAACAACTGAACTGGAAGACCTGGAAAGACGGGGTCCTCTCGGTCTATCGCGCGCTCGACACGCAATCCGATCTCTGGCACCTGCCGAACGGTCAGACCCTCAGGGTTTTCGCGACCGCTCATCCGCAAGGCGGCGCCACATGGGTGTTCGAGAACCTGACCGAGCAGGTCGATCTCGAAACGCGCTACAACACGCTGGTCAAGGTGCAGGGCGAGACCATCGACCATCTCTCCGAAGGCGTCGCCGTCTTTGGCCCCGATGGCCGCATCCGCCTCTCCAATCCGGCATTCCGCATTTTGTGGAACATCACCGAGGCCCAGGCGAAGCCCGGCACGCATATCCAGGCGCTCGCCGAGGCTTTCGCGCCTTCCTACGACCGGCCGGATGGCTGGAAGCGGTTTGCGGAGCAGATTACCAGCTTCGACGACGAGCGCCCGTCGTCGCAAGGCACGCTGGAGCTTTATTCCAACCTCGTACTCGACTATGCGGTCATTCCGCTGCCGAACGCGCAGACCATGCTGACCTTCGTCAACAAGACCGACAGTGTGCGGGCCGAGCGGGCGCTCACCGAGAAGAACGAGGCGCTGCTGAAGGCCGACGAGCTGAAGAACGATTTCGTCCAGCATGTTTCCTACGAGCTGCGCTCGCCGCTGACCAACATCATCGGCTTTACCGATCTTTTGAAGACGCCGGGCATCGGGCCGCTGAACGACCGGCAGGCGGAATATATCGATCATATCTCCACCTCCTCTTCTGTGCTGCTGACGCTGGTCAACGACATTCTCGATCTTGCGACCGTCGATGCCGGCATCATGCGGCTGAACTATTCCGAGATCGGATTGGACGACCTGCTCGACGAAGTGTCGATGCAGATCGCCGATCGGCTGCAGGAAAGCGGCGTGACGCTGGAAATCACCGTGCCTGCCCACCTCGGTTCCGTCGTGGCGGATCAGCAGCGGCTGAAGCAGATATTGCTCAAGCTTCTGACCAATGCTGCCAATTTCGCGCCGGAAGGCTCGACGATTGAGCTCAGATGCGCGCGCGAAGGCACGGATTTCGTCTTCTCGGTCGCCGATAAAGGTCCGGGCATTCCGGAAGAGATCATGCGCACGGTGTTCAACCGCTTTGCCTCCAGCGGCAAGGGCGGCAAGCGTAGCGGCGCCGGCCTCGGTCTCTCCATCGTCGAAAGCTTCGTCAGCCTGCATGACGGCCAGGTCTCGATCGAAAGCCAGCCGGGCAAGGGAACCACGGTCACCTGCCGGATTCCCTCCGCCGAATTGCCGCACTCCGTCGCAGCAGAATGACAGCAGCGAACACCAGCATCTCCCTTTTCCTTGCAGACGACGCAGCCACCACTCGCCTGGGCGAAGATCTGGCACTGGCGCTCAAGGCCGGCGACTGCTTGGCGTTGTCAGGCGATCTCGGCGCCGGCAAATCGTCACTTGCCCGCGCCCTCCTGCGCGCCATGGCCGACGATGCCGAGCTGGATGTGCCGAGCCCGACCTTCACGCTCGTCCAAACCTACGAGCTGCGCATCCCGGTTTCGCATTTCGATCTCTATCGCTTGGGCGATCCAAGCGAACTCGACGAGCTCGGCTTCGACGAGGCGCTGCAGACCGGCGTCTGCCTGGTCGAATGGCCTGAGATGGCCGGAGGCGAACTGCCGAGAGAGCGCATTGATCTCAAGCTCGAACATGAAGGCGAAGGCCGGCGCGCGACGATCACGGCGCCTGCCAAGCAATTCGCCCGCATACAGCGCGTACTGGCGATTCGCGCTTTCCTCGATGCGCATGGCTATGCCGGCGCGAAGCGCCGTTTCCTGACGGGCGATGCTTCGCTGCGCGCCTATGAATCCATCCATCCGTCAGGCGGCGGCAAGCGCGTGATCCTGATGGATTGGCCGCGGCTTCCCGAAGGACCGGCGGTGCTTGACGGAAAGCCCTATCCGAAGGTCGCGCATCTCGCCTGGGACGCCTATCCTTTCGTGGCAATCGCCAATGTGCTGCGCGAAAACGGCTTTGCAGCGCCCGAAATCTTCGCGGCCGACTACGATCAGGGCATTCTCTTGATCGAAGATCTCGGCACCGATGGCGTGCTCGACGCAGCAGGCAAGCCGATTGCCGATCGCTATCGGGCAAGCGTCGCCTGCCTGGCGCATCTGCATAGCCTTGATATCCCGCAGGATATCCCCGTCACGCCGGATCACGTCCATCATATTCCGGATTTCGACCGGACAGCCATGGCGATGGAAGCGCGGCTGCTCCTCGACTGGCATCTGCCCTGGAAACGCGGTGCGCCGGCGACCGATGAGGAGCGGGCGGACTATCTGGCGATCTGGAACGGCCTGATCGACGAGCTGGACGATGCGGAAAAGAACCTGCTGCTGCGCGATTTCCACTCGCCGAACATCATCTGGCGGGCCAAAGAAAAGGGCATCCAGCGAATCGGCCTCATCGATTTCCAGGATGCGATGATCGGGCCGACGGCTTATGACCTCGCCTCCATCGTCCAGGACGCGCGCGTTACCGTCGAGCGCGATCTGCAGGATCAATTGATGGCGGATTACCTATCATTCCGGCGTGTCGAGGGCGGTTTCGACGAAGCCAAGTTTCTGAAGAGCTGGGCGATTATGTCGGCGCAGCGCAATTGCAAGCTCGCCGGCCTCTGGGTGCGGCTGCTGCAGCGCGATGGCAAGCCCGGCTATATGAAGCATATGCCGCGCACCCTTGCCTATCTCGCCATTGCTTTCGAACACGAAACGCTCGCCCCGTTGCGTGAATGGTGTGCAAGAACTGGAATAGGCGGCGTTTAGCTGCCCAAGAGCGGCGACGGTTTTCCTGCAATGTGCTAAACAAGGAAAGCCGAGCGAATCACAAATTCGAGACAAAATGACCATCAGACAAGCCATGGTATTGGCCGCGGGCCTCGGAACCCGCATGCGACCGATCACCAACACCATCCCCAAGCCGCTGGTAAAGATCGCCGGTAAACCGATGATCGATTATGCGCTGGACGCGCTGGCCGAAGCCGGCGTCGAGCAAGCGGTGGTCAATGTTCATCACCACGCCGATCAGATGGAAGCGCATCTCCGGACCTATCGCGGATTGGAAATTCTGATCTCGGACGAGCGGGACGCGCTGATGAATAATGGCGGCGGCCTCGTCAAAGGCCTTACGCTGTTGGGCCGAGATCCGGTTTTCATCATGAATGCCGACCTGTTCTGGATCGGCGAGAAGCCTGGCCATCCGACAAATCTCGAGCGATTGGCCGGATTTTATGACGAGCAGCGCATGGATATGGCCATGCTGTGCGTCGAGCTGGAAAGAACCACGGGCCATAACGGCAAGAACGACTTCAGCATGGCTGATGACGGTCGCCTCACACGCTATCGCGACGCCCAGCACAACGGCGTCGTCTATGCCGGTGCCTTCGTCATGAATCCCTCGCTTCTTGATGATGCGCCTGATAATGCCTTCAACATTAATATCTATTTCGACAAGGGAATCGCCAAAGGGCGGCTTTACGGCACGATGCTTGAAGGCCATTGGCTGACTGTCGGCACGCCGGAGGCGATCGGCGAGGCGGAGGAAACGATCCGGACCTTCCGGGCGTTTGCGTGACGGATGACGGGCGGGCACCGGCAACGCATTCTGACGATCCCGGCAGGCCTGCCTTTTCTGAAGACCCTTGCCGGCGCGCTTTGCGACGGCCGGCTGACGGACCACTTTCGCCACGATCCCAGCGATCCGCTGTCGCTTGCCAAGGTCACCATCTTCCTGCCGACAAGACGCGCGGCGCGCGTGCTCCGTTCGGAATTCGTCGATCTGTTGGGCGGCCGCTCGGCGATCCTGCCGGTGATCCGCCCGCTCGGCGAGACGGACGATGATAGCGGCTATTTCGAAGAGACCTTGCCCGTCACCGCCGACCTGGCGCAGCCGCTTGCCAATACAGCGCGGCTCTTGGAACTGGCGCGGCTGATCCTTGCCTGGCGCAACAGGCTACCGCAGATCGTTCGCGACATTCATTCGGATTCGCCGCTCGTCGCCCCCGCAAGCCCGGCAGATGCCATCTGGCTGGCGCGCAATCTGGCCGAACTCATCGATTCCATCGAGACCGAGGATCGCGACTGGGCTGAGCTTGCCAATCTCAGTGCCGAGGACCATGCGCTCTGGTGGCAATTGACCACCGAATTCCTGCAGATCGCCAGCACCTTCTGGCCGGCGCGGCTGGAAGAACTCGGCAGATCTTCCGCAGCCCGCAACCGCAATGCCATTCTGCGCGCCGAAGCCAAGCGGCTTGCCACGATGCAGCATAGCGGGCCGATCATCATCGCCGGCTCGACCGGCTCCGTGCCTGCGACGGCCGAACTGATTGCCGCCGTCGCTTCGCTGCCGCAGGGGGTCATCGTGCTGCCTGGGCTCGATCTCACGATGCCGGAAGAGGACTGGCGACTCGTGGCTCCGGAGACGGGCATCAGTGGAACGGTCGATCCAACAACACGCAGCCATTCCCAATATGGCCTGTCGCTGCTGCTGAAGCGGCTGCGCGTGGAGCGAAGCGATGTGCAAACCGTTGCCGAAGCGCCGGAAAGCATGCAAATGCGCGCCGAGGTCCTGTCGCACGCGCTGGCGCCGGCGAAAGCGACCAGCGGCTGGGGCGCATGGCAAAAGACACTGGCACCGGACGCTGTTGCACGAGCCTTCGCCGAGGTCGCCCTGATCGAGGCAACGAACGAGCGTGAGGAGGCGACGGCGATCGCCATCGCCTTGCGGCTCGCGCTGGATAAGCCGGGGCGCAACGGCGGCGAAAGCCAAGCGGCGCTGATCACGACCGACCGTAACCTCGCGCGGCGCGTGACGGGGGAGCTCGCCCGCTTCGGCATCACCGCCGACGATTCGGCCGGCACACCCCTTGCCGCCACGCCCCAAGGAACGCTGCTGCAATTGCTGCTGGAGGCGACGCTTCGCCCTGGTGACCCCGTTGCCATCGTGTCGCTCATGAAGCACCCCCTCGCCCGTTTCGGCCTTGGGCCGGATGCGTTGCAGCTTGGCGTCGATGCGCTGGAAATCCTCGCCTTGAGGGGCGGCATCGCTGAGGTCGATATCGGCGCGCTGGAATCCCTACTCGACCGACAGCTCACCGAACAGGCGATGGACCGTCATCCGCCGCAGTGGCGCAAATCCCTGTCCCCGGAAGCCGTGGAGCATGCGCACGCGCTGGCCCGCAAGATCACAGCGGCATGCGAGCCGCTGACCTCGGCGCTGTCACCATCAACCGCCGGACTTCCTACCCTTTCCGAATGGGCCGACCGGACGGGGGGCGCCCTTGAAGCCGTTGCCGCCGATGAGCGCGGCAATCTGGCCGCGCTCTGGTCGGGCGAGGCCGGAGATACGCTCGCGAGCCTGCTGAAGGAGGTCATGGGCACCGACGGCCAGCTCGAAGCGAATGGGCCGCAGTGGATCGATATCATGGCTGCGCTCTCTGCCGGACAGGCGGTCAAGCCTCGGGCATTGAGCCACCCCCGCCTGTTTATCTTCGGCACGCTGGAAGCACGCCTGCAAAGCGTCGATACACTGATCCTCGGCGGGCTCAATGAAGGCTCCTGGCCGGGCCAGACCGCCAACAATCCCTTCATCTCCCGTACGATGAAGACCGAGATCGGCCTGGAACCGCCGGAGCGCCGCATCGGCCAGCTCGCCCACGATTTCGAGATGGCGAACGGGACGCGCGACCTGATCTATTCGCGCGCATTGCGACAGGGCTCGACCCCGACAGTGGCATCACGATGGCTGCAGCGTCTGATGGCACTGGGCGGCAAGACGTTTGCGGCAGAATTAAAAGCGCGCGGCGATCAATACCGCCATTGGGCCGGGATGATCGACGAAGGCGAAAACCAGGCCCCGGCGGCAAGGCCCTCTCCGAAACCGCCGGCCGAGCTGCAGCCGAAAAGCTATTCCTTCAGCGAGGTCGGCCGCCTTCGCCGCGATCCCTATGCGATCTATGCCCGACGTGTCCTGCGGCTCGATCCGATCGCTCCCTTCAACCGCGACCCGGGTCCGGCCGAGCGCGGCACGCTCTATCATAAGATCATCGATCGCTTCATCCGTGAAGGTCATATCGCGGGAACACCGGATGCATCGCTGGCTATGGATCGCATCGTCGCCGAGCTTTTCGACGCCGAACAATTGCCTGTTCATATCGACAGCGTCTGGCGACCACGTTTCCGCGAAGTGGCGCGTGCCTTCCTCGCCTGGGAAGCGGAGCGACGGCCGGAGATCCGCACGACGGTAACGGAAGTGCCGGCCGGCGTCGAGATCGAGCCGATCGGCATCCGCCTGACCGGCGTTGCCGACCGCATCGATTTCAAAGGCAGCAAAGCCGCTGATATCATCGACTACAAGACCGGCTACAATCCCTCGCCGGCGCAGGCCCGCGCGCTGCTCGATCCGCAATTGGCGCTGGAAGCCTATGCACTGAAGGCCGGTGCTTTCCGCACTGTCGGCCCGCTCGTTCCGGAAAACCTGCTCTATGTCCGGCTGAGGCCCGGCGATCGCTTCAAGGTCGATCAGGTCAACAATGAACTGTCCGGCCGCAGCGGCAAGACGGAAACAAAGTCGGCTATGGATCTGGCTGAAGAGTCGATGGACCAGCTCGTCAAATTCGTCGCCCTGCTGCAATCCGGCGAAAAGGGCTTCTCGTCACGGCTGATCCCTGCCCAGCAATTCGAATATGGCGGCGATTACGACCATCTCGCTCGCGTCTCCGAATGGTCGACGGCGGAGACCGAGCAGGAGGGAGGCGGCGATGAGTGAGCTTTCCAACGGCGAGCTGGCCGCCCTGCCTGACAGCGACGATCCCGGCGTCTGGATCGGCTGGACGACGGTGCAGCAATCCATTGCCTCCGATCCGGAACGATCCGCCTGGGTCTCGGCCAATGCCGGTTCCGGCAAGACGCATGTACTGACGCAGCGCGTCATCCGCCTGCTGCTTGCCGGCGCGCGGCCGTCGGCCATTCTCTGCCTCACTTATACTAAGGCCGCCGCCTCCGAAATGTCGAACCGCGTTTTCGATCGGCTCGCCGCCTGGGCAACATTGCCGGACGAGGAGCTGAAGGCGCGGATCGCCGAGATCGAAGGTGCGGAGCCGGGCCTCTTGAAACTTGCCGAGGCACGCCGCCTCTTTGCCAAGGCGCTGGAGACGCCGGGCGGGCTGAAGATCCAGACGATCCACGCCTTCTGCGAGGCGCTGCTGCATCAATTTCCGCTGGAAGCCAATGTCGCCGGCCATTTCTCGGTTCTCGACGATCGCGCCGCAGCGACCCTGCTGGATGACGCCCGTCGGTCGCTGCTGACGGCAACGCCGCAACATCCGAATGCCGAACTTGCCGAGGCCTTCGCCTATGTGCTCGATCTCGGCGACGAATCTGGCTTGGAGACACTGCTCAGCGAGATCGTCGCCAACCGCAACCCTATCCGCCGCTTCACGGCGGAAGCTGAACGCAACGGCGGCATCGAAGCTGCTCTACTCGTCCACCTCGGTCTTTCTCCCGATGACACGGAAGCGGGTATCGCGGAGCAATATTGGCCGCTGCCCGGTCTTTGCGGTTCGATGCTGGAGCTTTATCTGACCCTTGCCGATCTCAAGGGCGGAGCAAAGGCACTGGATATCGCCTACGGGCTGCGCGTTGCCAAACGCGAAACCAACCCGATCATCCGCGCGGAAATCCTCGAGAAGGTCATGCTGACCGGCAAGGGCGAGCCGAAGTCGGACAATCAGTTTCTCGTCAAGGCGATGCTGGCGGATGCTCCTGCGCTGGCCGACGCCGTTGCCGCCGCCCGCGCGCATGTCGTCACGTGTCGCGACCGGCTGAAGCTGATGCGAATGTATCGCGCCACACGCGCGGCGCTCACACTCGCCGACCGGCTGAACCGCGACTACGAAGACTTGAAGAAGCGGCGCAGCCAACTCGATTTCGAAGACCTGATCACCCGTACCGCCGATCTTCTGATCAAGAAGGATGTCGGCCCCTGGATCCACTACAAGTTGGACCAGGGCATAGACCATATCCTCGTCGATGAAGCGCAGGACACCAGTCCTATCCAATGGAGTGTCATCCAATCGCTGGCGGAGGATTTCTTCTCTGGCGAAAGCGCGCGCCCGACCCTCCGGACCATCTTTGCGGTCGGCGACGAAAAACAGTCGATCTATTCCTTCCAGGGAGCGCGGCCAGAGCGCTTCTCCGAGGAAAGCGATCGGACGCGGCGGCGCGTGGATAACAGCGGCCAGCAGTTTTCGTCGATCCGCCTGCCGCTCTCCTTCCGTTCGACCGCCGATGTGCTGGCGGCCGTCGATCATGTCTTCACGGCGCCCGAAAACGCCCGCGGCCTCAGCGCCGCCGCCGAGCCGGTCGTGCACCGCTCCAGCCGCATCGGTCATCCGGGCGCCGTCGATCTCTGGGAGATGATTGCGCCGGAGCCGCTGGCGAAGCAAGAGGACTGGACGGCACCCTTCGATTCGACGCCGGAAAGCGCGCCGGCGGCGATCCTGGCGCGGCGCATGGCACAGACGATCGGCAACATCATTGGCCGCGAGACGATCATCGAGAAGGGAAAGGCCCGCTTCATCGAGGCCGGCGATATCCTGGTGCTGGTGCGCAAGCGCGACAGCTTCGTCAATGCGCTGACCCGGGCCTTAAAGCGGCGCAACAATATCCCCGTCGCCGGTGCCGACCGCTTGGTACTGACCAGCCACATCGCCATCCAGGACCTTTTGGCGCTTGGCCGTTTCCTGCTGCTGCCGGAAGACGATCTTTCGCTGGCGGCACTTTTGAAAAGCCCGCTGTTCGATCTTAGTGAAAACGATGTTTTCGCGGTCGCAGCCTATCGCGGCGATGATGAAAGCGTCTGGAGCCATCTGCAGAGGTTCGCCGATGACGGCAATGAGCGCTTCCGCCATGCGGTCGACCGGCTGAAAACCTTCCTTGCGCTCTCTAAATGTCTGTCCGTGCATGACTTCTACGCGCGCGTTCTCGGCAGCTTCGGCGGTCGGCGGCAGTTCCTGGCGCGGCTCGGCACGGAGGTCAGCGACATCCTCGATGAGTTCCTGACCTTCACGCTGGACCACGAAACCTCCGGCCTGCCGGGCCTGCAATCCTTCATCTCGACGCTGGAGCTGGAAGCGCCGACCGTGAAGCGTGAACAGGACAAGGGCCGCAACGAGGTGCGGATCATGACAGTGCATGCTTCCAAGGGCTTGGAAGCGCCGATCGTTTTCCTCGTCGATGGCGGCGGCAAAGCCTTTACCCATACGCATTTGCCCAAGCTGCGGCTGATCGAGACCGGTAAAGGCGAAATTCCGCTGCCGGTCTGGGTGCCGGTCAGCGCGCTCGCCAATTCGCTGACACAGGCCGGCGTAGCGCGGCTGCAATCCCTCGCGGAAGAGGAATATCGCCGCCTGCTCTATGTCGGCATGACACGCGCCGCCGACCGGCTGATCGTCTGCGGCTATCGCGGCATTCGCGAAAACGCCGATACATGGCATGCCATGATTTGCAGGACACTGCGCCAGGATGGCGAGCGCTGCACCCCGGTCACTTTCTCCGGACCGGACGGCCAATGGCAGGGTCTGAGCTGGCGCGTTACCCAGGTCGAACGCAGATTCGAGCATACGGAACAGGTGGAAGCGGCCGTGGACCGAGGAGCGCTACCGGCGGGACTGAGCCGGCCGCTGCCGCCGCAGCGAAACCTGCCCCGGCCGCTCAGCCCGTCCGGCGCCGGCACTATTATCGACGACGAGGCCGACAATCTGCTTGTCGCCTCGCCGCTGTTCACCGAGAAGACCAAATCGGATCGCTCGCTGGAAAAGGGCCGCTTCATCCACCGCATGCTGCAGACATTGCCGGAGATCGCGCCGGCAGATCGCGCCGATGCCGCGCGGCGCTATGCCGAACGAGCCGCACGCTTCTGGCCGCAGGCCGAGCGCGAAGCGCTGATCGGATCGGTGATGGCGCTGTTGTCGCACACAGACCTGCAGGGGGTTTTCAGCGCCCATGCCCAAGCGGAAGTCTCGATCATGGGTACGCTGACGCTCGGCGATCAAAACTATGCCGTCTCCGGCCGTATCGACCGGCTGACCGTGCTCGACGACCGCGTGGTCGTCCTAGACTACAAGACGAATCGCGTGCCGCCGCGTGTCGCGGAAGAGATTCCCTTCGCCCACCGCGCACAGCTTGCCATCTATCGCGAGATCCTTTCGCCGCTTTATCCCGGCAAACGCATCGATTGCGTGCTCGTCTATACCGAGAACGCCTCGATCCACACGCTCTCCCAAGAAGCACTCGCATTGGCGCTTGCGGAGCTCAAAACAAAGTGAAATACCAAATATTGAAATTTGGGCACCGCACCATCACATATCTAGCAACCCGCAAATCCTGGTAAGGAGCAGCCTATGGCTACCGTGAAAGTCGATACCTCCAACTTCGCTGCCGAAGTCCTGCAGTCCGCAGAGCCTGTCGTCGTTGATTTCTGGGCCGAATGGTGCGGTCCGTGCAAGATGATTGCGCCTGCTCTCGAAGAGCTCGCTGTGCAGTTCGAAGGCAAGGTGAAGGTCGCCAAGCTCAACATCGATGAAAACCCGGAACTGGCTGCCCAGTTCGGCGTTCGCTCGATCCCGACGCTTGCCATGTTCAAGGCCGGCGAAGTTGCCGACATCAAGGTTGGCGCCGCTCCCAAGACCGCTCTGCAGAGCTGGATTTCCAGTGCCGCTTGATTGGTATCGACTGAATTGACTAAAAAGCCCGGTTCGACCGGGCTTTTTATTGGTTGGATTTTGTCACGTCGGCGGCGTGCCGTTATCGGCAAGGACATCGCCGACAAGATAAAGCGAGCCGCCGATCAGAATGCGCGGCGCCGGTAAATCCGGCACGGCCAGCTCTTTGATCGCGTCCAGCGCCTGGCCGACGGCGGACATCGGCTCGGCCACCAAGCCAGCGTCGTAGGCCGCGCCCGCCAGAACCACCGGATCGATCATCGAATCGCTGCCGCGGATCGGCACGCAATAGACCTTTTCCGCGAGGCCGGCGAACGCCTTGAAATAGCCGACGGGATCCTTGGTATTGATCATGCCGGTGATCAGGAACAGCGGCCGCGGCTGCCGCTCCTCGAAATTGGCCATGGCTTCGGCAATCACCTCTCCGGCGCCGGGATTGTGGCCGCCATCAACCCAGATTTCCGCGCCTTCAGGCGCGTGCGGCAACAAATTGCCCTCCGTCAGCCGCTGCAGGCGACCCGCCCATTCGACCGACGTCATCGCCTTTTCCATCATCGCCTCGGTCACGACAAAGCCGGCGGCCTTGACGGCGCGGATGGCGGCGGCGGCATTGGCATATTGATGCCGGCCCGGCAGGCGCGGCAGCGGCAGGTCGGCGAGGCCGAACTCGTCCTGATAGACCAGCCGGCCATACTCCTCATGGGCGGAAAAATCCTGGCCGAAAACCGCGGTTGGGCAGCGCAGCCGCTCGGCCGTCGATATCAGCACGTCCAATGCGGCATCATATTCCTGATGGCCGATGACGACCGGACGACCGGGTTTCATGATCCCCGCCTTCTCGGCGGCGATCAGCTCGACGCGGTCGCCAAGGTAGGGCTGGTGATCGAGCGAGATCGGCATGATCACCGAGACGGCCGGATCGGAAATGACGTTGGTGGCATCGAAACGGCCACCGAGGCCGACTTCGATAATCGCGACATCAGCCGGATGCTCGGCAAACAGCATGAAAGTGGCTGCGGTCAGGATTTCGAAGACCGTGATCTTCTGACCGTCATTGGCGTCGGCAATCCTGCGAAGCACATCGGCGAAGACTGCATCATCGACGAGCTTGCCGCGGCCGCCCTTGACGCCGATGCGATAACGCTCGTGCCAATTGACGAGATGCGGCGAGGTATGGACATGCACGCTCAGGCCGCCGGCCTCCAGAAGCGCACGGCAAAAGGCCGTCACCGAACCCTTGCCGTTGGTGCCGGCGACATGGATCACCGGCGGCAACTTCTTTTGCGGATTGCTGAGGATGTCGAGCAGCCGGGTGATTCTGTCCAGCGAGAGATCGAAGCCTTTGGGATGCAGTCCCATCAGCTTATCGATTTCGCGTGCCGCCTCGCTCATTGCGGATTGATCCATAGCCGTCATCCCGCACCCCCGCCTTTCGGCCTTCCGTTCTAAATCAGGCCCTCGCCACCATCGGCAGCGCCGCGCCGTTCATGTCCTTGGCAGACACGTCATTCGCCGGCTTCTTGGTCAGTATCCTCAGCAGCGTCGCCAGGGTGTCGGGGATGTCATGGCGCTTGACGACCATGTCGACCATACCGTGCTCAAGCAAATATTCCGAGGTCTGGAAACCTTCCGGCAGCTTTTCGCGGATCGTCTGTTCGATGACGCGCTTGCCGGCAAAGCAGATTTCCGCGCCCGGTTCCGCAAGATGGACATCGCCGAGCATGGCGTAGGACGCCGTGACGCCGCCGGTCGTCGGATTGGTCAGCACGACGATATAGGGCTGGCCAGCTTCCTTCAGCATGTCGACGGCGACCGTCGTGCGCGGCAACTGCATCAGCGACAGAATGCCTTCCTGCATGCGCGCCCCGCCCGATGCCGGGAACATCACCAGCGGGCACTTTTCGGCAATGGCGCGTTCGAACGCCTTGACGATCGCCTCGCCGGCGGCGATGCCGAGCGAACCGCCCATGAAATTGAATTCATGCACGACAGCGACGAGCTTCAGACCCTGAACCCTGCCGACACCAGCGAGAATCGTGTCTTCCTGCTCGGTCTTGACGCGACTGTCCTTCAGGCGGTCGGTATATTTCTTGGAATCGCGGAACTTCAGCGGATCCTGCGCGACCTTCGGCTGCGCCAGCGCTTCATATTCGCCATTGTCGAAGAGATCGGCAAGGCGAGCCTTGGCGGGCATCTTCATATGGAAACCGGAAGCGGGAATGACCCACTTATTGTCTTCCAGATCCTTGTGGAAGACCATCTCGCCGGTCTCCGGGCACTTGATCCAGAGATTTTCCGGCACTTCGCGGCGGCCCAGCATGGAATTGATCCGCGGGCGGACGTAATTCGTGATCCAGTTCAATTCGAAAACTCCTGATCGACTGAATTAACCGATATGGACAGGCCGTTTCTTCAACCTACTCCGGTCGAAGCTTCCGCCTATGTGGGAAAACTATTCGGCAGCAACAAGGCGCGCCGAACGCGTTCCCGTCGAGAGACCGCGCACCAGCGTCGCGACGGCCTGGATGGTGTCGGCGGTTGCCTTGCCGTCCTTGGTCAGGCTGGTGGCGATCTGGTTGACGATGGCCGTACCCACGACGACGCCATCGGCGGAGGCGCCGATCAGCTTGGCATGCTCGGCCGTCTTGACGCCGAAACCGACGCAGACCGGCAGGTCCGTATGCTGCTTGATGCGCTTGACGGCGCCGGAGACCAGTGACGGGTTCGGCAGCGCCGAACCGGTGATACCGTTCATCGACACATAATAGACAAAGCCGGAGGTGTTGTTGAGAACGGTCGGCAGGCGCTTGTCGTCGGTGGTCGGTGTCGCGAGCCGAATGAAATTGATGCCTTTGCGGATCGCCGGGATGCAGAGTTCATCATCCATTTCCGGTGGCAGATCGACGACGATAAGGCCGTCGATCCCAGCGGCAATTGCGTCGTCGAGAAACTTCTCGACGCCATAGATATAGATCGGATTGTAGTAGCCCATCATCACGATCGGCGTTTCGCTATCCGTCTTGCGGAAATCGGCGGCGAGCTGCAGCGTCTTCTTCAGCGTCTGTCCGGCCTTCAGGGCGCGCTGGCCGGCAAGCTGGATCGCCGGGCCGTCGGCCATCGGATCGGAAAAGGGCATGCCGAGTTCGATGACGTCGGCGCCGGCTTCCGGCAGTGCCTTCATGATGCCGAGCGAGGTCTCGTAATCGGGATCGCCACCCATGAAATAGGTGACGAGTGCCGGGCGGCCCTCAGCCTTCAGAGCGGCAAAGCGTTTGTCCATACGTGCGGTCATGGCGTCTAACTCACATTCCCAGAATCTTGCCGACGGTGAAGATGTCCTTGTCGCCGCGGCCGGAGAGGTTCATCAGGATGATCTCGTCCTTGCCCATTTTCGGCGCGCGCTTGATGACTTCGGCGAGCGCGTGGCTCGGTTCCAGCGCCGGGATGATGCCTTCGAGGCGGGTCAGCGTCTGGAAGGCTTCCAGCGCCTCATGGTCCATGATCGGCACATATTCGACGCGGCCGATATCGTTCAGCCACGAATGTTCCGGGCCGATGCCGGGATAGTCGAGGCCGGCCGAAATCGAATGGCCTTCCTTGATCTGGCCGTCGCCATCCTGCAGCAGATAGGTGCGGTTGCCATGCAGCACGCCGGGCGAACCGGCGGTGATGGAGGCGCAATGCTCGTCACCCTCAAGGCCCTTGCCGCCGGCTTCGACGCCGACGATCTTGACATCCTCATCATCGAGGAAGGGATGGAAGATGCCGATGGCATTCGAACCGCCGCCAACGGCAGCGATGACGAGATCCGGCAGGCGGCCTTCAGCCTCGAGCATCTGCTGCTTGGCTTCCGTGCCGATCACCGACTGGAAGTCGCGGACCATTTCCGGATAGGGATGCGGGCCGGCGGCCGTGCCGATCAGGTAATAGGTGTCATCGACATTGGTGACCCAATCGCGAAGGGCCTCATTCATGGCGTCCTTCAGTGTGCCGCTGCCGGCGGTGACCGGAACCACCTCGGCGCCGAGAAGCTTCATGCGGAAAACGTTCGGCGCCTGGCGCTCGACGTCGGTCGCGCCCATGTAGACGACGCAGGGAAAGCCAAAGCGGGCAGCGACGGTTGCGGATGCCACACCATGTTGGCCGGCGCCGGTCTCGGCGATGATGCGGGTCTTGCCCATGCGCTTGGCAAGCAGGATCTGGCCGATGCAATTGTTGATCTTGTGAGAGCCGGTATGGTTCAGCTCTTCGCGCTTGAAATAGATCTTCGCGCCGCCAAGCTCGGCCGTCAGGCGCTCAGCGAAATAAAGCGGGCTGGGGCGGCCGATATAATGGGTGCCGAGCGATTTCAGCTCCGCCTGGAAGGCTGGATCGTTCTTCGCCTTGTTCCATTCCTCCTGGAGATCCAGGATCAGCGGCATCAGCGTTTCGGCGACGAAACGGCCACCGTAAATGCCGAAACGGCCATCCTCATCAGGGCCGGCGCGGAAGGAATTAAGCTTTGGCGTCTGGTTCACTCTCTACTCCCTGCTGCCGGTTCCGGCAGGCATGCTTCTGCAAAAGCGTCGAAAAACTGGTCGATCTTGCTGAGATCCTTCACGCCCGGCGCACTTTCGAGGGCGGAGGAAAGATCGATGCCCGTGGCCTTGGTGGAGGCAAGCGCCTCAGCGACATTGTCCTTGTTGACGCCGCCGGACAGCATGTAGTCCACCCGATCGTCGAGCCAGCTCATCAGGCTCCAATCGAAGGACACGCCGTTTCCGCCCGGCAGTTCCGAACCGGCGGGCGGCTTGGCATCGAACAGGAAGCGGTCGGCGATGCCGATGTAGGATTCCACCCGCTTCAGATCGTCGGCAGTGCGCACCGCCATGGCCTTCATGACGGGCACATTATAGACCGCTTTGATGGTCAGCACACGCTCCGGGCTTTCATTGCCGTGAAGCTGCAGCAGATCCGGGCGTACCAGCGAGATAATCTCATCCAAATCGTCATTGCTGGGATTGACCGTCACGGCGACGATCTTTGCCTTGCCGCGCGCGCGTTCCGCCAACTGGCCGGCAACGTCCGGCTCGACATAGCGCGGGCTCTTTTCAAAGAAGATGAAGCCGATATGGGTGGCGCCGCGCTCAAGAGCGCGATCTACGGCTTCCGGCGTCTTCAGGCCACAAATTTTGATATCGGGGTTCATGGCAGCGGAGTGACATGAAATTGCAAAAGAGTCGAGCCTAAACGCGACGATCCGGGGAATTTTGCGCTGCTCGGCGGCAGCCGGCTGGGGAGACTTTTGGCTTGAGCGCACATGACGGTCTTCCCCAAAACAACGGCTCACATTTTACTCTATCGCGATTACGACGTGCCTTGGCGCGACCGGCGACGGAGGCTATCAGTCGGGGAGCCTGCTAAACTTGCGAAGATTCTTGTCGACGAAAGACTCCGGCAGGAAGCGGCGTATGAAACGGACTTGCCCCGCTGCCTTTCCAGCAGTGTAGCGTCTCTTCGGCGATGCGGCGTTGGCGGCTTTGACCACCATATCAGCGACCACCTCCGGCGCATCCCCCGTCCCAATTATCTCGCGCATCAGTTTCTCTGCATTGGTGCGAGCGGTATCGTATAGCGGAAGCGGATGATCCGGTCGCGTCAGGTTCTCCTCGAAGGACGTGCGGGTGACGCCGGGCTCCACAAGCACGACGCGGATACCCTGCGTGCGGACCTCGTGGTCAAGGGATTCGGAATAACCCTCAATGGCGTGCTTGGTCGATGCGTAGAGCGCATTGTAGGGAGCGGGGATCAGCCCCAGAATGGAACTCATATTGATGATCCTGCCCTTTCGCTGACGTCGCATCACTGGAAGTATTGCATTCGTCATGCGCAGGACGCCGAACAGGTTCACGTCGAACAGAGCTTTTCCTTGCGCAACGGAGGATTCCTCCGCCGCGCCAAGCAGTCCGATACCGGCATTGTTGACGAGAAGATCGATCCGTCCGGCGCGAGCCAATATCTCATCGATCGTCCTTTGCACCGATTCATCATCGGTGACGTCGCAGACCAGCATCGCAACGCCGTCCGGAGTATCCGGCGTAGGCTTGCGGCTGGTTCCAAACACCTGGTATCCCGCGCGCCGCAACGCTTGCGCAGTCACCAAACCGATACCTGAGGAAGCGCCGGTGACCAGGGCGACGCCGCGTTCTGTGTTGCTCATCGATTTCCGCCTTCATTTTGTCATGGAACATCAATGAACATTCTGTTACTATCAAAATAATAGTAAGTCACTATCAAAAAGATATCGACATGAAGAATCTTTCGAACCAGCCATGTCTGATCGCCCGCAGCCTTGCATTGGTGGGCGACGCGTGGACCATGCTGATCATGCGCGATGCCCATGCGGGCCTCACTCGCTTCGACGAGTTCCGTAAGAGCCTGGGTATCGCGCCGACGATGCTGACCAGTCGCCTGTCCGCGCTTACGGAAGATGGCCTGCTGGAGAAGCGGCGCTATTCGGAACGACCTCCGCGCGACGAGTATGTGCTGACCGCCGCAGGCCAGGACTTCCTGCCGGTCCTGTTTGCGATTGGAGCATGGGGACGCAAGCATCGCGCCGGCGGTGATGTGACACGGTTCTTTGACGCTGAGGCTGGTACCGAAATCGACCCCGTCACCATCGACCGCGCGACCGGCGCCCCGATCGGAACACGTCCCATCCGCATTGCCATGCCTGAATGAACCTCAGCGCGGCAGAGGGCCTGGGCGGCTTACGTCAACCCTAGCGGTCCGCTCAATCGAAGTCGATCGCATGCAACTGGCTGCCGTGACGCTTCAGCCAGGCCTTGGCTTCATCCATGTCGGGGCAGAGCTTGCGGCAGAGTGCCCAGAAGCGCGGGCCGTGGTTCATCTCGCGTAGGTGCGCGACCTCGTGGGCGGCGAGATAGTCGATGACGAGAGGCGGTGCCATAACGATGCGCCAGGAGAAGCTCAGATTTCCCCCCGAGGAGCAGGAACCCCAGCGGCTGCGGGTATCCTTCATGCTGATGGAGGAGACCGTTGCGCGGATTGCTTTGGTATGCACCGCCACCAGCCTTTCCAGATCGGTGCGCGCCTCCTTCTTGAGGAAGGTCGCGACGCGCCGGCCGGCATGTTCCGGTAGGCCGCTGACGCGCAGAATCGGCACGCCGTCAGCGATGACCGCCTCGGTCAGGCCGCGCAGGCTGCCGGTGTGCTCGATCCGATGGCGAATGCCGCGCAAGAGGATCTCGCTGCCGCTTTGAAGATTTTCCTGGGTGGAGAATTTTGCAAGCTTGGTCAGCAGCCAGCCCTGATGCCGGTCGAGGAAGGCGTTGACCTCGCGGGCGGCGAGGCCGCGTGGAATGGTCATCTTCAGCGCCCGTCCGCCGGGCTCTATCCTGAGCGTAATCCGTGTCGCCCGCTCGTGCTGGCGGATCGTCAGAGGCATCAGCCGGCCGGCCACGTCCAACGTGCGCGTTTCCGGCGCGGGCGGCTTGGGAACAGGTCGGCGGGATCTGGACGAAAGCGGAAACATGAAAAGCAGTTTTATACGATTCGCGCGGGTTTCTGGCAAAGAAAAACCGGCATCGCCGGATGCCGGTTCTGACTGGAAAGCTGTTGCAATTACGGCGTCTTAAATTCGGAAGCCGGGCCGCTATCATCATTGCGCTTGACGTTGTTACGGTCGCGCATGAAACGGTCGAACTCTTCCTGATCCTTGGCGCGGCGCAGTTCGCGGACATAGGTATCGAACTCGGCGCGCATTTCATCGAGCTTGCGGCGCTCCTCTTCGAGGCGCTCCAGCTCTGCCCGGCGCCAATCGTCGAAGGCGACATTGCCGGTAGAGAAATGCTGGCGATAACGGCCCCGGTGGCGGCCGCAGCCGGCAAACATGCCGTCGGCCTTCTGGTTTACATCCCGTTTGAAATCTCTCAGGCGTTCGCCGAAGAGAATATAGGCAAGCATGGCGAGACCCAGGGGCCAGAAGACCACGAAGCCAAGTATCATCAGGGCAATGGTAGCCGGAGTCCAATCCGGGCGAAGCAATGCTGACTGGTGGTTCATCGTGAGGTATCCTCGCAGTAACGCGGCCCGGCCACATGCCGAACCGCTGGAATCGAGATGGTAACCTCTTCGTGAGCCTTCAATGGCTTTTGCCCGGAAAATCGAACAAGCCTTTGAATCCGGCTCGATAATTCAACAAAAGCTAATTCTTTGCAATTTCAGGCGGATTTGCCGCCCTTGATAACGCGTTTGACGACCGGCTTTCCGGTGCGGCCATGTTCTCGGGTGAAAGCGACGATGCGCGGCGCGATTTCGCGCCGGAAACGCGAGCCGTTGAAGACGCCGTAGTGGCCGACATCCGGCTGCAGATAGTGCATCCGCATATCGTCAGGGATATTGGTGCAGATCGTCTGCGCCGCCTTGGTCTGCCCGACGCCGGAGATATCGTCGTTTTCACCTTCGACGGTCAGCAGGGCAACATTGCGGATCGCTGTCGGATCGACACGTTGGCCGCGATGCCTTAGCTCGCCCTTCGGCAGGGCGTGCTTGATGAACACCTGATCGACGGTCTGCAGATAGAATTCCGCCGTCAGATCCATGACCGCCAGATATTCGTCGTAGAAATCACGGTGCTTCTCCGGTTCGCCGTCATTCTTGACGAGGTGCATGAAGAAGTCCTTGTGCGCGATCATGTGCCGATCGAGGTTCATCGACATGAAGCCGGAGAGCTGCAGGAAGCCGGGATAGACAGGGCGCATGAAGCCGGGCTGCGGCCAGGGCACGTTCATGACGACATTGTCGGCGAACCATTCGAGCGGCCTGTGCTTGGCGAGCTGGTTCACGGCCGTCGGGTTGATGCGGGTGTCGATCGGGCCGCCCATCAGCGTCATCGACGAGGGCGACAGCGGATCGCCGGCCGCTTCCATCACCGCGGCTGCGGCCAGGACCGGCACGGAGGGCTGACAGACGGCGATGACATGGGTGTCCGGCCCGAGATGATGCAGCATCTCGATGACGTAATCGATGTAGTCTTCCAGATCGAAGGTGCCTTCGGTCATCGGCACCATGCGGGCATCGATCCAGTCGGTGATGTAGATATCCGCGCTCGGCAGGAGGGCTTCCACGGTGCCGCGCAGCAGCGTCGCATAGTGGCCCGACATCGGCGCGACGATCAGGATGCGCGGATCGCTGCCATGGCCGGCGGGCAGGCTGCGCTCTAAATGGATCAGATTGCAGAAGGGCTTGTTCCAGACGATCTTTTCGTGGACCGAAACCGACTTCCCGCCGATCGAGGTTTCATGCAGACCGAATTCGGGCTTGCCATAGCGCCGGGTGGTGCGCTCGAAAACTTCGAGACTGGCCGTCACCGTGCGGCCGAGCATCGTATGGGAGAGCGGATTAAGCGGATTGCCATAGGCCAGGCGCATCATATCGGCGGCGGCGCGAAAGGGTGCGAGGGCAGCATGATTAAGTTCATAGAGTTGATAAAACATAAAATCATTACCTTTCGAGGTGATCAGACGAAGAACGCTCCCCCAGCGCGACCCTCATCTATAAAAAACTCTTTTATAGAGACTAGCAGTTTTTATTGCAGGGCAACATTACCCATTCGGATTCTTACCCATGTAAAAATGCCGGAGAATTGCTTCTCCGGCATCAATAATGGTCTCAAAACGTTAAAGTTCCTGATCGTGCACGTTCATCAAGCATCGGCGAGGAAGGTTTGGCGCTGCGTGCCGAGGCCTTCCATGCCGAGTTCGACGATGTCGCCTGGCTTCAGATATTGCGGCGGCTTCATGCCCATGCCGACGCCCGGAGGCGTGCCGGTGGAGATGACGTCGCCCGGATGCAGCGACATGAACTGGCTGAGATAGGAGACGAGGTAGGCAACGCCATAGACCATGGTCTTGGTCGAGCCGTTCTGCATCATCTTGCCGTTGACCTTCAGCCACATGCCGAGATTCTGCGGATCGGCGACTTCGTCCTTGGTGACGAGCCAGGGGCCGATCGGGCCGAAGGTGTCGCAGGACTTGCCCTTGGTCCACTGTCCCGAACGCTCGGTCTGGAAGGCGCGTTCGGAGACATCATGGGAGACGCAGTAACCGGCGACATAGTCGAGTGCATCGGCCTCGCTGACATATTTCGCCGTCTTGCCGATGACGACGCCGAGTTCGACTTCCCAATCGGTCTTTTCCGAGCCGCGCGGGATCAGCACGTTGTCATTCGGGCCGACGATGGCGGAGGTGGCCTTCATGAAGATGATCGGCTCCGGCGGCACGGTAGCGCCGGTTTCGGCGGCATGGTCGGAGAAGTTCAGGCCGATGCAGATGAACTTGCCGGTGCCGGCGACGCAGGCGCCGATACGGCCTTCGGGCAGTTCCGGCAGGCTCTTCGGATCGAGAGCGGCGATCTTCGCCAGGCCGGCCGGCGAAATCGCCTCGCCACCGATATCGGCGACATGAGCGGAGAGATCGCGGATCTTGCCGTCGCTATCCAGAAGCGCCGGCTTTTCCTTGCCGGCATCGCCAACACGCAACAATTTCATAGGTCTTCCTTCCCTGCATCTTCAAAAACGAGATTGGTTTCACCACATATGAACGAATTATTCACCAGTGTCACCCATCGATTTGGGTGCGCCGCCATGGCTCTTTATAAAGCAGCGCCATAACTCTGGGGCAGCGATCTGGCGATTTCGACGATGACGTCAAAGGCCGTATCGATATCCTCGGCTGTCGCCTCAAACTGACCTGCCTGGAAACGAATGAGCAATCGACCCTCGACGCGGGTCTGCGTCAGGTAGATGCGGCCGTCATTGTTGATCGCCGCGATCAGCCGCTGCGTATGCTCTTCCTGATCCACGCCGACGGGCGCTTTGTGGTCGAAGGAGAAGAGCGACAGGAATGGCTGGGTGACGATCTCGAAATCGGGTTCGGCAGCCAGGCGCTTAGCCAGATTCTGCGACCAGGAGACATGGTTTCGGATCATCGTGCGCAAGCCCTCGAGGCCGTGATAGCGCAAGAGGAACCAGAGTTTCAGCGCGCGAAAACGGCGGCCCAGCGGCACGGACCATTCCGAATAATTGATGATGCCGTCATGACCATGCGTGCGCAGATATTCAGGTTGGATCGCGAGCGTGCGGACCAGCGCCTCTGGTTCGCGAACGAACTGGACCGAGCAGTCGAACTGAGCGCCAAGCCATTTATGCGGGTTGAAGACCACGGAATCTGCCTGTTCGACACCCTGCCACAACGTCCGAAATTCCGGGCAGATCATCGCCGAACCGGCCCAGGCGGCGTCGACATGCACATAAAGCCCTTGAGCGTGTGCAACTTCGACGACCGCTGCGATATCGTCGCAGCCACCGATGCTGGTGCCACCGACACAGGGAATGACGCCAGCCGGCAGCAGGCCTGCTGCCCGATCGCGCTCGATCGCAGCCGCCAATGCCTGCGTGTCCATCGCGCTGTTCGGGCCGCCGGAGGGAACGCGGACCAGGTTCTCCGATCCCACGCCGGATATCCAGATGGCGCGATCAATCGACGTGTGGACCTGATCGGTGCAGTAGATCCGCACCGCCTTGTTCGCCGCAAGGCCTTGGCTGTTGCCCCGCCAGCCGAGCGCCCTTTCGCGCATGACCAGCACCGCCGCCAGCGTTGCGGTGGAGGCGGAATCCTGAACGACGCCGGTAAAGCTGTCGGGAAGACCAAGGGCCTGACGCAGCCAGTCGACCACTTTGGTTTCCAACTCGGTGGCAGATGGCGAAGTCTGCCACAGCATGCATTGGGCTGCGATCGCGCTGACGAGATATTCGGCGATGACCGATACCGGGGCGGCATTGGCGGGGAAATAGGCGAAGAAGCGCGGATGCTGCCAATGCGTCATGCCGGGAACGAGGATATCCTCAAAATCCTCGAAGATATCCTCCATCGGCTCGCCGGATTCGGGCGGAGAATCGGCGATATGGGCCGCGATTTCGCCCGGCGCCGTTTGCGCCCGCACCGGCCGGTCGCGAAGCGACGCGCGATAGTCCGCACCCCAACCTGCGGCCTTCTCTGACCAGCGCCGAAACTCCTCCCAATCCATGCCCGCCTCCTCACTCGTCAATCAGGGCAGACCTTAGACCGGTTTTCCGAGACGGTCGAGTGTCAGAAAAGTTCGTCGAGCGCCGGGCCTGCCGGCACAATTCCAGTCGGATTGAGTGCCGCGATGGAATAATAACCACGCTTGATATGGTCGAAGCTGACGGTCTCGGCGACGCCCGGCCAGTCGAGCATGCGACGGCAAAAGGCCTGGAGATTGGCGTAGTCCGAGAGGCGGCGAAGATTGCATTTGAACAAGCCGTGATAGGCAAGATCGAAGCGGACGAGCGTGACGAAGAGCCTGATATCGCTTTCGGTCGGATGATCGGCAAAGAGGAAATCCTTGCCTTCGAGATCACCTTCAACCCGGTCGAGGCAATCGAACAGGTCGCGGAAGGCTTCTTCATAGGCGATCTGTGTCGTCGCGAAGCCGGTTCGATAGACGCCATTGTTGAGGACTGGATAGATGCGGGCATTGAAAGCATCGATGTCTTCGCGCCGGCCGGCCGGATAAAGATCGATCGCATGGCTGGCGAGATCGCCGAAACCATCATTCAACATGCGCAGGATATCGGCGGACTCATTGTTGACGATCGTGCCCTTCCGCTTGTCCCAAAGCACCGGCACGGTGGCCCGACCGGAAAAGGCCGGATCAGCCTTCGTATAGATTTCATGCATGTAGCGGGTCCCATTGACTGGATCGTCGGTAGCGCCGGGATAAGTTCCGAAGCGCCAGCCTTGCTTGCTCAAGGCCGGCTCGACCACCGACACGGAAATGACGTCTTCCAAGCCCTTCAGTTTGCGTCCGATGAGCGTGCGCGAGGCCCAGGGGCAGATGAGCGCGACATAGAGATGATAACGACCGGCTTCAGCGGCAAAACCACCCTCGCCCGTCGGGCCCGGCCGTCCGTCCAGCGTCACCCAATTGCGGAAGCTTGAGGTCTGGCGAACGAAGCCGCCCTTTTCATCCTTGGCCTGGACCGGCTGCCAGTCTTCCATCCATCTTCCGTTCACCAGCACGGTTTTGTCTCCAATTCGCGCGCGTTCTGTCGCCGGGGATCATAGCGAAATTGGATTTCACCGAAATAACGCAATATTGAAACAGACTGTCTACCGGGCAGAGCCGGATACGACTATAAACTTGCCTGACAAATTCCAGTTATCGGAGCTCCCTATGCCTACGTCCGTTTCTTCCGTGAAAACCGAGCATGCCAGCCGCTACCTGCAGCAGCTTTGCAAACACTGGAGCCACCGTTTCACCGTCGAATTCAATGAAACCGCAGGCAAAGTGCCGTTCAGCCCCGAAACCTTCGTAGAGTTCGCGGCCGATGCCTCGGCTTTGCGGATGACGCTGTACGTCGAAAATCCGCAGGACCTCGAACGCATGCAGAATGTGGTCGCCGATCACCTCAAGCGATTTGCCTTCCGCGAAGAGCTTGACGTGGTCTGGACTGCGGATGCGAGCCGGGTATAGGTTCGCGTCGTATCCTCCAAGGCCAGTCGCCTTTCCGCTCCCAACGGTCCGCGACTGCCTTCCTCAGATGGAAAGAATCGTATGACGTCCAGCAATTTCCGCGAATCGCAATATCCGATCGACAAGCTCTTTCTCGACCGTTGGTCGCCGCGTGCCTATTCCAACGAAACCATGCCCGAGGCCGATCTCCTCACCATTCTGGAAGCTGCCCATTGGGCGCCGTCCGCCTCCAATATGCAGCCCTGGCGCTTCGTCTACGCGCTGCGCGGCTCGGAGAGCTGGGAGAAATTCCTCGATCTGCTGATCGAGTTCAACCAGGGCTGGGCGAAATCCGCTGCCGCCCTGCTTTTCGTCATTTCGCGCACCCATAACGGCGAGCTCGGCTCTGCCGAGCAGAAGCCCAACTACAGCCACTCCTTCGACACCGGTACAGCATGGGGCTTCTTGGCGCTGCAGGCGCACCTAGCCGGCTACGCAGCTCACGGCATGGGCGGTTTCCATGTCGAGAAATCCTATGAAGTTCTCGGTATTCCCCAAGGCTTCCGCGTCGAGGCGGCCGTTGCGATCGGCAGGATCGGCAACAAGGACCAGCTTCCGGAGAAGCTGAGGGAGCGTGAAGTTCCGAACCACCGCAAGCCGCTTTCCGAAGTCGCCTTTAACGGTACCTTTATCGCCAAGTAATTGATCTCGAAATACAAAGGCCCGCCTGAAGCATCGGGCGGGCCTTTTTTGTTTCTGAAATTGGCGATCAGATATCGAGGTTGGCGACGCTCAGCGCGTTGTCCTGGATGAACTCGCGCCGGGGCTCGACCTCGTCGCCCATGAGCCGGGCAAACAAACCGTCGGCATCGGTTGCATCGGCGACTTTGACCTGCAGCAGCGAACGGACGTTCGGATCGAGTGTCGTTTCCCAAAGCTGCTCGGCATTCATCTCGCCGAGACCCTTGTAGCGCTGCATGGTGAGACCCTTGCGGCCGCTGGCGAAGATGGTTTCCAGCAGCATGCGCGGGCCGGAAATCTCGGTTTCGCCGTCGCGGCGAACGAGCTTCGGCGGCAGGTCATAGACCTCCTTGAGACGCGAGGCGAGCTGATCGATGAGACGCGCGTCCTGCGAGCCGATCAGCGCCATGTCGAGAACGACGACTTCCTTGACGCCCCGCACCATGCGCTCGAAACGCAAACCGCCCTCGCTGGTGAGGCCACCATTCCAACCGCGTTCGGTTTCCTCGGCAATGATGTCGAGCCGCTTGGCAACGTCATTCACCAGGCTTTCGGCCCGCGCCGGATTGCTGACGAGCTCGGCATTCAGAGCGCCGGCAATCGCCGCCTGTTCGACGACGGCGCGGTTATAGCGCGAATGCAGATTGTCGAGCAGCGTGCGCAGACGGAGTGCATCGGAAATGACCTCCCGCAGATCCTGGCCGGCGCGGACTTCACCCGTGCCGAGACGCAGGCTGGCATCATCGAGACCCTGGCCGATCAGATATTCTTCCAGCGCCTTTTCATCTTTCACATATTGCACCGATTTGCCACGCGTCACCTTATAGAGCGGCGGCTGGGCGATATAGAGATGACCGCGCTCGATGAGATCGGGCATCTGCCGGAAGAAGAAGGTGAGCAGCAGCGTGCGAATGTGGGCGCCGTCGACATCGGCGTCCGTCATGATGATGATCTTATGATAGCGCAGCTTGTCGGCGTTGAACTCGTCCTTGCCGATGCCGGTTCCGAGTGCGGTGATCAGCGTGCCGATTTCCTGACTCGACAGCATCTTGTCGAAACGGGCACGCTCGACGTTGAGGATTTTGCCGCGCAGCGGCAGGATCGCCTGGTTTTCGCGCGAACGGCCCTGCTTGGCCGAACCGCCTGCCGAATCACCCTCCACCAGGAAGACTTCGGACTTGGCCGGATCGCGCTCGGAGCAGTCGGCAAGCTTGCCGGGCAAGGAAGCAATGTCGAGAGCGCCCTTGCGCCGGGTCAGTTCGCGCGCCTTGCGAGCGGCTTCGCGGGCAGCGGCCGCTTCGACGACCTTGCCGACCAGTACCTTCGCCTCGGCCGGATGTTCTTCAAGCCAAGTGCTCAATGCTTCGTTGACAAGGCTTTCGACCACCGGCCGCACTTCCGACGACACCAGCTTGTCCTTGGTCTGCGATGAGAACTTCGGGTCCGGAACCTTTACCGAAAGCACTGCTGTCAGTCCTTCGCGGCAATCGTCACCCGTCAGCGTCACCTTTTCCTTCTTGGTGATGCCGGAGGTGTCGGCATAGGAGGTGATCTGGCGCGTCAGTGCGCCACGGAAGCCCGCCATATGCGTGCCGCCATCGCGCTGCGGGATGTTATTGGTGAAGCAGAGCACGTTTTCGTGGTAGCTGTCGTTCCACCACATCGCCACTTCGACGGTGATGCCATCCTTTTCGCCGCGGATGGAGACCGGCTTTTCGACCAGCGGCTTCTTGGCGCGATCGAGATAGGCGACGAAAGCCTCGAGGCCGCCATCGTAGATCATTTCTTCCTGCTTGACGTCGGAGTGACGCTTGTCGCTGAGGAGAATCCGGACCCCCGAATTCAGGAACGCCAGCTCGCGCAGGCGATGCTCCAGCGTGGCATAGTCGAATTCCGTCATCGTGAAGGTCTGCGAGCTTGGCATGAAGCTGACTTCCGTGCCCGTCTCGTTGCCGGCGTCGCCGGTCTCCCTGAGCGGCGCATCGGCGACGCCGTGGGTGAAGCTCATTTCATGGATCCTGCCCTGGCGGCGGATCTTCAGTTTCAGCCAGACGGACAAAGCGTTGACGACCGAAACACCGACGCCATGCAGGCCGCCGGAGACCTTATAGGAATTCTGGTCGAACTTACCGCCGGCATGAAGCTGGGTCATGATGACTTCGGCTGCGGAAACGCCTTCGCCGGTATGGATATCCGTCGGAATGCCGCGGCCGTTGTCGGTGACCGTCACCGAACCATCGGGATTGAGCGTCACCGTGACGATGTCGGCATGGCCGGCCAGCGCCTCGTCGATGGCGTTGTCGACGACCTCATAAACCATGTGATGCAGGCCCGAGCCATCATCCGTGTCGCCGATATACATGCCGGGACGCTTGCGCACGGCATCAAGGCCCTTCAGAACCTTAATGGAATCTGCGCCATACTCGGCATTACCGCCGTTTTCGGTTACGGATATGTCGGTCATTTATTGAAGTCTTTCCAGTGTTTTAGAGAACACCACCAATCACTGCCGAATCAGCGGTTTTTCTTTCCCTGAATATAGGATGTTTCGCCCCGAACTTCCAAATGGAAGGCCCCTCATATCAGGCATAAAGCAGGGGATTACGGCGGTTTTCAGCCGCTTTTACCGGCATTTTCGAGAACCTTAGACAGCTCCCTGATCGTTGCCGCATCGAGACCGCGAATCCGGCCCGCCAACCGATTGACAAAGGCCGTATATTCGGGCGCCAGGCCTGAGGTATCGACGACGACGCGCGGGTCGGAAAAGCGCGCCAGCAGGAACAATTCCTCGGCCTCGTCCCAGATGATGTTGAAATATCCAGCGATACGCTGCAGCAGGTCGAACGTCGGGGTACCGCGCTTTCCATGTTCTAAGGCGGATAAATAAGCCGGAGTCACATTCAAGGCCGCGGCCATTTCCTTCTGCGAAACACCCTTACGAGCCCTCAGTTTTCTGACAGCTTCGCCGAAGGGGGTCACAGCCTCTCTCCCTTCAGCCGCGACAGGCGGATATAGAGGGCGCCGTCGCCGCCATGATGCTGCGCCGCCGTCTCATAGGACGATATCAGAAAGCGGAATTCCGGCTTGGAAAACCACATCGGCACGGCGCGTTTCAAGGCGCCTTCGCTGCCCATCGAACTGCCCTTGCCGGTAATGACGAGCACATGGCGAAGGCCGCGCTGATGCGCCCGCAGCAGAAAATCCAGCAGCATGGCGTGCGCCTCGCTCTGGATCAGCCCGTGGAGGTCGATCCGCGCTTCGAGCGCCAGCCGGCCCTTGGCGATCTTGCGCTTGACCGGGCGTTCCAGCGGATGATGTGTGCCGGAGGGTTGTTTGGCGGGTGCCGGCGGAGTTTGCGGGTCGACAACCGCCTTCGCGACGCGTGCAGTTTCCACCGCCTGTGCCTCCGCCGCCAGAACCTCGTCGAAAGCCTCGATATCAGCGAGCCGTTCCGGCATCGGACGGGTGCTTTTCGCCACCTTGCCCCAGAGGATGCGTTCGTCCGTGCTGAGCTTTCGTTCCTTGGTCTGTCGTTCTGAAGCCATCAGCCGAACCTCTGAGCTGCCGCCTTCGGAACCAATATATAAAAATCCGCATCGTTGCGCACGGTACCGGCAAGCTCTCCGGCATCGTAGCCGGAACCGGTAAAGATATCCCCACGCGCCGGGCCGACGATCGCCGAGCCGGTATCGAGTGCCAGCATCAGCCGCCCGAAAGCCTTGCCGCTGTCGAGATGCGTCAGGCTTTCCGACTGGATGAAGAAAGGAAAGCCGAAGGTATGGATCAGCCGATCGACCGCCAAGGAGCGGCCGGCGACCAGCGGCACCTTCGCCGCTGCGATCGGACCAAGTGCGGCGTCGCTGACATCGGCCTCGCGGAAGAAGATGTAGGACCTGTTGTGCCAGAGGACCTCGTCGACCTCCTGCGGATGGGCATAGAGCCAATCACGGATCGTCTGCATCGAAATCGTCGCCCGGTCGAGCAAACCGCGCTCTATCAGCAGACGACCGACGGCCGAGAAGGGATGGCCGGCCTTGGCGGCATAGGTGATGCGGCCCATCCGCCCATCCGGATAACGCAGCCTAGCCGCTCCCTGCACATGGACGAAGAAGACATCGACCTTGGATTTCGCCCAGGCGATCTCCAGGCCCCTGCCCTCCAGGTATCCACGATCGATTTCGCCGCGGTCGGGGTAAGCGGAGATGATCCCATCCTTAAGGCGACCAAACATATAGGATGGATCGAGATTCGCAGGCCGGTTGGTGTCGTCGAGATCGATTAGATCGTCTGGCCGGCGATAGAAGGGGTAACGATAGCTCTCGTCCGGCGTTGCGGAGACAGCAATCTCCGGCTCGTAGAAAGCGGTGACGAAGCCTCTGGCACCATCACCGCGACGAATGAAGAACGGCTGGCAGCGTTCTTCGAAGAAGGCGCGGGCTTCGGCCGCGTCCTTGGGCTCATAATCTTTGGCCTCGTCGAGCAGGGTCAGGAGATCGTTTGCGGTCAACCCGGCTGCGCCGGTGCGGTAGGGCTTCACATCTCTGATATGGGCTCGACAGTCCTTCATGGCGCGAAAAAGGCTGGAAGGATCGTCATCCTTCCAGCCCTTCAGATCGGCGAAGGTTGCCGGCTCAAGCCTGAAATCCTGCGATGGGGTCGTCATTGTTCGGATTCGGTCGCCACGAGTTTCCAGTTCGGATCACGCGAACGGCTGTCGCGGGCAAAGGTCCAGAGATCACTGATCTCGGCGACGGCTTCGGCATCGCCGTCGATCAGCGTGCCGGCCTTGTCATAGGTCGCCGAAATCATCTGGCCGACGATGCGCATCGTCACGAAGGCTTCAGTGCCCTTCATCTCGGCGCTGAGGATATCGGCCTTGTCGATGCCGACAAAAGTGGATTTCACCTTTTCGCCCTTGGTTTCGCGCTCGGTAATGGCGGCATCGAAACCTTCATAGACCTCGCGCGACAACAGTCCCTTCAGCGCCTTGCGATCGCCATCGGCAAAGGCCATGACGATCATCTCATAGGCCATGCGGGCGCCGTTGACGAATTCCTTCGGATTGAAGCTGGGATCGGCCTTGCTCAGTTCGCGCAGCGAATCGTTGAGCGGCGTACCGGCGGCCGCGAAGGCGTCGATGGCAGCAAAACGGTCCTCGTCCTCGGCTGTATCGCGGCGCGGCAGGGTCACCACCTTGCCGGCATCCGGTACGGTCGGCCCCGTAGCCGAATCGGGAGAACCAAAGAGATCGCGCGGCGGCTTCTCATTCCCTGTACGGCGGCCAAGGACGCTCCGGAGCTGAAAGAAGATCAGCACCGCCGCCACCAGGAAAAAGATCGTCACAAAGTCGTTTGCACCCATCTCGTATCGGAACCGCCGTTAAAATTAAGAGTTTCAATCCCCATATAGTCCGCATCGATCTATCATTCAAATAGCGGACCGGTATCTTTATTACGCGCGATAGACTAACGCTAAGCGTATAAGCCCGCTTCCAGGACACGTTAACATGCGCCTATCCCTCGTTCCTATCCTCGTCTTTCTGATGCCGCTCGCGGAAATCGCCGGCTTCGTCATCGTCGGTAAGATGGTCGGCGTCTGGGCGACGTTGGGGCTGGTGATCCTTAGCGCCCTCTTAGGCGCTGCTCTCCTTAGAATCCAGGGCATCGGCATCCTGCAGCGCATCTCTGCCGAGAGCCGCAACGGCGGCGATCCGGGACGCGAGATGGTGCATGGCGCCATGATTGTCGTTGCGGCATTCCTGCTGATGCTACCCGGCTTCATCTCTGATATTATCGGTTTGCTGCTCTTCATTCCGGCGATCCGTGAGCTCGCCTGGAAGGTCCTGCGGAAACGCATCGTCGTTCTCGGCAGTTCGCGTGCCTTCAGACGCGGAGCCGCACAAGGTCCGGGCTCAGGTCCCGCTTCGCAAACGCGGCCGCGCGGACCTGGGAATGTCGTCGATCTGGACGAAACCGATTTTCATCGCGAACCCAATCGCAACTCGCCCTGGTCTGATAAAAAACGCCTGGAAGAGTAGGCAAAACGGTCAAGGACGGGCAAAGCCTCAAGGGTTGTAAGCCCTTATTCGAAATGCTAGATGGCGACACCCATTGACGTCAGAGGAAACCCCATGGCCAACGAGAACAGCGGTAACGGCGCAGCCAGCCCGAGCCTTTCCATCCTTGCTCAATACACCAAGGATCTTTCCTTCGAAAATCCTGGTGCTCCGCGCTCGCTGCAGGCCCGGGAAAATGCCCCCGATATCAACATCAATGTCAACGTCAACGCCAATCCGCTGTCGGAATCGGATTTCGACGTCGTGCTGACGCTGAATGCCGAAGCCAAGGACGGCGAGCGGGTTCTCTTCCACACCGAGCTGATTTATGGCGGCGTCTTCCGCATCACCGGTTTCCCGCAGGAACACATGCTGCCGCTGCTCTTCATCGAGTGCCCGCGCCTGCTCTTCCCCTTCGCCCGTCAGATCATCGCCGACGTCACCCGCAATGGCGGCTTCCCGCCGCTGATGATTGACCCGATCGATTTCGCGCAGATGTTCACCCAGCGCGTTGCCGAAGAACAGGCCCGCGCCCAGGTCGAAGCGGTTCCGAACTAAGCCTTCGATTTATTCCATGGATGGAAATAGAAGTGCCCGGATTTCGATCCGGGCATTTTCTTTTGGGCGCTTAGAACGGGCGCTTAAAATATGTCTTTAATTCGCGGCGCGGTATTTCGACCAGATGCCTTTTTCGCCAAGTTTGGCGATCAGCGCGGCGTGATCTTCCAGCTCGGCGTCGCTCAATCTGCTTGCCAGCGGCTTTGGTCGCACCAAGATATCCGCAGCGATTTCTTGGATATCGTCGACCTGGCGGGACCGTGCAGATGAACCGTTGATGCTGCCGAGACCCAGGGCCGTCTGTCGGCCGCCGATCATCTCGATATAGACTTCGGCGAGCAATTCGGAGTCGAGAAGCGCGCCGTGTTTGGTGCGGTGAGAATTGTCGATGCCATAGCGCCGGCAGAGTGCGTCCAGGGAGTTCGGCCCCATCGGATGTTTGCGCCGGGCCATGGCCAGCGTATCGATCACCGTATCCGGCAGGATCGGCGGGCGGCCGAGCCGCGCGAATTCGGCATTGACGAAGCCCATGTCGAAGGTCGCATTGTGGGCGATCCACTTCGCTTCACCGAAAAAGGCGAGGATTTCATCGGCGACGTCTGCAAAGGACGGCTTGTCCTTCAGGAATTCGTCGGTGATGCCATGCACGGCAAGCGCATCCGGATGAACCTTCCGGTCGCCAGGATTGATATAGATATGGATGGTCTTGCCAGTCGGAAAGTGATTGAAGAGCTCGATACCGCCGATTTCGATGACACGGTCGGCTCTGTTGTCGAGGCCGGTCGTTTCCGTATCGAAAATGATTTCGCGCATATCAGGGCTCTCCGCCTGTCGGTCCGTTGGCTGCCGCTTGCCGCCGCAGATCGGCTATGATCTCTTTTATCTGCTCCCGCGCCGCAT
Source organism: Rhizobium leucaenae USDA 9039 (assembly GCF_000426285.1). Classification (GTDB taxonomy): domain Bacteria; phylum Pseudomonadota; class Alphaproteobacteria; order Rhizobiales; family Rhizobiaceae; genus Rhizobium; species Rhizobium leucaenae. Next base: position 81,436 of record NZ_AUFB01000015.1, on the reverse strand, counting down.
CGATGCTGCCGCCGGTGTCGATGATATAATCTGCCCGTGCCCGCTTCTCCGCATCCGGCGTCTGGCGTGAGAGAATCATGTTGAATTTTTCCTCAGTCATGCCTGGCCTGGCAAGCACTCTTTCCCTTTGAATCTGTGGATCGCAACTGACGACGACGATCTTGTCCACTCTTTCATCGGCACCAGTCTCGAATAGCAAGGGGATGTCGAGCACGATGATATCCGCGCCCGCGGCAGTCTGCTTGTCCAAGAACTCCCGTTCGCGCCGCTGCACCAGCGGATGAACGATGGCCTCCAGTCGTTTGAATCCGGAGGGATCGGAGGCAAGTTGGCGGCCAAGTTCCTGGCGGTCGACAGCGCCGTCCCGCGTCGTTCCCGGAAAAGCGGCTTCGACCAAGGGCACGGCTTCCCCACCATAGAGATCATGCACCACTGCGTCGGCATCATTCACCGGGATGCCCGCTTCGGCAAAAAGTTTTCCGGAGGTCGATTTTCCCATGCCGATCGATCCGGTGAGGCCGACGCGGATCATCAATGTTTTTCCATATCGGCGATGATCAGCGCCCGCAGCGCTTCATCCACCACCGGACGCTTGCCGAACCATTTTTCAAATCCCGGCACAGCCTGATGCAGCAACATGCCAAGACCGTCGACGATGGCTAAGCCCTGTTCTTCTGCCTGGGTCAGCAAAGGCGTTTTCAGTGGCACATAGACTATGTCGGTGACAACGGCATTTTCAGCTAGCGGCGAAAAATCGATTTGCGGCGCCGCCTCGCCATCCATGCCAAGCGAGGTCGTATTGACCAGGAGACCGGCACCCCGCATCACCTCAGAGAGCGCCGCCATTGGATGGGCATGGACACGCTCGCCGAACCGATCTGCCAGTTCCCGCGCGCGAGCGACAGTGCGGTTGACGACGTGAATTTCCCCGATGCCGCGATTGCGCACCGCTTGAATGACGGCGCGGCTGGCGCCGCCCGCACCCAGAATCACCACGCGGTCGGTACGATCCCAACCGGGATGGCGCTCATCCAGATTGGCTGTGAAACCGCGCCCGTCGGTGTTGGTCGCATGCAGCGAGCCATCCTGAAGCCAGAGCGTGTTGGAAGCACCGAGCTCCTTGGACAATTCATCCGGCCGGTCCGCCAGTCTGAACGCCGTCTCCTTGTGCGGGATCGTCACATTGCCGCCGATGAAACCACTTGTCCCGTCTTTCAAAGAGGCAATGAAGGCCGGAAAATCATCGGGCGAAACCTCGTGGGCACGATAATTTCCTGCAAGATCAAGTGTGCGCAGCCAATGGCCATGGATCAATGGTGAACGGGAATGCTTGATCGGATAGCCCGTAACGAAGGCGTTGGGGCCGAATGTTTCACGTGAATCACCCATCGATCACTCCCAGTTCGCGAAGCTGCTGAAGGAGTGGCAGCATCGGCAAGCCGACGATGGTAAAATAATCGCCGTCGATATTCGAGAAAAGCTGTATCCCCTCGGCTTCGAGCTGATAGGCGCCAACACTCGACAGCGCCTTATCGCCGACACGGGTTAGATGACGATGGATAAAATCAGACGAGAGATCGCGCATGGTCAATTCGGCGTGGGACACGTGTTCCCAGATGACGTCGCCATTGCGGGCTAGCGCGATAGCACTGTTCAGACGGTGGGTCTTGCCGGACAGCGTTCGCAGATGGTTTTCGGCGTCCGCCATCGTCTTCGGTTTATGGAAGACTTCATCACCGAGCGACATCGTTTGATCCGAACCGATGACGAGCGAGCCGGGGAAACGATCGCTCACCTCCTTCGCCTTGGCCTTGGCTAGCACCAATGCCACGGCATCCGGGCTGGCTCCATCTTTCTCCAGCGGCGCTTCGATCGCGCGTTCGTCGATGTCAGCCGCAACCGTCTCGAAATGCAGGCCGGCATTTTGCATCAGCATCCGCCGGAACGGGCTGGAAGAAGCAAGGATGAGCGGCACTGTCATATCGAACGAACCTCGGAAATCTTGATGCTCAGCGCTTAGCGCAGCTTCGGGCGCAGGGCAACAATGGCGGCGGCAGTCTCTTCGATCGAGCGGCGGGTGACGTCAATGACCGGCCAATTGTGCCGGGCGCAGAGCGAGCGGGCATATTTCAGCTCCTCCGAGATGGTCGCACGATCGATATAGTCACCGCGATCGAAACCGGCCGTCGCGCCGAGAATGCGATTTTCGCGGACCTGCGATATTCGGTCGGTGGTCGCCACCAATCCGACGATCAGCGGTTTGGTCGCCCGGATCAAGCTCTCGGGCAAGGGCACGCCATGGACGATCGGGATATTGGCGGTCTTGATGCCCCTGTTGGCAAGATAGATGCTGGTCGGCGTCTTCGATGTCCGGCTGATGCCGACGATGACGACATCGGCATCATTATAGTCATCCTGCATCTGCCCATCGTCGTGATCCATGGTGAAGTTCAGCGCTTCGATACGGGCGAAATAGTCGGCATTCATCACATGCTGGGCACCGACCCGGCGACGCGACACCGCGCCGAGATAGGCCTGGAAGACATTCATGACCGGTTCGAGAACGTTGACGCAGGGCACGCCCATCTCACGGCAACGTTCGTCGATGAAATCGGCAAGCTCGCGGTCGACGATCGTATAAAGGACGATTCCGGGACTATGGTCGATCGCTTCCAGAACCGGCAGGAGCTGCTTGCGGTTCCTGATCAGCGGATAGACATGTTCGATCGGCTGGCTGGTGTGGAATTGCACCGAGGCAGCGCGGCCAGCGGAAATCAGAGTCTCGCCCGTTGAGTCAGAAATCAGATGCAGATGAAAGAAGCTCGTCCGGTTTTCCACGCTACTTTCCATCGCCTGTTGATATCTCGGGAGAGAAGAGAGGTACGGGAACCGACCGGTCCCGGGCAAGTGGAAAACCGCCTGCTTTTCCACATTTCGAATTTTGCCGAAGGCGTGTCGCCGGGATTGTGGGCGATGTGGATAAATTGTGCCTTTTAGAAAGGCTTCCCAATTTATCCCCAGGCCGGCCTAAAATGAAATGGAAGCTAAGCTTTTCAAAAGATTGATTCAAATCTGCTCTTTTCCACATTTCCCGAGCTCGATCCATTCTCTTTGCCGGATTTTGGCGGATGCGCGACATTTTGGATCGGCCGTGGATGGATTTTAATCCTTGATAGTCACCGACTCTAAGAAATAGAAACCTTAGATATATGTTTCGTTTTTAAATGGGATGACGTCCTTGAGCGATAAACGCCGGAAGATAATGAGGGTGCTGAGCGGAGAAACCGTGACCCCTCCCCCTCTCTGGCTGATGCGACAGGCCGGTCGCTATCTTCCTGAGTATCGGGAGACACGGGCAAAGGCCGGGGGCTTTCTCGATCTCTGTTACAATCCCGAGCATGCCGTCGAAGTGACGCTGCAGCCGATCCGGCGATATGGCTTTGATGCTGCCATCCTGTTTTCCGATATCCTCGTGATCCCCGATGCGCTGAAGCGCAACGTTCGTTATACGGAAGGGCATGGACCGGAGATGGATCCCATCGATGAAGCCGGCATTCAGGCGCTGAAGGGCGACGGCGTGGTGGATTATCTGGCTCCTGTCATGGAAACCGTACGGCGTCTGCGCAGTGAGCTGCCTGAGGAAACGACGCTGCTCGGATTTTGTGGGGCACCCTGGACGGTTGCGACCTATATGATCGCCGGGCACGGCACCCCCGACCAGGCCCCTGCCCGGCTTTTCGCCTATCGGCATCCAAAGGTATTCGAGCATCTGTTGATGCTGCTTGCCGAGATTTCCGCCGATTATCTGGTGGCTCAGATAGACGCCGGCGCGGATGCCGTGCAGATCTTCGATTCGTGGGCGGGCGTGCTCGGGGAAAAGGAGTTCGAGGCTTTCGCCGTCAAGCCGGTTGCGAGAATCATCGCTTCCGTCAAGGCACGGAGGCCGCAGGCAAAGATCATCGCCTTTGCCAAGGGCGCGGGATATCTGCTGAAGACATACCGCCAGAAGACAGGCGGTGATGCGATCGGCCTTGATTGGTCCGTGCCCCTTGCTTTTGCCAAGGAGCTGCAGCAGGAAGGACCGGTGCAGGGCAATCTCGATCCGATGCGTGTCGTCGCCGGCGGCAAGGCTCTCAGGGATGGAATTGACGATATCCTCCAGCATCTCGGCCATGGTCCGCTGATCTTCAATCTTGGCCACGGCATTACCCCGCAGGCCGATCCATCGTATGTCGCCGCTTTAGTCGAGCATGTGCGTGCATGGAAGGGGTGACTGGATGAACGAGCCATTGGGGGAAAAGCAGATAGATCCTCGCCCAGGCGCCTATGCCAGCCGGCGCGCCTATTTCATGATCCTGCTATTCGCAGCTCTGGCGATCGGCCTGTTTGCCTGGCATCCGGACAATCTCTACCTCTGGATCAAGGCTTTCCACATCATCGCGGTGATCTCGTGGATGGCCGGCCTCTTCTACATGCCGCGGCTTTTCATTTATCACACCGATGCCGCGCCCGGCTCCCAGCAATCCGAGACCTTCAAGGTAATGGAGCGGCGGCTTTTGCGGGTGATCATGATGCCGGCCATGATGCTAACCTGGATCTTTGGGCTCTATCTCGCCTGGTCCGTCTATGATTTCCGCGGCGGATGGCTCCATGCCAAGATCGGTCTTGTCGTGCTGCTGACGGGCGTCCATATGTTCTTCAGCCGCGCCGTTCGAGCCTTTGCGCGCGATGAGAACCGGCATTCAGCCCGCTATTGGCGGTTCATGAACGAAGCGCCGACGGTATTGATGATCCTGATCGTCATTCTCGTGGTGGTGAAGCCGTTTGCCTGAAATAAGAAGCAGAACTCAGCATTGACGTTAAATTTTTTTCATTTTGTCAGCCCCCCTTGCGGGGCACAAAGTGAATCGCTATTTTCCCGCCATCTCTTCTTCGTGGCATGTATCAGTTCTGTCGCCCGCGAACACCCTCATCGCGGTTCTGAATACGACCAACATTGCCTTTCCCCTTCTAAAACAGAGTAAATCCCTTCATGGCTGAAATGAAGCTTCAAGAACTTAAGAACAAATCCCCGACCGATCTGCTGGCCTTTGCCGAATCGCTCGAGGTCGAAAATGCCAGCACGATGCGCAAACAGGAATTGATGTTTGCCATTCTGAAGGTGCTTGCCAGCCAGGATGTGGAAATTATCGGCGAAGGCGTTGTCGAGGTCCTGCAGGACGGATTTGGTTTCCTGCGTTCCGCCAATGCCAATTATCTGCCGGGTCCGGACGATATCTATATCTCCCCGTCGCAGATTCGCCGCTTCTCGCTGAAGACGGGCGATACGGTCGAGGGACCAATCCGTGGACCGAAGGAAGGCGAGCGCTATTTCGCGCTGCTCAAGGTCAACACCATCAATTTCGACGATCCGGAAAAGATCCGTCACAAGGTGCATTTCGACAATCTGACGCCGCTTTACCCGAATGAGCGTTTCCGGATGGAGCTCGACGTCCCGACGTCGAAGGACCTGTCGCCGCGCGTCATCGATCTCGTGGCGCCGCTCGGCAAGGGCCAGCGCGGTCTGATCGTTGCGCCGCCGCGCACCGGTAAGACGGTGCTGCTGCAGAACATTGCCCATTCGATCACCGCCAATCACCCGGACTGCTATCTGATCGTTCTGCTGATCGACGAACGTCCGGAAGAAGTGACGGATATGCAGCGTTCCGTGCGCGGCGAAGTCATTTCTTCCACCTTCGATGAACCGGCCGTTCGCCACGTGCAGGTCGCCGAGATGGTCATCGAAAAGGCAAAGCGCCTTGTGGAGCACGGTCGTGACGTCGTTATTCTGCTCGATTCGATCACGCGCCTTGGCCGCGCTTACAACACTGTCGTTCCCTCCTCTGGTAAGGTCCTGACCGGCGGTGTCGACGCCAACGCCTTGCAGCGCCCGAAGCGCTTCTTCGGTGCCGCACGTAACATCGAAGAAGGTGGTTCGCTGACGATCATCGCGACTGCGCTGATTGATACCGGCAGCCGTATGGACGAAGTGATCTTCGAAGAGTTCAAGGGCACCGGCAACTCGGAAATCGTGCTCGACCGCAAGGTTGCCGATAAGCGCATCTTCCCGGCAATGGATATTCTGAAGTCCGGCACCCGTAAGGAAGACCTGCTTGTGCCGCGTCAGGATCTTCAGAAGATCTTCGTTCTTCGCCGTATCCTCGCACCGATGGGGACGACCGACGCGATCGAATTCCTCATTGATAAGCTGAAGCAGACGAAGAACAATCCGGACTTCTTCGAATCGATGAATACGTAATCCTTAGCCGGATTCATTGTCGATCTGGCGTTAGGAAATCAAAAGAAACCCGTCGGGTCGCTTTATGCGGCCCGATTTTGTTTGTAATCCTGACACTCAAAAAGCATCGTGGACAGATGCAGCGGTTTTGCGGTCGCGACATGCGAGAGGCGAATCAAAGCGACGGGACGCGGCTTAGTCAAGCACGGCCAAATCGATTCGGATGCGGATCAATCTATGCAGAATTTAAACGACACTATTTTTGCCCTATCGAGCGGCGGTCTCCCCGCTGGTGTCGGAGTTGTGCGCATTAGTGGGCCAGAGGCTTTGGTCGTGACCAAGGCACTGGTTGGGAGCTTGCCCGAATGCCGGCAAGCGGCGCTCAAAACGATTCGGACTCGAAACGGTATTATTATTGATCGGGGACTCGTTCTTGTTTTCCCCGCGCCCGCTTCTTTTACCGGGGAAGATTGCGCGGAGCTTCACGTTCACGGAGGCAAAGCTGTTGTTGCCGCGCTTCTCAAAGAACTTTCGGAGTTCCAGGGATGCCGATTAGCCGAGCATGGCGAGTTTTCGCGCCGCGCCCTTGAGAATGGCAAGATGGATCTTGTCGAGGTCGAAGGTCTGGCGGATCTTATTGCTGCCGAAACGGAAATGCAGCGGCGGTTGGCCGTGGAACACACGGCGGGCGGTCTTTCGAACCTATATGAAGGATGGGCAGACCGGTTAACACGCGCCCGTGCTCTGGTCGAAGCGGAGCTGGATTTTGCCGACGAAGAGGATGTTCCAGGGTCGGTCTCTGATCTGGTCTGGGCGGACATGGCGAAACTGCAATCCGAATTGTCGGCGCATCTTGCCGGCGCCGATTTCGGCGAGATTGTCAGGGACGGGCTAAAGGTCGTCATTGCCGGCGCGCCGAATGCCGGCAAGTCGAGCTTGATGAACGCATTGGCCCGACGCGAGGTGGCCATCGTCACGGATATTGCCGGCACGACGCGCGACGTTTTGCACGTCGATCTCAACATCGAGGGATATGCGGTTAAGCTGTATGATACTGCCGGCCTGCGAGATACCGATGAAGTCATTGAACGCGAGGGGATCAAGCGAGCGCTGAAAACGGCCGCGGAAGCAGACATCATCCTATCGCTTGCTGAAATCGGTATCGCTCCCCAAACCGATTTTGCCGAGTTTACGGGGAAAGTCTTTCGCGTGGGCACCAAAGCAGACATTCATCCGATGGACACCGGGAACTACGATCTCTGCATTTCCGCGGCGACCGGTGCGGGTCTGACGGATTTGCATCAGTTATTGGTTAGTGATTTACAAACGCGATCCGCGGCGCTGTCACTGGCGCTGCCAAGCCGTTTAAGGCATCGGACGCTGCTGATGGATAGTCTTCAAACATTGAGTCAGGCGGTAAATTCTAACTCTGCGGGGCTAGATATCCGGGCTGAATTTCTGCGGCAGGCTGCGCATAGTTTGGGTCGGATCACGGGAAAGGTTGATGTCGAGGATCTCCTCGATGTTATCTTCTCAGAATTCTGTATCGGCAAATGATTCACGTGAAACACGGCGCGGAGACGCCGCTAGGAACGTTTCACGTGAAACCTTCTTGACTCCTGAATTTGGTGTGCCAACAGACGGCAATACCGAGGTTTTGACAATGCTCGACAAAAAATATGACGTTATAGTCGTGGGTGGCGGACATGCGGGCAGCGAAGCTGCGGCTGCGGCTGCGCGTTTGGGTGCGCATACAGCCTTGGTCACCCATAAGCGCGATACGATTGGCGTGATGTCCTGTAATCCGGCGATCGGCGGCCTTGGCAAGGGTCATCTGGTTCGGGAGATTGACGCGCTCGACGGGTTGATGGGGCGTGTTGCCGATGCGGCAGGCATTCAGTTCCGTATGCTCAATCGCAAGAAAGGTCCGGCCGTGCGTGGCCCCCGCACTCAGGCCGATCGCAAGCTCTATCGCCGCGCCATGCAGGCCGAGATCAGCGCAATCGAAAACCTCGATGTGATCGAGGGCGATGCCTTTGATTTAGCGATCGAGAATGATCGCGTTTCAGCCGTGGTGCTGAAGGACGGTCGTGTTCTCCGATGCGGTGCTGTGGTTCTGACGACCGGCACCTTCCTCCGTGGCTTGATCCATATTGGTGACAAAAAGATTCCGGCGGGACGTGTCGGTGAAGAACCCTCGATAGGTCTGTCCGCGACGCTGCAACGCTACGGGCTGGCGCTTAGCCGCCTGAAAACCGGTACGCCGGCGCGCCTCGATGGCGCGACGATTGATTGGGATGCTGTCGGGCGCCAAGGCGCCGATGATGAGCGGGTGCCGTTTTCCTTTATGACGGATACGATCGTCAATCCGCAGATCGAGTGTGGCGTGACGCGCACAACGCCGGCAACGCACAAGATCATTGCTGACAATCTCATGCGCTCGGCGATGTATTCTGGCCAGATTGAAGGTGTCGGGCCGCGCTACTGTCCGTCGATTGAGGATAAAATCGTCAAATTCGGCGAGCGCGACGGCCATCAGATTTTTCTGGAGCCCGAAGGTCTGGATGATACGACTATTTATCCAAATGGTATATCGACCTCTCTTCCCGAAGAGGTGCAGGATGCCTTTATTCGAACCATTCCGGGCCTGGAACGAGTTCGTGTTCTCCAATGCGGTTACGCCATTGAATACGACCATGTCGATCCACGCGAGTTGAAGTCCTCACTCGAAGTGATGAAGATCCCCGGCTTGTTTCTGGCCGGACAGATCAATGGCACGACCGGCTACGAGGAGGCCGGGGCGCAGGGTCTGATTGCGGGCTTAAACGCCGCCCGTTTGGCCTCCGGCGGCGAGGCCATACAACTCAGCCGAACAGAATCATATATCGGTGTGATGATAGACGATCTCACGTCGCGTGGCGTGGCCGAGCCCTATCGCATGTTTACATCTCGCGCCGAATATCGTTTGTCGCTGCGCGCGGACAATGCCGACGTTCGGCTGACACCTCGCGGCATGTCTATTGGCTGCGTCGGCGTGAATCGCGCTCGGCGGTTTAATGGATATATGGAGAAGCTGGAGCGGGTGCGAACACAATTGAAGGGTTTGAGCATCACGCCGACAGAAGCGGCAAAAGCAGGGCTATATCTGAATAAAGATGGCCAGCGCCGATCGGCCTATGAGCTCTTGTCTCATCCGGGACAGTCCGTCGAGGCGCTGTCTGCTCTGTGGCCGGAGTTGCGCTCGATCGAGGGACGTGTTGTTGAAGCTGTGGAGATCGAGGCTGCCTACGCGGTCTATATGGACCGCCAGACGTCCGACATTGTGCAGGTGCGACGCGAGGAGGAACGCGTAATTCCTGTCGATTTCGATTTCTCCACTTTGTCCGGCCTTTCAAATGAGCTGAAGCAAAAGTTGACGGCAGCACGGCCGAAGAATATTGCGCAGGCGTCGCGGATCGACGGAATGACGCCGGCGGCAATATCGCTGTTGCTGGCGCATTTACGGAAGCAGAACAGTACGGAAGAGCAGAAGCTCGTTTCCTGAAATTGCAAGGTGTGAGAGTCCTGCCATGGAATTGAACGGTGTGCGTGTTTCACGTGAAACACAGGGACGGCTGCAGCACTTTGCGGAGCTCTTTCAGAAGTGGGCTAAGGCCATCAATCTGGTTGCGCCGTCAACGATCGGTGACTTGTGGCAGCGTCATATTGCCGACAGTGCCCAGATTTTTCAGCTTCAGCCTAAACCCGCGCATTGGGTCGACCTCGGAAGCGGCGGGGGATTTCCCGGCGTCATCACCGCGATTCTTCTGACGGAACAGGCGGATGGCCACGTCGATCTGGTGGAGAGCAACCAGAAAAAGGCTGCCTTTCTGCGGGTGTGTCTAAGGGAATGTGGAGCTCGCGGCACCGTCCACGCTGTGCGCATCGAGGAAGCGCCAAAACTCGTTCCAAATTGCGATTTGATTTCGGCACGCGCGCTCGCGGAACTGGACGTCCTTCTTGAGTACGCAGCGCCCTGGGCGGAACGCAATGAAAATATGCGTTTGTTGCTGCATAAAGGCCGGGATTACGAGCGCGAAGTCGAGAAAGCCCGTGGCCGGTGGGAATTCGATCTGGTAAAACACGACAGTGTTGTAGAGCGAGATTCTGTTATTTTGGAGTTAAATCGCCCTCGACGTCGAACTTAACCATAATGGATATGCGGCAATGATCGGCGAGCGAAACCGGATTATTACTATCGCAAATCAAAAGGGCGGTGTTGGTAAGACAACCACTGCGATCAACTTGGCCACGGCGCTGGCCGCTATCGGTGAACGCGTCCTGATCGTCGATCTCGATCCTCAAGGCAACGCCAGCACCGGCTTGGGGATCGAACGGCGGGATCGAAAGCTATCGTCCTATGACCTTCTGGTTGGGACCCATACGATCCTCGATACGGTTCAGGAGACGGCTGTTCCCAATCTCTACATCGTTCCTTCGACGATGGATCTGCTTGGTATTGAGATGGAAATTGCCCAGCAGTCCGACCGGGTTTTTCGGCTGCGTCGCGCCCTCAATGGCGCGGGCGCCACTGCTTTTTCCTACATCCTGGTCGATTGCCCGCCGTCGTTCAATCTATTGACCATGAATGCCATGGCGGCCGCCCATTCGGTTCTGGTGCCGCTGCAGTGCGAATTCTTCGCGCTGGAAGGTCTTAGCCAATTGCTGGAAACGGTCGACCAGGTGCGTCGCACCGTTAATCCTCTGCTCGATATTCAGGGGATTGTCTTAACCATGTTTGATTCCCGCAACAATCTTGCGCAACAGGTCGTCAACGATGTGCGGACGCATTTAGGCGAGAAGGTCTACCACACGTTGATCCCGCGCAATGTTCGCGTGTCCGAAGCGCCCTCTTACGGCAAGCCCGCGATCCTTTACGATCTGAAATGCGCCGGCAGCCAAGCCTATCTGCAACTCGCTTCCGAAGTGATCCAGCGGGAGCGGCAGCGCAAAGCGGCTGCTTGATTCACTATTTGTTCTGGAGTGAGTATTGCGATGAATGATGATCTTTCGAAACGGCGCCTTGGTCGCGGCTTGGCAGCTCTCATCGGGGAGATGGACCAGCCGACGCCGGTGGATGCCGGAAGGGCAAGCGTCAATCCGGATCGACTGGTGCCGATCGAATTCATCAGTCGCAATCCGAAGAACCCCCGTCGCTATTTCGACGAAACCGAGCTGCACGATCTCGCCAGCTCTATCCGGCAGCACGGCATCGTTCAGCCGGTGGTCGTGCGCACGGTCTCGGTCGATCGCTATGAAATTATAGCCGGCGAAAGGCGTTGGCGGGCGGCGCAACTGGCCGGCCTAATCGAAATTCCGGTTATTGTGCGCGATGTCGATGATAAAACCGCTCTGGAAATCGCCATTGTCGAAAATGTTCAGCGCGCCGATCTCAATCCCCTGGAAGAAGCGCTGGGCTACGAGCAATTGATTGCCGAGCACGGCTATACGCAAAATGACCTTGGCGAGATCATCGGCAAAAGCCGCAGTCATGTCGCCAATTCCCTGCGCCTGCTGAAGCTACCGGAGCCGGTTCGCGACATGCTCGCCGGCGGCAGCCTTTCGGCCGGCCATGCGCGCGCGTTGGTTTCGACCTCCGATCCGGCGGCACTTGCCCGCACCATCGTTTCCAAGGGCATGTCGGTGCGTGACGCCGAGCGGCTGGCCCAGAACGATATCAAGGCGCAAAACGATCCTCGTCCTGCAAGCGCCCGCAAGAATGAGAAGGATTCCGATACGCTGGCGTTGGAAAGAACACTATCTGACACGCTGGGGCTAGATGTTGCGATTAACCATCGCGGCAGCGGCGGCCAGGTGAAAATTTCCTACAAGACGCTGGAGCAGCTCGAAGAGATTTGCCGCTTGCTGGAGCGGCGTTGAGCTGCTTCGCGTGAGCTAGAGCGCCGTGCGTTCATTTGAACGCACAAAGGTCGCGCTACTCTCTTGAATCTAGAGCATCTTATCCGCTTGCAGGTGATGCCGCCTGAAAGCGGGATGCTCTAGCCCTTGCGGGCCGATTGCAGCGTGGTCGCCAGCAACGTCTGTGTGGCGATCGTGTCTTCGAGGCTGGCGCGTTGCCGCGTTTGAAGAATGGCGGCCTGTAATCGGTTCATTTCCCGCGCGATTGCCGGGGCGGTCCAGCTCTTGAGCGCCTGCTCGATGATCGGTTTTCGCCGGAAGTGCAGATGCCGACCGAGAGTCTGCATGACCTGTGCCGGCGGCACGCGCTTTTCGTCCATTTCCGTGCGCATGACGTCCAGCAACTGAAATTGCCGCAGGCAACCCTGCAAGACGAGAAACATCGGCGTCTTGGAGGAAGCGATCTTTTGCATGGCATGCAGAAACGCCTCGGAATCGCCCTTGAGAATAGCGTCCACTGCGTCGTCCGCTGAAATGGCGCTGGCATCGCCTATAATATCGGTGACGTGATCCTCTTCGATCGTCCCCTGCCCGCGGCAATAAAGCGCCAGTTTGCGGACCTCGTTGCGCGAAGCGATACGATCGCCGCCGAGAAACTCCAATAGGACCTGCCGCGCCGCCGGCGTGATGCGCAGATTTTCATTGGCCAGTTCAGTGTCGATCAGGCTATTCAGCGCGCGAATGTCGTCGGTATAGCAAGGAATAGTTGCGACAGCTTTGGAGCTCTCAGCTACTTTACGAAGGCCTGAGCCTTTTTTCAGATCGCCTGCCTCGATGATGACAAAACTTGAATCCGGCGGGTTGTCGGCAATGATCTGCAGCGAATCGACAAGAGACTTTTCGTTGGCGGCACCGCGGATCCACACCAGCTTTTCACCGCCGAACAGGCCGATGGCATTGACTTCGTCGAGCAAGCGGCCCGCATCGCTCTGAAGGTCGCTCACGTCGAGTTTGATCAGGGAAAAAGGGTCGTTCAGATCGACGCCGGTCTTGCCGGCAATCTGCCCTGCCCGCTCGGATACGAGGCCACGATCAGGACCGTAGATGACAAAGAGGCGGTAATTGCGCGCGGCGTTCTGAAGAAAACCGTCAAACTCGTGAGATTTGATTTCCGCCATGCCGCGCGCTCATATCAGCGGCTGAGCGCGGCAGCGATGTCGGCTCCCACCAATTCGGCGACTTCGCGTGCCGCGCGGTCTTCCGAGTCGCGAATGGCCCGCGCCTTGGCGAATTCCTGGGTCGGAAAATCCACCAGCGAGGTGACAGAGCGGCTGCCGGATTTCAAAACCTTGCCATCGCTGGCATCCTTCAGCGTGAAGGATGCCGTCACCGTGGTACGGCCGGCGGCTGACGTATCGGAGGACGGAAGGTAGAGAACGCCGCCGGTACCGGAGCTGACGCTCAGGTCGACCGTATATTTCGGAGTCTTGGTCTCGCCGGCGCCGCGGCCGGCGATGAAGATCAATTGATTGCGGACCTGCTGGCCGACGCGCGTGCCGGCGTCGGAAAAAGCGACGTCAGCGAGCTTTTGGGTCACGCCGGTGCTTTCCGCATAAAGCGGCCGGACCTGGCAGGAGGCCAAAAGACCGGCAACAGCAACCAGAGACGCAACGCCTGCAGCGCGAGCGAGCTTGAAAAAATTATCAGACGACAATGTTCACGATCCTCTGTGGAACGACGATGATCTTCTTTGGCGCCTGACCATTCAATGCGCTTCCGACGGCATCCAGGGCGAGTACAGCCTCTTGCACGGCATTCTGATCTGCATCGCGCGCAATTGTCAATTCGGCGCGCTTCTTGCCGTTGATCTGCACCGGATAGACAATGTCATTCTCGATGACGAGCACTTCGTCACAGCTCGGCCAGGCGCTCGTAGCGACCAGATGCGTGTTGCCGAGCGCTGCCGAACATTCCTCGGCCAGATGCGGCGTGATCGGCGCGACCAGGGCGATGAGGATCTCGACCGCCTCACGGACCGCGGAACGGTAGCCGGCGTCCGTGTCGCCAGCGGCAACCTTGGCAAGCGGCGCAGCCAGTGCGTTGACGAATTCGTAGATGCGCGCGACGGCCTTGTTGAAGGCGAGCTTATCGTAATCGCCCTGCACCGCCTTTAGCGTGCGGTGTGCGACCTGTGAAATCGCCAGCGCTTCACCTTCCTTGGCCGGAGCCGAATCAACGGCTTTCAAAGCCTCTGCCGCTTCCGACACCAGGCGCCACATGCGTTGCGTGAAACGATGCGCGCCTTCGACGCCTGCTTCCGACCAGATCACGTCACGATCGGGCGGCGAATCGGACAGCACGAAAAAACGGGCCGTATCAGCGCCGTAGGAGGCGATAATATCGTCGGGATCGACGACGTTCTTCTTCGACTTCGACATCTTTTCGATGGCGCCGATGGCAATCTCTTCGCCGGTCGACAGCAATGTCGCGCGCCGTTGACCGTCGGTTTCCTCGATGCGGATGTCAGCCGGCGATACCCATTCGCGCGTCAGGCCATGGCCGCGGCTATAGGTCTCATGAACCACCATGCCCTGCGTGAACAAGCCCTTGAAGGGTTCCTTCGCCTCGACATGGCCTGTCTCGCGCATGGCGCGGGTAAAGAAGCGGGAATAGAGCAGATGCAGGATCGCATGCTCGATGCCGCCGATATATTGATCGACGGGTAGCCAGCGATCGGCTGCGGCCTTGTCGGTCGGTTCGTTTTCCCATGGTGCGGTAAATCGCGTGTAATACCAGCTCGAATCGACGAAGGTATCCATGGTGTCGGTTTCGCGGCGGGCATCCTTGCCGCAATGCGGGCAGGCGACATGCCGCCATGTCGGATGGCGGTCGAGCGGGTTGCCGGGCTGATCGAAAGTGACGTCATCCGGCAGCTTGACCGGCAGATCCTGCTTCGGCACCGCCAGCACGCCGCAATCCTCGCAGTGAATCACGGGGATCGGGCAGCCCCAATAGCGCTGGCGGGAAATGCCCCAGTCGCGCAGGCGGAAATTCACCTTGCGTTCGGCCTGCGGCGCATTGCCGAGGCTTGTCGCCGACAACTTCGTCGCGACCGTCTCAAAAGCGTCTTCGATGCTCATGCCGTCGAGAAAGCGGGAGTTGATCATGACGCCGTCGCCATCATAGGCGACATCGCCAATGCTGAAGCTGGCTGCGTCACCATCCCTCGGCATGACGACGGGCACGACCGGCAGGCCATATTTGCGGGCGAAATCCAGGTCGCGCTGGTCACCGGAGGGGCAGCCGAAGATGGCGCCGGTGCCATAGTCCATCAGCACGAAATTGGCGATATAGACCGGCAGCTCCCAGGACGGGTCGAGCGGATGGCGGACGCGGATACCCGTATCCATGCCCTTCTTCTCGGCGGTCTCAAGTGCTGCAAGCGAGGTGCCGGCGCGGCGGCATTCTTCGCAGAAAGCATCGATAGCCGGATTCACTGCCGCGGCTTCCCTCGCCAGCGGGTGGTCGGCCGAAATCGCCAGGAAGGAGGCGCCGAAAAGCGTATCCGGACGAGTCGTATAGACGGTGATCTCACGGTCGGAATTCGGCGAGGTTTCCGGTACGATCTCCCAGCGGATCGTCAGGCCTTCGGAACGGCCGATCCAGTTCTTCTGCATCAGCCGTACTTTTTCCGGCCAATGGTCAAGCGTATCCAGCGCGTCCAGCAGTTCCTGGCTGAATTCGGTGATCTTGAAGAACCATTGCGTCAGTTCGCGCTGTTCGACCAACGCGCCGGAGCGCCAGCCGCGGCCGTCGATGACCTGCTCGTTGGCAAGCACGGTGTTGTCGACCGGGTCCCAATTGACCTTGGACTTCTTGCGGTAGACCAGGTCCCTCTCCATCATGTCGATGAAGAGCATCTGCTGGCGATGGTAATAATCGACATCGCAGGTAGCGAATTCGCGGCTCCAGTCCAGCGACAGGCCCATGGCCTTCAACTGAGCCTTCATCGACGCGATGTTCTGGTAGGTCCATTCCTTCGGATGCACCTTGTTGTCGCGGGCGGCGTTTTCCGCCGGCATGCCGAAGGCGTCCCAGCCCATGGGATGCAGGACGTTGTAGCCACGGGCGCGCTTGTAGCGGGCGACGACGTCGCCCATGGCGTAGTTGCGCACGTGGCCCATGTGGATGCGGCCCGACGGATAGGGGAACATCTCGAGGACGTAATATTTCTCGCGCGGATCGGCGTTGTCGGTGAGGAAGACCTTATCCTCGTTCCATTTCTGCTGCCAGCGAGGCTCGGCATCGCGCGGATTATAACGTTCGGTAGCCATCTGATCTTGTATTCCGGAAAATCATGGGGAGTTGGCCGTGACCTTCATCACGAAACCAACCAAGCGTCAAGTTTAGTGGGTGTGGCAAGTGCCTTATCTTGCAAAGCAAAGCCGGATTCCGTGGCATCGGCCCTTGGCAAAGGCCGACTGCCTCATTACTGCAAAGTGTCAGGAACAGTCGCAAATATCGAGGCGAAAAGATGGAACTTCAAGAGCGATTGAACGCGGTTCGTGCCCATATCGCGGCAGCGGAGCGTCAAGCGGGCCGGCCGGCGGGTGCTGCGCAGCTCGTCGCCGTTTCCAAGACGTTCGATGCTGAAGCAATCCGTCCTGCGATTTTGGCCGGCCAGCGGGTGTTTGGCGAAAATCGCGTGCAGGAGAGCCAGGGCAAGTGGCCTGAATTGAAGGCTGAAACACCGGGCATCGAGCTTCATCTGATCGGGCCGCTACAATCGAACAAGGCGGCTGATGCGGTGGCGTTGTTCGATGTCATCGAAACGGTCGACCGCGAAAAGATCGCCCGCTCCCTGGCCGACGAGATGAAACGTCAGGGCAAGGTGCTGAGGCTTTATGTGCAGGTGAATACCGGACTGGAGCCGCAAAAGGCCGGGATTGCGCCTGACGATACGATCGCCTTCGTCGATTTCTGCCGGAAGGAGCTTGGACTTTCCATCGAGGGTCTGATGTGCATTCCGCCAGCGGATGAGAATCCGGGGCCGCATTTCGCGCTGCTCGCCAAGCTCGCAGCCAAGGCTGGCGTTGAAAATCTCTCCATGGGCATGTCGAGCGACTATGAGATTGCCGTGGCATTCGGTGCCACCAGCGTTCGCGTTGGGTCGGCGATTTTCGGGGCGCGGTAGATCCGCTGTTAAAGCCAAAAAAGTCGGTATGCGGTTCCGCTATCGTGCCGCCGCCGTTCGTGCCCGGGATCCCAATCCAAAGCCAATCATGTTTCCTATCGTTACGCCGACGAAGGAGGCGGCCGCAATCTGTGCTATCTGTTCCCAGGAGGTGATGAAGGCATAGGCGAGAAATGCACCCGCTATGAACAGGTGTAGCCCGAAGAAGAACAGCATGGCCAATAGATAAACTGACAATGTGAAAATGATGCCGGTGACGGTAACCTTGTCGATTCGACAAGCGAGCTGATGACGATACCAGCTATAACAAAGATAGCCGGCAGTATGATGTGCTCGAATACGGCGAATTTTCCAAAACGCCCTTGCAGGACCCTCCGTCTTGTCAGCAATGCGGCCACCATGGCGGTCAGCAAACCGGACGCGTAGTTGTAGTATCCGATGGCCAAGATCGACATTGCAGGTTCATCTCGCGTGATTGTGCAGCGAGAGCATATACAATGCCTCATAGGTTGTCCTCGCTGCATAAGGACGCAGCAAGATGGATCAGAAGCATTGCCATAGTCCGATATGAAAAACCCCGGCTCTCACCGGGGCTTCGAATCATAGGATCGATCGTCTCTTAGTAGCGGTCGTCGTCGTCATCGTCCGGCGTGGTGGACTTCAGCGACTTCAGCTTGGCGAAGACGGCGTCGGCGTCGATTTCCTTTTCCTTCTCGTCGTCGCGGTCATAGCTGAAGCCGAGCTTCTCGGTTTCCTGGGCCGGCTGCAGCGTTGCGCCGAGTTCGGCGGCGGTCGGCAGCGGACGGCCCTTGGAGGCCTTTTCGACTTCCATGTCGAGGTCGATCTGGCTGCAGAGGCCGAGGGTCACCGGATCCATCGGCGTGAGGTTCGTCGAGTTCCAGTGCGTACGGTCGCGAATCTGTTCGATGGTGGACTTGGTGGTGCCGACGAGTCGGGAAATCTGTGCGTCCTTCAGTTCCGGATGATTGCGCACCAGCCAGAGAATGGCGTTCGGACGATCCTGGCGCTTGGAAACCGGCGTATAGCGCGGGCCGCGGCGCTTGGATTCCGGCACGCGAACCTTCGGTTCGGAAATCTTCAGCTTGTGGTTCGGATTGGCTTCGGCGCGGGCGATTTCGTCGCGGGAGAGCTGGCCGGTGGCAATCGGGTCGAGGCCCTTGATGCCCTGGGCGGCTTCGCCATCGGCAATGGCCTTGACTTCGAGCGGATGCAGCTTGCAGAACTGTGCAATCTGGTCGAACGACAAGGCCGTATTGTCGACAAGCCAGATGGCTGTTGCCTTCGGCATGAGCAATTGTTGAGCCATGGATATAGTCCTTCTGTCAGTCCGCGCCGGTGTCGCGGTCCGGGGTGTAACACCACATTGTCCGGGAAATATGGCCCTATATAACCGCAGCGTTGCGGAATTGCAATTCTTTGCCGATGAAATGCGCTTTGTCTAATTGCTGTCGTAACTTGAGCTGCTATTGATTGCTTGGAATGAGCACCCGTGATCTCGACGGAGGGTGCCAAGGTTGAGGAGGAAATCATGTCGGAAAAGATTCATCCGGTCACAAAGCCGGTTAAAGCACACGCTTTGATCGATGCGGCGAAATATCAGAAATGGTACAAGCAGAGCGTCGAGGATCCCGACAAGTTCTGGGGCAAACATGGCCAGCGGATCGACTGGTTCAAGCCTTATACCAAGGTCAAGAACACGTCTTTCACCGGCAAAGTCTCGATCAAATGGTTCGAAGACGGGCTGACCAACGTCTCTTACAATTGCATCGACCGTCATCTGAAGAAGCACGGCGACAATGTCGCCTTCATCTGGGAAGGCGACAATCCCTATATCGACAAGAAGATCACCTATAACGAGCTCTACGAGCATGTCTGCCGGCTTGCAAATGTCTTGAAGAAGCACGGCGTCAAAAAGGGCGATCGCGTCACCATCTACATGCCGATGATCCCCGAGGCGGCCTATGCGATGCTCGCCTGCGCCCGCATCGGCGCGGTGCATTCCGTGGTCTTTGGCGGTTTCTCGCCGGAAGCGCTGGCCGGCCGCATCATCGATTGCCAGTCGACCTTCGTCATCACCTGCGACGAGGGCCTGCGCGGCGGCAAGCCGGTTGCGCTCAAGGACAATACCGACACCGCGATCCACATTGCGGCAAAGCAGTATGTCAATGTCGAGAAGGTTCTGGTCGTGCGCCGCACCGGTGGCAAGACAGGCTGGGCGCCTGGCCGCGACCTCTGGTACCACGAGGAAACTGCCAAGGTAAAGGCGGATTGCCCGCCGGTGAAGATGAAGGCGGAGGATCCGCTGTTCATCCTCTACACCTCCGGCTCGACCGGCAAGCCGAAGGGCGTGCTGCATACGACGGGCGGCTATCTCGTCTATGCGGCGATGACGCATGAATATACGTTCGATTATCATCCCGGCGATATTTATTGGTGCACGGCCGACGTCGGCTGGGTGACCGGCCATTCCTATATCGTCTACGGCCCGCTGGCGAACGGCGCCACCTCGCTGATGTTCGAGGGCGTGCCGAATTTCCCGGATCAGGGCCGCTTCTGGGAGGTCATCGACAAGCACAAGGTCAATATCTTCTATACGGCGCCGACGGCGATCCGCTCGCTGATGGGTGCCGGCGATCACTTCGTCAAGCGCTCGTCTCGCTCCAGCCTGCGACTGCTCGGCACGGTCGGCGAACCGATCAATCCGGAAGCCTGGGAATGGTACTATAATGTCGTCGGCGACGGCCGATGCCCGATCGTCGATACCTGGTGGCAGACGGAAACCGGGGGCCACATGATTACGCCATTGCCGGGCGCCACGGATCTGAAGCCGGGTTCGGCAACCCTGCCCTTCTTCGGCGTCCAGCCGCAATTGGTGGACAATGAAGGCAATCTGCTGGAAGGGGCGGCCGACGGCAATCTGGTCATCGCCGATAGTTGGCCCGGCCAGATGCGCACGGTCTATGGCGATCACGAACGCTTCATCCAGACATACTTCTCGACCTATAAAGGCAAGTATTTCACCGGCGACGGCTGCCGACGCGATGAGGACGGCTACTATTGGATCACCGGCCGCGTCGATGACGTGCTGAACGTTTCCGGACACCGCCTGGGTACGGCCGAAGTGGAATCGGCGCTCGTTTCGCACCACCATGTCTCTGAAGCCGCGGTTGTCGGCTATCCGCATTCCATCAAGGGTCAGGGCATCTATTGCTACGTCACGCTGATGGCTGGCCATGAAGGGTCGGATGCATTGCGGCAGGAACTGGTGAAACACGTTCGCGCCGAGATCGGCCCGATCGCCTCGCCCGACAAGATCCAGTTCGCCCCCGGCCTGCCGAAAACCCGCTCCGGCAAGATCATGCGCCGCATCCTGCGCAAGATCGCCGAAGATGATTTCGGCGCGCTCGGCGATACGTCGACACTGGCCGATCCGGCTGTTGTCGATGATCTGATCGCCAATCGGCAGAACAAGGCGGATGCGGCTTGATCACGATTATCTCGCCCTCAGGGCGAGATAGCGATTTCTTAGGACTAGGCGAGCGCTATCCCTCGCCTAGTCCTCGCTTCGTCTGGAAGGATTGAAAAAAGCGACTGCTGTGCGGGCGACCCTATCGTGTACCGTCTTTCGCTCAAGGCCGGCGGCATCTCGGAAGATTTCCGGCTCCGCTTTCATGCCTTGAGGCGTGGGTTCCGGCAAAAAGGTGTAATGGCCCACTCCCCCTTCCATAATATCCATCGAACTCGACCGCATTTTATTGTGGAGCCAAGAACAGCATTCGGCGGCGGGCGCGATTATGTCCGCGTCGCCTCCGATGATGTGAACGGGTATCTTTATCTCCTGAAGGCTTTCCTCGGCAAAGCCCAGGACCGAACGACCCGGCGCAATCGCCAAGGCAGCTTCGAATCTATCATCCTGGAAGCTGTTCCTTCGCCGGCTCCATGATTCCAGAAAAATTCTGTTCTGAAGCAGTGAAGGAATATGGTCGGCCAGATCAGGAAATTCTCTCGGACCTCGTACGGGGCTCTTCCGGGGATTATCCGGCTCGAACTGCGAATAGGCTATACGCGCACCTGAGACCAGCATGGCGGTATGGGCGCCGGCGGAGAAGCCGGCAACATAGGCACGGTTCTCGAATGTCCCTCCTAAAGCCTCTTTCCAATCGCTGGCGTCGAGCAAGGCGCTGAGGTCGCTTGCTCGCTCCCAAAGACACAGGAAACCTTCTGGTCTATAGGGCTCGCTGCCCGTATGACCGTGATGGTTGACGCCCAGAGCCACAAAGCCCAATTGCGCCAAATAATGGCCGAGCCATTCCAATCCGGCAACGACACCACCCGAGCCATGAGACAAGAGCACCACAGTTTGCGGATCAGGGGATGGTTTGATCGCCGCGTCAAGCGCAGTGGCCTGGTGTTTAAACCACGAAGGCGCGGAAGAGGGAATCTCAATTGCCCCATCGACGGCGGGATACCAGGCGGACCAAGCGAGCGGGCGGGGACCGTTGCCATTCCAGTTCGTGCGGTTCGCATCGAAAAATAGACCCTGACGGAAGCCTACGGGCATTGATTTCCTTTGCGGCGGCACCTGATTATTGGCGTGAAGACGGCCCTGCCGAACGGCTCTTAAAGCCCGCTTTCAAAAATCGATCGCGCGCCCGTTGATTTCCCAGTCGCCGAATCGCGAAGGCTCGGCGCCGCCGCGGCCGCCGGTTTCAGGGGGAAGATCGGGTTGCGCTTGGGCTTTGCGGCGCTCCTCGGCTTCCGCGAGCGCTCGTTGGGCGGCTGGCGAGAGCGGTTTGCGAGGCGCCGTGTGGGCGTCGACGTCGTTTTTATTATCGTTATCTGCAGTCTGCATGGCGTGATGCGGCCTGGAAATGTTGAAATAGGCATGTGAATAGCCAAATCATAGTGCGTCCGGCCACAAAGAGAAAGGTTCGGACTGACGATGTGATGGAGACATCAAATGAACCTTATGCGCACAGCCATGCTGCTTGCCTTCATGACTGCCCTGTTCATGGGCGTCGGCTATTTGATCGGCGGCCAAGCCGGCATGATGATCGCGCTTGTCGCCGCTGCGGGCATGAATTTCTTTTCCTACTGGAATTCCGATCGTATGGTGCTCTCCACCTATAACGCCCAGGAGGTGGACGAGCGCAGCGCACCGGAATTCTATCGCATCATCCGCGACCTTGCGCGTACTGCAGGCCTGCCGATGCCGAAGGTCTATCTCTATGACAGCCCGCAACCGAACGCCTTTGCCACCGGCCGCAACCCTGAAAATGCCGCTGTGGCCGCCTCGACCGGCCTGCTCAACGCCCTGACACCGGAGGAAGTCGCCGGCGTCATGGCGCATGAGCTGGCGCATGTGCAGAACCGGGATACGCTGACGATGACGATCACGGCGACGCTGGCCGGCGCCATTTCGATGCTCGGCAATTTCGCCTTCTTCTTCGGCGGGCGCCGCGACAACAACAATCCCCTTGGCGTGATCGGCGTGCTGGTGGCGATGATCGTTGCGCCGCTGGCCGCCATGCTGGTGCAAATGGCAATCAGCCGCACGCGCGAATATTCGGCCGACCGCCGCGGTGCGGAAATCTGCGGCAATCCTCTTTGGCTCGCCTCGGCGCTCGGCAAGATCGCCCGTGGAGCGGAGCATATCCCCAATGAAGAGGCCGAGGGCCATCCGGCGACGGCGCATATGTTCATCATCAATCCGCTCTCCGGTGCACGCATGGACAATCTGTTCTCCACGCATCCGGACACGGAAAACCGTATCGCCGCGCTCCACGAGATGGCCCGCTACGGCGGTGGCGGCGGGCCTGCCGCCGGCATGCCCTCCGGCTTTGGCTCGACGGGACCGATCCTGACTGCTAATCCGGTGCGCAAATCGCGCTCCGTACCAAATACGGGCCGCGGTGGTTCGCAACCGCCGAAGGGACCCTGGTCTTGAATTCCAACAATAAGAAGCCTTTCAACAAAGACAGAAGACCATCCGGCAATCGCCCGCCACGTGATTCGGCTCCCGTCAAGCCGGGATTTGCGGCGCGCGCCGCCGCGACGAAGATTCTCGCGGCGGTGATCGACCGCAGGACGCCGCTTGATGGCATGCTGGATGCCGAAGGCGGCAATCCCGCCTATAGAGCGCTTGGCGAGAGCGATCGGGCGCTGGTGCGTGCCATTCTGAATTCGGCACTACGGCATTTGCCGCGTATCGAGGCGGCGATCGCTTCGCTGCTGGATTCGCCACTGCCGGAAGGCGCGCGTGCCCTGCACCATGTATTGGTGGTCGGGGCTGCACAGATGCTCTATCTCGACGTGCCGGATCATTCCGCTGTCGATATCGCCGTCGAGCAGGCCAACCAGGATCCGCGCAATCGCCGCTTTGCCAAGCTGGTCAACGCCATTCTCAGGCGAATCGGGCGAGAAAAGCAGGAGATCCTAAGCCGGGTTTCCGATGTGCCCGCCATGCCGGCCTGGTTCCTGGCGCGTCTCGAAGCTGCCTATGGCGCTGATGCGGCGTCGAGGATTTCGGACACGCAACTGGAGCCGGCAGCGATCGACGTCACGGTGAAATCCGATGCCGAAGGCTGGGCGAAACACTTGAACGGCGTCGTTTTGCCGACGGGCGGCGTGCGGCTTGCCGCCTTCGAAGGCTCCATTCCTTCGCTCGATGGATTTTCGGACGGCGAATGGTGGGTTCAGGATGCTGCCGCCAGTATTCCGGCAAAACTGTTCGGTTCGGTCGCCGGCCGCGCCGTGGTGGATCTCTGCGCGGCGCCGGGCGGCAAGACTGCGCAGCTCATCCTCGCTGGCGGCAAGGTGACCGCGCTCGACCAATCCGCCAATCGCCTCAAGCGGCTTTCCGCCAATCTGGCACGGCTTGGGCTGGAGGCGGAAACCATCGTCGCCGACATGGCCAAGTTTCAGCCCGACGACCTCTTCGATGCGGCTCTTCTCGATGCTCCCTGCTCGTCGACGGGTACGACGCGCCGTCATCCCGATGTGCTTTGGACCAAGGGGCCCGAAGATATCGCCAAGCTTGCCGGCCTGCAGGAGCGCCTGCTTCGTCATGCTTTGACCCTGGTCAAGCCCGGCGGGTTGGTGGTCTTCTCCAACTGTTCGCTCGATCCCGAAGAGGGCGAGGATCTCGTCGCCCGCGTTCTGGCCGAGACGGACATGGCCGAGCGCGTGCCGATCAAACCCGAGGATTGGCCTGGTCTCGAACCCGCGATCTCGCCTCTCGGCGCTTTCCGCACCACACCCGACATGTTGCCGCTTGGCGACGGCTTTGCTTCCGGACTGGACGGGTTTTTCGCCGTGGTGCTTCGCCGCTCGCGATAGCGCCGAGGCTAAAGCGCATCGCGATCGCTAGGATTCGCTTCTTGCGCTTTAGGCTTTTGATTTTGCGCATGTCGTTATCGCAAAACCGCTGCACACTTTTGCGCGGCATGCTTTGGAGCGCTTACGCTCGAACTGACCAAAAGGACGGTACAATGTCCTTATTTGGCATATTCCTAACCTCTTCTTAACCACAGAGATAGAGAGTAAGCATAAGCAAATATGCAGTTTTCCGGCAGGGTTCGGTGAGTTTACACATGCGGGAAGCATGGCGGCGAATGTCGCGCCGCGCGGCGTTGACGCGATTGCGTCTCACCCGCCACACGATGCGTGTGCCGGAACGGTTGATCGTGGCTCCGACGGACCTGCGCAGCATCGATCCGTTTTTCGTCGAAGAGCTTTTGAACGGCCGCATCCTGTTGGCCGGCCGGGTGCTGGAAACCGAGGGGAAATCTCCCTTCGCTTTGGAGCTGCCGTCGCAGGCCTTCGCCGCCCGCCTGCATAGCTTCCGTTGGCTGCGGCATTTGCGAGCGGAAAAAAGCGAGCAGGCCTCCGCCTTGGCGCGCTCCATCCTCAACGACTGGATGGCTGTTCACGGTCGTCGGCTGCAGGGCATATCCTGGGGACCCGATATCGCCGCCCAGCGGCTGATTGCCTGGCTGTCGCATTCGCCCGTCGTCCTGCAAGGCACGGATGGCGGCTTTTATCGCCGTTTCATGCGCATGCTGGTCTTCCATGTCCGCTATCTCCGCCGCGTGGCGGCAACGACGCGGGATGGCGAGACGCGGTTCCGGGTGCGGATCGCGCTCGCCATGTCCTCGGTCGCCATGCCCAACGGCGCCTCGACGCTGAAGCGTGCCGGCCAGGCGCTCGACCGCGAAATTGACCGGCAGATTCTTCCCGATGGCGGACATATCTCCCGAAATCCGCGCGTGGCGCTGGAGCTGCTGCTCGATTTGTTGCCGCTTCGCCAGACCTACGTCAATTTGGGTCATGACGCGCCGGCGCGGCTGATCCCCGGCATCGACCGCATGTATCCTGCCCTGCGCTTCTTCCGGCATCAGGATGGCGACTTGGCGCTGTTCAATGGTGCGACGTCGACGCTTGCCAATGAGTTGATGTCCGTGCTGCGTTACGACGAAACCGCCGGCCAGGTGTTCAAGGCGCTGCCGCATACCAAATACCACCGGCTGGCCGCCGGACAGGCCGTGGTCATCATCGATACCGGGGCGCCGGTTTCCGCGGATCTTAGCCGCACGGCGCATGCGGGCTGTCTGTCCTTCGAAATGTCTTCCGGCAAATCCCGCTTCATCGTCAATTCCGGCTCGCCGAATTTTGCTGGTGACCGCTACGTTCAGGCGGCGCGCGCCACCGCGGCGCACTCGACCGTGACGCTCGACGATACGTCGTCGAGCTTGTTTTCCAAGTCCAAATCGCTCGGGCCCGTGATGGTCAGCGGCGTGAAGAAGGTGATCGTCGAGCGCGCCGAGACGGAAGATGGCCGTGATTATGTCCGGGCCGTGCATGACGGTTATCTCTCGACCTTCGGCTATGCCCATGAGCGCGAGCTGAGCCTGAACGCCAGCGGCACCATTCTTGCCGGCCGCGACCGCTTTTTCGTACCCGAGGGTAAGAAATCGCTGCTGAAGAGCGATGCCCTCGCCTCTGCCCGCTTTCATGTTCATCCTTCCGTCAGCCTGCTGCAGACCGAGACCGACGCGGCGCTGTTGATTGCGCCTGACGGCGAGACCTGGGTATTCTCCTCGCCGGGCAACGAGGTGCTGGTGGCTGAGGATATCTTTTTTGCCGACGCTTCCGGCATGCGCTCCTCCGACCAGCTCGAGATCGTTTTCCCGATCGCCGAAAAGCCGGAAATCCGCTGGTTTTTATCCCATCGGCCATAGGCTAAGTGCTTAAGCTGTGTTAACGGGGCGGGCATATTGTCCCGCGCCGTTCTTGCCGGACATCTCCTCACGCTAGACTGGAGAAAGCCATGGCCGTCGTTTCCAAAAAAATCCCAGCCCCCGACAAAGTGAAGGTAAAGACCGCGCTTCTGTCCGTCTCGGACAAGACCGGTATCGTCGAGCTTGCCCGGGCACTCAGCGAAAAGGGCGTGCGCCTGCTGTCGACCGGCGGCACGCACAAGACCATCGCGGCTGCCGGCCTTGCCGTGACCGACGTGTCGGAAGTGACGAATTTTCCGGAGATCATGGACGGCCGCGTCAAGACGCTGCATCCGAAGGTGCATGGCGGTCTGCTCGCCATTCGCGATGATGCCGAGCACCAGGCGGCAATGAAGGAACACGGGATCGAAGGCATCGACCTCGCCGTCATCAACCTCTATCCCTTCGAAGATGTCCGCAAGGCCGGCGGCGATTATCCGACGACCGTCGAGAATATCGACATCGGCGGCCCGGCAATGATCCGCGCATCGGCGAAGAACCACGCCTATGTGACGATCCTCACCGATCCGGCCGATTATCCGGAGCTGCTGGAGCAGCTTTCGGCCGATGCCGGCCAGACGGCCTACGCCTTCCGTCAGCGCATGGCCGCCAAGGCTTTCGCCCGCACCGCTGCCTATGACGCGATGATCTCCAACTGGTTTGCCGAAGCTCTCGATATCGCCACGCCGCGTCACCGTGTCCTCGGTGGTGTATTGCGCGAGGAGATGCGTTACGGCGAAAACCCGCATCAGAAGGCGGCATTCTACGTCACCGGCGAGGACCGCCCGGGCGTTTCCACCGCGACACTCATCCAGGGCAAACAGCTTTCCTACAACAACATCAACGACACCGATGCGGCCTATGAACTCGTCGCCGAGTTCCTGCCGGAAAACGGTCCGGCCTGCGCGATCATCAAGCATGCCAACCCCTGCGGCGTTGCCACCGGTCCGAGCCTCGTCGAGGCCTACAAGCGGGCACTTGCCTGCGATTCCGTCTCGGCCTTCGGCGGCATTATCGCCCTGAACAGCCTGCTCGATGCGGAAACGGCAGAGGAGATCGTCAAGCTCTTCACCGAGGTCATCATCGCGCCAGAGGTCAGCGAGGAAGCCAAGGCAATCATCGCCCGCAAGCCGAATCTCCGCCTGCTTTCGGTCGGCGCCCTGCCCGATCCGCGGGCATCCGGCCTGACGGCCAAGACCGTCTCCGGCGGTTTGCTCGTCCAGAACCGCGACAATGCGCTGGTCGAAGATATGGAGCTTAAGGTCGTCACCAAGCGGGCGCCGACGGCACAGGAGCTGGAAGACATGAAGTTTGCCTTCCGTGTCGCCAAGCATGTGAAATCGAATGCCGTTGTTTATGCCAAGGATGGTCAGACAGCGGGTATCGGCGCCGGCCAGATGAGCCGCGTCGATTCGGCCCGTATCGCCGCCCTCAAGGCCGAGGAAGCCGCCAAGGCCATGGGGCTTGCCGAACCGCTGACGCGCGGCTCTGCTGTCGCTTCCGAAGCCTTCCTACCATTTGCTGACGGTCTGCTGTCGGCGATTGCTGCAGGTGCGACGGCCGTCATTCAGCCAGGCGGTTCGATGCGGGACCAGGAAGTCATCGATGCCGCCGACGAGCACGGTGTTGCGATGGTCTTCACGGGCGTACGTCATTTCCGTCATTGATGACTTTACCCTCGCCCCGTCGGGGAGAGGGTCGCGCGGAGCGCGGGGTGATGAGGGGGCGTTACCGGGCAGTTATATATTGTTCGCAACGACATAGACTGGCTCCGAATATGCCGCGAGACCCCCTCATCCGCCCTTCGGGTACCTTCTCCCCGCCGGGGAGAAGGGGAGGAGCATATCCCTACTTGGATAGAGAGATATCCCTACTTCGCCTTGTCGGCTGGATAGGGTGTCGGAAGCAAGAGCAGCAGCCCGCCGGCGAGGAAGATGATCAGCGTCGCCATGCCGAGGCGCGTTGAGCCGCTCCAATAGGTCACCAGAGAGAAAAACAGCGTCGCCATGAAGCTGGTTGCGCGGCCGGAGAGCGCGTAGATGCCGAAATAGCGGCCCGCCTCATGAAAGCTGACGCTGCGGGCAAGATAGGAGCGCGATGAGGCCTGCACGGGGCCGAAGGCGATGCCGATCAATAGGCCGTAGCCGATATAGGCTTTTTCCGCTGCGGTGCCGAACAGACCGCCGGAGCTGACCGTCGAGAGCGGCACGATGCCAAAGAGCGTGAAGCCCGGGCCTGTCGAGATGATGCCGAGGGTTGCGATGAGCAATAATGTCAGGCTGATGAGGACGGTCGTTTTCGAGCCCAGCCATCGGTCGACATAGCTAGCGGCAAAGCAGCCAAAAATCGCGATGACATTGAGGATGATGCCGTAGATGCCGATCTCGATTGTTGTCCAATGGAACATGCCGGCAGCAAAGGCGCCGCCGAGAAACAGCAGGCCGTTGACGCCATCCTGATAGATCATGCGGGCAATGAGGAAGAGGCTGATGCCGCGCCGGCGCTTCAATTCACCCAAGGTCGTCGAGAGCTCGCGCAGCCCCGAACGCACTGCTGCGTAAAGCGGCAGGCCGCGCGGGGCGTCTGGTGTGAATAAAAACATCGGCAGGATAAAGATGAAATACCACACAGCAGAGATTGGCCCGGTGATGCGCGCATCCTCGCCGAGCCTCGCGTCGAGACCGAAGAGCGGTCTCAGGCCGAAAATAGTCTTGCCGGTTTGCGGATCGCCGGCCAGCAGTGCCACGACGGTGATCAATACGATCATGCCGCCGAGATAGCCCAGCCCCCAGGCAGCGTTTGACAGCTTGCCGACATCGTCCTTTCCGACCAGCCGCGGCATCATGGAATCGTTGAAAACGATTGAGAACTCGGCCGCGATCGAGGCGAGTATCATGAAGATGACGGGATAGATCACCGGCGAGCCGGGTGCGGCTCCCCAAAGGCAGAGGAGGCTTACGATCTTGATGACGGCGAAGAAGGCAATCCAGGGCTTGCGAGCGCCGGATTGATCGGCAATCGAGCCGAGTACCGGTGACAACACGGCGATGATCACCGAAGAGATCGTTCCCATGTTGGCCCAATCTATCTGCGCAGAGTCGGGATCCGCAGTCAGCCGCGCGACGAAATAGGGGCCGAAGATGAAGGTGGTGACGACGGTGAAGAACGGCTGTGCCGCCCAGTCGAAGAACATCCACCCCCAGATGCCCCGCGCCGGCACTTTTGCAGGCGCGTCGTCCCTTATGTCTGTGGCCACCAAATTCCTGCCCCTAATTCCCAGCGCGGCTAGAGGGTCAGCGTTTCTTGGAATCGCTTTCTCGCTCTATCGCTTTGTTTATATGCAAATTCCAGGAAAACCGCTTCGCAGTTTTCCTGGAATGGCTCTATCGATCGGGGCGGACTGTCTCATCTCGCCCGATCATGCGCAAGGTCGGTCAGGAGGCCGGCGGCGACGGTGATCCGGGCAAGATTCGGATCGCCGCTTTCGCTGAGGCCCGCAAGCTCTTCGGCAATGCGGTTGATGCGGATGCGGTCTTCGGCGTGCCAGGCGAGGATCGGCTGCTTGTCCTTGGGATGATTGCTGAGCGCCGAGATGACGATGTCGCGGCGGGCGCCGGCGATCTGATCGAGGCTGCGGGCCAGCGCCAGGCTTTCATAGTGATCGCCGGTGATGATCCGGCTGCCGGCGAGCAGCAGGCGGCCGACGCGGAAGGTCTGCGACACCGTGAAATAGCTTTCTGCGGCGCGGTTGAGCGTATCGCCCGTGCGCTCGGCGATCTGCATGATCTCCGGCACGAGGACGAGCGCGTAGATCGTTGCGATCTCGGAAGCGAGCTTTTCCGGAAGGTCGGCGGTCTGATAATCCGCCTGCCGGGCCGCGATCTCGGCTGCGAAATCTGCCGGGATTTGGGCGACGAAGACCGGCCGTAGTCTCTTGAGTGCTGCCTGAAGCCGGCTAACGGTTTCCTCGATATCGCCTTTGGCCGCTCCGGTTTTCAGCAACAAGCGGGTCAGCACCGTATAGACTTCGGTGATTTCGCCATAGACGCGGTTCTGCGTCTGGCCGGAAACTTTCCCATCCAGCGCATCCGTCTCGTTCCACAACCTGTCGAGATCGAAGCCGTCGCGGGCGAGCACGGCAGCCTTGACCACCTCGGCGGCAGATGCGGCCGTTGCATCCATCATGCTGACGGCAAAGCCCGGTCCGCCGCGGTTGATCGCTTCGTTTGCCAATGCCGTCGCGATGATTTCGCGGCGCAGACGATGGCCGGCGATATCGGCGGCGTGCGAGCGCTGCATCTTCGCCGGGAAATATCGGCTGAGCGTCGCGGCAAAATAAGGGTCGTCCGGCAGATCGCTCGCCGCTAGGGCATCGAACAGGACGATCTTGGCATAGGAGAGCAGGACACCGATCTCGGCGCGGCTGAGCGGCCGGCCATTCGCATAGCGCTCAGCAAAGGTCTGGTCGTCCGGCAGCGTCTCGACCTTGCGGTTGAGCTGCTTTGCGCCTTCGAGAACGCTCATGAAGCGGCTGAGCTCCAGACCGTTGCCGGTGCCCTTGCGTTCCGTCAGCGAGATCGCCAGCGACTGCAGATAGTTGTTGCGTAGCACCAGCGCCGCCACTTCGTCGGTCATGGAGGCCAGCAGCGTATCGCGTTTGGCGCGGCTCAGACGGCCATCAAACATGGCGGAGGCCAGCGCAATCTTGATATTGACCTCGACGTCCGAGGTGTTGACGCCAGCGGAATTGTCGATCGCGTCGGAATTGCAGCGTCCGCCCTGGAGGCCGTAGGCGATGCGCCCCTTCTGGGTAACGCCGAGATTGGCGCCCTCGCCGATCACCCTGGCGCGAACCTCTTCCGCGGTAATGCGGATCGGATCGTTGGCGCGATCGCCGACTTCCGAATCCGTTTCGGCCGGCGCCTTCACATAGGTGCCGATACCGCCGAACCAAAGCAGGTCCACCGGGCTCTTCAGGATCGCCGTCATGATCTCGAAGGGTGTCGCCACCGTCTTGTCGATGCCGATCGCGGCAGCGGCCTCATGCGTCAGCGTCGCCGATTTTGCCGAACGCGAGATGATCATCGCGCCCTTCGATAGGACGCTCTTGTCGAAATCCTGCCAGCTCGAGCGGGCGAGATTGAAGAGCCGCTGCCGCTCTGCGAGCGTCTTTTTCATATCCGGATCGGGATCGATGAAGATGTCGCGATGATCGAAGGCGGCAAGCAGGCGGATTTTCGGTGACAGCAGCATGCCGTTGCCGAAGACGTCGCCGGACATGTCGCCGACGCCGGCGACGGTGAAGGGCGTCCTTTGGATATCGATATCCATCTCACGGAAATGCCGCTTGACGGTCTCCCAGGCGCCGCGCGCGGTGATGCCCATCTTCTTGTGGTCGTAGCCGGCCGAGCCGCCCGAGGCAAAGGCGTCGTCGAGCCAGAAACCGGCTTCCTGCGCCAGGGCATTGGCAGTGTCGGAAAAAGTAGCCGTCCCCTTGTCGGCGGCGACGACGAAATAGGGGTCGTCTCCGTCCGGACGCACCGTATCCGGCGGCGGGACGATGTCGTTGCCCGAGATATTGTCGGTTATCGACAGCAGGGTGCGGATATAGGTTTTGTAAGCCTCGCGGCCGGCGTTGAAGATTTCGTCGCGGCTGCCGCCGACCGGAAGCTTCTTCGGATAAAAGCCGCCCTTGGCGCCGACGGGCACGATAACGGCATTCTTGACCTGCTGCGCCTTCACGAGACCCAGAACCTCGGTGCGGTAGTCTTCGGCGCGATCCGACCAGCGCAGGCCGCCGCGCGCGACCTTGCCGAAGCGCAGGTGCACGCCTTCCACCTCGACGCCATAGACGAAGATTTCGCGGAAAGGCCGCGGTTCCGGCAGGCCGTCCAAGAGTTTCGGATCGAGCTTGAAGGCAAGCATGGCCTTTGGCGTGCCGTCCGGGTTTTTCTGGAAATAGTTGGTGCGCAGCGTCGCGTCGACGGCGTTGACGTAGCGGCGGAGAATGCGGTCGTCGTCGAGACTTGGAACGTCGGCAAGTTCCGTCTCGATCGTCGCATGCAATTCGCTGAGTTTCTTCGTACGGTTCTTCTCGCTGAGCCTGGGGTCGAGCGTGTCGTGGAAGAGGCGGAAGATCGCGCTTGCGATGCGCGGATATTTGTCCAGCGTCGCGGCAATATAATCCTGCGAATAGGCGATACCGGCCTGACGGAGATAACGGGCATAGGCGCGCAGGACGTTGGTTTCGCGGGCGGAAAGGCCGGCCGAGACGATCAGCCGATTGAAGCCGTCATTGTCGATGGTACCCCCGAAGGCTGCGAGGAAGGCTTCCTCCAGGGCCGCACCGTGCCGGGCGAGATCGATCGTCATGCCGCCGCGGGCTTCAAGCTCCATATCATGAAGAACGACATGGCCATTCGCGCCGTCCTTGGCGGTGACGTATATGTCGAAGGTCCGTTCGCTGAGGACGTTGAAACCTAGGTTTTCGAGCAGCGGCACGCGGCGCGACAGCGCCAGATTGCCTTCGCCGTGGAAGATCTTCAAAGAGAGGATATCGCCCGCTTCGTCCTTGCGGACGTAGAAGGCGATGCGGATCTGTCCAGCGCCGACCGTGGCGGTGATATCGGGCAAATCGGCAACGGCATCCTCCGGCGAGAACGCCTCCTGGAATGCCTGGCTGACGGAGATATGCGGCGCCTTAGGACCGGCCAGCATTTCGAAGCGATCGTCCCAGCGGGCGGTAATAGCGCGAATTGCCGCTTCCAGTTTGGCCTGCGGAATGTGTGTGGTCTTGCCGCCGCTGCGGCCGATGATGAAATGCACGCGCGCCACGCCACCTTCCGGGAAGGCCGGATAGTAGGCGGAGACACGGCCGTCATAGACGGTCTTCAGGTAATTGCCGATCTTCTCGCGGACAACGGAATCATATTCTTCGCGCGGAACGTAGACGATGATCGAGACGAAGCGGTCGAAATGGTCGATACGTGGCAGTACGCGGACGCGGGGCCGATCGGCGAGGTCGTTGATCTGCTCGGCAAAGCTTGCGAGCAGCGTCGTGTCGATCTGGAAGAGATCGTCGCGCGGATAGGATTCCAGCGTATTGTCCAGCATGCGCCCGGAATGACTGGCCGGGTCGAAGCCGAAATGATCCTTGACCTTCTGCACCTTGGAACGCAGCAGCGGCACCTCGGCGGCGGCGCTGGTATAGGCGGTGGAGGTATAGAGGCCGACGATGCGCAGTTCGCCGGTGACCTTGCCGTCCGCATCGAAACGCTTGACGCCGACATAGTCCATATAGGCACGACGATGAACGACCGACTTCACATTGGCCTTGGTGACGATCAGGAAATCCGGCCCGTCGAGGAAGGCGAGGATTTCAGGCGTGGTGGTGACGGCGTCCTTTCCTTGACGCAGGACGAGAACGTCGGGATTGGAGAGGATGCCGAGGCCAGCGCCACGGTCGCGCTCCACCTTGGCGTTGGCGCCCTTGCCGGAATAGACATATTCGCGCATGCCAAGGAAGGTGAAATTGCCGTCACGCAGCCAGGCGAGGAAGGCCAGCGCCTCATCACGGTCCGTCTTGCGGCGACCTGTGGCCTCATAGGTGGAAAGCTCGGCTATCACCGTATCAAGCCGCGTCAGCATTGGCTTCCAGTCGGAAACGGTCAGATGCGTCTGATCGAGCACGGTCTGCACGCGCTTGATCAGCTCCGCCGCCTGCGTTGCAGTCAGCGGAGACAGATGCAGTTGAATATGGCTGACGCGATCGGCGGGGTTGCTCGGATGGTCAGCGGAATAGAGCGTCGGCTGCTTGCCGTCTTCGATGACAAGGATCGGATGCACTGCCATGTAAAGGTCGCGGTAGCTGCTCGTCACCTCGCCCATGGCCGATTCGTAGAGAAACGGCATGTTATGGTCGGTTATCGACAGGATCGATACGGGCGCGCCTTCGGGGTCGATATTGGCCACCTGTTCAATGGTGACACGGGGAGAAGTGCCGCTCCAGGCCGCCAGTTCGCCCGCCGCATGCACGGCGGCAAGGGCGAGCATTTCCGGGCTGTAGCGCTCCATATCGTCATTGCTCGCCCGGCCGAACAGGATTTCAGGATCGAGATGCGCCTCGCCGGTCGCGGCGGCGATCTTACGCGCCGCTTCGATCTGTTTTTCCCGTTTCGGATTGGTCCTGGATGCCATGAAATTCCTCCCCTATTCAGAATTTTGGTGACCTTATCAGAAGGTTTATCGAAAAAACTGGCAAAATGAATGCGGATTTGATCGCTTTTCGACCGTTTTGGTTTCAAATTTTGAAGAATCTTGCTGCTTTGCGTGATCTCGATGCAAACCGCGTGAAAATCGGCGCAGAATTAGGGATATTGCGTCGTCAACAAAGGTTTTCATGACTCTGTGAAGCGTGATTGACAGAGTAACGGTAAAAGGCTCATCAACCGCGTCATCGAGGCCGGAAGATCGGAACTGGAAGCAAGCATCATGTCGGACACTTCGGCGGGCGCCGTTATCGTCATCTCCAGCCATGTCGTCAGAGGCTCCGTCGGCAATCGCGCTGCTGTCTTCGCGCTGGAAACCTTGGGTCACCCCGTGTGGGCGCTGCCGACCATCGTTTTGCCCTGGCATCCCGGCCATGGCCGATCGACGCGGCTGACCTTCGCCGAGGCGGATTTCGACCATGCGATCGACGATCTCATCGCCGCGCCCTGGCTGGCGGAAGTGAAGGCGGTGCTATCGGGTTATTTCGGCAATGCCCCACAGGCACGCTCCGTCGCGCGGCTAATCACGGCACTGCGGGAGAAGCACCCCGATCTCTTCTATGCCTGCGATCCCGTCATCGGCGATTCAGGGGGGCTCTATGTACCCGAAGCAACCGCCGAAGCGATCCGCGATCACCTCATCCCGCTCGCATCGTTGGCGACGCCGAACCGCCACGAGCTTGCCTGGCTCGCGGGCGCGCCGCTGGAGGACAATAACGCCGTCATGGATGCTGCCCTGGCGCTGGGGCCATCCCGCATGCTTGTGACATCGGCCGTGCCGATGATGACCGGCGGCACCGGCAATCTCTATCTCAGCGGCCGCAACGCGCTGTTTGCCGAACATCGCAGCATCGACAATGCGCCGAACGGACTTGGCGACCTGCTCTCGGCCGTCTTTCTGTCGCGGCTGCTGTCAGGGATGGACGAAGAGCGGGCTTTGCAATTGACAACGGCTAGCGTCTACGAGGTGCTGGCGCGAGCGGTCAAGCGCGGCAGCGACGAATTGACGCTTGCCGCCGATGCTTCCAGCCTGTCGACGCCGATGGCAATGGTGCAGATGCGGCGCCTGCTGCATCCGGCGCAGCGACGGAAGAAATAGCGGATCGGCAATGTCGAGAGGTTTTTGCAGCGCAATAGTTGCCATCGGCCGCAGCGCGCGGTAATTCAATATGATGCTGAGCTTTCCTACTTCCCTTCTGAACGGCTATCGCAACTTCATGAGCGGGCGTTATGTCGATGAGCGCGAGCGCTATCGCAGCCTGGCGGAGGAAGGGCAGAAGCCTTCAACCCTGGTGATTGCCTGTTCCGACAGCCGTTCGGCCCCGGAAACCATTTTCGACGCTGGTCCCGGAGAACTTTTCGTTATCCGCAACGTCGCCAATTTGGTCCCGCCTCACGAGCCTGACGGCCATTTTCACTCGACGTCCGCTGCTCTGGAATTCGCGGTGCAGTCACTGAAGGTCACGGATATCGTCGTTATGGGGCATGGCCGCTGTGGCGGCATTCGCGCGGCGCTGGACCCGAATGCCGAGCCGCTGTCGCCGGGCAATTTCATCGGCCGCTGGATGAGCCTCGTAAAGCCGGCCGCCGAGCAGATCCAGAGCAACGACGTCATGACGCCGGCCGAGCGGCAGACGGCGCTGGAGCGCATCTCTATCCGCAATTCCCTCGACAATCTGCGCAGCTTTCCCGATATCAAAGTACGGGAAAAGGAAGGGAAATTGCACCTGCACGGCGCGTGGTTCGATATCTCGACCGGTGAGCTTTGGGTCATGGACCCGGAGACGCGCGATTTTATCCGGCCGGAAATCTGAAACGGCGATAGAAAAAACGAAAAGGCGCTCCGCCATCCGGCCGAGCGCCTTTATTGATTTGTCGCCGTGATTATTGGCCGTCGATCTGCTTGCCGATATAGGCAATTGCCTGCTGGTAGACGGCTGCATCGTTCCAGCCCCCGATCGCCGCGAAATTCGGCTCGCCAGGCTGATACCCGAGACCCGGCTGCCAGCCATGGCCCTTCAGGAAGTTTGCGGTCGAGGCCAGCGCGTCGGCGCGGGAGCCGACCAGATCGACCCTGCCGTCGCCATCGCCGTCGACACCGAAATTGACGACGTTCTTCGGCATGAATTGTGTCTGGCCGATTTCGCCATGGGCTGCGCCGCGGGCGGTGGGGCTCAGATAGCCTTCGCCGACGAGCTTGAGGGCAGCATAGAGCTGATCGGTGAAATAATCGGAGCGGCGGCAGTCATAAGCGAGCGTCGACACGGCCGAAAGCGTATGCTGGTCGCCCATGAAGCCGCCGAAACCGGTTTCCATGCCCCAAATGGCAATGATCGGGCCGGCGGGCACGCCATAACGCTTCTCGATCCTCGAGAACAGTGCGGCGTTGGCCTGCTTCATGCTTCTGCCGCGGGTAATGATTGCCTGGCCGCCACGCTTCCTCATGAAGTCTTCGAAGGAGAGCTTGAAGCTCTTCTGGCCGCGATCGGCGCGGATGGTGGGTTGATTGTAGTGCACATTGGCAAAGGCTCGGTCGAGAACAGAGGCGCTGACGCCCTGGGCCTGCGCTTCCTGCTTGAATTCCTGCACCCAATTATCAAAACCAGCCGACGAGTTGCCGCAAGCTGCAGCATTGGCGGCAAACGGCGTCACCAACAGCAACCCGCCTGCTACGAGAGCTGCCATTCCAGACTTTGTCATGCGCATTCAGAGTCCCCGAATTCTTACCGCGCGAGACGCGGTAACGGTTTTTGATGGCGCATATGCCTTCGATTTTCCAGGCCTATGCGCGGTCGTACTGTGACCGGACCATGCCAGTATCCGGCAATTCTGTCATTATCACGGTTCCGCGATCAATATTTTCGCTTCACGTGAAACATTGTACCTAACGGATCTTGTAAAAGCCCCGTCTTTCGATCCGAAATGACGAGGCTTTTCTTTGAATCCTGCTTAGCCCGCAAAGGTTGAAAAACCGTAAATGGTTTATAAACCGTTTATGCCGCCTGCTTGCGCGGCTTGACTAGGCCACGGTTGATCAGGAGTTCGGCAATCTGGATGGCGTTCAGTGCGGCGCCCTTGCGCAGATTGTCGGAGACGACCCAGATGTTGAGACCGTTTTCGACCGTGGCATCCTCGCGAATGCGCGAAATGTAGGTCGCGTCCTCGCCGGCGGACTCGTAAGGCGTGATGTAGCCGCCGTTTTCGCGCTTGTCGATGACAAGGCAGCCCGGTGCTTCGCGCAGGATATCGCGAGCCTGGTCGGCAGTGATCTCATTTTCGAACTCGATATTGACCGATTCCGAATGGCCGATGAAGACCGGCACGCGCACGGCGGTGCAGGTGACCTTGATCTTCGGATCGAGCATCTTCTTGGTTTCGGCCAGCACCTTCCATTCTTCCTTGGTGTAGCCGTCTTCCATGAAAACATCGATGTGCGGGATGACGTTGAAGGCGATGCGCTTGGTGAACTTCTTCGATTCGATCGGATCGGCAACGAAGACGGCGCGGGTCTGGTTGAACAGTTCGTCCATGCCGTCCTTGCCGGCACCGGAAACGGACTGGTAGGTGGAGATGACGACACGCTTGATCTTGGCAAAGTCATGCAGCGGCTTCAGCGCAACGACGAGCTGTGCGGTCGAGCAATTCGGGTTGGCGATGATGTTGCGCTTGGTGAACTGCGTGACGGCATCGGGGTTCACTTCCGGCACGATCAACGGCACGTCGGCATCATAGCGCCAGGCGGAGGAGTTATCGAGGACCACGCAGCCCTGGGCGCCGATCTTCGGCGAGAACTTCTTGGAGATATCGCCGCCGGCCGACATCAGGCAGATGTCGGTGTCGGAAAAATCGTAGTTCTCCAGGTTCGAAACCTTCAATGTCCGGTCGCCGAAGGAAACTTCGGTGCCCTGCGAGCGGGCCGATGCCAGCGCTACGACCTCGTCAGCCGGAAAACCGCGTTCGGACAGGATATTGAGCATTTCGCGGCCGACATTCCCGGTCGCGCCCGCTACTGCAACTTTGAAACCCATTTCTCAAGCTCTCTTTCTCTTCTCTCCTCTTCGGCGAGGGGGGAACCACGGCCATGACGACCGGTTCCTGTCCCCGGCCGGGCCGGGGAGAGAGCGGCAGGCCAGAGACGTCAGACGGTTTTCGTCGTCGTTTTGGCCTTGGTTTTGGAAGAAACCGGAAAACGGAACTCCTGCCCGGCAAATTCTGCCAGGTGACCGAAACTATCGATCTGTTCGAAGCGAACCATGAAGGTCTTCCTTTTCCGCCGCCGGTTCTACGGAGTTTTCCACAGGAGTCAAGGATTTTGCGTCCCCACCGCGGCGGGAACGCGGAATCGATTTAAGCCTTCAACGATTGCTGTTGCGCGTGGATTCGAACAGGAACCAGGTGCGGCGTTCCGTCTCGTCCAGCCAGACTTCAAGCAGGCTGGCGGTGGAGACATCACCATATTCATCGCAGACATCATGGGCAGCGCGGATTTCGGCGGAAAGCCTGAGATTGTCGTCGGCCAGTTCGGCGAGCATGTCCTGAGCGTCGACATATTCGGCATCATTATCGGGGATGCGCTGCAGCTTGGCGATGTGGCCTATGGAACGCAGCGTGGTGCCGCCGATCTTTCTGGCGCGTTCGGCCATCGGGTCCGTCATGGCGAAGATCTGCTCGCCCTGCTCATCCAGCAACAGGTGGTAATCGCGAAAATGCGGCCCGCTCATATGCCAATGGAAATTCTTGGTCTTGAGATAAAGGGAAAAGACGTCGGCCAGCAGCGAATTCAGTGCTGCGGAAATATCGCGTGTCGCTTCTTCGCTGAGATTGGTGCGCGTGCCCAGTTTCGATTTGGTATTGGCGTTATTCATGATGACGTGCTCCGTTTCGTTGGTCGCAACAGCGATCTCAGAGACTTTCACAGGAATTTATGGCGTTCGCTCGCCAGGGATCGCATTGCAGACAAGATCTGTCTTGAAAATTTTCGCGGTCAAGATGTCGTTGCAGCAAAAGCGGCTGCGGGATCTACGGAAAAACCCGAACGGCAATGATAGTATGAAGACGGAGGCGGTTTGGCAATTGTTGCCGAGGTGCCAAGCGGATCGGACCACGGCATAGGGACGCCGCTTCCCTCGTCGAGAGGAAAGCGGCTCTGGGATAGACGGTTACTTCAAACCGCCGCCGGCATAGAGGGTTTCACCCGTCAGCCAACCGGAATCATTCGAGGCGAGGAAAACCGCGATCGGCGCGATGTCTCCCGGCTGGCCGAGGCGGCCAAGCGGCGTCTGTGAGACCATATGCTTTTCTAAATCGCTGCCGATGAGACCCGCTGCAATCACGCCTTCGGTCTCGACGCCGCCGGGCGAGATGGTGTTGACGCGGATATTGCGCGGACCGAGCTCCTTGGCGAGGATTTGGGTGATCGAGGTGACGGCGGCCTTGGTCGCCGTATAGACTGCGGTGGCCGGCAGGTTCATGGTGACGGCGGTCGAGGCGATGTTGATGACATTGCCGCCTTCGGGGCCGAAATGCTTCATTGCTTCCTGTGTCGTCAGCAGCGTGCCGAGAACGTTGATGTTGAATTCGCGATGGAATTCCTCTTCAGTGATCTCTTCCAGCGCCTGAAATTGATAGACGCCGGCATTGTTGACGAGGATGTCGAGGCCGCCGAAGGCCTCCTTGGTTTCGGCAAAAAGCCGCTTCACGTCGACAGCTTTTGAGACATCGCCGTGCGCCGCTATCGCCTTGCCGCCCTTGGCGGTGATCTCGGCCACGACCTTGTCGGCGCCTTCGCGGCTTGATGCATAATTGACCACGACGGCCGCACCCGCCTCGGCCAATGCCTTGGCGATGCCTGCGCCGATACCCTTCGATGCTCCGGTCACGATTGCGACCTTGCCTGCCAGCTTGCTCATGTCATCTCCTGTCGAGAAGGTTGTTAGATAATTTTATAACTATCGAATTATTGGCGCAGACGAAGCCGCGTTCGGCGACCCTCATCCCGTCCCTTTGATATTTAGATAATCATCTAACCGATACAAGAGCAGCGGGCGGATGCGCAAAGAAAAGAATTTCAGATGTTGGCAAGTTCCGCCATGTAGGCATTCAGGACATCACGCCGAAGCAAGAGGTTTGCAAACTTGCCTTCCCGCACGATCTCGATGAGACCGGCGTTTTCGAGTTCCTTGATGTGGTGGGATATCGTCGCGGCGCTAACGGCGTGACATTGCGTCAACACGCTGCAAGGCATGGGTTCGGCGCGACCGCCGATTTCCTTCAGAATCTGCACGCGGCGCGGCTCGGCAAGCGCCCTGGAAATCAATCCGAGTTGCCTTTCGCTCAGTCGCGTCTGTCCTGCATCGGTCATCGTCTTCGCCACACTCAAACGGGATCGTCTCCCGCAAATTCGCCGCTTCAGATATATGAATGCGGGGGATGCTTGGCAACCGTTCTAGGTGTAGCGATGGATGGGACCAAGGTAGTTCACGAATGATTTTTCGAGAGCTGCGGGGACCGTGGTTCGAGGCTTTGCTGCCTTCGCTGACGTTCTGACACCAAAGCACCTCACCATGAGGGCGGAGCGATAACACGGCCAGCCCAAGGAGAGCCCTCACCCTGAGGAGCGGAACCCGAAGGGTGGAGCCTCGAAGGGCGAGGGCGGATGAGGGAAACGATCCCTACTTCCACTTCAGCAGCGGCAATCTTGGCATCGGCCAACCAGTCTCCCCGATGCGGAAGAGCATGCCATAGCGAGAATAGACGATCGCCACCATAAAGGAAAACCAGCCACCAAGGGCGAGCCCGGCGATGACGTCGCTCGGATAGTGGGCGCCGATCATTACCCGCGTCGTCGCCAGCCAGAGGGCACAGGCGATGAAGATGTAGCGATAGCGCGGGAAGAGGAAGGCAAGCGCTGCAAAGAAGGCGCCGATGGTGGTCGCATGGCCGGACGGGAAGCTTTCGAAGGCAGCATGGCCGTTGAAGGGTGAGAAACCGAAAGGACCCCAATCCTCGAAATGCATGGGGCGGGCTCGGCCGATGGCGCGCTTCAGGAGATTGGCGATGATACCCGAAAGCGCAATGGTCGTCAGCAGATAGCCGCCGATCTGACAGATGCGCAGGGCCTGGCAGCGGCAGCGTGACGACTGCAGCAGTCGGCTGCCGGCCCAGCCTTCGAAGAACAGGAAGGCGCTGACCATGATGATCCAGCCGGATTCACCGAAATTGGTGAGCAGCTTGCCGAAGAAATGAATAGGGGGCGCGATGTTCTTGATGGTCGCGCCGACCGGCCAATCGAACAGAAGGGCTGCGAGCAATACGATGTTGGCGGTCAGAAACAGGCATATTTTCCAATGCGAAGGAGCAAAACCGCTCTTATTTCGCCGCCATCGCCTATCCAGAGACCTCAAGATCTCCTGCAGCATATCCACCGCCTGTCGCCGCTACTCCACCCCTGTCTACGATCACGCGTAGCAGGCTCCTGCTACAGTTTTTTAACAGATTTAAGACGGTCGGCAACTCAGCGAAGCCCACGGTTCAACCGCGGCCGCGGCCAAGCGTCTTGGCCCGTCGAGAAGACCAGGCCGAACCGGGAAAAGAGGACCGCAACGGCGAAAGCAATCCAGGCACCGAGCGCCAGGCCGGCAGCGACATCGCTTGGATAATGGACGCCGATGATGATGCGCGAAGCCCCAAGCCAGATGCCGATGCCGATGAACAGCAGCCGGAACCGTGGGAAAAGCAAAGCGAGCGCCCCAAAGAGCGCACCCACGTTGGCCGAATGCGCCGAGGGAAAGCTTTCAAACAGGAAGTCGCCGTGAAACGGCGCGAAGCCGACGATGCCGTATTGGTCATAAAGAAGGGGCCGGGCGCGGCCGATCGCGTATTTCAGAAGATTCACGATGAAGCTGGTCGTGAGCACGGAGAGGCCGACATAGGCGACCATCCGAATGAGAAGGGCGGCCCGGTAACGGCCATATGTCGGCGAACGTCGTGCGACGAAAAGGCCGACGGCAAACACGACGGCGATAATGGCGAGGATCCAAGCCAGCCTGCCGATATCGGTGACGGCCCCTGCGACTTCGATCAATCGCGGCGAGAGGTTTTTCGCAGCCTGTCCAAGCGGTGTGTCGAACACGAGAAAGGCGAGAATGACGATATTGATGGTGGTCAGCGTATAGCCGAGCCAAGGAAGGTGGCGGTGGCGGCTGCGGCGGATGTCATAGCGCCGTGCCAGCCTCTGCCAAGGTCGTGATTGCCTCTGGATTATGCCCTGCGACGATGTCGTTTCCGTGCTCATGCAGCGGGAAATAGGAGTCCGTCGCGGCAAGTTCAACAAAAAGACCTCGCTCTGCAAGCTGAGAGCGAGGGCCTTTGATGTTTCACGTGAAATACTAGAGCATCCCGCTTTCAGGTGGGATCGCCAGAAAGCGGATAAGGTGCTCTAGATTCAAAAGAGTAGAGCGACCTTTGCGCGTTCAGATGAACGCGCAGCGCTTTAGGCAGCGATTATGCCGACAGGGCCTTGAATTCGGCAAGAATGGCGTCGCCCATTTCGGCTGTGCCGACCTGGCGGCTGCCGGAAGACATGATGTCGCCGGTGCGGATGCCGCTGTCGAGCACGTTGGCGATCGCCTTTTCCAGCGCATCGGCTTCGGACACCAGGCCGAAGGAATAGCGCAGGCACATGGCGAAGGAAGCGATCATCGCGATCGGGTTGGCAATGCCCTTGCCGGCGATATCCGGCGCCGAGCCGTGCACGGGTTCGTAGAGCGCCTTGCGCTTGCCGGTCTTGGCATCGGGTGCGCCGAGCGAAGCCGATGGCAGCATGCCGAGCGAGCCGGTCAGCATGGCGGCAACGTCGGAGAGCATGTCGCCGAAGAGATTGTCGGTGACGATGACGTCGAACTGCTTCGGCTGACGAACGAGCTGCATGCCGCCGGCATCGGCAAGCATGTGCTCAAGCTGCACGTCGGCATATTTTTCCTTGTGCGTCGCGGTGACGACCTGGTTCCAGAGCACGCCCGACTTCATGACGTT
This sequence comes from Rhizobium leucaenae USDA 9039, assembly GCF_000426285.1. Classification (GTDB taxonomy): domain Bacteria; phylum Pseudomonadota; class Alphaproteobacteria; order Rhizobiales; family Rhizobiaceae; genus Rhizobium; species Rhizobium leucaenae. Next base: position 37,468 of record NZ_AUFB01000015.1, on the reverse strand, counting down.
GCGCTTTTCCATCGAGCAGACGCGGTTGTTGCGCGTGCGTGCCAATTCGAAGGCGACGCCGGCAATGCGCTCGATCTCGTAGGTATCGTAGACCTGGGTGTCGATGCCGCGCTTCTGGCCGTTGCCGAGGTCGATGATCTCCTTCGGCTCGCCGAAATAGACGCCGCCGGTGAGCTCACGGATGATGAGGATATCGAGGCCGTCGACCAGCTCCGGCTTCAGCGAGGAAGCCGCTGCCAGCGCCGGGTAGCAGATGGCGGGGCGCAGGTTTGCGAAAAGCTTGAGATCCTTGCGCAGGCGCAGCAGGCCGGCTTCCGGGCGCACTTCGTAGGGAACGTCGTCCCACTTCGGGCCGCCAACGGCGCCGAAGAGCACGGCATCGGCCGCCAGCGCCTTCTGCATGTCCTCTTCGGAGATGGCGACGCCATGCGCATCATAGGCGCTGCCGCCGACAAGGCCTTCATCCGTGACGAAGCTGGCATTCTTCGCCTCGTTCATATAGGCGATGATCTTGCGGACTTCGCCCATGGCCTCGGGGCCGATGCCGTCGCCCGGCAGGAGGAAGAGATTGCGCACTGTCATGGGAAAAAGCCTCCGCAAAAGAAATAGGTTGCGGGTTCTTAGACCTGCAAATGCGGCTTTTCAAGCGAGGAAGGAGCGGAAACGGTACGGTTTGGGGCTTTTGAGAGCAACCACCCGCCCTCGTAGTTCGAGACGGCCCTTCGGGCCTCCTCACCATGAGGGCTGATCTTTTACGCATAGCCAAAGGCCGCTCCGGCGTGGATCTACGCGAAAATAACCGGGATTTATGGGGCCGACCCTCGTGGTTCGAGGCTGCGCCCTTTGGGCTTCGCACCTCACCATGAGGGCGGAGGGAGTGCGCGCCATCACGGCGCACATTCCGATCCCTTGGTAAGCCCACCCTTCGACAAGCTCAGGATTGAGGATGGTGGAACTATAAGCCAGACGAGAGGATGAGCCCTCATGGTGAGGAGGCCCAAAGGGCCGTCTCGAACCACGAGGGCGGGTAATTGGTCCGCTTACTCAGCCAATCCAACCGAAGCGAGATAGGCTGCCGATGCCGGGATCTTGGACTTGTCCTTGATCTCGATGATCAGGCGCGGGTTGCTGTTAAGCTTGGCAAGGGCGGCGAAGACGGCGCGCCAGTGGATATTGCCTTCTCCGAGGCTCCAGTGGCGATCGGCATAGCCGTCTGCATCCTGCAGATGGACATGCTGCAGGCGGTTGCCGGCGGCGTGGACGTAATAGTCGACCGGCGGTGCGCCGGTGTAGCCATGGGCGTAATGGGCATGGCCGGTGTCGATCGACACGGCGACGGCGGGCGAATTGAAGCTGTCGGCGAGACCGACGCGGATATGGGGATCCTTGTCCTCGATATTCTCGATGACCATGGTCAGGCCGATGTCTTCGGCGCGCTTGACGGCATCCTTGAGCGTCGAGTGCGTATATTCGATGATCTTTTCGCGTTCGCCCTTGTTGTTGTCGAGGTTGTTGTAGGACCAGGACGTATAGGGGCTATGGATGACCATCTGCGTGGCGCCGATATTGGCGCAGACGTCCAGGGCCTGCATCAGGCGCTTTGAAACGACGGCACGGATATCCGGATCCTGCGAGGCGATGATGAAGTCTCAGAACGGGCCATGGATGCCGAGGCGGCCCTGATGGCCGTCGAGCAGTTTGCGGGCGCGCTCGGCGAGCGGAGCCCAGTCGCCATTCAAGACTTCGGCTTCGACGAAGTTCTGCAGTTCGAGATCGCGCGGCTTTTCAAGCAGCCACTCACGATGAGTTTCGACGTCCGCAAGCGTCATGGCGGCGCCGACAATAGGAAGGGAAGTCATGGAATGCTCCGATCGGGAGGAGAAAATGGAGGGCGGGAGCGGTCTGAAAGCTCCGCAGAGGTTATATATCCCCCTTTTTGTCGGGCATATTACAGGCAGCACGGTCATCTGCCCGCAATGGCATGAAAAGAAAAAGCCGGGCTTTTCAGCCCGGCTTCGACACGCAAATGTGATGATGAATTCGATCAGGCAGCCCAGGGGCGGGATGCGGCGTTCGTCTTTTCGAAGCTGTCGATCGCCTTGGCCTTTTCCAGCGTCAGGCCGATATCGTCGAGGCCGTTCAGCAGGCAATGGCGCTTGAATTCGTCGAGATCGAACTTGATCGAGCCGCCGTCCGGGCCAGTGATCTCGAGGTTTTCCAGATCGATCGTCAGGATGGCGTTGGAGCCGCGCGAGGCGTCGTCCATCAGCTTGTCGAGCTCTTCCTGGCTGACCTTGATCGGCAGGATGCCGTTCTTGAAGCAGTTGTTGTAGAAGATGTCGGCGAAGCTGGTCGAAATGACGCAGCGAATGCCGAAGTCGAGCAGCGCCCACGGGGCATGTTCGCGCGAGGAACCGCAGCCGAAATTGTCGCCGGCGACCAGGATCTTGGCATTCTGATAGGCCGGCTTGTTCAGCACGAAATCCTGGTTCGGCGAGCCATCCTCATTGTAGCGGGCCTCGGCGAACAATCCCGTGCCAAGACCGGTGCGCTTGATGGTCTTCAGATAATCCTTCGGGATGATCATGTCGGTATCGACATTGACGACCGGGAGGGGTGCTGCGACACCGGTCAACTTCACGAACTTGTCCATGGGGTCCTGCCTTCAATTTTCGTCTATGAACGAATTATCCTGCCAATAGAGCAAATCCCGACGAAAATGAAGGGGAATCTTGGAAATGCTCTGAAACCGGGCGCTTCGGCCGCAGTTCCGCCATTCAGGAATTGCGCATGGATGAGCGCATTGGAGAGCGGCGAGGCGCCGCCCTGCCCTGATCTTGGCTTAGAGATCGATGATCGTACCGCGGCCGTCGTTCCAAACGCGCATTTCGCGCCGAGTGTTCGCCTTAGCGCGCACTGGAGCAGGCTTCATCCGCAACGAAATCGCGCGGCCCACCATAAGCACGGTGAGAATGCCGCCGACAGCGAGCGTGAGTGAAACGGTAAACAGCGCCAGGGCTGCAAACACGGTAATGCCGGCAAGCGCGATGAACAAGGAACGGATATTCTGCATGGTCGAGACCTCTCTACTCCCAGCAATGTGGTCCTCTCTCTTTCTCTCTGCAAGAGGAGCATGGCTTTTTGTTGTCTTGCCCGTTGTTGTCTTGCTTGGCGGCGGAAAGCGCGGCAAAACTGCAGCATGAGCCGTCCCGCCCCTCCCCGTTCCGTCCGTCTGCGCCGCTCGGTGCTGAGTGTCCCTGCGATCAACCGCCGTGCACTTCAGAAGATAGCCGATCTCGATTGCGACGCGGTCATCTTCGATCTCGAGGATTCCGTCGCGCCTGAAAAAAAGGCGGAAGCGCGCGAGAATTTGCGCGCCTTTTTCTCCAGCCTACCAACTAGCAAAGAAGAGGCCGGTAAGGAGCGTATCATACGCATCAATACGCTGTCCTCCGGCTTCGGTGCCGAAGATTTGGAGCTGGTGCTGGCGCTCGAGCCCGATGCGGTTCTTCTGCCGAAGGTCGATGAGCCGCAGGATGTGACTGGCGTCAGCGACAGGTTTGCCGAAGCGGAGGCGCCGGAGAACCTGCGCATCTGGGCGATGATCGAAACGCCGCGCGGCGTCCTGAATGCCGCGGCCATTGCCGAGGCCGGCCGTACGCCGGGAAGCCGGCTTGATTGTTTAACCGTCGGCCTCAACGATCTGCGCAAGGAAACCGGTGTGTTGCCGCAGCCGGGCCGCGCCTATCTCGTGCCCTGGCTCATGCAGGTGATCCTGGCCGTCAGCGCCTACGGGCTCGACGCCATCGACAGCGTTTTCAACGATTTCAAGGATGTGGAAGCCTTCGACGCCGAATGTATGGAGGGCCGCGCCATGGGCTTTGCCGGCAAGATGCTGATCCATCCGAACCAGATCGAAGCCGCCAACCGGCATTTGGGGCCGCACGAGGCCGCTCTTGCGGAGGCGGAAGCCATCATCGCCGCTTTCGCCGACCCGGCGGCGGCCGGCCTCAATGTCGTGAACCTCGGCGGCCGCATGGTGGAGCGGCTGCATCTTGTCGAGGCGGAAAGACTGGTCCATAAAGCGCGCCTGATTTCAGAACGCCTTCGTCCTTCGACAAGCTCAGGATGAGGGGCGGTATGTTACGAAAGACGATTTGATGAAACTTTATCGCTTCCTCACCGGTCCCGACGACGCTTCCTTCTGTCACAAGGTGACCGCAGCGCTCAACAAGGATTGGGAACTCTCGGGCGCCCCGACCTATGCCTTCAATGCTGCGACCGGCCTGATGCAGTGCGGCCAGGCAGTCGTCAAGGAAGTCGAAGGCAAGGATTACGATCCGGACATGAAGCTTTCGGAGCAGTAAGCGTAACAGGATCGCTCCTTAGCGATCCGTCGCTTCCTCGGCGCTCGCCTCGATGCGCTCCATGTCCTCGTCGCTGAGGCCAAAGTGGTGGCCGATCTCGTGGATCAGGACATGAGTGATGATGTCGCCGAGGGTTTCGTCGTTTTCCGCCCAATAATCGATGATCGGCCGGCGATAGAGGCGGATCTTGTTCGGCATTTCCCCGGTCTGGGCGGTGAAACGCTCCGATATGCCGCGGCCTTCGAAAAGGCCGAGCAGGTCGAAGGGCGTTTCCAGGGCCATGTCCTCGAACACGTCGTCGTCGGGGAAGTCCTCGATGAGGATGATGAGATTGCCGGTGAGCGAACGGAATTCGTCCGGCAGGTGGCTGTAAGCCTCCATGGCCAGGGATTCGAATGTGCTGATTGAGGGGGCATGGCGGTCCCGCCAATCCTCGCTCTGGTCAATGCGGGCCATGAATGCTTCCTTCCTTAGCTGGTCATATAGAGCCTTTGTTTCGGTTTTTCGAGAGTGGAATCAGGCAGAGGAATATTTTCTCATAAAATGGTGTTGACTCTTCTTCCCACCTCTGGAATCCATAAGAACATAACAGGAACATAATGGATCTGGAGCTAACGTCATGGCTGAGGCTGCCGTGGCGCGGGAGACGCTTTTTGCCCTGCGTGAAACCATTGCCCGACTGGAAGGCAGGCCGATACCGGCGCTGGCAGCAGCGGCGCATGAGGCACGGGTGGCGGAGCCGGCGGCCGGTTCGGCCGATGCCATTCAGCCGCTTGCGACAGGCGTTGCCGATCTCGACGAGGCGATGCAGGGCGGCGTGCCGCTCGATGCGCTGACGGAGATCCGTTCGCTCGCCTTGCGTGATGCCGGAGCGGCTAGCGGTTTCACCCTTGCTCTTGCTGCACGGCTCAGGGTTCTCGCTGCGCGGCCTGGGGGGCAAGCCGCCGGCAAAACCGCGGCCGTACTGCCGGTTTTATGGATCGGCGATACGGTCGCGGGGATGGAGGCGGGCCTGCCCTATGCGATCGGGCTTCGGGATTTTGGATTGGAGCCTGCCGGCTTTCTGCAGGCGTCACCGCGCAAGCTGGAAGAGGCGCTATGGCTGGGGGAGACGGCGCTCGCCAGTGCGGCCTTTTCGGTCGTCATTCTGGAGGTGCGTGGTAATCCCGCCCGCTTCGGGTTGACCGAGAGCCGGCGGCTGGCGCTGCGGGCCAAGGCAGCGGGGCGGCCCTTGTTTCTGTTGCGTCAAGCGGGCGAGGAGGAGGCGAGCAGCGCTCTCTTCCGTCTCGCCGTCGAACCCGCGCCGGCCCTGGCGCGGCCCCTGCCGGATGGATCGCTGCTTGGCGGCAGCATCGGTCATCCGGCCTTTCGTCTCACCCTGGAAAAAAGCCGCAACCCGGCGCCCTTTTCCATAACCCTGGAGTGGAATGCCCATGACCGCCAGTTTGCCCCTGTCCTCGACGCTCAGCACCCTGCCTTTCCCGGCGAATACGCAGCGCATTCTGGCGCTGACCTTTCCGCACCTGCCGACCGACCGGATCGCGCGCAAGCGATGGGGTCTGTCCTGGCGTTTGGCCGGTCGGCTTGAGGCGCCGCCGCTCGCCTGTGCCGGCAAGCTGAACAATGCCATGCGGCTCACTGCGCTCAATGAAAGAGCCGAGACGATCGGCCTGAAGCTTGCGCAGGGCGTTGCCGAGGCGAAGGCGATCTGTCCCGCCCTTGACGTCGTCGAAGAGGATCCGGGCGCGGACCGCAAATTGCTGGAGGCGATCGCCGATTGGTGCGATCGCTATACGCCGCTGGTGGCGATCGACGGCAAGGACGGGCTCTTCCTCGATATTACCGGCTGCGCCCATCTCTTCGGCGGCGAAGAGGCGCTGCTCGAGGATATTCTGATACGGATTTCCCGGCTTGGCCTCGATGTCCGCGGCGCCATTTCCTCCGCGCCGGGCCTGTCCTGGGCGGTCGCCCGCTTCGACGACAGCCGCGTCGTTCCCCCCGCGGCCATGGAGGAGGCGCTGGCGCCGCTGCCGGTCGCCGCGCTCAGGCTCGGCGATGAAACCGCCGCCGCATTGCAGAAGCTGGGACTGAAGGAGGTGGGCGATCTCCTGGCCGCACCGCGGGCGCCGCTGACCCGCCGCTTTGGCGCGCAACTGCTTTTGCGGCTTGATCAGGCCATCGGCCTGAATGAGGAGCCGATCTCGCCGCGTCGGCCGGTCGCGCAGTTGTCAGCCGAGCGGCGGCTTGCCGAACCGGTGCAGGCGGAGGCCGATATCCTGCAACTGGCTCGCCAGCTTGCCGAAACGCTGAAGCCGGGACTGGAAGGAAGGGGCGTCGGAGGCCGCTCCTTCGAACTGCTGTTGTTCAGGGTGGATGGGGCGGTCTTCCGCATTGCCGCCGGCGCATCGCAGCCGCTGCGGGAGCCGAGCCGGATCGCCAACCTGTTCACGGAGCGCTTCACTGCCATTCATGACGATCTCGATGTCGGCTACGGCTTCGAGATCGTTCGTCTCAATGTGCTGCAGCATGCGCCTTTCGACGCGGCTCAGGACGATTTTGTCGGAGAAGGCCGCCAGGACGGGTCGCTCGCTGCTTTTGTCGACCGGGTAGCCGCGCGGCTGGGGCCGGATTGCCTGCGGGGCTTCGAGTTGCAGGAAAGCCATATTCCCGAGCGGGCCGTGCGACCGATCCCGGCCATGGGGCTTCTCGCTTCCCGGCGGCGGATGGGTAAGGAAGATGCCGGGTTTGGCTTCTTCCGCGGCGAGCGGCCGCTGCGGCTGTTTCGCATGCCGGAGCCGATCGAAACCGTTGCCGCCGAAGTACCCGATGGCCCTCCCCGGCAGTTCCGCTGGCGGCGTGTCATGCATCGGGTCAGCCGGGCCGAAGGGCCGGAACGGCTTTCGGCAGAATGGTGGGTCGAGGAAAAGGAAGAGCCTGCCCGCGATTATTTTCAAGTGGAGGATGAAGAGGGCCACCGTTTCTGGCTGTTCCGCAAAGGTCTCTACGGTCGAGGCGGAACGGGACCGGATTGGTATATGCATGGGGTCTTCGCATGAACGCGCGCCGGAGCTTTCACGAACCTATACCCTTCTTCGAGATCGGGGTGAGAACGAATTTCTCCTTTCTCGAAGGCGCCTCGCATCCGGAAGAGATGGTGGCGCAAGCCGCTATCCTGAAACTTTCGGGGTTTGGAATTGCCGACCGCAATTCGGTTGCAGGCGTCGTCAAGGCGCATGCGCATACCAAAGTTCTCCAGGCGAAATATGAAGAAGTCATCAAGAAAAATCTTGCGCTTCGAACTCAGGGGGCGCCCGAAAAACCGTTCCTGAAGCCGGTTCCCTTCCAGCCTGGCGCTCGCCTGGTGTTTTCGGACGGTACGCCCGATATTCTTGCCTATCCGCAGAACCGCAAGGGTTGGGCGCATCTCTGCCGGCTGTTGAGCGCCGGTAATCTGCGCGGCGAGAAAGGCGTCTGTATCCTCAATGAAAGCGATCTCGTGGAATGGGGCGACGAGATGATGCTGGCCCTTGTTCCCGATCCTGATAGCGTCGAGACGCCGGAGGGGCAGGAAAAGCTGGAACAGTGCCTGAAGCGGCTATGGATGCGCTTCGGCAGGAAGTTCCATATGGTCTTGTCGCCGGCCTATGATGGTAGAGACCGGCTGGTCTTTGCTACGCTCTCCATCATCGCATTGCGCAACGGTGTGCGGCTGATTGCCAGCAACCAGCCGCTCTATCATGCGACCGAACGCAAGCCGCTTGCCGATATCGTCGTTTCGATCCGCGAGCATGTGCCGATCGCCGAGGCCGGCTTCAAGCTGGCGGCCAATGCCGAGCGCTATATGAAGGACGCTGCCGAGATGGCGCGCCTTTTCAAGGATTATCCGAAGGCGATCGCCAATACACAGAAGTTTTTTAGCCGGCTGTCTTTTTCCCTGGATGAGCTGAAGCACAATTATCCCGACGAAAGCATTGATGGCGAGACCGTTGCGGAGACGCTGAAGCGACTGACGTGGAAGGGGGCCAGATGGCGCTTTCCTGAAGAGATTCCCGAAAAGGTCTCGATGCAGATCGAGCATGAGCTCAAGCTCATTCACGAGCGGCAATATGAGCCTTATTTCCTGACGGTGCACCGCATCATGGAGTTTGCTCGTAAGGAGAATATCCTGTGTCAGGGACGGGGATCGGCCGCCAATTCGACGGTCTGCTATTGTCTCCGAATTACCGAGGTCAATCCGGAAATAACAAGCTTGCTCTTCGAGCGCTTCATCTCGACGGAGCGCGAGGAACCGCCTGATATCGACGTCGATTTCGAGCATGAGAAGCGTGAAGAGGTCATCCAGTTTATCTACAAGCATTACAAAAAGGAGCATGCCGGATTGACGGCGGCGGTCACCAGCTATCGGGCGCGCTCGGCCGGTCGCGAAGTTGCCAAGGCTTTTGGCTTGTCGGAGGATGTGCAGTCTGCCCTTGCGAGCGGCGTCTGGGGCTGGTCGACGGAGGAGCTGTCCGAGCGCGAGGCGAAGATTGCCGGTCTCGATCTCAAGGACAAGACGACACGGAACGTCCTTTCCTACGCCTCGACGCTGATGGGTTTTCCGCGGCATCTGACGCAGCATGTGGGCGGTTTCGTCATCACCCGGGATCGATTGGATGAGGTGGTGCCGATCATGCACACGGCGATGGACGATCGCTACATGATTGAGTGGAACAAGGACGATCTCGACAATCTCAACATATTGAAGATCGACGTGCTTGCGCTCGGCATGCTGACCTGTCTCGCCAAGGCTTTCGACCTGTTGCTGCTGCATTACGATGTGAAGAAGCAGCTCGCCGATCTTGGCAGCGGCGAGTATCCCGACCGTATACCGGTCTATGACATGATCTGCCGCGCCGACACGGTCGGCGTCTTCCAGATCGAAAGCCGGGCACAGATGAGCATGCTGCCGCGCCTTAAGCCCCGCAGATTCTACGATCTGGTTATCGAGGTGGCGATCGTCCGGCCCGGTCCCATCCAGGGCAATATGGTTCACCCTTATCTCAAGCGGCGGGATGACAAACTTCATAATCGACCGATCGAATACCATCGTCCGGAATTGAAGGCAGTTTTGGAAAGGACGCTAGGAGTTCCCCTGTTTCAAGAACAGGCGATGCAGATTGCCATTACTGCGGCTGGATTTTCGGCGGCCAAGGCCGATCGGCTGCGCCGGTCCATGGCGACGTTCAAGCGGACGGGAAAGGTCGATGAATTCAAGAAGGACCTGGTTTCGGGCATGGTCGCGAACGGCTACCCTCAAGACTTTGCCGAACGCTGCTTCAGCCAGATTGAAGGCTTCGGCGAATATGGTTTTCCCGAAAGCCACGCGGCTTCCTTCGCGCTTCTCGTTTACGCCTCTTCCTGGCTCAAGACCTATTATCCCGATGTCTTTTGTGCGGCGATCCTGAATTCCCAGCCCATGGGCTTCTATGCGCCGGCACAGCTCGTGCGCGATGCGCGCGAGCATGGCGTCGAGATGCGGCCTGTGGATGTCAATCATTCTAACTGGGATTGCCTACTGGAGAAGGCGCGTTTCGATCGGGACGCCGTCGAGCCGCGTCATGCATCGATGCGCGAACTCATCAAGTCGCAATGTGCCGTCCGCCTCGGTTTCCGGCAGGTCAAAGGCCTTTCCGAGGATGAGATGGTGCAGCTCGTCGAGCGCCGCGGCAATGGCTACAGTTCCGTGCGCGATCTTTGGCTGCGCTCCGGCCTTGCCAAGGCGCAGATCGAGCGTCTGGCGGATGCGGATGCGTTCGGCTCCATCGGGCTCAGCCGACGAGAGGCGCTATGGGCGGTGCGGGCGCTCGATGCCGGCAGTGCGGCCGAAAAGCTTCCCCTCTTCGATCTTGCCGACCGCAGGGATCTGCAAGTCGAGCCTGCGGTTTTGTTGCCGGAAATGATGCCCGGCGAGCAGGTGATCGAGGATTATCGCTATCTTTCGCTATCGCTGAAGGCGCATCCGATGTCCTTCCTGCGTGCGGATTTCTCTAAAATGGGCATCGTGCAGAACCGCGATTTGCCCAATGTGGCAAATGGCCGGATAGTGACGATTGCCGGGCTGGTGCTGGTGCGGCAGCGGCCGGGCTCGGCGAAGGGCGTGATCTTCATGACGCTGGAGGACGAGACCGGTGTTTCGAATGCGATCGTCTGGCCGAAGATGTTCGACAAATACCGCGCCATCGTCATGGGCGCCCGGCTGGTCAAGATTCGCGGCCGCCTGCAGAGCGAAAGCGGCGTCATCCATGTGGTGGTCGACTATATCGAGGATATGACCTCGGCGCTGGGAATCCTGCAGCGCGAAGCCAGGCGGTTTGGGGTCAGCGATCGGGCGGATGAGGCCCTGCGTCCGACCATGGATCACCGGCAAAAGAAGAGGCTTGCCGAGGCAAGTCGGCCGATGCCGGAGCAGGCTGCCGAGACAGCGGCAGATGGCCGCAGCACTGTCGCCGCGACGGCAAGCGTCATGCCGCGAGGCCGTAACTTCCATTGAGGCGCAGTACGTTAGGTCTCACGTCGAAATGACCCTATCCGCCTCGCCCGATGAAAAATGAATCGATTTTTCTTGACAAAGATCGTCTTCTTTCGCAGATAACAAGACAGCAGATGTCATGTTTGACGGGCTGAGCGAAGAATGCTGGTTTGCAGTTGTAATTACATCACCGACAAGGAAATCCGCGAGGTCATCACCGAACTCCTCGATCAGGATTGTTGGCAGCTCATCGTTCCCGCCAAGGTCTACCACGCCATGTCGAAGCGCGGCCGCTGCTGCGGCTGTTTCCCGAATGTCGTCGACATCATTATACAGACGACCGAGGACTATCATGCCCGCCGCCACTCGACTGAGGCGGAAATATTTGATTTCATGTCCCGCCTGAAAAAATTTCATGAAGACAACAGGAGAGCGGACATTGAAAGGCGACAAAAAAGTCATCGAGCGGCTTAACGAGGCCCTATTTCTCGAACTCGGTGCAGTCAATCAATATTGGGTTCATTACCGGCTTCTGGAAGATTGGGGCTATACCAAGCTTGCCAAGAAGGAGCGCGCCGAATCCATCGAAGAGATGCACCACGCCGATCGCCTTGTCGCCCGGATCATCTTCCTTGAGGGACATCCGAACCTGCAGACGTTGGCGCCGCTGCGCATCGGTCAGAATGTCAAGGAAGTGCTGGAGGCCGATCTCGCCGGCGAATATGACGCCCGCACCGCCTACAAGAAGTCGCGCGACATTTGTCATGATGCCGGCGACTATGTCTCGATGAAGCTGTTCGAAGAATTGCTGGCAGACGAGGAAGGTCATATCGACTTCCTGGAAACACAGATCGACCTGCTCGAAAAGATCGGCGAAGCGAAATACGGCCAACTCAACGCCGATTCCGCTGATTCTGCTGAATAATTCGCCTAAAGCTCGTCGCGACCTTTCAGATTCGCTCCCACGCTTTAGCTCGTGTTTTTGCATGTCGTTTTCGCAAAACCGCCGCACACTTTTGCGCGACATGCATTAGAATTGCAAAAAAACAAAGAGATAGAGCGGTTCTGAATGCCGTGAAAAGCTGAACCGCTCTATTGATTCCGGCCGCATTTTCACGCGGCCGGGACGCCCTCAATCTTCCGCCTCCAGACCCGCCAAATGTTCGAATTCGGCGACGACCTGTTCGTAGACGGAGCGTTTGAAGGCGACGATCAGGCCAGGAAGATTGGCCATCGGCTTCCAATCCCAGGCCTCGAATTCCGGCTCATGGCCGCCCGGCGGCGGATTGATGGCGATTTCGCTCTCGTCGCCGTCGAAGCGGAAAGCAAACCAGCGCTGGGTCTGGCCGCGGAATTTTCCCCTGAGGCCGATGCCGATCAACTGCGGCGGCAGATCGTAATTGATCCAGTCCTTCGCTTCGGCGAGCAGCGTCACGCTCTTCATGCCGGTCTCTTCGTAGAGCTCGCGATAGGCTGCCTCCAGCGGGTCTTCGCCCTCGTCGATGCCGCCCTGCGGCATCTGCCAGAGCTGCGGCGAGCCGTCATATTCGGAGTTGCCGTCCGGAATGCGTTTGCCGGCCCAGACCAGCCCTTCGCGGTTGAGCACCATGATGCCGACGCAGGGGCGATAGGGCAGGTCTTCAGCTCTGACGGGGAAGTGGCTCTTGCTCATGGTTGTTCTCTAAGCCTCAGGGATGTTTCGGGTCGTCGGCGAGGGCCGAGACGGCGACGATCTCGATGCCGCGCATGGCTGCCTCCTCGCTCCATTTGCTGATGGCGTCGACGCTCTCGTCGAAAGCCGACGCAACGCCGATTGCCGAGCCATTGCGCCGGGCGATGCGCTCCAGCTCGTCAAGTTTCTTCAAAATCGCATCCTGCTGCAATTCTCCATCGAGCTGCATATCCGCAAAGGCATGCGGCACCTCCAGCGTCTTGGCGACGGTACCGGATTTCGACTGCGCCGAGGAGCCGTCATCGAGAAACAGCAGACCGCGCTTGCCGATATCGCGCATGACAGGCTCCATGGCGTCGGCATTCGACAGGAACCGTCCGCCGAGATAGTTCATCACGCCGGTGTAATTGGTGATTTCGGCCATGGCCTTGTGCAGGTCCTCGATATTCTTGGCCGCGGGCTGCGAGGTCAGAAGCGTATCCGGTCCGGGATTATTGCTGGGATAATCGAAGGGCTCGAAGGGCACCTGGATCAGGATCTCGTGGCCGCCACGCCGCGCCTCCTGCATCCAGCGCTGCAGACTGTTGCCGCTGGCGGCAAAGGCGAGCGTGATCTCCTCGGGCAGTTTCTCGATGGCGCGCTGGGTGCCGGTTTGGCTGAGACCGAGACCGCTGACGACGATGGCGACGCGCGTGCCGCGGGCGCCGGACCAGGGCCGCGCATATTGATCCATCGGCCTCAATCCGCTCGGCGCGATGATAGGCAGCTTGCCGAAAGGCGAATCCTCCAGCAGGGCATTGTTCGGCGTTGCCGCCATGCGCGGGTCCTGGCCGACCTGATTGGCATTGATCAGTACCGGGCCGTCGCCGTCGCGCGTATTCGGGCTGAACATGGTCACGACGGAGCCGTCGCTGGTGACGATGCGATGCGTATCGGCGCCGGATTGCGGATCGACCTGCGTCAGGCCCGTCGTTTGATTGGCCATGGCCGGCTTGTCACTGGCAGGCGCTGGTGATGATGAGGCCTTCTCTGCGGTTTCGACCGGAGGGGTTTTCTGCAGATTGTCACGCAGCAGCGCCGAATAAAGGGAAAAACTGGCGATCGCAATCAGGCATAAGCCGCCGAGGATGCGCCCGAAGGGCGGACGCCGCCGTTTGCGGCCAGAGCCGCGGTTCTGGCCCAGCGGTGCATGCAAATCCGTTCCCAAAGTCCGTATCCACCCCAAACGGGAAACTGTCTGCCCCAGAGCATTCCGCTTTCCTGTCGCCATTAAAGCAGCGTGATGCTCCAAATTCAAAACGCCCAAGCGTGATTCAAAATGGATTTTGGAGCGAGATGAGATAAGTCACCTCGCCCCTGATATGAAAGCGCCGGGTCTGTTTCCAGCCCGGCGCCGTTTCCTTACTTGGCGGAAACCGCCTTTTCCGGGTTCGGCGGGAAGGCCGGATCGGTCTTGGCGCCGCGCAACAGGTCGAGCGCATAGTTGAGCTGGACGTCGTCCTTCGGATCCGGCGGCACATAGGCGGCCGAGCCGGAGCCCTGGTCGGTTTCGCTCTGGCCCTTGATGTGGCCCGGCAGGCTGGATTCGCCTTCGGTCACCAGCTTGCCCTTCAAGTCATCCGGCAGCGGCTCGTCGACCTTGACGTCAGGCGTGATGCCGGTGCCCTGGATCGAACGGCCCGACGGCGTGTAATAGAGCGCCGTCGTCAGACGCAGCGCGCCGTTGCCATCGCCAAGCGGGATGATCGTCTGTACGGAGCCCTTGCCGAAGGACTGGGTGCCGAGAACGGTGGCGCGGCGCAGATCCTGCAGGGCGCCGGCAACAATTTCCGATGCCGATGCCGAACCGCCGTTGATGAGCACGATGATCGGCTTGCCGTCGGTCAGATCGCCCGGGCCGGCGTTGAAGCGGCGGGTTTCGTCCGGATTACGGCCGCGGGTCGAGACGACTTCGCCGCGCTCCAGCACATCATCGGCAACGTTGATCGCCTGGTCGAGCAGACCGCCCGGATTGAGGCGCAGGTCGAGGACATAGCCCTTCAGCTTGTCGGCCGGGATATCCTTCTTGATCTTGGCGATCGCGGCTTCCAGGTCCGGCGTGGTCTTTTCGGTGAAGGAGATGATGCGGAGATAACCAACATCGCCGCCTTCTTCGCGCGACTTGACGGCGGCAACGGCGATAACGTCACGGATAATGGTGAGTTCGATCGGCTTATCGGCGCCCTTGCGCAACAGCGTCAGCTTGATCGGCGTCTTGACGGCGCCGCGCATCTTCTCGACGGCGTCTTCCAGCTTCAGGCCGCGGACCGACTGGCCGTCGATGGCGGTGATATAGTCGCCGGCGAGAACACCGGCCTTGGCGGCGGGCGTGTCGTCGATCGGGGTGATGACCTTGACCAGGTCGTTGTCCATGGTCACTTCAATGCCGAGACCGCCGAATTCACCCTTGGTCTGGGTGCGCATGTCGTCGGCGTCCTTGGCGTTCATATAGCTCGAATGCGGATCCAGCGAGGACAGCATGCCGTTGATGGCGGCTTCGATGAGCTTGTCTTCCTGGGGCGGCGTTACGTACTGCGCGCGCACACGTTCAAAGACATCGCCGAAAATCGACAATTCCTTGTACGTGGAAGCGCCTGCGGCTTCCGCCGGCGCTACCGCCGTGTAGATAACGCTCATCGCGGTCGCACCCATCAATGCGCCAACGAGAACAAGAGAAGCCCTACGTATCATTGCGTGCCTTTCCAGTGTCTTTGGAGGTCCACCAAGGCCGAGAATCGACCGGCTTCCCATCTTTTCGAAATTCAATGTAGAGCGTTGGCCGATCCGTTTCCAGCGCCAATGCAGTCGCGCTCGCGACTCTTTTTAGGCCCATCGTAGCGAGCGGCTCGCCAGCGAAGACAAATTTGCCGAGACGCGTCTTGATCGCGTCCATTCCCGACAGGACCATATGATAGCCGTCGCCGGTATCAAGAATAACCATCTGGCCATAGCTGCGAAACGCGCCGGCGTAAACGACCGTGCCGTCGGCGGGAGCGGTGACGAGCGCGTCGGCGCCGGTTGCAACGGTCATACCCATCGCCGTATGTCCCGTACCGTCATCGTCGCCGAACTGGCGGAGAATATCACCCGCCACAGGCAGCTCCAATTTCTGTTTGAGGTCGGAAAACGGATATGCGGGCGTAATGCGGTTTTTATCGGGCACGCCGTTTTCGGCCAATGCCCTTGCCTGCTCGCGCTGCTGATCGGTCATCTGCTCGCGGCGGGCCTCTTCCGCCCGGGCTGCGGCAGCGGCGTCGCGCACCGAACCGATCTGGCTTTCCAGCGACGCGACGAGTCCCTCGAGACTGGTCGCCTGTCCCGCCAATTCTTCGGAACGCTTGCGCTCGGCATCCAGTTCGGCGGCGTTCTCATGGCTGTGCTTGTCGTTTTCGGCAATCAGCATATCCATGCGCCGTTCCTCCTCCAGACTATTGGTCATGGTGGCGGTGAGGTCGGCTTTTTCCGCCGCAGTGGAGGCATGCAGCTTGGTGAGATCGTTAAGGTCGGCGATGAGCTTATCCGTCTCCTTGCGCATGCCAGGAACGACGGCGCCGAGCAGGATGGCGCTGCGCACGGAAGCAAGCGCATCGTCCGGCGTTACCAGCAGCGCCGGCGGCGGGTTGCGGCCCATGCGTTCCAGCGCGCCCAGAACTTCGGCCAGCAGCGCCCGGCGCTCGTGCAAGGATTTGCGGATCTTGTCTTCCTTGACCGCGAGATCGGTCAGCGTCTTCTCGCTCTGCTGAATCTTGCGGTCCATATCCCTGCGGCGGGCGGCGCTGTCGATCAGCGCCTGGCGTAGGCTGGCGGTGCTCTTGTCGAGCGAGGCGATGCTGTCTTCCAGCGCTTTCGTCTTGTCGGAGGAAAGGCTGATCGTCTTTGACAATTCCTGCAACTCGGCGCGGGTTTGATCGCGCTTCCGGGCAAGGTCGGCGGCAGGATCAGGCGCTTGTTCCGGCTGCTGCGCCGTTGGTGCGGTCGATGTGACGACGGACTGACCGTCCTTGGTCTGCGCGGGGGGCTGCGCGGGTGAGGTGCCGCCATCTTCCTGAGCCTGAGCCATGTCCCGGAACTGAAACGGACTTTCCAGATAGACACCGACGCCAAGGCACACTGCCAGGGAGGGCAGCAGCAAGCGGAAAAGTGTGGGCGGGGTTTTTCTCATCCAGTCGTTTGGGCTCAGCCCCTTTGAAATCGCGTGAAATTAAACCGATTTGCCGCGATTATCCAGGAAGCATCATCAATTTTGCGGCGGGAATCAAAACACGCCTGTGTGAGCGATCCGTTAACGCAAAATACCGGAAAGCCCAACTGTTTTCGAGCGTTTCGCTTCCTGGCAATAGACTTCAAACCCGATGGTAGGGGTGCCCGGACAGGATCGTGACGGCGCGGTAGAGTTGTTCGGCGATGAGAATGCGCACAAGCTGGTGCGGCCAGGTCATCTTGCCGAGGCAGATGGTGGCATCGGCCTTGTCGTAAAGCGAGGGGTCGAGACCGTCGGCACCGCCAATGGCAATTGTGAGATCGCGCTTGCCCTGATCCCGGAATGTGCCGAGCAAAGCAGCAAAGGCTTCACTGTCCAGCGCCTTGCCGCGCTCGTCGAGCAGAACGAGAACGCCGCCGTCCGGATGCGCTTTGTGCAACAGGACCGCTTCTTCGCGCTTGCGCGTCTCGCCGTTGGATGCGCGGCTTTCGGCAACTTCGGTCATGCGTGTCAGTTCGAGGCCGATTGCCGGACCAGCCTTGGCGAAACGGTCGAGATAGCGGGCCGCAAGATCCTTTTCAGGGCCGGTTTTCAACCGTCCCACCGCAAAAAGACCTATCCGCATTCCCGCTCCCAAGCATACCCGCCATTATGGCGGCACAGATATAGATCGTTGCCGGACAAACATGTCCGGCGATTCGATACTAATAACCGGGACCGGGAATCATGCCCGGAACAGGTTAGTGCAGCGTGCCTTCCTCAAGATCGGGCGCAGCCCACATCTTTTCGATGTTGTAGAACTCGCGGATCTCGGGGCGGAACACGTGAATGATGATGTCACCCGTGTCGATCAGCACCCAGTCGCCGCCTTCCAGGCCTTCGACGCGGGCGGTGCCCAGGCCTTCGTCCTTGAGGTCGGTGATCAGATGGTCGGCAATCGCCAGGACATGCCGGTTCGAGCGTCCGGAGACGACGACCATGTAGTCTCCAAGCGCGGACTTGCCAGCAATGTTGATGGTGACGATATTTTCGGCCTTGGAGTCCTCGAGGCTTACGAGGACGGCTTGCAGGGCGCGGGCAGCGGCATCAACGCCACGTTCCGGGCTCTTCGGGACAACGACAGGCGTTCTTCCCTTGGCGTGTACTGTTGTCAGTGCTTTTCCTTCCTTCAGTAACAGAACATGCACTTCGGTGATCTGAGTCGATCACATCTTAAAGATAGGCACCAAAGCGTTAAGGTTTCAAGACGCTGCCTGTCATCTATTGGACGTAAAGACAAGCTTTTGTGGTAATTCCCGTCTCTTTCGCACCATATATGGGCGAATTGTTCGCGTGGCTCCCTCAGAGAGCATCAGGTTACGCTAGGTGATGTAAAACCCTGCCCCGCCGCCACCTTCCCCGCCTCCCATGTACAGGCGAGCCCGGGGCGCGTATAGACAAGAGCAGACCGAAACGTTCCGACGCCATGACCAAAGTTCTGCAACAGCCCCTGAAACCCATCCTCCGCATCAATTTCCCGGGGCAGGACCGGCTTGGACGCGGCAAGATGGAACTCCTTGAGCATATTCGCGAAACCGGTTCGATCTCGGCCGCCGGCCGAGCCATGGACATGTCCTATCGCCGCGCCTGGCTGCTGATCAGCGAGTTGAACCATATGTTCCAGGAACCGGTCGTCGAATCCCAGCGCGGCGGTCAGAACGGCGGCGGCGCGGCATTGACGCCCTTCGGGGAGGAATTGCTCCGGCGGTTCCGCGGCATGGAGGACTCTGTCCGGGCAGCCATTGCCAGCGACCTCGAATGGCTTGAGGCCAATCGCAACCCGGGCGACGCGGTTGCAGAACCGCAGGCGGAGTCGTGATCGGTCCTAGGATTCGAGCGCTACGGTCTTTATGACCGCATGAATCGGTAGTCCGATCCGCAGACCCAGCCGTTCAGACGAAAACTGCGTAATGCGGGCAAGCACGCCTTCGCCGTCGCAATCCACCTTGACTTCCACAGTACCGTCGGCCGCCGTGTCGATGGCAGCCACCCGGCCTTCGAGAATATTGAGGGCGCTCAGACCCTCGGGCCGCGCCGTCGCCAGCATGACGTCGCGGGCGGGGATGTGGACGCGGACGGTTTTGCCAACTCCCGCCACTTCGCCGGGGACAAAGAGCTTGGCCGCTTTCAGCGCTACGATGGTCAGGTGGTGCTGACGGTCTATATGTGCCACATGGCCCTCGAGCAGAACGCCGGCTTCGCGGCGGTCGATCGGCTGCGGGCCGGAAAGCTGGCTGAAGATCTCGACCGCCGGTCCCGTTGCCTCCACCTTGCCGTCGCGCATCACGACGACACGGTTGGCCAGGCGCGCCACCTCGGCGATGGAATGGCTGACATAAATGATCGGCACTTTCGTCTCGTCACGGAGCCGTTCGAGATAAGGCAGGATCTCGGCTTTGCGCGCCTCGTCGAGCGCGGCCAGAGGTTCGTCCATCAGCAGCAGCCGCGGTGACGATAGTAAGGCGCGGCCGATGGCGACGCGCTGTTTCTCGCCGCCGGAAAGTTTTGCGGGCTTTCGATCGAGAAGCGCTTCGATGCCGAGGAGATCGACAACCCCATCAAAGCTTTCGCCATGGCTGTTTTTCGGCGCGAACCAGCGGCCGTAGTTCAGGTTCTGCCGCACGGAAAGATGCGGAAAGAGCCGTGCCTCTTGGAAGACATAGCCGAAACGGCGGCGGTGGCGCGGAACGAAAAGCTGAGCGTTGGTGTCCGCGAGTACCATGCCATCGAGGCTGACGTGGCCATAATCGGGCTGGATCAGGCCGGCGATGATGCGGATGATTGACGTCTTGCCGGAGCCGGAGCGGCCGAACAGGGCGGTGACGCCGCCATCCGACGTGAAGGCTGCGTCGAGTACGAAAGCGCCCAATCGGTGGCGGATGTCGACGGTCAGCGTCATTCCCAGTCCACCCTCTTGCCGGCGAGATAGGCGAGGAATTCGGAGGCGAGCAACGCCACCATGGAAATGACGATCGCGACGATCGTCAATCGCAGCGCACCGGCATCGCCGCCGGGCACTTGCGTAAAGGTATAGATCGCCGACGACAGGGTCTGTGTTTCGCCGGGAATGTTGGAGACGAAGGTAATGGTGGCGCCGAACTCGCCCATCGCCTTCGCGAAGGACAGGATCATGCCGGCGATGATGCCCGGTAGGATCAGCGGCAAGGTCACGGTGAGGAATATCCAGAGCGGACTGGCCCCGAGCGTTCCGGCGGCCTCTTCAAGCTTGCGATCGACCGCTTCGATCGACAGGCGGATGCTTCTGACCATCAGCGGAAATCCCATCACGCCGCAGGCAAGGGCGGCGCCGGTCCAGCGGAAAGAGAAGACGATACCGAGATATTGGTCGAGCAGGGCGCCGATCGGGCCTTTGCGGCCGAAGAGGATGAGGAGGATAAAGCCGGTGACGACGGGCGGCAGGATCAGCGGCAGGTGGACGATGCCGTTGACGATCGATTTGCCCCAGAATTTACCGCGCGCGAGCAACATCGCGGCGGCAATGCCGAAGGGCAGGCTCACCAGCATGGCGACGGTCGAGACGCGCAGGCTCAGCTCGATCGCCGTCCATTCGTCGCTGCTCAAACCTAATGCGTCCAAGTCCGACCTCGTAAAGACATGTCAGGCCCGCCATTAGTCGGCGAGCCCGCAAAGATGCGCTTCTTGCCTACGGTCGAGCGATGACGCTCAACGCTTCAAAACCGTGAAGCCTTCATGCTCGAAGAACGGAACAGCCTTAGCCGATTTCAGATAATCGACATAGGCTTGTGTGTCGGGATTGGTGCTGTTGGCCGTGATCGCGATCGGATAGATGATCGGCGGATGGCTGTCTTCCGGAAAGGTACCGACGACGGTGACGGCTGGATCGGCGGAAACGTCGGTCTGGTAGACGATGCCGTAGGGCGCTTCGCCGCGTGAAACCAGCGCGAGCGCCGCGCGCACGCTTTCAGCACCGGCAACCTTCTTCTCGACGGAAGACCAGACGCCAAGTTTTTCCAGCGCCGCCTTGCCGTATTTGCCTGCCGGCACCGATTCCGGTTGCCCGATCGCCAGGCGTCCGTCGCCGAGAAGGTCGGCAAGGTCCATGCCCTGCTTGATCTCGACGGGTTTGGCCTTGTCCTTGGCGGAAACGAGAACGATCTTGTTGCCGAGCAGGTTGACGCGGCTGCCGTCCTTGATCAGCTTTTTCTTGGCGACATAGTCCATCCAGTCGGTATCGGCGGAGATGAAGACATCGGCCGGCGCGCCGTTTTCGAGCTGCTTGGCCAGCGGCCCGCTTGCCGCATAGGAGACGGTGACCTGCTTGCCGGTTTCCTTAGTGAAGGCGGCGTCGATGTTATCCAGCGCGTTTTTCATGCTCGCAGCGGCAAAAACGGTGATTTTATCGGCGGCAAAGGCCGGCGCAGGAATGGCGGATATGCCAAGCCAGGCGGCGGAAAGGGCGGCGGTTGCAAGTTTGATCCATTGGCGGCGGCTCGAGGCCATCATGCTTCTCCCAAAAGGTGTCGTCATATTGCGAGAGATATAACGGCCAAAGAAGCTTGGCTAGGGATATATTTGGGAAACATAGCGTCATTGAGGGACGTAACTCTACGAATTTTATAGGGATTTGCCTTTGGGGCGCATATTGCGATGCTCTGTTGCCGCGGAAATGCATGGCTCGATTCGCTCAAGGCGCTGGCGAACGCTCACGCCGTAAGACGTAACGTTAAGAATCGTGCAATTTCACGGAAATTTTCAGGCGTGCTGTTCTTAAAGCTGCCCAGGGTCTCGCTCAGATCATGTAAAAGAAGCGTTTTTTAGGCAGATCGTTTGCATAGCTATGATGAAAACACATTGCTGCATTGCGCTATCAGCGTTTTATCATTTGGTCAAATCTGCTAAAACATGATCATCGAAACGGCGATCTCCTCCTCCCAATGCCTTTCGATATGGATCGGCAACTCTCCTCCTCCCAGTTGCTGATCAGGATTGAAGCCCGACGGATCTCCTCCCCCGTCGGGCTTTTTCATTTTTGGAGGTTTTTCCGGAAAATCAGGCGCGATATCGCAAATCACTCATTGCGCGGCGCGCAAGGCCGTCGAACTTAGTGTCGAGCGCCGGCCATGAATGAAGGTCCAGGCGGGTGCCGGCTTTTTCCACAAGACCCGGGCGTCGTCTTCATCGACGCGCGCATAGTGAAACGTCTTCGCCATCTTTGCAGATAAATAGGATAGCGTCGATCCCGGCCGGTCGATGACGGCGATCGGAAAGGCGCGGGCGATCTCCTGCCATTTCTGCCAGCGGTGAAACGTATTGAGACTGTCAGCGCCCATGATCCAGATGAAATGAACGTGGGTATTGCGCGCCTTGACGTAGGCGAGCGTATTGGCCGTGTAGCTCATGCCGAGCGTCTGTTCGAAAGCCGTCACCTTGATGCGCGGATCATGGGTGATCGCCTCGCTGAGCGCGATGCGTTCAGCAAGCGGCGCGAGATGATTGCGACTCTTCAGCGGATTGCCAGGCGTCACCATCCACCAGAGTTGGTCGAGGCCAAGCCGGCGGAGTGCTATTTCGGCGACTAGCGCATGGCCCTGATGCGGCGGATTGAAGGAGCCGCCGAAAAGACCGACTACCATGCCGCGCTCGGCATGGGGCATGCGCAGATAGCGGTAATCGATCTCTTCTTTATGCACGTCAGGCCCGTATCTGTCCGGTGCCGCGCACGCGATATTTGAAGGAGGTGAGCTGCTCGACGCCCACTGGTCCGCGCGCGTGCATCTTGCCGGTGGCGATGCCGATCTCCGCGCCCATGCCGAATTCGCCGCCATCGGCAAATTGCGTCGAGGCATTGTGCAGCAGGATCGCCGAATCGATCTCGGTGAAGAAGCGCTCGACGACCGCGGGATCCTCGGCAATCACGGCTTCGGTGTGGTTCGACGAATATTTACCGATATGGGCGATGGCGCCGGAAATGCCGTCGACCAGCGCGACCGAGATGATCGCGGCCAGATATTCCGTCGACCAGTCCTCCTCCGTTGCCGCCTTCACGCTGGGCGCGAGCTTGAGCACATCGCCGGAACCGCGGATTTCGCAGCCTGCCGCAGCAAGCCCGTCAAGCAGCGGTTTCAGATGGGTGGAAGCGACCTTCGAATCGACCAGCAGCGTTTCGGCCGCGCCGCAGATGCCCGTGCGGCGCATCTTGGCGTTGATGACAATGGATTTCGCCATTTCCAGATCGGCCGAGGCATCGATATAGATGTGGCAGAGGCCTTCCAGATGCGCGAAGACCGGCACGCGCGCCTCGGTCTGGACGCGAGCAACTAGGCTCTTGCCGCCGCGCGGCACGATAACGTCGATATTGCCTTCGAGGCCGCGCAGCATGGCGCCGACGGCGGCGCGGTCGCTGACCGGGACGAGCTGGATGGCATGTTCCGGCAAGCCAGCTACCTTCAGCCCCTCGACCAGACATTCATGGATCGCCTGGGACGACCGGCGCGAATCGCTGCCGCAGCGCAGGATTACTGCATTGCCAGCCTTCAGGCACAGCGCACCGGCATCGGCGGTGACGTTCGGTCGGCTTTCGAAGATGACGCCGATGACGCCGAGCGGCGTGCGAACGCGCTCGATCTTCAGGCCGTTCGGACGATCCCAGGCGGCGATGACTTCGCCCACCGGATCGGCCAGGGCGGCGATGGCGCGAATGCCTTCGGCCATCTCGGCGACCCGCTTGTCGTTCAGGGTCAGGCGGTCGACGAAGGAGGCGAGCATATCCGTGCCCTCGACGTCTTTCAGGTCCTTGGCGTTTTCGGCAAGAATATGATCCTTGCGAGCCAGAATGGCATCCGCCATGGCTTCCAAGGCCTTGTTCTTGCTCTCGGTCGAAGCGAAGGCCAGAGGTCGCGACGCAGCCCGGGCCTTGCGGCCGATATCGTTCATCAAAGTGTCGATGTCGGGGCTTTGTGCGACGGTATCAAGCATGGGCTTCATCCTTCTTCAATTTCTCGGCCTTCGTCTTGACGGACGCGGTCATGACGAGGTCGTCGCGATGCACCATGGCGGCGCGGCCGGGATAACCGAGGATCGCCTCGATCTCCGTCGATTTGCGGCCGGTGATCTGGCGAGCCTCCTCGGCATCGTAACTGACAAGGCCACGGGCGATTTCCCGGCCCGAAGGACCAATGACGGCAACGGTGTCGCCGCGGCCGAAATGGCCGATGATGCTGCGCACGCCGGCGGGCAACAGGCTCTTGCCGGCGCCGAGCGCTGTAACGGCGCCCTCGTCGACATGCAGCTCACCGGCCGGCTGCAACTGTCCGGCAATCCAGGTCTTGCGGGCGGTGACGGGCGTGCCCGACGGCGCAAACCAGGAGGAGCGTGCGCCATTTGCAATGACGTTCAACGGCCGATCTGTCTTTCCCGAGGCGATGATCATGGCGCAGCCGGCGCCGGTCGCGATCTTGCCGGCATCGATTTTGGTGCGCATGCCGCCGCGCGACAGTTCGGATGCCGCACCGCCGGCCATGGCTTCGATATCCGGCGTGATCTCGGCGATCGTTTCGAGGAATTTTGCCTGCGGGTCGAGATGCGGAGGGGCGGTGTAGAGCCCGTCGATGTCAGACAGTAGGATCAGCAGGTCGGCACCGGTCATGGTGGCGACGCGGGCGGCGAGGCGATCATTGTCACCATAGCGGATTTCGCTGGTGGCGACCGTGTCGTTTTCGTTGATGATCGGCACGGCCCCGATCTTCAGGAGCTGATTGATGGTGGCGCGTGCATTGAGATAGCGGCGGCGCTCTTCGGTATCGCCGAGCGTCAGCAGGATCTGGCCGGCGACGATATCGTCATGCGACAGGCTTTCCGACCAGGCGCGCGCCAGTGAAATCTGACCGACGGCGGCGGCCGCCTGACTTTCTTCCAGCTTCAGCGCGCCGGAGGGCAGATCGAGTACCGAACGCCCGAGCGCAATGGCGCCGGAGGAGACGACGAGGACATCGACGCCCTTGGCCTTCAGCCCGGCAATATCGGCGCACATGCCGTCAAGCCAGGCCTTCTTCAGGCCTGCCTTGCGGTCGACGAGAAGGGCGGAGCCGATCTTGATGACGATGCGGCGGTAGCGGTCGAGCGGCTTACGGGCAGTCATCCCTGCTGCTCCCCGTCGTCGCTGTCGTCATCGGAGACCAGCATGTCGCGGTGGCGCAGCTTCGGTGCCTTCGCCGGCTTCTCTTCTTGAGTGCCTGCGTTTGCTTCGACAATCACGTCGCGCAGCGCGCGCAGCACCTCGGTCATGCCGCTGCCGGTGATGGCGGAAATACGAAATGGCGTCTTACCGCAGGCGCGCGCCAGTTCGCGTGTCTTCTTCTTCAGCGTTTCGTCGTCAAGCACATCGATCTGCGACAGCGCGACGATCTCCGGCTTGTCGGTGATGTCGTTGCCATAGGCTTCCAGCTCGTGCTTGACGGTCTTGTAGGCCTTGCCGACCTTCTCTTCCTGGGCGGAGACCAGATGCAGCAGCACGCGGGTGCGCTCGACATGGCCGAGGAAACGGTCGCCGATGCCCACACCTTCATGCGCGCCTTCGATCAGGCCGGGAATGTCGGCCAGGATGAATTCCTGGCCATCGATGGTGGCGACGCCGAGATTGGGATGCAGTGTCGTGAATGGATAGTTGGCGATCTTCGGCCGGGCGCGGCTGACCGCGGCGAGAAAGGTCGACTTGCCCGCATTCGGCAGGCCGACGAGGCCGGCATCGGCGATCAGCTTCAACCGCAGCCAAATGGTTTTTTCTTCGCCCGGCAGGCCGGGATTGGCCCAATCGGGCGCCTGATTGACCGAGGATTTGAAGTAGGCGTTGCCGAAGCCGCCATTGCCGCCGGCTGCCAGACGAAAGCGCTGGCCCTCCTGCGTCAGGTCGCAGATCAGGGTTTCCTCGTCTTCTTCGAAGATCTGCGTGCCGACCGGGACCTTCAGCGTCACATCGGCCCCCTTCGCGCCGGCGCGGTTCTTGCCCATGCCGTGCATGCCGATCGTGGCCTTGAAATGCTGCTGATAGCGGAAATCGATCAGCGTATTCAGGCCGTTGACGGCCTCGACCCAGACATCGCCGCCGCGGCCGCCATCGCCGCCGTCAGGACCGCCGAACTCGATGAATTTCTCACGCCGGAAGGAAACGCTGCCCGCGCCGCCATCACCAGACCGAATATAGACCTTTGCTTCGTCGAGAAATTTCATTTTACTTCCGTCACTCGGTATTGGCGCATAACCCCTTACAGCGAATGGAGTCAGGAAAGCCTATGCGCTCTTTTCAATTGTTACCGCGTCCTCCGCATGTCCGCCAGGACAGGCGGCGCGGTCATTTGCCCGTCATGTCGCCTTCGATATAGGCCGTTCAGCCGGAGGTCAAAGATTATCGTGAAGTTGGTGAGCTATAACATCCAGTACGGCTTCGGCCTCGACGGCAGATATGATCTCGAACGTATCGTCGCAAACCTTGCGGGCGCCGATATTATCGCCTTGCAGGAGGTAACCCGCGGCTTCGCCCGCAACGGCGGCATCGACATGGTCGCGGCGATCGAAGCGTCGTTGCCCGGCTATTACTCTATCTATGGGGTAGGGATGGACCTGCTGCCGCTCGGCGCCGGTCCACGCGATCTTCGCTTCCAATTCGGTAACATGGTGCTGTCGCGTTGGCCGATTGTTGCGACGCGTACGCTGCTTCTGCCGCGCAGCCGCACGCTTTCCAAACTCAATCTGCAGCGCGCTGCCGTCGAAGCGGTGATCCACGCGCCCGGCGGCGCCATCCGGGTCTATTCCTTGCAGCTCGACCACGTCTCTCCGGACGAGCGCATCCGCCAGATCCACTATCTTCGGGATCATGCGATCAACTTTGCGCGCGACGGCGGTTCGCTGACCGGCGCGATGGAGATAGACCTTCCCGATCCGCCGCTGCCGGAGGATTTTGTCCTGATGGGCGATTTCAACATGGTGCCGGAATCGCCGGAATATTGCGCGCTGGCCGGCCTGAAGGACGCTTTCTATGGACGTACGCCGCGCTTCGACACACCGACCGACGCGCTCGATGCAGCCGGCTGGCTGAAGCCGGAAGCCTATAGCTGGATGGATCCAAACGATCGTAGCAAGCGCATGCATCTCGACTACTGCTTCATCAGTTGCGGGCTGAGTGATCGTCTGCGATCGGCCCATGTGGATATCGATGCGGAAGCGTCCGATCATTTTCCTGTGTGGATCGAGATCAATGGATAGAGGTGTCATCGCCGGACAGCGCCGGCGATGACTGGTCTTTAAAGCGCATCGCGATCTTTCAGATTCGCTGCTTGCGCTTTAGGTCTTTGATTTTGCGCGTGTCGCCATCGCAAACCGCTGCGCACTTTTGCGCGACATGCTTAGGCCTCACGCCGCCTGCGAGAGCCGCAGCGCGCCCGGCTTCAACACGGTTTCGATATGCGGAACCATGGTGTTGCGGGCGAAGCTGTAGACCTCCGCGCAGCCGATGATGTCGAAGCCGAGCTTTTGCTGCAGCTTCAACGACGCCGGATTGTCGGCGAAGACGCCGGAGAACACGGCGACTTCGGGCATGCGACGGGCGAAGCGCTCGAGCGCGGCCGCGACAGCCTCGCTCATGATGCCGCGCCGCCAGTAATAGCGGTTCAGCCAGTAGCCGAGATGCCAGCGGCCATGCCTGACATCGATACCGACGCAGCCGATATGGACGTCGTCCCGCTCAGTGATGGCCAGCATCCAGTCGCTCTCGAAGCCGGCGGTGCGCGGAATTAGCCAATCCAGCGCATCCTGTCGGTCGTAAGGCACCGGCACGCGGGCCAGCATGCGGGTGACGGCGAAATCCGACAGGGATTCCGTCATCGCGTCGGCGTCGCCGAGCCGGTGCGGGCGCAGGGTCAACCGTTCGGTCCGGATGATCGGCGTCGGCCCGGGCGCCAGGGGCCTGACGTCACGGCGGGGCAGGATGGCGGCGTTCATCTCAGACCTCCCCAGCTTCTGAGTGACATCCAGGTCTTGCGGTCGAGCCGGTACCATTCGACCGATACCGTGCTGCCGAGCGCCAGCGATGCGGCAAGGCCGGATCCCTGGAACTGGAAGCCGCACTTCTGTACGACCCGCCTGGAGGCGACGTTCATCACCCGGCAACGGGCATCGATCTGGGCGACGTTTTCGCGCGTCCGGAAGACCATGTCGATCAGGGCATGGGCTGCTTCCGTCGTGTAGCCCTGGTTCCAATAGCGCTCGCCCAGCCAATAGCCGATCTCGACGGTGCACGGATCGGCCGTCGGCTCGACGCCACAGCAACCGAGAAAGGCGCCGTTGTCGGCTTTGGTGATCGCATAGACGCACTTGCCGATCTCGCCAAGCTTCGTGCGTCGCACGAAATCGGCGGCATCATTGGTCGTATACGGGTGCGGCATACGCGATACCATTGTGGCGACGTTGGCGTTGTTGGCGAGATGGGCAAGGGCGTCGATGTCTTCTTCGTGGGGCGCGCGCATGACGAGCCTTTCCGATAACAAGACAGGGCAATCGGTCCTTAACCGCTCCGGCCTCAGCCGTTCTTCGGGAGACCTCGATTGGTCTTCCCTTAACAATTCGCCTTGCATGGTTCAGTCCTCCTTGGTTGAGGGTAAAGAAAAAGGGGAGATGGCGCCCCATCTCCCCTTTTTTCTTGACTGAACCTGTTGCGGTCAGCCGGGTCGATGAGACGCCGGCTGTTTTAGAGCGCTACCGGCTTATTCCGCTGCTTCCGCTTTCGGCATTACAGAGACGTACACGCGGCCATTGGCCTTCGTACGGTAGTTCACGTTGCCCGCCGTAAGCGCAAAAATCGTGTGATCCTTGCCGAGGCCAACGTTGGAACCCGGATGCCACTGCGTGCCGCGCTGACGCACGATAATGTTGCCTGCGAGGACGGCTTCGCCGCCGAACTTCTTCACGCCAAGGCGCTTGGATTCAGAATCGCGACCGTTGCGCGAGGAACCGCCAGCTTTTTTGTGTGCCATTGGAGTTCTCCTTTAAACCTTGATCCCGTTACTTACTTGGCAGCCACGATGTCCGTGATACGGACGACCGTGTGATGCTGGCGGTGGCCGCGCGAACGCTTCGAGTTCTGACGACGGCGCTTCTTGAAGGCGATGACCTTCTTGCCGCGGTTATGCTCGACCACTTCGGCCTTGACGGAAGCGCCCTTGACGAAGGGAGCACCAATCGCAGCGTCGGCGCCTTCGCCGATAACGAGGACTTCGGTGAATTCTACGGTGTCGCCGGCGGTGACTTCCAGCTTCTCGATGGTCAGCACGTCGTTTGCTGCCACACGGTACTGCTTACCGCCGGTCTTGATGACTGCGAACATTTTTTATCCTTTCATGTTCGTTCCGGCTCTCTCGCCACAAAGGCAAGCGGCCGTCTTTTTATCAGTCTAAGTTTAGCAGGGATTTCAAAGGTTTGCGGCCTCGAAAAAGATCTGCCGGTGAAACCCCGCACAGAGCGAGGCGGCCAAGGGCACGGACTTATCCACACCTATTGCGTCGCACGGGATATATAAGGGCCTGTGATCTGTCAAGGCAAAAGGATGAAAACCTTGAATATTCACCCTTGCCATCCCATCCTTCTCTCGCTATGAGAACGCCCGCGCTGAGAAACGCGCCGACCAGCATAACCGGAGAGGTGGCAGAGTGGTCGAATGCACCGCACTCGAAATGCGGCATGCCTGCAAGGGCATCGTGGGTTCAAATCCCACCCTCTCCGCCATCCTATAGACCGTAGTTGCCTTACAGCTTTGCATTTTCTTAGGATTAATTGTCAGTAACCGGGCAATTCGTTGGTCACCTCTCCAGCAAGAGGGGCACAGTCGCGCCACGTCCCGGCTCGTTTAAGGCGCGCTTTACATAATTCGACACTCCCAGCAGACGAATTAATTCCCTATTTATTTTCATCCCATACGTGTTCTTTGAAAACGGAGTTCACCTTTGGATGTCAAGCGCTATTTATGAGTTTACCGCCGGCCAATATCAGTCCGCATTTCAGCTCGCGGCTGCGCTCAATTTCGGACTAAGCATATTCAGAGTGTTGCGGCAGCCTGCGCAGGAGAAGGTTATCGACCAAACCAGAGCCCTTCTTGAGCTTGCCAGAAACTCTTCGAATTTGGCCGCTTCGAAAATGCAGTTGATGGAGCAAGCCGCTAGAGACAAATGTCTCAGATCTGGAAAGAATCAGAACCCTGACGTAGAATTTCCTAAATACCTGGACCAGAACGATCACTCGAAAGCTACTGAGAAAATGGTAGAGCTTTCGGTGTTGGAGTTAGACGCTCAGCAGCTATCATCGGACATTAAATATAAAATAGGTAACTGGACAGAAACTGATGGTTTTATAGAAACTTCAGCTGTTGTATTTTTCTTTTTGTCTTTGTTTTGTCTTGGGTATTCAACCATATATGCCAATCAAAAAGTGGTTGATATCGCGGCGTTCGCTTCAGCATGCGCATTCTCTGCGTTTGCTATACTAAATTTTACTCCCGTGTTTTTGTCATTTTTCTTTGCTTTTGTAGCTCGTTGGCGTCTGTCGGCGATGAAGAAAGAACTCCAGAGCTGTGAACGCAAAATATTGCGCCTACAATTCACGCATTAGCGGCTGATCGCGTCTCGGTCAGCTTTTCATGACGCGTCATCGGCTGCGCGGACAAATTACGAGGTGCAGGGATAATCCTTGGCACCCCTTCGGGGGCATCCTACGTGTGATCTTCATTTTTCATTGGAGATTACATGGCGACGATTCGTCGGCTGGAGGGACGCCAGCAATGTTGGGTTTGTCGTCTTGCAGCTTTGAGTTTTTTAATGTTCGCTCAGATTTCGACGCAAAGTTGACGGTCTACTAAAATTGTTGGAAAATCCCCTTCTGGCGGGGGACTTATCAATGGCGGCAGTCACATTAAACGTGCGGCTCCTAAAGCTGGGCGTTCATATCGAAGATGCATTTAGAAATACTGCGGATACTGATGAAGTTGTGACCGAGACTCCTCCGGGGAGTAGGCTGTTCATCGCTTCTTCGCGAGGTCGACCCTCTTGGATGCCGCTCCTAACCGATCTCACCGCCCATGAACCTGATTTATGGACTGAGTCCTCCTCCGCCGTGCTCGCCGTGCCGGTGGAAGGACAAGCGGGAGTTCAACGGCTTTTCGTTTTGTGCTTCGGCGCAGGACATTTCCTCATCGATCCGGCGAAGATAGAGCGGAATTTCGGATTGAAGGTCGTCGTGAACAGGGTTTCCCGACGTAATCTTAGGAGTCTGGATAGCGCAACGCTCGACGCCACCGTGTTTCAACGACGAACTCAGGCTAGCAGAAATGCAGATCTCGCCGGGTTCGGTATAGATATTCAGCGTGACTTGTTGCGTGTTGCTGCCGGTTCTCCAACCGACCGTGCTTTCGCCAAATTTGTCGCTGGCCGAGATAGCCTGACAATTACATGCTCGATCCAGCCCGGAGGGCTCCAAGGCAAATTGGCACAATGTCTCCAAGCATTTGATGACAGTAATTACCGGCAGGATTACGAATGGATCGACAATGTTCAGATCGTGACCGATGCGGCGGAAATCGGATCGCTAGATGCATCGCTAGCTCAAGAAATTGCATCAATTCGCGCTGGAGAACAAAGCGACCTCCATATGTGTCCACCTGAGATTGTCGACTATGTTGAAGGCCAGGACGTCGCCTATTATGGAAAGGGTTTCTCCCGGGAGAAGAATTGGTATTCTCAATTAGATATTCTCGAATACGCCGCCGAGCTTAATGCCATTGCCTTCAATGAAGCGTTCGAAGTGATCAAAGCTGATCACTATGTCCATATGCATGAGGACGAAGAGACTCGATCAAAACCGAAATGGAAAGTCTATGATTGTTTTATTTATGAGTGTCAGCTCAATGAACAGGCCTACGTTCTCTATGCTGGAACGTGGTATCAGATAAGCCGGGTCTACAAGGATCGCGTTGAGGCCATTTTTCAATCCTTAGTCAGACCGTCCTTTCTTCGTCAGAGCTCCGCGAAAAACGAACAGGAACTTATTGGCGAGCTAAATCAACGCCCCGAATTGTTGATTATGGACAAGACCAAAGTGAATCCTCGCGGGGTGAATAATGGAAATCTCGAGGTATGTGACTTTTTCTCACTTCAGCGGCAGCTCATACATCTTAAGGACGGCCACTCATCGTCGTCGATCAGTCATCTATGGATGCAGGCAGTCACAAGCTGCGATGCCTTGATGTCAGATGCGACCTTCCGGAATGGCGTGCGACGCCAAGCCCGGCGACGGCAGGCTGAGGAACCAGTTAAAGTTGGCTTCGAGTCACTGCTGCCCCCCGGCCGACAAGGGCGCGTCGACACGACAGCATACACGGTGATTTACGGCATTCTTCGCCGCAGGAATCGCAGAAGTGGCGCGGTAGATATTCCATTTTTCAGCAAGGTGAGCCTTCAAGCGCCAGCTTCGCTATTGGCCAAATATGGATATGGAGTCGAAATGCATCTCATAGAGAAGTTGGATCCCCCTCAACCACAATTGGCCGATGCGGATGGCTAGAACGCAAGGGCATGGCAATCCGAATTGGACCCGTGACGAGACGATTCTCGCTCTGGACCTCTATCTAAAGCTCAATGGCGATGTCCCCTCACCGAAGTCTGAGGCAATCAGGGAGCTTTCTTCGCTGCTTCGATCGCTGCCCTACCATGCGGAAGCAGCGAAACAGCCGACATTTCGAAATCCCGATGGCGTCGGCTTCAAACTGATGAACATTCGCCAAGTCGCAACCGGAAAGGGGCTTGGTAATGTCTCAAATATGGACCGCCAGGTTTGGACCGAGTTCGGACATCGCCCGGACGAGGTGCATAGAATAGCGACCGCAATTAGAGTGGGGATAGCGGCGGCCAGTTCCGGGCAGTTACCGGATGTCGACCAGGAACTGCCAGAAGGTAGGCTCCTCACAGCCCTTCACCTTCGTCGAGAACGAAATCCGAAGGTGCGGAGCCTACTTTTAGATGCTCGACGACCCTCTGGGCTGCGGTGCGAAATCTGCGAGTTGTCCCGCCCGACTCTTGAGATATCGATGCAGGAGGCCATTTTCGAGGCGCACCATTTGGTCCCACTTGCCGAGGCCGGTGAGCGCAAGACCAGGCTTGCTGATCTTGCGCTGCTGTGCGCGTGCCATCGTCTTATTCATCGAGTGATGGTGTCGAAAACGAGATGGGTCGGCCTTGCCGAAGCCCGCGCTCTACTCGCGCCGGGATAATCCTTGGCACCCCTCCAGGGGCATCCTACGCGTGATCTTCAGTATCGATAGGAGATCACATGGCGACGATCCGGAAACTTAGAGGACGCTGGCAAGCACAGGTTCGCCGGCGCGGTATGAAGCCTCGCTGCAAGTCATTCGATAGCAAGCTCGAAGCCGAGAAGTGGGCGCGTGATCTGGAAACCCAGGTCGATCGCTACGGCACCGCGCCGGATACGAAGATCCTGGAGACAACAACGCTCGGACAACTCTTGGAGCGCTACCAGCGCGAGGTCTCACCGATGAAGCGCGGATCAGTCCAGGAGATTCAGCGGATCGACGTGCTCCGACGCCACGAGCTTGCCTACCGGACAATGGTAGGTCTGTCGCCGCAGGATATCTCATCATTTCGTGACGAACGCCTTCGATCCGTAGCTCCATCTACGACGGTGCGCGAGCTCGCGATCCTCAGTCACGTGATAGAGGTCGCGATCCGCGACTGGGGGCTACCTCTAAGCCGAAACGTCGTGAAGCTGGTTCGTCGTCCGGTCATCCGGAACGAACGCAAGCGTCGTCTGGAAGGTGATGAGGAGCAGCGCCTGCTTGATGGCTGTGCCGCTGGTAAGATCCTATTCTTCAAAATGCTGATCATCCTCGCGATCGAGACCGGGATGCGCCGCGGTGAGATCTTGGGGCTGCGATGGAGCGACATCTCGCACAACCGTCGCGTCATCACGTTGGCGATGACGAAGAACGGGTCCGGACGCGAGGTGCCGCTGTCTCAGCGTGCATTCGACGCCCTAAAGGAATGGAAGATATGCGCAGATGTCGATCAGCCTCGTGTCTTTCCGATGACCCCCGGTTCACTGGAGCAAGCGTGGTATCGTCTGCTCGTGCGCGCAAATGTCAAAGGGCTGCGCTTCCACGATCTCCGCCACGAAGGTGTCAGCCGGCTGTTCGAGAGGGGACTGAATGTGATCGAAGTCAGCAGCATTTCAGGACACAAGGAGCTGCGGATGCTCAGGAGATATACTCACCTCTCTGCCGACGATCTGGTCGCGAAGCTATCGTAGACTTATCTACCGGGTTCCGACACCGGTCTCCAACAATCAAAGACCTAGAAAAATCAAGCATCCTCGATGGGGATGCTTTGGGTGTCCACCAAGCTTTTCGGGTCGTATCCTCCCATATTCGCTCCAAGTTGTTGCGGGCTTCTGTGCAAGGCAAGTAACGTGGGGCACTAGTCGAGGACGAATGGAAGCGACAGTCCGGTCGGTTCGGCAACATGGTCGAATACTAGGGACAGACCTCCGAGCATCCGGACGAGAGCCGACGGTAAGGCCCTTCTAACAGTTTACGCCGCGTAATCGCTGCCACGGCAGGAGCGGGGAAGCTTTGCAGATCCGCGATTGTATGAGGGTGCATCCCGCGTTCGAGCGGACACATTCGAAATCATGTCAGACTATACCAGCCGGAGGCGACCGGATCGGCGCCGATGCTCGTTGCATGTAAGCGGATCGCCAAGTGCCTGGAGCCAGACTCCGTCGAGCGCGCCCGGAGCGTTGAAGGGGTTTGTAGCTTTCTCATGACCATTCGCAGCAAGATCGTCATCCTTGCCTGCGGCTGCTCTTTAGGGGCCGATTGAGAGCACGAGGCCGATCGATGATCAGGTAGACGTTGGAAGATATTAAGGAAGAGTGGCGTCGGACATTCAGTCATCTAGGCTCAGGACCTATTAATTTTGTTTGAGATGTGATTCACGGTTTCTGGAAGGAGACCGTGATGGGTGATTTGTTTTTGCTGAGCGAACGTCAGATGGCTCGGATCGAGCCGCATTTTCCTTTGGCCCATGGTATTCCACGCGTCGATGATCGCCGTGTTGGCAGCGGCATTGTCTACGTCATCAAGCATGGGCTGCAATGGAAGGATGCGCCAAAGGAATACGGGCCGCACAAAACGCTTTATAACCGCTTCATCCGTTGGAGCCGCCTTGGTGTGTTCGACCGCATCTTCGCGGCGCTGGCCGGTGAAGGGCCAAGGCCCGAGCGCATCATGATCGACGCCACACATCTGAAAGCGCATCGCACGGCCGCAAGCCTGCTCAAAAAGGGGATGTTCCCCGTTGTATCGGGCGAACCAAAGGCGGACTGAACTCCAAAAAGGGC
Organism: Rhizobium leucaenae USDA 9039; assembly: GCF_000426285.1. Classification (GTDB taxonomy): domain Bacteria; phylum Pseudomonadota; class Alphaproteobacteria; order Rhizobiales; family Rhizobiaceae; genus Rhizobium; species Rhizobium leucaenae. The sequence continues at coordinate 2,213 of NZ_AUFB01000015.1, read as the reverse complement.
ATCGAACCCTGCATCCCGCCCAGCCGAAGCAGGAAGGCCCCGTATCCCTACGACAAGGGGCTATACATGAAACGGCACAAGATCGAGAATCTCTTCGCCAAACTTAAGGACTGGCGGCGCATCGCAACCCGCTACGACTGTTGCGCCCATACCTTCTTCTCAAGCATATGCATCGCAGCAGCCGTCATCTTCTGGCTTTGATTTAACGAGTCCTGAGCCTAGTCGAGGGCGAGCGAAGCGGCCTTATCACCGAACGAAAAGGTCGAGGGTCTGACGACGCGCCTGAAGGCTGTTGGCAACGAGCCGAGCATCGACGAGCTGCTGCGCCTCACGAGAGGAGAGGATTAAGCAAGTGCGTAAGCCAGAATGGTGATGGAGCGAGTTATTTGTCGCCACAGCAATCTGAGGTATTTCTAATTTTCCGTGGGAGTTGCGGACTGAGGGATGTCATGAAAGCTGCAGCAATCACAGGCGAAGTCTGGTTAATGTAGCCGGCGAAGCTTAGCTAATCGTCATCATCGGAAACTGGAGACGCGATATGTCTATCCTGCGACACGCAATGTATGCGGCTGCCGCATGCTCTATTTTTATTTCACTTCCTGCGGTTGCGGAAGATGCCTCCGAAGTTAAGCTTGTTCCAAATTTCATACACATTAGAGAAAGCGGAGGCTTCCTCGAAAAAACTCTACACGAGGGAAATACCGAGGAGTTCGCTGCATTCGTCACGGCTGTTTGCACAGTGGCCTATGATTGTATGGGATTTGATACGGCTGGGCTCGCTGCTATCGCCGCGTCGGAAAAGATTACGTCTGGAGGCGACTTCGCGACCTCGGGTCGCATTGATAAACACGGGGGCGAAGACTGGTATATCGCGTTCCCGCCTCCCCCCGGGTATACGACGTGCAGCGCGTCTTACGACCACAAAACAATCTCTCTGAACAAGGGCGACTCCGCGCAAGGGAAGGTCTTTCGCGGTTCGCATGGCGACTATATTAGCACCTACAGCGTCGTCCCCAAGCACCGACCCGAAGGTCACTGGGTCAACGTGGATTTTATCGTCAAATATGTAAAGGCTGGAACTGAGCAGAATCACAATTGCGCCGGTGACAACACCTGGGTCTGGCACGAAGGCAAATAGGTCCAATAATGCCGGATCCCATCAATCTGGCTAAAGCGAGGAGGCTATGCCATGGCAATTCAACCTAGCGCCGATGTGGGAAATAGCGCATCGAAAGCAACGGACGACTTGCGCGACTACCATAACCTGGTGAGAGCGGCGGTTGATAATTATGATGATCAGGCCACAAGATCGTTACGCTATCAGCAGTTTCATATAATTAACTCCGCTCTCCTTGTTATCTTTTCCAACTGGATGGCCAACGCTAAAAATCTTTCGCAGGGCGACAAGACGTGGCTCATCGATTGGTTCGGTCCAATACTGGCAAGGATTGCCACTGATAGAAATGACTGGAACATTGGCATCCAAGTAAATGTAAGCGATGTTGCGTCGCGAGGAATTTATCTGGAGGCAGACACCTGTTCGCAGATCCAGCAACAGACCGCGCTCGCAACTTTGGATGCACTGAAAAAATAGATTTCTGGCACCGCTGTTGCGCCTGAGGATTGATTCACGTCCTTTTCGGTAGGCCTATATGCATTTTGCGCCCGGTTTTCGAAAATCCGAGCGAACGCCGATGAACTTCTTCCCAATGGTGGCAGGTTCACTTGAGCAAGCTTTTTGTGCATGCAAATGTTTCCACAATCTCCGCCACGAGGCCGTCAGTCGCGTTTTCGAGCGCGGGCTGAACGTCATCGAGGTGAGCAGCATCTCAGGTCACAAAGAACTGCGGACATTGAAGCGATACACGGTAAGCGCGATTTTCGCCGCACGTTGACGCCAACGCGTTGATTGGCATCGGCTCAACGTTTGGAACCGTATTGTGTCAGGCGGCTTCGGTTCTGGCGAAGTTGAACGGCAGCAGGTCGACGATTTCGGCCGCTTCGCCCCGCTGCGGCAACTCTGTGAGCACGTGGCGCAGCCAAGCGAGCGGGTCGACGCCGCAGGCGCGGCAAGTCAGCATGAGACTGTAGATCACGGCGCTGGCCCTGGCTCCGTCAGCGGTATCGCTGAACAGCCACGATTTTCTTCCGGTGGCAAAAACTCTGATCTCGCGTTCCAGAATGTTGTTATCGATCGGCATCCTGCCGTCGCT
>NZ_AUFB01000014.1 GCF_000426285.1 Rhizobium leucaenae USDA 9039 | reverse complement strand
CCCGGCAAACAGGATCGACGAGTTGTTGCCGTGGGCTTGGAAGGCCGAAAAGGCGGCACCTATTGCGGCGGCCGCGTAAACAGTTCCCGAAACAGCTCCTCTGACCGTTGCAGGCCTTCATCCGTTAAGATCAACGACTTCGACTTGTTCACCGGATCGGCGATCAGCCCCTTCTTGAACAAACGATCCGTCGTCTCCCAGTCCAAACCCTTCCAGGCTCGATACCCGTCATGCAGCGTCAGCCACAACAGCGCCAGCACCGCATCGTCGATCTTGTCTTCGTCGATATCCATTGCGAGAGCTTATCACGTGCAAATACGAAATTAATGCGGTACTCGCCGAATGCGTACGATAGTCACAGGGCTGCCGGTGTTTGTATCGGCGAGCGTCAGCCAAACAAGCGCCGCAGAGCTGACCGGAATGCTTGTCGTCGCCTGAATGGCGTTCGGCGTACCAGCACCTACGTCGCTGGCTATGATGAACGAATAGGGCAGCGGCAGGATGAGGGACCACGAGCCAGCGCCAGAGGAGCCGCTCTTCCGGTAGATGCCGTTAAAGGCCACGGTTGGATCCGCATAGACCCACGCAGTAACATCTGCATCGTGCGCCAGATCGGCGAACAGCAGCGCGCGAGTCGACTTGGCAATGGAGCCGGCACCCGACGAGTAGGCGTCAATTGCGTTTTCGTATTGAGTAAGAAGGGCGCGGATTTCCGGCTTCTGAGGCTCATACGGATCAGAAAAAGGACCGTCGGCGTACACCGTCGCGGCGTTTGGTGAGAACGTCATATAATTTTCCTAAGAAAAAGCCCGCTCAAAGCGGGCGCTAGGTAACTGTGAATGAGCCGGTCGCCACGGCAGCCGCCCCAATACCGGAGCGATTAAGCGCAACGATCCAGCCAAACTTGACGCCAGCGCTAAGGCCGGTCACGACATGGCTATCCGGCAAGCCGGGGGCACCAAGCTCCGTCGGGCTGACAGCTGTTGCTGTCGAGAAGTTGTTGACCGTGTTCCAATACAGCCGCGCCGCGCCATAGTTGGGCGAGTTCGGCGCCGTCCAATTGTACGTCGCTTGGCCCGCGCCACCCGTTGCGCTCGCACCGGTCACCACGCCAGGCGGCGTCGGATCGGCAGTTGAAACAAGGCTTTCGATCGGTGACCATTCGCCGTAGCTGTCGTTGGAGCCGATGAATGCGGCCTCGACGTCAAGCGTGACGTCAACCGGCACGGCGTTGGTGTTCATGCTGATGAAGCCGCCAGACGGCGGCGCATCATCGAACGTCTGCGTAACCCACGCGCCCGCAACGCCCGCCCCGATGTCCTGCACGCGATAGCGCACGGCTGGCGTCAGGCTGTCGTCCACAGGATCGATGATGATCACGCGGATAAAGACGGAGCCGTTGTTTGCCTGCGCCTGAATCAGATTTATTACTGGCGTCGGTATGGCATCCGGATCAGGCGAAGCCGGAACCGGCGGCTGCATCCCCTCGTCGACGGATGGATTCCAGTCTTCGATGTTTTCGGGATGCTGGTTGATTTCCATGCTAAAGCCGCCCTTCATCAGGGAGAGCAGCGCACGACGATTTTCAATCAGCTTGCCGTTTAGGCGAGGCAGTCGAATAGGCGTGTCTAGGCGTATCCATCGGCTGTAAATGGCATTGATGCCGGACAGCCGAACGTCAATCGAGCCTTTTACTTTCTGTTGAATGCGCAGCCAGTCTCGCTTGCCAAGACGGCGAGCCTGCCGCCACTGATGGCACCATCCGTAATCCCCCTCTTGCGCAAGAACACGGCCAGCCGAAAGTTGCGCCGCTGTATCTTCGAAAAAGTCCGTATCGCACGTTGAGTAGTCGGTCGCGGGATAGGTGAATTTCGGAATGAGGCGGTTACACTCGTCCTCGAAAAGCACGTCGTATTGTATCTGGTGGCCGATGATATCGGCGTCCGTCAGCGTGCCGACGCGCGTCTCGCGAAACTTGCCGACCGTGAGCAATAACGCCCCGTCGCCACGTTCCGCCATCCAGCCGTCACAGGTCGCCAGAATTGCGTTTGTGCCAACCTTTGGGCTGTTCTCCGTCGTATCCCAGCCGTTGCACTGGTAGCGCTTTTCTGTGCCTCCGCCGGCCAACGGCACGTCTTCGTCGCAGATGTCCGCTTCCTCGATCCACATGTCGAGAACGGGAAGAATGGCTTTGCGATAGTCGCGGCGAGACCCGAATTCGTTGAAGCATTCGTGCCAGGCAAGAATTAGCGCGCTATTGCGCGTCCAGCCCCATGTCGCGGGGTTGTTCGGGTCTTGGGCCAGGTCGCGATAATCCCAACAGAGAGCGCCATCAACCTCAACCGAGAGAGACGGCGGCCCGAATGGGAATCGCTTCTGCTGGTTCTTGGCTTCGGTGCTTTCCGCAATCATCATGACGGACGTCTGTCCGTCGCCGCGGTGATTATTGGTCCAGATGCCGGACGCGCCTAGTTCGGCTACGAGCGGCGCGTAAGCTGTCTCGGTCGGCGCGCCGATGCGCGATTGAATTCTGACGTTGTTGCCGTATCGGCCGCCGTCGTCGTTGGTCGTGAAGCCGTTGGCATCGATCTCGACTTCATCGTCGTGAAGCCAATAGCGGTTGACCGATTTGATGCGATGGCCGGCGATGGCCTGAACCGCGAAAAGGTTCTTGCCGCTTGCCTCCCAAAGCATGTAAGAACCGGCCAACCGCAGGCGGCCGACCGTCCAAATGCGGTAAGGCACACCTTGTGATTTTGGCACCTTGCCGTCTTCGGGCTTCGGCGGCTTCGGCGCGAGCGCCATTTGAATGCCGATAGAGATTGCCGTGGTGACAATCGCTGTCGTCAAGCTGCCGAGCGTTGCGGCTGCTGACACACCGAAAATCGTGCCTGTGACGCCTAGCTGCGTGAAAACGGCGGTAAAAATCGGCGTGAAGATCGGGTCGCGGCGCGCTATGGGATAATGCGTCGTGGTATTCTTGAGTGTCGCTTCCCAGACTTGACGCTGAAACGGTAGGCTGTAGGCATGGTCGTAGAAGCGGTCATTTTTCACCTAGACAGCCTCCAAGAAGCGATAAAATCTGATTTCTTGCCGACGACGCCGGCGGGCGTGAGCACCAACCAAAGCGGGCCAAATCGAATGGCGCCGACCTCGTGCCCGTCCGGTATGCGGATAGCGCCGACGTCGCCGTCGGCTGGCGTGTCGGCGCGAACGAACCCCAGAGGCTCCAGATGGCCAGCCATGAACGGAACGAGGCCGCCCGCCGCATCTAGCAGCGCGTGCGCGCCCTCTTCCGTGCGGTATGTCCCCCGCAGCCGTTCAGCCGGGTCGATCCCAACCTGCTCGGAAATCCACGAGGCGCAGAATGTCGTGCAGTCGTCGCCGCCTACCCCGCCCCACCGAAAGCGGTGCGGGAGCGCCTTGAATTCGTGCAATGTCATGAAGCCCCTCAGCGGAAATGATTAGTAATTCGGCCAGACCGGCTGCACGCCTCGAGCGAGGCGTTGGACTTGCTTGCAGAAGTCATCGGTCGGTGACAAAGACTTCTGCATGGCGTCGGACCACAGCACGCGTGCGGGTCGCGAGCGCGTTGACTCTCCGGTTACGACGGATAGGGAAAGCGTTAGCGTTGGCGAATTCTCGCCTTGCGCTGCCTCGCCAGATTCGCTGACGTGTGACGCCGTTCCTGCCCAGATCGGCACAACGGCGCCCATCGGCTGAAAATAGTCGTCGAGTGTCGTCAGGCCCATTTGCACGGTCGCACCGCGAACGGCTGGAATGCTGTCGAGCATCTTGGCGCCAGTTGTTGCGTCGACGCCTGAAACGGTGAAGTCGACGCTATCGGCCGTGCCGTTTACCAGCACCTCGAGCGTTGGCACGCCGATAAGCCTGCCGCCTCCGAGATAGACCGTGCCGTCCGGATCGATGCTATCAAAGCCAGCCGGGATGTCGTTGACGCCAAACCAGAGATGCAATGCCGGGTCGGTGTCGACACGTAGGAAGATGCCGAGTTGATGGCTGCCGCGCATCGCCTCGATAATGTTGGGTGGAATCCAGTCCATGCGCTCTCCGCCGGGGCTAGAACGCCTCCGAAAACTGAATGGTCTGCTGCGTCACGAAGAACGCCTCGACGACCGATGGAAGGGTGAAGTCACCGCGGAACTTGGCGACGAAGCGAGGGCGAGCGAATTCAACGCGCGTACCGACGGTCACCGCCTCACGAAGGGGCGGCGCGAGTGCGAGCGTATAGACTGGGTTCTCTTCGTCGGTGACGCCGAGAACGTCCCAATAGCGGTAGGCTCGCCAGCCCTTCGTCGGGTGGTAAATCGAAAACCAATCAGACCAGCGCAGCGGCCTAGCAAGCCCGTAGACGCGCATCGAGACGATGCCGGCATTCAGGCTAGCCGCTTCGGTGATCTCGCCCCAGACGGTTGCCTGGCTGTATCCTGCGCCATCCGAAAACAACGATCCGTCCGAGTGCGGGATTGGCCGCATGATTGGCGTCGGGATGTTGGCCACTTTCGGGAACGGTCCAAACCAATCGGTGATGATCGGGACATTCAGAAAGCGGAAACCGCCGTTAAAGCGGGCACCGAGCCAATTGACGTATTCGTATTGTTCAGGCTGGACAATTTTGCAGTCTTCGTAAGTGGCGGTGACAAGGCCGCCGCCACTCATTTCGATAGTCTGGCTTTCGCCGGTACCGTTTCGCCCGCCGTCAATACTTGAGCCGGCGACGTCAAACGTGGTCTTCGCTGGCCCCAAGAAGTTTGCGGCCAGCGTCGGAAGGCTTGTATAATTGGCCAAAATATTGCTCCGGGCGGTTGTATTTCGTCAGCGGAAACGCTAGATAGAAGGTGAGCGGTGCGGCCGTTGCGAGCGCGAAACCCAAAGTGGAATCGCCGCACCCCTCAACTCTTCCTCGCATTCCACTTGTTTTGGTTGCTGCCGAACCCGCCGCGGACTTGCGAATCGTTGTACTGGCCAAGGCCCTCAGAGACGCCTTGCTTCACCAGCGACCGCACATGGTCATCGCCGTTCGCGCCGTTGATGTGCACGTTCAGGACGCCCGGTTCGCCACCACCAGAGCCACTAGCCGCCATGGTTGAACGCAACGAAGGCGCACGCGGCGCGGATACCAATGCAGGTGTGACGAGGCCGCCCGAGGCAAAGTGAGCGCCCTTGCCGCCGCCGTTGATGTTCTCCAACAGCGCGCGGTGCTTCTTGGTGGCGTTGGCGTTGACGACAAACTCGCCGTTGGAAAGCCATGCAGGAACGCTATCGCTTGTGCCTGAACCGGGGCCAGAGACGTGGCCGCCGTCGGCTAGACCGATGACATCGCCAAGAGTGCTGTTTGGCGCCCAAAGCGGGCTTGTCGGAGAGATGCCGCCAAACAGTTTTCCGATGCCGCCCCAAAGACCGCTGTATTGGCCTACCGCGCTACCGCTATTGGGTGAGAGGCTTATGCTGCTAAGGCTAGATCCAAGTTTTCCCAGGCCACCGCCGAACCCATCAAGGTTCTTTGTTGCCGCGTCGGCTGCCTTAGCCATGTTATTGACGGCATCAACTGAACTATTAGCGCCGCCCGTGCCAATCCCCTGCCAATTGCTGATGCCGGTATTTTTGGCGCCGTACCAAGCCCCCCAGCCGTTCTTGGCGGCGTGGTCGAGCGCGAAATCAACGCCCGCCGGCCCGTTCTGCGCAAGCGCAGGGTCTAGGCCGGTCTGCTTCTGGAACTCGTTGCCGAGACCGCCGCCCTTATAAAGCTGGAACGGCCCAAAGCTTGGCTCCTGAACGCCGTTCTTGAAGACGCCGGACTGCATATTCCAAGAGGATAGGCCGCCCTCGGACTTCGCTACGGCAAGCGCGGTATTTGGATCTATGCCCCGCGCTGCTGCTGCCTTAGCGATGTAGGACGCAACGTTGGTTGTTGCGGCAATATCTGGCAACGGTGCACGCGTCACTGCGCCGACGGGTGCCGCACTAGACGAACCACCGAACACCTTAGCAACAGCCGCAGCGCCAGCTACGCCTATCCCCGCCCCCGCCCCGCCAGCGGCATTACCGCTAGGCAGGAATGCATTCACCAGCGAGTTTGTCAGCCGCTGGATAGCGGCGTCGCTCGCCTTGGTGAGTGCGTTAAGCAGCGAAGTCTTGATAGCATCGCCGAGCGCCTTACCGATATCGCCGCCATTGTTGACGACGTTATCGCGAATGCTCGTGAAGAAGCCATTCACCGTATCCTGCATCTCTGCAATCTGCAGATTTTGCCTGATACTCTTCGCTTCTGGCGAATTAAGGTCTACCGCCTGCCCTGCGCCCTGAAGGCGAGACGCGACTTGCTGCTCTTGTGGAGTCCTGAATAACTGATCTCTCTCGAAAGACAGATCCTTTTTCAGGTTCGCCTTGTTGTAGGCGTCTGTAAGCTGGCCGAGCTCCTGCGACTTCTGCTTGATCAGGTCGAGTTCTTTTTGGTCGACCTGCGTGCCGTTCTTCGCGGCATCAATCCGAAGCTGGCTTGTGAGCTCGTATTCTTTCCGAAGCGCGGCTGTCTCGCCGGCCGTCTTGCCGATCAGCGATACTTCAAGCTTTTGGTCTTCGACCGTCTTGTTGAGTGCTACCGCTCGATCGCGCTGCGCCTCAGTTAGGTCATGTTGAATTTGGATTTCAACAAGCATACCGGCTTGCTGAATTCTCTGCTTTCGCGCATCCGGTGTTTCATCGTTGTTATATTGCGCAGCAGCCGCCTGACGTGCCGCGTTGGCGCGTTCGAATGGCGATCGGGCGTTGATGCCCGCTTGCTGCGCCGCGAGCGCTTGGTTGGCCCTAGATGCGGCGATGCGCTGCTGCGTCTGAAACGCGGCATAGTCGCCCATATCGTCGGTGTTCGTCTTGCCTTGCGACAGCAGTTGGCCGTTTGGCCCAACATTGTTGAACAACAACGCCTTGCGAGCGTCCAGTTCCTTCAACTGAATATTCAGGTTAAGCAGTTCACGGCCAAGGATAATAACTTGGTCTGCTACTCTCCCAAGGCCGCTGCTTTTGCCAATCTGCTCGATGTCAGTATTGAACTGAGATAGATCAGGGTGGCCGTCGGCGATGCCAACTTTCAACCGGTCAATTGCAGCCTGGAACGGCGCGAGAGACTGGCTTGTTTCCTTGCCGTCCTCGCCAAGAACCTTGATGGTGCTGCTGACGGTTAGGGCATTTTCGCCAAGCGCCTTTACAGCGTCGGCGGTTGCCTGAAGGGCTTGCGGGTTGTCCGAAGATCCAGATAGAATTTGCAGCGTCTTGTCGACGCTCTTGTTGAACGTGTCGAGGTCCGGCGCACCATTGCGGGCGCTCTGCAAGAGTGCATCAACGGCAGGCTGGAACTGCGCCTGATCGCCAGGCAACTTCATCAGGCTCTTGATCGACGTGCCGGTATTGCCGGTAAGAGTCGACGCCCAAGTGTTGTTGCCAGTCAGCGTAGACGAAAACTTATCAGTCTGCTGGCGCGCAACGGCGCGCATAACGACTTCGTTGGTACGAAGAATCGCATCAACGCCGCTATTGCCACCAAGGCTCAGCGAAACCTTAATTTCATCGCCGAGCTGGTGATATGCTTCTTTCAGCAGATCAACGCTGTCAGTGTGCGCCTTTAGCGCGTCGTCCATCGTCTTGAGCGTTTTGGTGGACGACTGGAAATATTGAATAAGCGCGGCGGCGCCGGCAACCAAGCCGACAGTTACTAACTGAACCGGGCTAACCAGCGAGGCGAACCCGGCGGCGATCCCCTTTATCGCATCCTTGCCGCCACCGAACGTTTGCAGTGAATCAGCAAGCTGCATACCTTGCTGGAAGCCTACCGTTAATGGTTTTTGGCCACCCAATGCGGATACAAATGTATCCTGAAATTGCGCCGTAATATTAGCCGTTTGCCACGGCCTGGCAGACCGCTCATTTTGCCCAGGCCGTCCCGCCTGCTCAACGGCAGCATTGCGCCCCTTGATTGCGGCAATACTTGCGAGGGTTGCCTGCCGTTCGCGCGACTGTGCCGCGGTGAATTCTGCCGAACTAATGGCGCCGATCGCGTAAGCGCGCTTCAGGTCTGCCAAGTTCGATTTGTACTGATTGATAGTCGAGAACAGCGGATTGTACTTGGCGCGGAGCGCGTCAAGCTGCTTGCCTTGATCGGCAAGCGCGCCGTTCCATTCGTTAGTGGCCTTTGCGCCAATCCCGACCATGGCGTCGATGCGAGACTGCAGCGCAGTCGTCATCGATCGATCCATGTTCTTGCCGGCGCTATCGAATTTCTTCGATATTTGATCCGACGCCGTGCCGACGTCGCCGACCAGCTTGGTAAGGGCGCGCTTGACGGTCGTTAAGTCTGTGCTGATCGAAATAATCAGGTCGTCTTGATCAGCCATATAAACTCATCCTATAATAGAAAAGCCCGCGCTAGGCGGGCTCTCCGAGGGTCTGATGAAAACGGGTATGATTTTGATTGCGGCGCTGATTGCCGGCACCGCGCACGCTCAACAGATCGTTGATGCGTCTGGGAAGGCCATCGACGAGAAGGTGACCAAGGCCATGTTCTCGGCGCTGACATCTGAAGCGAAAGACCCGCTTTCAGCACAATTTATTGATTTGAGGTTCGCCAAAAGCCGACCGGAACTGGTGTGCGGCGAAGTGAACCTCAAAAACTCGTTCGGCGCCTACACTGGTTTCAAGCCGTTTGGCTTCAACACCGAGTACAATAATCTGCTGATGGACCAGAACTTGTCGGACTGCGCGCAGTAGGCGGCCTAACCATATTTCGCAATAATCGCGGCCATTTCGCCTTGTGATGGGCCTGCCGTCTCTTCCTCGCCGCCTTGCGCCTCGTTATGGCCCTTGATTGCGATGAAGAATTCCGTCAGCGTGGCGTCCCAAAAGTCAACGGGACGCCAGCCTAAGCCGCCGATCCCTGTTTTCATCCATTGACGCCATGGGAACGCTTCTTCAGGCTCTATGCCGCCGGAGCGGCCAGATCGTTTCCCTCGTCACCGTCGAAGTGGTGCGAAAGAGCCGCCGTGAACGCAGAGGCGCACGCCAGGAAGTGTTTTAGCTTCAGCTTGGCCAAAGCCTCTATCGCGTCGCCCTTGACTGTGAGCAGCGCTATGGCGGCCTCAGTCGCGGAGACTTCGACGCCGGAAAGACGTGTGAACAGGTCATTCAGCGACTTGCACTGTAGGCGGCTGGAAACAGCAGACAGGCCGCCCAATGTTGCCGCAATTACGAGCTCTACGTCGTCAATGACGAGGCGCACTTCGCCGCGCGCCTCGTTGACGGTATGCTTGAAAGCGACCACTTTCTTCTCCTCTTTAGCCATGATTACGCCTCAGCAACGAACGTCAGGACGTCGGCGGCCGTGAATGTGGCGCTGAAATCCATGTTCGGCTCGACATCGCCCGAGAAGTTAAAGCTCGTAACGAAGAATGGACCAGAGAATGTGCCGAGGCCGGGTACAACAACCTGCGCATTGAAGGCAGTGGCGTTGGTCACGTGCGTCATGAATGCCGACGCGTTGGCGCCTGCAACGTATGCGCCAGAACCCGTAAAGGTGCGGCTTGCAATGCCCGGTCGGCTAGTCTTCTGGACTACGTCGCCGGGATTCGTGCACGACGGGATCGTGGTGTCGATTTCGTTGGTCGACATGTCGAAACTGCGGGTCTTCAGACCGCACAGATTGGAAAAAGTTTCCGGATCGGCGCCATCGCCAATTTTGATAAGCAGCGTTCTGCCAAGAACCTGGCCGACTTGTGCCATATTAGTCTCCTAGATGTGGTGGTGGTTAGCGCGGTTGCGCTTGTTTGCCCTTGGTGGGGCTTGCCGCCCGCGCTAAGCAGTCGGCTTCTCGACGTAGGCCACCAGCTCGATGACCACGTGCGATGTGAGTCCGTCCGGATCGCGAAAGGCGCGGTTCTGGCGGTGATTTATGGAAATCAATCTGTTGGTCGCCAAGGTTAGTGGCGCTAGATGAAGCGACTCCGCCACGGCATCAGCCACGCGCTTCGCTTCGGGAAATCCGACTGCGCGCGACCACGCATGGAGCGTGAGATAAACGGCGCCTGCCGAGATGCATGTTGCATCGTCGCGGATGAACTGCGCCTCCCCGAGTGTAACGTATGGAAATGCCGCAGGATCGGGCGGCTGGTCGTATACGCGGCCCTGAACTAGCGTAGTTAGCGTGGCATCAGCCTTAAGGCGCGCGACCATGGCGGCCTGAAGCTCTAGATCTGGACTGGCCATGCTTACGCTCCGGTCTTATTCATAGCCTCGCGCACACCCTTACGGATGGCGGCCTGAATTTTCTGCTTGGCGGTCTTTTTGTAGGATCGCCACGTCGGAAAGATATGTGCTTGAGCCTGCGTGCCGGGGTGTTGCGTCCCGCCGCCAGCCGTGTGTGTTGCCTGCCCTAAAGCAGTTCCGCCACCTGGCGCCGTATTGTGCGGCGCAGTCCCAAATTCCAAGAAATTCCAGATCCACTCAGCGAAAATCCCCGCTGCATCTGGGTCTTTTGTTGGCGTGATGCCTACCTGCTTGGCGTCGGGGTGATTCTTGAGCAGATCACCCGCAATACTTTCCGCATATTCCAGCGTGGCGCCCCGTGGTGCGGCGTCGCGCATCTTCTCAGCCGCCTCTTCGGCGACCGCTAACTTTGCGGCATTGGCATATTTGGTGGCGGCTGGAGCCAACTGATCAAGCTTCGCAGTCAGCGCTTCACGGCCAAGGATTTTGGCTTTCAACGCCATTACGTCGCAACTCCCTGCGTGGCCATCATATCGATGTACGCATTCTTTTCGTCGATATTGGCCGCTGACGTGATGTTGAAGAGTCGCGATGGATTGCGCGCATCAACTGCCCGCCACGCCGTGGCGACCGCCCTTGCGGCGACGTGGCTGCGAACGCGAATGATGTACGGCTGCACGCCAGTAAGGCGGGCCGCAATCACGGGCTCGGATCCAGTCAACGGAATGAGCTCTGCTGCGGCTGTGAATTGGGTGGCGAAATCGCCAGAGACTTCGTTTCCGAATCCATCGTCGACGAGCGCGCGCACTTGAAAGTGTAGCTTCTCGCGGAGTCTTGGGATGCCTGGTCTTATCGGCGCCATTTCAGCCTCCCCAAACCTTCCGGCCGCTCACACAGCACAGCAACGGAGCCGGCCGCCCTCACACATTCATGCGTAACCAGATAGCGGCCATCCTTGAGCGGGCCGCCGTCCGGTTTGAAAACGATTGTGACGGCTGGTGTTGCGTGCCAGTTGAAGCGGGCCGCGAACCGTACCCACATTTTAGAGCGTCACACCGCTGTCTTGGATATCAACGGCAAGCACAGTGGCGCTCTTGGCGAGACCGATCAGGATTGTGTCCATGCCGGTTGCAAGGTCAGCAACAGGGCAGATGCCGCCCGCCGTTGCCGACAAATACAGAGCTGCGCCGGGGGTGAGCGTCCCGCCGATCGTGATGTCGCCAGACTTCAGGATAGAAACGGGCTGGTTCAGCGATGCACCGTTGAGGGCAATGCCGTTGACCTGACGCGTGCCAGTGCCGTTGTTGTCAGAGAGCATCCACCGATTGGTGGCCGCGTTCAGGAAGATGGCCTTGCCTGCGACTATGGTTTCGCCTGCCGTGCCGATATCGCGCGTGGCATTGGTGCCGGCCACGACGTTTGCTGGTACTACAACAATATCCGTCATCTATTAAGCCTTCAGTGCGGCGACAATATCAGCCGCGGTAGAAGCAGCAGTCAGGGCGGCAATCTGCGACTTAATCTTGATTGCATTCTGTGCCGCGGCATCGAGGCCGGTAACAGTCGAGCCAGCCTTAACCGTCAGCTTGCCGCCGGCATCAACTACGAGTTCATCAGGGCCGTTGAAATGGACATTGGCCGAATAATCACCTACGGGCATACTTGCCTCCTTGCGTCACGCGAACCTGCCGACGCGATACTTGTTGAGAATGGTTTCCACGGTAAACGGAACCTCGACAGCAACGGCGCGCTCTCCAGCGACAACGTTTTCGCGGTTCTCAAACCAATGGCCGAGAAGAAGCAGAAGCGCAGCCTTCAGATCGGCCGGCGTGGATGCGAAGCCGGCGGTAAAGTCGACCTTCACGGCGCCTAGATAGTTGATCGTTATCGGCCACATGCCGCCATAGAGCGGCGAAATTCTTGCTGGCGTCGATTCGATGTCAACGACGTATTGGTCTGCCGGAACGATATGCATGGCGCCAGTGTCGTCGGTGTACGAAACTTGCTCAACCGATGTCGTAGGTCCAAGCGGAATCGAAATCGCACTATAGATGGCGCCAACGTCGAGATACGCGGCGCCGTAGCCGTAAGCGGGGCTGAAACCGTTGATCAGATTGCGCGAATAAAAGCTGTCCAGCGATAGGCGCCACTTCTGCGGCGTCAACGCCAACCCAATACCGTTCGGACCCTCTACAAAGGCCGTCACTGCATCAAGCAATAGCTGAATGTGCTCGTCTTCGTCGTCGTGGTAGATCCGGAGATGTCGCTTGGCCGCATCCAGATCGATCGGTGCGGTTGCTGGACCATCCAGAAGGGTAAGCCTTGACCAATCGGTCATTTCTTGGCCCTCCGCGCCGGCTTAGCGGTCTCTTCGATCACGTCTTCAGCAACAGCCAAGCCGCGCTCAATCAAGCGCAATGCGTCAGCATCATCCCACTCCACGACCTTGCCGGCTTTGTAATGCCTCATGACGCCAGAAAGCGCCGTAAGCAGTCGAATACGCAAAGGCACCTCCTATGTGGATATTTCATTGGGAAAGTTGAGGTAGCATTCGGCGCCCCAAGCCGCGAAAGCGGCTTTGTCATAGACGCGCGCGGCCGCCTCTGGGGTGGTGAACCTACCTAAGTTTATTTGCTTTCCGTCTAATTTTATCCTGGCAAGATATTTTCCGCGGTCTTTGTCAAGATTTACGCCCTTGAAATCACCCTTGGGCATCTCAATCAGTTTCATGTTCGTAATCGCAGATAGGTGCTCTGCGCTCAAACTCTTGCCGCGGTGGGCTGCGCCAATCTTTGCGCGCGTTTCGGCGCTAGGATTTTTCTTGGCCTCGCTTAGATTGGCTCGGTGATCTTCACTAAAGCGCTTTCCTAGATGAGAGACTCGTATCTTTTCCCTAGATTCAACGCTGTGCTTCCTACCTAATTTGGCAGAACTCATTTTTAGGCGAGTATCATCTCCTGGTTTCCGCCCACTGTTGGCGGCGCTAATCTTAGCGCGCGACACGGCACTGACTGATTTGCCTATCTGCCACGCGCCCATCTTTTTGCGGGTTTCCTTACTGGGAGAATGGCCGCTCATGCCTTCGCCGCCGTCTGTAAGGTTTGCCAACACACCAGTGCCGTTATCGCGCCGCCCAAAAAGCTTGATGTATGCCATCTCTAGGCTAAAGGCGTCACTTTCGCGCAGGCCTTCTTGCCATCGCACGATGCGCGGCTCTTTGCCTTCTTCGCGTATTTTTGCGACTATGCGCTTGAATATGACGTTGGTCTTAGGAAAGACATCGCGCCTTCCGCATCCTTTGCCAACGTAGAATGGCCTACCATCTGGATAGAGCCAAGCGTAAACATAAAAACGTAAATAGTCATTGTCATTGTCAGCAGCCGGCGGGCCGCTATCAACATTACGCATGCAAGGTGTCCAATCCTGCGTCCAGTTGTGGTGTTCGGCAGGCGCCTGGACAGACGCTCTTCGGGCTGCAGACCCTAGCCGAACAATGGGCATATAGGCAGCTACCCGCCTATATGCAACTTACGGATGGGACAGAACCTTAACCGCGTTCTGGTCCAAAAGTTCACCGTCAAAACGGGTGAAGCCGATGAAGCCGGTCTGGTCGAAGTCGGCGTAACGCTCGACGAGGCGCTTGATCGAGAATTCGTTGACCTTGCGGACAACGTAGCGATTGAACGCGCCGAATGCGATCGTCTTGGCGCCGGTTGCAATGGAAGCAACTGCCTGGTTGACCGAGTACGGCATATTCAGAATGGTGTCAGGCTGGCCGGTAGTAACGTTGGCCGGCTGCCAGATATATTCGCCCTCACCATTTTTCAATTTTCTCAACGCCTTCAGCGTGGAGTCATTGAACATGAAGCGGCAAGACGGATCGGAGCGATAGGCAGGGTCAACGCTGTGATAGGTCTCAATCAAATCGTCAAAACTGATCGCAGTCGCACTGCCGGCAGTAAAGCCGGCGCCGGCAGCGGCGATAATGCCGTGCGGCTTGGACGAGCCGTCTCCCGTGGTCAGGTGGGTGTTGGCGATGCGGCCGATACGCTCAGCCATGGCATCGCGAACGATCGCCTCTACGTCGAGAACAGCGTCTTGCAGAAGTTCGCTCGAAACCAGAACGACGCCAGAGGTGTACTTGTACGCCTCAAGGGTCTTGGTGCCGAAAGCCATTTCAGCGAGGGCGACCTGCGTGTTTTCCGCAATGAGCGCGCCGGTATTCGACGTGTCGTCCATGGTCGGCCACGGAATGGTATTGCCGGTAGCCGTATTCAGGACGCGGGTAACACCCGGATCAAGCATCGGACCCCAAGCCTTCAGGCTCTTGACGAGCTCTGCCATGAAGCCCTGCGGAACGAGGTAGCCGCCGTCGGCGCCAGGAGCGGTGGCCTGCGGGCCGGCGCGAAGTTCGCGAACAATCTGGCGCTGCTCAGGCGAAAGGCCCTCAAGACCGTGACGCAGATAGCCGTTGAAGGCTTCGGCACGCCGTTCGTCGAGCGGGCGCTCGTCAGCCTTCACAACCTTGGCCTGGCGGGTTTCGCCGAGCGGGCGACGGTCACCCTCGATGGAATTCAGTTCAGCTTCGCGGGCCTCAAGGGCCTCTTCGCGGGCGATGGTGGCGCCGACGCGGTCATATTCTGCCATGGCCTTATCATGAGCGGCGTCAATTTCAGCAACGCGGGCTTCCGTGGTGCTGTCGTTGATTTCGTCGCGAAGGGCGCGGGCATCTGCAACAAGCTTCAACTGCTTTTCGCGCAGTTCGGTAATTTTAGACAATGCAGTCTCCAATGCAAAAAGCCCCGCGCGGCGAGGCTTTGTTTGTGGTGGTTTTGGTGGGTGACAGCGCCTGGTCAGCGCGTGCTGCGGACCTTTATGTCAAGGTCCATCTTGAGCCGCGCCTTAATGGCGTCGGCTCTTATTACCGGCGCTGCCGCCGGATCGGTAATTTCTGGCGTGGGCGCGTTGGCGGAGCGCCATTCATCGAGCGAGCGAACGGCTACAGTGGTGTCGGTGTAGGCTGGAAACGTTACGATCGAAATTTCGTTGATTTCCACCTTCTGAAGCGTGCGGCTTGGCATGTCTCCAGTGTCATCCCACGTCTGCTTTACAGCCAGGAAGTCAAACGAACATCCGCTGATATCTCCGCGCTCGACAAGCGTTCTAACGTCATTGCCGAGAGTTGTGTTAGGAATATCGACCTCAAATCGCAGCCCATGTGCATCTTCAGACAGACGCAGCGTGCCGCTTTTAGTGCGTCCGAGCACGTTTCCGCTCTGATGATTGAACAGGCACCGGACGTCGCCCTTGATCGTATCAGCAAATGCGCCAGGCGCGATCTGCTCAACGAAATAGTCACCAATCCCAGTCGGAGAATTGAAAACGGCCGCGTAACCCTCTAAAGTGGTGCCGCCGCTCTCATTTGCGCGCAGTTCGATCTTATGCGCAGTTCGTTTTTCAACGCTTGTCATGCGGCGTTCGCCTCGTCGGTCTTGTTGTTGTCGTTGGCGGGCTTGGCGTCGGCAGGCTTCGTCGCAGACATGTTCTGCATCCCTAGAGGGACCGTGGCGCCTTGGATGTATAACTTGTCTGCCTCACCACCCTCTGCTGGCCAATTTTCAAGCCCACGTATCTCATCAGGCTTCAAAATAGCGTTCTGAACGGCAGTCGCATAACCAGTCATGCGGGCGACAAAATCGCCGCGAAGCAATGAATCTTGGTTGAAAGACACGAAGTTCTTCGTATTGCGGGCGGTGAATAGCTTAAGATTTAGTTCCTGCTCCCAAGCAACGAGCCATTGCATTAGTGTATGCTTGGTGAAGTTTAGATCTTGTTGCTCGACATTGCTGAAAGTTCCATGCGTCAAATCTTGCAGAAACGCTGGCGGAAGATTAAAAATCCGCGCCACTTCCTCGATCTGGTAACGCCTCGCATCAATCATCTGAGACTTGTCAGGATCGATACCAACCGGCTTAAGTTCGTGCCCTGCTGGCATGATCAGGACGTTTCGGCGCTCCGCATTAGCGTCTCGAATGGCCTTGGTTACGTCAGAGGCGGCCCTCGATGCGGCTGCCGGCGAGCCCACAGGCCCATACAACGCCAGAGGCGGCACGCCGCCATTCAAAAACAGCTTCTCAGCGTAGGATTCAAGCGCTATCGCAAGACCAACCGCCTTGGCTAGTCGCTGTATTGGTGCGACATGACACAGGCCGTCAGGTTCAAGCATGAACGGCACATCGATGATTTCCGACGCCGCGTATTCTATTTTGCGCGCGCCTTCGTCGTAGATGTAAAACTTCCTGCCGCCGCGCCGCTCAACCGTCACCAGCAAGGGATTCAGCGGCCAAAGGTTAGTCACCCTGCCCGCTTTGTTCCGCTCGATGAAAGTGAATGCGCGCCCCAAGGTCAGAATATTGACCATGGAGTATTTGCGCCAGGCAAACGACGTCCATTCCGGGTTGGGGGCGTCCTGCAGAATGGCGTAAAGCGGGTTTGCTTCCGCAGCTTCCCTGCCGGCCTCGTTCTTCACGAAGAGCTCTAGCGGCAATGACGCCAGCGTGCCGGCGAGAAAGTTGACGGCGCACCAGACTGCAGGAACGCCAAGAGCGGTCTCGACTGTCACAGGTACGCCGCTGGCCGCGTTCCACGTCTCGAACATCGAGCGCCACGCGCCGACGTCGGATAGCGGCACGCTTGGATTTTCCAAGCTGGCGCGCGTTTCCGTCTTCTTGTCAAAAGGCCACATTAAAACACCTTGCCGCCGTCATACGACGGCAATCTGAAATTCCGGATCTTCCCAAGGGCTCGCCGCAGGTTTGATCTCGACGAAACCATCAACCGCGGCGCCAACGGCCATCGCGCTCGCGACAGCAGGATCTATCCTCACCGTTGACTTCTTCTTCGAAAACCACTGGTTGCCCATAAGAGGATCAGTTTCGATCGATACGCCCATTAGCGCGCCAAGCAGAACTGGCGACTTACGCAACCGAATCCGCTCTTCGAGGATAAGCGTTTCCAAAGAAGCAACGCTGCCAGGCATCCAAAGCCCTAGAGGAGGCTCAAGGCCGGCGTCTTTCGCCGCCTGCACCTTCTCTTCGTCTGGCTTTGCACGTTTCTTGCCGCCCTGCGGGTGCGCTACGGTCTTGATATCGACACCGTATTCGTCGAGCTCTTGTTCGAACTTGTCGAATGCATAGCGGTCGAACGCCAGAACGTTGATGCCGTGCTCGGTATTCAGGCGAGCAAACAATGCTGCCACATGGTCATATCGAATGCGCTGGCCTTCGGGAGCATGGATATATGGCTGCGTCGTTCCGGGGTGGAACGTCTCGTTCCACAGCCGATAGGGCACGTTGTCTTGTTTAGACCGCTCATCCATCGTGTCGCGCGGCGTCCAAGCCTCAATCCAAAGATCGTAGGTGGGCAACTCCGCTTCCGTTCCGTCCTCGCGCTCCACGCGCTTGGTGCCGGTTTCAATCGCGAATGCAGCGGCCGTCAAATCCTTCGCGCCGGACAAATCGAGGCCGGCCGCGGTGATCTTCTTGCCCTTGTGCTCGACATACGGGTCGAAGTCGACCATCACTTTTTCAAGGATCGGCCGCGGTATCCATGCCGTGTCGGCCTCAGTCCAGACGCAAAAGTGCAACCGCAGAATGCCGTTGCGCTTCGAAGGAATGTCCTTCGCCTGGTTGACGACGCCAGCAAGATAATCGTGCTTGAGCGTCACGCCGAAAAGCGGGTTTGCCTTCTGCCAGCAAGTCGGATCCGTAAAAGGATCGTCGTCTTTGTCGAGCGCGCAAACATACGAAAACGTCGTGTCGTCGACGACTTCACCAACATAGGTAAAATCATCGTCTGGCGTCTGCGTGCCGGCGGCAACCTTAACTGCGTGCTGGTGCTCATCCCAGCAGATTGAATTCCTATCCGAGCCGCTGTTCGTGATCATGAACAGGAGCGGCTGGCGACGGAACTTAAAACCGCGCTCCAGCATCTCGATGACTTTGCCATCTGGATGCTCGTGGATTTCGTCGCAGAGCGCGATATACGGACGCGGGCCGCTATGGGCACCTTCACGCGAGATCGGCCGGAAGAAAGATCGCTTCTTGAGGTACGAAAGATTCCAAACCGGGTTGCCGCCAGATGGCGTCAGCTTCGACTTGAGCGACGGCGACTGCTCGTACATAGCCACGGCATCGCGGAACAGAACGAAAGCCTGATCCTTGTTGGCTGCGGCCGCATAGATTTCAGCCGCCGCCTCGCCGTCAGACGTTAAGCAGTAATGCCCGATGCCTGCAGCCAGCGGCGACTTGCCGTTGCCTTTGCCCTCTTCGATATACGCGCGTCGAAAGCGTCGCAGGATTGCGCCGTCCGATTCAACGCGCTTCCATCCGAAGATAGAGCCAATCTTGAACTGCTGCGAAATATGCGGGTTGAAAGGCCTACTTTCGAACTGGCCGCCGTTTAGGCGAAGCACAGCCGGGAAGAAGCGCAGAACACGGCCAGCAGCTTCTGGATCCCAATGCACTCCTCGCGCCGGGCCATTCTTGCGATCGTCACGATGGCGACGGCAGGCGTTGCGCACATGCGGGCCAGCGACGATGTCGCCCTTGATTACTGCTTCTGCATATTCGTCTACAGGACCAGTCGGATACGGTGGATTGAAGTGGGCCGGAAGTTCAACGCCAGCCGAAACGCTAGTCGAAGAACTCGTCGGCCGGATCCGTCTTTTCGCCATCTGGTTTCGCTCCCGCCTTCGAAGCATCAGCCGGCGTCGCGCCCATTTGCCCGTAGCACTGACGTAGAAGGTTCATGGCTTGCACGCCAACGTCGTCGCCCTTCATCATCCTGCCGCGAATATTAGCGGCGATCGCCAGGTGCCCGCGGTGGCTCCAATTGAGCCAAGGCACCTCAGATGCAATTTCGCGCCATGCCTGTTGCGCGTGTTCACTTAGCCATTCAAACGGCTCTCCGACAGTCTCGATGACGGTCGGTTCGTTGCGTATATCGAAGCGACCCTTGTTCTTTTTGTCGGCTCCGGTGACGGCAGCCTTCGCTCTTGGGGTTCTAGGCCGCGGCATTCTCTTGCTCGTACAGTTCCGGCATATCGGTGTAACCTTTCCGCCAGTTCTGCACTGCGCCAAGAGGACGCAAATTGCTCAACGCCCAAGCCTTCTTGAACTCAGGATCATCTGGCGTCTCGTAGTTAAATGAAGCAAGAGGCTTGATGTGGTCGATATGCCAGCCATAGAAGCCGTAATTATCCCACGTCATCCACGGCTCAAACTGAGCCTCAAGATGCGCCATAAGTTGCTCAAGAGTGTAACCGACAAGCGCGAATGAGCGCCTACCGTTCTTTGAACCCTTGCGAATTCCTCTGCCGACGCCGCATGATATTGCATTGTCGATCTTGCCGCGGGGGGTGGAGAGGTTGTCGTTTGCTGCCGCGAGAATCTTGTTGCGGTTGGTCGCGTAATAGTCGCGCCCGTACTCGCGAGCCTTATTAAGATTTCTTTGCCGCCGAACGCGGGCATCAGCTTTTGTGCATTCTTTGCACCACGGGGATATTCCGCCCTGCCCTTTGTTATTGGCGTAGAATTCATCGCGCGTTTTGTAACAACCGCACTGGGTGCAAGTTCTCCCCTGCATGCAACTTTACCCCCATGATTTGAATTGTGGCATTGTGTACGAATGGCCCCCGCCGGTACCTTGGCGTCGCGGTAGCAGAGATTCGACCCGCCCCTCCCCGGCCAAAACCTTCATCATACCACACCCCGATGAATCATGTCAACAACAAATTCAATAAAATCATCGCTTTATCGATTTATTTTCATGTTATTTGTGAACTAGATCGGCCATCCATCCGCGCCATAGCGCACCACGGTCTTGCCGTTGTCCTCTAACTGGCCACGCGAGGAGTGGCATGGCGTGCATGTGCTGACGAATGGACCAGACCAGAAGATCTCTTCCGACCCTCTATGTGGTGTCGGATGGTGCACTTCGTTAGCTGCGGTAATCTCTTCCCGCTCTAAGCACCACTCGCACAATGGCTGAATGGACAACTGCGCATGCCTGATGGCGCGCCAACGTGCCGATTTATAAAGGCGTCGATAGCGTTCGGCTTCTTCGCTGCGATGATCTGTCATATGGAGCCGCCACCAGGATTTGAACCCGAACCAACTGGATACAAGCCAGACACGCTACCGTTACGCCATGGCGGCAAATGCAAAAGCGGCAGGGAGTGCATAGTGCACTCTACCTGCCGCACGACCGCCAGTCGCCGGAGGAGGCAGCGCCATGGCGATGGAGTAACGAAGATGGTGAATGTGGGTTGGCACACACTCACGGTATGCTGTCCATGCACTACCGCCAATCTATTGGAGGCATGGCTAAAGGCGGATACCATCACTGGGCCGCAACATCTTCGTGTTCTTGGATAGTTACCCGGCACGAGGCCGGGTCGATCGCCTTGAATGGTATCGGCGCATCGAGAGCGGTGTGTTTGCTTTTCAACAAACCCTTCATAAATACCGCTCCGTGCGCCAATCAGCGCATGCGTTAGGCTGCGATGTCTTGTCGGCGTACTTCACCGATGCAGTCGCGCAGGGTAACAAGCGCCGTGTGAACCAACGCCCTACCTGCTCCCTGTGCGCCGCTTCGATTGGCGACTCCGAATGCATTGCCAACTTCCGCCAACGTCTTTCCGTCGATGCATGCCAATTCAAACGGCTCGCACAGATGGCCTAGTCGTCGCTGCAGATTGTGAAGTTTCTGTTGCGCGTCGATCATGTCATTTACTGGCCGGTCGCCGTTCCAAATCTTCGGCACGTTCGAATAGCCGCTATCGGGCTTTTCGCTATCCGTCGACGTCTTGCGCTTGGCCGGCGTCTCCTTGGTTTCCTTCGAAACGACACGGACGCCTTTGTATGCGATTTCGCCACTTGGTTTGATCCATTGCCGCTGGTCGAGCGAAACACCTTCGCCGAGCGCAACAGTAGTTCCACCAAGCATGGCCTCGCTCTTGGCAGCGTCGTAGATCTTCCGATACACCATCGCGTACTTCAGGAGATCAGCGTTGCCTTCCTTGATAAGCGCTGTTGCAAGCGGCCAAGCGATATTGTCATTTGCTGCCGTGCCGTCCCAGTCGGCGCCTCGCTTCGCCATCTTGGCAAGTCGCACTTTTTGGGTGTGCACACCTTCGCGCTCGTGGGCCGTATAGGAGATTCTGGAAGAAAGATTTGAGCCGTCGCCAGAGAGGGCGATCGTACGTCTGCTGTTGCTGGTGGGCTTGGTGTTTGCGGTCTTGGCTGGCTTAGACATTGATGCTGTCCCCCATAAATTGCACGAATTCGTGGCCATGTGTTTGTAGGCGACTGAAGGTCTTTCCTTCCTTTTCAACGCACTCTGTGCAAATGCAGTGACCGACCCGTCCTGCCTTCTTCTTCATCTCTGGAGGGAATTTTGAAATGTGCATGGTGTTGAAACACGTCATGCACTGGACCCACTTAAATGCCATTATGCTGCCCTCCAAAGCTCAGACAGCGGCGTCATGGCGCAGTATCTGGTGTGGCTATAGAAAAGCGAGCCCTCAATGGCAGTGTGCGCATCGCTTGGCGAGCACTGGAACCATTCTCCTTCAAGCCTTGAGTACAGCCGCTCGGCTACGGTATGCGCATTCTTTTCGGCTTCGTCCGCATCAGCTTGGCTCATCCAGAAAACACGGTGGATGAAAAGTTTTCTTGGGTTCCCTGTTTGTAGCTGAGCTAGCCGATATGGCGGGTTTGCTGCCTTGCCTATCTTCACCTCTCGCCCGTAGATGTCGGAAATCACATATACGGCGCATTGGACTTTTGGCGTCTTGCAGACGTTCACGACTTCGGTTGCCTCCACGACCATATCGTAGAACTCAACAAGCGGCTTTGAGAGCGCGGCAACTTCAGCCTTGCTCATATCAACGAATGCCGGAACAACCCATTCGACGTTGCCGGCTCCTGTCTCGTATCTTTGCTGGATCTCATTGTCGTTGTCGGCATGTCTAGCCATTTCGTCCCCTCGGCTGCGGTGATTGGTATCGTAGATATTGCTGTAAAGTTACAAATTTGTCAAGGGCGGAACGGGAAAAGGCCGCACGGTGGCGGCCTTGGTGGGGTGTGGGGTCTTAGAGGATTTCTATTTTGTGCCGGTGATTTAAGCAAATTACCTGAGCTTAGCGATGTCGGATTCTTCAACAACCTTCCAGCCGTAGCCTACGTGCATCTTTGCCCAGAATTCGCCTTCGCCGCCCTTAAGGGTCCAACAGCGGCCTGTCTGCACCATGACGTTGTTAGCTTCTTCTTCGGTCTTGAAAGTTGCCTTAATCATCACTGCATCTCCTCAGTTTGGTGCGTTTCGGTAATTATGGTTTTACTGCATTCTACAAATTTGTCAAGCGTTGTTGGCGACTTTCTACAAATTTGTCAAATCCCCACACAAGCCCACCAGCGGCTAATATTTGCCAAACCCCAATCACGAGCCACCCGCCCTATCCTCGCGCGCTGACGGGCAACGTCGTGGCAGCGTGGTTGTCATTGGCAGGAACGGCTGTGGCATGGAGCCAACCACGTACCAGCGCGACGCTACGCTCCACGGCTTCCTCAGGCGTAGAAGACTCGACGACAGCAATCTCAAAGCCCAAAGCGCGCAACAACGGAAAGCGTTTCTCCTGGCTATCCGTGAGGCTGCCTTCTGCGCCCTTCATCTCGATGCAGCGAAGGACGCCACCAGCGAAGTACAGGCGAACGTCTGGCTCGCCGGCTGCCATGCCTGCCGCCTTCAGTCTCACCGCAGCATTGCGGCCACGGAAACCGGAGCCATTCTGGTCGGCGGCGAGCGTGAACGTGCCGTGGCGAACGTCTCCAGCCTTGGCGACGTACTCGGCCATCCGCTTAAGCTCGCGGACGGCGGCAATCTGCAGATCGATTTCGAGAACCGGAGCCGCCTTCACGGCTACCCTCGTTCCAGCCGCACTGGTCGTCGTTACGATGCGGACGCGCTTGCCGTTAAGGCGGGTGGTCTGTGTGGTGCGGGCCATGGTGTCTCCTGTGTGGTGGGTGGTGAAGCGAACTATCCAATTTTCAAAGGCCCCTTATATAGACCCCCTATAAGTACAGATATTTAGGTATCTATATAATGCGTTGGATAATTGGATAATTGTATATATATAGAATATAAGGCTTTGTATTCATTACATTTTTTGGCGTCCTAATTATCCATCCAAGCTTTCGAATTATCCCGGATAATTCTCCGAAATTTTTAATTATCCATGGATAGTTCTCACGCTTGGATGGATGATTGTCGCGTCGCCCATGCCAGCCTAATCTACCCACAGGTATCGCTTGGACTTAGGCCCTGACTTCTTATTGTCGTTCGCCGGCACAACGACACGCCCGCCGCTTACCAGATCCTTGATGATATCCTCGCGCTGCCAGGCTTCGATTGCCTTGCACCGATCCAGCAGGCGCCCTTCCGTGACGCCAAGCGCTCCGGCTTTTTTGATCAGCCCCTGAATCTTCTTATAGTTCGCCTCGCGCTGGTTATCGGCTAGGCGCTCGCCTACTTCAGCAAGCATAGCCGCGGCGCACGTCCATGCTACAGCGGCCGCCCATTCGAAAATGGCTTCAGTTATGACCGGCTGCTTCGGATCCGTGCCGACCGCCGCTATCAAGGCAAGCTTGATAGCATTCTCAATGATGCGCCTGACAAAGGGTTGCGACTCGGCGGCCACCGCAGATTCCTTGGCCTCGATCGTCTCCTTGACGGCGCGCAGAATGCCCTTTGCATCTTCGCTCCACGGCACGACCGTCGGCTTAATCTCCTCCGATGTCGTCTCGATCTTATAGCCTCTAAGGTTGCCTCTCTTCTTGGCTACGTCGATACCAGCGACATCGGCCATTCGCATCAGCAGCGTGTGTGGAACACGCCTGACGTCTTGCGCCGGCACGACGACGGGCGGCTTTTTGCCGGTGACGTGAAACAGGATAAGGCGGGGCAATAGACCGTCCTCGGCGCTTGCCGACGACAGCGCCGACCAGAACTGCTCTGGCGTTGACGTGCCGTGAACGCAGAGGTTGGGATTATAGATGCGCTTAGGCGGGCTACCGCGGTATGCGGCGCCTTCGAAGAACGTCGAAGACGCGGAATAGTAGTCTCGCAGGTCGGTCGATATAGCCCGTTGGTGGCTTCCTGCCTTGCGGTCTGTGATGTCACGCACAAAGCCGCCGAATTCGTCGATCTGGCAATTCACCGACTGGTTTGCCTCAAGAACTTCGCGCAGCGCCGACGCCGACATGATACGAGCAGGCCCGCTGTAGTTTTCGAAAATGCCGTGGTCAGACATCAGCAGTCGCTTTATCTGACTGCGCGCATGCTCCTTACCGAAGCCAGAATCAGCCAGCGCGACCGTGTAGATGTTGGGGCGCGTGTCCCTAGATCCTGTGGAATATCGCGGCCCACATAGGCTGGCGACCAACGGCAGTACGGCAGCCATGGCGAGAGCGCGCGACGGCTGCTCTGCACTTGATACGATCCAGTCGATAAGGTCTTCAAGCAAGCCGCCAGGGTAAGTCAAACTTTCGAGATCTGCGACGGCCTCGAGTTTATATTCTGGCGGTTCATCTTCTTCGGGGTGGGCCGGGTGCTGTGGTGCCGGGTGCTCAACTGTCGGCGCGGTTGCCTTCTTGGCTTTCGTTGTCGCCATCATTAGGGTGGTGTCTATCGGCTGCGTGCCGTCATCCCTGAAGGTACGCTCCGGTATTTCACGCGGCTGCTTTATGCCTGCCTCAAGGCCGTTATCGATCGTCTTGCAGCACTTGGCCCAGTCCCTGCCCCATCCGCGAGCGACGTCCTGCAACATTGCGCGCGCTTCCGATTCGGCTAGAGCTCCAGCCCCGACAAATCCGCCAAGCGCCGCCGCCGCCGCGAAAAGCCGATTGTTGCGGCCAGCACCCATTGGCACAGATGCCGTTTCCTCAAGCTCAAGCTGAATTGCCCGATCGACGTATGCGTCGTTGGCGCCAGATTCGTAGACGTAGTTGCTGTTGGTGTGGGTTGCGGGCGGGGGCAGTACCAATTCAAGCAGCCAATCGGGCGCATCGGCAACAGGCGGAATGCCTTCGCCGTCATAGTCTACCCATACATACTCATTGCCTTCTGCCGTGATGCTGCCGGGCATTATGACGTATCCGCCACTTCCACGTATATCCAGGCCGAAACCTAACTTTCCACGGTTGCGCACGCCGGGGATATATTTGAAATACCGGTGCTCGCCACCGCCGGCAGTCTTGGCTGTGGCTGTGTGTGGGAGTGGCTCATATTTTGCCTCGAGCGCGGCTATGGTCTCGTAGCCATTGATGATGTTGCCATCCTCGCCCTTGTGGACGTCGACATCCAAGACCCATGCGCCCATTTGTTCGCCAGTCGGCGCGCCCACCATTGCGGTAGGGTTGCGATCCCAAAGGATATTGACGTTGCGTACGTGCTTCGTGGCTCCTTTGAATCCATTGCTCACGAGGGGTGTCTTGGCCTTCAGCACCTCGAACTCGCCGGTTTCAGGGTCGTATCTGTCCGTCACCTCGTCAGCGTCGCGGCACGGAAACACCGGCACGTTGTTGGCGATGTAGGAGAGCGCCAGGTCTTTGGGGGATTTGGTCATGCTGCTTTTCCTCGTAGACGTGCCTCTACCCATTCACTCATTTCGTAAGCCTCTTCGGCCGTCTTATTTCTCAGCAGACCGCGCCTCTCTTTCTCCTCCCAATACGCCATCTTGAAAGCGCGCTCGGTTGCATACAGTCGATAGCCGTTGCCGCGGATCTCGCTCACATCCACCATCTCAACGACTGTCGCGCTACCATCAAGAAACGAATACAGTTGGATGATGCAGGTTTCGCCGTCTGCCATCCCGATGACGCTGAACTGATTGTGGATGTGACCACCATCGTCGATCCTATGGCCAAACAGGCCAACGAGGCCTCCGACATTCGCCGGCAACCTCGCTGCATTTGCATGGATTTTGTTCACGCTCTTTGTGCTCTTTCCTAAATTACAGTCGATGCATGCTGTGACGAGATTTGATTTGTCATCACTGCCACCCTTCGAATGCGCCTCAACATGGTCGCAATGCAGCGTGACTTCCGGTGAACTTCGACCGCAATAGACGCAGGTGAAGTTGTCGCGTCGGAACACGTCAAAACGCACGCCTTGGGATATCGGGTCGCGTTTTCTGGGTTTTGCTTTTGCGCGCGTCATCAAAATGGCGCGCTTTTCAGCGCCTCCCTCAATCCCCGCGCGCACCCCTCCCACGCCGCCTTGACCAACATGCGCTGGTCGAGCTCGTCGTAGAGTGAGAGGTCGGTCAGATTACCTTTGGATGCGATGAATTCCCCTACCGCATCAACGCCGCCCTCCAGCGCGGCAAGTTCATAGTCGTCGAGCCTGCGGATTTTCTTGTAGTCGTCGATCGCCACGATGCACCTCCGGCAAAGATATTGCGGGTCTGGTTTCGGGTTTGGTGCAACGCCGAGCGCAACGGCCCTCATCCCGCAGCAGAAACAGGTGGTTGGGTCTCCGATGGCGTCCACCGTGGGATGAAAGGGAATGATTGGCTTTCCTGTCGGTATTTTACTCATGCCGCCACCCTCGCCATTTGAGCCACCGCCCTACATTCTTCCCTATGACCACAGCACGAACGTTCAAGCCCCTGCACCTCCAACTCCACGGCACCGGCAAATACCGGCACGTCAACACCGTGCTCGGTGCGTCCGAATGCCTTATGGATCGCTGGCCCGTGAGTGAGGGGGTGGCTTTCGAAAAGGCGTTGATGGCCTGTTTGGACGGTATGCACGATAGGGTGGGCGGTGAGGTTGTGCGGGCGGCGTTGATTGAGGCGGCGCGGGAGGCTGGGGTTGGGGTGATTGAGTAGTTGTGTTTGGGGGTGGCTCATGCTGCACCTGCTTGCGCGGGAGCGGCAGGGTAGTTGTCATTCGCAGCCACAAACCTATCAGTTTGATTCCCCCAAGCCGTCCACCCCGCCCACGCCTGCCGCGCGAATAGCTCGAGATACGGCCCGCCACAAAGAGACTCGATCCGGCCGTATTGCTCGTCAGGCTTTCTTGAATGTTCGCGACGAGGCGCGCGGATAAGTTGGCGTACGCCCTTGCCCAATCTTCTAGGAGAGCCACGCTTGAATAAGTGGCAGATCTCGACCTCCTGGCGCGTCCAGTAACCCATGCCCATGCGGCCCTTGTCCCAGACGAAGGCGACGGAGACGGGCGCGAAGCCCCATGCGGCAGCCACTTCGAATGCGGGTTGCTGTAGGTGCGACACGGTCCACATGAACAGAACGCAATCGCGCGCCGCAACGTCGGAGACGGGCAGCGCCTTGATGTCGTTCAGGCTCATGGTGGCGTAGGGTTGCGCGCCTCTGGCTGGGGCTACGTGTTTCTTGCTGAAGGTCGTAAATGACCATGGCGGGTCGGCTAAGATGGCGCCGAAGCGCCCATCCGGTAACGGGTTCATATTGTCTCCTCTTATGGTGTTCCCTGCCGACCGCGCGTTGGTGGCGCGCGGGCGTGGTGATATAGAATGCTGAACGGGACGGCGCTGATTATACGCTATCCTGTATCAACTGCGCGCTAGGGCGCTGTGGGGGTAGGTGCGGATGGGCGGAAAGCTGGATGGCACCTTACAAAGCCAGTGCGTCGGCTCGCCGTAGAACTTCCGGCGAGTCTGCATCCAGAAGGAGATGAACGGCGACTTTTCGCATATTTCAGTAAGGCCACCAAACATCCCGAAGCGTGCCGCAATGACTTCAATCCCCGGCTCTGTCGGGGCGCTGTCCATTGTCTTCCATACAGTATCCCCGCCGCCTTGTTGCTCGGCAACAATCGGGCGGTCGGTGATTGGTTCTCGGTCATATTGGCAGACATTGGCGCAAGTGTATTGCGGCATGCCTACGGACTCTGCGTACTCACAGCCGTTCTGACAGGGCATCACTTTTCCTCCTCTAGCCACCTAAACCAAGTGGAAACGGCACGCTCAAGGCGCGTTTTTGCCGGCTCGATGTCGGCGTAGCGATCTTCTGGTGACTTAATGCCCGGTAGGTCGAGCCGAACGGCATACTTGAGCGGGTCGTCGCGTGTCGTGGTGCTGTAGAACGCGGCTCCAACGACTACCTTACCGATGCGATAATTCTCGCCAGACTGGTGTTTGCCTGTCTGTCGTTCCCATTTTCCTTGCATCACGCAGCCCTCTCATCAACAATAACCGGCGTGAACTCGCCATATGCTCCGACATACCAGCGGTACGACTTCGGCGCGTCTTCGATGTAGCCGTTGACGGTTAGCCATGCGATGAAGGCTGTTTCATCTGGCTCGTCCCACTCGTCCTTAGGCTTGAACTGCGCACGGAAGGCGTCAACGACTTCCTGCTGGTCAAAATCACGAAGGACGTTGAATGGACCAGTCGTCCAATTATCGCTCCACTCGCCGCCGGCAAAGGCGAGGATTGTGCCTGCTTCGATTTTTGCCATCACGCAGCCCTTTTCTCTTCCAACACAACAAACCCAGGCACAGCCCGCACGCCACCACGGCACGCCTCATCGGCCATCTGCTGCACCAGCGCCGTGAACCGCGCCGGATCGCGCCCATACGCCCAATCAAGCCCAGCCTCCGCGTCCACCAGCGTAGCCACCCACACCGTGCGCAGGCCCGTCCCCGTCGTCGCGGCCTTCCAGCTTTGGCTGGCCGTCTTCTCCAACCGCTTGGCATCGGCCAGCAACTCTTCGGCAGACTCGCGCCTCGCCAGATTGCCGCTGCTGGCGCGGATGGCCTCAGTCGCGGCACGGGTAGCTTCGGCAGCTTCCTCGGCTATCCTGGCGGCCTCTGCGGCCTTTTCTGCGGCTATCTTCGTGCGCCATGGGGTCAACAGCTTCGACAGTTCCTGCTTGCCGAGCGTGACCTTACCCTTGACGGACTTGTTGTCGGCAATCAGTGGAGCGAAGCGCGACTGGATTTCGGCAATGGCGGTGTCGAAGGGTTCTTTTTCTTTGACGCGTAGCTTTTCTGCTTTCGCACCGGCGGCATGCAGACCGTCATACAGGCGCTCGATGGCGTCGTGAGTGGCTTGGTCGCCGATTGGCTCACCGTCGCACCAGTTGGTTGCCTCCATGAATAAGTCTTCGATCTCAGTTTTGATGAGGTCGAATTCGGATGGCGGCGCGTCGAGAGGCGGGCCGCCGTTATCGCCAATTGCTGCTTCGCGGGCGGGCTTCATGCGGCCACCTCGACGACAGCGAACGTTCTCACTGTAACGACCTTTTCTTCCTCGGTGCAGGAGACGTCGTAGGAGCCATCGATCCACTCGATTTCTTCCGGGTTGCCGTGCTTCCCGCCGCCGTACCAATAGGTCCAGCCGACCCATGAACCGTCAGGCAATTTTGCCGCTACGGCCTTTGCCTCGTAATTGCGGCTAATCGGGCATCTAAGGTTTGTTTCAACCTCGCCGCCGCGAACATTGCTTTCAGCATCCCACTGTTCGCCGCTGTCGAGCAGTTGTTCGTAAGCTTCGTCTATGTCGTCTCCGCTGACGGTGGAATAGTCGAAAATGTCTGCGTCATTGAACGCGGCGTGTTCGGCAAGCACAAGGTATTTCACCTTATGCTCGGGGGTAAGTCTTCTCTCGTCCATAATCGTCTCCTCTATGTAGTGGTGCATTGGTATCGTCACGTTGCTGTAAAGTTACAAATTTGTCAA
This sequence comes from Rhizobium leucaenae USDA 9039, assembly GCF_000426285.1. Taxonomy (GTDB): domain Bacteria; phylum Pseudomonadota; class Alphaproteobacteria; order Rhizobiales; family Rhizobiaceae; genus Rhizobium; species Rhizobium leucaenae. The sequence goes on along the minus strand of NZ_AUFB01000014.1, from coordinate 137,672 downwards.
GATGCCTCTTTCTTTTTGATATTGTCATTGGCGGGTACTGGCAGCGCCAAGGTTGGCTGGAATGGAGATGAAAGTTTGTTTTTCTTCGACCTGTTTTCGCCTCTCCAAAGCGGCTGAAGGTTCGATAGCGCCCAAGCTCGCTTGAAATCGTAGTGGCTTGGATCAGAAAAATTGTGGGCATCGAGGGGCACAACGTGGTCAATTTCCCACCCATTCTTCCCGTAGTTATCCCAATTCATGCCTTCTTTAAATTTTCTTTCTAGGTGCTCAATCAGATCGTCTACCGTATATCCAAGCAACTCAAACGCTCTATATCCAGATTTTTTACCCTTATCAATACACTGTCTAATCGCACGCGATATGTTTGAGTTTACTCTGTGCTTTGGATCTTCTGATCTTTTTTTATTATGCTTGGCTACCGATGCTTTTATTTTGTCTGGATTTTTTCTGTTCCATTTATATTGATACTCCCTAACTTTGTCTGGATTATTACTCCTCCAAATTTTCTGCACAGCATTTATCTTTTCCTTATTCGCAGAACGCCACACCTTTTTCTTTGGTTCAAGTTTATCCTTATTCAGAACTTCATATTCGCGAACTTTTGCCTTGATGCATTCTTTGCACTGGTTGTGTCTTTTCTCTGGTTCCTTCTTGTTTCGAACGTAATACTCATCCAGAAGCTTCCACTCTCCACACTTCGTGCAGACTTTACCTTGGCCAATCTCGTGGTCGATATCCTTCGTCATATGCCCTCATCAATAATGCCACTGCGCGAGGCACCGGCTTAGGATTCGTTTCGCGTTCTATCTCTGAAACCTGCATTGGATGCGAGTAACCCAGAACGTCGGCTAACTGCGCCTGAGTAAGACCAAGGCGCGATCGGATGGCTCGAAATTCATCGTTGTCCATTCATCACCTATATAAGGATAATTCATTAGTTTCGCCAGCGCAGTATAATGAATTTTCTCTAGAAAGGAACAAAATCGTCAATTTCCCAATCTTGCACTAAGGTGTGCTTGTTGTCGTTTGCCGCTTCGGGCGTGTTGTCGTTGGCGGCACCAACCCGGTGGGCCATGACATCAGGAAATTTCGGGTTCCTCGAATAATCGAGTTGCACCTCTTCGGTGCTCAACAGCTCATGCTGTCGGCTAAGCCACTCTAATACCGTTTTCGGCATGGGCCGCTGGCCACCGTGCAGTAACCACCACCTTTGGGCCTTGGATTTCGGGAAGCCATCATGTTCGCAACAATGCCATTCGTTTATGCTCTTCAAGCCCACAAGATATGTACACTTGATTGAATCAGGCTTTTGTTTTCCGTCCGCACCAATCTTGCCGGGATGATGCCGAAACGTCCTCTGCGAAACCGGATACCAGGGCTTTTCGGTCGACAGCACAGGAGCATCTGCCGCCCGCGCGGTAAGCTTCTCCTCCTCATTCGGTGGGAATTCATAGCCGCAGCATGTGCACTTCATCACCGAGATCAAAAGGATTTCATCGCAACCGAAATTGCCGTTTGCGTCCTTCTTGTCGGTCGGGCAAATCTTCTGTGGCGGGGTGCCGTCACCAGATCCAGGCGGCTTAGGCCGAATAAGATCGATCGGCCCGAATCGACTTAAATTGTTCCCGTGATCAAGCACCAGGCCGTCCGCCTTGCCCTCGCAAAGGCGGGTAACTCTCCCGATGATCTGAACGATAAGGCCGGCGCTTTTCGTGCTTCGATAGATGGAGATCATATCAACGAACGGGTAATTCGCGCCGGTTGTCAGCATATTCACTGAAACCAAGCCCCACACCTTACCGGAACGAAAGTCGGCAATAATCCTGTCGTGCTCGCCGGGATTCTGGCTAGTCAGCAGTTCGCAAGTCTTGCCGTGGCGCCGCACTTCGCGACACACTTTCTCAGCATTTTCCTGGCTGACGCAGAAGAACATGGCGGCGCGACGATTGCCGCCTTTGGCGATATCTTCAGCAACGCCATCGACAATGATCTTGTCGGCGGCATTAGACACATCCCCCGGCACGTATTCGCCGGCGCGCGTATGCATGCCCTTCAGATCGATGACGGAATTGACGCTCTTGGTCGAGATCTGCGACAGATAGCCTTGCTCGATTAGCTCGCCGATGCCGATCTCATAAACCACGTCGTCGAATAGCTTGCCCTCGCCCTCGGTAAGGCGACCAGAATCGGTGCGATAATCCGTGGCCGTCAGGCCGCAGACACGGCTATCTGGATTGCGCGCCTTCACGCCCGCAAAGAACTTGCCATAGAGCGTGTCGGCATTCCTTGAAATCGCGTGGGCTTCATCCACGATTACAAGGTCAATGTCGCCTAGTTGGTCCGTCTTGTTGGCGACAGATTGAATGCCGCAAAACAGGACTTGCGCTCTAGCATCACGACGACCGAGACCGGCAGAGTAAATTCCTGCAGGAGCAAATGGCGACAAGCCAATGAATTCTTTGAAGTTCTGAGCTACCAGAGTTTTCGAATGAGTAATATTCAGGATGCGAATATCAGGATAATCGGCAATCAACTCTTCTATTATTTTAGAAATAACTAATGCCTTTCCCGCCCCTGTCGGAAGCACAATAAGACCATTGCCGCCACCCTCCGCCCAATATTTATAGAGTTCGTCGATAGCGGCTCGTTGATAATCTCGGAGTTGGAGCATCACCCACACTCCCGCTCATACTTCTCCCGCACCTCATCAGCGGCGTGAAGTTGCGCTAACCTAATCGCGTCGCTGCGCACCACCATCCAGCCGGCGGCGCGCAAGGCGGCTAGCTGCTCTGGTGTGATGATGTCGCGGGGGTGGAGGTTATCGTTGGCTGGACGTGGTTTGGCACCAGTGCGAGGAGGGGACGGCCTGTCACCTGACCCAGTTGTTGCTGGTGAAAAGCTAATCATCGCCGGCCCGCTCACGCCGCAGCCCTCACGTGCTCACGACGAAATGCCGTAATCTTCTGGTGCACGCGCTGCCGGCTCACGCCGTGCATGGTGGCGATTTCCTCGCTCGTGTGGCCCGACGCTACCAGCCGCATGACATCGGCGTGCGGGCTGCCGGCCACGGCCCGCAGTAACGCAGATACAGCGATGTCGCCTTCCTGTGACGGCTGGATGGCGATGTTATCCATGTCGGCGTCGGTTGCCACCGGTCGGCGCCGCTCTTGGAACGCAACGTTTCGCATCTGGTAGACAAGCCAGCCGCCGAGGTTCTTTTCAGGGTTGTAGGAACGCCAGTAGCGCAGCCCGCGCTCGATTGTAGACTGCACGAGGTCTTCTTGCTGGCCGTTAGGCGCGAGGCGGGCAGCTACGTGGCGCAGTCTCGGCATGTAGGCTAGGACGCGCTTGTCGAATTCAGGTGGCCTTGCTGTGGTGGTCATGTTGTCTCCTCTTGTGGTGGGTGGCTGGTGAGGCCGGATGCGTGGTTAGTTGGTGGTGCCATCAATCCAAAGTGTGCCGTCAGGACGGCGATAACTGATTGTCTCGTCGGCCTCTGAACAATCTATCTGCTCATATCCAACAAGCATCGCCGGGATATACAAATGGGCAGGGCAGCCCTCGTCTTGTTCGTTCAGGGACAACGGTTTGCTATGACGTGAACAATCCCAGCCAGCGTTACCGTCCATCAGCGGAGTCGAATGCAGACAACTACGACAATGCGCCCTTGGCATTGTCTCGCCCCAGCAAACCGCAGCCTGTCGGCAGAATGTGCCGCGGAAATCGTCACGCTTGCTGCACAGACGCGATGGCGGCTCTGGCATGTTGATAATGCGTTCGATTTTGGCGACCTGGCGGATGGCAAAATCGGCGTCGTAAGGCACGCGCTCGAAATGTAGATCCTCGTCATTCTTGTTCGACATCATGTAGTAGACGCGATCGACTCCTGTCCCGAACATATAGAATTGAAAAGTTGCGTAGTGCTCGGGCTTACCGACTTTGACGCCGTGCTTCTTGACCTTCTTAAAGATGTCGTCCTTTGCACTCTTGCACTCGACGATATGCTCCTTGGTAGGCGCCTCAATGATGCCAAGCGCGCGGCCGTCAATCTTCCCGCGAAGGTGTCCGCCAGCCGCGCGAACGCGGTCCTGCTGGCCCCACACCTCACAGCCGATAAGGCGGAGCAGATCAAGCAAGCGCACTTCCTCGATCTCGCCGCGTTCAAAAATCCGGCGCTTTTGCCAGTTGATCTTTTCCGGCGCAGACGCGCGCCGGAAGGCAAGCCAGATGGCTCGATCACACTCGACGCCGATCTCTCCAGCCGGCACGCCGATGGATTCCCAGTCGTCGCCTTGTTGTTCCAGCGCGTCTTGAACGGCGCGCTGGGTTGCTGAGATGGTGGGTGGGATGGGAGCCATTAGGCACCGCTCCCTTGCTGCACAACCGCAAACAATGGCGACGACGCTAGCGCGGACTGGTGGCCGCGAATGTCACCTTTCCGCACATATGTGGTCCAGAGTTCGCGGCCCTCACGCGTGATGGGGTGCATCTCTTGGATATCGAAGTTCACATCATCGATACTGTCGGCATCAATATCGAAGTCATCTCGGTTCACTTCGGCTTCGACAGATGCCTCTGCGGCCTCCATCGATTCGGCCTCGATTGTACGGCTCGAACGGCCGTGAAAGGTGTAGTTGACCATGAACTTTGCCATCACAGCACCCTCGTCGGCATCAAGATAAGCGTCAGCCCCTCCGCACCGCCCGTAATGACGGCAGGCGAGCCACCGTCAGCCAGCGCCAGCTGGACAGAACCGGTAGGCAACACGCTCATGATGTCCGTGACGTACCGACTGTTAAAGCCAATTTCCATTGGCTCACCTTCGTAACCGGCTTCGACTTCGTCGCTTGCCGATGCGTCGCCGGATGCGACGGAAAGGGCAATAGACCCTTGCAAGATTGATAGTTTAACGGCGCGGGCCTTCTCTGAAGAAACTGTTGCGACGCGGTCGGCAGCCTTCATGAAGGTGTCGCGGTCGACCGTCACCATCTTGTCATTGCTGGTCGGGATGACGCGCTCATAATCCGGGAACGTGCCGTCGATGAGCTTGCTGGTGAGAACAAAATCGCCGGCGGTAATTTTGATCTTGGCGGTGCTTACCTGTACGGAAACGACGCCCTTCGGTAGAAGGCCGACCGTCTTCTTGGGAACGATGACGCCTTCAAATTCCGGAATGGACGGGCCTTTATTCCGAGATAGACGGTGGCCGTCGGTTGCTACCGCGGTTGCGGTGCCGTCCTTGATGTGGAAGAACACGCCGCCGAGATAGTATCTGGTCTGCTCGTCGGAAATGGCGAAGGCAACCGGGCCAAACAGCGCGGCGAGATCGATGTCGAAGGTGGCGTCGTATTTGTCGGCGCCGAGCGTCGGGAAATCGGCAGCCGGCAGGGTCGCCAGCTTAAAGACGGAACGACCTGATTTCACAATCAGCCGATCACCTTCAAGGCTGAGAGAGATATCGTTTCCGGCCTTCTTGGCGATATCGCTCAAAAGCTTGGCGTCGACGCAGACGGCGCCTGGCTCGCTTACGTCCGCAGGCGCGGTGTCGGTCGCGACGATATCGAGATCCGTGCCCGTGACGCGCAGCGTGCCGTTGTCGGCATGCAGAAGCACGTTGCCAAGGATCGGGATGGTGTTTCTTGACTCGATGACGCGGCCGACGTTGGTCAGCACGCGCGCGAGGTCTGATTTGGGGATGGTGAGTTTCATGGTGGTGGTCTCCTCTGGTAGTGGATACGCTGGTGGTGGGGTTGCCGCATGGTTGGTGGCCATGCGGCGGTAGGGGTTAGGCGGCGAGGCCGAGCAACGAGAACGGCGAAGACCGATCGCGAGCCGGCGGCTCATAATCTACGGGGTAGCCTAAGCCATCCTCGCCTTCGTCAAAGCGGCTTGCGTCGAACGCCTCGCCCTTGAGTTCCGCCAATTTCTTCTGCATGCCGATTGCGTAGCTCGGTTGCGCCTCGTTGTCGTTGGCCATCCATATTTCCTTGCCGGCCTCGTCGACGGTCAGCGCGGCGATTGCTGCATCAAGCGAGAACTCCTGCCCATCGCCAGCCAGAACAACCTTTTCGCCATAGGCGCCGCCGATCTGGTCTTTCAGTTCTTCCCACGTGTCGATTTTGACCTTGCGGCTTGCCAAGGCAATCTTGAGGATGTCGCCCTTGCCGATGGTATAGCCGCGATCTTGATATTTCAGAACGCGCGTCGCCGAGGCCAGCGGATAGCGAGTGCCAGGATGGAAGCGCAGGAAGCGTTGCGAGTTGTGTTTCAGGAAGTCATCATGGAATGCGAATTCGCTGGTGTCGAAGTCGTAAGCGCCCATGACGACCGTGAAGTCGAACGCGTCAAAGATGGCCTGTGCCGTCGGGAAGAAATCGAAGTGCATGAACTGAATGATGTTGTCGCCATCGACGAAAGTGACTGCGCGCTTGGTGGTGGATACGCACCACCAGCTATTCTCGTAAGCCTGCGCAACCGCATATTCGAAAGCCTCGCGGCTCTTGAAATAGACGTCAACGTCGTTGATGTCCTTGCCGGTGAATACGCTTGTCACCGCTCCGCCGGCTGCGAAAGCGCCGGGGATCGGGTAGCACTTTTCAGTAATCTTGCGGGCTTCTGCTCTGTAGTCGGTCATGTTTGCTCCTCAGTTGTGGTGAAGTGGCGGGCCGCTGGTGACGACCCGCCGGGTTATTTTACTTGGAGCCCCAAGGGCGGCGACCAGTCGGCGCTGCCGCTGCGGCAGCCGGACGTGCAGCCTGGCGGTTGTCGTTTGCTGCCGGTGCCCGATTGTCGTTTGCTGCGGCAGGCTTCTCGTCGTCAGGCTGGATTGCGTCGATGCCGAGTTCCGGCAGTTCCTCGTCTGGGAAGAAGTATCGCTTGATCTCGGCGCGGCCTGGATATTCCTTGCCATCCTTGCCGACCGACGGCTTGCCGCGTCCAACCTTGGCGACGAATGCGCGGAAATGTAGCTCTTCCGAATCTTCGACCTCGGAGATACCGATGGCGCGGCAAAGGCTCGCAAACTGCTTCTGGCCGATCTCTTGCGCAACCGGATTTGCATTTTCCAAGTTGTAGTTATTGTTGAAGATGGTGCGGCCTTTGTATTCCTCCGGCTCGACGACCTTGACTATGGTGGAGAGGTATGTGCCGGTTCCCTTGCTGGTCGGCTTCACCTCCGATGTCTCGATCTCAAGGCGAAAGATTCCGTTCGGCAGTTCGCCGGCGAATTCTCTCTGCGTGGTGTCATGCTGCGTAGCGTCAAAGCTTTTGCCCAATGCGGCCATTTTTAGTCTCCTTCGTGGTGGTTGGTTAGTTGGTGAGTGCGTAGTGGCGCCAAGCGCCGCTACCGTATGCGGTGTGCGCACATTCGCGCAGCACGTATTCAAGCCACGCCCAACGACTGCCGCTGCGCGTTTTGACGATGACGGGATACCAAGCGAACCATTGCTCTTGGTGGAACATTAGGCTGCCTCCCGCGACAATTCTTTCGCCTTCGCCAAGGCCAGCCGCTTGTCGGCGAACTCCAGCGGTTTGTTGTCATTGGTGACGGTTGCCCATAAGCCGCGCTCAACCTCGGCGACGAGGGTGAACTTGCCGCCGGATAGGGCGACCTTGTGCTTGCGGCCTTGGACGGGGTTGCAGGTGAAGGCGGTCATGCGGCTTCGCTTGCGGCTGTAGCCGTCGTCATCAGGTACTTGGAAAGCTCAGCAAACCCCTGGCCCGCCTTGTAGGGGATTTGAGCCGGCGCGCCTTTGAAGCGGTTCTTCGCCAAGAATCCGGCGCGCTCGTCGGTGTGAATGATGCGCTCAGAGCCTGACATGCCTTCCGGCTTGCTGGTCTTCTTGCCGCCGAAAGCAGCCTCAACCTGCTTTACGGACGTGCGGCGATTGATGAAAAGAAGCGCCTTGCAGTTTTCGATGACCAGATCCAATGCTCGCTTTTGTAGCTTGGGCCGGTAGCGATCGTAGGAGTCGACGAGCGGGTCGTTGAAGTTCTTCGTTTCGCTGTGGAGAATTTGGACGACGTACATCCCGGCGCGCGTCAGGGCGCCGACGGCTTCGAAATATTCGCCCCATTCGACATCGGCGCCAAGGTAGCCCTTTCCGAAGGATGTCGGAGAGCCCTTGTCGTTGCTGTCGATGACATCCCATCCGTTGCGGGCGCACGTTGCCGCCCACACCATCGGCTCAACCTTATCTAGGCTGTCGATGATAACGGTTTGGAATTCGTGTTCCTGCTCAAGCAGGTCGGCGAATGTGTCGAGTAAGCCGGCGAAAGAAGTGATCTGGTCAGATGGCAATTCGACGCCATCCGGCGGCTCTTCGCCCTCAACGAAGAGGTAGACCGGATTAGGGAATTCTGCGGCCAGCGAAGTCTTGCCGACGCCTGGCGTGCCGTAGATGGCGATAGCAGGCGGGTTGACGCGCTTGCTAGATTTCAATCTGTCGAAAACAGACATTTCTTCTCCTTCCTAGAAATAGAACGCCGCGGCTATAACCAGCAGCGCAACGATTGCCGGCCACCAGCTGTGCGGATTGGGCGGCCACATGTGGCTGGCGCGCGGCGCGCTAATGGTTGTCATGTCCAACCTCGTACTTGTCCGCCAGCTTCCCGCCCGCCCATACACATGCGGTCACCACGCCCAAGGCGAGCGCGACTAGGCCGATTGTTGGGAATGCGATCAGCGCGATGGCGGCCGCCGCTACTATGGCTGCTAGGGCGGCGCGCTTGACGATTGGTGCCGTAAACACGGTCTTGTTGTGCGGCAGGACTGGCGCGTCGATGGGCACGAAGTCGAGTGGCGCGCCTGTTATGGGTGGGAGGGTGCGGTTGGTCATGCCGCGGCCGCGATCTCGTCGAGGCGCTTGCGGGCCTGTTCGACCGTCATGCGGCTGTGTCGCATTGACCGATCGCAGACCGTAAGCATACCGAGTATGCCGCCGATCCACTGCATGGCAGCGCTGTCGAGGTAAATTCCAAGGCCGATCAGGGCGGCAAATAGTAGGAATGTGCTGCTGTCTACGAGGTATGACTGCAGCACGGTTTCGTGCAGAATGATGATTTCAGTCTTCGTTCTCATGGTCAATAGTCTCCTCTTGCCGTGCGCTCGGTGGGCGCACGGCGTTGGTGTTGCTGTGGTGGCTGGTGTGGTTAGAGTTAGGCGGCGATCTCGTCGAGGAAGTTCTCGACAACATCCTTGGCAGGCTTCAGCTTCATGCCGGTAAGGCTGCGCAGTTCCTTGATTGCGTGGATCTTCTGGCCTACCGCCGCAAGGTTCTTCCATTCGTGCCCATAGTCCGGCTTGTCCGTTTCGCGAGTGTCGGAAAGAACGAAGACGCCGAAACGCTGCCCGCGATACAGGCCGGCCAGCCGTTCCGCTTCCTTGGTTGCGTCGGCTTCGCTGGCGTGAACCTTCGGCTCAAAGGCCGGCTTTGGCTGGCCGTTCTCGATGAGGGCGACGATGGCGGTGGGCTGGGGAGTGGTGGACGGTGAGATGAGTTCTAGATCTTCGAAGGGGTCGCATCCGCCCCAGCCAGTCTTCGGCCAGTGCGTAATCGCGATATCGCCGTCGCGAATCTCCTTGATGTAACCTTCGTAACCGAGGCCCTTGTGACGGATCTTGTCACCAACCTTGAACTTCGACGCGTTGTCGTTGGCAACAACGGCCGGCTCGTCGACCCATTCGGCGATGAGGTCTAGCTTGCTGGTTTCGCCCTTGATAAAGGCGCCGTCGCTATACCAAGGCTGTCCGGTAACGGCTCGGCTGATATCGTAGATTCCGCCAAAAGCGCCAGCTTCCATTGGCCCGACCTTGCGACCGTCGCGCGTCTTGTAGAACTTGCCGGCAGTGATGGTGAGGGGTGCGGGTGCCAGCGCTAACTTCAGGCTTTCGTGTTTCATATAGAAGAAGCTGCGACCGACCTTGTTGCTCAGGCCAATTTTATGCTCATACACGCTTGCGACGACTAGAGCGCCATCAATGATGTCACCGTTGTCTTTGCGAAAATACGTATTCCAGTGGTTTTCGATATCGACGTTGCAGCCTTCAGTCGCGACAACCCGATCGCCAACCTTCGGCTGCCATGCCTCCGGCGCGACGAGTTCGAATGCGCTGGCGCTGGCGCCAGATTGACCAGCAATCACGACAACCAAATAGTCTGATGGAACTTCAAGAACCGTGTATTCCTTGCCGACCTTACCAAACTGGTCTGGCCAATCGCTCGCCTTAACGCGTCTTACCCGATCCCCCACTTTAAACTTCCCCATCACGCTGCTCCTTCCGTTTTGCTATCCGGACGCAAGCGCGCGCCCTTGGTGAAATCAACACGCACTACGTTTTCGCCGTCTTCCTTGGCCTTGGCAGGCATCGGCGGCTCATCTTCCTGTACGTCCATGTGGCGGAGCGTGACGGCGAAGAACTGTTTGATCTCCATGGAGCCGGCAAGCTGCACGTTGTAGAATCGTCCGAAGTCTGCTTCGCCGACCACGATCCCGAACACGTCGGTGTTGAGGCGGGATTCAACCCAATCGCCCTCGTCGAAGAAGGTGCAGTCGCAAGTGGTTTCCGGTGTTGTGGTCATGCCGCCACCCGCTCTTCTTCACCTGCGTCGCCCGCTTCAGCAGACCGCGCCAGCGAAACAGGCATCAGGCCGGAGGTCGTCGAGCAGCCGCCGTTGTGGGGAATCATGCGAGTAATGCGGTCGGGGTGATTGTCGTTCGCCGCTACGAGCGGGTGCGCCGAATAGTTCTCGAGACCGTAGGTGCGTCTCATGCGCTGATATGCCGTCATCGGCTTGATCTTGTAGTCGGCCGCGATTGACGCGACAGTCTCGCCGCTCAATCTGCGGGCGTGCATATCTGCCAGCATTCCACTGGTAATCTGGGTCATTGTGTCTCCTCTTGTGGTGGTGGTGTGGTGGTGGTTACTTCATGTCCTCATAGTCGAGGTAATATGACTTGCCGCATACGTCGCAATCGTATTGCTCTCCGTCGAAGTCGATGTAGTCTGTCTGTTCTTTGATGTTCGGGCACTTCGACCAAACACCGTCTCCCCACCCGCCAGGTGGACGCGGAAAGTCTTCGGAGTACCGCGTAAAGACCGGGTTGCGACAGATATCAGGCTGCTTGGCCGGGTCGCCCTTGTGATCACCCATCTCAATCTCCTCTTGTGGTGTAGCGCCTTACGACGCAGTAGTGGCAAAACCGGTGCGCTTGCCAACTATCGGCTACAGTGGTATCAATTTACAAATTTGTCAAAGGCTGGATTAAAAGATTATGGCGCCCTCCCGTTCACGTTTCGCCAAAATGCTTGTCGACAAGCAAGCCGCTATGACCGACCGCGAAGTCGCGGAGCAATACGGCTGGCTGCAACAGACATTCAGCCGGTGGAAAATGGGGAGCTTGCCGCGCCCGCATATGTACGAGTCCATTGCGAGCTTTCTTGGCGTGGAAGTCGATACCGTACGCGATGCGGTCGACGAAGCGCGCGACAACACCAAAACAACCCCAAAGTCGCTCACTGCTACCAGCGTGCACGGCATGATCGCAGACCGCAAAGAGGGCAAATACCGGTTCCCGCCTCCGACGTTCGCCGGAAAGAACATTCCGCATGGGCGGTACGCCATCCTGATCGACACGAAAATCATGGAGCCTGCCTTGCTGGCTGGCACCAAAGCTTGGCTTGATACGACCGTCTGGCCGCAGCCTGGCAACGAAGTTTTGGTTCACGCAAAGAACGGCATGGCGTGGATCGGCCGGCTGGTTGCCGTTGCCGATAGCAATGCCGAGATCGAGCGCGGCGGCAAGACGATGACGATTCGTGATGTTCGTGCAGTGCATGTGATCGTCCTTGCCGAGAGAGTTGCGTTGTAGTGTTGGCGTAGGCGGCCCACACATAGGGCTTGACAAATTTGCTAAATGTTTGGTATACATTTGGCGCTGATGTGGTGTCAGTATCGAAATCCGGGGTTCCAAGGCTCGCTTCTGGCCAGTCTCCTCCCCCGAGATAGTAGGGTCCATCTCTCCGAGCCGCTAAGCAGGTGGTGCTGACCTTAGGGTCGGCTCGGAGGGGTGGTGCTTTATTTAGGCGATCGGTCGCTCTTTTGCCGTCTTCGGATCCATGTTCGGCTCAACGGCGGGGAAGAGCGGGGCAACCATGCCGACAACTCCTCGCATTACGTCAATAGAAGACATCAGCGCCGAAAGCGGCGCTCGCGCGCGTCCGATTGACGATAAGCTTTTGCCCACATGGTCGCTGCACGACAATTCCGCTTGGTATACTGTGGTGCGCCCAGGCTGGTGCATCGTCTTCAGGGAAACATCAATTCCGCTCGCAACGAGGCGTCCCATCAGCGCCTCAACCTGGCCATCCTGTTCCGCTTTGATTTCGTCTACTACCGCTAACATGCGGTCACTGTCAGCTGTGGCTTTGAGACGATCGGCAGGGACGCCGCGACCGATAAGATCGAGATAACCGTCCTCAATGGTCTTGATGCGGGCCGTGCTCAGGCCGCACATTCTCGACATCAGTTCGATACTGATGCCGTATTTCTCGCGTTCTATTTTATTGAATCTCATTTCGGTCTCCTTCTTGTGGTGGTGGATTGCGGGTGACACAACTAGTCACTCGCAACTGTTTTATACCTGCCGGGGCTTAACTCGCCCCACCGCGATGAATTAGCCGTGCCTGCCGGACGTAGACAAAAACTTTCCTAGCCTTAACCCGACTCGCCTTGCCTGCCTTGACGTGCCCAACCAGAACTAGCCTTGCCGCGCCTAACCCCACCTCACCATGCCTGCCCCGCCGTGCCTATCCTGGCCATAACCGACCTAACCTCGCCTGCCGCAGCTCACCTTGCCTGTCCCCAACAAACCTCGCCTCGCCTGCCATTCCGCGACTCACCGCAACGTGACGCGCCTAACCCCGCCATGCCTGCCCCAACCCGACTGGCCGGACCGGGCCTCACCTTGACTCACCTTACCTGCCATGCCTAGCGCAACTAAGCGGCGCGCTTTATATCTTTCGCGGCGTCGTCGATAACTTGGAAGAGATCGCTGAATTCCTTCAGGTCAGAATAGCGCTTGCGCCACGCCTGCAATTCGCGCCACGCTGTTTGCAGAACTGCCTTGCGTGTCGCAGTTTGCGACATGGCGTGGCTTGCTTCTCGGTAATGCTGAGCGCCTGGTTCTGGGATATGCACAAACATCTTCGTGCGGATAGCGGGCTTGTCTGGCTGTGTATAAATAGCCACAACACTGCGGATTAGTCCGCGCGCCTGCTGCAGCCTGTATTGCTCGGCTGCCTCGCTGTCATCCCACTCAAAGAATGAATGGAGCGGGGAATTGTCGTGACGAGCGTCGTCAAGAACATCCTTTGGAGTTAGCTCGCCGTGTAGTTTTTGGCGAAGAAGGTCGAGATGCTCCCCGACCGCCTTGGCGTTGGTGTTGGCGCCAGATTGGAATCTGGCGCCATCTGCGAATTCGAAACCGGCGATTTTCATGCCGCTACCTTCGCAGCTTCGGCTTCGATCGCCTCAAGTTCCGCCTGTGTGGCGACATGGAAGCAACCATACTGGCCGTCTTTTTCAGGCCGCCATTCGCCGACACCGACCGCGAAGCCTGCAACGTTGAGGAGGTTAAGGATTTGAGACTCGCTCAAGACGTTGGCGTTGTATTTCAGGAGGATTTTCGTTCGCCAGTTGGGGAATTCGGCGCGATACCGTAGGTCTGCTGTACCCATGCCGACGCGCACCATATCTTCGCGCATTTGCGGCAGGCAGCCCTCGATGCGGGCCAGGTTGACGCGCGAGACTGAGCCTGCGAACGCGCCCTTGATGTCAGCGTCCTCGCCGAGGACTGCGAACGCCTGTCTGGCAGCGATCTTCGTAAGTCCGGCTACCGACGTGCCGGCGGTTACCGCAGCAGCCTTGAAGCCAACTGATGGGAATCCGTATCCGCCATCGGCCATTCTGTACATGCTGGCCTCGTAGTCGGCGCGCGGGTCTTTGGCCTCTTTGGCGCCCTTCGCGACTTTCATCTGCTTGTCGAGCATTTCTTTCTTCGCCTTGCTCGACCATGAATGAACAATCAACGGGGAGTCGCCGATAAGCGTAACCTCCATAAGATTGATGTTCAGCGGCGGAAGCTCGATGCCAACTTCTCTCTTTGTTGCAGTCGTCATTTCGTAGTCTCCTCTTGCGTGGTGTGTCAGCCATTCCGACGCTGCTGACGGGCGTTTTAGAAGCGAGGTGCTCCTACTAAAAGGAAAGGCCGCCCTCATGGCGGCCTGTTCTTCTTCTAGGCGGTCCTGCGCCTTTCGGCGCATAAACTCTTCTGGGAGGGTTTTTCCTTTTATTTCGCCGCATGCTTGAACTCCTCAAATGGTTGCCTCGATAAAATGTCGCTGAAAAAATCGCAGTTCTAATATTGCGTGAATGAAAAATCTTTGGTTCTAAATCGCCTACGCCTTTTGTAGTGCGTCGGTTCACTCTTGCAACTTTTGTATACGCCTTTCGCTACTTTTTAGTCAACCAAAAAAGTAGCAACACGCAACTATTTTTTTATGGTATATAGTAGCGCATTGATTTCATTAAGGGTTGAATGAAGATGTCCCGATTTGGTGAGCGGTTGAAAGTTGAGCGTCAGGCGCGTCAAATGTCGCAAGAGGCGGCCGCTGATTACATTGGCGTCGAGAGGGCGGCATTCGGCAAGGTCGAACGCGGCGAAACGACTCGTCCGAATGATTGGGAGGTATACGCCAACGGATTTGGCATTCCCTTGAATGAAGCTGACGCAATGATGGATCTGGACGCCATCGACGAGAAGAAACCGAGCAAAATTAAGGGACGCATCAAGATGCGCGCCCTATCTTCTTCCACAGCGTCGAAAGCAGCTAGTGGAGTTAATATTATGGTGCGTCAAAAAAATGCCGAACGGGCGGGGATGGTGCCTGTGCACGGGTGGGCGGCAGCAGGTGATCCTGATCGATTGATAATGGTAAACGAAACAACTGATTGGGTGCCGGCCCATCCGGACTTGGGATCAATTGAGGGAAGCTACGCCGTCTATGTCCACGGCACATCGATGATTCCGAGGTATTACCCGGGCGAGCTTGTTTATGTTCATCCATACAAGCCGCTGAAGGAAAAGGATTTTTGCGTCGTCCAGATCGGCGAGGACGAGAACAATCCTGAGGGCGCATATATAAAGCAATTTATCGCCTGGCACGATGATAGTTTGGAGCTATTCCAATTCAATCCAGCACAACCCGTTTCGATCCCGCTAAAGATGGTCGCTAGGGTTCATCGAATCGTAGGTAGCGGCGAGAGCTAAATTTTGCCGCTACTTTCTTTGCAACTTTCCTCTTGACTCGTCGCTACTTTCCGTCCTATTGTCTCCTAACTGCCGCATCTAACCATGGCGGTCACCACCGAGGAGACGACAATGCTCAGAGAATTAGTAGAAGACGATTACAGACCTACATCCTGCGCCGCCGGCAGCGACGAGCCGATGCGCCGCGCTGATTACAAAGCCAAGAAACATCCCCGCCCGCGCAATGTAGATTGCCGCGGTCGTTTTGCGTTGGCGCGGCGTGCCAAGCCGGGGCGCTTGCTGGCATCGCTGGAAGGGGGTGAGTGATGGTGGAGGAATTCTTTCCCTTCAAAATCGGAATGCCCGCGAACCTTCGTAAGGTGTTCCTTCAGCACAATCGCGGTCTTTGGTTTGAGGTGGATGTAACCATTCACTCGACGACGCGCGCAACGTTCCATGTCTACGGCATGTTTGACAGCGTGTGGGGAGGCCGGGGCGAGCGCCTGCGCGACATGGAAGTGTCGGAAGGTCTTTATGGTTTGCTTGTGCCGCACATCCAAGAGCGAGCACTGCGGCTCGCAGAGCGTCAGCACGATTTGGAAATTGAGCACAAGAGGCAGGCAAAAATTACGCTCCTCGCCGCAGACCTCCTTGCGAAGCATGGCGGTGCGGAATGACATTCCGAGACCTAATCCAAGACATCTGCGCCGCCCTATCGGCTGGCGCGTTCGTCTGCGCAATCACCGTTTGGGCTAGTTATCTAGTGCACTAGCCGCTAGCCCAATAGAACGCGGCCCGTTGATGGCTGGCTGCAACTACCGTTGCGGGCCGCGTTTCTTTTAACCACCACAAGAAGGAGACCACCATGGCCACACCAAGAAGACATCAGCCCGCCACGACGCGCCCGCCAGCCGCCAACAGCAACGTCCCCCTGCTCACGATCGAGCGCGCGATTGCCGATGGCCTCCAACCCGCCAGCCTGAGGCAGGTTGCCGCCGCGAATACCAATTGCGGCTATCGCCGCGAGCGGCAGGCCGACAATCTGTTTATGATTGCCGATCGTTTGGAATTGTTGGGATATCGTTATGGGAGGGCGGCGTGATGACGGCAAGAACCCCGCACTCAATGATGCCAACGTCAGGTATTCAAAATTGGTGGTCATCTCGCAACGATGACCACCAAAGCCGTATGGAAAAGGCTTTGGTCAAGCGCCTTGAAACGATGGCGTGGCGTCCGGTCACCTTGGCGCGCTTTTCTATACAGCAGCACAGCGGCGAGGAGGCGGAGGCAAAATGCGCGTAGCGGCAAATGATAACTTCCCGCCCCGCCTCTTAACCAAGAGCCAGGCCGCGCAATATTGCGGCCTGAGCGCTGCCACGTTCGGCGGGACGTGCCCGGTTCGGCCGATCTCGCTAGGCGTCGGAGTGCGCATGCAGCGTTACGACGTGCGCGACATTGACAAATGGATAGACAGCTTCAAGGCTGGAACGGCGAGCCGATCGCTCGCGGACGAACTATTGGATGCACTATGACAATTGTCCGAGTTAAAGGCGTTAAGCGATATTTCGAGCCGAAAAGCGGCAAGTGGTACGCATACCACCGAAAAACAAAGAAGCGCATTGAGGCAGAGTTCGGCACGCCAGAATTCTTCGTTGAACTGGCTGCGCTCAACTCCGCTTCAGAGGAGAAAAAGGAAAAGCCAGGCACGCTTGGCGCGCTCATCGTCTCCTACCGGCGCTCTGCAGGGTTTCTGTCGCTGGCCGGTCGGACACGATCCGACTATCAGAAGGTCATGGATCATCTGCAGAAGTTAGCGGGAGCTCCTCTTGCCGACATCGGGCACGCTTGGCTTTCGAGGCTTCGCGACAAGGTGTTTGCTGAGAAGAAGCGGAAGTTTGCGAATTACACCCTGACCGTCCTCAGCATTCTCTTCGAGCACGCCATTGAGATGGAAATGGCAACGGTCAATCCGGTGACGAAGGTAAAGCGAGTACGCAAAGGAAAGGGCGACGATGAAGCTAACCGCCCTTGGACGGATGAGGAGCGCGAGGCCGTAGAGGCGTCCCTGCCGGACCATATGCGCCTGCCCATCGCCCTGATGATGTATTGCGGCTTAGATCCCCAAGACGCGCTCAGGCTGCCCCGTACGGCCGTTTCTGATGGCATGATCGATACCAAGCGCGGCAAGACTGGCGTTCCCGTCTGGATGCCAATGCCCGAGCCTGTGAAGGCCGTTCTTGCCGCATCACCTAAACACATTGCTATGACGCTGTGCGCAAACAGCTACGGCAAGCCGTGGACCTATAACGGCTTCAGCACGAACTGGCATCGCCTCAAGGTAAAGATGGAGAAGGCCGGCACCATCCAGCCAGGATTAACCCTTAAGGGTCTGCGCCATACCGTTGCAACCATCCTTCGTGAGATGGGCAAAGATCCTGCTACTATCGCAAACATGCTTGGTCAGAAGACTGAGGCCATGGCGAAACACTATTCACGCCGTGCCGACATGAGCAAAAACATGACGGAAACGGTTGACGCGTTCAGTGCCGAAGTGAACAGGCGGCGAACGAAGGTGTCTAGAAAAGAAAAACAAAGTGTCTAGACACTTTATGGGCTATTTTGGAAATTTCGCTGATATAACAATGAAATCAAGTGCTTATTCTGGTGCCCAGGACCGGAATCGAACCAGTGACACGCGGATTTTCAATCCGCTGCTCTACCAACTGAGCTACCTGGGCATCTCTGCTTCACGCTGATCGAAAGGTCTTGGAAGACCCCGGGCGGTTGGTTCGCCCCGGAAGCGAGCGGGGTTATAGCATCTTGTTCGCCCATGTCCAGCCGCAAATGACTCTTTTTTGACAGGAAATGGATTTTTGACAATTCGCGAATGAAATGAATGGCTTCGACGAAATGGCGAGCGCCTATTCCTCGTTGGACGCCTTGGTCTCGTCGTCGGCGACGGGAATGGCATAGGAGCCGTTCAGCCAGCGCGACAGATCGAGTGAGCGGCAGCGATCCGAGCAGAAGGGATAATGCTCGCGCACCGAGGACCGGCCGCATTCCGCGCAAGCTCGTGTCTTGCGCAGCGGCTCGATCTTTGCGCCCACTCTGATTTTGCCATCGTCCGCCATGACGATCACCCTTCCTGCCATTCTGCGTAGACGTCGAATCCTTCGCCAGCGAGAAGCAGCATGGTTTCATAAAGTGGCAATCCAACGACATTCGTATAGGAGCCGATCAGCTTCTGCACGAAGGAGCCCGCAAGCCCCTGTATCCCGTAGGCACCGGCCTTGCCGCGCCACTGGCCGGAGGCGAGATACATGTCGATATCCTTGCTCGACAGGCGCTTGAAGCGGACTTTGGTCTCGACCACCTTCTGACGCAGTTTGCGGTCCGGTGTGATCAAGGAGATGCCAGTATAGACGACATGGCTGCGGCCAGAGAGCAGATGCAGCGCCGAAGACGCCTCGTCGACGAATTCCGCTTTCGGCAGAATCCGCCGGCCGACGGCGACGACCGTATCGGCGGCAAGGATATAGCTTCCCTGCCAGGCGACGTCACCCTTCACCGCAGCAAAGGCCGCCTCGCTTTTTTCCGCCGACAACCGGCGCGCCAGCGAGCGCGGGTGCTCCGACTTCTTCGGAGCCTCGTCGATATCCATGGGCATCAGACGCGCCGGTTCAATTCCCGCCTGATGCAGGAGGTCGACGCGGCGCGGCGATCCGGAGGCCAGTATCAGCTTGTGTTTCAGCGCCATAAAACCTCGACCGTGACAGGCGACAAACGGAGGGCCGGCTCGGATGCGAGCTGCGGACTACTTGAAACGATAGGTGATGCGGCCCTTGGTCAGGTCGTAGGGTGTCATTTCCACGAGCACCTTATCGCCGGCGAGAACGCGGATGCGGTTCTTGCGCATGCGGCCGGCGGTGTGAGCAATGATCTCATGCTCGTTTTCCAGCTTCACGCGGAAGGTCGCATTCGGCAGCAATTCGGTGACGACACCGGGAAATTCAAGGACTTCTTCTTTCGGCATTAAAGCTTCTTTTCCTGTAGGGTTGATGCCGGCGCCCATGACAAAAAGTAAGGCCGCCGGAAATTTGCGCGGAAACTACACAATCGCCGCGGTTTTGTGAACCTCGTTGATAAGGCTTTCTGCATTTGTTTAACGCGGTACTCTAAAGAGAGCCGCGGTGCTCGACCAGCCGGCTTTCGATCAGGCCGAGAAGATGGTCTCTCACCTCGCGATAGGCATTGAGAATCTGCTCGCGCGTGCCGCCCGCGACCGAGGGATCGATGGTCGGCCAATAGATGACGTCGATGGCATTGGAGCGCGTCAGTTCCAGCGCCGCATGATGCGCTTCGGGAGAAAGCGTGATGATGATATCAAAAAAATCATCCTCCAGCTCTTCCAGCGTCTGCGGCTGCCGCCGCCCGAGCGAGAGGCCGATTTCGTCGAGGACGACATCCACAAACGGATTGCGCTCACCGGCGCGGACACCCGCCGAGGCGACATAGGTGCCCTGCGGCAGCATTCCGCGCGCGATCGCCTCGGCCATGGGGGAGCGGATGGTGTTGAGCCCGCACATGAAGAGAATGGCGCCCGGCGGCTTTCCGTTATGTTCGATAGCCTTCGGCTGTTCCATCGCCGTTACCCGCGCCAGTAGAGCACGCAGACGAGTGTGAAAAGCCGCCGGGCCGTGTCGAAATCCACGATGATCTTGCCCTTCAGCCGGTCCATCAGCGTCCGCGAGCCTTCATTGTGAATGCCGCGGCGGCCCATGTCGATCGCCTCGATGCGGCTGGGGGTGGCCGAGCGGATGGCCTCATAATAGCTTTCGCAGATCATGAAATAGTCCTTCACGATCCGGCGGAACGGCGTCAGCGACAGGATATGGGTGGCGACGACGCCCCCCGTTTCCATGCGAATATCGAAGACCAGCTTCTGGTCGACCAGAGACAGGTTCAGCCTGTAAGGGCCGCCGCCATGGCCGACGGGCTCGAAGCTGTTTTCCTCGATCAGATCGAAAATGGCGACGGCGCGCTCGTGTTCGACGTCAGGCGTCGAACGGCCGATCGTGTCGTCCAGGACCACGTCGCTCAGCCGGAAGACGCTGTCAGTCATGCCCTACCCTTCGAGATTGAGGCGGATCGCAACGGACCGCGCATGGGCATCGAGCCCTTCGGAATTGGCGAGCGCGATTGCCGCCGGTCCAAGCGTGCGCAACTGCTCGGGACCGAGCCTCAGGATCGAGGTGCGCTTGACGAAATCCAGCACCGAGAGCCCGGACGAGAAGCGCGCGGAGCGGGCCGTCGGCAGCACATGGTTGGAGCCGCCAACATAATCGCCGATCACTTCCGGCGTATGACGGCCGACGAAGATCGCGCCGGCATTGCGAATGCCGGCAAGCAGCGCGTCCGGATCGTCGACGGCGAGCTCGACATGTTCGGCGGCGATGCGATTGGCGAGCGGAATGGCCTGCTTCAGGTCGGGAACCAGGATGATGGCCCCGAAATCCCGCCAGCTTGCCGTCGCCGTCTGTGATCGGCTGAGTTGCTTGAGCTGACGCTCGACGGCGCCTTCCACGGCCTTACCGAATGCGGCATCGTCCGTAATCAGGATCGACTGGGCGCCCTCGTCATGCTCCGCTTGCGCCAGGAGATCGGCGGCGAGCCAGTCCGGATCATTGTGCTTGTCGGCGATGACGAGCACTTCCGAAGGACCCGCGATCATGTCGATGCCGACAGTGCCGAAAACCTGCCGCTTGGCGGCGGCGACATAGGCGTTGCCGGGACCGGTGATCTTGGCAACCGGCGCAATCGTCTCGGTGCCGTAGGCAAGCGCGGCGATCGCCTGCGCCCCGCCGACACGGTAGATCTCCTCGACGCCGGCCATGCGGGCCGCGGCCAGAACTGCCGGATTGACTGCACCCTTCATGGTCGGAACGGCAATGACGACACGATCGACACCGGCGACCTTCGCCGGCACGGCATTCATCAGCACCGAGCTCGGATAGCTCGCCGTGCCGCCGGGCACATAGAGACCGACGGCTTCGATCGCCGTCCAGCGCGAGCCGAGACCGACCCCGAGATCGTCCTCATAGATATCGTCCTTCGGCAATTGCCGGCGATGATGCAATTCGATGCGGGTGGCGGCGACCTTGAGCGCACCCAGCACTTCGGCAGGGACGGCGGCAACAGCCGCATCGATCTCCGCTTCGCTGACGCGCATCGGCGTCGTGGCGAAATCGATGCCCTCGAATTTCCTGGAATAATCGGCGAGAGCCGCGTCGCCGCGCGCCCGCACATCATCGATGATCGCACGGACGACGGCGTTCACATCCTCGGACACTTCCCGCTTGGTCGTCAGAAAAGCGGCAAACTGCTGCTCGAAACCTTTCGACGCCTGATCCAGCCAGATAGCCAACGCTGATAATCCTTTTACTCGGGCGGTCGCAAGCGACCGAAACTCATTCGTCGTCCGGCTGCTAGGCCTCGTCCGGATGACTGGGCTTGCTAGCCGTTTCCCACGCGCCGCCAATATCTGCAAGCTGAACTTCGATACATTCGACATCGAGCGCGATCGTCGCCTTGCCGGCGAGCGTCAGCTCGATCGTGCCGTCCGGCCCTTCGCCCTTCGGATCGAAGCGGATGGCGAGCAGCGACAGAACCTCATCGCGCTGGCGCCGATCGACGCCATTGGAGCGCACCGCCAGCACACGCTTGAACACCAGCGCCGAGCGATGCCGCTCGAACGGTTTGTCCTTTTGATCCGACAATTCCCAGACGAAACGGTTGGCGGCAATGGAAAACTGCCCGAGCCGCGGCGCATAGGACGTGTCGCCAATCTTGAAGACACTGTCCTGCATATGCGCGGAGATCACGCCTAGGTCTTCGTTGTCGAGTGCCATTAGCTTGAGATTGGTCATTCGCTGATATCCCCGATCGCCACGGAAATGCCGATACCGGCATTTCCCCCGTGATGGAAATAGGATGCGGGCGGGCAAGACGCAACCGGAGAAAGCGGGCTTCTCCCGTGTCTTCTCATGAACGACCGGAATTAGTCGCTGATGCGCTCGACGACGGCGCCGCAGCGCGTCAGCTTGTCTTCGAGACGCTCGAAGCCGCGATCGAGATGATAGATGCGCGAGACCAGCGTTTCGCCTTCGGCGGCAAGGCCGGCGATGACCAGCGAGACGGAGGCGCGCAGATCGGTCGCCATGACCGGCGCACCCTTCAGCCGCTCGACGCCTTCGATCTTGGCGGTCTGGCCGGAGAGCGAGATCTTCGCGCCGAGGCGGGCGAGCTCCTGCACATGCATGAAGCGGTTTTCGAAGATCGTCTCGGTAATGTGCGAGGTGCCCGTCGAGCGGGTCATCAGCGCCATGAACTGCGCCTGCAGATCGGTCGGGAAACCCGGGAAGGGATCGGTGACGATATCGACCGGCTTGATGCCGACGCCGTTGCGCCGGACGCGGATGCCGGTGTCGGTCGCCGAAATATCGGCGCCGGCGCGGCGCAGGCTTTCCAGCGCCGTGTCGAGCAGCGCCATGTCGGTGTTTTCCAGACGGACATCGCCGCCGGCCATGGCGACGGCCATGGCATAGGTGCCGGTCTCGATACGATCCGGCAGGACGCGATGGCGCGCGCCGGAAAGCGAGGTGACGCCTTCGATTGTGATCGTGCTGGTGCCGGCGCCGGAAATCTTGGCGCCCATGGCAATGAGGCAATTGGCAAGATCGACGACTTCCGGCTCGCGGGCCGCATTGCCGATGACCGTCGTGCCGCGGGCGAGCGTTGCCGCCATCATCATCACATGCGTCGCGCCGACCGAAACCTTCGGGAAGACATAGCGCGCACCGATCAAGCCGCCCTTCGGCGCGGTCGCGTTGATATAGCCGCCATCGATTTCCATGGTGGCGCCGAGCGCCGTCAGGCCATCGATGAAAAGATCGACCGGACGCGTGCCGATCGCGCAGCCGCCCGGCAGCGACACGCGCGCCTGGCCTTCGCGGGCAAGCAGCGGCCCGATGACCCAGAAGCTGGCGCGCATCTTGGCGACCAGCTCATAGGGCGCGGTGGTGTCGGCAATGGTGCGGCAGGTGAAATGGATGGTGCGGGAATAGCCGTCTTCCTGGCGCTCGCGCCGGCCGTTGACGGCGACATCGACGCCATGATTGCCGAGGATGCGCATCAGAAGCTCGACATCGGCGAGATGCGGCACGTTTTCGAGCGTCAGCGTATCGCTGGTGAGCAGCGAGGCGATCATCAGAGGCAGAGCTGCATTCTTGGCGCCGGAGATCGGAATGATACCGTTGAGCTCGTTGCCGCCGACAATCCTGATACGATCCATATATGACTACGGGCGAGGCCCGCCTTTCCTGAAGTTCCGTGCGCGAAATTCTACGCGTATGGGGAGAAAGCGCTGTTTAGACGAAATAGTTTAAGGCTTCAATTCGTTTGATGCTGTTTGATGATGGCCAACATCAAATCATGACGATTCGTCCATTTTTGCGGCGGTATCTTTCGCATCGGTGGAATTTGCAGCGGGAAGCCCATCCGTCTCGTCCGCCTGGCCTGCGCGGCGCGCCCGAACCTGCTGTTTGCGGCGGGCAAGATTTTCCCGCAGCTTCTGAGCCGCCCGCTCGCGGCGCCGCTCCGCCTCGATATTCACCTTCGCGCCCGCACCTTCCCCCGCCTCGCCGGCCGTCAAACCGCCTTGCAAGCGCTGCTCATCACCAGTTTTCGTCTTATCCGCACACATCCCCTTCCCATAGCCGAAATCCCCAGCCTTCAAAAGACCGACCTAATTTTTCCAGCGATCTTTCACCGAACTTGAAATTTGCGGCTTGCACTTACCTCTCAGCTATGGCAATAGCCGCCTCGCCCAATACGGCGCACCCAACGCGCCACGGTTTGCTGCTATAGCTCAGGGGTAGAGCACTCCCTTGGTAAGGGAGAGGCCGAGAGTTCAAATCTCTCTAGCAGCACCAGTTTTCCTGATCAGTTCACCAAAGGTCCAGAACACATCCGTGGCAGCAAATATTTCGCTCGGCCGCGTAAACGTTGCATTAGCGTATCCCTTGCCGTGGGCTATCATTCCTAATTTTGGCCCACGCATTCGCCTTATCAATCTAGTTCGGCTTTTTAGCACTTTTGGTAGCCCGCCGAGGGCGAGTCAGAGCTTGACCGGAATGCTTGGGGTCACGGTCTAAACGAGCAGCGAGACCGCGTGACGGTCACATCCCGATATCCCTTTGAGCACAATTCGTCAGAAACATCGTCAACTGATCGAGGGTTGTTGGTCCGATAAGCACACTCGCAATCGCACCGCTGGGATGCCATTGCTCAGATCGGTACCGTCCAAACTTCATATTAAAGTATGGCACTTGAATATCATTTCGAATACGAAACAAAGGATCTTTTGCGGAAATCTCGGTGCCGTCGCGTAGCATAGCTACGGGGATATTCACTTTGCCATCCAACGATGGGCGAGACATGCTTGAGAAGATTAGTCGGACTTCATCCTCATGTCCCCAAGTATCGTCCTTCGTTGCCGTTACCAAGCTTAACAAAGCGGTCACTGGTCCTATCAATTCTATGAAATCATCCTTGCGACCAACAAGCGGCGCTGCGATCTCGGCTATAGCGGCATGCAGAGTGCTTAGCCGCTCCGGCTTTACATATCTTACACGTTGCACTCGCAATGACATGTCATCAAATGCGGTGGGCCTGAACCCTATACAAAAGCCTCTGCCCCGGTCGGTGTATTCCTGCCACATGGGCAGTCGATCGTCTTTTAATGATAAACTGAATGAATACATCCATAACCGCTCTCTTAGAGTCTTGAGCTGCACTTTCATGCGCGCATACGCTGTGCGAACCTCGCTCGACTTTTCCTCTCGGATAAGCTCCATCATCACTCGATCCACAATCTGGACGAGTTGTAGCTCTCTCGGATCGTTTGCGAACTGAAGGTCGGATAACCAGATTGATCCGTTGGCAGTAATGCCTTCAAACCCAGCTGCCGAACAATAATGAAACAAGGTAGATGATGGTCGATATTCGTAATAGGCCATAGGTCACGCGTCAAATAGAACTCTCGCAAAACTTATGCTCGGTTTAATTGAAAGTGAATATGCCTTTTTCCCTCAACGGCAATTTGTGCTAAGGGCGGTCTACGTCAATTTGATGCTACTTAGAACTGCTGACGTGAAGGCCTATTCTGCCTTCGACACTGCTTTGTCGGATTATTCGTCACAACGAAGCGGTAGCGACACTCAGACGCGAGTCGCCAGGTATCGGGACTATAGCGCTGTCTGCCGTCGCCTACCCCCTCAAACCTTCTCCGTCTTCCTAACCTTCTTCCCCTTCTCCACCGGAGCATCCGGCGTCGGCGCCAGCAGCTTTCTGAGCGACGCAATCTTGTCCTCCACCAGCGGGCGGAAGCGGGTGGCGCGGTAGGGCATGTCGGCGGCGCCGTAGCCTTCGGGGCCGTCGTCGTTGCCGCGGTGGATCTCTTCAAGCTTCACGCCGATGAAGGTGCCGTCGACATAATGCGTGTATTCGCCGACCCAGCGGATCGTGTAGATCGTTCCCTTGCGGATCAATTGGTCGATGCTGACATGCTTGAACGTGTCATTGATGCAGACGACCTTCTGGCCCACATGGAAATCGTAGCTCACTCTGTTCTCCTTGAGGCGATGGGAACAACTCAGGCCCCATCGTCGATGCACAAGCATAGCCGCACATGCGCAACCAAGTAAACGCGGCCGATGTCGCGGCCCGGATCAATGATACGGTGACAAAGCAACCCGTTGACAAGCCCTGGTGGAAGGCTGAAGACTGCGTGCTGTCCGAACAGCCGTAAGGCCTGGCTTCCATGTCCATATCCGATACCCGCAAGGCCCTCTGAAGGCTTCTTAAGTTCATGCCCACCCTCCGCCTCATCGCTGATGATCTGACCGGCGCGCTCGACACGGCGGTTGAATTCGTCGGCGTCTATGGGCCGATCGAGGTGCAGCGGGAAGATGCGCTTCCGGCAAGCCTGCCGGATTGCCTTGCCATCGATAGCGGCACCCGCGAAAAATCGGCAGCCGAAGCGGCTGACATCGTCGGCAGCATCGCGCCGGTGTTGGAGGGGGCCGATCTTGCCTTCAAGAAGGTGGATAGCCTGTTTCGCGGGCCTTGGGCGGCGGAGCTTGCGGCTTGCTTTCGGCTCGGCCACTGGCGGCATTGCATCCTGGCGCCGGCCTTTCCGCATCACGGCCGGCACACGCGGGGCGGCCGGCAGGTGCTGTTTGCCGGTAAGGACGCGTGGCGCGATATCAGCGGCGATCTCGTCGCTCAACTGAGAGCGGAGGGCCTGCCGGCCTTCAACACGGTCCTCAGTCACCACCATGTCGATGCCGGAACACCCATTCCGGATGGCATCCATGTTTTCGATGCCCATTCGGATGAGGATCTCGACGCCGTCATCGCATGGGTCTCCTCTGAGCTACAGGGACCGGTCCTTTGGAGCGGCACCGGCGGACTGGCGCGAGCCCTGGCGCGCAATATCGATTTGGCGACGCATCATGGCTCTCATCCCGCAAAAGATGCGGGCGAAGGGCGGCCGTTGCGGCCCGTGGTTCCCGTCTCGCGCAGGCTGCAAAGGCCGGTGCTTGGCCTGTTCGGCTCGGATCAGCCGATCACGCTGGCGCAGCTCCAGGCCTGCGGCCCCAATTGGCTGAAGCTTTCGGAAGGCGCGGACGCCGAAGCCGTCGACAGACAAATCCAGCAAAGCGGCGTTGCCATGGTCAGCCTCGATCTGCCGGCAGGGCTCGAACGCGACGATGCGGCAAAGCGCATTGCGGCGAGCTTCGGCCGCATCGCCAAGGCTCTGCCGGCGCCGGCCACATTGATTGTCGCCGGCGGCGAAACGTTGCGAAATCTTTGCGCGGCACTCGATGTCGCAGCCCTCAGCCTCACCGGCCAGGCTGCACCCGGCCTGCCCCGCTCCACCATGGTCGGCGGCCCCTGGCAAGGCACGACGGTGATCTCCAAGTCCGGCGCATTTGGAGGCCCTACCCTGTGGCGCGATCTCCTAAGTGAAAACGCACTGATTGCCGGAGGAGAAGAACCATGACGCGGCACCTGGCGATCACCATGGGCGATCCCGCCGGCATCGGCCCGGAAATCATCGTCAAGGCCGCCGCCCGCTTGAAGGACAGGCTTGCCGAAGGTAAGCTTAAACTTACAATCATCGGCAGCGGCCCGGCCCTGCGGCTCGCCGAACGGCAGCTCGGCCTCGACATCGAAATCCCTGAGGCGCGGATGGACGGCGACTGGCCGAACCTCTGCTTCATTCAGGCCGATGCGGAGGGAGAGCCGATCCAGCCTGGCCGGCTTTCCGCCGATGGCGGCCGCATGGCTTTCAAGGCGATCGAGAAGGGCGTTCAGCTCGCCATGACCGGAAAGGTCGGCGGCATCGTCACTGCGCCGCTCAACAAGGAAGCGCTGAACAAGGCCGGCTTCCACTATGCCGGCCATACCGAACTGCTCGCCGAACTCACAGGCGCCCGCGGCTCGGTCATGATGCTCGCTCATGGCAACATGCGCGTCAGCCACGTCACCACCCATGTCGCGCTGGAGGATGTGCCGAAGCGCCTGACGCCGGAGCGGCTGCGCCTCGTCATCGACTTGACCGACAAGGCGCTCCAGCGCCTCGGCATCGCCAGACCGAAGATTGCGGTCGCAGCGCTCAATCCGCATGCCGGTGAAGGCGGCCTCTTCGGCCGGCAGGATATCGACATTTCCGCACCAACGATCGCCAAGGCGGTCGAAGACGGTCTCGATATCATCGGCCCTGTCCCCGGCGACACCGTCTTCGTCAAGCTGCGCGCCGGCCAATATGACGCCGTCGTCGCCATGTATCACGATCAAGGGCATATCCCCGTCAAGCTGCTCGGCTTCGAAATCGATCCGGCAACGGGCAAGTGGATGGACCTCTCCGGCGTCAACATCACCCTCGGCCTCCCAATCGTCCGCACCTCCGTCGACCATGGCACCGCCTTCGACATCGCCGGCAAGGGCATCGCCAATGAGCGCAGCCTGATCGAGGCGATCGAGTTCGCCGAAAGACTCGCGGCCGGGCGCTAGAACTCTCAAGGCACCACCGGTGTCTCGCCAAAGAGTCACGGGAGAGGTATTGCACATCGATGGTGGCGGCCGCCTGGTATAGCAGCCGGCATGAGTTCGAGAAAATTTCCGTAACGCGCCGGCGTTGATCAAATTCGATATCGCCGGCCTCGAAGCCGTCTATCGCGGCTGAACATCTTAACCATTCGGGAGGCTGCGCCAAGCAAGCAATCTCCCGAAGACGATGCTGAAATTCCCTGTAATTTCATCGGTTCAGACCAATGCCGGTGCCCCTAAGACTTGCGACAAGTCGATGCTTGGAATACCGTCCGATATAGGCTCGCCAAAAGCGGGTTTCTTGAAATATTTTCAAAAGATTATGCCGTTGTACAGGCGGTATGCGGATGTCCATGACCGGACTCATCGATCAACTTTTCGGCAGGAGAGCGGCGAAACCCACGGAGCCGCGAGCCCGCATCGATCTGACAGCGGAAGGCTACACGGCCATCTATGCGCTGAGCGACATCCATGGCTGCTACGACGCTTTGATGGAAGCGGAAAGGTGCGTCGTCGCGGATGCCGGCACGAGTCCCGGCCGCAAACTCCTGATGTTCCTCGGCGACTATGTCGATCGTGGTCCGCGATCGAACGAGGTGCTGCAACATCTATGCGAGCCGCCGCCTGCGGGCTTTGACCGCTACATCCTTTGCGGCAATCACGATGATGTCTTCCTGAAATTCCTGGAGGATCCGCGCGCCAACAGCCATTGGCTCGAGTTCGGCGCCCTGCAGACGCTCGCCTCCTATGGCGTCGACGCGGAATATCTGCTGCTCGAAGAAGGCAGGAGCATCGAAGAACTCTGCGAAACCGTGCTGAAGGCCATCCCGCCGGCGCATATTGAACTGCTGCGCTCCCTGCCGATTGCCATCACCTTCGGCCCCCTCCTCTTCGTCCATGCCGGCATCCGGCCTGCCATACCGCTCGACCAGCAGACCGACGAGGACCTGATCTGGATCCGCGACCCCTTCCTCTCCGAAGGCCCGCAACTGCCGATGCTGGTGGTCCATGGCCATACGCCGGTTTCGCAGCCCGTCTTTGGCAATCGTCGCATCGGTATCGACACCGCCGCCGCCATGGGTGGAAGCCTGACAGTTCTCAAGATCGCGGGGGGCGAGTACACGATCCTGACGCAGACCTACGAACGACACCGCTGAAAACAAAAAGGGCCTCGGCACAGGCCGAGACCCCTTTCACGCTTTGCCCGCGCTTTTTATTCCGCTGCCATAGCCGGTGGCAAATGATGCATTTCGTCGTTGTTCTGCTGTTCCTCGACTGGCGGCTCTCCCTTCTTCTTCGGCTCGCGGCCGAAGAAGAGTGCGTAGCCGGCCGGCAGCACGAAGATCGTCAGCACTGTGGCAACCAGGATGCCGCCCATCATGGCGTAGGCAAGCGGGCCCCAGAAAACGCCGCGCGAGATCGGGATCAGCGCCAGCACCGCCGTCAACGCCGTCAGCATGATCGGCCGGAAACGGCGGACGGCCGAGCCGATGATCGCCTCCTTCCGGTCCATGCCCGCCGCGATATCCTGGTCGATCTGGTCGACGAGGATAATCGAGTTGCGGATGATGATGCCGAGCAGCGCGATGACGCCGAGGATAGCCACGAAGCCGAACGGTGCGCCACTGATCAAGAGGGCACCGGCCGCACCGATGATGCCGAGCGGACCGGTGGCAAGCACCAGCATTGCCTTGCCGAAATGCTGGAGCTGCGCCATCAGCAGCACAACGATGACGACCAGCATGATCGGCGCCTTGGCAGCGATCGAGGCCTGGCTTTCGGCGCTGTCTTCGGCACCGCCCTGGATCTCGATCTTATAGCCCGCCGGCAGGCTGTTCCGAAGATCGGCCATGTCGTTGTAGAGTTTGGCGGTGACGTCATTCGACTGCACGTTGTCGGGCAAGGTCGCCCGCACGGTGATGGTCGGCAGACGGTCGCGGCGCCACTCGATGCTCTGCTCCATCACGGGTTCGACCTTTGCGACCTGCGACAGCGGTACGAAACCGCCGGAGTCGGTCGGAATATAGATGGAGTTGACCGACGTCAGCAGGTGACGGCTGGCCTCCGGCTCCCGCGCGATGATGCCCACGGTCTCCTCACCCTCGCGATAATTGTCGAGGGTGACGCCGGACATCGAGGCCTGCAGCATCTGTCGGATGCGCTGCGAAGTGACGCCGAGTGCGCGGGCGCGGTCCTGATCGATCACCAGCTTCATGGCGGGCACCGGCTCCAGCCAGTCGTCATGGATAGCGCCGAGCAGCGGGTTCTGCATGAAGCGTTGTTTTACCTGATCGGCGATATGGCGAACCTCCTGCCGGTCCGGACCCATGACGCGCAGTTGCACCGGCCAGCCGGTCGGCGGACCCAGGAACAGGCGGTCGACCTTGGCGCGGACGGAGGGGAAGTCGGCGGCAAGCATGCTGCGCAGCTTGACGATCAGCCGCTCGCGCGCCGGCTCGTCCTTGGCCATGACCAGCAACTGGGCATAGTTCGGGTTGGTGAGCTGTTGGTCGAGCGGCAGGAAGAAGCGCGGGGCGCCCTGGCCGACATAGGTCGCAATAAACCGCTTGTCGGGATCATCGGCCATGCGGGCTTGCAACGTCTGCGCCTGCCGTTCGACTTCCTTGATGCTGGTGCCTTCGGGCAGCCAGAGATCAACCAGAATTTCCGGACGCGAAGACTGCGGGAAGAAATTCTGCGGAATGAACTGGAAGGACCACAGGCTGCCGACGAAAGTCGTAAGGGTGAGAAGCAGCACGATGACGCGATGGCGAACTGCCCAGCTCACCGATGACCGCAGGCGGCGGTAAAAACGCGTGTCGAAAACGTCGTGGTGCTCACCGGCATGATGGCGCTGCTTCAGGATCATGTAGCCGAGCCAAGGCGTGAAGTAGACCGCCACGAACCAGGAAATCACCAGCGCGATACCGACGACATAGAAAAGCGTGCGGACATATTCGCCGGCCGTCGATGCCGCGAAGCCGACCGGGATGAAGCCCGCCGTCGTGATCAGCGTGCCGGTGAGCATCGGAAAGGCGGTCGAGGAATAGGCGAAGCTCGCCGCATCGAGCTTGACCAGCCCTTCCTCCAGCTTGCGCTCCATCAGCTCCACCACGATCATCGCATCGTCGACCAGGAGGCCGAGCGCAATGATGAGGGCGCCGAGCGAGATGCGCTGCAGGTCGATGCCGAGCTCGTACATGATGGCGAAGGTCGCCGCCAATACCAGCGGAATGGCGATAGCGATCACCAGGCCGGAGCGCCAGCCGATCGACAGGAAGGAAACGATCAGCACGATCACCAGCGCTTCGCCGAGCGCATGCATGAACTCGCTGATCGCGTCGGTCACCACTTCCGGCTGGTTGGAGATCTGATCGACCTGCACGCCGACCGGCAGCGACGCCTCGAAACGCTTGTAGGTCTCTTCCACCGCCTTGCCGACGTCGGTCACCTTGTTGCCATTGGCCATGACGACGCCGAGCTGGACACTTTCGTGACCATTGTAAAGGAACTTGGCCGTGTAAGGATCCTGCAGCCCGGCGCTGACCGTCGCGATGTCGCCGAGACGCGTTACCTGGCCGCCGGCGGTCAGCCGGAGATTCTTGATATCCTCGATCTTGTTGACGTCACCCTCGACCGAGATCCGCACGGAGCGCGTGCTGGTGTCGACGGAGCCGGCTGGATCGACCTTGTTCTGGCCGACGATGGCGTTCTGCAGGGCGGTCAGCGTCAGGCCGCGCTCGGCCAGCACCTTGGAAGAAACATCGATATAGATCTGCTCGGGCTGGTCGCCGATGATCACGGCCTTCTCGACGCCTGGCGTCGAAAGCAGCATGTCGCGGGCCTGGATGGCGAATTTCTTCAACTCAGGATAGCTATAGCCGTCGCCACTGATCGAATGCAGGGTGATGAAAGTATCGCCGAACTCATCGTTGAAATAGGGACCCTGCAGGCCGGCCGGCAGCGTATTGGCGATGTCGCCGACCTTCTTGCGCACCTGATAGAAGGCATCCTTCACCTGTTCGGTGTTGGTATCGCCCTTGATCTGAACGGTAGTGATGGCAAAGCCGGCGCGGGTATAGGATTTGACCCAATCGAGATGCGGCGTTTCCTGCAGCTTGCGCTCGATCTTGTTGACCACCTGGTCTTCCATGTCCTGCAGCGAGGCGCCAGGCCAGATGGTCTGCACGACCATGACGCGGAATGTGAAATCCGGATCTTCCTTCTGGCCCATATGCGTGAGCCCGAACGCGCCGGCGATGATAATCAACGCAAATAGGAAGCGCGCGATGCTCGGATGGGCGATTGCCCATCGCGACAGATTGAAACGCTTCTTCTCGTCGGAGGTGCTGTTCGTAGTCATTGTCCCGCCCCTCGATCGGTTTAGCGCACGATATCGGCAGCCGCGGCGCTGCCAGTTGTCTCTGCCGAAGCCTGCTGCGCATTCGGCACCTTCACCTTCATATTCTCGGTCATGAACTGCGTACCGGCGGCAACGACGACATCGCCAGCCTTGAGGCCATCGGCGACGCGCACGCCGTCATCGGCAAAATCGGCAACCTTGACGCTGCGGGCATGCACGGTGCCGGCACTCCGATCGACCAGCCAGACGATCTGCTGACCATCCTTCTCAGCAAGCGCGCTCAGCGGAATGGCGACGTAGGGCTGGGTATTGTCGGCCTGGGCTTCGACCGTCGCCGTCATGCCGAGCAGCACGCGCGGATCGTTCGGCAGGCTGACGCGGACCGCAAAGGTGCGCGACTGCGCGTCGGCACTTCCCGATACCTCACGTACCTTGCCATCCATCACCAGCGCATCGTCGGACCAGAAGCGCGCCTTGACGTCCTTGCCGACCTTGAATTGCGCAATATCCATTTCCGGAACGGCGATCTGCACTTCCTTCTCGCCATCGACGGCGACGGTGATGACAGGCGTGCCGGAGCCGACCACCTGCCCGACATCGGCATTGATGGTCGTGACGATGCCGTTCATGTCCGAGGTCAGATCGGTATAAGCAACCTGGTTCTTCGCTTCCGCCAGCGCCGACACGGCGGAATCCCGCGTCGACACGGCCTGGTCATAAGAAAGCTCGGCCTGTTCGAGCTGCGATTTCGGCGCGACGTTCTTGTCGAAGAGCTGCTGGGCGCGATTGCGGGCAAGCTCCGTGGTCTGCACCTGCTTCTCGGCCGCGTCGAGATCGGCCTGCGAGCGGCGCACGGCCAGAACGTAGTCGGTAGAATCGATGCGGGCGAGCACGTCGCCAGGCTTGACCTTCTCGCCGATATCCACTTTGCGCTCGACGATCTTGCCATTGACCCGGAAGCCGAGATTCATATCCGTCCGCGCTCTGACCGAGCCGGAGTAGTCGAGCTTGCGCGTCGTATCCGCCTTGGCGATCTCGACCACCTTCACCGGCCGGATCACTTCCGCAACTTCCTCTTTCTTCTCATTGCAGCCCGAAAGCGCGAGCGCAATGGCGGCAAGGAATGCGGCGCCGGTAACGGATCTTATAGTGGTGGTCATCAGCGAAACCATGTCGCTCTCCTTGATCAAACGGCTTTAGTCAAATGGCAATGCAAAGGCGCGCAGGATCATCCAACGCGCGTACTGCTATTTCTTTAACGCTCTGATAGCAAATTCAATGAGGTCGTCGGGCTCGGCCCGATTCGTCTTGGAAAGACATTGCGCGACCATTTGTGGATGGCACAAAATAACCGTTGCCGCGCCGAAGCATTTAGAGGCAGCGACTGGATCCTGTTCGACAAATTCACCGGCGGCGATGCCTTCGGCAATGATTTCAGCCATAAGGTCGTGGATACGGTCGAGGTGTTTTTCGATGACATGCCAATCGCGCTCGATGGCAACGACCACCATCTCATGCACCTTCTGTTCGTCGAGCATCGTCTCGAGCGTCATCTTGTGTTGGGCAAGGGTATAAGCACGCAGCCGCTCGGAAGCGCTGATCGGCTGATGACGGATGTCGTAAGCCAGCTTGTAGCTCTGCGCGAGCATGCGGCCGCAGATAGCCTGGTGGATTTCCGTCTTAGACGCGAAGAAGCGGTAGATATTCGCGGTCGACATGCCGAGATCGCGGGCGACGTCGGCGACCGTCGTCTTGCTGTAGCCGTAGTGGCGAAACAACTTCTCGGCGGAATCGAGGATCCGCGTTACGTTTTCCTGACGCGCAGGATCAGCGTTGGCCGCAGAAAGATCGAGCATTGGGTTGCTTCCGAATTTACGAGTGACGATTTTCAATTTTCGTCAGTCGTAATTCATCAAAGCGCAAATGTCAACAAACCGCCTCGCGAAGCAAGGCGGTGGAAAATTGCCAGCGGTTCAGTCTTCAGTGATCAGATACGCAGAAGCGACGGCCGAAAGCGGCGGACACTAAGGAAGCCGACGATCAGGAAGGTAACCAGCAATACAGTCTGGACGGCCAGGATCGGCGGTTCGTTTCCTGTTGGGGCCAGTGCGTTAAGCAACGGAATTTTCTGGAAGGACTGAACGACCAGCACGACACAGTTGAGGTAGAGCATCAGCAGACTGCCGACGATGAACACGAGCCGCCAGACACCGGTCATCTGCGACTTGAAGCGCGCGATCGCCGTCGGAATGAAAAGCAGGACAGTGATGATGCCGAACACAATGCCCGGCGTGATCCCGTTGAAGGGGAAGAGAAAACCGGTCAAGCTCGTGAGCAGAATGGTGACCATATAGACGAGTGTCGAGCGCTCATGGCGCTTCACCGAAATCAATCCTTCTGCGACGATGACACCGGCAACGATGGCGATCAGGCTGATAATGACGTGAATCAACGTAAGTCCGGACATGCGGCAATCCCCTCTGCGCAATGCATTTTCGCGGAAAAGATAATGCAGTGGGTAAATGCCGGA
Organism: Rhizobium leucaenae USDA 9039; assembly: GCF_000426285.1. Classification (GTDB taxonomy): domain Bacteria; phylum Pseudomonadota; class Alphaproteobacteria; order Rhizobiales; family Rhizobiaceae; genus Rhizobium; species Rhizobium leucaenae. The sequence continues at coordinate 102,297 of NZ_AUFB01000014.1, read as the reverse complement.
TTGTACGTTTACGGCGGAATATGCGCGAATTGGCCGGCTCGTGCGGCGGCGCTAAAGCGCAGACTTGCACGACAGTGTGGCAGATGCCACCAACGATTGTTTTCGGCGCGAAGCGGCCAAGCTCCGAGGGCTCAAGCTCTTGCCTTATCTCGCATTTTTCCAGCCACTTAGGCGGTATCCCGCGCTCAGAGTTGACCCGACACCATCTGCATGATGAGCGTGATACGTTGAGCCCGGAAAGCGGGCCTTATCCTGCCGTGACGTTCAAGCTCAGCGAGACCGTGAAGTGCCGCCCAGAAAGTTTCGGTAGCGGTATCGACATCCTTGGAGAACGGCGCGATCACCGTCGCCATAGCTCCGAAACCATCGCGAAGCTGGGCTGGCGTGTCGGATCTGGCGAAGCGGAGACCAGTCGGCAGGACGAACATCGCCTCGTACATCGCAGGGCGAGCGAAAGCGAAATCGAGATAGGCGGCTGCGACGTCTTCCACTCGCTCCTTTGACGTGGACGATGGCCGGATCGCGGCGCGGAGCATCGCAGCCAATTCGCCGAAGCCTTCGAGCGCGACGGCTCCGACGATCTGATCGCGATTTTCGAAATGCGAGTAGAGAACTGGCTGACTGTATTCTATCTCCTCGGCAAGACGCCGGATCGTGACGGAAGCCCAGCCGTCACGTTCCGCGATCGTCCTCGCAGCGACGACGATCCTGCGTTCACGTTCGCCCCGTTCTCGAGTCTTGCGTTCGCTAATACCCACCCTGTGCCTCAATCTTCATGCGCGTTTTCCTGATGTTAAAATTAGCAAAAGGAACGTCGATTGACAAACTAGCGATGCTAGATTAATTATCATCGTTATAGAAACTTCATGCGTCAAATTCACGATCGACGAGGATATCAAGGAGACTTCCAATGGAAATTTTCGCAGGCACGGCATCACTCGATACCGTCCTCATATGGCTCGCCGCCGGGGCGTTTCTCGTCGGCGCTATCGTCAACGCGAGTGGACATCCGAAAATCCGCGCGGGCTTCATGCGACTCGGATTTCCTTTCTGGTGGTGCTGGGTCACGGCCGCCTTTGAGCTCGTGACTGGGGTGCTTTTGGTTACAGCCGGCACCCGATATATCGGGGTCACGTTGGGCGCCTGCATTATGCTCGCCGCGATCGCTGCCATTGTCCGTATCCGGAACTATCGAGAGCTCCCGCCACCTCTCATGTTCCTGTTGCTGCTGGTACTGGCGAGTGTCAGCGGCCAAATCTGAATATCTCGCGGCAAACAATGCCATCCAAATGAGAACCTACACGTAACTGGCCGGAAGATCTCCCTCGCCAGGCCGTCGGGTGCCCCCGTCATCAACTCACCTAGAAGAAGACATCAGTCGGAGCGAACTCGCTTCCGGACAGCGCAAAGCAATGGCCAGAAGGAGGCCAACCCCCAATGTCAAATCGTACAGCAAGCACAGTCGTCGTCTATCATTCCGGCTACGGCCACACCCAGCGGATGGCGGAAGCCATAGCGGAGGGTGCGGGCGGAGTACTTTGCACCATCGATGCGGATGGCAACCTCTCCGATGACGGATGGGTCGCGTTGGACGCCGCCGACGCTATCATCTTCGGATCGCCAACCTACATGGGTGGTCCGAGCTGGCAATTTAAGAAGTTCGCGGACACGTCCTCGAAGGCTTGGTTCACCAACAAATGGCAGGATAAGGTCTTCGGCGGCTTCACCAACAGCGCCAGTTTGAACGGCGACAAACTCAACACCCTCAAATACTTCGTTCTTCTGGCGGGACAGCACGGAGGTCTGTGGGTCAGTCTGGGGGTGAAGCCAGCAAACATAAAAGCTTCCAAGCGCGACGATGCAAACAGGATGGGATCGTACATCGCGCCAATGGCGCAAAGCGATGCCGACGCAGCCCCGAGCGAAATGTCGATCGGCGACCTGGAAACTGCCCGCGCTTACGGCGAGCGCGTAGCACGAGTTGCGCAGCGGCTCGCATCGGCTCAGGCCGCCTGATCGTCAGTATCTTTGCGAAGTCCGCGCGAAGCGGACCAAGAGTTTGGAGGCTCTTGCTACTGAATGCTGTAGACTTGCAAATGAAGGGCGCCGCACCATCGGCACGGCGCTCTTCATCGAAAGAGACCGCTTAAGCGGTGCGCACTTCCAAAGAGATCGGAACGGAAGCGAGCGCCTTGGAGACCGGGCACCCGGCCTTGGCCTTATTGGCGAGTTCGGTGAACTTGGCTTCGTCGGCGCCGGGAACTTTACCGGTCAGCGTCAGGTGGATGGCGGAAATAGCAAAACCGCCTTCGACGCTTTCGAGCGTGACCTTGGCTGTCGTTTCCATGCTTTCGGCGGTAAAACCGGCCTCATTGAGGATCAGCGACAAAGCCATGGTGAAGCAGCCGGCATGGGCCGCACCGATCAGCTCTTCCGGATTTGTGCCGGGAACGCCTTCGAAGCGGCTGGCAAAACCATAGGGATAGTGATTGAGCGCGCCGCTTTGGGTCGAGATCTGACCCTTGCCGTCCTTCAGACCGCCGGACCACTGGGCCGAACCTGTACGATTGATCTGCATGCCGTCCTCCTTGTCGTTGATTGAACATCGGGAGAGAGCCCCTTGCCCTTCCCGCAATGGCCGATGAGAAGCAGCGCCAGAGCGCCCTGCGTCCATTTGAACGCATAGTCGCTTGAAAGCCGGATACTCGAGAGCTGCCTCGACCGGCAATATAATGCTCTATCCGCCGAAGACGACAGCACCGTAACAATTAACGTGCCAACTCTTTCGCTATCCCCTCCTTCGCCCTGCAGCAGCCGAGCGGATATTGTCCAGCGTCACGGCGATCAGCAGGATCGAGCCGAGGACGAGATACTGATAAAACGCCGGAATATTCAGGAGATTCATGACGTTCTGCGCGATGCCCATGATCAGTACGCCGACAATGACGCCGCTCATCGAAGCCCGACCGCCTGCGAGTGAGACGCCGCCGAGCACGCAGGCCGAAATGACCAGCAGCTCCAGTCCGATTGCCGCGTTCGGTTGACCGGAGGTGATGCGCGACGACAGGAGGATGCCGGCGATGGCGCAGATGAAGCCCTGCAGCGTGAATATCCAGATTCGCATCGTGGCGACGTTGACGCCGGCCAGCCGCGAAGCCTCGGGATTACCGCCGATCGCCAGCGTGTTCTTGCCGAAGGTGGTGCGATTGAGCACGAAGCCGAACAGGATGAACAGGATCACCATGATCCAGATCGGCGTCGGAATGCCGAGAAAGGTCGAAAGCGCCAGTTGATAGAAATTCGGGTCGTTGATGCCGACGGCGCGGCCGTCCGAGGCGATGAGCGCCAGGCCGCGGACGATCTGCATGGTGGCAAGCGTTGCAATCAGCGCATTGATGCGGACCTTGGCGATGAGCACACCGTTGACCAGGCCGACGATCGCACCACAGACGAGCGCCGCCAGCAGGCCGAGAATGATGGAGCCGGTGACATTCGAGGCCATGACCGCGATCATGCCGCAGAAGGCGACGGTCGAGCCGACGGAAAGATCGAAATCGCGCGAAGCCAGGCAGAACATCATGGTGCAGGCAACGATGCCAATCGTGACCACTGATTGCAGCAGGCCGATCATGTTCCGCTCGGTCAGGAAATTCGGGACCGTCAGCGATACGATGACGAAGGCCACCGCGAAGATGACGACGAGGCCCTGTTCGCCGAGGAGGATTTTTTTTAAAGAAGACTTCAAGGAAGACATCGTCGCGATTTCCCTACTCAGAATGCGCTGGAGCGGGATGCCGAAAAGTGTGTGCGGTTTTCGGGCGACATCCCGCTCTAACTTTTTGATTTAGAGACGGATTCAGATTTCAGGTCGATTCGACCTGAAATCATCCGGCTCTAGCGGCGTTTTTGTCCGGCAGTGCGGCGGTCAGAATTTGGTGCTCGTTGAAATTCGCCCGCGCCACATCGGCGGCGACCTTGCCGCCGCACATCACTATGATCCGGTCGGAAATGCCCATGACCTCCGGCAGCTCGCTGGAGATGACGACGATCGCCATGCCGCCGGCCGCCAGCTCATAGAGGATTTCATAGATTTCCGATTTTGCTCCGACATCGATGCCGCGCGTCGGCTCGTCGATGACCAGCACCTTGACACCCTGTTCGGACAGCCAGCGGCCGAGAATGACCTTCTGCTGGTTGCCGCCGGAGAGATTGATGATGTCCTGCTTGCGCGACGGCGTGCGCACCCGCAGCCTGGCGATGAATTGGTCGGCAAGGGCCGCTTCCTTGCGCGGGTTCAATAGGCCGAACGGCGAGAAATGCCGCCGCGAGGAAATGGCGATATTCTCCTGTATCGAGCGGCCCTGAATGATGCCATCGAGCTTGCGGTCTTCCGGGCAGAGCACCATGCCGGCATGGATCGCCGCCTTGGGATTGTTCGGAGCGACCGTGACCCCATCGATGGCGACCATGCCCTGGTGACGATGATCCGCGCCGAACAACAGCCGCGCCATCTCGCTGCGGCCGGCGCCGATCAGGCCGAAGAAACCAAGAATTTCGCCCCCGCGGACGGAGAAATTGATCGGCGTCGGGAGTCTCGACCCGGAAAGCCCTTTGACCTCCAGCCGCACAGGCCCGAGCGGCCGCTCACGCCAACCCCAGATATTGCTGATCTCTCGGCCGACCATTTCGGCAATGATCTGCTCGCGCGTTACCTGCTTGATGTCTGGATGGTGTGCCGCGAGCTTGCCGTCGCGTAAAACCGTCAGGCTGTCGCAGAGCCGGAAAATCTCGTCGAGCCGGTGCGAGACGTAAAGAATGACGGTGCCGTTCGATTTCAGCCGCTCGATCAGGGAAAACAGGATTTCGCTCTCGCGCGACGACAGCGACGAGGTCGGCTCGTCCAAAGCGATGACGCGGGCATCGACCATGACGGCCTTGGCGATTTCCACCATCTGCCGCGCGCCGATCGACAGCGACGACACCTTTGCCGCCGGATCGACATCGATGCCGATCTCCCGAAGCTTGGCCCCCACGGTGTCGATGAGCGTCTTGCCGTTGATGATGCCGGCCTTGGCCGGAAAGCGGCCAAGCCAAAGGTTTTCGGCGACCGTCAGTTCCGGCACCAGTTGCAGTTCCTGGTGGATGACGGTGACGCCGGCGTGAAAGGCATCCCGCACCGAATGATAATGCTGCTCTTCACCGTCGATGGTGATCGTGCCCGCATCCGCCGCCTCGTCGCCGGAAAGGATGCGGATCAGCGTCGACTTGCCGGCGCCGTTTTCGCCCATCAGCCCATGAACCGCGCCCTTGACGACCGGGAAAGTGATGTTCGACAGCGCCTGAACGCCGGGATAGCTCTTGGAAATGCCGTTGAATTCGAGAAAGGCCATGTTTCTCTCGCTGCTAAAAGGACCCGGAGGCAAGGTTGCCACCGGGCCGTGATCATACCGGGAGGATGATCATTCGATACCAAGATCCTTGCGGACCTTCTGATAATCGTCGCGCAACGCCAGCGAACCGGAGGTCAGCGTCAGCTTCGGCGGTTCTTTGCCGTTAGCGATCCAGTCGTACATGTTGATTGCGGTCTCGTAGCCGTGACGCTTCGGCGAAATGATAACCGTGCCGAAGAAGCCCGTCGGCTGCGGCTTCTTGAACTCGTTGATCGCCGAGTCCGCGCCGCCGATGCCGACACCGATAACGTTGGCAGCGGGAATGCCGACCGATTCCGTGGCACGCACTGCGCCGAGTACGGCTTCGTCGTTGAGGCCGAAGGCCACCCAATATTTCACGTCGGCATGCTTGTTGAGCACGGTGGTTGCGGCATTCAGCGCCGCTTCCGTATCGGTCTTGGCCTGCGGCGCATCATAGATGTTTGCGGCCGGGAAGCCGGCGCCCTTCAGCACCGAGATGGCGCCTTCGACGCGATCGACGGCAGTCGGAAGCGCATCGTAGGAAACGCGGATGGCGCCGACATTCTTCATGTCCCAGCCGCGCTTCTTGATTTCATCGACGATCGCCTGGCCGACGCTCTCGCCGATCTTGGTGGCGGAGATGCCCATATGCGGCACGTCTTCCAGCGGCTTGCCGTCGGCACTGACCAAACGGTCGTCAACCGTCATCAGCTTGAGCTGGTTGGCGGCTGCCTTGGCGACGATGCCGGGGCCGAGCTTGACGTCGGGCGTGCAGATGATGAAGCCCTCGGCACCCTGGGCGCCGAGATTGTCGATCGCCGCCTGAACTTTTTCGCCGTCCTGCGCGCCGATCTTGACGAGCGTGAAGCCCTTCTCTTTCGCGGCGATGTCGGCGAACTTCCATTCGTCCTGGAACCAGGGCTCTTCCGGTTGCTTGACCACGAAGCCGATTTTCACATCTGCGGCGAAGGCGGAGGTGGCGGCGATGACCGCAACCGTACCAGCCAGAATAGCTGCTTTGAAAAAGCGCATGATTCTCTCCCAAAATCCGAAACGAAGACCCTGCCCTCCCAGGCAGTATTCTTGAATTATGACAAATCATCATACCAGTCAATTGCCAATGTATGATGATTATAATAGTGTGACTTTTGGAAGGGATGGCCCGCCAAACGCGCTGATGCTTATCGCCATGCGGAATGAATTCCGCTAAGCAGAGGCTCGGCCGCGCGGGAGAGCGACTGCGGAGAAGGCAATTGGATTCGTTTGAACGGCAAGAGCATAGGCTGAACGAGGCGCCGGAGCGCCGCCCGCGTGTGCGTAAGAACGTCACGGCGGCGATTGCCGAGGATATATGTTCCGAACGCTATCCTTCCGGCTCGCCCCTGCCGCGTGAAAACGATCTCTGCGACATTTACGGCGTCAGCCGCACCGTCATCCGTGAATCTCTCAAGATCCTGGAATCGAAAGGGCTCGTGCGCGGCAAGCCGCGCATCGGCACCACCGTCTGCGACAAGGACGACTGGAATATCCTCGATCAGGACGTGCTGGAGTGGATGGGCCCCTATATCGCCGAATTCGATATTCTCGGCTGCATCCTCGAGGCGCGGCGCACCATTGAGCCGGTTGCCGCCGAATACGCCGCCGAGCGCGCCACCGCGCAGGAGATTGCCGATCTCGAAAAGGCTTGGCGGCAGATGCGCGATTCCGGCCACGATCCCGAACGCTTCACCGAAGCCGACGTGATGTTCCATACGGTGCTCTTGAGCGCCAGCCACAACCAGGTATTCCGCCGCCTGTCTAGCGCCATCCATGCCGGCCTGAAATATGCGTTGCACGCCTCGAATGTCGCCGTCGACAGCCGCGATGAGGCCATCGCCGTCCATGGCGATCTTGTGGAGGCGCTGCGCCTGCGCAACCGCACCGCCGCGCGCGACTGCGCCCATCGCATGCTCGACCTCGCCGCCCGCGACCTTGCTGCCGCCGAAAAAGCGATCGGGCGGGCGGAGAAAAACAACACCTGAAACCCCGAAATCCGCGGCTCGCCGCCGCTGATATGATCCAAAAGCCGAAACGGAAGCTTCCCATGAAAATCACCAAATTGACGACCTATATCGTGCCGCCGCGTTGGATGTTCCTGAAGATCGAAACAGATGAGGGCATCGTCGGCTGGGGCGAGCCAGTGGTCGAAGGCCGGGCCTTGACTGTCCAGGCCGCCGTGCACGAACTGGAAGACTATCTGATCGGCAAGGATCCGTTCCTGATCGAGGATCACTGGAACGTCATGTACCGCGCCGGCTTCTATCGCGGCGGCGCCGTCCACATGAGCGCCATCGCCGGCATCGACCAGGCGCTGTGGGATATCAAGGGCAAGGCGCTGGGTCAGCCGATCCACTCGCTGCTGGGCGGCCAGGTGCGCGACAAGATCAAGGTCTATTCCTGGATCGGCGGCGACCGCCCTTCCGACGTCGCCAACAACGCCAAGGATGTGGTTGCGCGCGGCTTCAAGGCGATCAAGCTCAACGGCTGTGAAGAAATGCAGATCGTCGATACCTATGACAAGGTGGAAAAAGCGGTCGAGACTATCGCCACCATCCGCGAGGCGATCGGCCCCTATATCGGCATCGGCGTCGACTTCCACGGCCGTGTCCATCGCCCGATGGCCAAGGTTCTGGCCAAGGAACTCGAGCCCTACAAGCTGCTCTTCATCGAAGAGCCGGTGCTCTCCGAAAATCGCGAGGCGCTGAAGGAAATCGCCAATCATTGCTCGACGCCGATTGCTTTGGGCGAGCGCCTCTATTCGCGCTGGGACTTCAAGTCGGTCCTGTCGGACGGCTATGTCGACATTCTCCAGCCCGACCTGTCGCACGCCGGCGGCATCACCGAGTGCCGCAAGATCGCGGCGATGGCCGAAGCCTATGACGTAGCGCTGGCGCCGCATTGCCCGCTCGGCCCCATCGCACTTGCCGCCTGCCTGCAGGTCGACGCCGTCAGCTACAACGCCTTCATCCAGGAACAAAGCCTCGGCATTCACTACAACAAGGGCAACGACATTCTCGACTACATCTCCAACAAGGAGGTGTTCAAATATGCCGACGGTTTCGTCAGCATCCCGCAAGGCCCCGGCCTCGGCATCGAAGTCGACGAAGCCTACGTCATCGAACGCGCCAAGGAAGGCCACCGCTGGCGCAACCCGGTCTGGCGTCATGAAGATGGCAGCGTGGCTGAGTGGTAGATACCACCTTCTCCCCAGCGGGGAGAAGGATGCCCGAAGGGCAGGTTGAGGGGGCGTTGCACCGTAAGGCAGCGCTCCCGAATACACCGCAACGCCCCCTCACCCCGCGCCTAAGGCGCAACCCTCTCCCCGCTGGGGCGAGGGTAGATATTCAGCGCACCTCTGCCCGCGCCCGCGGCCGCGTATCATTCCTCTCCCAAGAGAAAATCGCCGGCGGTAACGGATCGCGATTGCGGATGATATCCGCGCCTTTCTCGCCGACCATGATCGTCGGGCCGTTGGTATTGCAGGAGGGCACGCGCGGCATGACGGAACTGTCGCAGACGCGCAAGCCCTCCAGCCCCCGCACCTTCAGCTCGAAGTCGACGACCGCCATGGCATCCGTACCCATCTTGCAAGTGCCGACGGGATGATGATCGGTCTTGGCATTGGCGCAGCCGTAATCGAATAATTGCTCTTCCGTCTGCAGCTTGCCGCCAGGCAGCCGCTCCGCCAGCACGAAGGGCTTTAGCGCATCCTGGCTCATGATTTCGCGGGCAATCCGCAGCCCTTCGAGCGACATCTTCACATCATGCGGATCGCTCCAATAGTTCGGATCAATCAGCGGCGCGGCGGACGGATCGGACGAGGAGAGCCGCACCGTGCCACGCGAGCGCGGATGCAAATAGGCGGAATTCAATGTCACACCGGCATTTTTCAGCCGCGCAACACCGGCCTCGATGCCGGAGCCGAGACCGAGGTGGAACTGGATATCCGGCGAGCGGGCATCGGGATCGGCGTACCAGAAGCCTCCGGTCTCGAAGAGCGACGAGGCAACGGGGCCGGAGCGAAACAGCAGATATTGCAGACCGGCCCAGAGCGTACGATGCAACTTGGCGACATTGTCGTAGGTGTGGTCGCCAGTGCATTCCGAAATGACGAAAAGATCGAGATGGTCCTGCAGATTGCCGCCGACGCCGGGCAGATCATGCGCCACAGGCACACCGACCGAGGTCAGATGATCGGCCGGGCCGATGCCTGACTGCAGCAGCAGTTTTGGCGAGCCGATGGCGCCGGAGGAGACCAGCACTTCCCGCTCCGCCAGGATGGTCTCCACGCCCTTGTCCGTCGCGACCTCGACGCCGACAGCGCGGCGGCCTTCGAGCACGATGCGGGCGACCCGCGCGCCGGTTCGGATCGTCAGGTTCTTCCGATCCTTGATCGGTGACAGATAGGCAAGTGAAGCCGATGAACGGCGACGGTTGCGCTGCGTCAACTGATAGAAGCCAACGCCCGCCTGCTGTCTGCCATTAAAATCGTGATTGTAGGGAATGCCGAGTTCCTGGCCGGCGCGGATATAGGCATCGCAGATCGGCAGCGCCGACACCGGCATGGAGACGCCGAGCGGACCACCATAGGAATGATAGTCATCGGCAAAACGCTGATTGTCCTCGGCGCGTTTGAAATAGGGCAACACACTGCGATAGTCCCAGCCCTCGCAACCATCCTCGCGCGCCCAGAGATCGTAATCGGCCGCGTTGCCGCGCGTGTAAAGCTGCGCATTGATCGAAGAGCCGCCGCCAATCACCTTCGCCTGCGTATAGCGCAGCACGCGGCCTTTCATATGCTTTTGCGGCACCGTCTCCCAGCCCCAGCTCGCCACACCCTTGGTCATCTTGGCAAAGCCGGCCGGCATATGGAACAAGGGATTCCAGTCACCGCCGCCGGCCTCCAGCAACAGGACTTTTACCGAGGGGTCCTCGCTCAGGCGGTTAGCGAGTACGCAGCCCGCCGGTCCGGCACCGGTGATGATGTAGTCGTAGGTCATTTCCAGTCCTCAAATTGAATAGGTCCCCGGCACGAAGTCGCGCCCACCTTCTCCCCTCGGGGAGAAGGTGCCCGCCCATCGACAAGCTCAGGAGGGCGGATGAGGGGGTGCCGCGGCATACTCATTCGCCTGTAACGCCCCCTCACCCGGCGCTACGCGCCACCCTCTCCCCGTTGGGGCGAGGGTAAGTTCCTCACAATCGCCCGATCCCCAGCCCTCCGTCCGCAGGGATTACCGACCCCGTGGCAAAGCCAAAACCGCCTTTGGCAAGTGCTGCGACGATGTTGCCGACATCGCCCGTCTCGCCCCAGCGCCTCATCGGCACCAGCCCCTCGGCGATCAACGCGTCGTATTTCTCCGACACCTGCGCCGTCATATCGGTGCGGATGATGCCGGGACGAACCTCGAAGACGGCAATGCCGGTCTCCGCCAGCCGCAGCGCCAGCCCTTGCGAAAAGGCCGAAAGGCCGGCCTTGCTGATGCAGTAATCCAGCCGCTCCGGTGAACTCAGCGCTGCCGAGACCGAGGTGATGTTGATCACCGAACGCGGCGTCGGCGATGTCTTTGCCGCCAGCATCGAACGAACGACCGCCTGGGTGAAAAACACCGTACCGCGCAGATTGACGTCGATGATCCGGTCGAAATTTCCCGGCGCCAAATCCAGGAAATCGCCGCGCACGACAGGGCCGATACCGGCATTGTTGACCAGGCAATCGATCTCGCCCAAAGCCGCCCGGATCGCCTCGACGGTTACTGCGTGTCCCGAGAGATCGGCAAGATCAGACCGCAAATAAAGTGCCCGCCCGCCGCTTGCTTTCAGTTCCGCAAGCTCCGCCAGTGGCGGTTCGTTCTCGATACCGGTGATCGCCAGATCGAAACCACTCCGTGCCAGCGCCCGCGCAATACCGAAACCGATCCCCTTGCGGCCGCCGGTGACGACGGCAACCGGGCGCCTTGCCTTCATGACCGAAGCTCCTCCCGCACGATATGGTTGGCGACGCGCAGCGCTTGAGCGGCCACCGTCAGCGCTGGATTCACCGCCGCCGACGTCGGCAGGAAGCTGGCGTCGACCACGAACAGATTGGGATGATCGAAGGCCCGGCAGAAGATATCGAGCGGCGCGCTCGAACCGTCATTGCCGATCTTGACCGTACCGCATTGATGCGACGGCGTGCGCTTGTCGAAAGGGCGCGACAGTACGATCGGGAAACCGGCCTTGTGCAGCACGCCCTTCAGCTTCTTCACCAGATCGAGATGGGCCTGCCAATTGGTGCGCACCCACTGCAGCACGATCCGGTCGCCTTCGACCATAATCCGGCTTTCCGGCGACGGCAGATCCTCGCTCATGGCATAGAAATCGATGGCATGGGCGGAAAGCCTATTCAGCAGCCATTCCGGCACGGTCGGCATGTTCGCCTTGAGGATCGTGCCGGAGACACGCCCCAAAAGCTGGACATTACCGAGCGGCGGCCCGCCTTCGCCGTCCGAGAGATAGAAGTCGTTGAAGCCGAAGGTCTTCTGATAGATCGAATCGTTGCGATACCAGGGCGAAATTGCCAGCACGGCAGAGGAATTGTGGTTCATGAAGTTGCGGCCGACCTGATCCGAGCGATTGGCAAGTCCGCGTGGATTGGCCTCGTCAGCCGATCGCAGCAGCAGCACCGCCGACTGCACCGCCCCGGCCGCAAGGATAACCAGTTTCGGGCGCACAAGATGCGCCTCTCCATAGGAGGAATAATGCACCGCGGCAATCATTCGCCCGTCGCCTGCGGACTGAAGCCGCGTGACGCGCGCGCCGGTCTTGAGCTTGACGTGCGGATATTGCAGAGCCTTGGCAAGCGCTACCGTCTCGGCATCCATCTTGCCGTCGGCGCTGTGCGGATGTGCGTCCCAGGGCGTACGGCCCTTGACCAACCACTTGTCGATATCGACGCCTAATGGCAGCGGATGCGGATGCATGCCGTTGTCCTTCAGTCGTTTGCGGACACTGGCGATCGCCGGCTCGTCGGGTACTGGTGGAAACGGGTAGGGCCGCGAATGCGGCGGTTCCCATGGGTCATCGCCAAGGCTGCCGCGGACCTGATAGAGCTGTTCCGCCTCGCTATACCAGGGCTCCAGCTCCTCATAGGGAAAGGGCCAAGCCGGTGATACGCCGTCCAGATGCCGCATCTCCTCGAAATCCTCGCGCCGGTAGCGGATCAGCACCGCGCCGTAGAATTTCGAATTGCCGCCGACATTGTAATAGTTGCCTGGATTAAACCCCTTGCCGCCCTTCTCGTACCAGGTCTCCTTCGGACGAAAATGGCCGCGCACAAAGATCGCCCGCTGGTCGCGGTTTTCCGGCCGGTCCTCCAGTCTCTCGCCGGCCTCCAGGATCAGTATATTGGCACCCGAGGCGGCAAGGCCGGACGCGACGGTCGAACCGCCGATTCCCGAGCCGATGATGACGATATCCGGTTCTTCCATGCTGCCGCTCACGCTATCCGATCCTGGCTCTGCGGATCGAAGAACACCGCCTTGTCGAGATTGAAAGCAAGCCGCGCCGTCTGGCCGGGAGCAATGCGGGCATCGGCGCGCAGCCGCGCCACGACCGATTTGCCGCCGAGGCGCGCGATTGCGAAAGTATCCGAACCCGCCGGCTCGACCACTTCGATCAGGCAGTCACCCTCGGCGAGCGAATGGGCATTGCGGTCCGCACCGTCGAGGTCTGTCAGCGCCTCCGGCCGAATGCCGAAGATCACGTCCCTGCCGGCATGGGCGCCGAGAGCAGCGCCGCTGCCGTTGACCGGCAGCTTCAGGGGAGCGGCACCGTTCGGCCGGTCGAGCGACACCTGCAACCCCGTCGGCCCGCTCTCGACCGTCGCCGTCAGCAGGTTCATGGCAGGCGAGCCCATGAAGTCCGCGACGAACATGTTGGCAGGGTGATTGTAGATTTCCGCCGGAGTTCCGAATTGCTGCAGCACCCCGTCCTTCAGCACCGCGATCTTCGTCGCCAGCGTCATCGCCTCGATCTGGTCGTGGGTGACGTAGACGATCGTCGTCTTCATGCGCTGGTGCAGGCGCTTGATCTCGGTGCGCATATCAACGCGCAGCTTGGCGTCAAGATTGGAGAGCGGCTCGTCGAACAGAAAGACCTGCGGATCGCGTACCAGCGCCCGGCCCATGGCGACACGCTGGCGCTGGCCGCCGGAAAGCTGGCTGGGCTTGCGGTCGAGCAGATGGCCGATCTGCAGCATATCGGCCACCTGTTTGATTGCCTTTTCGCGTTCCTCCTTCGGAACCTTGCGGATTTCCATGCCGAAGGCGATATTGCCGGCAACCGTCATGTTCGGATAGAGCGCATAGGACTGGAACACCATGGCGATATCGCGCTGCGACGGCGGCAAGCCGTTGACCGAGCGTCCGGCAATGGCGATGTCACCCGAGGTGATCGGCTCCAGCCCGGCAATGGTGTTGAGCAGGGTGGACTTGCCGCAGCCGGACGGGCCGACGAGCACGAGAAAGCCGCCCTTTTCGATCTCGATATTGATGTCCTTCAGGATCTCGAGCGATCCGTAGGATTTGCGTAGATTGGTGATTTTCAGGAAGGACATGGTCTTATCCCTTGACGGCGCCGGACATCAGGCCGCGGACGAAAAACCGGCCGGAGACGATGTAGACGATGAGGGTTGGCAGGGCCGCGAGGATCGCGCCCGCGAAGTGGACATTGTATTCCTTGACGCCTGTCGACGACGAAACGAGGTTGTTGAGCGCAACCGTCATCGGCGTGGAATAGGGTCCGGAGAACGAAGCTCCAAACAGGAAGTCGTTCCAGATATTGGTGAACTGCCAAATGACGGAGACGACGATGATCGGCCCGGAGGACGGCAGCAGGATACGCCGGAAAATCTGGAAGAAGCTGGCCCCGTCGATCTGCGCGGCACGCACCAGCTCGGTCGGAAACGCCTCATAATAATTGCGGAAATAAAGCGTGGTGAAGCCGAGGCCGTAGACGATATGGACGAGGATCAGCCCCCAGATGGTGCCGGCAATGCCGAAGAAACCGAGAATGCGCGCCATCGGGATCAGTACGATCTGGAACGGGATGAAGCAGGAAAGCAAGAGCATTCCGAAGAAGATTTCCGCGCCGCGGAAGCGCCATTTCGTCAGCACATAGCCGTTCAGCGCGCCGACCATGGTGGAGATCGCGACGGCGGGCACGACCATCAGGATCGAGTTCATGAAAAAGGGCCGGAGCCCCGTCGGCTGTACGCCGATCTGCGCCGTCGACCAGGCAGAAATCCAGGGCTCGATCGTCCAGCTCTGCGGCAGGTTCAGCATGCCGCCCTGGCGGATTTCTTCGAGCGGCTTGAAGGAATTGACCAGCATCACATAGAGCGGCAGCAGGTAATAGACTGCAAATAGGATCAGTGCCGCATAGATCAGCCCGCGGGTCAGCTTGCCGTGCGAGATGGCGTTTTGCGGATTGGGGCTGCTCATCTTCGTTTCCCTCCGCCGATTTCCGAATAGAGATAGGGAATGATGATGGCAAAGATCATCGCCAGCATGATGATCGCCGACGAAGCACCGATGCCCATCAGGTTGCGGGTAAAGGTGTAGGAATACATGAAGGTGGCCGGCAGTTCGGTCGCCTGCCCCGGTCCGCCGCCGGTCAGCGCGATGATCAGGTCGTAGGCCTTGATGGCGAGATGGGCGAGCACGACGAAAGCCGAGAGGAATACCGGCCGCATCAGCGGAATGATGATGCGGCGGTAGGTGGTGATCGCAGAGGCGCCGTCGATCTGCGCCGCCTTGATGATCTCGTTGTCGACGCCGCGAAGTCCGGCGAGGAACATTGCCATGACGAAGCCCGAGGACTGCCAGACGGCGGCAATGACGACGCAATAGATCGCCATCTTCGAATCCTTGATCCAGGTGAAGGAAAAATTCTCCCAGCCCCAGAGATGCATGGTGTTCTCGAGGCCTATGCCGGGATCGAGGAACCATTTCCATGCCGTTCCCGTGACGATGAAGGACAGCGCCATCGGATAGAGATAGATCGGCCTCAACAGCCCTTCGGCACGGATTTTCTGGTCGAGCAGGATCGCCAAAGCAAGACCAAGCACCGAGCAGATAACGATATAGAACGAGGCGAAGATGCCGAGATTGGTGATCGCCCGCCACCAATGCGGCAGCGCCCAGAGCTTACTGTAGTTGGTGAAGCCGATAAGGTTATAGGACGGCAGCATCTTGCTGTCGGTCAGCGACAGATAGCCGGTATAGGCGATGAAGCCATATACGAAGATCAAAATGACGACGAAGCTCGGGGCCAGCACCAGCTTGGGCAACAGCTCCTGCATTCGGCTGCGACTGTTCATGGGTCGAACACCAGTTTCAACGCGTCCCGAATGGACGCGGGTTCCAAATATGCGAACTGCGAGCGGAACGGCCCCCTCACCCTAGCCCTCTCCCCGAGGGGAGAGGGGACGACCTCGATTGCCGCATCCTCTCGATTCCAAAGAGGCCGAGGGACCGTCGAGGGCGCTCCATTCCCTTCTCCCCTCGGGGAGAAGGTGCCCGCCCTTCGACAAGCTCAGGGGACGGATGAGGGGATGGCTTGCTCCGAACTATCCTACTTCGCAGCCGCAACCGCCGAGACGAGCTCCTTGACCGCATCGTCAGACGACAGATCGCCGTTGAATTCGCGGGTTACGACGTCGTAGATCGCGTTCTTGACGGCGGCTGGATTGGCATGGCCATGGGCCATGGAGCCCATCAGCGTGCCGTTCTTGTTGGCTTCGGCCAGATCCTTGATCGCCTTCTTGCCGCAATCGTCGAAAGCGGTATCCGGAACGTCGGTGCGGGCCGGAACCGAACCCTTGACGACGTTGAAGGCCGACTGGAACGTCGGGCTTTCGATCGAGGACGCCATCTGCATCTGCGCCGGGATCTTGTCGGCGGAGACCTTGAACATCGCGAACTGGTCGGAGTTGAAGGTTACCGAGCCCTGCGTTCCCGGGAAGCGGATGCAGACGAAATCCTTGCCCGGCACCTTCTTCGCCTTCAGGAACTCGCCCTTGGCCCAGTCGCCCATGAACTGCAGGCCGGCTTTGCCTTCGATGACCATGCCGGACGCAAGATTCCAGTCGCGACCGGAGAAATTGTCGTCGACATAGGAGCGCAGCTTCGTCATGCGGTCGAAGGCTTCCTTCATCTTCGGGCTCCCGAGCGTATCGGGATCGAGATCGATGAAGGCCTTCTTGTAGAAGTCGTTGCCAAACGAGAGCACGACGGCGTCGAAGATCGTCGCATCCTGCCAGGCCTGGCCGCCATGGGCGATCGGCGTGATGCCCTGCTTCTTGAAGTTGTCGAGCAGCGCGATCAGCTCGTCCCAATTCTCCGGCACCTTGCCGCCGGCCTTGTCCAGCGCTTCCTTGTTGATCCACACCCAGTTGGTGGAGTGGACGTTCACAGGAGCGGCGATCCAATGGCCGTCATATTTGGAGAACTGCTGCAGGGCGGTAGGGACGACCTTGTCCCAGCCTTCCTTGTTCGCGACCGCATCGAGATTGCCGAGCGAACCTTCCTTGGCCCAGTCGAGAATGTCGAAGCCGAGCATCTGTACGGCGGTCGGCGGGTTACCGCCGGTGACGCGGGCGCGCAGCACGGTCATCGCCTCGGTGCCGCCACCGCCGGCGACGGGCATGTCGACCCAGCCTATGCCCTTCGATTCCAGATCCTTCTTCAGGACCTCCAGCGCCGCTGCCTCGCCGCCGGAAGTCCACCAATGCAGGACTTCGACGCTTTCGGTGGCATGCGCCACGGTGCCCGTCATCAAAAGGGCGGCCGCAGCCACGGATGTCATCAATTTACGCATATTCTCCTCCCGGTTTTAAATAGATGAGCAGCAAGACCTCCTCCCACTGCCCCATGCTCTTCACTCCCCGTAAAGAACAATTCCGCCACGGCCTCCCAGCCGTGGAGCATGCACGAAAAACGGCACATTCCGTACTACGCCCAGCATTCACAACCATTGCTAGTTGACCTTTTGGCTATACCTGCGGGCGCATTCATCTCACCTCGGCATCCACCAGCCGGTGCGTCGGCCGATATGCATGTTAAGCGTTTTTGTCTCGGTATAATCCTCCACCGCATGCCGGCCGAGTTCGCGCCCGAGTCCCGATTGGCGATAGCCGCCGAAGGGCAGTTCGGCCGCGCCGTCCATGAAGGTGTTCATCCATATCGTGCCGGCCCGCACCCGCCGCCCGATCGTCATGCACGTATCGAAATCGCGGCTCCAGACACCGGCGGAAAGGCCGTAATCGATGGAATTGGCGATGCAGATCGCATCCTCGGTCGTGTCAAACGTCAGCACGGAAAGGACAGGCCCGAACACCTCCTCTTTCGCCACCGCCATTTCCGGCTTGACGTCGGCAAGGATGGTCGGCGCCATATATTGGCCGAAGCCGAAATCAATCTGGCTGCCGCCATGCGCCACCGTTGCGCCGCTCTTTGCCGCGCCGGAGACATAGGTTTGAATCTTCTGCAGGTGCTGCGGCGTGATGATTGCCCCCACCTGCGTCGAGGGGTCGAGCGGATCGCCGACCTTCACTTTTTCCGACAGGCTGGCGATGCGCGCCGTGACCTCCTCGGCGATATCGCGATGGACGATCAGCCGCGAGCCGGCATTGCAGCATTCGCCGGCATTGAAATAGGCGCCGAACACCGCGGCATCGACGAATTCATCAAGATTGGCATCCGGAAAGACGATCTGCGGGTTCTTGCCGCCAAGTTCGAGCGAGACCTTCTTCAGCGTCTGCGCCGCACTCGCCATGGTCAGCCGCCCAACACCGGTCGAACCGGTGAAGGAGATCATGTCGACATCCGGATGGCTGGTCATCGGCGCGCCGGCATCAGCGCCCGTACCGACGAGAATATTGATGACGCCGGCCGGCACGCCGGCTTCCATCAGGATTTCGCCGAGCACCAGCGTCGAACCCGACGTCAACTCGGACGGCTTGACCACGGCTGTACAGCCGGCGGCAAGCGCAAATGGTAGCTTCTGGCTTACGATCAGGAACGGGAAATTCCAGGGCGTGATGATCGAGACGACCCCAATCGCTTCGCGCAACACGACACCCATCGTGCCGTCGCCAAGCGTGTTATAGCTCTCGCCGTGCAGATTTCGGGCAAGGGCGGCCGCATAGCGCCAGATATCGGCAGAACCGCTGATCTCGCCGCGCACCTGGGTGATCGGCTTGCCCGCTTCGATCGCATCGAGGTAGGCGAGCTCTTCAGCCCGCGCCGAGATCATGTCGGCGGCTTTCAATAGGGTGTTGGAGCGTTCCGCCGCCGTCATGCGCGGCCAAGGACCATGATCGAACGCTTTGCGTGCGGCCGCGATCGCCTGGCGCACATCATCCTTGGTCGCGGATTTGTAGCGGCTGACGGTGACGCCGTGGCTCGGCGCCACACGGTCGATCGTGCCGGTCTCGACGCCTTCGACCCATTTGCCGTCGATCAGCATCTTGAAGTCACGCACTCTGACATCGGGAAGCGCCTGCGGCTTCACAAGGACCGTCATCACCATTCTCCCTTGAATTCGGCAGCGCGTTTGCCGGCAAAGGCCGCAACGCCCTCCTTGAGGTCGCCGGTCTTGGCGACCAGGATCGAGCCCAACGCTTCTACGGCCGAGCCATTATCCTCGCCATTGGCGGAGGCAATCATCAGCTTCGCAATTTCCAGCGCCGCCGGCCCACGCGCGGCGACGCGCGCTGCGTAATCCCTGGCGGCGGAAAGCACCGTTCCCGTTTCCACGACGGCATCCACAAGACCGTAGCCGCGTGCCTCTTCGGCGGAAAACATCTCTCCGCCCAGCACCATGCGCCGCACGATCTGCGCGCCAAACCGCTTGGTAAGCCGCTGCGTACCAGACCAGCCCGGCACCATGCCGAGGCTGGTTTCCGGCAGGCCAATCCTGATCTCGCTTTCCGCAATGCGGATGTCGGCCGCCGCCGCCAGCTCCAGCCCTCCGCCGAGCGCGTGACCGTTCAGTGCGGCGATCACCGGCATGCGCAGCGTTGCCAGCCGCTCGAAGACACGATGGCCGAAGCGCACCCACGCATGACCGAACTCATTGGCCGCCATACCGCCCCAGGCTTTGATATCGCCTCCGGCCGAAAAGGCCTTCCCTTCCCCAGTCAGGATCGCGACACGCGCGGAAGCGTTCGCTTCCACTTCGTCACAGGCGGCGGCCAGCGCCTTCAGCATGTCGATGTCGAAGGCGTTCAGCTTCTCCGGTCGCGAGACCGTGATGGTGGCGAGGAAACCTTCAACGGAAACTTTGACCTCAGCCATGGCGTGCTCCTTCCAGAACACGGTTTGCCTTGGCGGGCAGCGTCAGACCGATCGGCACCTCATGAAACAGGGCTGCATCCATCACCTTCAGCCGGTCGGAGACGAGCAGCGGAAACTCCGACTGGTTAAGAATATGCGCCTCCAAATCCACGCCCGGCGCGATCTCCGTCAGCAACAACCCTTCCGGCGTCAGTTTCATCACGCAGCGCTCGGTGACATAGGTGATGTCCTGCCCCTGCGCGACGCCGCGTGGGCCGGAGAAGGTGACGTGTTCGACGGCGTTCACCAGCTTCTTTAGCTTGCCTTCTTTCTCGATGATCAGCCGGCCGTCCTCGACACCGAGCTTCGCGCCGGCATTGAACATGCCGGAGAAGACGATCTTCTTCGCCCGCGCCGTGATATCGACAAAGCCGCCGGCGCCCGCCGTCACATGTGGCCGGAAGCTGAGCCGGGAAACATTGACGGAGCCGTCGCGGCCGATCTCCAGGAAAGAGAGAAGCGAAGCGTCGAAACCGGCGCCCTGAAAATAGGTGAACTGATAGGGCGAGGGCATGAAGGCGTCAGCGTTGGACGCGCAGCCGAAGGCGAAATCGAGCAGCGGCACGCCGCCGACCGCCCCCTGCTCGATCACCCAGGTCACCGCGCCATGCAATCCCTCTTCCATCAGAATACGCGGCACATTGGCGGAAATGCCGAAGCCGAGATTGACGGCGCTGCCGGATTGCAGCTCCTGCGCCACCCGCCGGGCAATGACCTTCTGGATATTGAATTCCGGCACACGGAAGCTGTCGAGCGGCCGAAATATTTCGCCCGAGATCGCCGGATCGTAAAGCGTCTGCGTCGTCTGTTTCTGATCCGAATCAACGACGATATAATCGACGAGAACGCCGGGAACGCGCACATCATGCGGTTTCAGTGAGCCTTCCTTGGCAAGGCGCTTGACCTGGGCGATGACGATGCCGCCATTGTTGCGGGCGGCGAGCGCCTGATCGAGCCCGCCAAGATAGGCGCCTTCGTGCTCATAAGTGAGATTGCCGCGCTCATCGGCGGTCGTTGCCCGGATGATCGCGACCTGCGGCGCGATCGCTTTGAAATAAAGCCAGTCTTCGCCCTCAAAGCGAATTCGCTTCACCACCGGCTCAGCCCCGGCCGCCGCATTCATGGCGCAGCCCTCTCGCTCCGGGTCGACGAAGGTATCAAGGCCGACCTTGGTTAAGACGCCGGGACGCTTGGCGGCGGCCTCGCGATGCATGTCGAAGAGAATGCCGGACGGAATATTATACGCTGCCACATCGTTGTTGCCGATCATCTGCCAGATCAGCGGCGGTTCCGAACTGGACGGCCCCGACGGATAGGAGCCGCCGATGATTGCCTTCAGCAGACCCTTCTTGGCGATGTGATCGACACCCTTGATGCCGCTCATATCGCCCGCCGCGATCGGATGCAGTGTCGTCAGGTCACGCGGATGGCCTATTGCGTCAAAACGCTCGCCGATCGCCTTCAGCATCAGATCCGGGCAGCCGAGACCGCTTGAGGACGAGACGGAAACGATGGCGCCATCGGGGATCAGGGCAGCCGCCTCGGCGGGAGTGATGTGCTTGTTCATCGCGACGCTCAAAGTCCTGTATCGATCTTGACGGCTTCGCGGGTCGCGGCCGACTTGACGACGGCAAGACCCGTTGCCAGCGACCAGACGCCGTCCTCACCGGTGGCTGACGGTTTTCCCCGACCTTCGATCGCGGCATGAAAGGCGGCAAGCGCCGTCTCATAGAGATTGTGATGATGGAGCGGCAGCTCGGTTTCGCCATTGCGGTCACGCAGAAAGACATGGCCGACAGGCCGCTGCGTCATGACGTTGCGGCCGATCAGGGAGCCGTCCGTACCGTGCACCTCGAAGCCGGTCTCCGCATATTTTGTGGTAAAGCCATCATGGAACTGAGCGATGACGCCGGATTTGAACCGCAAAGCCCCCATGACGGCATCCTCGAGCCCCGCCTTGCCCATGCCGCCGCTCTGGCCGAAGGCGATCGCTTCCACTGGATCGTCGTTCAGCACGAAGCGCAGCGTGTCCGCATCGTGAACGGTGATATCGAGAATGACGCCCCCACCCGCCTGGGGCTTGTCAAGCCGCCAGCCCTGCAAATGCGGCGGCAGGTAGACGGCATGGAAAACGCGGGCGCTCAGCGGCTTGCCGATCCGGCCGGCGGCGATTGCCTCCCGCATCGTGCGGTGGCTGGCGGCATTGCGCAGATGATGATTGGTGCCCATGACCACGCCGGCACCATTCGCCGACTGCACCATGAGGCGCGCATCTTCCAGCGTCAGCGCCAGCGGCTTTTCGCAAAGCACATGCTTACCGGCCTTGACTGCCGCCAAGGTCTGATCGCGATGCAATTCGTTGGTCGTCGAGATATAGACGGCATCGACATCGGGATCACTGACGAGGTCTGCGACATCCGTCACCGATTTGGCAATGGCATTTTCAGCCGCATAGGCCCGGCCGCGCTCCGCGTCCGTACTCATCACCGAGACGACCTCACCGCCGGTTGCGCGAATTGCGCCGATCATCCATTCGCGGGCGATCGTGCTTGCGCCGATCAAGCCCCATTTTACACCTCCGCTCATGACACGACCCTCCTTGCCGTTATGTCCAGCCCGGCTCCGCAGCTCTGACGCACCACCAACCGCACGGCGCTGACGATCGCCTCCGCCTCCACCTTGCCGGAATTGATCTGCTTCAGAAGCAACTGCGCGGCGCGGCGCCCCATACCCTGCGGATCGACGGAAACCGTCGTCAGCGCCGGCACCGCACTCTCCGCCTCGATCACATCGTCAAAACCGACCACCGCAAAATCGACGCCCGGCTCCAGCCGCCGCGCCCTCAGGCCATCGCAGACGCCAAAGGCGACCGCATCGTTGAAACATACTGCCGCTGTCGGCTTATGGGCGAGCAACATGGCACGGCCGACCGCTTCGACGCCGCCGGCGCGCGAAGGCGCGGTGGCAACGACGAGGTCGTCGTCGAAAGCAATCGCCGCCTTGGCCAGCGCATCGCGATAGCCGCCAAGCCGCTCGGCAAAAACGGCGGTATTGGCAAATCCGCCCATGAAAGCGATGCGGCGGTGACCAAGACCGGCCAGATGCTCGACCGCCGCCGACGCGCCGGCAAAATTGTCCGACACCAGCGACGAGACCTTTGCGCCGGGGATATTGCGAACGACGATCACCACCGGCATGCCGGCATTGGTGAGCGACTTGAAGTCGGCCGCTTCCGTGCCGCGCGCCGGCGAGACGATCAGGCCGGAAATGCCGTGCTCGCGCATCGAGGCGACGACCTCCCGCTGCCGGTCTATGCTTTCGCCGGTATTGGACAGGAACTGCACATAGCCGGCCGACTGCACGACCATATCGACGCCGACGGCCAGCTCGGCAAAGAAGCTGTTGGTGAGATCGTTGACGACGATGCCGACGATCTTCGACTTCGCCTGGCGCAGATTGGCGGCTCCGCGATTGTAGACGTATCCGAGCTCGCGGATCACCGCGTTGACCTTGGCTCGCGTCGCCTCATTGACCAGCGAACTGCCCTGCAGAACGAGAGACACGGTCGACTTCGACACGCCGGCGGCATGCGCAATATCGATGACCGTGACACGTCCCTTGTTCATCCGTCTCCCCGCGGGCCTTAAATTCTTTTGTCGCGACAATTATTTGGAACGTTCCAAATTTTGTCAATGGGAAAATAGGGAAGGGCAACGACAATATTCGGAAACCGCATATAAATTGCGCCTTTCACGGCATGTTCCGCAAAATGGGCAAAGACATTAGATTCCAGGAAAGGATCTTATTTCATCTGGAACGATCTAAATTATAAACCTAGGAATACGGCGGCAGCAACAGAACGCCCGGCAACCGAGGAAGCTGCCGGGCGTCCTATGGAAACGAAAATCTAAGAGCCGCAGCCCTATTTATTCAACTGCGCCTGCAGTTTATTGACGTCGTCGGTCGACATCTCTCCGTCCGTCGTCACCTTGCCGTCCGTGATCTTCCACAGACGGAACGGGCCGGTGATATCACCATATTTATCGAAGGAGACCGGGCCGATGACGCCTTCGTAGCGGATGGGCTTACCATCCTTGATAAGGCCAAGCGCCTTGGCAAACTCCTCCTTGCCGGCGTGGATCGGCGTGCCCTGTGGATCGACCGCCCTATACATCGCATCCTTGATCTTGGCAGGATCATCCGAGCCGGCAATCGCTATCGCGAGGCCGACGATAGCGCCGGCATCATAGGAACGATCTGCGGCGGGATTAGAGGGTTCGATGCCCGAGAAATCCTTATAGTTCTTCATGAAATAGTCGGTCGAAGCGGTCGGGCTGGTGCCCGAGGATGTGCCATAGGCATCCTTGAGATAGTCTGCGCCCACGGACTCGATGAAATCGGGGCTGTTCATGCCGTCGTTCAGCAGGAATTTCTGCACGCCACCCTGCGAAATCCAGGTGCGGGCGATGGTTGCACCGTCGACGGGCGTGCTGACGAGGTAGAGACCGTCCGGATTGCCGGCCATGGCGGCGGTGACTTCCGAGGCATAGCTCGACTGTTTTTCATTATAAGGCGTGTCGGACACGATGGTGCCGCCAAGCGCCTTATAGGCGCGGGAGAATTCCGCCACCATGTTGACGCCGAAGTCGTTGTTGACATGGATGATCGACAGCTTCTTGAAGCCCTTGTCGATCGCGTATTTCGCAGCCGCCACGCCCTGCAGCGCATCCGAGGTAATGGTGCGGAAGAAGATGCCGTTGGTCTTGCCGTCGCGACCGAGTGCCGTCAATGTCGGCGAGGACGAAGCCGGCGACACCTGCACGATCTTGGCGGGCGCGGTGACCGAGGTCAGGATGGGAATCGACACCGACGAGATGATGCCGCCGATGATGACTGGTACCTTCTTGACCTGCACGAGCTGCGTTGCGGCGTCGACGGCGACATTGCCCTGGCTCTGGCTATCGCGCGTGTCGGTCACCAGATCGCAGCCGCGCACGCCGCCAGCGGCATTGATGTCGCGGAAAGCCATTTCGACCGATTTCGCGCCGGCCTGACCATATTCACCAGCAGGCCCCGTCAGCTCCATCACCAGTCCGACGGTGATCTTGCAGTCTGCCGCATGGGCAACACCGGCCGCTGCAAGGAGCGCCAGAGCGGTGGTGAGTTGAAATATCGTCTTTTTCATCTTTGTTCCCCTTGTTAGGTACACGACTTCTATTTCAGTGGTTGGCCTGTTTCGCTTCCGGCGCCTGCAGCCAGGTTTCATGCAGATGCCGCCATTCGACGCCGTTCGGCATCGATGAATTTTCGGTAAAAAGCGCGCTCGCCCGCCGCCTGCTCCAGGCACCTGCGCGACATTGCGCCTCGATATAGGTCACGACGATGATGCCAGCGGCCTCCCAGCCGGGCTTGATGTCCTCGATCTCGATAATGAAATCACCATGAAAGCAGCTATGGTTGGCCCGGACATGACTGATGATGGAATCACGCTCGATAATCCGCCCATCATCCGGCGTGACGATGTGAAAGCCCTCGCCCAAGACTTTTTCGAACCGGCTGAAATCCGCCGGGTCCGGGTCGTCGGAATTATACCAATTGCTGAAGCAGCGGTGCAAATCGATGATTTCGACCTTGGCGCGCTCGAAGAGAGATGGGCTCTTGCTCATTTTTTCCCCGCGTTCAAATTGTAGTGCATGATGGAGCCATGCCGCCCGGTGCGGTCGCGCTCCAGTGTGTAGACGTCGCCGAGCGGACCGTTGCTCTGCCCGATGATCGCGGCAACCCGGGACCGATCCTCGGCGGTGAGCGCAATATCCATGATCTTCGCATTGGCGAGCGCATGCGCTTGGTTGCGGGCGCCGACGATGACGGCAGCCACTTGCGCCTGCTCCAGCACCCAGGCGCTGGCAATGGTGGCGATATCGACACCATGGCGATCGCCGACGGTCTTCAGCGTCCGAAGCAGCAACTGGAACAGCTCCCAACCGCCGAAATCGTCGATGATCAGCTTGTATTTGATGAGAGAGCGGTTCTCGAGCGGCATCTCGGGCTCCGGCTGCCCCAGCCATCTGTCGCTGAGGAAACCGCCGGCGACAGAGCCGTAGCAGAGAAAGCGGAGATCATTGCCTGCCGCGAGCGCCGCCAGGCTATTCGCCGGCCGCTGGTCGAGCACGGAATATTGCAGTTGTTGGCTGACCAGGGGAATGCCGGCTTTCAGGATTTCGGCAATGTGCGGCGTGTCGAAATTCGTCGTGCCGACATTGCGGACCTTGCCTTCCCGCCGCATCTCGTCCAGCCAGCCGAGCGCATCGAGATAGCCGGGCAGGTCATAGTCCCACCAGTGAAACTGCATGAGGTCCAGCCGCTCGGTCTTCAGCCGGCGCAACGATTGCTCGACAATGCCCCTGATGTAATCGCGGCTGATGCGCGACAGCACTTCGAGATCGGGCACGAGCTTTGTGTGCACCTTCATCTTGGCGGCGACGTCGAGCCCTCGCTCTTTGGCAAGCCGCAGACGAGCGGCACCGATCAGCTCTTCGACTCCGGTATAGATATCGGCGCAGTCATAGGTGATGATGCCGGCGTCGAAAGCGGCGATGAGGTCCGTCACCGCCTGCTCGCGGTCGATCGCGCCATGACCGCCGGCCAACTGCCAGCCGCCGCGGATGACGCGGGAGATCTGATAGCCGGGGCTGAGTTCGAAGGTCTTGGCATTCATCTATTTGGTCTCCCCAGGCAGCGGCACCGCCGTCGTCTCGGCATGGCTGAACCGCCGCTTGCCCGTTCTGACGATCCGCAGGCGGCTCGCACAGTTCGGATCCGGACAGGCGATTTCGGCGTCCGAGGTCATCCAGTCGTTCTTGTGGGTGGGCCGCTGCTTGGCCGCGAGCAGCGGCAGAACGGCGGAAATGGAATAGATGGAAAAACCCTGCCCCGGTGGCAGCGACAGCATTTCGCCCTTAAGCTCGAAATAGTCGCCCTCCTTGGCGCCGCAATAGATCGGCTTGCCGTTGGGGATGACGGCTTCGACACGCAGGTCGAACAGCTCGAAGAAATCGTCTGCCGCCCCCATCTCAGACCTCCGTGATGCCAGCGAATGTCACGTCGCAGGCGCCATTGCGGCGAATAATGCCGCAGGCGGCCGCGAAATGCTCGCGCTCTTCGGGCTGCACCTGCGCCACGACGCTGCCCGGCAGCCAGCCGATCGGGAACAGCAGCCGCGCGCCCTGCCCATAAAACAGGCCGATATCGAAGATCGGATTGGGGTTGCCGCCCCAGACACGCGCCGGCACATAGCTCAGCACGATGTCGCCCGGCTGCGGCGTCAGCGTCGCATTTTCCGCCGGCAAGGGGTTTGCCCATTCGCGGCCGATGAGATGATCCGGCGGGATCGGGCAGGAAATCTCCGGCCCAGTCCACATGGCATGGATACCCGGCACGATGCGCGGCTCGGCCAAATAGGCCCAAAGAAACTCCACATTGTCGGGCGCCTTGCCGTCGAGCAGTACGGCGGTCACGGAAAGCCCGGAGCGGGATTCGGTGATGCGAATGGCGCGCTTGCTCATGACTTGCCTTTGCTTGCCGCCTCGGATTGCAGCTTGTTGCGGAGAAAATTGAAGGGCCGGCTGATATCGGCGATGAGCGCTTCGCGCGCAGCGGTCGGATCCTGAACCGAAAGTGCGGCAACGATGCTGCGATGGAAATGGGCGGTATCGACCTCGCCGGCGTCAGAGAACGCGTAAATCGCCACCCTGATGCAGGGGCCGGATTGCAGCCATAGGCTTTCGATCATCGGGATCAGCACGGCCGAGCCGCAGGCACGGTAGATTTCGAAATGGAAGCGCTGATTGAGGGTGACCTCGCGGTCGACATCCTTCTTATGCTTCAACGCCCGCATCTCGTCCCACTCGCCGAGCATGCTCTCGATCACGGAAACTTGGCGCGGGCTCATCCGCGTCGCCGCAAGCGCAATCGCCTCGCCTTCAATCAGGATGCGGGCACGTAGGAGATCGTCCATGCGCTCAAGCGTGATCGGCGGCACCCGGACGGAACGGTTCGGCAGGGCCTCCAGTGCCTTCTCGGTGATCAGCCGGCCCAGCGCCTCGCGCACCGGCATGGTGCTGGTCATCAGCGCATCGGCGAGACCGCGAATGGTGAGCACCTGGCTCGGCTCGAACAGGCCGCCGATCAGCGCCCGACGCAGCTCCAGATAGACGCGATCCTGCACGGTCTCGCGGCCAACAGGCGCAAGCTGAGCGGCAATGGGATCGTTGCTTTTCTCGACGGCGGTCTTTTGCATAGCCTCCCCGCTTTTGACTTGCAGAGGCGATTAAAGCCGATTAGCGTGATCAATACAAGTGTGATCACAAATCAAAAAATCAGGGGACGGCAACGACCGTCTTCGGCCAGAGGGATCCATGAGTGCACTGAGCGAGCGGCGGGAAGAGGATACCCGGACACCCGTTCTGACGGCAAAAAACGTGATGCGGCGCTTCGGCGGCGTTACGGCGGTCAACGACGTGTCCTTCGATGTCCGGCGCGGTGAAATCCTCGGCCTGATTGGCCCGAACGGCGCCGGCAAGACCACCATGTTCGATCTGCTTGCCGGCAGCATTCGCCCGACCAGCGGCGAGATCGTGCTGAACGGCGTAGCCGTATCCGGCGAAGCTGCCCACCGCCGCATCGGCCGCGGCCTCGGCCGCACCTTTCAGATTCCCCGCCCCTTTCCCAACCTGTCGCTGGTCGACAATGTGATGCTGGCGGCGCAGGCCCAGGCCGGCGAAGGACTGCTGCCAAACTTCCTGAAACCCTGGCACGTCAGGGCCGAGGAGAAAGCCTCGCACGACAAGGCGCTGGAGCTGCTGGAACTGGTCAACCTGACGCGGCTGGCGCATGAACCCGCCCGCGTACTGTCAGGCGGTCAGCGCAAACTCCTGGAGCTTGCCCGCGTCATGATGGCCGATCCCGCCATCATCCTGCTCGACGAGCCGGCGGCCGGCGTCAACGCCACGCTGCTCGAAGTCATCATCGACCGCATTCGGGACATCAATGCGCGCGGCATCACCTTCCTGCTGATCGAGCACAATATCGACATGGTGACCCGCCTCTGCCACCGCGTCCTCGTCATGGCGAGCGGCCAGTTGCTTTGCGAAGGCACGGCGGATGAAGTCGCCCGCGATCCCCGGGTCATCGAAGCCTATCTCGGAGGCGCGGCATGAGCGACGCCGTCCTCCTCGTCCGCGATCTTGTTGCCGGCTACGAGCCCGGCGTGCCGATCGTTCGCGGCGCATCGATCACGGTCCATCAAGGCGAGATCGTCGTCGTCCTCGGCCCGAACGGTGCCGGCAAATCGAGCTTCATCAAGGCGATCGCCGGCCTCGTGCCGATCTCCGGCGGCACGGTCCTGCTTGACGGCAATGACATCACCGCCGCCCCCGCCCATAGCATGGTCCGCCTCGGCCTGGCCTTCGTACCGCAGACGGAAAATGTCTTTCCGCTGATGTCGGTCGAGGACAATCTGAAAGTGGCCGGCGGCATCCTGAAGCCCCGCGAAATCCCCGATCGCATCGCGGAGATGTATGCGACATTCCCCGATCTCGCCCGCCACCGCCGCATTGCCGCCGGCAATCTGTCGGGCGGTCAGCGGCAGATGCTGGCGGTCGCCCGCGCTTTGATCGTGCATCCGAAGGTGCTGGTGCTGGACGAGCCGTCGGCGGGCCTATCGCCGAAATTCGTGTCCATGGTTTTCGAGATGCTGACCGATATCCGCAAAGCGGGCGTCACCATCCTGCTGGTCGAGCAGAACGCCAAGGCGGCGCTGGCGATCGGCGACCGCGCCTATGTCCTCGTCGAAGGCAAGGACCGGCATGAGGGCGTCGCCTCCGAACTCTGGAACGACCCCGTGGTCGCCGAACTCTATCTCGGCCAGCGCCCATCGCATACCAAGTCGGGAGGCGCGGCATGAACCTGCAATTCCTCGTCGACGGCCTGCTGACCGGCTCGATGATCGGTCTTGGCGCTATCGGCGTCACGCTCACCTATTCGATCCTGCGCTTCTCCAACTTCGCCCATGGCGACTTCATGGCCTGGGGCACCTATGCGACGCTCGCCGTCGTCAGTGCCATCGGCGCCATGTTCGGCAAGATAGCCCCGATCGGCCCGTTTTCCTTTGGTTGGCCGCTGATTGCAGCGGTCATCATCGCCATGGGTCTGACCGGCCTGCTGGCCCTCGTTCTCGACATGGTTCTCTTCGCGCGGCTGCGCGCCAAGGGCCAGGCGATCATCGTGGTCATGGCAAGTTTCGGCGCCTCGATGGCGCTGCGCAGCCTGCTGGAATTCCTCTTCACATCACGGCCAACCTATTTCAGCCGCGCCATTCAGATCGCCATGCCCGTCGGCTTCGGCATCCGCATCACCCCCGATCAGATCGTCTTGCTGCTGGTGACCGCGATCCTGGTTCTCGGCGTACATCTCCTGATGACGCGGACGCAGACCGGCCGCTCGATGCAGGCGCTGAGCCAGAATCCGGCCCTTGCCCGCGTCGTCGGCATCGATGTCGCCAGGGTCGTGCGCGTCACCTGGCTGGTCGGCGGGGCGCTCGCCTGTGTCGCCGGTGTCATGATCGGCATTCTCGTGCAGATCCGGCCGCTGATGGGCTTTGACATGCTGCTGCCGATGTTTGCGGCAGCGATTCTCGGCGGCATCGGCAGCGTGCCCGGCGCCGTCCTCGGTGGGCTGATCATCGGCCTTGCGGAGGCTGGCGCAGTACAGTTGATCGGCGCGGAATGGCGTGCCGCCGTCTCCTTCATCATTCTGATGGCGGTGCTGTTCGTCCGGCCGATCGGCCTCTTCGGAGTGAGGGAACGATGATGGATCTTGTCGGCTATGGCGCGTTTTTCCTGACGACGGCGCTGATCTTTTCGCTGATCACCCTCGGGCTGAACCTGCAATGGGGCCTGACCGGCCTCTTCAATGTCGGCCTTGCCGGCTTCGTCGCCATCGGCGCCTATACCTCGGCGCTGCTGACGACGCCGGACACAGCCGGCCGCTTCGGCGGCTTCGACATGCCGATCCTTATTGGCTGGCTGGGCGCGATGATCCTCGCCGGCCTCGCCGCCGCCATGACCGGCATCGCCACACTGCGGCTGAAATCCGACTATCTCGCCATCACCACCTTCGGTGTCGCCGTCGTCGTCCAGCTCGTGGCGCTGAATGCGCAGAGCCTGACCGGCGGCCCCTTCGGCGTCGGCTTCATTCCGCGCCCCTTTGCCGCCCTTGCGGAAACGCCGCTGCTCTTCAACCTCTCCAATCTCGCCATCGTTGCCGTCGTGACGCTGATCGTCTTCCTCGCCCTGGAACATCTGTCGCGCAGTCCCTGGGGACGCGTGCTGAAGGCGCTACGTGAGGATGAACGTGCCGCAATTTCGCTCGGCAAGAGCGCACGTTTCTACCGCGTACAGGCCTTTGCGGTCGGCGGGGCGATCATGGGGCTGGCGGGCGCCGTGCAGGCGCATTTCATCGGCTTCATCGCGCCTGACAATTACGTGCCGACGCTGACGTTTCAGGTCTGGGTGATGCTGATCGTCGGCGGCTCCGGCAGCAACAAGGGCGCGGTCGTCGGCAGCATTCTCGTCTGGGCGATCTGGGCCGGCTCCGGCGCGCTGACAAGCGTACTCTTCACGCCGGAACAACAGGCCCGCGCCGCCTCGCTGCAGATCGTCGCCATCGGCGTCATGCTCTGCATCATCCTGCTCGTCCGGCCGAACGGTCTCCTCGGCGACATGCCCCGCCGCCCACGCTTCGGCAAGCGCAAGCAAAAGGTCGTTGCCGATGAAAGCGGTGCAACGCCATGAGGTATGTTTTTTGTCAGGCGGGTGTGATTGTGCCGCGCCGCTGTGCATGGCCCCTCACCCCAACCCTCTCCCCGCAATGCGGGGAGAGGGAACGACGGAGCAAGATAGCCGCGTCCGCAATAGCAGCACCCCCTCTCCCCGCACTGGCGGCGAGAGGGTTGGGGTGAGGGGCCATGCACTCAGCCTCCTCACCCGCGGACAAGCCTGACCATCCGAAACAACCACGCTCCCTCTGGCACGCCACCAGCCGCAACCGCAAAGACAGACCGCCGCTGGAAAACGAACTCGACGCCGACCTAGCCATTATCGGCGGCGGCTTCTCCGGCCTGTCGACCGCATTGCATGCCGCAGAAAAAGGCCTTTCAGTCGTCGTTCTGGAAGCCGAAATCATCGCCTGGGGGGCAAGTGGCCGCAATGCCGGTTTCGTGGTGCCGAATTTCGCCAAGATGGACCCAGACAACATCATTGCCCATCTCGGCCGCGAACGTGGCGAGCGTCTGATCGAGATGGCCGCCGGCAGCGGCGATCTGGTCTTCGATCTGATCCGGCGCCACCGCATCGATTGCGACGCACAACAGAGCGGCTGGATCCAGCCTGCCCATTCGCCCGCCGCCTTCGAGAAGGTCAAATCTCGTGCCGGACAATGGGCAGGCCGCGGACGTCCGGCCGTGATCCTCGATCGGCAGGCAGTCGGGGATATGACTGGCGCGGATGACTATTTCGGCGGCTGGATGGACAAGTCCGGCGGGGTGCTGAACCCGGTCGGCTACGCCCGAGGCCTCGCGATCGCAGCCGAAGCGGCAGGCGCCCGCATCTTTGAACATTCACCAGTTCGCGCGATCGAACGGGCGGCGGCCGATGGCTGGGTGCTCGTGACCTCAAGCGGAAACGTCCGGGCCGGCAAAGTCCTGATCGCCACAAACGCCTATGGCGGCCATCTCGATCCGATACTCGCGCGCACCTATTTCCCGCTCAAAGTCTTCCAGATCGCCACAGAACCGCTGCCGAAATCTGTCCGTAAGCGCCTGTTGCCAGGCGGCCAATGCGTGTCCGATACGCGGCGCAATCTCGTCACCTTCCGCTTCGATGCCGAAAACCGGCTGATCACGGGAGGCATGCATGTCGTCGGCCCCGGCGCGGATGAACGGGTACCCCGCGCCATCCACCGTCGCCTCGCCCGTCATCTGAATATGAGAGACATTCCGCCGCTCGCCTATAGTTGGTCGGGCATCGCCGCCGTGGAACCGGATTTCCTGCCGCATCTGGTGGATCTCGGCCCGGACCTCATTGCCGGCTTTGCCTGCAATGGCCGTGGCATAGCGATGACGACGGCCATGGGCCGAGTACTCGCCGATTGGGCTGCCGGCTCCGACCCGCGCGATCTGCCGATCCCCTTTGCGCCGGCGGCACCGATCCCGTTTCACGGGCTGCTCAAGCACGCGCCGAACATGCTGCTCCCATGGAGCATGCTGCGTGACCGGCTGGACGAGCGCGCCGCTTCCTGACCTCCAAAAAAGTTGCGCCTGCGGTATCGGCGCAGATACCGCAGGCGCGTCATGCGTCCCTTTAAACCCCCAGGACGCAATCTTTTGTCCGTGTTACTCCCGCTCGCCCGTGAAGTTCAGGAGAAGCTGGAAGATGTTGACGAAGTTCAGGTAGAGCGACAGCGCACCGAAGACGGCCAGCTTCTGCGACGACTCCTGATCGTAGTTTTCGGCATACTGTTCCTTGATGTTCTGCGTATCCCAGGCGGTCAGACCGACGAAGACGACGATGCCGATTACCGAGATCGCGAACTGCAGCGCGCTCGAACCCAGGAAAATATTGACGACACCGGCGATGATCACGCCGATCAGACCCATCATCAGGAACGAGCCGATATTGGAAAGATCACGTTTGGTCGTGTAGCCGTAAAGGCTGGTCGCACCGAACATCGTTGCGGCAATGAAGAAGGTCCGCGCAATGCTGGTGCCGGTGAACACCAGGAAGATCGAAGCGAGCGACAGGCCCATGACGGCGCAGAAGGCCCAGAACATCGTCTGCGCCGTACTTCCCGACATCGATTGGATGCGGAACGAGAAGAACAGCACGAAGGCGAGCGGCGCCAGCATGACGACCCACTTCAGCGGCGTCTGGAAGATCGGCACATAGAGCGCCGGCGTCGTGCCGACGATCAGCGCGACGATACCGGTCACGACAAGGCCGATGCCCATGTAATTGTAGACGCGCAGCATATGCTTGCGCAGACCTTCGTCGAAGAGCGCCTGCGAGCCGGCGGCGGCTCCATAGCCGTATCGCGGATTGGTCGGGTTCATGGTCGTTCTCCTTTGATTCAAAACTAGTACAGACTGCGGGCGAGCTTTTCGGCCTCGCCGTCGAGTTCGGCCGCCTTGCCGCCGCCGATCAGCGCGTAAGCAACCTCGCCGATCTGCCAATAGGCGGCCTGGACATCGTCACGCTTGACATGGCTGACCTTCTGGACACCGAAATTGCCCGGACGGACGGCAAACAGCGACAATTGACTGCCTTGCCCGGCATTGATCGTCATTTCAACGCTCGGGCCAAAATCGGACGGATAGATCTGCGCATCGGTGACGCGCCAGCCTTGCGGCAATTCCGGCAAGACGATCGCCGTCGATGCGCGGATTTCGTCTGGATTGTAGCCGGCATGCGGCTGCGACGTCATTGCGCCGCGCAAGGCCGTCGCCTGATAGGCCCGCACCGCATCCTCGACGAAAGCGGGCGCCGGAACGGATGCGTTGACTTCGCTTGCGCTGAAGGCGCCGAAGGATGTGTGCGCGACCCAGCCGGCCGCCATCAGCATCGCGACGGCGGCAACCCGCTGGAACGAGCTCAGCACCCGGCCATAAGCCAGCCCGCGCTCCAGCCGCCGCGCGGCTTCGCGGGTTTCCGCTTTCGCCGCCAGCCCTTCGCCGGCCAGCGCCATGCGCAGCTCGCCGCGGATGCTCATATCGGCCATGACCTTGGCGGCAATCGCGGGATGCTCCGACAGGTAGGATTCCACCTCGACGCGGCGCGCGACCGTCAGCTCACCATCGACATAGGCATCGAGATCGGCGTCGATGACGGGATCAATTGTTTTCATTGCCGCCTCCTTCGATGAGCCGAAGATGCGAAACCGCAGGTGATGTATTCTCGAAGTTTCTCAGGCTGGTGCGGGCGCGGGCAATGCGCGACATCAGCGTACCGACGGGGATGCCGAGCGCAGACGCTGCCTCTTGGTAGGAAAGATCCTCGATCGCCACGAGGTGCAGCGCTTCGCGCTGTTCTTCCGGCAGGTTGAAGAAGGCGTTGCGCACCTGTTTCAGGCGCACGGCATGATCCTGCGAGGCCGGCAGGGCCTGATCGAATTCGGCGGCAGCCTCTTCATGGCGGCGATTGAGCGAGCGCTTCTGGCGTAGCCTGTCGATATGGGCATTGTGCAGGATCGAGAGCAGCCAGGTACGCAGGTTCGCACCGCGCCGGAAAGAGGATTTTCGCTCATAGGCCTTGACCAGCGCATCATGCACCAGGTCTTCCGCCTCGTCCGCGTTGCGGACGAGCGAACGGGCATAGCGTCTCAGCGAACCGAGCTGCCCCAAAACATCGAATGTCCGTCCTTTGCGTTCCATACCCCAATATACGGAAGCCGAGCCGATCCTATTCCATCGACCGGCAAATATTTTTCTGAACGGCTACATCAGCACGAAATCCTTCGGTTGCGGCATCGGGGGAAGATCGGCTTCGCCGAGCGCTTCGCGAAGGTTGATTTCGATCGTATCGGCCAGTGCTCCGATCGCCAGTGCATTCGGGCGATTGCTGAAAGGATCTTCAAGCTCATCGCCGAGCGCATCCAGACCGAAGAAGGTGTAGGCAACCAAGGCCGCCACGAAGGGTGAGCCCCAGCCGAGCGTGTCGACGAAACCGAAGGGCAGCAGGAAGCAAAAGAGATAGGCCGTGCGGTGCAAGAGCAGCGTATAGCCGAAGGGCAGCGGCGTGTTGCGGATGCGCTCGCAAGCCGCCTGCACCGCGCCCATCTGACCGATGCTGGCATCGAGCATCTGATATTCTATGTCCGAAATGTCACCCGCGGCCTTGAGCCGCGCAAGATCCGCCGACATGAGGCGCAACAACAGATCCGGCCGATTTTGAGCAATATGATAGAAATCGGCTTCACTGGGCGAGAGGTGGCTCAACACTTTGTTCTCGTTGCCGCCCGGTCGCAAATGGCAGACCAGCGCCTGGGTGAAAGCCATCGTCAGCCGCAACAGATTCCCGCGCACCTGGCGATTATTCTCTCCTGCCGATTCCAGAATAAGCGTCTGCCGTGCAAGACTGCGGCCGACATAAACGAGCTGACCCCAAACGCGCCGGCCCTCCCACCAGCGATCGTAGCAAGCATTGTTGCGAAAGCCGAGAAAGATCGAAAGCGCGATGCCGAGCAGGGCAAAGGGCGATCCATTGAAGGAGAGGAACACATTCGGCCGTTCTTCATGCCCCCAGACAATCAGCGCCGACAGCAGGAAAATCACGACGATCTGCGGCAATATTCGGCGAATGACCGACCCGCGGACGATGAAAAAAAGCTGAAAAAGATTCGGCCTATCTCGGACGATCATTGTGGCAAGAACTCTCGGCTAAGGTTTGGTCTGCCGAGCAATACATCAGACAAGCAGGAAACAATCCACTCTTCCGCACTTGGATAGCAACTGTCACCAGCCGGCATTGTTGGATATATCGGCAGGGACTCGGAAACGACAGAGGACGACTTGATGAAGAGCATCCGCATTGCAGCCGCCTTGATCCTGCGGGACAACGGCGACACCTTACTGGTCCGCAAGCGGGGAACATCGGCCTTCATGCAACCCGGCGGCAAGATCGAAGCCGGTGAAACCGCCGCGGCCGCACTGATCCGCGAGCTGAATGAGGAAATCGGTCTCCGCTTTACAGCGACGCAGTTAAGTCCGTTCGGCCGCTTCGAAGCCGAGGCCGCCAACGAGCCGGATCATCGAGTGATTGCCGAGGTTTTCCGCCTCGATATCGGCGACGACGTCATTCAGCCCGCCGCCGAGATCGAAGAAATAAGGTGGATATCTCCGGCTAATCTCGGCGATATCCCTTTGGCATCCCTCACGGAACACCAGATCCTGCCCGCTCACCGGCAGCAGCTTTCCGCCGGCATGGACCAAAGTCATTTCCCCGACGCATTCGCCTCAACCAAAACCGGATCGGCGCGATAGTCTTTCGGGAAAATGCGCTGCAGGTTTTTGATCTTGGGCAGATCGTTGATGACGATGTAGGGATAGTTGGGGTGCGTCGTCAGGAAATCCTGATGATAGTCCTCGGCCGCATAGAACTGCCTTGCCGGCTCGATCTTGGTGACAACGGTTGCATCGAAAACCTTGGCGTGATTGAGCTGGTCGATATAGGCCTTGGCGACGTTGGCCTGTTCGGCATTGGTCGGGAAGATTGCCGAGCGATACTGCGTACCGCTATCCGGCCCCTGGTAGTTGAGCTCCGTCGGGTCATGGGCGACGGAGAAGTAGATTTGCAGCAGATGCCCATAGCTGATCTTGTGCGGGTCGAAGACGATGCGCACGGATTCGGCGTGACCGGTGTCGCCGGTGCTCACCATCTCATAGTGAGCCGCGTCCTTGTTGCCGCCGGCATAACCCGACGTCGCGCTGACAACGCCGTTGACGTGCTGGAACACACCCTGCACGCCCCAGAAGCAACCGCCAGCGAGAACGGCAGTCTCGCTACCGCCGGAACCCGGCTTTTCATCCACGGCTGGCGCAGGAATGACGCGAGCGTCTTCGGCAGAGGCGCTGCCGATGAATTGGAAGGCAACTCCGGCAAGCAATGCCGCACCGGCTGCAAAGGCCACCGGACGGGCAACACGCGGCAAGCGCCTGCGGATCGTATCTATCGATGCACCGTTCATGATGATCTCCTTTCGGCAGAGATTATAAAATCTATCGTCGTCAGGGGATACGGTAGGAAAGGCCATTTTGTTACGCACAGGCGCGTGAAACACCGAAACGTGATGATGCGCCACAGCCTGAATTGCAACCGAACGGATTGGAACTCGGGAACGATCATGAGGATCGCAAGTTAGCTGTCGGCAACAGCCTAGGAGAACGGCATGGAGCTATCGGGAAAAGTCGCGCTGATCACCGGCGCAACGTCGGGCATCGGCCGGGCGTCCGCCTTTCGCCTCGCCTCGGAAGGCGCTTCCATCGGCGTCCTCGGCCACAGCAGGAATGATGTCGACGATACCGTCACCGCCCTTATCGCAGCCGGCGGCAAAGCTCTGGGCCTTATGGCAGATGTCGCGGACGAAGCGGCCATGAAAACCGCCCTTGATACGCTGATCGCTCATTTCGGTCGGCTCGATATCGTGCTTGCCAATGCCGGCATCAACGGCGTCTGGGCGCCGATCGACGATCTGCAGCCTGCGGAATGGGACCGGACGATCGCCGTGAATCTACGCGGCACTTATCTGACGCTGCATTACGCCGTGCCGCATCTGAAGACGCAAGGGGCCGGTTCCATCGTGGTCGTCTCGTCGATCAACGGCACACGCACCTTCACCAATGCGGGCGCGACCGCCTATAGCGCCACCAAGGCCGCGCAGATCGCCGTTGTTCAGCATCTTGCGCTGGAGCTCGCCAAATACCGCATCCGGGTCAATGCCGTCTGTCCCGGCGGAGTCGTTACCCACATTTCGGAAAGCACGGTCAAGCGCAATCAGCAAGAAGCTGCCGTTTCCATCGTTTGGCCGAAAGGCAGCGTTCCCCTGAATAATGGCCAGCCCGGCAGTGCCGACGACATAGCCGAAAGCGTATTGTTCCTTGCCTCCGAACGCTCGCGTCACATCACTGGTACGTCGATCTTTATCGACGGCGGCCAGGGCCTGTTGACATAGCTGGCAAGGGCACCGCTCAATAATGCGGCGGCTTGGTGATGGCCGGTGCGTCCAGGCTCTGTTCTTCCAGCGTCAGGAAGCGCTCGGTCAGCCGGTCAAGCTTCTGGCGCGTCTGCTCGATCACTTTCCACTGCTCAGCCATCTGATCGGACAGTTCCTCGATCGTCTTTGCCTGATAGGCCAGCAATTCTTCGAGTGCGGTGATACGGCTTTGTTCGTCTGACATGTCTGTTTCCCTTCGGCTGCGATCTATAGCACCCCGAAAGCAGACGTATAGTGACTCAATCAGGCATATGACGGGCGCCGGCGCCATTTGACGTTGATGTGACAAAACTGAAAAACAGATGAAAAGACCCGTTACCTAACTGACATCAGGGCCTTCTAAAGAGAGCGCAGAGACGCGCCAGTTCGAAGGCAATCCCTTTGCAGGCGCGCCCTTTCTGAAGACCTCGGAGACGCGCCTTGAAGATCATCCAGATCACCGACACGCATTTGAGTCCCAACAAGCCGCATTTCAACGGCAATTGGGAGCCGCTGGCGACATGGATCGAGGCGACTGGCGCCGATCTTGTCATTCACACCGGCGACCTCAGTGTCGACGGCGCCGATAAGGATGAAGATCTGATCTTTTCCATGGAGATGATGCGGCAGGTGTCGCTGCCGATGCTCATCGTGCCCGGCAATCACGATGTCGGCCACCTGCCCGGCTCCTATCAGCCCGTCAATCCCGAGCGGCTGGCGCGCTGGCGTCGCCTCGTCGGCCCGGATTATTGGGCGAAGGACGTCGACAACTGGCGGCTGATCGGCCTCAACAGCCTGTTGATGGGCTTTGAGGACGCCGAGGAGCAGAAGCAGTTCGACTGGCTGCAAGAGAAGCTCGAAAGCCGTGGCGACCGCCGCATTGCCCTCTTCGCGCATAAGCCGCTCTTTGTCGATGCGCCGGGTGAGGGCGATACCGGCTACTGGAGCGTGCGCCCGGCGCAGCGCCGCCGGCTCTACGATCTGATCTCGGCCCATGATGTCGCCCTGTTCGGCAGCGGCCACCTGCATTGGACCTGGGAAGGCCGTTTCGACGACACGAACCTGGTCTGGGCACCGCCCGGCGCCTTCATCCTCGACAAGATGGAACGCGAAATGCCCGGCGAACGGCTGATCGGCGCCGCGATCCACGAGCTTGGCGAGAGTGTGTCGAC
Source organism: Rhizobium leucaenae USDA 9039 (assembly GCF_000426285.1). Taxonomy (GTDB): domain Bacteria; phylum Pseudomonadota; class Alphaproteobacteria; order Rhizobiales; family Rhizobiaceae; genus Rhizobium; species Rhizobium leucaenae. The sequence continues at coordinate 62,499 of NZ_AUFB01000014.1, read as the reverse complement.
CGAACTCGTCGCCGTGCCCGGCATGACGGCCTACTTCCTCGATGACGTCGTCCTGGAAGTCTATCCGCAGGCAGCACCCAAGGCACAGAAGGAGCCGACCGAATGAGTGCGCTTTCGCTTCGCGGCATCGCCAAATCCTTCGGCGGCAACGCCATCCTCAAGGGCGTCGATCTCGATGTCCAGCCCGGCGAATTCATCGCCCTCGTCGGCCCCTCCGGCTGCGGCAAGAGCACGCTGCTGCGCATTCTCGCCGGTCTCGACCATGCCGATACCGGCGAGATCATCCTTGCCGGCGGCGACGTCTCCGGTGTTGCCGCGGCGGACCGCAACATCGCCATGGTCTTCCAGTCCTACGCGCTCTATCCGCACCTGACGGCCTCGGAGAACATCGCCGTGCCGCTCGCCATGCGCCGCCTGTCGCGCATCCAGCGGCTGCCCTTTATCGGTTCGCTGATCCCCGGCCAGCGTGCAACCCGCGCCGGCATTATTCGCGATGTCCGCGAAATGGCGACATCGTTGAAGATCGATCACCTGCTCGACCGCAAGCCCGGCCAGATGTCCGGCGGCCAACGTCAGCGCGTGGCGCTCGCCCGCGCCATGGTGCGCCGTCCCGCCGTCTTCCTCATGGACGAGCCGCTTTCCAATCTCGACGCCAACCTGCGCGTCCATGCCCGCGGCGAGATCGTCGATCTGCATCGCCGCGCCGGCGTTCCCACCGTCTATGTCACGCACGATCAGGCCGAAGCGCTGTCGATGGCCGATCGCGTCGCCGTCATGATCGGCGGACAATTGCTGCAGCTCGCCTCTCCCCAGGCGATCTATGACGATCCGGCCCATGTGGAAGTCGCCCGCTTCGTCGGCCAGCCGCGCATCAACCTTTTGCCGGCGCGGGCTGAAAACGGCATCGTCGCCTTCGGCGGCATCCGGCTCGCGCTGGAAGACGGCAGCATTGCTGGCAACAACGTGACGCTCGGCATCCGCCCGGAATTCGTACGGCTCACCCAGGGCCGCCAGGATGCGCTCGCAGCCCATATCGAGCGCATGGAGTTCCTCGGCTCCGAAGTCATCCTTTATGCCAAGCTCGACGCCATCGGCGAGACCATGGTCGTCAAGCTCGTACCGTCCGAAGTCGCCGGTCTTTCCGCCGGCATGCCCGTTGCGCTGACATTGACGGCTGAACAGGCCCTGGTATTCGCCGAAGATGGCCGCCGCCTGCGCGCGAGACCCATGACCGTCGACGCGGCCCGGGAGAAGGCGCATGGCTAGCGTTGCCGTCACCTCTCTGCCGATACAGTCGGCAGCGGCGCGCGAACGCAGCGAAGCCCGCACGGCATTGCTGTTCGCCCTGCCCGCCATCATCCTGATCGTGCTCTTCATCCTGGTGCCGATCATCGCCGTCGCCTTCCTCGGCTTCACGGATTTCCAGCTCGGCGATAAGAGCCTGCGTTTCGTCGCCTTCGAAAACTATGCGCATCTGCTGAAAGATCGCGCCTTCATGAAATCGCTCTGGAATACGACGGTCTATACGGCCATCGTCGCGCCCGTCTCGATCGTGCTCGGCCTCGGGGTCGCGCTGCTGATCGAGAGCGAAGGCATCGGCCGCAGCTTCTTCCGCACGGCCTACTTCCTGCCCGTCGCCTCGCTGATCGTCGCGATGGCAACCGTCTGGCAATATCTCTTTCACCCGACCATCGGCCCGATCAACGCGCTTTTGGCAGAGATCGGACTGCGCGGCCCGAACTGGCTCGGCTCTTCTGCGACCGCGCTCTACAGCCTGTCGATCATCGGCGTCTGGCAATCGGTCGGCTTCAACATGGTGCTGTTTCTCGCCGGCCTTACCGCCATCCCGCGCGAACTCTATGCAGCGGCCGAAGTCGACGGCGCAAAAGCGGCGTGGGACCGCTTCTGGCTCGTAACTTGGCCGATGCTCGGACCGACGACGCTCTTCGTCACGACGATCAGCATCATCAACGCCGTCAAGGTCTTCGATACCGTCAAGACGCTGACCGATGGCGGCCCGAACCATGCCTCGGAAGTGCTGCTCTTCACCATCTACCAGGAAGGCTTCGTCTATCTCCGGGTCGGTTACGCCTCCGCGATGACGACTGTCTTTCTCGCCATCCTCGTGGTGCTGACCTTCCTGCAATATCGCGTCCAAGACCGGCAGGTGCATTACACATGACGTCCACAGGCTTCACCCCCGGCCGCATCCTGCGCCTCTCGGTTCTGATCTTCGGTTCGCTGATCTTCCTGGCGCCTTACATTTTCATGATCTCGACCGCCGGCAAGGCGCAGGACGATATTTTCACCTCCGCCCTGAAGCTCATCCCGACGCATTTCTTCTACATCGAGAACATCACGCATGCGCTGCGCAAGGTGCCGATGGGCACGCTGCTGCTCAACGGCGTCCTCGTCTGCGGCCTGATCTTCTTCTTCCAGGTGCTGATCGCCATTCCCTGCGCCTACGCCATGGCGAAGCTGAAATTTCCGGCGGCGCGCACCATGATGGTGCTGGTCATGCTCGGCCTGCTGATCCCGATCCATGCGACCGCACTGCCGCTCTATGTCGGCTTCAACAGCCTGTCGCTGCTGAACAGCTACACCGCTCTGGTCGCGCCCTTCTCGATCTCGGTCTTCGCGATCTTCATGTTCCTGCAGTTCTTCCGCGCCATGCCTGACGATCTGATTCACGCCGCCCGCCTCGACGGCATGTCGGAACTCGGCATCGTTGCCCGTGTCATCGTGCCGAATGCCTGGCCCGCGGTCACGGCCTTCGCGATCTTCTCGGTCGTCGCGCACTGGAACGACCTCTACTGGCCGCTGATCGTCATCAGCAAACAGGAATACGCCACCCCGCCGCTCGGCCTCATGTATTTCCGCGCCGCCGAGGCCGGCGACGACTACGGCGCGCTCATGGCGGCAACCCTGATCATCACCCTTCCCCTCGTCGCGGCATTCCTTCTCGCGCAGAAGCGTTTCGTCGAGGGCATCACCATGACCGGTCTCAAAGGCTGACTGGTTCGAAATTCGAAAACGGAGAACGAGCGATGAAGCATATCACCCAGATTCTCGCCGCCGCGGCCATGTCGATGGTCGTGTCGGTCCCGGCCTACGCCGAAACGACCCTGACGGTTCACTACCCCATGCCCGGCTTCTTCAAGAACGTGATGGACACGATCTCGAAGAAGTTCATGGAAGAAAATCCAGACATCAAGATCCAGTTCGCCGCGCCTTCGGCCACCTATGAGGAAGGTATCCAGACCATCCTGCGTCAGGCCGGCACGAGCGAAATGCCCGATGTCACCTTCATCGGCCTCAACCGCCTGCGCATGATGGACGAGCGCAACGTCGCCGTCGATCTCGGCCCCCTCGTCAAGAAAGAGGGCAACATGGCCGACCAGGGCTTCTCGGACACGATCCTGAAGCTCGCCCAAGTCAAGGGCAAGCAGGTCGGCCTCGCCTTCGCAACGTCGAACCCGATCATGTATTACAACGCCGACCTGGTGAAGGCTGCCGGTGGCAATCCGGACAACCCGCCGAAGACCTGGGACGAAGTCATCGCGCTCGCCGGCAAGATCAAGGCGCTCGGCAACGGCGTCGACGGCATGGACTTCCGCTGGCAGGGCGACGACTGGATGTTCTCCGCCCTCCTCTTCGGCGCCGGCGGCAAGATGCTGAGCGACGACGAAACCAAGGTCGCCTTCAACGGTCCGGAAGGCCAGAAGGCCGTCGATCTGATCGCGCGCTTCGTCAAGGAAGGCGGCATGCCGGTCTTCACCAAGCCTGCCGGCGAACAGGCCTTCGCTGCCGGCAAGGTCGGCTTTGAATTCCAGACGACCGGCGCGCTCGTCAACACCATCAAGAATGTCGGCGCCAAGTTCGACCTGCGCACCGCCAAGATCCCGCTGATCGATCCGGTCAACGGCCGCCTGCCGACCGGCGGCAACGCCGTCGTCATCCTGACCCATGACCCGGTCAAGGAAGAAGCTGCCTGGAAGTTCGCCAAGTTCGCTGCCGGCCCCTATGGCGCATCGGTCGTCGTTCCCGGCACCGGCTACGTTCCGAACAACGAACTCGCCGCCAAGTCTCCGGAATATCTCGGTGACTTCTACAAGAAGAACCCGCTGTTCCAGGCCGGCCTCAGCCAGATGTCGGTCATGATCCCCTGGTATGCCTTCCCGGGCGCCAACGGCGTCAAGGTCACGCAGACCATCGTCGACAACCTGTCGCGCATCGTCGAAGGCTCAGCCAAGCCGAAGGAAGCGCTTGATGACGCCGCCTCCGACGTCGAAGGCATGCTGCCGCGTAGCTGATATTTGATCTGATCGCAAAAGCCGCGCCGCTTCTCTTCGGAGAGGCGGCGTTTTCATTTCCAGCAATGCATCAAGACGGAATGGTGAGATTGCGCACTGTTCCACCCGAGCGCAGCCGATAGGGCACCGTCAGATGTCGCGGCGGTGCGGCGTTTTCCGCCATATCGAGCAGCAGCGAGGCGGCAGCCGCTCCCATCGTCGCGTCCGGAATTTCGACCGTCGTCAGGGAAACCTCCCCTAGAAAGCCGAGAGATATCCCGTCGAAGCCGGCGACCGACATGTCGCGCGGGATCGAAAGACCCTGACGCCGAAGAGCCCCCATGACACCGAGCGCCAGCAGATCATTGGAGGCGATGATCGCCGTCGGGCCAAACCGCGACACCGCATCGGAAAGATCGAGCTGTTCCAGGCTGTTCACAAAGGAAATTTCCAGAGCATCGAAAGGCTGCTGCCGCGCCGCTTCCATCGCCCTGACATAGCCGAGATAACGCAGTTTCGCCCGATCCGATGCCGAAAAATGGCCTGATATGAACAGAATGCGGCGATGCCCCTTGTGCAGGAGATGTTCAGTCAGATCCCGTCCCGCACCGAAATTATCGGTCGCGACGGCGGCGGTGAAGCGGGGCGTCGGCGGATTACCGAGCAGCACGGTCGGCGGCAGCGCGGATGACAAGGCAAAACTGCGTTCGGGATCGCAAAGCGTGAGGATCAGCCCGGTGGGCTGCTGCTGGAGGAGCGAGGCAACCGCATCCGCCTCTTGCGCCGGATCATAATTCGATTGGGCGATCAGTACACTATGCCCGGCATGCAGCGCCCTGTTCTGGATGCTGGAAAGCGATGCCGCAAAGACGGGATTGGTGATGCTGGGAATAAGCACGCCGATCGCCGGCCGGCCGTTACCGCTGCGGCTGCCTGCCCGATAGCCGATCTCGGCCGCGGCGCGGCGCACGCGGCGCACCATCTCGTCGCTGACGGGGCCGTTGCGATTCAGCACCCGGCTGGCCGTCGCAACCGAGCAGCCGGCACGAAAAGCGACTTGCTGGAGCGTCGACATGATCTCACGCACCTCCGGCTTCAGGTCCGGCAGCAGCGAAAATATATTGAGCCACAGGAGTGGCCGGCTATTTATCCGAGGTCCATGACAGTTATTTGAAGGATTCTTGTCGCCTCAACTCATCCATTTTCGATGCTCGATGAAGCGCTCTGCAACGAGATCGATGAAGATCCGTGTTTTCGTCGGCAGATAGGTACGGTTGGGATAGATGGCATTGATCGAAAACTCCGCCGGCTTATAGTCCGGCAGCAGCCGCACCAACGCGCCGGAAGCCAGATCGTCCATGATGAGAAAGCTGGGCGCCAGGAATACACCCTGCCCGTTCTGCGCCATATAACGCAGGGTCTCGGCACTGGTCGTCACGATATTGCCGCCGACCTTCACATCGACCTGTTCCTCACTCTCGGTGAAAAAACGCCAGTCGTCGCCATAGGGATAATAGGAATAGCGCAGGCAATTGTGGCTTTCGAGATCGGCTGGCTCGGTCACGGCCGAATGTGTCCGGAGATAGTCCGGCGAGCAGACCAGCACATGCCGCCAGGGCGTTAGTCGTCGCGCCACCAGGCTGGAATCTGGCGGCATGGTCGTGCGGATGGCAAGGTCGTAGCCTTCCTCGATCAGGTCGATCATCCTTTCGCCGATGCTCAAGTCGATTGTCACGGAGGGGTAGAGGCTCAGATATTCGCTGATGACGGGCGACAGGAAGCGGGTGATATGCGTGCTGGTATAGAGTTTCAGCGTGCCGCGCGGCGTCGACGTCGCAGCGCCGGCAGCGCTGTCGGCCTCCTCCAGATCGGCGAGAATCTGGCTCGACCGCTCGTAATAAAGCTTGCCGGTTTCGGTGAGACTGACCTTGCGCGTGGTGCGGTTCAGCAGTCGCACGCCGAGCCGATCCTCCAATGATTGTATATGGTTGCCGACCATGGTGACGGACATGTTGAGACGCCTGGCGGCTGCCGAAAACCCGCCGCACTCCACCACGCGCCCGAACACCTGGAGGCTCGTCAGCCTGTCCATATTGATCCCTCGATTATCCGCTCTGAGTTGATGATCCTTCCCGATTTAAGCACATTATCACGCGACGCGTCAGGGAGCATTCTCCAGGCAACGAAACACCGGCCTCCGCACCGAGGTCGAAAGCATGGAGAAAGACAATGGTCGAGTTGCCGCGCAAGGAACAGTTCCAGACTCTCCTGGAAGCAGATGTGAAAACCCCCGCCGTCGCCGAAGCTCCGGCTACTGGCACCCCTGCCGCCGAAACTCGGAAAGCCAAGTCGGGCGGCAAAATCGCCAAGCGTATGATCGTCGCCACCGCATTGCTGGCCGGCGCCGCCTTCGCCGGCGACTACGGCTATCATTACTGGACGACCGGCCGCTTCATCGAATCAACAGACGATGCCTATGTGAAGGCCGACTACACCACGATTGCTCCGAAGATTTCCGGCTACATCGCCGAGGTGCTGGTAAACGACAACGACCATGTCAAGGCCGGTCAGGTGCTCGCCCGCATCGACGACCGCGACTATCGTTCAGCCCTTACCCAGGCCCAGGCTGATGTCAAAGCCTCCGAGGCCGCCATTACCAATCTCGACGCGCAGATCGCTCTGCAGCAATCCGTCATCGACCAGGCCAAGGCCACCATCGTTGCCTCGCAGGCCTCGCTGACCTTTGCCGAAGCCGATTCGCAGCGCTCGCAGAACCTGATCCGCAATGGCGCCGGCACGACGCAGCGCGCCGAGCAGAGCCAGTCTGCACGCGACCAGGCCGCAGCCAATCTTCAACGCGATCAGGCCGCTCTCGTCGCCGAACAGAAGAAGATCGCGGTCCTTCAGACCCAGCATGACCAGGCCGTTGCCCAGCGCGATCGCAGCGCTGCCGCCGCCCATCAGGCCGAATTGAACCTTTCCTATACCGAAATCGTGGCTCCCGTAGACGGCACCGTCGGCGCCCGCACGCTGCGCGTCGGGCAGTTCGTCACCGCGGGCACGCAGTTGATGGCCGTCGTTCCGCTGAACGCAGTCTATGTCGTCGCCAACTTCAAGGAAACGCAGTTGACCAATGTCCGCCCCGGCCAGCCGGTCGAAATCAAGGTCGACAGCTTCCCGGATGCCGCCATCAAGGGCCACGTCAATAGCGTGTCACCCGCAAGCGGGCTGGAATTCTCGCTGCTGCCCCCGGACAACGCCACCGGCAACTTCACCAAGATCGTCCAGCGCATCCCTGTCAAGATCACGCTCGACGATGCAAGCCTTGCCGGTTTGCTTCGCTCCGGCATGTCGGTCGAACCCGAGATCGACACCAAGGCCGCTGTTGAAGGCCAGCATTGATGCGTGAGGGATTATCCAGCCAGACTGGATGATCCTTCCCTTCCTTCCTCGATTATCACTCGGACCACCCCGTGAGACTGTCTCTTCCAGAGAGCCAGAGGAGAAACGTCATGGCTACGCTTCAGATCGCCGCAAACAGCAATTCCTCCGCAAAACCCGCGCCCGCTGCCGGCGGCGCGGCCACCATGAGCCCGCTGAAGATGTGGACCGCCGTCATCGGCTCCACGCTCGGCGCCTTCATGGCCGTCCTGAACATCCAGATCGTCAATGCGTCGCTGGCAGACATCCAGGGCGCGATCGGCGCCGGCACGGATGACGGCGGCTGGATTTCGACCTCCTACCTGATCGCCGAGATCGTCGTCATTCCGCTGACCGGCTGGCTCGCCCGGGTGTTCTCGGTCCGCACCTATCTCCTCGTCAACGCCATCCTGTTCCTCGTCTTCTCGGTTGCCTGCGCCTTTGCCGCCAATCTGCAGCAGATGATCATTCTGCGCGCCATTCAGGGCTTCTCCGGCGGCGTGCTGATCCCGATGGCTTTTACCATCATCATCACGCTGTTGCCGAAGGCCAAGCAGCCGATCGGCCTTGCCCTCTTCGCGCTGTCGGCCACCTTCGCGCCGGCCATCGGCCCAACCATCGGCGGCTATCTCACCGAGAATTGGGGCTGGGAATATATCTTCTACGTCAACCTCGTTCCCGGCGCGATCATGGTCGGTATGCTCTGGGCTTCGCTCGACCGCGCGTCGATGAATCTCGGTCTGCTCGCAAAGGGCGACTGGCCCGGCATCATCACCATGGCGATCGGCCTCGCCGCGCTGCAGACCGTATTGGAAGAAGGCAACAAGGACGATTGGTTCGGCTCGCCCTTCATCGTTCGCCTGTCTGTCATCGCCGCCGTCTCGCTGAGCCTTTTTCTCATCATCGAGCTGCGCGCCGCCCACCCGCTCCTGAACCTGCGCCTGCTGGTGCGCCGCAACTTCGGCTTCGGCATCCTCGCCAACTTCCTGCTTGGCATCGCGCTCTATGGTTCGGTTTTCATCCTGCCGATCTATCTGACCCGCATTCAGGGCTATAATTCGGAGCAGATCGGCATGGTGCTCGCCTGGACCGGCATCCCGCAGCTCCTGTTGATCCCGCTGGTTCCCCGCCTGATGAAGCGTCTCGACCTGCGCATCATGATCGTCGTCGGCTTCGCCCTCTTCGCCGCCTCGAACTTCATGAATATCTATATGACGGCGGACTATGCCAGCGACCAACTGTTCTGGCCGAACATCGTCCGCGCCATCGGCCAGGCCCTCGTCTTCACGCCGCTGTCGGCCATCGCCACCTCAGGCATCGAAAAGGAAAATGCCGGTTCCGCCTCGTCGCTCTTCAACATGATGCGCAATCTCGGCGGCGCTGTCGGCATCGCCATGCTGCAGACTTTCGCCCAGAAGCGTGAACAGTTCCATTCGAACATCCTGACGGACTCGGTCACGGTCTTCGACGAAGCTACCCGCGTCCGGATTGCGAAACTGACCATCTATTTCATGAATCACGGCGTCTCGGACATTGCGACCGCCCAGCACAAGGCCATCGTCGCCATCGCGCTCCGCCTGCGGCAACAGGCCAATATCATGGCCTATAGCGACACTTTCTACCTGCTCGGCATCGCGCTGGTCGCCGCGCTCATCGCCAGCCTGTTGCTGAAGAAACCCGGCCATATCGAAGGCGGCGGCGCTCACTGAGCAATTCCAGGAAAAGTGCGCAGCGGTTTTCCGTCCGGAATTGCGAAAAAACAAAAGACTGAGCGCCGCTCCCTCCCTCGCCCCAGGAGATACGATCATGACCACCGTCAAGACTCGCCAGGCAGCAGCTTCCCAGGTTGCCTCTTCATTGTCCGATCTTCTCGACATCGAACAACCCGTCTCCGAGCGGGGCGCCATCAGCCCGGCCGCCATTCTCACTCTCATCGAATGGCTTTCGGGCGACGAGGCCCACGCGCTGGATGAGGCCGGCCTGACCTTCGGCCTTGGCCGCCGTCTGAGAAGCCTCGGCCTTCCGGTCGACCGGCTGAGCCTGCATCTCATGACCCTGCATCCGGAAATCCTCGGACGCTCCGTCGCCTGGTCGCCGAACGAACCTGTACAAATCCGCGACCGCGAGCACGGGGCCATCACCCAGACATTTCTTCACAGCGCGTTATGGAAGGCCATGAACACGCGCGATATCGTCATCGCCGGCCGGGATGATGATAGCGATCAATGGCAACAGCTCGACACGTTTGCCGGCCGTGATCTGGTGGAGGTGATGATCGTGCCGCTGTGCAACGCCGACGGTCCCGTCAGTGCGGCCTCCTTCGGCACCAAACGTCCCGGCGGCTTCACACCCCCGGAACGGCAAGTGATCGAGCGCATCATGCCGTCGCTGCGCAATGCCTGCGAACTGCGGACGCTTCGCCAGGTCGAGCTCAGCCTGCTCGACATCTACATCGGTCCGATGACAGCGCAGCGCATCCTCGCCGGTCATATCCGCAAGGGCGAGATCGAGACCATGGAGGCAGCACTCATGCTCTGCGACCTGCGCGGCTTCACCGAGCTTTCCAATCGCCTGCCGGGCGAGCGCGTGCTGGAGTTGCTGAACGTCTATTTTGACGTCGTCGTGCCGGCAATCGCTCGCGAAGGCGGCGAAGTCCTGAAATTCATGGGCGATGCCGTCCTCGCGGTTTTCCCCGGCTATGACGCAACCCGCTCAAGCGATGCCGCGCTCGCTGCCGCCAAAGTCATCCTCGAGCGCCTCGAAATACTGCATTTCCCCGATGCTCGCCTGCAGGCCAGCATCGCGCTGCATTACGGCGAGGTCAGCTACGGCAATATCGGCTCCGGCCGCCGCCTGGATTTCACTGTCATCGGCCCGGACGTCAATCTCGTCAGCCGGATACAGGGCGTATGCAGCGATAGCGGCAGGGCGCTGCTGATGTCACAGCACTTTGCAAAGAAGCTCAGCCATCAACCGAGCATCTCGATCGGCAGCCGATCCCTAAAGGGATTTGACGAAAAGATCGAGCTGTTTGCGCCGTCCGCTCCTTGAAACTTATGCTGCATCAGAGCGAGGATATTTCCATCAATTCAAGCGGTGAGACGCTGACGCGGATGCAATATTAGCAATGGCACATTTATATCACATTTGGACTCAATTTGCCGCTTTCGCGCAATACTATCTAGGATAGTGTTCTAAAAATTGGTAATCGTGACCTGCATCGGTCTGAGAAGGGGCCGGCTGTTGTGAGGCTGGGGCGTAGCAACGATGCATCATGGTGCGGGGTCCGAAGACTATTTCAGGCTGAGCACGCCAGCGTCTGCGCTGGACGCCATCCTGTGCAAAAACGGAATTACCCTGGACTATCCCGCGACGGCTGCGGGCCGTGCCGGTGAAGCCGGTTTCGTGTTGGGCCTGCAGCGTCAGGAGCCGGCACTGGACCGGATAAAGCTCGGCAACTATTTCGTTCCCATCATTCCCTTCCCGCAAGGTACGATTGGGCTTGCCAGCCTGATCCTCGACCCATCAGGCCATTTGCGCCGCGACGAAACGATCAATGTCTATCTGTCACGTCGGACCTTCGACCAGATCGCCGACACGCTTGGCACCGAGCGCATCGTCGAACTTCCGCTCGCGCCTGGCATCGCCACCGGCGACACCGTCATTGAAAATCTGTTTTCCTGTCTGATCCCGGCTCTGAAACAGCCCGACCGGACGAGCGCGTTGTTCATCGATCACGTCGGCAAGGCTTTCAACGCCCATATTGCCCAGCGCTATGGGCGCATGCAGATGGCGCGATCCGCCGTGATCGGCGGCCTCACGCCCTGGCAGTTGCGCCGCGCCCGCGACACGATCAATGCCCGATTGGATCAGGATGTGTCTTTGGCGCAGCTTGCCAGCGACTGCGGCCTCTCCATCAGCCATTTTGCCCGCGCCTTCGCGCGCAGCACCGGCGTCCCGCCGCATCGCTGGGTGATGCAACGCCGCGTCGATCGCGCCAAGGAACTGATGCGGGCGGGAATGCCCCTAGCCGAAATCGCGCTGATGTGCGGTTTTTCGGATCAAAGCCACCTGACCCGCGTCTTTTCCCATACCGTTGGCCTCACGCCGGGCCGATGGCGGGAATCGCAGATATCAGCCGCTTTCGACATGGCACCGATCACGGTTGTTTGACGCCCGCCCGTAGATGGGTTCAGGATGGCGGATGAGAGCGCGGCGCAAAGGCGCCGCACCATCACCCCGCCGAACCTCCTCAGTAGCCGCCGCGCACGCCATCCAGCAGATGCGGGAGCGACTTGACGCCGTCGTCGCGAAGCTCGACCGGCAGCAGCCCTGCCGGCAAGTCCTGGTAGGAGACCGGACGTAGGAAGCGGCGGATGGCGAGCGTCCCGACCGAGGTCGTGCGGCTATCCGATGTCGCCGGGAACGGGCCGCCATGCACCATGGCATGGCTGACCTCGACGCCGGTCGGCCAGCCATTGGCGAGGATGCGGCCGACTTTGCGCTCCAACACCGGCAGCAGCTTGGCGGCAGTGGGATAGTCGCCCGCTTCGATCTGCAGCGTGGCGGTGAGCTGACCTTCAAGCTTTTCGGCAACGGCTATCATCTGCTCGATGTCCTTGCAGCGCACCAGAAGGCTTGCCGCACCGAAAACTTCGTGGCCCAGGCGCTCATCGGCCAAGAAAGGCTCGACATCCGTCTCGAAGAAAATGCCGGGGCTGCGATTGACGCCTTCGGCCGGTGCACCGTGCGCGACGGTCTTGACCGCCTCATGCTCTGCGAGCGCGGCAACGCCCTTATCGAAGGCTGCGTGAATGCCCGGCGTCAGCATCGGTGCCGGCGCGCGGCCGGTCAGGGCATTGCTGGCAGCCTGGACGAAACGGTCGAGATCGGGGCTATCGATCGCAAAAATCAGGCCCGGATTGGTGCAGAACTGGCCGGCGCCGAGCGTCAGGGAGTCGATGAAGCCCGTGCCGATCGCTTCCGCGCGAGCCGCAAGCGCTGCCGGGAACAGGAAGACAGGGTTGACGCTGCTCATCTCGGCATAAACCGGGATAGGCTCCGGCCGGGCCGCGGCGATTGCGCCTAGCGCCACACCGCCAGCGCGCGAGCCGGTAAAGCCAACCGCCTTGATATGCGGATTGCGCACCAGAGCGGCACCGGTCTCATTGGCGCCGGTCAGGAGCGAGAAGGTGCCTTCCGGCAGGCCGCAGGCAACGACGGCGGCGCGGATGGCGCGGCCGACCAGTTCACCGGTACCCGGATGGGCAAGATGGCCCTTGACCACGACCGGGCAACCGGCCGCCAGCGCCGAAGCGGTATCACCACCGGCAACCGAGAAGGCGAGCGGGAAGTTGCTGGCGCCGAAGACGGCGACAGGGCCAAGCGGGATCTGGCGCAGGCGCAGGTCCGGACGCGGCAGCGGCTTGCGCTCCGGCAATGCCGGATCGACCCGCAGGTCGAGCCATTCGCCCGAACGAACCACCTGCGCGAACAGCCGAAGCTGACCGACCGTACGGGCGCGCTCGCCCTGAAGGCGGGCCACCGGCAGACCGGTTTCTTCGGTCGCACGCTCGATCAGCGCGTCGCCGATCTCTAGGATATTGGTCGCAATCGTCTCCAGGAACGTCGCGCGAGCCTCTGGGCTGGTAGCGCGATAGATGTCGAACGCCTTGCCGGCCAACTCGCAAGCGCGGGCGACCTCCGCCTCGCTGGCGATTGCGAAGGCTGGCTCCAGGTTCGCGCCCGTCGCCGGGTTGATGGCGCGCACGGATTTGTTGTCGCCGGTCGAATCCGCGCCGATCAGCAGATCGCCGCTAATCACAAAAGACTGTGTCATGGGTATTCCTTGATGATGCCAGAGCGCCGGGAGTTGCGCCCCTCAGAAGCAGATAGCAAGATGAAATGACAGATGTAAGATGATAACCGTCATCTAAATATCAAGCCTTATCCGGGCAGATAAAGCGGCTGCGACCTTATGCACCCCGGCGCCGCGAAATCAAGGATGCTGCTGCACGCTCAAGCCACCATCGACGGTCAGGCAGGTGGCATTCATGAAGGGGCATTCGTCGGAAATCATGAAGACGGCGGCAAGCGCGATCTCCTCCGGCGTCGCGATCCGTCCACCCGGATGCAGCCGCAGCGTCTCCGCCTTGGCAACTTCAGGGTCGGCAAAGCTGTTCCAATAGTCGATTACCTTCTGTGTCGCGACATAGCCCGGCGCCAGCGCGTTTACCCTGACACCCCTAGCCGCATATTCGAGCCCCAGCGATTTTGTCATGCCGAGCAGGGCATGCTTGGCAAGCGGATAGGGAAAAGTGTGCGGGATAATGGTGAAGGCATGCGTGGAGGCAATGTTGAGGATCGCGCCGCCACCCCCGGCAATGATGCCGGGCAGCACTGCCTTGCAGCAATTCCAGGCCCCCTTGAGATTGATGTCGAAACAGCGCTGCCACTCCTCATCGCTCGTCGCCAGCGGCTCGGAAAAAACATTCACGCCGGCATTGTTGATCAGCGCATTGAGCTGACCAATCTCCCTGCCCGCCTGCGCCACCATAGCCTGGATCCTTGCGGCGTCGGTTATGTCAGCCGCCGCATAGCCGAGCGCGGCACCCGCCGCCTTCAACGCTTCTGCCTCGCGCGTCAACAATGCGCCGTCCATGTCGATAAGAAACAGGCTTGCGCCCTCCGCGGCACAGGCCTTGGCGATCGCCAGACCGATACCCTGCGCTGCGCCGGTGATCAGGATGCGCTTGCCCGAAAGACGGTTGCTCATGAGGGTTCCTTTCTTGAACTGGAAGCCGCTAGAGCAGCTCAGCGCTTCACGGAATTGCTGAACTGCTCTATCTCTTTGTTTTCACGCAATTCCGGACGGAAAACCGCTACGCACTTTTCCTGGAATTGCTCTAGGCGATCGTTTCCGGGCGCAATTGCAGGCTGACCATCATCGCCTCGCCGGGCTCCAGCACGGTGAGATCGCCGAGGTCCGGTAGGTTATGGCCGTTTGCCAGATGCGACATCGGCTCGAAACAGAAATAGTCGCGCTGGAAGCCTGGATCGAAGCCCGCATCCGAAATGAAAATGAAATACTGTTTGAGCCGCCGATCCGCCGTCAGGCGAAGCCGCGCATTATGCTCGGGCCAAGCGATCTCAGCGACGCCGTTCCACCCTTCGAAACCGTTGTTGACCCAGCGATGCGGCAATCCACGCGCCATCGCGAAATCCAGGTCGTCGGGAATGTCCGCCGCCTCTCCCGGCAGCCAGCCCTCCACTTCCGTCCAGAACTGCCGCGCCGGCGCCTTGAGGGTCGTCGCGGGCGTCAGCGGGAAGTAGGGATGCCACCCCAGGCCGAAGGGAAGCGCCTCCGGTCCGAGGTTCGTGACTTGAAGGGACATGTCGAAGCGATCGTCATGAATGGCGAAGCGCTGCCGCGCGTCATAGGCATAGGGCGTGCCACCGCCTTCATGTGAGAAGCCGAATTCCGCCTCGCTGCCGCTCTGACTCAGAACAGCCCATTCCGATTGCCAGCCTTCGCCATGCAGATAATGAGGGTCCCAATCCGTATTGGGCTCGAGGACATAATCCCCGCCCCGAAACGTGAAGCGATTGCCCTTG
This sequence comes from Rhizobium leucaenae USDA 9039, assembly GCF_000426285.1. Classification (GTDB taxonomy): domain Bacteria; phylum Pseudomonadota; class Alphaproteobacteria; order Rhizobiales; family Rhizobiaceae; genus Rhizobium; species Rhizobium leucaenae. The sequence goes on along the minus strand of NZ_AUFB01000014.1, from coordinate 47,173 downwards.
ACCCTGTTGCCGAAAGGAACGAGCGGATAGCAAGCGGAGGAGAGCGCATCGGCATCGTCAGACTGTGCTTCGCGCAGCAACGACAGACGCGTGCCGCTCCGCTCCCACCAGAGGCCGAGCACGATGCCGCCGCGCGTGGAAAGCCGTGCGGTCAAGCTGCTGCCCGTGAGCTCTACCACCGTCATCTCCGCCGTTATCCTCCGCATGCATCGGTGAATTCGTCTCGGACGGTAGTTTTCATCATATTTATTGTCAACATAGGTAGTATTTATATAGAGTCCGTTGCGGGATCGCGGCGCTTGGCGATCTCGGGGGGATAATCGGAGAGGGGACGTGGGCGGCGGCAAAACCAGGGAAAAGTTGACTGCGGCGATGCCCGGGCTTTCGGAGGGTGGCAAGCGCAGCGTGCGCGAAGCGCTGCTGCAACGCTTCATCGACAAGATCATCTCCGGCGAAATGGCGGAGGGGTCGACGCTGCCGAACGAGGCGGAACTGACCGAGCAATTCGGCGTCAGCCGCACCAGCCTGCGCGAAGCCATGCAATATTTGGCAGCCCTCGGCATGATCCGTTCGCGCACCCGCGCCGGCACCACGGTGCTGCCGCGGGAGAACTGGAACTATCTGGATCCGCTCGTGCTCGACGCCACCCTGCGGCTCGGCAATGACGAGCGTTTTCATGCCTCGCTGATCGAGGCCCGTCAATTGCTGGAACCGGCCGCCGCGGCCCAGGCCGCCGCCAATGCCAATGCTCACCACCTCTTTCGCATATCGAAGGCCTTCGAGGAGATGGTAGAGGCCAATGCCCGCGACAGCGAGGCCTGGAGCCGGGCCGATCTCGAATTTCACACCGCGATCATTCGCGCCAGCGGCAACTGGGTCTATCTGCAATTCGCCACCGCCATTCGCGCAGCCCTGCTCGCCAGCTTCCGCCTGACCAACCGTGCCAGTCCGTCGCATGAACAGGCGATCGCCATGCATCAGGAGGTGTTGGAAGCCATCCGCATGCGCCGCCCGGACGATGCCCGCAGCGCCATGGAGCGCCTGATCGGCGTTGCCCGCGATGAGATTTCGGATGCGCTAAGGAAAGCCCGGACCTAACCGTATGGTATTGCGGCCGAGTTCATGCCAATTTACCGGCCATCCGAAAGACTGAACGCGGCCAAGTTGTCATGTCCATTGCGCTCCTCGCCGATCCGATCGTCCAGTTTTGCATCTTGGTGGTCGTTGGCACATTCGTCAGCCGTTTCCTGCTTCGCCACCGGCGCGCCGGGCGGCTGATCGGACAGATCGCGTTTTTCGTCAGCCTGACCGCGCTGCTGCTCTATCACGGCATCGTACCCTATGAGCCGACGCCGCCGCAGGCGCAGGACACGGTGACGCTGCGTGTCTTCACCGGCTTTGCCAAGATCGTCTGGTGGATCAACGGCGCCTGGGTGCTGGTCGCCTTCGTGCGCCTGTTTCTGATCTTCGAGCGCAAGCCGCGCGAAGCCCGGCTGCTGCAGGATCTCGTCGTCGGCGTCATCTATCTCGGTGCGGTTCTCTCCGTGGTCGCGGATGTCTTCAGCGTACCCGTGGGCACGCTGATCGCGACCTCGGGCGTTTTCGCCATCATTCTCGGTCTTGCGCTGCAGAGCACGCTCAGCGACGTCTTCTCCGGCATCGCGCTCAATCTCGGCCGGCCCTATTCCGTCGGCGATTGGGTGGTGCTCGACAATGATGTCCAGGGCCGTGTGGTCGAGACCAACTGGCGGGCCACGCATCTGCTGAGCGGCACCAACGATCTTGTCGTAATCCCGAACAGCGCCCTTGCCAAAAGCCGGATCACCAATCTTTCCAGTCCGGACGAAAGCCACGGCGTCACCATCACCGTCCGAGTCCAGCCGACCACGCAGCCCAAAGTCATCGCGGATGTCATGCGCAACGTGCTGATCAGTTGCAACACCATCCAGAAGACGCCCGAGCCCAGCGTGATGATCAATTCGATCGACGGGCAGGCCATTGAATTGCAGCTCAATTTCCGCATCCGTGACATATCGCAGATGACGGCTGCCAAAAATGAGATCAACGACCTCATCTATCGTCATTCGAAAGCAGGCGGGTTGAAGCTCGCAGGCCCGCCCGACGCCATCACGATGCCGTCGGAGTCCCAGGCCGAGACGGCGAGCGCCGCCCAGCATCCCGGTACGCCGTGGCGGCTGCTCAACAATATTCCGCTGTTCTCCTCGCTTACCGAAGATGAGAAGGAACATCTGGCGTCCCGTATGCAGCGCCGCACCTATCACAAGGATGCCGTCATCGCCGAACAGGATTCGCTGCTGCGCTCGCTTACCATTGTGCGCTCAGGCGTTATCAGCATCACTCGCAGGGAGGCACAGCGACAGATCGAACTGACGCGGCTCGCTCCCGGCGATTATTTCGGCGAAGGCGGCCTATTGATGGGGTCCGGCGAAGTCGGCACGATCCGGGCACTAACCTTCGTGGTAACCTACGAGATCGGTGAGGATTGCCTGGCGCCCCTGCTGCACGACCGGCCTTCCATAGCCGAAGAGCTGGGGACGATCATGTCGAAGCGCATCGAGGCCGAGCGCCATCTCTTCAGCACCAGCGACATATTGGTCAACGGCGCGCCCATCGGCTCTCTGACCTCACGCATCAAGCATCTGTTTCAGCTACAACACGACTAGTTGGACTGCGCCGGAGGTATCATCACAGGCGGTGCCGTGAAGAACGTCCTGGCATCTGCGCTGAATTCTTCACGCGATGTCGGCCGCGTGTAGAACATGTGCCCGCCGCGATAGAGCTTTAACGCCACGCGGTCGGCAAAGGCCGGCGGCAGATGGTCGAGCACGTATTTGTTGACGCCGAAGGGCACGATGAGATCGCTATAGCCCTGTGCTACCAAAAGCCGGAAAGACGGTACGAGGGTCAGCATCTCTTTGATGTCATCCGTCCCGCTGGCATGCAGGCGCGAACCGCCGTTACGGCCGCCCCAGTTCCAATGCTCGTTTACCGAACTCGACAGCAGATTGTAGGTCATGTCGGTATGAAAACCGAGCTCGTCGCGCGCATAGCTCGAAAAAGCGCCGCCATAGGCGCGAACGAAGCCATCGAGGATAGGGTCGTCACTGCGGCCGGCCTCCGATTCCGGATAGGGATCCGGCGCCAGGAACGAAGCATCGTAAGAGCTGACGATATCGGCGCCGTCGCCATCGGAATGTTTCTGATACACTCCGCCGAGAAAGCCCTGGTTCTTTGCGACGACATCTTCGGGAATGCCGGTCAGCTTGGCAACGCGATCGTAGAAAGCGCGACCGGCATCGCCGGTTGGTGGCTTGCCTGCGAGCGCGGGCAGATATTCGTTCAGTGCAAATTTTTCGGCATCGGCGACACCCTGCTCGCTGAAGGCATTTTTCCGCTCCAACTCGGCGGCGGCCAGCGACGGCAATTCGAATGCCGCACCGAGTGCCAAATCGTTCGCTCCGAAGACAAGCCGCCCTTCGATCAGCGGCGACAGCATGACAATGCCGGAGATCAGAATACCCTGATCCTGCCGCAGGCTGGTGGCGACTTTTGCCGCGCGCAGCCCGCCATAGCTTTCGCCGAGAATATATTTCGGCGAGGCTGCGCGTCCGTTGTGGGCGATATAAAGCGCAAGCGCCTTCGCGAGGCTCTCCGCATCCGCCCGCGTAGAGTAGAACTGGTTGGCGTCATCTGGCTTGACCGTTCGGCTCCAGCCGGTGCCGATTGGATCGATCAGGACGAGATCGGTGAAGTTCAGCCAGCTATGGGGATTGTCGATCAGTCTGGCATTGGCGCCGTCCCGGCCGCTGGGGCCGAAATCGAGAATGCGCGGTCCGACCAATCCGAGGCTGAGAAAAGCCGATGCAGCGCCCGGACCGCCATTGAAGACGAAGGTGACCGGCCTGTCGGCATCCCGGTTCTTGGCGACATAGGCGGTATAGAAGATCGCCGCAGTGCGCTCGCCGTCCTGGCCGAAGAGATCGAGCGTGCCCGCTGTCGCCGTATAGGGAATGCTTTTACCTTCGGCATTCAGCACATGGTCGCTGACCGCATCGGCCGGCAACAGGGAGAGCACGCCGCCACCTCCGCCGCCGGCAGGGCGGCCTTGCTCCGGCGGTGCGGCAAGGGCCAGTGTCGAGACGAGGGAAAAGACCAGCGCAAGGCTCGGAACGATCTGGCGAAAAGACATTGGAACGCATCCTCCATCGGCCCCGCGCATCGACGCCGTCGCTTCGGATACTATTCCACTGACCGCGAAAGCGGAAACTCAAGAGATGTTGATCGCCGATCGGCTCGCCGCATCCCTTTGAAAGCAAAAGGCCATTGAGCGCCATCCGGCCATTTGCCAAAGTGCCGTCCGAGGAAGCGAACACTCGAACCAGACCGCAAGGAATTTGATAATGAAACAAGAGATCGAAATCAATGCTGCCGATGGCGTCGCAAAAGCCGCCATCTTCCGCCCCGACAACGGCGCCGCCGCCGAGCGTGGCATCATTTTCTATATGGACGCTATGGGTCCCCGCCAAGCGCTTTACGCCATGGCACAGCGGCTTGCCGATTCCGGCTATATCGTGCTGTTGCCCGACCTCTTCTATCGCTTCGGCACCTATGGCCCCTTCAACGGCACGTCCTTCGGTGATCCGGCCTCACGCGAAACAATTATGGGGATGGTACGCGGCACGTCGCAGGAGATGACCAAGCGCGACAGCGCCGCTTTCCTTGATGCGCTGAAGGCCGCCGGCGCCATCGGGCCGGTCGGCACCGTCGGCTATTGCATGGGTGGTGCGCGTGCGCTGACGGCAGCGGCCGCCTATTCCGACCGCGTCGCAGCCGCAGCCACTTTCCACGGCGGAAATCTTGCCAGCGACGCTGAGGATAGCCCGCATCGTCTGGCCGCGGATATCAAAGGCCGCCTCTATATCGGTGTTGCCGGTGTCGACAACAGCTTCCCGCCGGAGCAATCCGCCCGTCTCGCCGAAGCGCTTCGCATAGGCGGTGTAGATCATGCGATCGAGAACTACGTCGGCATGGCGCATGGCTGGACCGTTCCCGACCACGGCGTCTACGACGAGACCGGCGCCGAACGGCATTGGAAGCGCCTGTTGAACCTCTTTCAAGAGACGCTGGCTTGACGCTACCTACCCTTTTCCAAGGGAAGCGGTGTCAGAACTTGATCATGTCGATCCTTGTCAGCGTCGTCTTCCGTGAAACGCCCGGCGCATTGACCATGTGCCAGGCGACATATTGTTCGCCGTAGAGCTCTGTGGACGACATGCCGTCGACGGGAAGGATGACGTCCATCCCGTTCAGCGCCGCATCGGTTGCCGTGTCGAGAACCGCATCCTCGGACGCCGTGCCAGTGACGATCACGGTCTTGATGCCCTTGTCGGCGAGTATGTTGCGGAGATTGGTGCCGATGAACTTGTCCGGGCCGGACTTGACGATCGGGTCGCTTGCCAGCGGCGCAAGGTCCGTGGCGATATCCTGAGGTTCGCCCGCACCGGCCAGACTATAGACCACGAACACGCCCTTGGCGCGCGCCTCGTCGAGCATTGTCTTGACCTTCGGCACGGAGGCGAGGCAACGCGGCTTGATGTTCTTGTTGCACGGCCCCTTGGTCGGGTCCTGCGCGCCGTTGAAATCGAGGATCAGCAGCGCCGTCGTCTTCACATCCACCGTCACCGGCTTCAATTCCGGCGCCGCTGGCGGCTTTACCTTCTGCCAGTCGTCGATAATAGTCTGGGCGGAAGCCGGAATTGTGCCGAAAGGACCGATGGTCGCGCTCAAGGCAAAGCTAACGCCGAAAGCAAAAGCAGCCTTTTGCACCATGCTGCCGATATGTCTCATGAAATCGCTCTCCTGAACCCCAAAGGTTCCGTTGGCCCGACGCTGCAACCTGGATAGGTCAAACCCCGGAGCTTGATAACGAAACTCTTCGTGATCCCGGTGTTATCGGAGAGGGTATCCGATGTCTTTTGGGACGAGACAAAGTAAGGCGGACGGCGAACTAGGAGCTGGCCTGCTCCGCATGTCTACGGCGTGGCCACCGGCCCATTCGCCTTCTTCCAGGCAGCAATCCCGCCCTCGATATGACAGGCGGTTGTCAGGCCGGCGTCCTGCGCCGCTTGCACGGCCATCGCCGATCGCTCGCCGAAGGCGCAATAGAAGACGATCCGCTTGCCGGTGGCCGCTGCCAACTCATGCAGCATGCCGCCCGCGCTGATGTTTTCCAGCAAATCCGGATAGGGTGCGTGCAACGAGCCGGGGATCGTTCCGTGCTTTTCGCGCTCGCTCCTCTCGCGCAGATCGACGATCGCGATATCCGGACGGCCGCGCAACGCCAATGCCTCGGCGGCCGAGACGGCCCAGCCTTTGCGCGCGATCTCATCCTGATGAAAGCCGACATGAACATTGGCCGGCACCGCCACATCCATCATCTTCGGGTTGGGAAGTTTCAGACTGTTCATGAGGTCCGCATACTCGTCGGCCGACCGAACCTTGAGGCGCGGATTGAACAGCTTCTCCTCACCGATGGTCGAAACAGTATCGCCCTTATAGTCGTGGGCCGGATAGACCAGCGTCTCGTCCGGCAATTTCAGGAGCTTGTTGAAGATCGAATCGTACTGCTGAAGCGGGTTGCCGTTCTGGAAATCGGTGCGCCCGGTGCCGCGAATGAGAAGCGTGTCGCCGGTGAACACGCGGCCGCCCATCAGGAAGGAATAGGAATCGTCCGTGTGGCCCGGCGTATAGAGCACGTCGAGGCTCAAACCTTCGATCGAAACACGGTCGCCTTCCGCCACACGCATGGAAACGACGTCGGCAAGCGTCTGCTCGCCCATCACCGTAATGCAATGCGTGCGGTCGCGCAGCGCACCCAACCCGGTGATATGGTCGGCATGCAAATGCGTATCCACGGCCTTGACCAGCTTGAGGTCCAGCTCCTCCACGAGCTTAAGATAGCGGTCGACTTTCTCGAGCACGGGATCGATGATGAGCGCCTCGCCGCCCCGCCGGCTGGCGATGAGGTAAGTGTAGGTACCGGATACACTGTCGAAGAGCTGGCGAAAGATCATCTGCGGCTCCCTTGCGCAAGCCTTGCCCCGGATCAAATCTTTTCCTGGTTATAGTTATCTACGTTTTAATAATTTAGGCAACGACAAACCATGAGGATCTCTTTCGCCCCGAAGGCGCCGCACGGATGCTTGGATTTTCTCTCGTAAGGACGACGCCAAATTTAGGGAAGCCGAGCAGTTTTTTGAAAAACCTCGACCGAAATGCTCGCCATCGAATCCCTCGGAATGATCGAATTGCAGCGACCAGCAAAAGGCAATGGCAAGGTCCCTAAAGAAGTATCTCAATAATATGACAATACTTCTATGTTCCCCTAAAGGAAAAAAGCGCCCACCTGCAAAGCGGTAACAGGCAGGCGTTAAATATTCAACGAGTTCAAGCTAAACGATAATTAAATATCGTCAATCGTTAAATAAGCTTTATGGAAATTTTGGCCTCGCCTGACGGCAGAGATAATTATTACACTATCATCCGACATATACATAAACGGCACTACGTGCCCCAAGAAAAAGCCCCGCCAATCGGATGAGGCGGGGCAAAGCGGGGAAAGCTCCCTCAGATATGAGAAGGGAGCGGAGCGTAGTAAATCAGCACTATCCGAACCGCACGAGGTCAGTTCCGATCAATGCGGTACGCTGCGCATGAAAAAGCTGGCAAGCAGCCAGCCCTAAGAGCATCACACCCCTCTTCGCCCTTTTTGCCGAGAAGACAACCGGCACGGCCGAGCCTATAAAAAGCTCCGACGCTCCGTTCGAAAAGGCATGATCTACTCTGCGATTCAGCTACCGGCACGCGCCTTCATCGGACGATCAATGGCTGATCTCGCGAAAAGCAGCAAACACGTGTAGAATTTTGAACTCAGGCGATACGGTCCAGTCGGTTTGCGGGCGTCCGGCGACGCAGGTTGGGGGATATGATGGCATTGACGATCGCTTCGCAGCTACAGTTTTCTGCAGGGCCGTCATTCCAATGACGGACAGTCTCGCATTTCGTCCTCGCGGACTAACCCGTCTCTGCCGCGAGGAATGGTTTCTGGCGATCAGCATTCTGACCTGCCTAGTGATCTTCGGCTCCGAAGATGACCTGTTTCGGCGATTGTCGGATCCAGTTTGGCTCGCAATAACTTTCCTCGGGCTTTTTGCCGCCGTGCTTGGTTCTGCGCTTTCCGTCGTCCGGCATGCCGACCATCTCGCGGAACGACTTGGGGAGCCGTACGGCACATTGATCCTGACGCTCGCCATCACTTCGATTGAAGTTATGGCTATTTCCGCCGTCATGATCCATGGCGAGAACAATCCTACTCTTGCTCGTGATACGCTTTTTGCGGTGATCATGATCATCCTCAACGGCATGGTGGGACTGTCACTGCTGTTCGGCGGCTGGCGCCGACCGGAGCAGTCGCATAACCTGCAGGGCGCCAACGCCTATCTCGGTCTTATCGTGCCGCTGGCGACGCTAAGCCTGATATTGCCGAGTTTTCTATATAGCACCGGAGGCCCGCATCCTTCCTTGCCGCGACAGATGGTGCTCGGAATCATCTCTGTTGGCCTCTACGGCATATTTCTGATGCTTCAGGCGGGCCGCCACCACCATTTTTTCGCCGAGGAGGGCGAAGTGCCGACCAAACCGGAGCCTCGCCCCGGCCGCAGGGCGATATGGCATCATACCCTCCTGCTGTTCGCCTATATGGGACCGGTGGTCTTCCTGGTCGAAGAACTTGCCAAGCCGATCGACTACGTGATCGAAACGTTGCACGCCCCCGTCGCATTCGGCGGCGTCGTCATGGCCGTGCTGGTTGCCACGCCGGAAGCCATCAGCGCGGTGCGGGCCGCCGCCGCCAACCACTTGCAGCGTTCGATCAATATCTTCCTCGGTTCGGTCCTTTCGACGATCGGGATCACCGTCCCCGCCATGCTCGCCGTCAGCTATCTCTATGCCCATCCCGTGACGCTGGGGCTTGAAGGCAGCGATCTCGTCATGCTCGTTCTGACGCTTGTCGTCAGTATCATTACCTTCGCCAGCGGCCGGACCCATGTCATGCAGGGTGCCGTTCACCTCGTTCTTTTCCTGTCTTACGTGCTGCTCATCTTTCAGCGGTAAAGTTCGCATCATTCCCGTCCAGGGCCACTCATATGACCATCGAGCTTCTGATCGCAAGATATGGCCTCCTGGCAATCTTCCTTGGGGCTGCCATCGAGGGAGAAACCATGGTGATCCTCGGTGGCGTGTTCTCGCATCGTCACCTCATGACCTATTGGAACGCAGCCGCGGCCGCTTGCGCCGGTTCTTTTATCGCCGACCAGACGCTCTTTTTCATCGGCCGTTATGCCCGGCACTATCCGCGCGTCCAGAAAATCATCGCGAAACCGGCGTTCGCACGCGTCACGCATCTTCTGGAGCGCCATCCCACCGGCTTCATCTTCTCCTTCAGGTTCATCTATGGTCTGAGGGCAATCAGTCCGGTCGCCATCGGGATGTCAGGCGTTTCAGCGATAAAGTTCGCCTTGATCAACGCCGCAGCGGCCTTGATCTGGGGGTTGCTCTTCACTGGAATAGGCTATCTGTTCGGGCAGGGTATCGAGCAAGCCTTCGGCCATCTGCCGTTGCACCACCACGTCCTGATTGCAGCGGGGATCATTATCGTCCTGCTTCTTATCATGATGACGTTCCGAAAAAGCCGGCCTGCGTGATCAGCTTCGGCCCTCTCCGGTGCGGCTCATACTAATTGCAGGCCAAGGGGCTATTGCAATTTTTAGCAATGCCGCTTCATAGTGTCACATGCCTTGATCCATCGGCGCTGCTTGGTCGCCGGCGAGGTGCGCATGAAGACTGGAACTCGCAAGTAGGGGGGTGTCAGGAATGCGTGGGGGATTTTCTCAAGGTCTACAATTTTGCGGCGTGCTCGTCTGCACGATTTCTCTTCAGGCATGCGACGGCAGCAACAATACCTATGTCGCCCCGCCGCCGCCGAAGGTGCGCGTAGCGCTTCCTTTGCAGCAGGCCGTCACCCGATATTTCGAACTGACGGGAAATACCGCAGCGATCAATTCCGTCGATATAGAGGCGCGCGTCCAGGGATTCGTCGAGTCGATCGACTACCGGGACGGTATGCCGGTCAAGAAGGACACGCAGCTCTTCGGCATCCAAAGCAATACCTACCAAGCCCAAGTGGATCAGGCGCAAGCGACGCTTGCCTCCGCGCAGGCATCCCAGGTCGGCGCCGATCAGGAATATCAGCGGCAGCTCAATCTCACCAAGCAGAAGGTCACGACGCAGACGGCCCTCGACAGCGCCAAAGCCACGCTCGATCAGGCGAACGCCACCATTCAAAATGCCAAGGCGAGCCTTGATCTTGCAATGATCAATCTCGGATATACGAAGGTGCTGGCACCTTTTGACGGTCTCGTAACTGCCCATCTCGTCGATATCGGCGCTCTTGTCGGCGTATCCGGCCCGACCAAGCTCGCGACCATCGTCCAGACGGATCCGCTCTATGTCAATTTCAGCGTCAGCGAGCCGCAGGTGCTGATGATCAAACGGGGCATGGCGGCGCAGGGTCGCACCTTCACGCAGACCGATCTCCCGGCGATACCGGTTGAACTCGGCCTGCAGGGCGAGGCCGACTACCCCTTCAAGGGTCATCTCGACTATGCCTCGCCGCAAGTCGATTCCTCCACCGGAACCCTGTCCGTGAGGGGCATCGTCGACAACAAGGATCACGCCCTTCTGCCCGGTCTTTTCGTCCGCGTGCGCGTCCCCCTCGGTCACGAGGACAAGGCGCTGCTGGTGCGGGACGATGCGATCGGCACCAACCAGCAGGGCAGCTACGTGCTGATCGTCGGAAAAGATGAAGCGGTCGAGCAGAAGCTGGTGAAAACCGGCCAGCGCGAAGGGCCGCTGCGCGTCATCGAATCCGGACTTGATGCCGGCGATTGGGTTGTGACGGAAGGCATTCAACAGGCCATTCCCGGCAGCAAGGTCGCGCCGGAGAAGGTCGCGATCGACGCAGTCGCAACAGCAAACGCGTCGAGCAATGTTGCGACGACAATCGATACGCCTCAGGCCGACGCATCCAAATCCGAGGCGGCAAAATCTGATACGGCCAAGTCCGATACGCCATAACTCGCTTTCGTTCTCACGCCAATATCCGAGGAGGACAGCATGATTTCGCGCTTCTTCATCGAGCGGCCGGTGCTCGCGAATGTTCTGGCGCTTGTCTTCGTCCTCGTCGGCGCGGTTGCGCTCTTCCAATTGCCGGTTGCGCAATATCCGAACGTCGTCCCGCCGACGGTCCAGGTAACGACACGTTATCCCGGCGCGAGCGCGAAAACCCTCGTCGACACGGTTGCCCTGCCGATCGAACAACAGGTCAACGGCGTGCAGAACATGCTCTATATGCAGTCGACGAGCGCCAGCGACGGCACCTATTCCCTGGTTGTAACCTTTGCGATCGGCACGAATCCCGATCAGGCGCAGGTCCTCGTGCAGAACCGTGTTGCCATAGCCATGTCTTCGCTGCCGCAAGCCGTTCAGCAGCAAGGCGTCACGACACAGAAGAAATCGACGTCCATTCTCGAATTCGTCAGCCTCACCTCGCCGGACAGCCGGTATGACAGCCTTTTCCTCTCCAACTATGCCGTCATCAACCTGCAGAATGAGTTGGCCCGCCTGCCCGGCGTCGGCAATGTCTCGGTGTTCGGCGCCGGCCAATATGCGATGCGCATCTGGATGAATCCGGATCTCCTGCAAGCACGCGGCCTGACCCCGCAGGACGTCATCAACGTCGTGCAGCAACAGAGCCAGGAAGTGACGGCCGGTCAGGTGGGCATACCGCCTGTGCCGCCCGGCCAAGATTTCCAATACACGCTCAATGTCAGCGGGCGCCTGAACGACGCCGTCGATTATGAAAACATCATCGTCAAGGTCGATCAGGAGAATGGCGGACGCATCACACGCATCCGCGACATCGGTCGCGTCGAACTCGGCGCCCAGACCTACGGCCAGTCCTTCATGCAGAACGGGCACCCCGCGGCGGGTATCGGCATTTTCCAATTGCCGGAAGCAAACGCCATCACCGTCGCAAAGGACGTCGCCGCGAAAATGGCGGAGCTCTCGAAGAGCTTTCCGCCGGGGCTTGCCTATCAGGTTCCCTTCGACACGACCAAGTTCGTGACGGCGTCGATTGACGAAGTCTACGTGACGCTGATTGAGGCCGGTGTCCTGGTGCTCGTCGTCATTCTCGTCTTTCTCCAGGATTGGCGCGCAATGCTCGTGCCGGCAACGACCGTGCCCGTGACGATCATCGGCGCCTTCGCGGCAATGGCGGCGCTTGGCTTCACCGTCAATCTCTCGACGCTGTTTGCCATCGTTCTTGCCATCGGCATCGTCGTCGACGACGCCATCGTCATAGTGGAGGGTGTCGCTCGCCATATCGAGGAAGGGATGCCGGGCAAACCTGCTGCCGAAAAAGCGATGGACGAGCTGTTCGGCCCCGTTATCGGCATCACGCTCGTGCTGATGGCAGTGTTCATCCCGGCGGCCTTCCTCCCCGGACTGACGGGCCAGCTCTATAAGCAATTCGCACTCGTCATTGCCGCGACTGCATTCATAAGCGCGATCAACGCAATGACACTCAAGCCGACGCAATGTGCGCTCTGGCTGCGCCCGCCTGTGCCGCCCGAAAGGCGCAACTTTTTCTACCGCGGCTTCAACAAGGTCTACGACCGGGCGGAACATGCCTATGCCAGGCTGATCAGCGGCATGGTTCATCATAGCGGCATTGCGGTCCTCGTTGCCTTGGCGCTGATCGGCGTCGCGGTGTGGGGACTCACGCGCCTGCCGACCGCTTTCCTGCCGGTCGAGGATCAGGGCTACGTGCTGATCAACGCTCAGCTTCCCGACGGCGCCTCGAAGGAGCGTACCGACGCGGTCATGGAACAGGTCGGCAGGATTGCTGAGCAGACGCCCGGCGTCGACCAGGTGCTGACCATCAGCGGCATCTCCATCCTCGACAATAGCGCGAGCTTGCCCAATGCCGGCGTCGCCTATGTCGTGCTGAAGGATTGGGGCATCCGCGGCAAGGAAAAGGGACAGGACCTGCTGTCGATCTACCAGCATTTGAACGGCGCCCTGCAGAATATATTGATGGCAAAGACGCTGGTGGTCGTCCCCCCACCGATCCAGGGCATCGGCAATGCCAATGGCTTCACCATGCAGGTCGAGATCCGGAACGGCAATTTCGACTTTCCGCTGCTTCAGGGTCTCGCCGACACCATCGTCAAGAACGGCAATGCGCAATCGGCACTGCAGCGGCTGAGCACGTCCTTCCGGGCTGATGTTCCGCAGCTCTCCGTTTCCGTCGATCGCATCAAGGCGGAGACGCTCGGGGTGACCGTCGGACAAGTGTTCTCGGCGCTCTCCGGTTACGTCGGATCAAGTTACGTGACGCAGTTCAACAAATTCGGACGAACCTTCCAGGTCTATGTGCAGGCATCTCCCGAGTTTCGTATTCGCCCCGACGATATCCGCAACCTAAAGGTCAAAGCCGGCGACGGCACCATGGTGCCGCTCGGCACGGTGGTAGACGTCACCAGCATGCAGGGCCCGTCCCTCATCAGCCTCTATAACCTCTATCCCACCGCCACGATCGTCGGCGGAGCCGCCAACGGCTTCAGTTCCGGACAGGCGCTCGATGTCATGGAACAGATAGCCGACCGCACGCTATCGCCCGGCTCTGGCTTCGAATGGACGGCGCTGTCCTATCAGGAAAAGGCAGTCGGCAGTCAGATCTATTTCATCTTCGCGCTTGCCATGCTTCTCGTCTATTTCGTGCTCGCCGGCCAATATGAAAGCTGGATCCTGCCTTTGGCCGTGCTGCTGGCGGTGCCGCTTGCCCTGCTTGGAACGGTGGGAGCGTTGAGCGCTGCCGGCGTCGCCAATAACCTCTACACACAGATCGGGCTTATCCTTCTGATCGCGCTTGCCTCGAAAAACGCCATTCTCATCGTCGAATATGCGCGGGAGAGACGCGAACAGGGCATGGAGATTCTGGATGCGGCAGTCGAGGCGGCGCGCTTGCGCTTCAGGCCGATCCTGATGACGTCCTTCGCCTTTATCCTCGGCGTCGTGCCGCTCGTGCTAGCGACAGGCGCCGGCGCATCCGCCCGCAAGTCGATCGGCATATCCGTCTTCAGCGGCATGATCGCCTCGACCTGTCTCGCAGTGCTCTTCGTTCCCTCGTTCTATGTCGTGCTGCAACGAATCGAGGAATATCGAAAACGCCGGCCGGTCACGCAGCCGGTTTCGCAAGCGGCAGATTGAGGGCGGGAAAACTGTCCAGATGCGGGTGCTATTCGAGAGCAATGCGCCGCGAGCCGGCCTTCGGTTGAAGAAGAACCATCCGGTCGGCCACCCTTTACGGCACGACGACCGGAACACAGGCGCCGCCACTCTTGGCACAATAGCCGGATCTGCAACGTGACGATTGAGATGCTCGGCACGTTGAAGCTCCGTCCAGTCATTTGCACGCACAGAGATCGCTCCCCTCCTCTGATCATAAGCGTCTTTATCCGCTTGAGGTGAAATCACCCGAAGCGGGACGCTCTGAAAGAGAGGCGGCAACCTATAACCCGCTGGTCAATACCCGCTGACACATAGGAGACAGCCGCTGCATATTGTTCCGCAGGCAGGCAATGCCCCTGCCTCCGCCAAGCGGCACGGAGCGGCAAAAAGCGCGGAAGTCCGGCCCGCACGTCCGACGCAGGACGATCAATTCTTCGCGCGGCGTGAACGATGGCATCGCCGCATGCGCACTGGGCATTGCCGCCGCGCCACCTCCTGCCGGCGTCTGTGCAGCGCCAGCAGGCGCCGAAGCGCTACCTCCCAGAGCCGCAACCGCTTGCTGACAGGATGGGGAAAGACTTGCACTATGCTGCTGTAGGCAGGCAAGCGCCTGGGAGCCGCCCGGCGTCACACCCGAACATTGGGCCATGAAATCAGACCGGCAGGCCGATTTCACCGCATTGCGCTGCGCCTGCGTCGGCTGGGCCGCTGGCTTTCCAGCAGCGGCAGTGCTGGATTGTGCCGGCGCCGTTGCAGGCGTTTCGGCGGGCGCGGCGGCGCTGGACTTCTTTTTCGTTCCGTCCAAAGCCGATACCGCGCTGCGGCAGGCGGGAGAAAGTGTCGCGCTATGCTGCTGCAGGCAGGTCAGCGCCTCCATGCCGCCCGGGGTCACGCCGGAACATTGTGCGATGAAATCGGAACGGCAGGCCGATCGGATGGCGTTGCGTTGCGCATCGGTCGGCTGTTGCGCATGAACGGCGCCGGCAGACAGGCAGAACGTCAAAGCGCAAAGCATCATGTATGCCGATGAAAAAGGATGCCGCCCACGCAGAACGGCCGTCAGGAAGGATGCAGATTTCCCCATTGTTTTTCCCCCAAAAGAAAAAACTTTCGCGCTTGTCGCAGAAACCTGTCAGCCGAAGTAATGAAATCGAAAATTGGATGAAATGGAAGCTCTGTGCGGCCGATATGCAGAGGCATCGCGACTACTCCTAGGTTACCATACCAGAGATATTCGCGAAGAGGTAGTCTGGAAGGCCATAATCATTTGGCGGTAGGCTCGCCACTAATTGAATGCGCGTTCCGAAATCTACGACAGTTCTCCATGCCTGCGCCTGCTTCGATAAACTTGATAGGCAGTTTGTGGCGTGGCTATAGGGGCCTGGGTGAAGAACCTTGCAACACTTGAGAAACCCGGCTGATCCGACAGATTTTCCGGCACGCATCTCCGACGGTCGAATGGACGACGCTTCCCTATGGCTGCGACGCTTCGATACAAGAAGAGGGCGCAGGCCATCATCATCAAAAGGAACAGAGCATTTCAGTGGCGAAGCGTCTTCGGCATTCTTGGGAACAGTTGATTACCTCCACCAGTCCTCCCGCCTTCGCCATGTCAAATCGCTTTTGCGGCTTTTGCCCGCCGCCTTCCTGTCGCCCTTCAGGTGATCCATGTAGCCGCCAAGGACACTGTTGATGAAAACATGCGATTTTGCCCGGTTCGAACCCAGCAGCTTGAAACTTGCTTCCTTGTCCTGCTCCATTTGTTGAGCGATCTTCCAGAAGACAAAGCTGTCATGGCTTTCTTTCATCGCCAGGAAATATCCCGACGTATAGATGCGCTCGAAGCGATCCGCGAAGGTCAATATTTCCCGATGATGCAGATTGTAGCCCACCCATCCGCATTCGGGGTACATTCGACGATTTAAGTAAGCGGCAAGCTGGTCCCCTCTCGGGGCAATTCTGTCGACCAGGCTTCGCGGAACGTCCCTATGAGTAAGCGTATCGGCGTCGAGCCATATCAACTGGTCAGCCGTCGTGCGGTATCGCCGGATCGCATCTGTGACAGCGAAGACCTTGTTGGAAAAGCGAACGGCATCCCACCGGCAATCCCGTTGCAGACTGGAACTGGACAAACAAATTCCGTTGGCTAGCGGATTGTCGGCGAACGTTTGACGAAATTCGAGCAAGCGCGGGAGAGCTTCACCGTGATCCAGGATCTGAAGCCTGCGATCTTTCTCCTCGACATGAACATCCTCTGCATAGCTCAGGAGCGTAATGTCCTCGGGCCAGTGCTTGAGAAAGGTCTCAATGCATCTTTTCCCATAGTCGCGGTAACCCTTTTCATGAAAGGTCGTCACGACAACATGCCTTAGCTGTTCTCGCCGCCACAAATTTGCGAAAAACATCGGCAATCAGGCTCCGTAACGAATGTTTCTATCAGAAATGACGAAAGCGATTTGAGCGGTGCTCGCTCTGAGCAGAGCCTCGATGTTTAGATGATTGCCGAGAGCCGAGGATGTCTGAATGTTTCCTCGCAATGGCATTTGTGAGAAATCTTGTTTTTAGATCTGGCGATGCGCGCCGGTGCCGACCGGTTCGGCTCGAAGCTCTTGCGCCCGGAGCGATGCCGGTCGTACACAGGGAAACCCAAAAAGCCCGCGAGAGGCGGGCTGTGGTCCAAGAAGGGGAAAGCTAGGCGGACCAGGATTTGCGCGTGCGGCGTTATGTTATGGTGGGCAGGACGCTGAGCTACGATTGCGAGCGAAGCTGGCAGTCTTCGGGCCAGCGATAAGATCTCGGGGATGATGTGATGAGGGATACCGGAAAGCCGACGGATGTGGGACTTGATAGAGATTTGGTTGCGGGGGCTCGCAACTCCCGATTCCTGCGATTGGTCGAACGTGCGATACCGAAACTGGCAGCATAACAGTTATTGGTGTTGCTCTTGACGAGGTACGAACTATCGCCTGTCCTGGCCGATCTCTCCGGATCGACGCCAACATGTCCACGATCTGAAACGGTTTCGCTGCAGATGCCTGTGGCAATGCTCCTGCTCTCTTCGGCGCAGCGCGAGAGCCTATGCATCTCCCGGCCGGACGCGGCGACGGCGAGGAACTGATCCTAAGGGTCCAAAGGGGCAATGGCAGTGAGAGCCGCCAAGACAGCTCCAGCCGACCCCGCTCATCGTCCGATCCCCAGAGTGATCGAGGGCGGGAGATCGTGCGACCAGCCGAGGACTCCGAAGTTGGGCTAAATCGGTGGCTTCCCGATCGATCGGCGATGAGGTTACCCGCTCGCCAAGTTCATCCATCGATATGCCTATATAGATGTCCACCTGCTGGCATCGGTCCTCCTTGATAGCGTGCAGCCTTATGGACCAGAGATGGCTTCGGGCAGCGGCCGAAAGAGCGGGCGTTTCAATGTACATACCGGCAAATCTGCCGAGCTAGTTCCGTCCAAAGAACGCTAATTTATTGATATTATTATGTAAATATCAATTTTTCGCAGGCACGGCCGGGCGACCTCATAGGACTAAACTTCAGCTTTGATTGATCATCCCGCGTGCCGCTCCAACGCCCCAATAAGGCAAATTAATCTCCCCTACGGCGAATAGTGCGGGAAAGCACTTGTAAAATCAAAAATTGAGCCTAGATTATTGTTATCGACCATTGCTTGTGACGTCGTTCCAGGGCTTAAGAGCATTCGTGGGATTTCCTCTCAAAACATCGATCTTATCCCCAAAAGTATCGCGGGAACAACAACGATTGCTTCGAAAGGAAATCGTTATGAACACTGGCACCGTAAAGTGGTTCAACGCCGCCAAAGGCTTCGGCTTCATTCAACCCGACAGCGGCAGCACGGATGTCTTCGTGCATATCTCCGCGGTAGAGCGCGCCGGTCTTCGGTCACTCGCTGATGGTCAGAAGATCACCTATGACATCGTACAGGACCGCAAGTCAGGCAAGAGTTCCGCCGATAACATTCAGACGGCTTGATTTTCTCACTCGCTTCAGCTGACCACGGATGTACTGGCAGCAGAGCTGAGTGATTGTGAGAGGTCGGGTTAGCGCCCGGCCTTTTGTTTTTCATAGTCATGTGAGACCCATGCACGAAATCCAGTATCGCCCCGGCGATTCGATCGTCCTGAAGCATCGCTCCCTAGGAAGCATTGAGCCGAGGGGCTCTGGACAGATTGTCGCCGTGTTGCCGGAAACGCGGGGCGCGGTGCGTTACAGGGTGCGTTTGAACAACGAGAATTTCGACCGGAATATCGGCCAGGACGATATCGACGCCGAGGCATCGATCATCCACAGGCCGGACTCCAACACCGCATCTGCACGCGATAAGGGCGGCTCGAGCTGGATCGACCTGTCTATCATCAAAGCGAAAAAATAGCGACGATCGTCATATAAGGAGAGATTTTGCAGGTCATAGTCTGGGAAAACAATATCGAACAGGCCCTTCGCATTCTGAAGAAGAAATTGCAGCGCGAAGGTGTCTTCCGCGAGATGCGAGCGCGACGCTCCTATGAGAAGCCATCGGAAAAACGCGTCCGCGAGGAAGCACAAGCCATCCGACGTCATCGCAAGTTGGCCAGAAAGAAATTGCAGCGCGAAGGGCTGCTTCCTGCTCCCAAAAAGGTTGCTCGCGCACGCTGAACGTTTCCTCGCACCATCCGAAAAGGAGGTCGTCATGACGATCACGAAGGAGGAATTCTTCAAGCCTGGAAAAATGTCCTCCCAGAACAAGGCTTCAGCCACGGATCACGCCGCAAGGTAGATCGTTGCGAGCGAAGCAGCCCAGCGTGCTCGCAAGACGGAACGGCTTGGCCAAGCGCGCGAGGCGTCAGAAGCTGGAAAATATCCCGCCAACTTCTATGCGCCGGACAAAGCTTTCTAGGTCCCGCAGGCGTGAAACTGCTTGACGGACCGCCGATGCAGGCGCCGACTTTTTTGATGTGCAGTCGTTTCAAGGGCGCCGCTGCTCAAGGTTGATGGCCCTTTCCCAAAGAAAGGAGGACGTGATGTCTTCCGATTTCTATCCCGCATGCGTCTCACGCAATCTGGTCCGGGCCGGAACGTTCGGCTACCACGAGAACGCGAAGTTCCTCTCTCGTCCCGACGACGCCATTCAACTTGACGCCGGCATGACTCGTCTTCGGCGAATTTCCTGGCTTTCACCGATTTCGCGTGGAAGAGGGAGGCGCGCATTCGGATGGCTCCGTGGCGTTGACCTGACGCGGTGTCCGCGAAACGTTCCATTACTTAGTGTGGGCATTCATTTCCACTCGCATAATCCGTGAGGAGCGCCCATGGCTCTAACCCAGACTACACTCCAATAAGATACTCCGAGGAGGAACCTATGGCCAAAGGCCAGATACGCGGCAACCGTGAGGCCCGCAAACCGAAGAAAGACAAGACCATCGCGCCCTCTCCTTCCCCGGCCGGATCGCAAGTGAAGCTGGTAGGCGGCAACGCGACGGGTTTCGGCAAGAAGAAGTAGCATCGAATTTCAACATACCGGTCCGCGGCAACACGGGCCAACCCTTTAGCCATGATAGGATACAAAATGAATATCGAGATCACCCGAAGAGCGGCGGACCATCTTTTCCGCCCTCTGAACACCGAAACCGGCCCCAAAGCCGAAAAACTCCTGGACCTGCGCAAGCGATTGCGGTTGCGCAAGCGCGAACTGCGATCTTCGGAGAGACGAGCCCGCCAGGAAAAACGAGCCGGCAATCCATCTTGAGCTTTCACTGCAAGAGATCGTCTCCAAACCTCAGCCAAGTTCAGCATGATCAGGGACAATCGCGTGACCGAATTCAACTACATGTCCGAAGCCGGGCTTTACGCGGGCAAGAAGCTCAAGGGAAGCAGCCGTCCGCGCTATAAACGGTTCGAGACTGCCGCCGAAGCGGTTCGCTTTGCCATTGAAGATTTGCCCGGTTCGCAATTGCGCGGCTCCATACTCGAAATTGATGAGGCCCGCTTCAACGAGCGCCAAATCCGCATGCTCTACGACGCACCCGGATTCCCGCTCTTGCGCCGAACGCGGTGATCGCAAAGTTACCTAAGTCCATAGCGGGCAACATCAAGCATCCGCCTCAGTGTCACTTGGACCATAGCCCAATCCACCAGCTTGGGAAGGGTCGTATCGTTCCTGAGCGCCGGTGCCTTGCTAAACGTCGTCTCTTCATCCCGCTGGACGTCTAGGATTGCCACATCAGGCTTCACATCTTCAATCGTTCCACGGCATCCATACAATCCGCGCGGTCGACAACTTCCGAACGCTAACTAAATTTTCGGTTGTAAAGTAGCCGAAATCAGCAGCCATTTTGCTCTTGTCGGTGACCATCACGCGTGGCGCGCTGCCTTGTCCTCTCAAAAGCTTTCGCATCACACGTTTTGCTGCTCTGGCACTGCGGCGGTTTTGCCCGGAATATCGAGAGGGAAGCCGTCCTGATCGACGCCATAGTCAATGACTCATTCCGGCAATGGTGACGACGATCTCGTCGATGTAGCCATTTGTCGCCGACCCTGCCGACTGATCCCTGCAGATGTTTGCGAGGTCGATTGCAGAGTATGCACCGCTGCCATCTGCCTCCCTTTCGGGAGCGTCACAGCAGGCATCACACGTCAAGGCTAGTCGAAGGGGCATCCACCGCATCAGTTCAAATCGCCACTACCACCTAATGGCAGACTATTCGACTATCGTGTGGTATCTTGTAATTGATCGATGAATGCACAGGCCGTTTCGGCCGCTGCCATCCTTCAAGAAGATGCGATGGCTAACCATACCAGACGATATGACGTTCGCCAGGAAATGAATTTTTCCTGGACTGTTTTCGACGTATTTACTGGCCTGCCGGCAAGGCCATCGACTTGGAAGCTTGAGAGCTTACCCGAAAAGGAAGCGCGGGTTTTCTGCGCCATTCTTAACGAAAAAGACGCCGCTCTCCGCAACATCAGGGATCGGAAGTGAAGCGGGCAACCCCAGGGGACCTTCCCCTGGCTTATCACTTTTATCCAGCAAGCGGCGCCTGCCTTGGCAGCTGACCACAAAGGAGACCTGACCCGAAACTGCCAAATTGGCGCAGCCTGATCAAGATCGGATAGGAAGTCCAACAGATCCGCGCGCACTCGATCTATACCTTGCATCTGAAATATTACTTGTTACCCCTTACGACAAAGCCTCCGTGCGTGCCACAGGTCGCCTTATCGTTCGCGAAGCTCTCGAAAATAAAGACGGGTGAGCCGCAGGCCGGAGTAGCGCAAAACCTCGCGAGTGCGTCCATAACCTTTCGCCGTCCCACCAAGAAGGCGGCGGTTGTCGTCGGCTACACAAAGGTATTCCTCTGAACAATCGACGCCACGCGTGACATACGGGGCAAGTTAATGCGGGGACATGAAAAGGAAACACGCTAGATACTATTGTTTTACGATTTAAAACTTTTCTAAAAAATGTGCTATACTATTCTTCATAAGAAAAATAATTGTAACGGTGACCAAAAATGAAAAACATTCTTCTTTCCGGCGGTGGATGCCGGTTGACACGATGGCTGATAGAGACATCGATTTTGATGGCCGCAATGATAGCCGTTATGGCCATGACCAAGGTTCGCAGACGGTTCATATGTCCAATCCACGAGAGGACTGAAAAGGTCTTCCGGAAGATTACTACTGGTGACGTGAGTGCTAGGCTTGAAAAGGCCGCCCTTCTTAAAGCGCTTCGCATCGAGCGAGATCGTCCAATGCGGTCGCAAACGGCCCGGTGAGGCGCCCAGAAGGACTGTTGAGAATAGCGAATTTATAGTTATCGATTACAACCGAGGTGGTTTGCCACTGGCAACGATTTCGATAGACAAACTTTGGGCACCGTAAAATTATCCGATTTGGATCGAGGATGACGTGATGTCGGCGATTGGATGGCGTGGTGACGCGCGATCTTGCTCCACATCCGCATCAGAAGCCCTCGCTCGGGACCGGCATACGGCCCCCGATCCAGGTCTTACAAATGGGGGAGCGGAGTGTGTAACGGAAAATGCCCGCCTCATCGCAGAGCGCAATCGCGCGGTGCAGGCCGCGCAGAAGGCAGGTGGAATTGTCGCAACGTCGTCCGGAATCGCTCCCCCAAGGCGGAAGGCCCTCTGATCCAGTCGAACTCTCGCTATTGGTCCAGGGTGGCCGTCACTATTGCAATTTCGTGACCCGGGTTATTTGCTTCCTGTCAATAATGAGCCTACTCTCACTATCAGTCGGAGAAGAGGATGCATCGCCTCGTTTTTATGGTATAGCCCTACGACACAGTCTTCGACCGGCATAATTTTTTGCCAACCGGCTTTCCTCAGACGCTGGTTCCCGCCTCCAACAATGAAAGCGAGGCAACCCAATGGACGTCTTCATCGCAAAAGAAAACATAAAAAATTTCAAATCTTTGTTGCCGACAGAGAATGACACCTCCCAAAGGCACCTTCTCATGGAGTTGCGCGGCCTTGAGAAGGAAAAGCTGGCTGCAGCAATTGCGGCACAAGCGAAATTGATAGCTGCTGCGGAAGGTCTGACCAACACTCCGAGTAGAGATGCCGTCTAGAACCACATCCAAGCCCCGTGAAGAGAAAATGCGATGTGGCACCTGCTCCTCGCAAATGCTCGCGAAAAGTTGCAGGATTGGCGTCAACAGCATAACGAGGATCGTCCTCGGTCGGCGACCGGGTACAACGTACCGATCACACCGCATAATCCCGGAGGCGCATTCGGGCCTGCCATCGTGGTCAGCCGACAAGGAACTGGTCATGAGTAGTGGTTGCCAGCATGGGAGAGTGACAGTGGCAAATGTCGAATTGATCAAAGTTGAGGAGCGGCCTGATGGCCAGCTTCTATTTAATGTTCGCGTGACCGCAACCGCAGGTAAGATGGAATTGCCGATCGCAATCAAGGACCAAGGATCTGTCGCTTCTAATGAAACGACGGTTCTTCAGTCCGCACTTAGTTTTGCAAAAGAACTGGAGGGTTCTGTCCGGCTTCGTCTTGGAGTGGAGTAACAGGGTCTTTAGCTGCGAGCCACCGCATGCCAGGCAAATCTGTCGAAAGGCTGCGGTCAGTGACGCGTCACGCTGATGTGGGGATTACTAAGTTCGAATTCCCCCAGAAGCCGAATTGCTTCATGTACGACAGTGATGGCCCGTTCTCCCTCGTCAGCTGCGATAGCTTCGCACTCGGTAAGAAGCCTGTCGGACAATTGCTCCATCGCATCCCAGGAGCCATCATTCGACCTCCGGGCAATCATCGCCGACAAATGTAGTGTTTTGCTTAAGACCAGGAGAACATTTGTTTTCTCGGCCTGCGACATCTCGTCAATTCGCTTTTGATTAGCCATAGCTCTCCCCTAAGGAAGGCGCTATCCGAAGGACGACCGAGAAGGTGGGCGACAACCATGCGCCGAATAATGCCTGCTTATAACTTAGGGCATATGAGGTCATTTCCAAGTAGCTGCACCTCTCTTAAGAGAGGAAGGACACTATAGGGGAGGCCGAAAACGACAATAGATTGTCAGCATCAACAGCCTGCGAGGCGATAACGGCCATTACTTCATCAAGTCAACGTTAAATGTGAGCGCTATCTGAATGAGAGGACGACGATGGAGTCCGCCCCGAATGCGATTGGGAGATTCATCTATTGTTTTTGTCGCACCAAGAAGCAAATGACTGGCGTTCTCAGAGGATGCCCCGGAGCGCTACGTAGATGATAAGCGTCACAGATTGCCGGGTGGAGTTGCTGAGAAATCCACATGGCGGAACCGACGAACAGCCGTAACCGCAGTTCCGCTCCCACATTGTCCTCGCCGCCCTGATCTGTGATCGGCTTTCCATGGACGAACGAAGGGAGTTTCTCCATGGAGAGCACATCGGAGGTTCTCATGACCAGGAAGCCTGGACGTGAGGTTCACCGGCATTGGCCTGATGAGGTCAAGGCGCAGATCGTTTCGGAGAGCTTGAGACCCGGCGCGATGGTCAATGAAGTGGCAGAGCGGCATGGCTTGAAGCCGAACCACCTGTCCACCTGGCGAACAATGGAGCGGCAGGGCAAGCTAGTTCTGCCTGCACCCGAGGACGCGGTGGAGTTCGCAGCGGTTATAGTTGATCCACCCGTTTCGGAACCGCCGATCAAGAAAGCCAGCCGTCCCGAGATTATCATCGGTTCGGTCACGATCCGCCTGGAAGAAGGCGCTTCTGCCGTCCGCATCGCCGCGGTCGCGCGTGCCTGTGCGGTTCCGGCATGATCTTTCCATCGAATCGGGTTCGGATCATGGTGGCCACCAAGCCGGTCGATTTCCGCAAGGGCCATGATGGATTGGCGGCGCTGGTCAAGAACGAGCTGCGCAAAGACCCGTTCACAGGGACAGTCTTCGTATTCCGGTCGCGGAAAGCAGATCGGTTGAAGTTGATCTATGGGGACGGAAGCGGTTTGGTGATGGCCTACAAGCGGCTAGAGGAACACACCTTCACCTGGCCGGGCGTCCGGGACGGCTTGATGACCTTGGGCTATGCCCAGTTCGAGGCGCTGTTTGCAGGCCTCGATTGGCGTCGGGTTCGTGCCGTGGAGGCGAGAACGCCCGAGGCCATCGAATAGATGCGGCACGATGACTCAGACGGCAAATTCCTCCAGCGAGGCGTGGCTGGGTTTGATAGACTTCGAGCATGTTGGACGCCGCTGATCTTCCCAACGATATTGCTGCTCTGAAGGCGATGCTGATCGCGGCGCAAGCCCGTGAAGTTCGTAGGGACGAGCGGATCGAACGGTTGGAGAAGTTGGTCGCCGCTTTTAAGCAAGCCGCCTTCGGCCGCAAATCCGAGAAGGTCGATCCTGAGCAATTCGATCTTGCACTGGAGGACCTGGAAACGGCTATCGCCGCTGTCCATGCCGAAGACGAGGCCGATAGCCCTTCTGGTAAACCACACCCCAAACTCCGCGCCGCCAATCGCGGCTCTCTTCCCGCTCACCTTCCGCGTATCGAAGAGATCATCGAGCCGGAAAGCCTGATCTGCGCTTGCGGCGGAGGCCTTCATTGCATCGGCGAGGACGTGTCCGAGCGGCTGGATGTCGTCCCGGCGCAATTCCGCGTCATCGTTACCCGTCGTCCCAAGTACGCCTGCCGTTCTTGCACCGACGGAGTGACTCAGGCTCCAGCGCCTGCACGATTGATCCAGGCCGGGTTGCCGACAGAGGCGACCATCGCGCATGTGCTGGTGTCGAAGTACGCCGACCACTTACCGCTGTACCGGCAAGCCCAGATCATGAGCCGCCAGGGTGTCGATCTCGACCGTTCGACGCTCGCCGATTGGGTCGGCCGGGCGGCATTCGAACTGCGCCCGGTCTTCGATGCTCTGATCGCCGATTTGAAGCGGTCGACGAAGCTGTTCATGGACGAGACCCGTGCGCCGGTCCTCGATCCCGGTTCCCGCAAAACCAAGACTGGATACATCTGGGCGCTGGCCCGTGACGACCGACCGTGGGGCGGAGCTGCGCCGCCAGGCGTCGCCTTCACCTACGCTCCAGGTCGCGGCGGGCACCATGCCGAGCGGATATTGCAAGGATTTACGGGCGTCCTTCATGTCGACGGCTATGCGGGATATAATCGACTGATCGCACCGAATCGTGTCGGCCCCGACATCAAACTCGCCTATTGTTGGGCGCACGCACGGTGCAAGCTGGTCGAGATCACCCGCACAGGCGCAGCACCGATTGCCGAGGACGGCGTGAAGCGGATCTGCGAACTCTATCGCGTCGAAGCGGAACTGCGCGGTCTCGACGCCGACGCTCGCCTAGCCGGAAGGCAAGCACGGTCAGCGCCTTTGATCGCAGACATGCGGACCTGGCTCACGCACCATCGCGCCCGCGTCGCTGGCAAGTCGCCTCTCGGCGAGGCGCTCGCCTATATCGCCAAACATTGGGATGGCCTCTGCATCTTCCTGACCGACGGTCGCATCGAGATCGACAACAACGCCGTCGAAAGAACCATCCGGCCGCACGCCGGACCTGAGTCATTGTGCACTCCTTCTCTAAGTGTCTGTAAACATTGGAAGCGTCTCCGTGTCAGTGGTGCGACACGGGCGGCCCTTTCGGGCTACCGCGGCTTGGACCGTCGCAGAAGTCAGGTCGCTGGCCCGGATTTGACGGGCGCGCCGGGAACCACCTGCTCGGCAGACAACACGTTCGTCTTGATCAGATGGCGTATCCGATGGTTGGTCACGCCCAAGGCCGTCGCAGCCTCTGTCATGGTCAGCCATTCGCCGTCTTTGTCCGCTGATTTGTACGCATGGATTGCGCGGACGTGCCTTACAGAAGCGACCCGGTGTGCGGTCCAGGTTTTTCCTTGCCCCGTGGGCATACCCATTCGATTGAGCGATGCGGCGATATGTTCATCGGACCAGCGACCAGCCATGCTGCGCATCACCGCCAGAGCATCGTCCGTGGTGGCACAGCCGTGTTCACCGGTCCGAGGTTTGCGAACCTTCAACTCCGAGTGCTTGCCGCCTTTCCAATGAATCGTCAGCACCACGTCACGCACCGCATCGTCGACATCCACGACAATGTCGGCAATCAAGGTACGAAGCAATTGCTGGCGCACGCGCATGGTCACATCAGGCGATTCCCAGGCCGTGTGCAGATTATCAGCGAGGTTTGTAAAGGTCCATGCAGGCAACCCGAAAAGACACCAGGAGCCGTGAGCTTCTTTGGCGATGCTCGGTCGTGGCAGTGCGAGATTATTCCCGATCTATCGCGGCGGTCGCCGGCATTGCGTACAGCGGACGCAGCCGTTGACGACTGAAGCGGTGGCGCTCGCGCGATATGATGAAATTCGACGAGGGGAGTCTACAGTTACGACCAAAAGACTACCTCTCTCGATACTGTAATTTACTTCCGCCGCGTCACTTCGGCTGCTAAATTTCGCGCTATCCGACGGTTCGCGGGCCTTACAGGCAATTCGCCGCCGTCAGCCAGAGGGAATTTCGAATGAAGTTGCTGAGGGAGCCTCTTGTTCACTTTTTCCTCGCGGGCGCTGCGTTGTTCGCCGCCTACGCGTTCGTTGCTCGTACGCCGACGCAGGCGACGGACAGTCAGCATCAGGTGCGGATCGGCGAGGCGGATGTGCGCTGGGCGGCCGAAACCTGGACGCGGCAGTGGCAAAGAAGCCCGTCTCCTGAGGAACTTCGCGGGCTGGTCCGGGACATCCTCAGGGAAGAGGTGCTTGCACGCGAGGCTCACGAGCTTGGGCTCGACAAGGACGACGCCGTGGTTCGGCGTCGCCTCGCGCAAAAAATGACCTTCATGATCGAGGACACCTCCGGATCGGCGGAGCCGAGCGACGAGGAACTGCAGCAATTCTACCGGACTCACGACCAGGAATTCCGACGTGAGGCCCGGGTCTCGTTCACGCAGGTCTTTTTCGACCGCGCACGAGCCGGAGCAGACGCCGAAGCGCGGCGAACCCTGGTCGAGCTCGTCGGCGCGAGCGATGCGACGCTTGTCGCCGACAAGGGCGACCAACTGCTGATCGAACCCGAGGTGCGCGATGCCGACGAGGGTTCCGTCGCGGCGCAGTTCGGCAAAGATTTTGCCCGCGCAGTATTCGCACTGCCGCCGGGCACGTGGAACGGACCCATCGAGTCCGCCTACGGGCTGCATCTGGTTCGCGTCTCGGCGATCACTCCCGCAGAGCAGCAGCCCTTTCCCGAGGTCAGGGATCGAGTGCTCGAAGAATGGCGCGAAGTGCGACGGCAGGAGGCCGACAAGCGATACTTCAATGAGCTCTTCAAGAAATACCAGATCGTGATAGACGACAGCGTCAAGGCGCTTGTCGGCTCGCCAGAGACGGACCTGGAGTAGGCGATGAGCAAGGCCCGTCTCGCAAGGTTCCTTCTCGCGCTCAAATTTCTGGGGTTGCTGACGTTGCTGTCGATGCCGGCAGCATTCGCCCACGAGGTTCGCCCGGCCTACCTGCAACTGCACGAGGAGCGGCCGGGCGAATTCGTCGTGCTGTGGAAGGTTCCGATGCAGGGCGACATGAGGCTCGCCCTGGAGCCGCAATTCTCCGGCAAAACGGAGGCCTCCACGGCCGTGGCCCGGGACGGCGGCGGCGCGGAGATCAGGACGTGGACCTTGCGCGCGCCGGAATTGCGCGGTCAGACGCTCACGATCGACGGGCTCGAAGCCACTATGACCGACGCGCTGGTGCGCGTGGAATACTTGGATGGCACATCGTGGACAGGACGGTTCACCGCGCGCGAGCCGTCTGCCGTGATCCCGTCGTCGGACACAGCGCCGAGTGTGGCGGGCGTGTATCTCAGCCTGGGCATCGAGCACATTCTGTTCGGCGTCGATCACCTGCTGTTCGTGCTCGCGCTCCTCATCATCACGCGCGGGTCATGGCTGCTGGTCAAGACCGTCACGGCCTTCACGATAGCGCATTCGATCACGCTGGCGCTGGCGACGCTGGGCTTCGTCCATGTGCCGCAGGCACCCGTCGAGGCGACGATTGCACTCTCGATCGTTTTCGTTGCCGCCGAGATCGTCCGTCGGGATCAGGGCAAGGAAGGGATCGCGGCGCGAGCGCCATGGGTGGTGGCTTTCTGCTTCGGCCTGCTGCACGGCCTCGGCTTCGCCGGTGCGCTCAGCGAGATCGGCTTGCCGGAGGGGCACATTCCGCTGGCGCTGCTCTTCTTCAACCTCGGAGTCGAGGCCGGCCAACTCATCTTCGTCGGCGCGGTCCTGTCGATCGTGGCCATCGTGCGGCGCACCCATCTCGCACTGCCGTCATGGGTCGCGCGCATGCCCGCCTATGCGATCGGCAGCCTTGCGATGTTCTGGACCATCCAACGTGTCGCGATGTTTTGAGGGGAGGAGCCGGTCAAGCGCAATCCGCTCCTTGAATTGTCGCCTGCTCCAGTCCCCTTGCCGCGTCCGATTCGGCTGCTGTCGGGACACCAAGAGATAACGATATGAGTCTGGAGGAAAATCGATGAACAGAACCTTGCTGCAGGGAACAGCCCTTGCGAGCTTGATGATAGCAGGCCTCGCTTCATCCGCCTGGGGCCAGGATGTCGGAGTGCCCTCGGCCGAAGAGCTGGGAAAGACCCTGCCAAAGCCAACCTATTCGCCCTATGCCAATCGCGAATATCCGACCCGTCCGTTCTTCGGTGACACCCACCTGCACACCTCGTTCTCCATGGATGCCGGCGCGTTCGGCGCCCGGCTCGGGCCGAGGGACGCCTATCGCTTTGCACGCGGGGAGCAGGTGATATCCAATACGGGGCAGCCGGTGAAGCTGTCGCGGCCGCTCGACTTCCTGATGGTTAGCGACCACTCCGACAATATGGGCTTCTTCCCGGATCTCTTTGCAGGCAAGCCTGAACTGCTGGCAGATCCCAAGGGCCGCCAATGGTACGATCAGATCCAGACCGGCAAGGGAGCGGATGCCGCGATCGATATCATCGTCAATTTCTCACACAACACGTTCCCCAGCGACCTCATGTACTTCCCGGGAACGCGGGCCTACCGCAGCGCCTGGGAAGAGGAGATCGCCGCCGCCGAGCAGTACAACGAGCCGGGCCGCTTCACCGCCTTCATCGGCTACGAGTGGACGTCGAACACCGGCGGCAACAATTTGCACCGCAATGTCGTCTTCCGCGACAACGGCGACAAGGCCAGCCAGGTCGATCCGTTCACAGTTTATCCGCCCTATGGCAGTGACAACCCGGTCGATCTCTGGAAATGGATGGACGCCTACGAGAAGAAGACCGGTGGCAATGTGCTGGCGATTGCCCACAACGGCAACCTCAGCAACGGGCTGATGTTTCCGGTGGTCGAAGCCTTCGGCAAGAAGCTCGACAGCAACTACGCGCAGACCCGCGCGAAATGGGAACGCCTCTACGAGACGACCCAGACGAAGGGAACCGGCGAGGCGCATCCGTTCCTGTCGCCGACCGACGAATTCGCCAATTTCGAGATCTGGGACAAGGGCAACCTCGACGGTAGCGTCGCCAAGAAGAAGGAGATGCTTGAGTTCGAGTACACCCGGTCCGCCTACAAGAACGGGCTGAAGCTCGAAAAGGAACTCGGCACGAACCCGTACAAGTTCGGCCTTGTCGGCAGCACCGACGCGCACACCGGCCTCACCGCGGTGGAGGAGGACAACTTCTTCGGCAAGACTGTCCCCCAGGAACCCAGTCCGCAGCGCATGCAGGAGGCATTCATCGACAACAAGCAGACCGGCGTGAAGATCATGGACTGGGAGGTTTCCGCATCCGGCTATGCCGGGGTGTGGGCCAATGAGAACACGCGCCAATCGCTTTGGGACGCAATGCAGCGCAAGGAGACGTATGCCACGACCGGAAGCCGCATGATCGTGCGCTTCTTCGGCGGATGGGATTTCGCCGATGATGATGCCAACAACCGCCTGCCAGCGCAGATCGGCTATGCCAAGGGAGTGCCGATGGGCGGCGACCTGCACACGGCGCCGCACGGCAAGGTGCCGACCTTCCTCGTCGCTGCCTTGAAAGACCCGATTGGCGCCAACCTCGACCGCTACCAAATCGTCAAGGGCTGGCTCGATAAGGACGGCGGTCTGCACGAGAAGATCTACGACGTCGCCTGGTCGGGCGACCGCAAGCCGGAAGCCGACGGCAAGCTGCCGTCGGTCGGCAGCACGGTGGATGTGGCGAACGCGACCTGGACCAACACCATCGGCGCGCCCGAACTGATCAAGGTGTGGAAGGACCCGGAGTTCGATCCCAGCCAGTCCGCCTTCTATTACGGCAGGGTGATCGAGATTCCAACGCCACGTTGGACCGCCTACGATGCCAAGCGATTTGGGGTCGAGCCGCCTCAGGGGGCGACGATGACGGTTACGGAGCGGGCCTACACGTCACCCATCTGGTACACGCCGTGAGCCGAGCGCCTAGTGCCGCGAGGGGTGCTGTCCGACGTATCGGAGACCTTCCCTAAAAGAAAGGGAAAGTGGGTAGGATCGCGTCAGGACGATGCCCAAGCCCAACCTGAATGTCGGCTCTTAAGGATTCGGAGACCGAAGGTGCCGGTCTGTTCTCGCTATCGCAGCGATCGCAAAAGAGCGCGAGGGTGCTTTCGAAACGCAACGGGATCTGTTGCAGAAGAGGCGTCATCGTCGCATTCCGGTGCGCTACGGTGGACAGCGGTCGCACCAGTCTCACGGCGTTCTTTACGGTATTATACGCTCCCATTCTCGCCACTCCATGCTACAGCAAGCCGTCGTCCTTGCGGGAATTCCAGACAGAACCGGGCAGAACGCTGATTGTTGATCCTGCGTGGCATTGAGTATTGCGGCTGCGTTGCGGGACACGCCGGCCGGCAAAGTATTGTTTGGAGGCAAGCTTGAGACGCAACTGCACTGCAGCAGAATCCGCGCCGCGCGCGACAAACTCGTTAGTATCGTTGGTGGAACGTGCTCCTCGGGCGGGGGGCTCTAGCGTGTCAAAATCCTTCATCTCGATCCTGCTCCTCTTTTCGACCCTGCTCGTGGGGTGCGAGACTTCTCGGGTCGATCCGGTTCCGGAGAAGGTCGCAACGCAAGCGGTCATCCCAGGCATAGCCGAGGCCCGCTATTTCGTGCCGGGTGACTCCGAGCGACTTGCCGCCGAATATGATCGCTCCGCTGTTCGCGAGCGTGAATATTACAAGAAAACCGCGCACCGGGATTTGCCGACCGCGTATTTTCTGGCGCTGTCCGGCGGAGCCGACGACGGCGCTTACGGCGCCGGTTTCCTGAACGGCTGGACGCAAGCAGGAACACGGCCCCAGTTCAAGCTGGTGACGGGCATCAGCACCGGCGCACTGATTGCGCCTTTCGCCTTTCTTGGGCCGAGCTACGATGCGGAATTGAAAGAGGTCTTCACCACAATCAATGCTGATTCCGTGTTCAAGAAGCGGTTCGTCACGGCCGCGCTGACAGACGACGCTCTCGCCAATACCGCACCGCTCTATGCGCTGATCTCGAAGCACCTGAACGAAGAGATGGTGTCGCGCATCGCCGCCGAATATGACAAGGGCCGCCTGCTGCTGATTATGACGACTGATCTCGATGCCGCGAAGTCGGTGATCTGGAACATCGGGGCCATCGCCAAGCATGGCGGACCGCAGGCGATCGAAACCATCAGAAAGGTGCTGCTGGCATCAGCCGCGATACCGGCCGCCTTCCCGCCGGTCATGTTCAACGTCGAGTATAATGGAAACGCCTACCAGGAACTGCATGTGGACGGCGGCGCGGTGGCTCAATCCTTTCTTTACACGCCGGGCGTCCATCTGAAGCAGAATGGCCGCAAGCGGGTCGCCTATATCATCCGCAATTCGAGGCTGTCACCGACGCCGGATAAGGTCGACAAGCAGACGATCTCGATCGCCGGCCGGGCCATATCGCTCCTCATCAGCGCCAGCGGGATCGGTGACATGTACCGGATGTACGCGAACACGCAGCGGGACCATGTCGACTATAACCTCACCTATATTGGCACTGATTTCACGGAGCCATATCCGGGAATGTTCGACCAGACCTATATGCGGTCGCTGTTTGATTATGGCTATCAGAAGGCCCGCAATGGTCACCCCTGGGACAAGGCTCCGCCGGGCCTGCTCAAGACGCCGACGGAAACGGCGTCGCGGTAATAGGGGGTGAGGAGATGGCTTTACGCTTCTGAGCGCCTAACGCGTCAACCATTCCGCCAGCCCGCGCATAGCCCCCGACCCGCAAGCCATCCATACCGCGTCGGGGAAATCGCCGTTCCATCGGTCTGGTCTTGCCAGGGCATGAACCCAGCGCCGTAGCGCCTCATCGTCAGCCATTGGCGAACAACTGCAGTGTGGAGCCGAAACGCTCGCCTGGCTCCGCCCTAGTGGAGATTAGAAACCCGTGCTAATGCTGAGCGTCGTCCTGACCTAAGTGTCAGAGAGAGGATCGGGCGCAATGAACAGGGCATTGGCTGTCGCTGCCATCGTTGAAATCGTGACCGGCCTCGCGTTGGTCGCCATTCCCGCGCTCGTCGGTGAGTTACTGCTTGGGGAGGCACTCGTGGGTGTGGCGGCTGCGGCCGCGCGTGTAGCCGGCATGGCGCTGATCGGACTTGGGATCGCCTGCTGGCGGAGTAGGCCCCTCGAAGGGATGCTGTTCTACAGCACGGTTGTGGGCCTCTATCTTGCCTATCTCGGCCTGGGCCATGGGCTGA
Organism: Rhizobium leucaenae USDA 9039; assembly: GCF_000426285.1. Classification (GTDB taxonomy): domain Bacteria; phylum Pseudomonadota; class Alphaproteobacteria; order Rhizobiales; family Rhizobiaceae; genus Rhizobium; species Rhizobium leucaenae. Next base: position 13,488 of record NZ_AUFB01000014.1, on the reverse strand, counting down.
CGGGCGTTCTGCTTTGGCCAGCAGTCGTCCTGCATGCAGTCCTGTCCGTTCTGCTCGCTCGCACGTGGCGTGGCGGCGAGGCCGAGTGATGCCCGCGCAGGGATGCGGTAAGGCTGCGGCGTCGGCCGCGGTGTATTTCGGCACGAGCTTAAGACAGGTTGGGTTTCAAAAACTGGGCAAACGCCACTGGCTGTCGCGCAATGACCGCAAGTGGGGCGCGAAGCTGCCGTCCCGGACATGGCGGCGTTGTTCGAAACGGTATAAACCTCGCGATCAACGTGCGAGAGGGACAGCGCTTACGAACAGCCCGCTCCGGATTCTTTGGAGGATAAATGCTAAGGGCGAAAGACATGCTGTCCTCCCCTTTTTTTGCGGCTGAGATACTCTCTGCTCCCCATGCGGCAGCGCCCGTTTCAGATACCACTGATAGCGATTATATGGCGTGCGCGAACATCAATTTCATTGCGCTGTCGTGTACGATAGAAAATGTGCTTACGACCGCAACAATCGAGAAGGTATTAGGCGCTTTCGCGTTCTTGAACATGACAACATGTTTGATAGGATGCGGCTGACTAAGCTCCCGTATTCGCACCCCTTTAACGAAAATCCGCTGCTGTCAGAGTAACGCAGTTGCCGTGACGACGGGAGTAGACCTTACGGGCGACTTCTTGAATCGACGCGCGGAAGGCGTCGAAGGCGGAGAGGCATTTGGTTTCCGAGGCGCGGGTTCTTTGCAGTTCGGCATCGGATTTGGCGAGTGCGTCGACCTCGACAAAGAACAGGACCTCGAAGACGCCGTCGTGGCCGATGAAGCGGACGGCATTTCTGATTGCGTCGAAGCTGCGGCTAGGATTGGGGAAAGAAAGGGTCATGACTAGCCTGCTGTCGTTTCGTGTGCAGTCAGAGCGAGTTCCGATAGTCTGGTCCGTTCTCTGCGGCGTGCAGTATTGATGAGATTGAGGGACAGCATGCCCTTGGTCGCGTCCGATCGGCTCATTCCGGTCAGGGTCTGGCCGTCTACCCGCGCCGGATTGCCTGTAAAGACATGATAAACGGTCCAGGAACGGTCGGATTCGACGCGGCGGCCATATTGGATGTCCATCGAATCTTGGCCGAGAGCGCCGCCCTCGTTTTCCCATCTGCCGAGAGCGGTAGCATTCGGTCTTCGTTCTGTCTTGTCGTCGTCGATGGTCACGATGCTAATCCCTTTACGTGTCCCGTCCCTCAGCCGTGGCCGAAGTCCTCTCCGTGAGGCTCGCCGGCGCCGCTGGGCAACATCCGCAGCGGCTCGAGAGCATATCTTCCGTCGTTTACGCGTTCATGGCGCTCGTCCTCGCTGCGGATGCGGTATTGCAACATATTTCCTCTCGTCGGCAATGTGCTGGTGTAACGCCGACTTGGAAGGGAATATGCGGAAGCCGTCCTTGAGCTGGAGGGACTGCCCCACCACGAAGATATGTGTCGCTGCGACGCGAGGATCGGGCGGCCATTACGGTGTAAAATAACTGGTGTGGTCATGGTTGCTGGCGGTGCTTTTCGAGGATGGTTTCGAGGTCCGACATGCTGATCGCCACCATCTGTTGCGCCGAACCCTGCATGGCGATCGCCGGCAGGTAGACGAAGGCGGCGATACGTCGCCATGCCAGCCGGAAGACACCTTCGAGCAGCTCCTCGTCATAATCGACGCGATAATCTCCAGCTGGCTGCGGCACTTCGAAGCCCGGCAGCAGGAACGGAGACGAAAAGCGAACGACGGTTTGCGTGGTGCGACTGTTCATGAAGGCAAGTCTCCTGGGGAACACACGGATGCCGCTCCCCTATCATTCACATTCGAACCGGAACGATCCCAAGGCTGCAGGTATATCCGCGGTCAGCGACGAGTCCGTTCCTATTCGCACGCAGCAATATCCTCGCCGAAACGGCAGCATGCATTCGCTAACGAGAAATCGGAATCTGTGGTGGGGCGTAGTCTCTGGCACCGCAAAGCCAGATACTTCAAATTAACGTACATATCTTTACTCCTTGATTGAGTTTCAATCAAGGCACTCAAACTTTTTTTGACTTTTTCATGAAAATCCTGATGAAATAAAATAAACGCCACTTTTTATACGTTATGAATTCAATGAATGTTTTGAACACTACCATCGAGAATGGGAAATATTCAGAATATTATTTTCGTCTGTTTCTTCTGGCCGAATAATATTTCCCGGTACTCCTATCAATCGAGTGTCAGAGGTGTTATATCAGCAGCTGGAGCTGCCCTATGCGGCGGCGGCAGAAAGATTTCTCATGACATTCCGCCCGCTTCACGATCGCGTCGTCATCCGGCGTGCCGAAGGTGACACCAAATCCAAGGGCGGGATCGTCATTCCCGATTCCGCCGAGGAAAAGCCTCAGGAAGGCGAATTTATCGCCGTCGGTCTCGGCTCCTGCGACGAAAATGGCAAGCTGATCCCGCTCGGCAATAAGGCCGCCGACACAATTCTGTTCTGCAAATGGCCGGGAACCGAGGTCAAGATCGACGGCGAGGAACTCCTCATCATGAAGGAGACCGACGTCATTGGCATCGTCGAGAAGACCGGAGCGGCCGCCAAGGAAGCTGCCTGATGGCCGATTTCCGATCCCGCAATCTCAAGACCGAATTGGACGAACATCATGTCTGCCAAGGAAATCAAATTCTCCACCGATGCGCGTGATCGCATGCTTCGCGGAGTCGAGTTGCTCAACAACGCTGTCAAGGTGACGTTGGGTCCTAAAGGCCGCAACGTCGTGATCGATAAGGCCTATGGTGCGCCGCGCATAACCAAGGACGGCGTCACCGTTGCCAAGGAAATCGAGCTGGCCGACAAGTTCGAGAACATGGGCGCGCAGATGGTGCGCGAGGTGGCATCAAAGACCAACGACCTTGCAGGCGACGGCACAACGACGGCGACGGTACTCGCCGCCTCCATCTTGCGCGAGGGTGCGAAACTCGTCGCCGCCGGCATGAACCCCATGGACCTCAAGCGAGGCATCGACCTTGCCGTCACCGCCGTCGTCAAAGAAATCCAGGCGCGGGCCAAGAAGGTCCAGTCCTCCGGCGAGATCGCCCAAGTTGGCACGATTGCCGCCAATGGCGACGCGACCATTGGCGAGATGATCGCCAGGGCAATGGACAAGGTCGGCCACGAGGGCGTCATTACGGTTGAAGAAGCCAGGACGGCCGAAACTGAACTCGACGTCGTCGAGGGCATGCGGTTAGACCGTGGCTACCTGTCGCCGTACTTCGTCACCGATGCCGAGAAGATGCGGGTCGAACTGGAGGACGTCTACATCTTCCTCTACGAGAGGAAGCTCGGCAATTTGCAGGCGATGTTGCCTATTCTTGAAGCCGTGGTGCAGAGCGGCAAGCCGCTGCTGATCGTCTCCGAGGACGTCGAAGGCGAAGCCTTGGCGACATTGGTCGTCAACAAGCTGCGCGGCGGACTGAAGGTTGCGGCCGTCAAAGCTCCGGGCTTCGGTGATCGCCGCAAGGCCATGTTGCAGGATATTGCCGTCCTCACGGCCGGCCAGGTGATTTCCGAGGAAATCGGCATCAAGCTCGAGAATGTCACGGTCGATATGCTTGGACGCGCCAAGCGCGTGCTGATCGAAAAGGACGCGACCACCATCATCGACGGTTCCGGCGACAAGGCGACCATTCGGGCCCGCATTCAGCAAATCAAGGCGCAGATCGAGGAGGCGACTTCCGACTATGACAAGGAAAAGCTGCGGGAGCGGGTGGCAAAACTTGCCGGAGGCGTCGCGGTGATCCGCGTCGGCGGCGCGACGGAGACAGAGGTCAAGGAAAAGAAGGACCGCATCGACGACGCGCTGAACGCCACCCGTGCGGCGGTCGAAGAAGGCATCGTGCCAGGGGGCGGCGTGGCGCTGTTGCGTGCGAAGTCGGTCCTGTCCGGGCTAAGCGGAGAAAACGCCGACGTGACGGCGGGCATCTCGATCGTACTGCGGGCGCTCGAAGCTCCGATCCGGCAGATCGCTGACAATGCTGGTGCCGAAGGCTCGATCGTCGTCGGAAAACTCATCGACAGCGAGGATCACAATCAAGGTTTCGACGCGCAGACGGAAACCTATGTCGATATGGTCGAGGCCGGCATCGTCGATCCCGCTAAGGTCGTGCGGACCGCTTTGCAGGATGCGGGTTCGATCGCTGCACTTCTCATCACCGCTGAAGCAATGATCGCCGACATTCCCGCAAGTGAATCCGCCGCGACGGTCGGAAACGGCGGTATGGCTGGATACTAAGAGCTGTGCCCGCACCGTTCGGCCAGCGCGACTCACGACAGAACCAAAACAACGAGAAGCGGGGAGAATTCCCATGGCCATGCAAAACAGCGGCATCATCAACTTAACGGAACGTGGAATTTAAACTATCTTATTCACGAGGGGCATTTTGGGTGGGCTGACGGGTGTAGCTTAAGCATTTGAGATAGCGTAGGATTCGGGTGTCTAAGCCCGTCCTGTCGACCACATCTCGCGAGCCACACCCGCCATGACCGACGATATGTTGTTACCGTTTGTTTTTCCAGCCATTGGACGCTAGAAGATTACAGCCGCTTTCGATGGTGGACGCATCACCTCGGATGCTGACGTTATGCTGCTGGCGGCGGCCGAGCGGCGCCTTCATCTGGCCGAGCGGCTCGCCGAGGCGATCCGTGATCGGCGGGATCCAAACCGGGTGACCTACGGTGCGGCCGATATTCTGTGCGCCCGCATCTTCGCCATCGCGTACGGCTATGAAGACGCCAACGATCTCGACCGGCTGCGCTTTGACCGAGCCTTCAAGCTCGCCTGCGGGCGGTTGCCCGATAGCGGCCTTGACCTGCGCTCGCAGCCGACCTGTTCGCGGCTGGAGAACCTGCCCGACCTCAGGGCCGTCATACGCCTTGCCGGGGTACCGGTCGGACCTGTGGCTGTCGAGCTATGCCGCACCGCCCGCAAGCGTCACCCTGGATATCGACGACACGCTCGATGTCGTTCATGGCCATCAGCAGCTTTCTCTCTTCAACGGCCAGTGCGACGAGCGTAGTTTCCTACCGACTCACATCTGTGACGCTGCCACGGGTCGCCCTGATCCTGCGTCCCGGCAAGACGCCAACGGGCAAGGAGATCCGCGGCCATCTGCGCCGCCTCGTCCGGCGCATCCGCGTCCACTGGCCAACGGCCCGCATCCTGATCCGCAGCGACAGCCATTATGGTCGGGCGCAAGTCATGCAATGGAGCGAGACAAACAGCATCGACTATCTGTTCGGGCTCGCCGGTAACAGAGTTCTCAAGCGTCTCGTCGAGGGCCGCCGACGACTTCCGCACCCGCCGCGCGCTCGAGCAGAAGCTGGTGCTACGCGGCTATGCCGAGACCCGCTACAAGGCGAAATCCTGGAATACGCGATGGCGCGTCTGCGCCCGCATCGAGGCGACCACAATGGGCCTCGACATCCGCTTCGTCGTCACCAACCTTGGTAACGGCTCCGCCGAACCCACCACCGTCAACCTCCAGCGCGTTCCACAAGTCCAGCCAATGCCCGCGGTGCAACAGATGCTGCCGATGGGCCGCGCGCCACGCTCAGACGTTACGCTCCATCGCCACTCGTGAATAAGACGAGCTAATTCCGAACCCGTCATCGCCATTCCAAGAGGCGACAAACGAGGGAAGCAGATGACTGATGAAACGAGAGAATATCTGCTGGGCCAGCGCGGCAAGCTGCTGTTTCAGATTGAGCGAACGAAGCATCATCTCGCCGGACTTGAGGCCGACGAGGTCAAGATCATCACAGCAAAGTCTCTCTGCCGGCGGCAGATCTCGCCATCATTACCGCGGATCTCGTCGAGCATCTAAACAGCGAGATCGAGGCCCTGAATTGGGCGATCGATCATATTGACCACGAGCTGGAATATCTGGACGGCGATGATGAGTTTATGCCGTTCAAGGAGCAAGGCTCGCTCGCACAGTTGACTCGACTCTTCCCGGATTCCCGATAATGATGGCGGCAATTGGGGGATTACTATGCGTCATGCCGTCTTCGTAGCCGCACTGTCGCTCATCCTGGTCCCGTCTGCCTTTGCGGCCAGCGATAACGACTTAATGCTCTCAATTACCATGAGCGAAGGAAACCCGCCGTCTTTTAACGGAAAAACCAACCTTGTGGACGGCACATTGATCTCCTTCACAGTCAGGGGTGATTTGCCAGGTTGCATCAAGCGATGTGGTTACGAGGGCGATGCCAAGACAGAAGGTGGCCGGTTTCATGTGGAGATCATCTCGGATCGACACCTTGAAGACGATAGCTATACCATTGATGTGGTCACAACTGATCAAAGTCGCCATCTCAAGTTTCCGACGTTAGACCCGACCGACAACAACCATATGATTAGATGGACAGCCCGCCTCAAGGTCAATGCTGCCGGGTCCCAGATTGTGTCCGGAACGGCTCGGCTTCTCCCATTCTTATACGACGCCAAATACTTCAGAGATGAATTCGATCACGGACATCAAACACCACAATGAACTGCGCTCAGTATTAGTAGCACTGCGGGAACTGGATGAGGATGGCGAGGTGGGCGGGAATGCATGAGGAATGTCGGCAAAGGAGAGTAGTACAGGCTAATTCCGCTCCAGTAACGGTTGTAGTGTATTAAGTAATGATCACCGGAACCCTGTGGGCGAAAATCGCCCGGACATGACCGCCGAAATCGAACCGCGTCATAGTCTGGCCTCTTAACTATTAAGTTTACTATACCATCACGCCTCAGCAGGTAATCTGAATGAGCGCGCCGTCGGCGACATAACCACATTAGCGGTATCGGAATATAAAGCCCTATCGTGGTTCGGACGGCTAAATTATCGACTCCACGGGCACCCGGCGATCATGTTCGGCATCGGCCCTGCACGGCCGTTCCTGTTCAAGCAGCGGCTGCCCTTCGGCATGATGCGAGCCGGTTCGCTGCCCTGGATATCTGCCATGGCGACAAATCTAGCGATCACTGTCATCGCCGCGATACTGATATGGGCAATCGGGTCCTCCCCTTCCTGCTGGTGCATCTGCCGATCGCCATGCTGGCCGGGCCGCAGGGCATATGGCTTCTCTACGTGCAGCACCAGTTCGAGGAAACCCATTAGTCGAAAGAGCCAGAATGGCAGTTTTCATATGCAGCCCTTCATAGCGTCGCATTACGATCTGCCGCTCGCGCTTCGGTGGGTAACCGGTAATATCAGCATCCATCACGTTCACCACCTGTCAAGTAGGGCGCCCTACTGCAGGTTGCCGGAAGCTCTGAGGGATCATCCGAACTGGCGAGTGTCGGCCGTAGCACGCTGATGGAGAGCCTGCGCTGCGTGAAGCTGGTTCTCTGGGATGAGCAACGCCGATGCTTGATCTCGTTTCGCGATGCCGCAAAGTTGCGGCACGCCTAATAGCGGGCGATCTAGAGCAGGATGCCGAAAAGTGTGTGCGGTTTTCGGGCGACATCCTGCTCTAACTTTTTGATTTGGAGACGGATTCAGATTTCAGGTCGATTCGACCTGAAATCATCCGGCTCTAGCCGGTCATCGTGGATGAACGACGTTATTCCGTGGCAGGACTTTTTGCTGAGCCGCGGGTGCGTCCTCTCTTTGCTCTCCCCTCGACACTCGGCTTCTGCCTGATGCGAATCCTGAGAGGGCTGCCTTCGGTTCGTTCGATGTCGAACTGTCCGGTCTTGCGGACGAGGTCGCTCAGTTTCTTGAATCCGAATGTCCGCGGATCGAAATCCGGTGCCAAATTGAGAAGCTGCTTGCCAACCGTGCCGAGGCTAATCCAGCCGTCATCAGTATCTTCCTGAGCCAAGACCCTCTTTATCAGCAGGCTGGCCGTATCTGGTGACTGTAGGGGCTTGTTGCTCGTGGCTGTATCGCCTTCCTCCTTGATCTTTCCCGGCAAGAGGTTCTCGGTATAGATGAAACGTCGGCATGCCTGGCGAAAACTCTCTGGAGTTTTCTGCTCCCCGAATCCGAAAACATCGATACCTTGTTCGCGGATGCGTGCCGCGAGCCTTGTGAAATCGCTGTCAGACGAAACCAGGCAGAAGCCATCGAAACGCCCGCTGTGCAGCAGATCCATCGCGTCGATGACAAGGGTGATGTCGGACGCATTCTTGCCTGTCGTATAGGCGAATTGCTGCTGCGGGATGATCGCGTGCTTTGCCAGGATCTCGGCCCAGCCTCGCGAGCGCGTACCCGAAAAATCACCGTAGATGCGGCGCACGCTTGCCTCGCCGATCTTGGCAACCTCTTCAAAAAGGCCGTCGGCAATTCTCGCTGAGGTGTTGTCTGCGTCGATCAGAACGGCCAGACGCGGCGATCGTGGTTCAGATGGCATGATTAATATTGCCTCCCTTGCTTCAATTCATCCTTGCTGCATTTCTTCGGTAATCACCTCAAAACGGGCAAGCGTTGCTGGTCCGAAAGCCGTTGACAGGGCGACGTCCGTCGCGTCACGGCCGGTCGCCATCAAAATTCGCCCGGTGCGCGGCCTGTTATGACGGGCGTCCACCGTATGCCAATGGCCACCGAGATAGACCTGGAACCACGCGCTGAAATCCATCGGGTTAGGATCGGCCGACACGCCGATATCGCCGAGATAGCCGGTGCAATATCGTGCCGGAATATTCATGCAACGGCACAGCGCAATGGCAAGATGGGCGAAGTCACGGCAAACCCCTGTCTTGTCGGTAAATCCGCCATGCGCCGTGCGAAGCGGATCGGCCTTCATATAGTCAAAGGTGATGTGATTATGGACGAAGTCGCAGATGGCCTGCACACGCGCCCATCCGAGCGGCGTCTGCGAAAATCGCGCCCAAGCGAAATCGGCAAGCCTGTCGGTATCGCAATAGCGGCTGCCGAGCAGAAAGACCAGAACCTCGTTCGGCAGGTCGTTGATCGCATGCTGAAGCGCGCCTTCCGGCACGATATCTGGCTGCCCGCTATCATAGATCTCGAATTCCGTGGAAATCGTCGTCAGCCCCGGCGGCGCGACGATTCGGCTGCAGGAATTGCCGAACACATCAGTGTAATTCCAAGCTTCGATCGGCCTGTCGAACGCCAAAACCTGGTCGCAGAACAGATCGGCGCGGCGGGACGGATGGATGTTCAGCACAAGCAGCATCGGTGTGGGCTGCGTGCACTCGTAGCCTATGTGAAATCCGGCGCGTATCTTCATCCTGTATTCCTTATGTGAGAGATCGAGCATACACGGAAGGCAATTGCGAAACTGGACAGCAATGTGGAGTCCCTGCAGGCCCGTTTCGTTGCCGGTTTATCCGGTCATAGTGTTGACCTGCACTATCATACCGCTAAAACCAGAACGTCTGCCGTCGTAGCTGCCGCGCAACGGGACCGCCTGGCTGGCCTCACGGGCAATGGCCGCGCCAATAAGGTCGCGATTGCCGACAATTGGTCGGGTCGAACTCCATCCAGCCGGCGCCGGGAAGATAGACTTGGCAAGCATGCGCGGACCTCCTTCGAGCGTGGTGCTGCCATCGCGGTCAGCGACGCAAATATAGCCGGTCACGAAGCGCGCAGCGAGCCAGAGCGAGCGGCCCCCGCCTCCATCATCAACAGCGCAAAATCGCGACATGAGCCTGACCGCAGCGAAAGGGTCTGAACCGGCGTCTCTGTTCTGTCTTCGAGGCGGCGCGCGCAGGAAAAGCTCTCGCGAATCGCGTAACAGCGCGTCATCAGCAGGTGCCCGATTTCCGTAGGCTGGCCGTGGCGGACGAACTGGCGCGCCCAATGTCTAATCTCGTCATTCGGATCAGCGCAGTGACAATGCATTGCCGGCTCGAGATCGGGAACCACATCTGCATCGTAGGAGAACGGACAGGTCAATACCGTGCTGCGCTGTCGATCTGGAAATCCAGCGCAGGCGGAAGCGCATGGTCGAGCGTGATCCACGTTTCGAAATGCAGTTCGGGGGCGGAAGATGTAATATCGACGAGCGCGACGCAGGTGCCCGAAAACATCATGAATCCGGCGCACACGGCGGGGTTCGGGATAGGTTACCAGAGATTCTTCGATCAGCCGTTGATCGAAGCTGTCGCGAGGCCGGAACATCACTCGGCGCTCCCCAAAGGCAACAGCACGGAAATAGCGATACGAGGTGACATGGCGAACGGAGAAAATGGTCATGATCGCATGCCCTATCCGCAAACGGGACGTTCGGCCCAAATGTCACGAGCCACTTTCATACTTTCCGAAAGCAGAACCGGATCGATTTCAGGTCCGCGGCGGTCCGCATGCCTGACAAGTGCCTCCTGATGGGCTCCGAGAAAACGTTCTATGTCGAATCGGTTTCGCTGGCGATCTGAACGGGCCAGTAAAGAAGATCCATGTCGCGGACGGACGTTAGTTCGGCAAGCCGCCGTGCTTCTATTTCGCGTGTTTCGTTCCGCATTTCGCAATGCATACCGAAATCATCGAAGATCCAGTGATCGTTTTCCATGACGTTGATCGACCTTCGTGTGCCGGGCGAAGCGGCGGCCTGTATCGGGCTGTCGCGCGTATAAAAACATGCCTTCAATCAGAAAAAACAGCATCAGGATCAGAGATCGGCTCGATGACTTAGAGATTGTTTTCGGAGATGACACGCTCCTGCCCATTTCGTCATTCCGCAGACGATATCGTCCGACACCGTCCTTCACTGGTAGGAGGCCTTCAATCCGGTAAATATAAGCAGCTATCGGAGATAAGCCAATCCTGTCCTTCAGCCCGACTGTCTGGCCCATACTGTGGCGGTGGGACGACATGGTGCCCGCATTTCTGACCGCTATTTCTGGTGACATGTCGCTTTCAGGGGCCACGAACGTAAGCAGCAACCGCTATACAAGCTCGAGACTGGCGACCGATCTGCGCCCCTGAATGTCGAATTCGAAACTGAATTTCAGTCTCTGGCCCGCCGTCAGGCCCGCTATGCCTGCCTTGTCCGCCGTCTCGGAATGGAAGAACACGGCAAGGCTGCCGTCGGACGGAAGGATAAATCCATAGCCCTTAATAGGATCGAAATTCTTTACCGTTCCGTTGATCATGAAAACTTCCCCTGGAATAGCCAGTCACAGTGTTGCGATATCGGCGATTGGAGAAGATTGGCGGGTCGAAAACCTCTGACGCCGCGAAAGCCAAGCTGGCCAAAGACGATTAATCCGCTTAGCGAGGTATTACGGTTTAATTAAGTCTGGGATTATTGATGCCAGGAGATAAAACTGCATGCGGGACCTAAATCTATCATCTGTGCCTTGCTGGTTGTCGATCTTCTACTCCATTAGCAGCGTGGTTGGCATAATCGCCTCGATGATAATGCCGGTTTAGGTGGGCCAACATTCTCGCTTGATGCAAAAATTAGCGCCCGAAAAGCTCATCATGGACAACACGGACTCCTCGAACGGAGCTCGCCACCGAGACAGCTCGCAATATCTCTCCTTCGCCGCGAATGGTTCCGCGCAGCGTCACGTCGGCACCTTTCGCCGTCACGGTCATGTCTCGTGTGTCGAGAGCCGAAGCTTCGAACTTTCTCAGGACGGCCGAAATAAGATCGGCATCCCTGGGAAGCGGCGTGGGATTATTAAAGACAAGGCGTAGATGCGTCGCGCTACGTTTTGACCTTTCTTTGTCGCGAACGGAAGCGGCTGCAGTCGCCTGTTCGGGAATAGAATCTATTTGTATGGCAGGGCGAATGTCGGAAGACACGAGGCCCTCCTCTCGGTTGGGGCGAGGGCTATGCCCTCAACCAACAGCGCCCGTTAAAATGGCTGCTGACGAGGTGAGCATGCGCCTGATTCCACGATAGCACAATGGTCAGGGCTCTGTTAAAAATTTTGGTCTTTGGATACGTTTGCGCTTACTTGGAACCCTGATCACCTCACTGTTGCATGGATTTCAAGATTTTGAGCGAGCAATGCCGGCACGTCAGGGCATTTACCCTCGGCCTTCAGTTCGGCAATGGCGATGCCATAGGTCGGGGCCTTGTCGGTGTTGATGATTATTGGCTTTTCCACATCCTTCGAGGCCATTCAAGGCCTCGCTGGGAAACGCTTCGCTGCCTTAGCGTTGCACGTCGGTGACAAATAAAATTCAATGGGCGTTCCCGAATTTGTCAACGTACCGATACAGGTACGCCCATTGACCGCGAACCTTCACATACGCTTCGTCAACGCGCCGGCTCGTTGGTTGTGGCTGGACCGGTGCCAACGCCGCCGCTTTTCAATCTCCGGCGCACTTGTGCTGCATTCAGAAATCGGAGCGTCGGCACTGACGTTCCTTCTGACGACATATTCCACCAACATTGTCGCGTGCTTAAGAGGCCGTATGCGATGAACGGCGGTCTCAACGTTCTCGGAAATCTCGCCAGCAAAGTATGTTGTACAAATCGCCGCAACCATAGCCAGAAACAGCGAATCAGCCATGTGGTTAAAGTTGTGAATGGCAACTGACTGTCGCTAAATCGCCGGCCCTGCGTTCGGCATGCAGGCCGGAGCGCGTCCAAAAGCAGACAGCCGATTTCAGAATCATTGGTTTTGCCGGGGCGAAGAGAACATGAAGCAGACCCGTCGCGAAAGATTATTTTATTGTTTTTTAGATATTATGAGAAAATTCTAAAATTATATGTTATAGTAAGCCACTCTTAGAAAATAATTATAAAAGGAGTGAACATGAAACCCGTTCTTTTTGCCTTAAACGGGCACAGCTTGACACTATTTTTCATCGAAGCGTCGGTCTTATTGGCCGGAGCAACGGCAGGTCTCGCCATCGGCTTTCCGGCACTTAGGATGGGGCTATGAACATGGCTAGATCACACGAGAAGCGGTTCATATGTCCAATTCACGAGAAGACAGCTACGGTTTACCGCGATATCACCACCGGCGATGTCGGCGCACGCCTCGAAAAAGCTGCCCTTCTTAAAGCCATTCGAATTGAGAGAGATCGACCTATTCGTCCGCAAACGCTGCGATGATGGGAAAACAGCAACCGACCGGAGCAAGATCACATACCTTGGATAAAAGCTCTCGCGGTAGGCAGCTGGCCCATAGCATTTTCAGGCTAACGATCGGAACAGTGATTGCATGGTTTGGTGACAAGGCTGCGGATTCCGACGTGAAGCCGGCCGCCAATCCGATCAAAGACCGGCCACCATTCCGATTTGAAGCCGGCCACCGTTCCGATCAAAGACCGGCCAGTTTTCGACACTGAACATCACTCCCTGGGTCAGCAACTTTGGCATCAAATACCTCGCGGTGAACGAGGGGATTTTGATGCCGGCAAAGAGAAGGCTGACCATGAGACATTTGCGACAAATGCTGCGGCTTGCAGCAAGCGGAACCAGCTCGCGTGAGATTGCCGTCGTGTTGGGAATTGCGCGTAGCACGGTGCAGGATAATCTGCAGCGCGCAGCGGCGGCTGGGTTAAACTGGCCCTTGCCTGGG
>NZ_AUFB01000013.1 GCF_000426285.1 Rhizobium leucaenae USDA 9039 | reverse complement strand
TTCCGCGTCACTGCAGGCGGTGTCGAGTTCGGAGCAGGCTGGACCCGCACCGCCCGCGAAACAGGCGCCGAATACCTCTCGCTCAAGCTCGACGATCCGTCCTTCACGGCCCCGGTCTACGCCTCCCTGGTCCAGGGCGACAAGGGCGAGCACAAGCTCATCTGGTCGCGCTGACCAGCACATCGGCGCTCCGCTTCACGGCGGGGCGCCTCTTCCACACCAGTGGAATTATGCGGAGCAGAAGCCGCCGCTATCGTCGAGAAATCCAGCCTTCAGCGATCAGCACTCCGCATAATCACACTCTCAGCATAATCGACATTTTGCGGTGCACCGCAAAACGTCGAGCTGGGCGCGGCCTGGCAGAAGCGCTCGGAGCAGGACCGCGACTACCTCTCGGTCAAGCTCGACGATCCGAGCTTCCCCGCCCCGATCTACGCAACGCTCACCGAGGTCGAAGGCGAGGACGGCTACCAGCTGATCTGGTCCCGCCCCAACCGGGACTGAGACCCGGACAAGGCCCCGCCGAAAGGCGGGGTCAAAACCGGTGACAGAGACAAGCCTGCGGCAGGCATCGAGCCTGCCGCCGGCTTTTTCGGTGCGATACGGAGAGGGACAATTGTCTGCTCAGATCGGGGTATCGTGTCGGGAGAAAATGTCGGCGTCGAAGGACGCGCGGTTCCCCCCAATTTTGCCTCCGCTTCGTACCTGCGCTCCAACAAAATCGGCTCCCCCACGCGCCGGCTCCGCCGGTCGCTGCCGCGCTCCTTGACCCCGTCATCTCCTCCCGCCCCGCGGTCTCGTCTTTCACGAACTCAAGGAGATTAGACGATGACGATCGAACAGCACATCGAGGAACTGCGGGCCGAGTTGAGGAACGCCTGCGATGCCGTCGAGCGGCGCCAGGTCGAAGCGGAGCTTCAGCTCGCCCAGGCTGATCTGGCCGTGGCGCTTGCCGAACAGGACGGCATCATCGAAGCCGAGCCGCCTTTCTGAGGCGGCTTTTCTGCGGCACGTCGAGCCGGTTCGCCGGATTGACCGGCTTATCGGCTGTCGGGGGTTTCACCCCTCGACACTCCCGCCGGCTCCCGCCGGATACGGTCGCGGCCCCTTCTGGCCCGCGGGTCTCTTCTCTCTCTGACGTCCCATTTTACTCCAGCAAATCCGGCGTCAAGAACGGCGCGGTCTCCCCCAATTTTTCCGTCGCTGCGCTACCCGAAAAATCGGCTCCCCCGCTTGCAAGTCGCGTTCCGCGCTCCTTGACCCCTCTTTGCCACGGAGTGGCCGATCTCCGTCATCAAGATGAAGGAGATCACATCATGACCACGGATCAGAACCTTATGCTCCACACGAAGCTTTCCGGTTTCCGGCTCGTCGTGCTTGCAAACCGCTTCGGCTGCGATACCACGTTTTCACGAGCGCTTCATGACCGCCTGATCGAAGGGCTCGATGCGGCTCACGCTCGCCTCCGCACCATCATGGCATTGGAACGGAGCGTTCTTGCCGGCGACGACGACTATGCCGCCTATCGGCTCGCAGGCGAGAACGAGATGTTCGAGCGTTTCACCATCAACTTGCAGGATGAGCTCGAGATCGATTTCGACACGCACGAATACCGCATCAACGGTGGCGGTTGGACCAATGCTTTGTCGGCGGATTGCGACGGCGTCGATATCGATTATCCAAGGCTGGTCGCGATGTGCGAGACCGAACTGGGTTCCTTGGCAGCGATCGTCAGGGATATCCGCCAGGAAACAGGCATCGTCATTCATGCGGCCCGTGTCGTCTACACAACGTACGAAAGCTCCTGAGGCGGCTTTTGCGATTTCCGCGGACGGCGAGAGCGGCTGCGTGAGGGCATTGGCAAGCTTTCGATCGCAGCGAGCGCGACCAGTTCAACGTCTCCTTGTCGACAAGCTGTCATCTCTCATCGGGGATATTGCAGCCCGTCCGTCCGGCCGCAACCTGGCGCCGCCGGAATTTTCCCCGCCGCATTCTGCGGCTCCTCGCGCGTCAAAATTCAGGCGCCGCCAGATCCTCCACATCCGTTTCGGCCTTGCAAGGTGCAACCCTGCTTCCCGGTCTGCTGTCGATCCCCGCAATGACGCAATCGACAAGGAGATCCATCATGCAACAGCTCGCTCAATTCCTCGCCGCCACCGGCCGCCAACTCCGCGCCCTCGGCAAGGTGATCAGCCACTTCTTCCGCAAGGGCAAGCTCGCATTGAAGCTTGCGATCAAGATCCCGTTCTTCGTTGACATCGAAGTGTCGTTCGAGACCGATTGGAACCTGCGCCGATGAGGCGCCTTACGGCCCGCTTCGGCGGGCCGTTCTCATTGTGCCACTGAGGCGCGCGGACGATAGCCGCGCTTGCGCTTTCGTCGGAGCAGATCGAGGAACAGGTCTACAGCTTCCTCTTCCCGACCGAAATGATGGATCATCATCTGTCCCTTGCTTCCGATGCGGCCCCATTTGCGCAGGAGACAGACGTCCCCGAACAGGTTCGGCTCGATTGACATGGCATAATAGCGCGCCATGTTCTTCGCTACATCGGTGCGTTCGACATAAAGATGGTAGGGTTGCGCGATCATGAGGGTAGAATCGCCGACCCCGGGAAACGCGTCCAACGACACTTATGAATCGGTCGGCGCTGATCGATTCACGACGGTGATGATAAGCGAGGGGACGAGACAGGCTTGGTGCGAGACGCCTTCGGCGCACGGCTCTACTCGCTCACGCTCCCCGAACCCGCCGGGCGGTTTCGGCCATCCGGCAACGATCCTCTCGCGGGTCCTCAGCCGCACCATCCATGTCTGGCACCGTCCCAGCGCCTGGCGAGGCCCTCATCGACAAGTCTGTCCCCGATCGAGTGCCCGGATCGTGTTACGGTCCGGAGCTTGCGACCATACTTGTCTTCATCGCGCAAGCCAGCGGAAAGCGAGAAGTTGCCGGCATTCAGCAGCGCCAGCAGGCGTGCCTTCGCCGCCTCGCCCTTGATGCGTTCCGCTTCGCAGCGCGGCGGGCTGAGTTCCGGCGTGTCGATATCCGCGATGCGGATTTTCTGGCCCTCGAACCAGAAGGTATCGCCGTCGACGACGCAGTTCATGCGCGCGCTCTCGCGCAAAACGCAAACGCGGCCGCCAATCTATCTGCCGCCGGCGTTCTGGCCAAAGCGAGTACGCCAGAGAGATCGCCGCCGCCGAAGGCAAACCAGCCTCCAGCAGCAACAATGATGGCTGAGATCAACGCCATCAGCGATGTGCGCGGACCTTTCTGTCCGGACTGGGGTGACTTTCCCCGCAGGCGATATCGATCATTCCTACTGCCGGACTTCCGCGGCCTTCTTAACGGAACCACATTCGATTTCGCCACTTGCCCGTCCTCTTCTGTTTGCCTCAAGCTATCTCGGACCTGGTTTCATCTGCGTTTACGGCCCGACCTGAAGTCGGGCCGGCAGGATGGTGTGCGCAGGCGGGGCGCAGTCGGTCCCGCCTCCCCTTCGGGTTACTCAAGTTGAGGCTCCTGCGGCTGCGCTGTTTCCCGCCCCTCGCACGACGAGAATTCCCGAAATCCCGCCCGTTGGGCGGCCGCTATGCTGATTTCTCCGATACTCTTCATTATGCTCGATCGGCCTTGCTCGTTGCACTGCGCGCCGGCTCGATCGGATGCGCGTCGGGCCTGCCTTTGAGCTGGTGAAACTTGTTCGTCCCGACGCACCTCTTCATATCCTCTCGCCGGAACCAGATGGCACGGCCGCATCTCAGCGGTGCGTTCCCCGCCGTGAAGACGATCTGCTCGTCGGCACGCATGCGCAGGACCTCATGAGGCTGGATCAGAGGTCTGGCGGCCAGTTGCTTCGATCGTGTGCGAGACGATCCCCTCGCCTGAGAACTGCGGCTGACCTGGTCGATCTCGACCGTCGTCATGCCGCAACGGCGCGAGATGTAATCGGCGGTTTCGGGATCGTTGATGGCGGCAAAGGAAATCCAGCTCGCGCTTTCGAACCATTTGCTTGCCGCGTCGCGACCGCCATAGGTCTCGCGCATCTGGCCGATCGACTGGTAGATCATGAGGAGCGTGATGCCGTATTTCCGACCGGCGTCGCGGGCTGTCTCAAGGATGCGCATGTAGCCGAGGCGCGCGACCTCATCGAGGAGAAAGAGAGTCCTGCCCTCCATTTGCCCATTGCGGTTATAAATCGCGTTCAGGAACGAGCCGATGATGACGCGCGCCAGGCCCGAATGCGTTTCCAGCGTCTTGAGATCGACATTGATGAAGATGTCGGTCTTTCCCTCTCCAAGATCTTGCGTCGTAAAGCTCGTACCCGAGACCAGGGCGGCGTAGTTCGGATAGGACAACCAATGTGTTTCCTTGACCGCGTTGGCGTAGACGCCGGAAAAGGTCTCGGGCGTCATGTTGACGAAAGCCGCGACATTTTCCTTCACGAAGTCCGAGTCTGAGTTGTCGTAGATCGACTGCAGCCGCTCCCGCAGTTTCGGCTCCGGCTCGGAGAGGTTCTTGCGCACCTGCCGAAGCGTCTGGTCGTTCTCCGGCGTGTGGCCGGAGAGGCAAACATCGGCAATCAGCGCTGTCAGCAGCTGCAAGGCCGAGGCGCGGAAGAAATCATCACGAACGCCGCGCGCGCCGCCGCTATCGCTCATGATCCAGGAGGCGACCGAGGCGATATCCTCCTCTTTCGTTCCGCCGAACCGGCCGATCCAGTCGAGCGCGTTGAAGCCGATCTCCGAGCGCTTCGGATCGAGGACAAAGACATCTCGGTCGGCGTCGCCACGGTGCTTCGACACCATCGGAGCGACCTCATTCGACGGGTCGAGGACGACGAGCGCCCCGCCCCATTTGAGCGCCGTCGGGATCGTGACCGATGTCGTCTTGAAGCCGCCGGAGCCGGCGAAGACGATGCCGTGCGACGAGCCGAACGAGCCGTCGAAGCAGAGCAGTGGTGAGGTCCCGCCTGCTCCCCACGTCTCGGCGCTGTCGGCGCGAAACGCGTATGCCGCGACGCTGTCCCTATCGACCCGGTAGCGCTCGCCGATGACCATGCCGCCATCCGCGTCAAACAGCTTTTCGGCTTGCGACAGCTTCATCCAGTCGGCCTCGCCGTGCAGAGCCCGCTTGCCGTAAATGCGTTTCGGCTCGGACCTGGCGAAAGCGGCGTTGCCGGCGATCGCCACCCGCATGCCGAACAACACGGACATCAGCACGGCGGCCGCGCCGATCGTCGTTGCGGGATCGAGATAGTTCAGGATCGACTTGCCGGCCGGCACCTCGCCCCGGAACGCGGAGAGCCGTATCGTCTCACGCAGGATCGCGACGACGAGCGTGGCGATCGCGCCCGTGAAAACGCCCCAACCGGCTGACCTAATCCTGGCTGAGCCGGCCACCGCAAACAGGAAGACGATGCCGACGAGGGAGGCGACGACATAGGGCAGAGCGATGCCCGCCCGGCCGAGCATCTGTTTTGCGGCATCGCTCTTGCCGAAGGCGGAAAGCCAGTGTTCGACCCCCGCCATGCCGACTGCCGTCAGCATCATCAATGCGCAGGGTGCGACGTATAGAACGATTCTATTCATCGCTCTCTCCGAACGCCGCAGCACCAATCGCGGTGAGCCGAAGGCGCTCCTGCTGATCTCCCTTCAGCCGGCCGGCGGCATCGATGAGAAGCCCGAGCAGCAGCGCCCGCTTCTCGTAGCGAAACCCGGCCTTGACGATGAGGCCGCCAAGCTCGATCTTTTCCCGCGTGTCCTTCTTGCGGGCGTCGGAAGTCGCCGTGCGCGCCATCCGCTCAAGCCTCAGCAGTCCCGCCCGCAGTCGCGCCAGCCGCGTCCTGCGTGGACGATGCGCTGCTTTCGCCGGCGCTACCCACCTTCTTCCCTCCGGTTGCAGCGACCTTTCCTCCGCGAAACCGCTTCGCCAGGTCCTCGAAGGCTGCCTGCAGCGTTGTCTCATCGACTTCGATTTCGCCGAGACCTGCCTTGAGCGCGATCCGGCCGATGCGCTCAGCCTCCCGGGTCTCGGCCGCCTTGAGTTGCTCTTGGAGCTTGGCGATTTCGTCGCGGATTTTCGAGGATGGCTTCTTCATGTGCTGATGACTCCTGGGTGAGAAAGCTTTGTCTTGCGAGGCCAGTCTTCCCGATCGACGCGCGGAACGCACTAGGCGGATCATGCAATCGCCAGCGGCGATGCTTTGGTGAATGATCCCGGCCGTTCCGAAGGAGCGGATCCGAAGGGCGCAATTATACGTCGCTGCCGCGACGCCCTGCTTTTAGGCCCTGGCGGGGCCTGCCGCTCCCGACGAACCCGTTGATATTGTTCGCAACCGGGAAAGAACTCCGCCGTGGCCGTCCCCCATTTCTCCGTCAGCGTCGTCGCCCGCGGCTCCGGCCGCAGCGCGGTGCTGTCGGCGGCCTACCGGCACTGCTCCAAGATGGAGTATGAGCGCGAGGCGCGGACGATCGACTACACCCGCAAGCAGGGTTTGCTCCACGAAGAGTTCGTCATCCCCGCCGATGCGCCGGAATGGCTGCGCGCGATGATTGCGGATCGATCGGTGGGCGGCGCCTCGGAAGCGTTCTGGAACAAGGTCGAAGATTTCGAGAAACGCTCCGACGCCCAGCTCGCCAAGGATGTGACGATCGCCTTGCCGATCGAGTTGACGCCCGAGCAGAACATTGCGCTGGTGCGGGATTTCGTCGAGCAGCACATCACGGCGAAGGGCATGGTCGCGGACTGGGTCTATCACGACGCACCGGGCAATCCGCATGTCCATCTCATGACGACGTTGCGGCCACTGACTGCGGATGGGTTTGGCGCTAAGAAGGTCCCGGTAACGGGGCCAGACGGCAATTCGATCCGCAACGATGCCGGCAAGATCGTCTATGAGCTCTGGGCCGGAAGCATCGACGATTTCAACCTGTTTCGGGACGGATGGTTTGCCTGCCAGAACCGGCACCTGGCCCTTGCGGGTCTCGACATCCGCGTCGATGGCCGCTCCTTCGAGAAGCAGGGAATTGACCTGGAACCGACCATCCATCTCGGCGTCGGCACGAAGGCGATCGAACGAAAATCCGATGGTGCGTCCGAGCCGGTCGAGCTCGAGCGTCTCGAACTGCAGGAGGCGAGGCGGAGCGAAAATGTCAGGCGGATCGACAGGAATCCTGAGCTCGTGCTTGCCCTGATCATGCGGGAGAAGAGCGTCTTTGACGAACGGGACGTGGCTAAAATCCTGCACCGTTACGTCGACGACGCGGTGCTGTTCCAAAGCCTGATGGTGAGGATCTTGCTCTGCCCCGAAACCTTCCGCATCGAGCGCGAGCGGATCGACCTTGCCAGCGGCATCCGAGTGCCGGCCAAATACACGACGCGCGACATGATCCGGCTCGAAGCCGAGATGGCCAATCGCGCCGTCTGGCTGTCTCAGCGATCGTCGCATGGCGTTCGCGAGGCAGTGCTGGCGGCGACATTCGAGCGCCATGAGCGTCTTTCGGATGAGCAGAAAACGGCGATCGAACATGTGGCGGGACCTGAGCGGATCGCCGCCGTGATCGGCCGTGCCGGCGCCGGCAAGACGACGATGATGAAGGCGGCACGCGAGGCATGGGAAGCGGCCGGCTATCACGTCGTCGGCGGCGCACTTGCCGGCAAGGCGGCCGAGGGCCTGGAGAAGGAAGCGGGCATCATCTCGCGCACGCTTGCGTCATGGGAGCTGCGCTGGAACCAAGGGCGGGATCAGCTCGATAGCAAGACGGTTTTCGTTCTCGACGAGGCCGGCATGGTGTCATCTCGGCAGATGGCGCTGTTCGTCGAAGCGGTGACGAAGACTGGCGCCAAGCTCGTTCTCGTCGGCGATCCCGAGCAGCTTCAACCGATCGAGGCAGGTGCCGCCTTTCGCGCCATTGCCGATCGCATCGGCTATGCCGAACTCGAAACCATCTACCGCCAGCGCCAGCAATGGATGCGTGACGCTTCGCTTGATCTAGCACGCGGTAAGGTCGGCAAGGCGGTCGACGCCTATCGCGCCAATGGCAGGGTCATCGGAGCGGATCTCAAAGCCGACGCTGTCGACAACCTCATCGCTGCGTGGGACCACGACTACGATCCGGCGAAGACGTCGCTGATCCTCGCTCATCTGCGCCGTGACGTCCGCATGCTCAACCAGATGGCGCGGATCAAACTCATCGAACGTGGGGTTCTCGATCAGGGAAACATGTTCAAGACCGCTGATGGCGAACGCAACTTCGCCGTCGGCGACCAGATCGTGTTCCTGAAGAACGAGGGATCGCTCGGCGTAAAGAACGGCATGCTGGCCAAGGTCGTGGAAGTAGGACCGGGGCGCATCACCGCGCTGATCGGTGATGGGGAGAATGCCCGCCACGTGCTGGTCGAAGATCGCTTCTACAACAACCTCGACCACGGCTATGCCACGACGATCCACAAGAGCCAGGGTGCGACGGTCGACCAGGTCAAGGTGCTCGCTTCCCTTTCGCTCGACCGCCATCTCACCTATGTCGCCATGACCCGTCATCGCGAGGATTTGGCCGTCTACTACGGCCGCAGATCCTTCGCGAGGAACGGCGGGCTGATCCCAATCCTGTCGCGAAGGAATGCGAAGGAAACGACGCTCGATTACGAGAAGAGCGCCTTCTACCGCCAAGCGCTTCAGTTTGCCGAAGCCCGCGGTCTCAATTTCGTCAATGTCGCCCGCACCCTGGTTCGCGACCGGCTGGAATGGGTCGTCAGTCAGAAGCAAAAACTTGCCAATCTCGGTCTCCGCCTTGCCGCCGTCGCCGGCAAGCTCGGACTCGTCCGCGGCGCCGCGCAGTCCCCAACCCAAAACAGCACCAAGGAGGCAAAGCCGATGGTCTCGGGCATCACAAGCTTCGCCAGATCGTTCGACCAGGCGATAGAGGACAAGGTCGCAGCCGATCCGGGATTGAAGAAGCAATGGGAGGAGGTCTCGACCCGCTTCCACCTCGTCTACGCCCAGCCGGAAAGCGCGTTCAAGGCCGTCAATGTCGACGCGATGCTGAAGGACGAGACCGTTGCGAAATCCACGATAGCCAAGATCGGATCGCAGCCCGAAAGCTTCGGCGCGCTGAAGGGCAAGAACGGGATTCTCGCCAGCCACGCCGACAAGCAGGAGCGAGAAAAGGCTCAAACGAATGCGCCGGCCCTGGCCCGCAACCTTGAGCGCTACCTGCGTCAGCGGGCGGAGGCGGAACGCAAATTCGAGGTCGAAGAACGCGCTGTCCGTCTGAAGGTCTCGATCGATATTCCCGCGCTGTCGCCAAACGCAAAACAAACGTTGGAACGCGTTCGCGATGCGATCGACCGGAACGACCTGCCCGCCGGCCTCGAATATGCGCTCGCCGACAAAATGGTGAAGGCGGAACTGGAGGGTTTCGCAAAGGCTGTCTCGGAGCGTTTCGGCGAGCGAACTTTCCTGTCACTCGCTGCGAAGGACCCCAACGGGCAGACGTTCAATGCCGTCACTCCGGGAATGACAGCCGGACAGAAAGCGGAGGTGCGAGCGGCGTGGAATTCGATGCGGACGGTGCAGCAGCTCGCCGCGCATGAGCGCACGACCGAGGCGCTGAAGCAGGCGGAGACGCTGCGCCAGACGAAGAGCCAGGGGCTCTCGCTCAAATGAAGACACTCGTATTTGCGTTTGGGACGCGACGCGGTCAAAGGACCCATGCTGTCCTGCTCCTGGCCCTGGCGGCATCCATCGTTGGGGGCGGTGTTGCTACGGCAATCGTCGGCGGTTTGCGCATCAACCTGACACCGAGCGAACCCCTCGGCCTCTGGCGCATCGTGGCGCTCGATCGCCCTGTGTCTCCTGGCGACCTCATCTTCATTTGCCCCCCGCAAACGACAGCTATGCGGGAGGCAAGGGAGCGTGGCTATCTCCGCGCCGGCACCTGCCCGGGCGGCGTTGCGCCGCTCATCAAGACGGTCGTCGCCGTTGCCGGGCAGCATGTCGAAATCGACGCCGACGTGACGATCGATGGACGCCGGATCGCTTTTTCCGAATTGGCTGAACGGGACGGCAACGGCCGGCCAATGACGTCCTATCCCGGCGGGGTCGTGCCTGACGAAAGCGTCTTTCTCCACTCAACGTTCCGGAGCTCCTATGACTCCCGCTATTTCGGCCCTCTGCCCGCCTCAGGAATCCTCGGCCTGGCGCAACCGGTGCTCACCTGTGCGCCGTGAGCACCTCCAGCCAGGCGCATTGATTGCCGTTTCAGTCATCGCCGGAGTGGTGGGATGGAGTGGCCACGTCCTGCTTCTTCCGGCCGCGTTCGCGTTTCCGGTTCTCTGGGCGCATGCACGAACGAGGCTGACGGCAGCAATGATCTCGGCTGGCTACTTCCTCGCCGCATCCCATGGATTGCCACAGGGCGTTGCCACCTTCTATTCCTCGGACCTCTGGCCGGGACTACTGCTTTGGCTCTGTGCTTCCGTCGGCTTCATCATCGTGCACACCGTCCTCTGGACAAAGAGGACGGGTGTTCGTCCGTGCCACTATCTCCTGGCGGCGGCTCTGATGGCCATTCCGCCATTCGGCATAACCGGATGGGCGCATCCGATCACCGCGGCGGGCGTGCTCTTTCCGGGATGGGGATGGTGGGGACTGGTTGCCGCGACAGCCGGCCTCGTGGGCCTCGTAACCCGCATGTGGCCAGCTGTCGCGATTGTCGTGGCAGGCTTTTGGATCGGGTCCGCCGCAACCTGGGACGAACCGAAACTAGCTGAATCGTGGCAGGGGGTCGACCTTGAAATGGGCGCATTGCTCGGCCGTGACTCCAGCATCGAGCGTCATCGTGATCTGATTGCCACGGTGAAGGATCGGGCATCGGGGGGCGCACGCACGATTGTTCTTCCTGAAAGCTCGCTGGGCTTCTGGACGCTCACCGTCGAACGGTTCTGGGTGCAAGCTCTGCGGGGAACTGACGTCACCGTCATCGCCGGCGCGGCCGTCATCGATGCGGGCGGATACGATAATGTTCTGGTCGCTATCTCCACCAAGGGCGCGCGGACCCTCTATCGCGAACGCATGCCGGTGCCGGGTTCGATGTGGCAGCCGTGGCGCGCGTTGCTCTCTCAGAGCGGCGGTGCGCGGGCACATGTCTTCGAAAATCCTGTCGCGACTGCCGCTGGCCATCGGATAGCGCCACTGATCTGCTACGAGCAACTGATCGTCTGGCCGGTCCTGCACTCCATGCTCGAGGATCCCGACCTCATTGTCGCTGCCGGCAATGGCTGGTGGACGCAAGGGACATCCATCGTCGCCATTCAGCGCGCGAGCGCCCAAGCCTGGGCGCGCCTCTTTGCCAAGCCAATTGTCTTTTCCTTCAACACCTGATTGCCCAAGGAGACGTCATGCTCGACGCGGCCCTCATCCAAAAATGCGCTGACCCTTCATTGAAAGCCGCGATCGTCGAACAGTTCGTGGCAGCTGCAGGCTCCAACGATCCATTGGCCGTCACCGTCAAATCCGGTGGCCGCTTGATCCTCGTTCCGAAGGCGAAAACATCGGACGAGGCGATGGCGATCGTCCGGCAGTATGTCGGTCAGGCGGTGGTTCGCGTCGGCCTGACCCAGTTTCCCGCCGGCGTTGGGATCAAGGATGTCGCCGATCTGAAGCCCGACCTGCTCGACAGTTGCGAAAACCTTCGCAAGGGGACGGCGATGTTCGCGAAAGTCTTGCGCATCGTCGCCAAATGGTATGGCAATCCGAAAAGCGATGAGGTTTTCCCGCAAATATTCGAGGACGCTGTCTATGCCTGGAAGACCGGGGAATTCGAGGGCGTGAGCGTTTTCCAGGCGCCCGATCCAGGGGGCTCAGTCGTCAATCAGCGTGAGCCGATCGACAGCGGTGGAACTGATGACGCACCACACGACGCTTCCCTGCCGACCGACGCCGAACCTCAAGATGAGAGGGAAGTTGGCGCAGCGGGGATGCGGATCGATCTTTCGCGTATCGGTGGGCAAAAGTAGCTGCACAGCTTCGTCCGGGATGATCGGCGCGATCGATGCCTGGCGTTGCGGATCTATCGAAGGCGAGCCGGCGACCGGGAAAAATGCTTCATGCTCGCCCACCGGCTCTGCCCTTCCTATATCTTTCCTAACGATTGCATGATCATATCAAAGGGCGTATCGCCTGCTTCGAACAGAGGAAAACGGTGCCCAAGGTCAATCCATCGATCCTGCGTTGGGCTCGCGAAACCGCGGGGCTCACTCTCGAGGATGCCGCTGAAAAAGTCGGTCTTGGCGAGGCTCGCGGACTAGCGGGCAGCGATCGCCTGGCCATGCTCGAAACCGGGGACAGCGAGCCGACACGGCCGATGCTCTTGAAAATGGCGGCGCAATATCGCCGGCCCCTATTGACGTTCTATTTGGCAGAGCCACCGGCGGTGGCCGCGCGCGGCGAAGATTTTCGAACCCTGCCGGCTGAGTTCGCAAAGCGCGATGCGGCGTTGGTCGACACACTGCTGCGTGAAGTCCGCGCGCGTCAGGAAATGGTCAGGGCCGTGCTCGAAACCGAGGACGAGGCAACCCCGCTTGATTTCGTCGGGTCGTTTGATCAAAGCCAGGGCGCCGAGGCATTGGCGAGCGCCATTCGGACGCGCCTTGTGTTCGAACTGAAGACGTACCGGCATGGAAGCGGCCGCGGAACGCCCAAGGGTTTCGCCTATCTTCGCGAGCGGGCCGAGGCGGCCGGCATTTTCGTGCTTCTTATCGGCAACCTTGGCAGTCATCACAGCACCCTGAATGTCGAACTCTTCAGGGGCTTCGCGTTCGCCGATCCTGTCGCGCCTTTCGTCGTGATCAACGATCAGGACAGCGAGCAGGCGTGGTCATTCACGCTTCTGCACGAGCTTGCGCATATCTGGCTCGGTCGGACCGGTGTCAGCGGGGGACGGCCGGCAAGCGCGATCGAGACGTTCTGCAATGATGTTGCCGGGCGCATCCTGCTGCCCTCGGCAGAGATCGCCCAGGAGCCTTCGCTCGTTGGGGCGTCGCAGGAACAGGTAATAGCGCGGGTTTCCGCAATCGCGGATGCTCGGCAGGTCAGCCACTCCATGGTGGCCTACAAGCTCTATCGCGAAGGCATCATCGACCAGGAAACATGGTCAGCGGTAACCACGCTATTCCGCCAGCAGTGGCTGAGGAACCGAGCCGCGCAACGCGATCGTGCGAGGGAAAACGAGGGAGGTCCAAGTTACTATACGGTCAAACGCCATAAGCTCGGCAATCGGCTCGTCGAACTCTCCAGGCGAATGCTGGCGGAGGGTGCCTTGTCGCCTTCAAAGGCCGCCGCGATCCTCGGTGTCAAAGCCAGCAACGTCTATTCCCTTACCGATAGCGCGGCTTAAGGAGAAGCCGTGCATCTCCTCGACGCAAACGTTCTGATCACCGCCCATAATCTGTACTACCCGATCGGCCGGTTTCCGGAATTCTGGGATTGGTTGGTCCATATGGGCGAGGCCGGCGAGATCAAAGTTCCCGTGGAGATCCTCGAAGAAATCACCGAGGGCTCGGAAATCGGTCGCTGGCTGAGCGAAGCTGACAACTACGGTGTTCTGCGGCTGGATGAAGATGTCGACCCGGCCTTGGTGCAGGCTGTTATCGAGAAATACGCTACCGATCTGAACGACGCTGAGGTCATCGAGATCGGGCGAGATCCGTTTTTGATCGCCTATGCGATGGCGCTGTCCGACGATCGAATCGTGGTGACGGTCGAGGCTTCGAAGCCAAGCGCAAAGCGCGCAAATCGCCGCATCCCCGACGTCTGCAAGGATCTCGGTGTCAGGTGGTGCAACAGTTTCGAAATGATGTCGGCCCTGAACTTCACGACGGGTTGGCGATCCCGAATCTGACGTTGGCGTTCGAATTGTCAGCCCGTATTTGTCTCCGTCAGGAATTCTCTTGGATCGACAGCCAGCGCTTGGGAGATCTGGCCAAGGACCGTGATCGTTGCAGACATCTCGGCGCGCTCAATGGCACCGATATGGCGCGCGCTTAGGCCTGTGCGATGGGCCAATTCTTCCTGCGTCAGTTTCTGGCCATGGCGGATACGACGCAAATTCCTAGCCATGACCTCGTTGAGATCCATGACATCAGCGGAACCAGAATCGGAATTATTGTTCTAGGAACTATAGTTCCGATTCGACAAAGCCTGTGATATTGCCGGTGGTCGGATGTTTACTCTTCCAAGAGGATCGTCTGACATAGGAGCCAAGAGGCGCGCGCGAATACGGCGCAGTCGTGCCAATCCATCGATCTGGGAAGGAAAAGAAATGCAAGATGCGGGTTCCTCGCAAGCCGGAGGAGACCAGAAGAAATCTCGATACAATTTGATGGACAAGGCGGAATTGGAGACGCTGACAGTGGCCGCCATTCGCGAACATCGCCGTCTGCTCGCCGCCGATCAGGCGGTCTACGAGGAGTGGATACGCGCAAGCGAGGATCCTACGATCGCCAGTTCGGTTCTGGAGACCCTTCAGGAGGAGCATTTTGCGCGCCAGAAAAGGGCCGCAGCTCAGCAGGATGAGCTTTCGGATATGCTCGACGCACTCGGCTTCGTGCCGGAAGTACCGGTCGATGACGATGTCAGCTAGCTGGGAGGCAGCAAACCCCGATCCTTGGCGATCGCCACAAGATGCGGAACCGACTCGGCGCCGAGCTTGCCACGCGCCTTATCGAGATGGTGCTGCACAGTCCGGAAAGCGATGCCGACCAAATTGGCGGTTGTAAGCGTACTCTTTCCTTTTGCCGCCCAGATCAAGCAGTCCATTTCACGCGGCGACAGCGCCTGCTTTGGATTGAGCGTGGTCTTGCCGCCGATCATCTTCAAGCGATAATGGATCATCATCACCAATTGCACAGCCTTTTTCGGGTCAAAAGCGACCGGCAGTTCCACATTCCTTTCGGAGGATGCGAAGGTCAGCATCATCGATGTTCCGTAGCTGCCTTCCACGGGAATGGTCATGCCACAACGGATTCCGTGCTCGATCGATTCATTGCGAAACTTTCTGAGCTCAGATGAGCCGCGCGGTCTCCAATCGTCCGCCGTCCAGAAGAAGATATCGCCTTTTCGTTTTGCCTGCGTCACCACGGGATCGATATTGGAGTAATCGGCCGAGAGATAGGTGCGTTCCCATGGCTTTGGGTAGGTGTTGAAGGTCTTGATCTGGGCGCCTTCCTTTTGAAGATAGGCAAACCGCTCGTAGCCGCAGGCCTCTGCGAAGCGCTTCATGGCACCTTTGATCGTAAGCTCGTCCTGCGCAGCTTCCAACATGTCGACGAGCGAGCGAAATTCTCCATCCACCAGCGTTTCTCCTGTCTTATCGACCTGTAGGTCGGTCATGATCTGGCACATCGAGACACTCGAACAGGCCTCGCCGCCCAGCGGCCAAGCCATAGCCACAATCAGCCACAGGCATCTCGACGCAACCCACGGTGCCAGAGCAGCGCGGAGCAGTCCCTCTAGCCGTGTACGCCTAGCACTACCTGTGAAAAGACAAGTTTCAAGTCCCCTTGAACTAAAAAGATGACAAAGACAGGAAAGTTATTGCGGAATTGCAATGTTGCACCGGCATGCGCGGCATGCCAGCGGCTGAAATGGCGTCGGACGATGTTCGTCAGTTTCTGCTGTAGGTCGACGGAAATATAATATCCTGGTCCACGAGCACGTTGAACTTGTAGCCGGGGCGGATCTGGATGGTCGGCTGCACATTCAGGTTCTTTGAAATGGTCTGCTCGGCGACCCTGCCGAACGATTCCGCAAAGTTGCGGCGGGCCGCGTCCGATGCAGTCTCCTGCGTTGCAAGCGTCGAGCTTTGCGGCATCGACATGTCGATCCCGGTTCCGATCAGTGCGATCAGCGCAGCAGAACTCCACGTGCGCCAGAGATGCCGATCGACCTTGTCCTTGAAGCCGCCATAGCCTTCGGCATCCGTACCGGCCATGCCGCCGATCTGCAGGGTTGAGCCATTCGGGAAAATGAGATCGGTCCACACGACAAGGACGCGTTCCTGGCCGAACGAGACCTTGGAATCGTAACGGCCGAACAGTTTTGCCCCCTGCGGGATCAGCAGCCGGTAACCGGTGGCGCTGTCATAGACGTTCTGACTGACCTGCGCGGTGATCCGTCCGGGAAGGTCGGAGTTCAGGCCGGTGATCAGGGTGGCGGGAATGACGGAGCCGCGCTTGAGCTCATAGGCTGACATTTGCGGCACCACCCGGTTCGGCAAATAGCCAAGGTCCTTGATGTCCTGGTTGAAGAAATCTTCCTTTGATGTCTGAGCGTTGGGATCGACATTCTGCCCCATCAGACCGGACTTCATGGCAGCGGCGTATAGGTCCGAGGCGCTATTGGCAGTCGTCGCCCGCCGGTCGGTCTCTCTGGAGGCGTTGGCTGCCTTGTCGATGTCGGAAATATCCACCTTCAACGGCGAGTCCAACGCTGTCGCCCGCGCCTGGAGCCGGGCCATGCGCTGCCGTTGCGCTTCACGGATATACTGTTCGTCCTGCTCCCGTTTCAGGCGTGCCTTCCATTCCGCTTCCGATTCAAGTCTAGGGCGCCGCTCCTCTCGCTGGGTGGGTGTGCGATCAACAACGGCGGTTTCCTTCGCGACTTTCTGTTCGACGGCGGGCGTCGGCTGGAACACTTCGCGTTGTTCCGGATCGCCGATGATGCCGTCGGTGACACCACGCTTGAGCTGGTCGCCGAAGTTGGTTGCGGGAGCATTCGAGGCGCTGTCGAGATCGTTGTTCCGATTGAAGGGGAGACCGCGCCATGACAGCCCGATGACGACGACGCCGACAAATAGCGCAACGATGATGATGGCGACGATGATTGGCAGACGGTTCAGACGGCGCATACCCTTCTGATCGTCGGCCTGGCTGGAGGTGCCCAGCTGCAGAGATTGGACCATGCTCGCCTCCTCTCAATTGCGCTGCATGATCGAGAGGGGGCTTGCCGGCACGGCACCCCCGGTCGTTGCGGTGTAGGCGCGGCCAAGGGCGATCGAGGGCGTCGACAGTCTTGCAAGAACCTGGCCGTCGACGTCGTCGAGCGAATAGGCGAGTTCGACGGGTTTGACGTCCTTGCCAACCTTGCCATCGGTTACGACCGTATAGCCCCAACCCTTCAGCGCAGCCTCGAGCGCTGTTGCAAAGTCTGATGAGTCCTTCTCCATCTTGATGGTCGTCGTGCCCGCGGGACCGACCTGCTCGGCAAGCCGGCTTGCCATGTCGCCGGCAATTGCACTTGCCGCCGAACCTGTGAGGGTGGTCGGCGTCGAACCGGTGGTCAGCCCGTCCTCAGCCGTTTGGCAGCCCGTAAGTACAAAAGCGATCGTGATCGCAACAACAAGGTTTCGCATTGGTCAGCCTCCCCGCCGGATGGTGATCTTCTGCTGGCGCCAGCCGACACCGGAGACGAGGATTGCTTTGTCGACCGCGTAGTCGACGATCATCAAGTCGTTCTTCATTCGATAGTTTACGATGCGATTCTGGCCACCGCTGACGACGAAAAGAACCGGCGCATCCTGGCTCGAGACCGATTTCGAGAACTGGATGTAGGTCTTGGCGCCGTCCGAATAGACGCGCTTCGGTTTCCAGGGCGCGCTGCCACTGATGGAGTAAGAAAAGTTCAGCTTGTCGGGCGCGGTTCCAGGAATGCCGCCGGTCTCCAGCCGTGAGTTGATATCGGCAAGCTTGGTCGAGACATCCTCCGGATATTCGAAGCCGACGCGGGCCATGTACTGGCTCGGATGCGATTTCAGTTGGATGTGATAGGTGCGCCGCGAGGTCGTGACGACCATTGACGTGACGAGACCCGCCTCCGACGGCTTGACGATCAGATGGATCGCCTGGCCGCCGGTGGCGCCGGAGGTCGCGGGCTCGACTTTCCAACGCACCGTGTCTCCAACCAAAACGTCCCGGACGATCTCGCCGCCCTGGAGTTCGATATCGCAGACTTGCAGCGGTGAGCAGACGACCGATGGCTGCGTCTCCCCGAATAGGAAAATGACCTTGCCATCGGGGCCGGTTGTCACCAGTCCCGATGTGCCACGCCATTTCCTGGAAATGTTCGTCCCCTTCACCTCATTGTTCGACATGCTCTGTGCTTGCGCACCGCTCACGAAGACGAGTCCGGCCAGGCAGCCGGCCGCGATCAATCCTGTTCTGTGCATTGAGTGAATCCCCTGCCTTAAAGCTGTGCTGTCCAGTCGAAATCCCGGACATAGAGGCCGATCGGATTGAGGCGGATGGTCGCCTCATCCTGCGGTGCGGTAAGCGTCACCGTTGCGATGCCGCGAAACCGGCGCGTGCCTATTTCCTTGCCCTTGCGGTCGCGTTCGTATTCGGTCCAGTCGATCTGATAGGTCTGGTTCGAGAGCGCCACGATATTGTTGACCTCGATCGCAACGGTCGAAGACTTCGCCTTTTCGAACGGCGAGTTACCGCGGAACCAGGCGTTGATCTTCTCGGTCGAGGGATCCGATGTTCGAAGGAGTGCGTAGGTTCGATCGATATACTGCTTCTGCACCACTGCATCCGGCGTGATCGAACGGAAGCTGGTTACGAAGTTTCCGAGCGTCGCGCGTACTACCCGAACATCGGCATATTCAATCTGTTGCGGGTAACCAGACGTCACCGCGGTCCCGAGTTTGTCGACCTCGACGATATAGGGAACCAGCTTGACCTGGGTGCTGAGATACATCGCATATGCGAATCCAATCACGGCCATGGTCAAACCGAGGATGCCGACGATGCGCCAAGCGGCGGCGGACTGCACATAGGAACCGTATCGCTCATTCCATTCCTGGCGCGCGGCAAGATAGGGGTTTTCGGGGGCGCGGTTCGCTGCCATCGATCGATCACTTTCTGATTGCTGTTAGTCTTTGCGTTCGGGAGGTGGCTTCGGCCCGCTATGCCCGCTGCGCGCTTGGTCGAGCTTGGCGTTAGCGAGACCGAGGATCGATCCGGCATAGGCTCCGGGAGAACCGATGGCCTTTTCCTTGGCAGCGGACCCCGCCGCTTTTCCCGCGGACCCGATTCCTGCACCGAAACCACGAAGAGCTGCACCTGCAACGGATGACCCAGCAGCGCGAGCAGCCTGGGCAGCCGCAAAGCCTGCGCCCGCCGCACCCGCTGCAAGGAACCCGGCGCCCGTGGCGAAGGATGCCGCTTGGCCGCCGTGGCGGATCGCCTCCATTCCGCCCGAAACCGAGGCGCCCTGGACAACGCCCTGCATGATGTTCGGCACATAAATCGCGACAATGAAAACGACGACGGCAATGCCGGCAATCGCAAGCGCGGTCTGGAATTGTTCGCCAATGTCGGGTTGGTTTGCCAATCCGATCAGAACCTCCGATCCGATCCGCGAGATCATGACCAGTGCCATGAGCTTCATTCCGACCGAGAAAGCATAGATCAAATATCGGACAGCGAAGTCTTTGGTATAGGAGGAACCGCCCAGGCCGAGCATGATCGTGCCGGCGAGCAGGCCGATATACATCTCGACCATGACAGACACGAAAATCGCGGCGACGAGCGAGAACGAGATGACAACGACGACCATCGCAAAAGCGGCAGAGATCGCCAGCGCATTGTCCTCGAAAAGCCCAAACTGGATCTTTTCCGACATCTTGGTGGCGACGGCGAGTCCGGCATTGAAGACATCGGCCGGCGAAGCGGTGCCGCCTCCGGCGCCGATCTGGAACAGGCTATCAACTACTGCCTTGGCGAAGGTCGGCCCTTGTGCCAACACGAAAGCGAAGAAGCCGACGAACATGATCCGCCGGACGAGCTCGGCGAACCAGCTGTCGAGCGATGCAGCTTGTATCGCGAGCCAGACGGCAGCTATGCCGATCTCGATCGTTGCCAGGATCCAGAAAAGCGACTTCGCCGCATCCATGACGGTTGTTTCCCAACCCTTCGCGGCCGTTGTAATCTGGCTTTGCAATGAGGTTAGCACCGAGCCTTCCTGGGCGAGGGCTGGCTGAGCCGCCAGCACGCATAAGGTCGTGAGCAGGATCGCAGCCCTGAGCCGTTGAAGAGATATTGCCGTCATCTCCTCACCACTCGACTTTCATTTTTTCGCCGCCAGAGGTCGGATATTTCTTCGACGAGCCGAAGAACTGGTCACGACGCTCCTGAGCAACCTGCTTTTCGGAGATGAGCAGCCAGATGCCAGCGCTGCCGGCCGCCAGGAAAATCGCGATTGCGACTAGGATCGATTTTGTTCTCACCATTCCACCTTCATTTTTTCGCCGCCGGAGGTGGACGGTGCCGTTCCGCTGAAGAATTTCTCGCGACGCGCCTGCGCGAGGTCCTTGTCGGTCTGTTCAGTCTGGAGCCAGGTGCCCATCATGGTCATCTGCTGGGATACCAGGCCACGAAGCTTCTGCATCTGTGCGACCTGCTGCGCGGCGATCTCGTGTCCGACCTGCAGAGCCTTCATCTGCCCGTCGGCGGTCTCGGACATGGACCGCAGCGAAGACATCGTGCCTTCTTCGGTGTCGAACTGCTCTGCCGTCAGGCTCGCGGCCTTCAGCGTGCTGGCGATCGTGTCCCGGTTGGTGTCGGACCAGGTCTGATAGCTTGACGAAAAGCTCTCGGAGTTAGGCAGGTTGGTCTTGAGACTGGAATAGCTCTGGAAGCGCTGCTGCAGCACATCGTCGGCATTGCCCATGGAAAATGAGATGCTCTGGCCCTGGTCGACGATGCTGCGAAGCTGATTGAGATCGCTTTCGACCTGTCCCCACGTATGCGAGGGAAGCGTCGCGGTGTTTTGCAGCAGGTTCTGGTAGATATTGAGCTGGGTTTCGATCTGTTGCGCCAGCTGGCTGATCTGGGTGAGCTGGTTCTGAATTTGCTCGCCCGATTTCCCGACCAACGCGACCAACTCGCCGTTGTTCAGGACCTGCGTCCATTCTGTGGCGGCACCAGTGGCGGTGCCGGCATCTGCGGGCACGGCGGTGCCGGCCATCAATGCGACTGCCGCCAGACCGGCGAGCAATCTATTCGAAGTTGAGCAGCGATACGGCATCGTGAACTCCTCTCGTTTGAAGCCAGTGGATCGGCCAGTCGTGGCCATGTTCGGAATGGAGCGCGCGGATGCGCTTCAGGTCTTCCTTGCCGGAGGCCCCGACAAAACTGAGCGCCACAGGGCCGAGCGCCATATCGAATAGCCGCCGGCCTTCGGGGGTGACCACGTAGTATTCGCGCTTGGGAGTAGCGTTCGAGACGATCTCGATCTGCCGCTCGTTGAAGCCGATCCGCTCGTAGAATTCGCGCGTCCCAGGCTCACGAGCGGCGCCGTTCGGCAGGCAGATCTTCGTCGGGCAGGATTCCTTCAGGACATCGATGATTCCGGAGCGCTCAGCGTCCGAGATGGACTGCGTGGCAAGCACGACGGCGCAGTTGGCCTTGCGCAGCACTTTAAGCCATTCGCGGATTTTGTCGCGAAACACCGGATGACCGAGCATCAACCAGGCCTCGTCGAGGACAATCAGGCTAGGCGAGCCATCGAGACGCTTTTCGATCCGGCGGAACAGATAGGTGAGAACGGGCACGAGATTGCGCTCGCCCATATTCATCAGCTGTTCGATCTCGAAGGTCTGGAAGGCGCGGAGGGTCAAACCGTCCTGTTCGGCGTCGAGCAACTGACCCATCGGTCCATCGACCGTGTAATGATGGAGCGCGTCCTTGATCTCGCGCATCTGAACGCCGCTCACAAAGTCCGAAAGCGATCGGCCGGCTACGCTCGCCATCAAACCAATCTGACGCGAGATAGCGTTGCGGTGATCTGGAGTGATGGCAACGCCCTGCAGCGCAACCAGCATTTCTATCCATTCCGTCGCCCATGCGCGATCACTATCGGTCGCGAGCTCCGAGAGTGGGCAGAAGGCCAGCGCCTCTTCGTGAGCGTCGCCGCCGATCTCGTAGTGATCGCCGCCTGCGGCGAGTGTCAACGGCAGGAGCGAGTTCCCCTTGTCAAAGGCGAACATCTGGGCGCGATCGTAGCGCCGGAACTGCGCTGCGATCAGTGCCAGCAGCGTCGACTTGCCCGAACCGGTCGGCCCAAAGATCAGCGTGTGACCGACGTCGTCGACATGGAGGTTCAAGCGAAACGGCGTCGAGCCGCTGGCCACCTGCATCAGCGGCGGAGAGTTCGGCGGGTAGAATGGGCACGGTGCGACAGGGCTGCCCGACCAGACAGAGTTGAGTGGAATGAGATCGGCAAGGTTGCTGGTGTTGATCAGCGGTTCGCGGATATTGCAATACCAGTTGCCCGGCAGACTGCCGAGAAAGGCGTCGGTCGCGTTGAGCGTTTCGATCCGCGCCCCGAAACCCTCGGCCTGGATCAGCCGGCGGACAGCCTCTGCCTTCTCCTGCAAGGCTTCGCGATCGTGATCGAAGAGGACAATGACCGGGGTATAGTAGCCGTATGCCACCAATTGTGAGGAAGCCTGGGCAATGGCGTCCTCGGTCTCGGCCACCATGCTCATGGCGTCCTGATCGACTGAGCGGCTTTGCGTCTGGAAGAGTTGATCGAAGAACGGCCTTACCTTCTGCTGCCACTTCTTGCGGGTGCGTTCGAGTTTCTGCCGCGCCTCTTGTGCGTCGAGAAAAATGAAGCGCGATGACCAGCGATAGGTAAGCGGCATCAGGTCGAGGCTATTGAGAATCCCCGGCCAGCTCTCCGCCGGCAGACCGTCGATCGCCACGACGCCGAGAAAGCGGCCTTCGACCTTTGGTGTCAGCCCATGCTCAAGCTCGGCGGTGGCGATCCAGTCGAGGTACATCGGCGCATCCGGCAGTCGGATCGGATGGTTTTCGCCGGTGATGCAGAAGCGAACGAATTGCAGCAGCTCGTCGTAACGGGCGACCCGCTCCCCTCCCCTCTCGACGACTTCGCGCGTTTCCATCCGGCGTATAGACAGGGTGTTGGCAAGATACTGCTCGATCTCGCGCACGGCGTTCTTGAAGACGAACAGCACCGTGTCCGCATAGCTCTTCTTGCGGCTCTCCTCGTCCGAGTAGATGTATTTGCTGAGCGCCGTCTTTTTGGACTCGAGCGGCCGATATGTGAGGACGAGCGCGTGCTTGCTTTCGAAATGTCCCTGCACGCGCGCGAAATGCGCCCGCCGTTCGGCGTCGATCGCGCGCGTGACCGTGTCGGGAAAGTGGCAACGATCATCTGACGGATAGTCGAACGTCGGAATGCGGACCGCTTCGACTTGGATCATCCAGCCGCTTCCGAGCCTCGACAGTATTGTATTGATCTGGCGCGAGAGTTCGTTGCGCTCCAGATCCGTCGCGCTTTCGGAATCCGGGCCGGCAAAGTACCAGCCGGCCATTAGGCTCCCATCTTTCAACAGGAGCACACCATTGTCGACCAGACCGGCATAGGGAACGAGATCCGCGAAGGACGGGCCAGTGGCCCGGAAGCGTTTGAGCGCGACCATGTCTCCTCCTCAATACCGACGCCACGGCGAGGAGGTCGCCTTGTAGTAATGCTTGTAGGAGATATGGCGGACATAGACTTGCCGCATGAGCGGGTCTGCTTTTGCCATCATCCTCAAGACGCCGACGATGACGATCCAAATGGCAACGCCGAAAAGGGCGGAGTATGCCGTCAGCACTACGAAAATGAGAATGCCGGCAGCAAGCCCGGTGAGCAGCACCAGCTCCCGGTCCGCGCCCATCAGCAGGTTCGGGCGCGACAGGGCGCGGTGAATGCGGTTGCGTTGCAGTCCGGACAAGGTCTCAGCCATGACCCCCCTCCCCTGCTGAGCTTGGATCGATGGACGTGGCGCGCTCGTCAGGCGCTCCGATCGAGGCGCCGGTGGCGCCGAAAAGGCCGACGATGTTCGTCGCGCCGAGAAGGATGCCGGCGACAAGCACCACATAGACGAGCCGCCGCGCGAAATCGTTGAGTTCGCCCCCGAAGATCAGCATGCCGCCGGCGATCGCCACTGCTGCAAGCGCGATGGCACCGGCAACCGGGCCGGTGATCGATTCCTGGATTTGTTGCAGTGGTCCTTCCCATGGGAGGCTGCCGCCCGAACTCGCCAATGCAGGGGCAACCGACGCCAGGACGATCGGCGCTACAAGGAGCGCGGCGGCGATAGTAGCGTTCTTACGCGACATGACGCGCCTCCTGTTCTTCCGTGAGCTCATCGGATTCGATTTCGTATTGGCCGTGTGCGTAGCGCTCGACCTGAATGACATCGCGAACGCGTCGGCCCCTTGCCGTCCGTTCGATCGAGATGATGAGATCGACCGCCTCGCCGATCACCTCCTGCATCGGCTGTTGGCTGGCTTCGGCGGTCAGTTGCTCAAGGCGGCGGAGCGCCGACATTGCAGTGTTGGAATGGATGGTCGCGACGCCACCAGGGTGGCCGGTATTCCAGGCCTTAAGCAAAGTGAGCGCAGCGCCGTCACGGACTTCGCCGACGACGATCCGGTCGGGACGCAGCCGCATCGTGCTCTTTAAGAGCCGCGCCATATCGACAGTATCGCTTGTGTGGAGAAGGACAGCGTTGTCGGCTGTGCATTGGATCTCCGCGGTATCCTCGAGGATGACGAGGCGGTCGTCCGGCGCCGACTTGACGATTTCGTTGATGACGGCGTTGGCAAGCGTCGTCTTGCCCGAGCCGGTGCCGCCGGAGATGATGATGTTGAGCCGAGACGAAATCGCGCTGCGGATCGTCAACGCTTGCTGCTCGCTCATCACGCCCGAGCGCACGTAATCCTCAAGCGGGATCAAGCGTGAGGCGCGACGGCGAATGGTGAAGGCCGGCTTGGAGACCACAGGAGGCAACAGTCCTTCGAAGCGATGGCCACCGATCGGCAGTTCGCCGGAGACGATCGGCTGCTCGCTGTCGACCTCGGACTGGAGCGAATGCGCCACGGTTCCGATAATCATTTCAGCACTTGCGGACGACATTTCTCCGGCGGGTGCAACGCCATGACCAAGCCGTTCGATGAACAGTTTGCCGTCCGGATTGAGCATGATTTCGACAACAGTCGAATCGTCGAGCGCGACGCAGAGCTGATCGCCCAGCGCCTCCTGAAGTTTGCGCACGAGTCGAGGATGAGAACGAAGCTGGTTCACGGTTTTCTCCCTTATGCTGCCTGACCCAGCGGACCATCAAATTGCGAGCGATAGCTGGACGGACGGAGCCTCAGAAATGTTTCTACGTTCACCGGAAGGATCCCCGCGATGGCTGTAGTCACGCCTATACGGCTCGGATCGCCGATGCGCTGAAGCGGCCAGCCGACACGTCCGAGAATGCGTTCGAACCGCAGGTCGGTCACAGTCACGATCTCGGTGATGCCGTTTGCGAGGCACCACTCGATGATGCCCGCAAACATCGTCAGCGTTGCCTCATGCACCGAGCCTGCCCCCCTGCCCTCTTCAAGGGTCGTGTCCACGCAGAAGCGGGAGCTCTCGATCATTGCAGGGTGTGCGTTCAGTCCGTCGCTCGGTAGCAGCGACGAAAAGACGTTCGCCACCATCGTTAGGCCGGCGGCCGGCAGAAGCCGGGCGCAACCGCTAACGTTGCCCAGGTCGGAAACGGCCAGGATGTAGGTGGGGTCAAGAGAATCGAAGCCGTCCGATTCCTCACCATCTACGACGTTGACCTCCCAGCCCAGCCGCTCCGAGAAGACGCGAGCGCGTAGCTGGTGATGTTGCTGGATGAGCTGAGCTTCGTGAACATTCCGCGGTTTGTTGAGCGCGAAAACCTGCATGAATTTCTCCGTCGTCGTTGATCGGCGGAGAAGTCAGCATGGAACGGAATTGCGTGGTAGTTGGAGGATCCTGCAATGTTTTGCGAGTGAGTCGGGCGGCAGTGGCCGCGGAGTTTGGTGAAATCAGGTCCCATCACGCCCAATGCGGCTAGTTAGGGTTGCAGGATTCACAGATAAACAGATCGAGAACATAGCCAAAGGCCGGGCCTGTTAACTCCGCGAATATTAACGGAAAATCGGGGGCTATCAATGTTTCTGGCGCGGCGGCGTTAACCTTTCGTTAACCTAAAACCGCTTGCTCAAAATTCAGAATCGGCTCTAATGGTTAGTGGCGGAACTTTACCGGTTTCGCGAAAAATACCGCCACTTGCAGGAAATGGGTTTTGAGATGGCGAAGACCGCCGCAAAAACAGCGCCAGTCGTTGAAGGACTGACCGCATTGATGGAGCGTCACGCCGACGCCCTCTCCAGCCAACTTCAGGCGCATCATCTCAAGGTATTCCCGCCCACGGCTGAAAAAGGCATTCGATCCTTTGCGCCGTCAGAGGTCTCAAAACTGCTCGGCATCGGTGAGTCTTATCTTAGGCAGACTGCTTCGGAAATGCCAGAATTGCACGTGAGCATGAGCCCCGGCGGTCGACGCACGTTCACGATCGAAGATATCCATGCAATCCGCAAGCACCTGGACCAGATCGGCCGCGGGAACCGGCGCTACCTGCCCCATCGTCGCGAGGGCGAGCAGCTTCAAGTTATCTCGGTGATGAATTTCAAGGGTGGCTCGGGCAAGACGACGACAGCCGCGCATCTGGCGCAATATCTGGCGATGCGTGGCTACCGCGTCCTGGCAATCGATCTCGATCCCCAGGCAAGCCTTTCCGCACTCTTCGGCAGTCAGCCAGAAACGGACGTCGGTCCGAATGAGACTCTTTATGGCGCCATCAGGTACGATGACGAGCAGGTTCCGATCGAGCAGGTTGTGCGAGGAACCTACATTCCGGACCTCCATCTCATTCCGGGTAATCTTGAACTGATGGAGTTCGAGCACGACACCCCGCGCGCCCTGATGAGCCGGAAGGAAGGCGACACGCTTTTTTATGGTCGTATCAGTCAAGTCATCGAAGACATCGCGGACAACTACGATGTCGTGGTCATCGACTGCCCTCCTCAACTGGGCTATCTCACGCTTTCGGCTTTGACCGCCGCGACGTCGATCCTGGTCACTGTCCATCCGCAGATGTTGGACGTGATGTCGATGAACCAGTTCCTGGCGATGACCTCGAATCTCCTGCGCGAGATCGAGAATGCGGGCGCTCAGTTCAAATTTAATTGGATGCGCTATCTAATCACGCGCTTTGAACCGAGTGACGGGCCCCAAAACCAGATGGTTGGCTATCTTCGTTCGATCTTCGGTGAAAACGTGCTCAACTTTCCGATGCTCAAGACAACTGCTGTTTCTGACGCTGGCCTGACAAACCAGACGCTGTTCGAGGTTGAGCGTGGTCAGTTTACGCGCTCGACCTACGATCGCGCCTTGGAGGCGATGAACGCTGTCAACGACGAGATCGAGACTCTGATCAAAAAAGCCTGGGGTAGAACCACATGAGTCGGAAGCACCTTCTCGGCGTCTCCACAGACGCGCCCGACACTACATCAGTCGCTGACAATAGAGCGGCCAAGACTCGGTCGATGCCGCTTCTCGGCGTGGCGAGAAAAGAACGTGATCCTGCGACCAAGCTGACGGCAAATATCGGCAACGCACTGCGTGAGCAAAATGATCGTCTTGGCCGTGCCGAGGAGATTGAACGGCGGCTCGCGGAAGGTCAGGCCGTCGTTGAACTGGACCCATCATCAATCGAGCCGTCGTTCGTTCAAGATCGTATGCAAGGTGATATCGACGGTCTCCTTGTGTCGATCCGGGAGCAAGGACAGCAGGTCCCAATCCTTGTGAGGCCTCATCCGGAAGGAGGTGGCCGATACCAGGTTGCCTTCGGCCATCGCCGCCTGCGCGCCGTGTCAGAGCTCGGACTGCCGGTCAAGGCGGTCGTTCGCGACTTGACGGACGAGCAATTGGTCGTGGCCCAGGGTCAGGAAAACAACGAACGCGAAGACCTCACCTTTATTGAAAAGGCGCGTTTCGCGCATCAGCTGAACAAGCAGTTCTCGCGAGAAATCGTCATCGCTGCCATGTCGATCGACAAAAGCAATCTGTCGAAGATGCTCCTACTTGTCGACGCCCTCCCCTCCGAGCTGATCGACGCAATTGGGGCCGCTCCAGGAGTCGGTCGCCCCAGCTGGCAACAACTCGCCGAACTGGTCGAGAAAGCAGGGTCGCCAGCGGACGCCGTCAAATTTGCGAGTTCGGCAGAGGCTCAGACGCTGCCATCAGCGGATCGGTTCAAGGCGGTGATCGGACACCTGAAGCCGCGTCGTATTGCGCGCGGTCTGCCGGAGGTCATGTCGACCCCGGATGGGAACAGACTTGCGCAGGTGACACAGAGCAAGAGCAAGCTGGAGATCACGATCGACAGGAAGGCGACGCCTGAGTTTGCCGCCTTTGTACTCGAACATTTGCCGGCGCTTTATCAAGAGCACCGTGCCAAGCATCAACAGAAACAGGGAGAGTAACCCGCAAAAGAAAAGAGCCCCCTCAACGTTGCCGTCGTGGAAGCCCTTCTGTCTCTTTAGCACGAACAGAATCGCATTTCCTCGAATCTTCGTCAAGAGTCTTTGGCACCGTTTTGGTGAGCGGATTTCTTTTGCCTGCTGAAAGGTGAAAGACGATGCAGACGGGAAGTGTGACGACGCCATTCGGGCGGCGGCCGATGACGCTCGCGCTCGTGCGGCGCCAGGCGGCCTTGGCTGAGATTAAGCAAGGCAAGACAGCGGACAAGTGGAAGGTCTTCAGAGATGCCTCCGCGGCTATGGAGTTGCTGGGAATTCAGTCCAATAGCCTCGCGGTTCTTGACGCGCTGTTGAGTTTCTATCCTGAGAATGAGTTGCGCCAGGACGCGCAACTGATCGTCTTCCCCTCGAATGCTCAGCTTGCACTTCGGGCGCATGCAATGGCGGGCGCGACTTTGCGCAGACACATCGCCATCTTGGTGGAAGCGGGTCTCATCGTTCGGAAGGATAGCGCCAATGGTAAGCGCTACGCCCGCAAGAACGGTGATGGCGAAATCGAGAGCGCCTTCGGCTTCGATTTGTCGCCGCTGCTGGCACGCGCCGAGGAGTTGGCGATGCTGGCGCAGCAAGTGACGGCCGATAGAGCGGCATTGAGACACGCAAGAGAAAACCTGACCATCTGCCGCCGCGATGTCCGCAAGCTCATCACCGCAGCGATGGAAGAGGGTGTTGATGGAGATTGGCAATCGATCGAGGACGTCTACGTGGCGCTTGTAGGACGAATTCCGCGGGTTCCGACGCTCGCAGGCACCACGACCATCCTTGATGAAATGGAGATGCTTCGCGAGGAAGTCCTCAATCGATTGGAAACGCTCGAAAATTCTCAAAATACTAGCACCAATGGCGCTCATAGCGAGCAGCACATACAGAATTCAAAATCCGAATCCTTCAGTGAACTTGAACCTAGCTCTGAAAAGGAGCAGGGGGCAAAGTCGAGTTCGAGCCGCCAACCGAAGAATGAACAGCAAAGGGCTTTCCCATTAGGGTTGGTGCTCAAGGCATGCCCGACGATCGTGGACTACGCGCCGGGGGGCATCGCGAGCTGGCGTGATCTGATGTCTGCTGCGGTGGTCGTTCGATCTGTGCTGGGGGTTAGCCCTTCCGCCTATCAGGATGCCTGCGAGGGGCTGGGCCCGGAAAATGCGGCGGTGGCGGTTGCGTGCATCCTGGAGAGAGCGAATTTCATCAACTCGGCGGGAGGCTACCTGCGTGATTTGACGCGGCGCAGTGAGCGGGGGGAATTCTCGCTTGGACCGATGATAATGGCATTGCTGAAGGCCAACGGGCAGGGGAAGAATTTGAAAGCTGGATAGGTTTGCCCGATCGGCATCCAAGCCTTCACGATTTCGGTCGTGGTCAGCTGACCACAAATCTAACACTTTGGCGGACAATGGCTTTCGAAGATGAGCACCGCAAACGCGGTCAAGTCTTGCTGTCATGTCATTTGGTGGCGAAGGCAATCGATCGCACCTCGGAAGGCCAAGGCCAACGGTATCGGCCGGCCAGGAACGAGGGACGTCTGAGCGGAGGCTTACCTTGTGTCGGCGTCTCTGTGTGGTTCGACGTACTGCCTCCTAGTGCCCGGTGCGGCGAGTAGTGGAGGACGACCTCTTCTATTGGCGGACAGGCAACGCGGGGCTATGAGAGCCACTGCAAGTCGGTCAGAGGCTTGATGCTCGGCTCTATCTCGGCAAATTCCTCAAGGCTCGCTTGACCAAATCGATCCCTTTGAAGCCGCTAAAAAGGGAGGCCTGATGCGGGTGC
The DNA here is from genome assembly GCF_000426285.1 of Rhizobium leucaenae USDA 9039. GTDB lineage: Bacteria > Pseudomonadota > Alphaproteobacteria > Rhizobiales > Rhizobiaceae > Rhizobium > Rhizobium leucaenae. The sequence continues at coordinate 150,267 of NZ_AUFB01000013.1, read as the reverse complement.
GCGATGGCATGTTCCTCGGTGGTCAGCTGACCACCGTCCTAATATCTTGAAATAAAAGGGCTTTCGGCGACGGCCATTTCAACTCAATGACCTCTACTTCCGCGTAAATCTGAGTGTACTCCCGAGATGGATTCTGGAAGAGACGTATAGGCAGCTGGAGCGCATAAGTCGTGAGGTGAGGTATGCCCCTCAATGGTGATCGACGAAAGAGGTTCCGAGCGGATCCTAGAGGGGAGCAGTAAACTTGGAAGCAGCGCTGGGGCTGGGCAGGCCGGCATAACTTGCCATCCGCATATTAGGCGATCTACTAGCGGCAAGGCGTTATCAGCGTCCTGCACCGTGCTTCCATCAATAGAGCGATAAAGTGACCGAACCAACTCCAACTAATCAAATTGCTGCTTTTCGTGCGAAATTAGATAAAGCTGTTGCGCAAGGGCGGCGGCAGCGAGAAAAGGTCGAGCGGGAGAAATCGAAGGCTCGCGCCAATGCCTCCAATTATGAACCTGCGATCGTAAGTTTCATCGACGTGCTGGGTTTCCAGGCGCTCCTCAATTCGAGAACTCCTGCCGAGATTCACAACATCATTCTCGATCTGCGGGAATTTTCCACGCCAGATGAGTTACCCGCGAGACGAATGAAGGACGTCCGGCTGAGCAGTCGAGCGTTCGCGGAGTCGGTGTCGGACGCGGTGGTGCGTGTCCGTGTTTTTGATACGCAATATGCTGATGGGGCGCTGTTCAACGAGTTGCTAGACCTTCTCCACATCCAGATACAATGCATTAACAGCGGAGTATTGATCCGAGCCGGGGTCGCGATCGGAGACGTGCATGTTGGCTTAAATGGAAAAGGCCCAATCTTCGGACCGGCGATGGTGCGCGCTTACGAAATCGAGAGCGAGGAAGCCATGTATCCGCGGATTGTCATTGACGAAGCCGCATACAGGCTCTTCCTCGCGGACAGTCGCCTACATAATGAAAATCACGATCCGGAGGAGGAAGCGAGTTATGTCAACGGACTTCTTCGAGTTGGCGAGGACGGTACGCGGTACATAGACTATTTGACTGCCGGCGAGGGGGAATTCGACGACTTCGCGAGTTACCTTCAATTCATGGAAAGGCACGCTGACTTGCTGCGCCGGAACTTAGGCACAACGCATCGACCGAACGTCCATCGTAAATACGTGTGGCTTGCGCGTTATCACAATGACGTTCTGGAAAAGATGCGAGCCGAGTTTGAAAGCGGCCAGCGTTCGCTGCAGTCCTTCCAAGCGATCTGCAGCCGGGACGCTTTGGCTTGCCTCGATGCGCTAATCATAGAGCTAAGCTGATTGGCATCTGGCCACTGGCGTCGGGGGGAAACGTGCTGGGCGTGGACGTATCCGACCGTTGATCAGCAGTGCGCGCGTTAGCGCCGCAGGATAGGCCAGTCCTGTGCCCGGTGGCCGACGCCAGGAACGCCGGTCGGCCAGGGCGCGTTCGACATCCTGTTCTCTCGTTTCGGAGCGATGTTCTTAGACGATTCTAAAGGGGCATTCGCGCGCATATGCGCCGCGCGCTGCGGCCGTGCGGGTGGGTCGCTTTCGTCTGCTGGCGCGGCGCGGACGAGAACGATTGGTTGCGCTTCGATGGGCGCGATCATGGGCATGGTCCCGTCGACGGCGCCGCCCGATCCCGAAGCGCCTGGCCCTTCTTGTTCGGCGACCAGGGCATCCTAACGGCGGCCCGCTGGCACGCGCGCTCGCTTATCAGCCTGGCGACATCCCCGCCCGCGTCGCCTTCGCGGCCGCCGCGGCATGCGGTCGGTGATGATTGACGACACGGCGCGGATCGTCGCCGCGCGCAATTCGGCAAGCTGAAAGGGACTAACATGGGGAGACGCCCGTCTCGACGGCTCGGCGGCGGGTTCGCTTCCGTATGAGAAGTCGCCGCCATCACCGCGGGCACCTGCGCCGCGATCCACGCTCCCTCTCGATGGGCGGGCCGCCGCCATCGCAGGCGCCGGAAGAACTAGCGCCCGTGTGCCAGGTTGAAAGCTGTCCACCGTAGCTGCGGACCGATGGCGAATACCGTTGCCTAGCGCTCCAGATCCTCAAAAGCCAAGTGTGGACGTCGATGCGATCGGATAGCGGCGCGAAACACCCAGCCGGCGCTCGCCCGATGAATTGCGCTGTCACCGGCGAATAAGGCCAGAGCGGTGGGCTTCGTCCAGCAGGTCTCGAACGGATGAGGGCTGCCACTTCTTGCCGCCACGCGCAGGCCGTTCTCCCATCTGGTCCAGTTGCGCGCCAATGTCGCGAAGTGACAGATCGGGATCGGCAATAGAGATCGCCGCCGCCAACTTCATGAGGTGGTCCTCGGGGGCGCGACGCGGGGAGCGGGCCAGAAGTTCTTTCTCCGCGAGCTTTTCGCGAACCAGGCGATGAACGGCGCGACGAAGGCGCTCGACGGTCCAGTCGTGACCGCGACGGTTGAGTACCCGCACGACATTATCCCAGCTATGTTGCGGGCGCAGTTGTCGCACCATTGGCAGCCACATCTGCGCCGACGCGATGAGCTCATCGAGATAAAGTTTCTCCCGCGCTCGTGAAACTGCCCTGATCGCCTCCGGACGCCGTTCTCGCAGGCCCGGGTTGCCAGGAAGTTTACCGCGAGCCTTCGCCGCCTTGATGCCGGCTTTGGTGCGTTCGGCGATCAGCGCCCGCTCGAGCTGCGCGACCGCGCCGAGGACCTGGAGGGAAAACATGCCCTGTGGCGTTGACGTATCGATCGGGTCCCGTATTGACCGGAAATGCACGACCCGCTCCTCGAGGTCCTCGATGACGGACAAGAGATGGCTCACCGATCTGGCCAGTCGATCGAGGCGGACGACGACCAGGACGTCGCCCGCGGTGAGTTCGCCGAGCATCCGCGTCAACACCGGTCGAGCCCGCGATGCGCCGGAGCCGTGCTCCTGATAGATCCGATCGCAGCCGGCTGCCCGCAACTCATCGATCTGGGCATCGTGGATCTGATCGTCCGTGGACACCCGGGCGTAGCCGATCAGCCGCTTAGGAGGCTGGTGGATGTTAACGGTTTGTCGCTTTGCCATGGCGCCTTTAACAGTCTCGTTTCAAGTTAGTTTGTACAGATAAAGAACGCGTGAGAAAATGGTCAGTTGCAAGCGTGTTTTATCTGTTTGAGAACGGCCCACCAGACTCGAAATGCGGCTGCGCATGGGTATCGGAGCGTCCGCAGCGACAAACGTGCGCCAGCGGGCTTCCTTGGCGGAAACGCCGGAAAGCAAGGGAAGTTGAGGAGGGGAGGGGAAGCGAATTGGCGGCAAGAGTGCCGTTGGCGTAGTGCCGGCGAGAGGGGAGGTGCCAACCTAGGCTGCGGCCTGTCTTACACCCCCGATACGCAGTACTTATCGGAAGCGATGGCGATAACCGGCAACATCGCCTAGTGACGGACACTAAATATCAGATAGCGTCCGTTTAACAAATCATTTACCATAGTTTCAATGCGTTATGATTTGTCCAAGTTGCCTCTGAACAGCTTGCTGCGGCCGATTTCGGACGCGGCCTCAGCGCTCGCTCGCCTCGACGAGCGCATCGCTCGCTCGGCGGTCGGGTCGGGATTGATCGAGCGAGCGCATTTTAGCGACGCGTGCGCCTCGCTGTGGATCGAGGGCGAACTGGTCCATCTCGAGGACCTGGTGCTTCACGACGCCCATCTCGATGTCCGTGCCCCGACCCATGAGCTGACGATCGCCACCGACGTGCTGCGCAGCCGACGGCGGATCGCCGGGCAACCCGCCGCCTGGGCACTGAGCCCTGACGGGATCAGGATACTCCGCAGTCATGGAGACGATATGACAGCCGGGACTGGTGCGCGAGACGGCGCCGAGGTCGCGTCTGGGAAACCAGCCGCGATTGCGCCGAGCGGGGAGGGGCCTGACACGTCCGATCCACTCGCTGTTGAGATTGCCGCGATGGACGCGGTGTTGGCCAGGTCGGATGCGGCGCTGACAAAGGCAAGCGCGCCGGGACCTATTACCTCCCTCGAAAAGGATGCGCTGGTCTACGATCTTGATTGGGACGAGGACGAGCGGCTGGCGGAATGGCGCGTCGCGGTGGACGGGACCGAAGGCCTGCCGCCGGTGCTGCGCGCGGCGCTGCTGCTCGACGCCTGGAACAGCCTGCAGGTCCTGCAGCACGCCTCGTGGCTTGGCCGGCTGCTGGCGGCCGCGGCGCTGCGGCAAGCGGGCCTGACGACGACGGCGCATCTGGTCGCGATCAATCTCGGCTTGAAATCCATTGCCGTCGAGCGCCGCCGTCATCGCGCGCGAGACACCCGGCTGCTCGCAATCGTCAATGGGATCATTGCGGCTGCGGAATTCGGCCTCAGGGAGCACGACCGGCTGGTGCTGGCGCGGACGATGCTGGAGCGGCGCCTGGTCGGCCGGCGCTCGTCCTCAAATCTGCCGGGCCTGATCGAGCTGGTTATGTCCCGGCCGCTGGTCTCGGCCGGCATGGTCGCCGAAACGCTCGAGGTGACGCCGCGGGCGGCGCTTCGGATCATTGAGGAACTCGGTTTGCGCGAGATGACGGGGAGGGGGAGGTTTCGAGCATGGGGGATCTTTTGATTTTGCTAACTCGAGGGCTGCAACAGTGGTGATGACATGAGCGAACGAACGAAACGACAGCATGTCGTACCCCGGTTCTACCTGAGGCATTTCACACAGGAGGATGGAGAGCTTTGGACCCATGACTGTGTCACCGGGAGTGCTCGCAAGACAACTCCTGAGAAGACTGCATTCGAGACCAACATCTACACGCCGACAGGTGAGGATGGCGCCCGGATTGACGTGATCGAGGACACCCTCGCAAAGATCGAGTCGCAAGCCGCCAAGATCTATCCCGAACTTCTAGCCTTCCGGCCTTTGACACCGGTTGCAAAGCTCGACTTTGCGGCGTTTCTCGCGACCATGTTTGCGCGAAGCCCCGCGCAGCTTCGGCAGTTTGCTCAAACGATGGGTCAAATGGCCCTATGGGGCAGCAGGCATGAAATGGAGCGTGAGTTTCGTCAGAAGAAGGCAAAGGGCGAAATAACGGCTGCGGATACGGCCGTGCGGGAGATACTTCACAGCAACGAAATGTTCACGATGAACGTTGATCGGAGGGTCGGTCTTCTGGCTTTTCAACAAGCCGAGACCTTGATGCATCTGATGGCGCGGATGAGCTGGAGCTTTGAGGTCAGCGAGAAACAACAACTGGTCACAAGCGACAATCCTGTGTTCTGGGTCAAGGGGGGTGGCCCGCCAGATCTGCAGGGTTATGGGGCTGGCCTGGGCGATCGCTTCGCGGTTATACCATTTCCCTTAAGTCCGGGCGTAATACTTCGTCTTGACTGGCGCCCTGAAGGGGCCTGGAAGAAGTTCAAGCTCGAAAGACAGCGTGCAAAGCTCGCAAATCAATACCAGGCTAAACACAAGGAAAGGCTTTTGTTCTTCCGTGACAGCGATCAAGGGCTCATCACACTCGGGATGAAATATAAGGCTCCGGTGAACCAGATTGACATTGGGGTGCCGTCTCCGATGATCGACGTCGTTCGGAAATTGTGAGTCTCACGAATATTCCAGTTGCTCAGGGCATGGGCCGAGACATGAACTGAGCTCGGCTGCGCAGTGCAATTGCATTATCTAAACACTACCCGAAGAGCAATTTAGGCGGTGATTTCACAACCAGCCATTCAACTAGGTTTCCAGACCGAATTTTGAAGCCGCGAGCTCGAAGCGCATCCGCATCTTTGTCGGAAAGCTTGCCCTTGACGCCATGGCTCGCGGTTCCGTCGAAATTCACGACCACAAGTTCGTTGTTCTTTCGGCCGTAGACATGGGCATGGACTTGACCGGCGCCGCTCGCCGGTTGATCGATTCCGATATTGCGATCGAACCGTCCGGAGATCCATTTTCGATCCTCAAACAACTCAAAAATCTTACCGTCCTTGGTCAGTATGATCTCATCCAGGACCGGCCGCGCGTTCAGCTCGGCATTAAATTCTTTAAAGCTTTTCATAAGAGCGTCCGACGTGAGCTATTCTAGGAGCGGCTCGTAAGGTTATCCGTGTTCATATTACCCAATTCTTCCAATGTCGTCGGCATTGCCGGCGGCGCGGGAGCAATCGGTTGAGGAGGCAACACCATTGCCGAGGGGGTCGTCGAAAGTGGAGGGCTTGGCGTAGGAGGGACCGGCGCCGGAGGTGGAACGACAACCTGGTCGATCATATCGTTCGCACCGATGTCGATGGCACGCTCAAGCAGAGCATTGTAGTTGGCCTCGACGAGGCCGGGAGTCTTCTTTTCGTGGTGGAAGCGGATTACGCGGTGCGGATTCCACAGAATGACGTGGCTAATCGCCCCGGAGCGGCCCGGCTTGATGTCGATGAAATTCAGCGACTGCAGAAGCTGCATCCGGCCGCTCCAAGTGTAAACGGCGCGCTGTCCTGTAAAGCCAGCCGCGTGGGCCATCTCCTGATGCTTGGAGACGTTCACCATGGAATTGTCCCAAGTCTCGCACCAAAGGCCCAGATAAGTTGCGGACAGCGGCTTGCCGTTGCTGAGGTCGTCCATGATCTGGAGGATCAGGGGCATAGTCTTCGGGATGGTGGCGAAGCCCTTGTTTGCCTTGCGATGCCACAGCCAGGGTTCTGCGCCAGGCCAGAGCTGTTCACGCTGTAGTAGCTGCTTTTTTGCGATAGTCGATCCGTCTTTTGCCATATCCATTCTCCTGAAAGGTGGGTGGGCCGGTGTGGACCCGGCCCTTTGTCGGCCTGCAAGAGGTTTGGACCCCCTTGCGTCGATGACCTTGTCCATACGGTAGAAGCAAAACACAGTAAAATCAATGACTTAGATATTTACTCATGTAAGATGAGTTTCTAAATCTATCATTTCATATCGCTAGGTTTTCGCAAGATGGTGCATCTTACTATTGCGAGTTGTTACGTCTGTGACGGGGTTTTCCGAATTCGTTAATGATTTCAAACGTTTGCGAGACCGATCATAGTGCTCTCGGTGCTTCATGTGCTCCATTTGCTACACTGTGCTTCATGTCCTCACCGGGATGGTCCGGAAGGGAGATCTATGCCAGCAGCCAGTAAAGCTCTTCCACCGTTAAACGAACGGATGTTCGCTAGCCGGCCGCCTTCTCCCTCTCCGCGATCGGCTTATCCAAGGGAGCGTCTTCGATATTTATCAGGCCCTCTTCTTCCAGCTTCGCAATAGCCAGAAGCATCATCTTCTCCTCGTCTTCCGAGGCGCCGCCGAGGCCGATGGCATTATGGATCTCGCTCGTGAGCCTGCTCGCATTTCATGTCTGTTTCCTGGTCGTGCGCGCAACCGACAGCCTTAGCTCTTGTGCATGACCAGAAATGATCTGAGCGTAAGCTGACACACCACCGCTTTCTGCGCATGATCCCGGATATTGCCTTTCTTGGCCAGCTTCCGGTAGCCATTCTCATTGGCAGCATCGTTCTTCTAATACTCGCTATCGAAAACGAAGCGGCCGATTAACAGTGATTGCTGCGGACATGCTTGTTGGAGGTCTGTCCTTGCCGACGATCCTGAGAACGGCCCGGTCGTGATGGAAATTCAGAAACTCCCGACCAATCGCGTCATCTGCGAAGTGGGTTGATATTTGGGCGTCGGCCGACGCGGTAAGTATACCAGGTGGGACAATGTCCCCCCAGCCTTTGGATTTCCGGAATTCTTTCACGATGATCCCGAAAGGAGGGTGAGCATGGCTGAGCTGCGCCTCGGAATATGCAACGAGGTTGCCGGTGATATCGCACGCGATCAGTCCGTCAGCATCGGCGAAGTGGTCGAACTGTTTCTGCTTCATACCCAGCAAGTCGCGCGACACAGCATTATGGCAGGCTACCGAGAATTCGTCTGCGTCGCTCTTAGGACGGCCGACGACCGCTTGGACGTAACTGAAATCCGTTGGTGTGCCGTCCACCCGCACGACCCAAAATCCTGGGCTCGACCAACCGTCTCCTTTGTTCAACCGCCTCTCAAACCGCTTTATTCCGGCGCCGATTTTTGAGGGACCGTCAGAAACGAGCAGGTCGAAACGCTCCAGAAGCGCCGACAGATCGATGTGGTCCTGATAATCCGATATGTGGTCGCCATCGCGATAGCGCGCTAGCATATCTCGGAAATGCTGCTCAGCAGCCTTCTTGGTCTTCCATACCCGACCGTTCGACAGCTCCACCGACTTTGCCATCTGCTACTCCTTCAACAACGCTTTTGTGAGGACTTTCTCGCGTACCTCGCGGACGACGATTGACGGCAAGCCGATGGCATCCAACTGGTCACGCCGGTCAACGACCCATTGAATACACGCCGCCTCGTCGAGGTCATCCACGGCCACAATCTCGTAAAGCGCCACCGCGCCAATGCGTGACATGCCAAGCTCCATCAATGAGCGCAGGGTCACGGAACTCACGCCAAATTCCAGGGCAACGCCGATATCTAGGTCGCTGTCGATCAGGTCTTCCCGATCTATTGCCTTCAAATGCTGGTTCAACACATCGACATACGCAGAGAAATACCGAGGAGCTAAGAAGCGAGCCGTGCCTTCAATCATCTCGAGCGTATTTCGAATGATGCCGGCCGTATCGACCTCACCGTCGCGGCGTTGTAGATACTCGATCCTCTTGCGTATGATCGTCGGCAAAGAGAAGCCCTTGAGCCACTGCAAGACTGTCAGCGAATGCAAGGGTATCAGCGTTTTCGGCAAGAAGACGGTAAGGACGTTGTCATTGATCCTCTCCATCATGTTCGAAAAGCGGTCATATGCATCATCACTCTCGGATGGTGCAGGCAACAGGTCTTCAGGCGGACCCGGGTAGCTACGAAAGAATTCCAGCAACCTCTGCAACCCGATCAGGCTTACACCGGGGTTTCGAGCGCCAGTGTCGGCCGCGACATCGAGACCTACTGTCGCTTTGGCGAGTGCTTGTTCGAGACGTTGCAAGTTGGCGACGGGCTGGCGCTTCGCCCACGGCGCACCCATCAGAGAGCGATCGCGAATGAAAGCCGTCGTCAAATAGGCGCCCACCTGCTCGAAGGCACGGACCTGCGCGGGGTCAAGGTCCACACCCAATGGTCGCTGTTCAATGTAAGCGGCGAGCTCTTCGAGTTTCGAAAGAGCGGTATCTGTCTCTCGCCGGATCGGATACCGGGTCCGCTGTGGAACGCCGGATGGCCACGCTTTTTCATCGGAAGCGTCGATGCAGATGATGTTACCCTGGAATTCGTCTCCCCATCTGCCAGCCCTACCAGCAAGGTTCCAGAAATCCTGCGGCTCCATGGGCGTCTTTTTGCCTTTGCGGGGACCGCGAACCACAATGGTCCTGCAGGACAGGTTGACGCCCTCTATCAGCGTGGACGTGCAGACGAGAAACTTGAGTTTTCCTGTTTTGAATAGACGCTCAACTTCCAAGCGGATAAGTGAAGGCATGTTTCCGTAGTGGAAAGCGACGCCGGCTTCCACCAGTGGTGCCAACCTGTAGCTTTTGTGCACGCACTTTCGCGCAAGGTCTGCAAGGTCGGCCAGTTCCTGGTCGATCTCTTTCCTTTTCGGAAGCAACTGGCTGATGAGATCCGCGACGTCCTCGGCCTCGGCCGCCCCATTCGCGTAAACAAGCGTGCCGCCCCGCTCACCAATGGCTGCTGCAATGAAGGCCAGCCTTTTCGTCAGGGTGCCTGGCTTATTTGCAAGCGTTAGCGTCCCAAGAGGCAGGTATTCTTCATTGTGCCGAAACTTGAGTGCCCATTTAGCTGGCTTGGCCGGAACTTGATGAGCGACCACGATGTTTTGCAACACGGTCGCCACATCGCTGTCTATCGGAATTGTTGGCGTGCTCTCCGGTGCGTCGTCGAGCAGCACTTCCGGATTCTGTGTGGCAGGGCTTACGAATGTTACACGCATCTTCGGGCTTGATCGGAGCAGGCGCTCAATGGCGTCCTGCAGGATGACACCGCGCTGTGGATCACCGATCTTGTGAGCCTCGTCGACGACAACGAGATCGATGTCGACACGCTCGTGCAACAGGTTGGCCAGAAGATGCAATCGCTCTTGGGTGAAGACGAAGACGCATCGCTTGCCAGATTTCTCCGCGGCAGCGTATTTCTGCGCCGAAGGAAGTGACGAGATCTCGATATCGAGCCCGGATTGAGCGGCGACATCAGCCAGAGACGACTCGATTTCCGAGACAAGAGCGCGCGTCGGCGCAAGGTAGACCGCCCGCCGGATCTTCTCGGTTGCTATACAATCGACAAGCCACTTCAAGACAAGGAAGGTTTTGCCAGATGCAGTGGGTGCGGAGGCAGACAGCCAAGCCCGCTCCTGACCAGCTGCGCGCCAGAACTCAAGTTGAAATTCGTTGACTGGCAAGCGCTCGCCCGTCGCCTCCAAGAGGATAGAGCTCTCGAGCTGCTTACGTTGGTCTTCAATTCTGAGCGCGACGCCGAGCCTTGCTTCCAGATCCGGCTTTAGCCGTCCGCGCTGCTCAGCCAAAACCACCGAACGGCGGTTTGACAGCTTATCAAACAACACCGCGGCTGCGTCGCGAACTGGATCTGAAGTCGGAAGCAACATCGCTCCGGTCGCGATGCGAAGGCTTGCTTCGCGGTGCAGACGCTTCTTCGAGCGCGAAAGGATGCTCGCGGCGAACAGCAAACGCTGCCAATCAAACGTGACATCCGCCAGCGCTTGCTCCTGAGCTACATTGTCGAGCTCCAGAAGAGTGGTGACCAGGCCAAGCGTTTGTAACTCGCTGCGCAACGACGTCTCGTAAAGCCAATCTTGAAGTTCGGTTTCAGACATCAGCGCCCATCGCCTCAAGGAACGCTTCTCTGAACTTGTCGACGGAAGGAAGCGGCAGGCAGAGAAAATGGATATCGAAATGCTGAAGCTTCTCTGCGGCCAGCCTTCGTCCTACCGATGTCGACCAGACTTTCAGACCTTTCTTTGCGGCGTCCACCATATCCTCGAGTACACCTGGTCCATCGTCTTCAGGGTAGAAATCTGCATCAAAGCCAACCAACGCTACCCCGCAGTATTCGACTCTGTTCGAGAGTGGTGAACTCGTGTCGAAGAAGCGACGGAAGGCGCCCGACAATTCCGGATCGCCGAGGTCCGCCTTATCACTCAAAAGCATCAAGTCGCGCTCTCGGGATGATCCAAGATGGTCTTCCTCAATCAAAAATGGCGCCAGGGAACTGAGGCAGTCGCGAATTGCGTCAGTGGGATCCTTATAGACCTTGGATTCGCCCCAGAAGAGCTTCAATTTCCCGTCGTCAGAAACCGATGCATAGACGCCGTCGGCGCCATGATAGTGCATCCGGCTGTCAGTCTTGAGATCCATCTTGCAGAGGACGTGCGGGATACCCAAAAATCGCTCTGCCAAGAGGAACAAGAGCATTTCGCCTCCCTCGCCGGTCTTGGCCAGATCGGTGAACACCGCTCTTGCTTTTTCGTGCAACGCTGCGATTGCCGATGTGGATCGGAACTTTGCATCCCGCTGCCTTGCCTCTTCAATGCGTGTCCGAGGGATGGCGTAATCGGCAGCTGCATGGCGCATGAATTCGGCGAGCCGCTTCAGCTTTACCTTGCCGTTTCCATCAGTCGCCAAACAATGGCAGTACACCGTAACCTTGTGGCCATCGATTACAATGTCACGTTCGACGAGATGTAAATGAACGCCCAACTCGTCTGGATCGCCCGATAAAATTGCGTCAAGCACTTCACCGGTGATCTCTGCCATGTTCCCCCACCCTAAAGAATCATTTGCAATTATATTGCGAATCAATCCGAGGCACTGCAAGTGTAGGGAGGCTCGTGAAAGACATTTGGCCTTATGACGTTACATTTTTCCGACCTATTCTTTTCGAGAGAGCGACTCGGCTACGATACGGTCGTTGAACCATGACGAACGCATCAACGAAGAAAAAGGTTAAGCTGACTGTCATGGAGACGGTTTATCCGCCTATATCCAGCCAAGAGGCAGTATGGCTCCAGCACGTTCCCGAGGTCGAGGAGCTCTGGCGCGGGAGTGACTTTTACATGATCGGCGGTCGCGCCGAGGCAACTTTCCGGAACGTTGCCGTCGACGCCGATGCCCACGTGATGACGCTGGATTTCTTTGTCGGCGACGACTGCGTCGATGCAGTTGCCCTCAATTTGCGCGCGCTCCCCGGCGTTGCCGCAGCTCCAAGCAGTACCTACTGGATAGAGGCCGGCAATAAGCTGATACGACTCTGGGATGGGCCGGTCGACGAACCGGGATCGACAGTCCTCGAATGGTTCACGACGGAAAAGTTAATCTGGGATCGCTCACGCGGACGTTCCGGCATCACCGGTTTCGAGCGCTACACAAAAGCGGCCACCTATGATCTGCTCTATGTGGGTATCGCGAAGGTCGGCGACAGCTTCGACCGCCTCATCAGCCGCGGCCACAAAGCGCGCATGGAGATCCTCTCCAACGAACCGCAACGATACCCTGGCGCACGCGTTTCGGACGAGATTATGCTCTTCCTATTTCGCGCTCAGCCATTGATCATGACCACTTTCGAACCGGACCACGACTTCGAAAACGAGGACTTCAGCGGGGCTTACGATCACAAGCGTATCGTCGCCGATGCCGAGAAGGCCTTCGTCAGCCTCCTGAAACCGCAGTACAACGTCGTGAAGTTCGCCAATTACCCGAAGGGCGCAGACGGTTTGCACGGGTCCGACTATGTCCGATACGGCTACGTCATCGGTGAAAGCATCACGTTTAACACGGCACATGGTCAAATGTCGGGAGCGCGAGATCCTCTCACTGGCTCCCATACCAGCGAAGCGGACAGCATCTTCGTCGAAGGTGACACAGTCTCTCTCTTCATATCCGGCGTCGACTATCCTTCGGGTGGCAAGGAAGCCTTGGCAAGCGAACCGCCGGCCGATTGAGTATCAGGGGCGCCAATACTGGGTATCCGAGTGAGCAACCCACGTCGCTTTAAAGTGAAAACGAGCGTTTGGGGATATGAAAAACTTGAAGTTCGGCTGAACCGAGTTTCGAGCGTCAAGTAGAGACGAAATTGGAACTGACCACATGAGTTAGCCGTTGGGGGCATGGAATGCGCATCGTCTTCATCGAGATCGAGAACTTCAGAGGCATCAAGAACCTTACATGGGCCCCCGCCGCCGGTATGAACTGCCTTATCGGGCCAGGCGACTCCACCAAAACTACGATCCTTGACGCAATCGAGCTGTGCTTAAATCCGCGTTCGTTTATCTTCGCAGACGATTGCGATTTCTACGATTTGAATATCAAAGATCCCATACGGATCATCATCACGCTGTCTGGGCTCCCTCCCAGCTTCATCACTGAAGATCGCTACGGCCTTCATTTGCGCGGTTGGGATCCAGTGGCCGCAACGATCATCGACGAGCCGGTCGTAGGCCTCGACGAGGCTCTCTCTATTATGGTCGTAATCGACCAATCGCTCGAAGCGCGATGGTCCATTCACAACGATCGTATAGACGCTGCCGAGATCGATCCGCCGACCGTAAGGTACAAAGACGCCAAGCAGTTGGCCACCAATCGGCTAGGCCCTTTCGCCGAAAGGCATCTCGGCTGGGGCCGAACGTCAGTGCTCACACGTATTGGCGAGGCGGGCGAAGGGTTCAGTCTTCAGCTCGCAGAGGCGGGCCGCGCGGCCCGCATGTCTTTCAAGGCGGCAGATCAAGGTGTCTTCAAGAAAGCCGTGGACCGCGCCGAAGAACTCAGCAAGCTGTTTGCGGTTCCAGTTCGAGGCAAATTTACTGCTGAACTCGACGTCCAGGGTGTCAGCCTCACGTCTGGGGGTATTTCACTTCATGACGGCAGTCTCCCCCTACGCCGACTGGGCACGGGTTCCGCCCGCTTGCTGGTGTCGGCCCTGCAACATGACGCAGGCCCACCTCACATCGCGATCATCGATGAGATCGAACACGGCCTAGAGCCGCATCGCGTCGCGCGCCTCCTTAAATACTTGAAAACGCCCAAGACGAACGAAGGCGCCGGACAGCCTCAGATATTCGCCACGACGCACTCGCCGGTCGTCATTCGAGAGCTAACCGCCGCGGACATCTTTGCCGTCCGCGCAAAAGGCGGCACCACGACGGTCGCCTCAGTCGCAGCGACGGCGAAAGACCCCAACACCGCACAACGACATCTTCGAGGGACGCCCGAAGCGTTCCTCGTTCGCAAAGTCATCGTAGGTGAAGGCCGGACCGAGCAAGGCCTCGCACGCGGTCTGGACGATTGGTGGCAAACGCTAGAGCAGGACTCCTTCGCTTTGCAAAGCGTCGTCGCCATCGATGGCGGTGGCAAAGACAACGCGCCGCTCGTCGCCGAGCACCTCCGGGATCTCGGCTATGACGTCTTCCTCCTTCTTGATTCCGATGAACCACCGAACCAAGACGCGCTAAAAAGAGCCAAAGACAAAGGGGCAGTCGTCCATCAGTGGCCGGACGAATGCTCGACGGAAGAACGGCTCTTCCTTGACCTACCCTGGGAAGGTGTTCGCGCTATGATCAAACTCGCTATCGACTTCAATGGACAGATCAGCGTCATGGCCGTCATGGACAACGCCTTGTCCGCCGCCGGTCAGCCAACAGCCACCGACGCGAAGCTGGGCGGTGACCGTGATTCTGAGCAAGTGCGCCGCGTTCTCGGCAAGGTCGCGAAAGATAAAAGCTGGTTCAAGGACATCACGCGGGGAGAGCGGCTCTCCACCGTGATCGGGCCAAACCTCACAGCCATCCCCAAAACGCCCCTCGCAAAGGGTATCGTCGCGATACGGAGCTGGGTCGATGGCGGATGATCAAGAAATTTCCCGGCTCGCCGCCGGCATCCGCCGTGGGAGCATCGTCGCCGCCGCTGGATGTGGCAAGACCGAACAGATCGCTCTCGCCGTTGCGATCTCCAGTCGGCGACGGCTGATCCTCACACATACGCATGCCGGCGTGGACGCAATCACTCGGCGGATGAAGAAATATCGCGTTCCGAATGACAAGTACCGCGTCGACACCATTGCTGGCTGGTGCCTGAGGTTCGCCGCTTCATTTCCGCAGCGCTCGGGGATCACTGCGACCGTTCCGACAACAACCGCGGAATGGGACGGCGTCTATTCGGCCGGAGCACGCCTCCTCGACAGCGGCGCAGTCGACGGCGTGCTGATCGCTTCATATGGCGGCTGCTTCGTCGATGAATACCAAGATTGCACCGTGCAACAGCATCAGGTCGTTGAACGTTTGGCGAACCTTCTCCCGACATGCGTTTTTGGCGATCCGATGCAGGCGATCTTCGACTTTCGCAATCAGCAGCCCGTCGACTGGACCACTGACGTCTTCCCCACATTCGCACGTGCTGCAGAGCTGCTTACGCCCTGGCGTTGGAAGAGGGAGAACAACGAGGAATTGGCTGAGTGGCTCGGCGCGGTTCGCGCCGGACTGGAGCGCAACAATCAGATCGACCTGAGCTCCCGACCCAAATGCGTGACCTGGAAGGCATTGCCCGCTGACGCCAAACTTCACCAAAAAACGGTTGTCGGCCAGTGCCTCGAGGCGATGGACGAAAACGACCTCGGCAACCTCATCGTTATCGGCGACAGCGTCAGCGAAAATCGCAGATCCGCCCTTGGCAAGAAGCTTGCAAAACAAGGCTTCTCAAATATCGAGGCCGTTAGCTGCAAGACGCTGCATTCGGCGGCGCGCACAATTGACGCCACGACCGGCGTCGCGCGCCTGAAGTTACTGCTCAACTTCGCCGCCAAGTGCATGACTGGCGCCGACAAAGCAGAGCTGAATAAGGCCATCGACGCTCGCCAACAGGGCCGGCGTCGCGGTCAAACGAAGTTTGGCTTTCTTTTCCCAGCAATTGACGACGTCGTCGCCACAGGCGGAGAACTGGCCATGCTGGCGTTTCTTCAGGGAATGCGGGATCGGCCTGACGCTCATCTCTATCGACGCGAGATGTTCTACGCGATGCGAGACGCCCTGCAGAACAAGGCGGCCCGCCAACTCGCCACTCTTAGCGACTCTGTATGGGACGTTCAAAATCGAGTTCGCCATGCAGGTCGGCGGCTAGGTGATCGCAGCATCGGAAGCACTCTTCTGGTCAAAGGGCTGGAATTTGACCGTGCAATTATTGTGTCTTCGGAAACCATGACTAATCGGGACTGGTACGTGGCTCTCACTCGCGCCACGAAGACCATGCGCATTATTTCCATTTCTGAGAAGTTCACGACCAACTGAGCTGGCAATGCGTTGCATCTTGATGTCCAATGTCAGAACTAGGAGAGAACGTGGTGTTGATCGTGCGGATCAGTCAGCAATCGTAGGCGATCCAGGTTTAACCAACCCGTTCTCTGGTAGCTGCTTCCCACAATACTCCGCAGCGTTCGATGCAGCTACCACGGCACGGGTTAATGCGAAGAGCCAACGATATCATGTGGATGGCAAATCATAGTATTGGGTCGCGGGTTCGTATCCCATCAACTGTAAAAGCCAGATGTCGAATGGGGTGGGCGACGCCCGAGTGGCTTGCGGAGTGCGGACAGGCGAGATTCCGATCGGCTATCGCCAGCTGTATTCGACTGGGTCCCAGCGACTGTCGCCGCCGGGGGCGTTAACGCCCGCAATGACTGGCTCGAAGAAACGCGTGAGCTGGCGCTGAAGCTCAGGAAAGGCGGGAGGTGCCAGCATTGGCGGGTTGCGCTCGAGAAAACCGCTCCACAAACCTTTCTCCGCAGCGACGGTAGCGTAGGCCTGCGAAAATCCCTCGGGCCTCGCGGTTGGGACGGCCGTTCCGCGGCGCGCCAATGTGCCGGCGACCGCATCGATCACAGTCGAGAGCTGAAATTGAAAAATCTGTGTAGTGAGCCAGATGTCATAGAAATCCTTGATCCGGCCGTTTGCCAGTCCGAAACGGATCATTGCTTCAAACTTTTCCGCGACGACGGTCTCGGGCGGATACATCAGTATGCTGGCCGTCGGCAGATCCGGAAGAATGCTCGGGAACGACGCCAGCTTAGGCGCCGGATAGACATGATCTCCGAAGCCGATGTCAACTTGCACTCGAATGATCGCCTTGGCGAGCTCGCCATTCAGCATGACACGAGCGCCCTGATACTTGTCCGCTTCCCGGACCGGATCGACCTTGATGCTAGCGAGGTCGAAGTGCAAACCGTCGTCGGCTTCGACCGCACAGATTTGCTGGAAGGTTTCAACTATCGCCTCGGGGTCAGGATCGCCGTGACCCAACAGATCGAGATCGCCGGTGGGTCGAAAGACATTCTCTGGCCAGGTTACGAAGAGCATCGCTCCTTTGAGAACGTAGCGGTCGCGCACGCCCGATTGACTGAGGCGAAACAACAAACGTTCAATGGCGAAGCGCGTTAGTGTACGCTGATATTCCTCACCAGACCGCTTTGCGTGCATGAGCAGTCTTGCGCGGATAGACGCCGATTTGTCCTTGATGATTTTAGTCATTCCTGTAGCGCCCGGATCAGAGGCTCCATGCGCGCCGAGCACCGGTCGATCGCTGCGTATTTCATGAGTTCGTTCGGTGTCGTCTTGCGAAATCGCAGGGCATCGCGAAGCGCTTCAATCGCGACGTCCTCGCCAACAAGGCGCCGATATTTGAAGCAGTCCGCTACGGTTTTTGCCACGCCATAGATAGGCACATCGACGCCTTCGACCGAAATCCTCTCAATGCCGGATGTTAGGGCATCACCGGTTGCCCGCACGATTTTTACTGGAAACGATGGTGATATCGGCGCTCTTGCCTTATGAGGGATCATCATCCAGACCGCATGCGGTAGCTGAGTGGTCAATTCGTGTTGGCGAAGTGCGCTGAGCAGGCAGACTGTGCCATTCGCCATCAACCGGGTAGCTTCTGCCAGATCGTGCGCGACGTGCTCACCAACACGGTCTGGATCCTGATACAGTCCACGTCCAAGTCGCACGAGGTCGCCGGAATCGGTCAGGCGTTTCAGATAGACGAGGGGAATGCCGGCCGACTTGAAATCACGGGCCCGCACGATGCCGCGAGATCTGGCCAGTTCGAGCGCGCTATCCCGATAGTTCATATGATCGTGGCCTCGGTTGTTACCTTATGTCGGCATATATATACATCCTGCCGTCAAAAAATAACAGGTTGAATTAATTTCGTGACGTCATATATTTCGTATGACCATGATGAAGTCGAGCCAAACCTCCGAACTGACACCTAAACACGTGCGCGCCGCGCGCGCCCTCTTGGCATGGTCTCAGCAGGACCTCGCCAAGACTGCTGGCGTAGCGACTTCTACGATCGCTGATTTCGAACGGGGACAACGCACACCTGTCGCCAACAACGCCCAAGCGATCAGGAGTGCGCTTGAAAGCGCCGGCGTTCGGTTTTTGCCAACAGGAGCAGTCATCGGTCCAGCCATTCCCCCAATGGACGTGTCCGATCGACCGGGCGTTCCCATTCGTTGGGTCAGCGCACAGGATCTCTCGGATTGGGCAGACCGCAATGACGGCGTCTCCGGTCTGCCGACTCTGATTGCAAACCTCGTCCGTGCCACACACGGATCGGCCCACTTGCGGTTTCCTTCCGATGAAGGTGTCCGGCATTCGGGCTGGGACGGGCATACAATTGCTGCCAAAGGAAGTATTTACGTCCCGCAAGGTGAGACTGGCTGGGAGATCGGCGCCCAGCGCAAGAATGTTTCTCATAAAGCCAGCGAAGACTACGCGAAGCGCAGCTTGGATCCGTCACCCATCGAGCCTGCCAATGCGACCTACATCTTCGTTACACCCCGGCATTGGCCGGGGAAAGACGAATGGGCGAAGACGCGAAAGAAGGAGGGTCCGTGGCGCGACGTTCGGGTCTATGATGCAAACGACCTGGTGCATTGGATCGAGCAAAGCCCGGCCGTCGGTGCCTGGCTGGCCAGAAGGCTCGGCAAGCGCCCCGACGAAACCCGTGAACTGGAGGACGTGTGGAGCGAGTGGTCGCAGGCAACAGAACTGCCGCTCACGGCCGATCTCGTCCTTACCGACCGCGACGAGGATGTCGCGGCCGTGCTTCGATGGCTGAGAAGCCCCCCGTCGGTCATGTCCCTCCGGGCGACGACGGCCGACGAAGCGGTGGCGTTTTTTCACGCGGCATTGAGCGAGTTGCCGGATGAATTTGCACAGACTTACCGCGCACGCTGCCTTGTGGCTACCACCGAGGATGCTGCGCGACAGCTTGGAGATGCTTCGGGGTCTCTCATACTCGTTTTGACGGCTCCAAACCCAGGCCTCAGCCGGGTCCTAGCCGGGAAGGGCCATTTCGTCCTTCAGATCTATGATGAGCGGGCGGCTGGCGATGGAGATGTGAGGACGCTTGCCCGGCCATCTCGCGAAGGCATTGCAAACGCGCTTATTGCAGCGGGCATGTCCGATACGCGGGCGGAGACGCTTGCGCGCGACAGTGCGCGCGAGCTGTCGGTCCTGCGGCGACGCCTGCCGGGTGCACCAGGCCGCCTGCCGGCTTGGGCAGTCACGTCACCCCCTCGCGCCCTGCTGGCAGCGCTGCTGATCGGCGGCTGGCACGATGAGAGAAAGGATGATTGCCGCATTCTTGAGGAAATCGCTGGCCAGCCGTATGAAGAAATCATCAAGGAGCTCACTCCTATGGTTCGCGACCTGGACAGCCCCTTGCAGAAAGTCGGGCCGGCATGGCGTGTAACCTCGCCAATCGATGCCTGGTTTCTGCTTGCTCAGAATCTTACCAATGATGACATCTCCCGATATGAGGCTGCGGCATTGGATGTTTTGGGCGCATCGGACCCCCGTTTCGAGATGGAACCAGATGACCGCTGGATGGCCAACGTCCGCGGAATTCAACCTCCGTACTCTGGCCTCCTGCGTCACGGGATCGGCCATTCGATGATACTGATGGCGCTATGGGGCGACAGGGTCCGGACGGTTCCAGACGTGGGGCGACGTGTTGATCATATCGTGCGAAAACTCCTTCAGGGAGCCGACGGGCATCGATGGTGGTCTCTCTCAGGTGATTTCAGGCTCCTCGCGGAAGCCTCTCCGGGTGCATTCCTGGACGCTATCGAGGAAAGCCTTGATCGTGATCAGCCCCCAATCGAGGCGCTTTTCGGAAGCGATGGAGGTGGGATTACCGGGCAGGAACATTTGGCTGACCTGATGTGGGCACTCGAATCTCTTGCCTGGTCAAAGCAACTCATGCCGCGTGTCACCTATGTGCTCGCGCGCCTCGACGCGATTGATACAAAACCGCGTCGCTTCACGAACGGTCCGGCCAACAGCCTCCGCAACATCCATCTTCTATGGCATCCAGAGACATTTGCGACACTCGACGAGCGGCTGAAAGCACTTGACCTGATCAGGAAGCGCGAGCCAGCCAGTGCCTGGAAGCTGATGATCGGGATACTTCCGCAAGGACGCGACCACATGACGCCGTCTGCCGTGCCGCGGTGGCGTGACTATTCGGTTGATGACGAGGAAGCCCTCACTTGGGGGCTCGTAGAACGAGGTACAACGGAAATCAGCAAGCGTTTGCTCGATGATGCAGGGCTCGATCCGCAGCGGTGGTCGGACCTGCTGGACTGCCTCGCCGACCTCGTTCCGGGCACGGAAGTCGCACTGGTGAACCTTGCCGCCGCCGAGCCGAAGATGATCGACGAGGACGCTCGCGCTACCCTGTGGCGCAAGCTCCGTTCAACTCTCCACAGACATCGGCAATTCCCCGATGCCGATTGGTCGCTGGACGAGCCTGTCTTGATTGCCTTGGAAAAAGTCTATCATCGGTTCGCTCCTGCCGATCCGATCGAGCGGGTAGCATGGCTATTCAACCAGACCGTGGAGCTCCCTGACCGCGGCTCTGCTGGGTGGGAAACGGAGCAGCGCGATATTGAGGAAACGCGCCAGCGTGCCGCTGCGGCAGTTTTCGAAGCCGGAGGAATTCCGGCGATCGAGAAACTTGCAAGACAAGTGGAAGCCCCAGGCTATATCGGCAAGGCGCTCTACGACGCCGGCCTGTCTCCGCCGGAATTCGACGACCTGCTTCAGTCTTTCCTGAAATCCGATAACGCTTTGGAGCGGGATGTCGCGCATGGTCTCGTTGTCTGCTCGTCACGTGATCGCGATAGAGAATGGTCCACGGGCTTGATTGAGAAAGCACTTGCTGAAAAGTGGGCCGATGAGGCACTGCTCACATTGCTACGCGCCCTGCCTATCGAGCGCTGGGTCTGGAACCAAATCTCCGAAATTGGCGGCGCGATCGAAACGACATACTGGCGGACCGCGCGGGTCATGTGGATTGATGATCGCGAGGACGACATCGTCTATGCGGTACGCAAGCTCATTCAGACGGGCGCGCCACTGCGAGCGGTGGGGCTCGCTAGCCGGATGCGGGAGTCCGATCTTCCTTCGGACCTAGTCATTGAGGTACTGACCGAGGCAGCAAAGCAACCCTTCACTGGCGATCCAGGTCATAATGAACTCGGCATGTTTCGCCATCATGTTGCGGAGCTCATGCAGATCCTGGACAATCGCGATGATGTCGAACGAGAAGCGCTCGCGACGCTTGAATGGAACTATCTCGAAGTTTTGGAGCATTCCCAGCGACCTGCAAAAGCGCTCCTCGCCGAGCTCTCGGAGCAACCAAAGCTTTTTGTCGATCTCCTGAAAGCCGTTTATCGAAAAAGCGATGATGAAGACGGTGACGCGGACGAGCCTGTGCCCGCGACACCTGAAATGGCGAAAGCAGTGGCGAGCCGCGCTTATGCATTGCTCGGACACTGGAACAGAATTCCTGGGACACAGAACGATAGCTCAATCGATCCGATCAGACTGACCGAATGGATCAAAGAGGCGAGGAAGCTCGCCCGCGAGGCGGGCCGCCTTGATATTGGCGACAGCCGCATCGGGCATATGCTCTCCTCGTCACCAGATGGCAAGGATGGCAATTGGCCAGCCGAGGCTGTTCGGGAGGTCATTGATCTCTTCCACAGCAAGGAAATGATCGACGGCTTTGTCGTGGGCAAGATGAACCGCCGCGGCATGACGACCCGTATGCCTCGCGACGGCGGATTGCTGGAGCGAAGAGAGGAAGCGCGCTATCGTAAGTCGGCGGATGCGATCATTTTTGATTATCCCCGCACGGCCAACGCTTTGATCCGGCTTGCTGACTATTACGAGCGAGACGCGAGACGCGAGGACGAGCAGGCCGAACGGTTAGATTGGCGCGGCTAGTGTCTCCCGGCCGACTTGCGCCCGACTAGGTGATGGGAATGAAACGGAGGTCTTGCGGGACCTGGGGGCATTTGCCGAGAATATCCGCATTGCCTCTTTCTGTCACAAGAGAACGCTCGAAGAACTAACTTCCGCCCGCATGAGGACCGCGTTTCTAAGCCACCCAGTAGACTAGGAAGGCGCAGTCGGTGGCACCTTGGCTGATGGGGTCATCGGAAGCTATCTGTACTCAATGCCGACTAGCAGCCAGTCCGCTCTGGCCCATTTCCCTATTGTATTGAGGAATTTCGGTGTTAGCTCAATTTCAATAACAGGGTCGAAGGTTCCGATCCTTTCAAGGCGCCCGAGTATGATCCGCCGGCGCCACCCGCTGCACGCGATTGCCACAAAGTCACGAAAAAAGCCGGGTCTCGTGATGTTCTCACGAGACCCGGAAGTCGGCCGGACAGCCGGCCTCTGGGAGAACATATACCTTCTAGGGGCCTACGTGAGTTTCCCTACCGTCTTCTCGAGAATTGCCCACAATTCCTCGCCATATTTTTCGCGCCAGCCGGTGTAGAAGCCGCCGTCGCGAAGTTTCTGCCTGAACGCCTCAGTGTCGGGCTGATTGAATACAAGGCCCTGTTTGGCCAGGACCTCTTTGAGGGACTCCGACAACTTGGCCATATCTTGGCGCTCATCAAGCGCGGCTAGGTTGATGTTGCGGCTCACGACCTCCTGCACATCCGCCGGCAGGCTTGCCCAGTTGCGCTTGTTGGCAACGCAGAAAAACGCGTCCCACATGTGCCGGGTTAATGCGCAGTATTTTTGGACCTCGACAATATTTGCGGTCTTGATGTTGGCCAGCGAATTTTCCTGTCCATCGACGACCTTCGTCTGAAGTGCAGAATAGAGTTCGTTGAAATTAATGGACGCCGGAGCTGCCCCAAACGTCTGGAACATGGAGGTCCACAGCGCTCCGACTGGAACGCGGATTTTCATACCGGCGAGATCTGCGGGCGAGTTGACTGGGTGCGTACTGGTGGTGATGTGCCGGAACCCGTTGTCCCACATCTTTTCCATCGGGAGGAGATTCACCTTTTCGATGAGCTTATGCAGAGCGGCACCGAGTTCACCATCCATCGTCTTCCAAACCGTATCATAGTCCGGGAAAATGAAGCCGAGACCGTAGATCGAGGCCGCCGGGACCATCGTGGACAGTACATTGATACCAGAGTTCAGGAACAGATCGATGCCGCCTGCTCTCACCTGCGACAGCATATCAGTGTCGCTACCAAGCTGGTTGTTCGGGTAGACCTGCAGTTCCACCCGCCCGTTTGTCTCGTGTTGGATGCGTGCTGCCGCCTCCCTTGCGCGCGTGGTGATCGGATGGGTCTCGGCCAGATTGAACGCGAACTTCAGGGAATACTCGGCTGCGGCCGCTCGCTTCATCGAAAACCCGAGCGCCGTGGCGCTGAGACCAAGCGTCGTCGTCACTGTGAATGCGCGTCTTGTCAGATTTACCATTTCGTTCTCCTCCAAATAAGCTCTGTAATTTTGGTTGGTCGAGGTCGGGCTACAGGAAGCCGATCGAGAGCCACGGAACCGCAGCAACCGCAGCAAGACCAATGGCCATGGCGACGATGTAGCCGACGATCGGTTTCATGCCGGCGTCGGGGCTGACTCGGCTGATTGCACAGGCAGCGTAGTAGCCAACACCGAAGGGTGGAGCGAAGAGGCCGATACCCATCGCCAACACGACAACCATGGCGTAATGCACCTGATGGATGCCCAATTGCTGAGCAACCGGGAACAGCAACGGTGCGAACAGTACGATTGCGGGTATCCCCTCGAGCACACTGCCGAGGATGATGAAAATGACGATCGAGACGATCATGAAGGTCACCGCACCGCCCGGGAGCGTTGAAAGGTTTTGAGCCAGCGCTGTCGAGAAGCCTGATTGCGTCAGGCCCCAAGCCATCGCCGTGGCCGCGCCGATAATCAGAAGGATCGAACCGGATAGGCTCGCCGTCTCGACAAGCATCGGCTTGAGTCGGCGCCAATCGAACTGACGGTAGAACAGAAGGCCCGCGATTACCGAGTAAGCAATGCCGATTGTCGAAACTTCCGTCGCCGTGGCGACACCTTCGATGACAGCTGAGCGGATGACGAACGGAAGCGCAAGGGCAGGCAGTGCAGCGAGAAGCAGCTTGCCGATCTGCCGTCGACTTGCCCTCTTGACGTGGCTCGGATCATCGTTGCGGCAGCGCCAGCGGACCAAGAAGCAAAGGGTTACCGCCAGAATAAGGCCGGGGAGAAGACCGCCGGTGAACAGCGCGGCGATCGACACCCCGGTAGCGGATCCCACTGTAATCAAGACGATGCTAGGCGGGATTGTCTCAGTCTGGGCGCCCGTCGCCGACAGAAGTGCGACAAGATCGCCTTCGTCTGCGCCGCGCGCCTTCATCTCCGGAAACAACACGGGCGCGACGGCGGCCATGTCGGCGGCCTTCGATCCTGAAATCCCAGATACAAGATACATCGCAGCCACCAGCACGTAGTGAAGCCCGCCGCGCACATGGCCAAGAAGGCTGGCGAGGAACGCAACCATCGCCCGTGCCATACCCGTCATCTGGATAAGTTGGCCGAGAAACACAAACAGAGGGATCGCAAGAAGGATCAGATGGCTGACACCTTCATCGATCCTGCCGACAATGATCAGAGGCGGCGTTCTGGTGGTCAATATAAGGTAGCCGAATGTAGCGATCGCGAATGAAAAGGCGATCGGCACGCCGCCGAAAACACACGCCGCAACGCCGCCGACGAAGAAGACGAGAAGATTGAGGTTTCCGAGACCGGCGAAGACCGGCTTCAGCGCCCAAAACAAGCAGAAGACCGCTGCCACGGCAGCAATCGCACCGAGCGCGAGACGGAGATTCGAGCTCTGCAGAAGCCGCAACACCGCGAAAACAAGCATCAAAGCGAAGCTCGTCGGCAACGCCGAGGCGCGCCATGAGTTCTGAATATTCATCGCGGGCGTCCAGACGTAGGACTCTTCGGTGGCATATTCCAGAGATGCGGGCAGGATTAGTACGAGAAAGGCAAGTGCTGCGGCGACCGAAACCAGTTCGACGAAGCGGCGTGTATCGCCCTTCAATGCGGTGACCACCGCCGTCATGCGCATGTGTTCCTGCCGCTGAAAAGCGACGGCGGAACCAAGCATAGCAAGCCAGAGGAACAAGATTGACGCCAGTTCGTCCGACCAAACCAGCGGGACGTGGAATACGTACCGGGCGACAACGGCTGAAAACAGTAGAAGAATTTCGCAAAGCACCAGAAGTGCTACCGGTATCTCCAGGCACCTTACCAAGGCATGTTCGATCTTGCGTGCCATTGCTGCCAGGCTTGAGGTCCTTGCGACATCTTCGATGGCTCCGTGAACCGTCATAGTGGCCTCCCCATTAGGTAAGGCCTGATCGTTTGCGTGCGGATGCAACGCAGTCGGGTATTTCTCAAAACCTGTCCTCCCACGCTCGCGCGGGCGCACTGCTCCTCTCGGAAAAGCCCGATCGGTTTCCGGAGTGGTCTCTAAAGTGCGTTCCCACGAATTCCGCGCACTGTGCTCCTCTGCGCGTAGGTATAAGGTATGATGTCATACCCAATATGGCAAGCACTTTTTCTGCCGTTTGGTGGAGTCTTGAAGGGCAACGAGTACGGCCTCCGTCGAGGCATCGATCGGTCACTGGATTGATCGCAGAGAATTGCCCTCGACCACATCGAGGTTCCACTGCCTTGTGTGCACAAATGTTAGGAGATCTTGGAGCCGACGAGTCCTGTTTGGCGACCAGGGCAAGCCGCATCCTATCATCGCGCCGTCGCAACTCGACTCCCGAAAACGGCAACCGAACGCTTGTGCCGGCTCGATGTCCCTATTCCGTCCCTAGTCCTTCGAGAGCGGCGAACCTGGCGCGTCTTAAGTGGAGAACGTGCCTTGCCGGCTTAAAACGCCGGGCCGCCTTATTGACCTTCCGGTTAATAAAAAGGCGTCTCAAAAATTCCGGCCGCTTACCGCAGGTCAGCGGCCCTCTGAGTTTCCAGCGCCGCCAATCTCCCCTCCGTAGATTGCTGCGTCGTCGGGTTTCGGTCCTCGGCAGATGCTAGTCCCTCTGGGGGAGGGAGATCACACCGGGCATAAAATGAAAGTCCTGCTTTGCATCGGCTCTGCTATGCCACGACTAGATAAAGCGTTGGCTCCTCTGCGCGGTTCGTCTTTGCCGGCCCATCGGCAATTTGGAACCTGGATAGCATCTCGAAAAGCGATGCGGTCTCCTTCGCGAGATTGTTCACGGCAGCAGTCGACTCTTCCACCATAGCTGTGTTCTGCTGTGTCGCTGATTCGATCTTACCGACTGAGAAATTGATTTCCTTGAGCCCGTCGGCTTGGACGCGAGAAACCTGAGCAATGGCGTCGACGTTCTGATTGACGCTCTGCACCTGAACAACGATTTGGCCCAAAGCGTTGCCGGCCTGTTGCACACGCTGGACCCCATCATTGATATGCAGGTTGGATATTTTGATCAGAGACTTGATTTCTTTCGCCGCCGCCGCAGACCTTTGCGCCAGGTCTCTGACCTCCTGCGCTACTACCGCGAACCCTCGGCCAGTCTCCCCGGCCCGAGCCGCCTCAATGCCTGCGTTCAAAGCCAAAAGGTTTGTCTGAGATGCGATTTCATCGATGACACCGATAATATTGCCTATTTCGACCGAAGAAGACCGAATGTTTGTCATGGCCTCAATAGTCTCGCGCATTATGGTGCCTGACCTCTCGGCATGTTCCTTGGTCTCGCCGACGAGGATCCCTGCTGCGTGAGCTTTATGGCTTGCGTCCACCACCTGCCTTGTCATGTCTGCGAGGACAGAAGCCGTTTGCTCGACGACTATAGCTTGCTGCTCCGTTCTCACCGCGAGTTCGTTCGAGGAAGTACGGATTTCTTCAGCCCCCGCAGCAATCGCCTGCGCATTGTCGTTTACTTCGGACATTGCATCGCGAAGCTGGCTAATCGCTGAATTGAAGTCCAATCTGAGCGGCTCAAGAGCTCCCGTGAAAGGCCGATCAAGCTGAATGTGAAGGTTGCCTTTCGATAACTGCCTCAGTGCATCGGCAACTTGTTCGACGGCGGAACTGGTCTGTTCGGCAGCCCGCTGGCGCTCCTCTCCTTCGTTCTCCAAACGCCGCCGCTCGGCATCCTGTCGATGATGCTCGGCGACCGCATCGCGCTCCGCTTTTTCTGAAAGATGATTCTTAAGGCCGGATATCTGCCGCGCGAGCTGACCGATTTCATCCTTCCGTCGCTCGAGTATTTGGTCAATTTCCATGTCGCCGGCGATCATTTGCAGGACTGACTGCTGTAGTTTCGCCAGAGGCACGATGATGGAGCGGATAGTGAGCGATGCCGCGGTTACTCCGAACAAGGCAGCTATGCCGAGCGCAGCTAGCGTCAGAAATTTAAATTCATCAGAAGCTGCTTTAACTTTGCCACCAACGCCTTGGTTTAGAGCTTGCTCGTAATCGATCAACTTGTTCAGAGCACCAATCCATGCCGTCAACTTGGGTCTCAGTTCATTTAAGAGCAGCGGCTTTGCCTCGTCTCTTTTTCCGTCGAGCGTCAACTTGGTGACGTCGGCAATCAAAGGCTCGGCGTCATTCTGAAAAGCCGTCAGACCCTCAGCGAGGCGACGCTCTGCGGGGGTGCTGGCGACGTCGGAATTAACGGCCTTTTGCAACTCCGCGAAGTTGGAAGCGTAGGATGCCTGTAGCTTTCTCATCATCACGATTGTCGTGGCTTGATCCGTATTCGAGTCAGTCAAAACGATGTCGCGCAATGCTACCGCTCGATCGCGGACCGAGCCCAGCATATCGATGCCATTCCGAAATTTTTGGCTATTACTGCCATTTATGAGGCTGAGCTTCCCGTTGATCTCGTCGACCTGGCTGATTGACGAAAGAGACAGAACTCCCATTGCGCACAACAGCAACCCGAATGCGATAGACAAACGTATCGCCACGCCAAATTTCCGAATCCTCCACATTATTTCCCCTCCGCCCGAGCAAACCTTTTGAACTCCGTATGAGGTATAACCTTATACGTAATACCTTAACCGAAATTGAAGGGCGCAAAGGCCAATGCAGGATACGATCGAAAGAACCCTCAGCCGGCTGGCGAGCGGATCAAGGCTCTGGCCGACGACGGCTATTGCGTAGGCCGATCAACCGGATCAAAGCTCCCATCGGAATTTTCGGCAAAGCTAAAAGTGCGTCGTCTCTGGCATTATTGATTGTCGCCGACGTCGTGGTGGCGAGAATGCCTGCCAAATCTTAGATTCAAAACGCAGTCCCCGAGCGAGCCATTACCTGAAGAAGAGATGACCGCCTCCGCTGAACCGCCTCGTGGAGATACTCAAGAGCTGCTTGATTGATCGAGCTTGTTGAGGCGAGGTTGCGCGCCGCTAGCTCTCTGCTTTCAGCGCATGCTTGACGCGCAGAATAGTGATCACAACAGATCCCACAACGACCGGAACAGCGAGGAGCATGATCATTGGATCGAAATGGAACCCAGCGTGGTCTGCCGTTTCATACACGAACTTCAGCAAGCTCAACAAATAGTAGCTTATTGCAATGATCGAAAAGCCTTCGACCGCGCGCTGGATCTTGACCTGCGTCGCGGCGCGATCAGCCATGGCCTGGATCTGTGTCGCGTTCTGGAATTCGATCTCGACCTGAATTCGGGTTTGCAACAAGTCGAGCAAGTGCATCGCGGCCCTCGATAGTTGCTCAAGCCTCAAGGCGGTCGCTTCACAGGTACGCACCGCTGGCTTGAACCGCCGCTCCACGAAGGTACCGAAGCGTTGAAAGCCGACGACGTGCGTTTCCCGTAAAAGCGCGATCCTCTCCTCAACGATCTTGGCGTAGGCTGCGGTTGCGCCGAATCTGTTTCTGGTCTCGGCGGTGGCCGAAATGACATGGGATGAGAGAGCGGTAATCTCCTCGAGCAATTGCTTGTGCTGATGTGCGGGCGTACGAAGATTGCGATTGGTCAGTTGAACCAACTCCGTGTCATATCCGCCGAGAAGCGGGGCGAGACGACGCGCTTCCGGCAATCCGAGAAGCGCCATGGATCTGTAGGTTTCGATCTCGAAGATGCGGCGTACCATGCGCCCCAGTCGGTGTGCGTTCAGGTCCTTGTTGAACAGGATAATTCTACTTGAATTGTCCCCTCGAACACGAAAATCGGAGCAAACCTGCGCCGCGCCCCCACCGATCAATGAGGCGGCGGTATCACCGAAGCCGAAGGTTTCCAGCACCGGTCCCAGCTTGTCAGGAGGGTTCCCGAGGACAAGGATGCTGACGTGACAAACGAGCAGCGGTGAGTTCAATCCTGCGAGCTCGGCAAAATCACTTTCAAGGAGGTCAGATTCCGGCCAGCCCCCTGGCTCGCTGTCAAGTTTCCGGACGCGCGTAACCGTCACGAATTCAGTGTGCCTTTCGACTCTAACCGAAATCGTGCCATCAGCTTCGAGACTGTCGTGGAACTCCTTGATCACACCGTCTATGGGCATGAAAGCAACGTGCTCAACAATTGCCGGACCGGTGAAATAGATCGACGGTCGAGCGTGAAGCTCGGAGTTGAAGTCTGCCGTCTGCTGTTTGAAAGCAGTTGGACGAGAGATGTGTACACAAGGAGACGTCGTTGCCGACGCTGCTTCTTCCGCACCCTTCGAAATCACGTCTGTGTTCCCCATTTTCAGAAGTGCAAACACCGGCGAACCTTATGAAGCGAATGCAAGCAACTTGGAAGCCCGCCCGGATATGATAAATCTGCTGATCCGCGTTCGACCTTCTTTTGAAAGGTCACAGCAGCCTAAGAAGCTAGGAGACCCCCGCTGGTATGTCACGCCAGCTGTACTTCGGGCGATATCATAGAACGTCTCGGGGCCACTAGGCTTGAGACAAGACTGCCATGTTCAGCACGTTGTCCTTGTAGCGGTACATTGGGATAATAAGCAGCCCTAAGGGCACGTGTGGGCCGCGCCAACACGGTATCATCTGCTGCTATCACGAAGTGATGGAAACCATTGAGGCTTGCGTTGAGCGCAAGCGAAATGGCCTGGGCACAGTCCCGTCTGTCAACATAGGACCACAGGTTCCATTTCTGAACGCCGGGATTATCTTCGCAAGCTTTCATTGCATCATATTGGTGGGGCTCTTTTACCCAAGAAAACCGCGGGCCGATCATTTTGAGCGCGGGATCCGAGCGGCAGAATTCGGCTGCGACGGATTCGTCTACAAGTTTGGAAAGCGCGTAGCTACTCTCAGGCTTCGAGGTCAGCTTGTCATCGACCGGAAAATAGGCAGGTGGATCGTCAAACGGGACGCCCAGCAAGGTCTCACTGCTCGCAGAAACAATGTTCTTTATGCCCGCGATCCTTGCAGATTGGAAAACATTGTAGCTGATGGCGGTATTGGTGTGAAATATGTGCGTGCTCGCAGCGACTTTCGCGCCTACTATCGCAGCAAGATGGACGATGCCATCAATCCCGGATTC
Source organism: Rhizobium leucaenae USDA 9039 (assembly GCF_000426285.1). Taxonomy (GTDB): domain Bacteria; phylum Pseudomonadota; class Alphaproteobacteria; order Rhizobiales; family Rhizobiaceae; genus Rhizobium; species Rhizobium leucaenae. Next base: position 119,355 of record NZ_AUFB01000013.1, on the reverse strand, counting down.
GATATCGGCGACCGCATCAAGGACCTGGCCATAGTCCCGCATATCGACGCGGGCGAACGGGCACCTCATGTCGGATGACGGCACCTCGTCGATTCCGATGACCTCGTGCCCCTCTTCGAGAAGGCGTTCAATCGCCGCGCGCCCGATTCGTCCGCTGCTTCCAGTGACCAGAAGTTTCATGGCATTTCCCCTTTACGGGCCGCACAATGGCACGAACGAGAGTGCAGGTTACGGCACCCAGACCCGCTGGGTTCCTCCTGGTTCGTAACGCGCTCTTGTCACCTCGAGAGATTGATCAAGGTGGCCCTTTCCTCGGCGGTGAGCGGCCGGACCTCGTGGTTCTGCAAGAGCAAGAAGAGCTTCGCCGTTTCCTCCAACTCCTCTGTCGCGTACTGGGCGTCCTTTAGGGACTTGCCCGCGACGACAGGTCCATGGTTTGCCATCAACACCGCATGATGGTTCGCGGCGGCGGCTCCCACCGCCGCCGCCAGCGCTTCGTCTCCGGGAGGAAAATACGGCACGAGCGGCAGGAAACCGATACGCATGACATAGTAGGCGGTCAGGGGCGGCAGAACGTCGCGCTCGTTGACCTGCTTCAACAAGCTGACGGCAACCGAATAGGTTGAATGCAGGTGGACGACGGCTCGGCGATTGTCCTTACCGCAATACATGCACTTGTGGAGGAACGCCTCCTTGGTGGGCTTGTCACCTCCGACATGCACGCCTTCCGCCGAAAAGCAGGACAGCCGTGCTGGATCGAGCACGCCCAGCGAAGCGTTGGTGGGCGTCATCAAAATTCGACCGTCCGACAGACGGACGCTGATGTTGCCGGTCGATCCTGCGGTCAGCCCGCGGTCGAAGAGCGAGCGACCGACCTCGACTATCTCGTCGCGGACCTTCGTCTCTTCAGATATGGAGCCTATCATCGTAGCCGGTCCCAAGCGTTCATGAAGAAGTCCCGTTCGCCGAAGTTGCCGGACTTCAACGCGAGCGACAGAGATCGCCCCTGGCTCTTTGCGTGTACCCACGGCACTCCGGGGGCGATTTCGTTGCCAATCGAGAGCTGGTCGACGCCGAGCGACTTCACCACCGCTCCCGACGTCTCGCCGCCGGCGACGATGAGATCGCTCACACCCTTCTCGACGAGCCTTCGCGCGATTGAGGAGAGGGCGGCCTCGACCATCTCGCCGGACTGCGCGGCGCCCAACTTGCGTTGGTTTTCCTTCACCTCGTCGGGCAGAGCCGTCGCATAGATGAGAACAGGCTTGCGGCCCAGACGGGACGAGGCCCACTCGACGGCCTCGCCGACGACATCGCCGCCGTCCGCCAGCTTTGAGAGGTCGACGCGGAAACCCTCGTGGTCTGCGAGCATCGCCTCTACCTGTCCGTTGGTTGCGACCGAGCAGCTACCGGAGACGACGGCTCTGTAGCCTTCTTCCAAGTCAGTCGTAACGGCAGCGTCGCGGCTGTTCCCGCCGGCAAGAAGAACACGAGCCAGCCCATATGCCAGGCCCGACGCACCGGTGAACAGCACGAGATCCTTGAATGCCTGGGCAATCTCGACAAGGTCCTCGTCAGCCAGGGCGTCGATGACGACAATACGCGTGCCGTCGCCGTGAATGGGGGCGGCCCATTCGGCGATGGCGGACGCCCCTTGCTTCACCGTCTCGTAATAGCATCCGGTGATTTCGGCCCGCGACTGCGGCCCGAGCACCCGCAGCAGGTTCGCGTCTGTTATCGGCGTCAACGGATGATTGCGCATGCCGGACTCGTCCAGCGGCACGTCGCCGACGAACAGGTTGCCCTTGTAAACCGTCCGGCCGTTGGCAGGGAAGGCGGGGCAGGCGATCGTTATGGATTGGCCAAGCTCCGCAAGCATCGCGTCGGCGACCGGGCCGATGTTGCCCTTCGCCGTGGAATCGAACGTCGAGCAGTACTTGAAGTAGTACTTCTGCGCGCCACAGCCACGCAGCCATCGCAGCGCGGCCAAGGACTGCTCGACCGCCATTTGCGGAGGTGTCGTTCGAGTCTTGAGGGCGACAACGATTACGTCGGCGTCAATGTCCCTGTCGTCTTCAGGAACGCCGATCAGCACCGTCGTTTTGAGGCCGGCGCGCGCGAAGATGTTCGCGACGTCGGTCGCTCCCGTGAAATCGTCGGCGACGCAGCCGACCAGCAACTTTCCGGCGGCCACCATGAATCACCTCATGATGAAGGGGTTGGCGACGTCTTCAGCGGTCGAGATCATCACGCTCTTCGTCTGCATGTAGTTCTGGATCGAGGCGATGCCATTCTCGCGACCGATGCCGGAGTGCTTGTAGCCTCCCAGCGGCGACATATAGCTGATGACGCGGTAAGTGTTGACCCAGATGGTGCCAGCCTGGATAGCGGCCGAAACCTTCAGGATACGACGCATGTCCTGGGTCCAGAAGCCCGCGGCCAGCCCGTAATTGGTGTCATTGGCAATATGCACGGCTTCCTCATCGCTGTCGAAGGGGATGACCGCCAGAACCGGGCCGAAGACCTCCTCCTGCGCGATGCGCATGTCGTTTCGGACCCCGGAGAAAATCGTAGGTTCGACGAACCAGCCCCTGGAGAGCTCGGCATTGTCCGGCCGCCCCCCACCGAGAACGCATTCGGCGCCTTCGCCTTTTGCGATGTTGATATAGCCGAGGATCTTCTCGAGTTGCGGCGGCGTCGTCACGGGGCCAACCTGCGTCGACGTCAAGAGCGGATCGCCCATTCTCGCCGTTTTTGCGAGGTTGACGATCTTCTCGAGAAACTGGTCGTGGATCTTTCGCTGCACGAGCAATCGTGAGCCCGCAATACATGTCTGTCCGGTGGCAGCGAAGATGCCGGAGATCACCCCGTTGACGGCATTGTCGATCTCCGCATCGTCGAAGACGATGTGCGGGCTCTTGCCGCCGAGTTCAAGCGTAACCTTCTTGAAGTTGCGCGCTGCAAGCTCGCCGATCTTGCGCCCGGTGCCTTCACTTCCCGTGAAAGCGATCTTGGCGACGTACTTGTGGGTCGTCAGCGTCTCGCCGACATCTGCGCCGAACCCTGTGACGACGTTGAAGACGCCCGCGGGAAAGCCAGCCTGCTCGACGAGCTTTGCGAACTCAAGGGTCGAAGCAGACGTGAACTCCGAGGGCTTTGCCACGAATGTGTTCCCTGCGGCGAGTGCCGGTGCCAGCTTGTAGGCGAGCAGCAGGAGAGGGGAGTTCCACGGCGTAATCCCGACGCAGACGCCGAGCGGCTCATTACGAGTGAAGTTGAAGGTGTCCGCCTTATCGATCGGGATGACCGCTCCTTCGATCTTGTCCGCCAGCCCGCCGAAGTAGTAGTACCACTGCGGGATGTATTTGAGCTGAAACAGCATCTCGTTGATGAGCTTGCCGTTGTCCGTAACCTCGATCGTCGCGAGATGCTCCGCATTCTCGGCGATCAGGTCGCCAAGACGCCGAAGAAGGTGTCCGCGGGCGCTCGCGGTGAGCTTCGGCCACGGACCGCTCGTGAAGGCGCGGTGCGCAGCCTCGACTGCTCGTTCCGCATCTTCCCTGCCGCCCTTCGGAATAGCGGCCCAGGTCTGCCCGTTGAAAGGGTTCTTCGTCTCGAACGTATCTCCGTTGGCAGCGTCTTCCCACTTGCCGTCGATGAACATCTTGTATGTCTGCATTGTCTTTCTCTCTTCTAGCATCCGAGTTGTCGGGCGAGGTCTTCGAGATCGTCGGCGACGTAATCCCAGCGCTGCTCGGCTGTGAGGTCGGTCGTCTGGCCCTCGCCGTATTCGGTGGGTCGTGCGATGAATGCGGTTTTAAGGCCAAGGCTGCGCGCGGCGGCAAGATCGTAGTTGTGGGCAGCGCACATCATGACGGCCCCGGGCTCCAGATAAAGGAGTTTGCAGACCCCGAGGTAGGTCTCAGGATCGGGCTTGTAGTGCTGGAAAAGCTCGCAGGAGAACACGTTGTCCCACGGCAAGTCGGCATGCTTTGCCATATTGACGAGAATCGCGACATTGGCGTTGGACAGAGGGCCGATGATAAACTTCGACTTCAGCCGGTGTAGCCCGCGCGATGTGTCGGGCCAGCCGTCCAGGCGATGCCAGACCTTGTTGACGTGCATCATCCGGTCGTGGTCTAGTTCGGCCAGCCCCATCTCTGCGAACACTGCCTTCAAGGCATCGAAGTGAAGTTCGTCCAGGTTCGTCCACGGCAACTCGCCGCTGCGCACCCGCGCTTTCTGGGGATTGTAATGGTCTCGCCAGCGGTCGACGAGACCGGTCCAGTCGATCTGCAGGCCCTCCGCCGCGCCCCAGGCGGTGAGATCGCGGATGATCGAACCCCGCCAGTCGACGACAGTGCCGAACGTGTCGAAGACAATCGCCTTGACGCTGCTGGTCATCTCGCGCCCTCCTTCTTGTGGGACGAAATGCGCTCGAACGTTTCCACTCGCTTTTCGGCCACCCAATCTCGAACCATCGCATCAAAGCTCGTGAAGTGCGGCGTCTTCAGGTGGAAGTCGAAATCGGCTCTTGAGCCATAGACTTCATAGAGGTAGATTCGCTCGGGCCGCTCAGGATCGCGGCAGACATCGAACACTTCGCAGTTCGGTTCGTCGCGCAGCGACGTCGCCGCATTCTCGATTATCGCCGCATCGAAATTATCGGCGAACTGGTTTCGAACGACGAACTCTACGACCACGACAAAGCCTGTGGATGCCGAACTCATGCGACCTCCTTGCGGACGGCACCCAGAGCGCCGATCACGCTGCGCGTCATCTCCGCGCAATTGGCGCTTCCGCCATACTCCATTGGAACCGCGATCTTGGTCGACAAGGTGTGCTCGACCGCGGCCTCGATCAGCCCGGCGGCGTCAGCAAGCCGCTGATCCCCGTGCTTCACCGCCAGCCAGTCGAGCATCATCGCTCCCGACAGGAACATTGCGCCCGGATTGGCGACGCCCTTGCCCGCGATATCGGGAGCGGTCCCGTGTGCCGGCTGGAAGAGGCCGTGCGTATCGCCGATGTCCGCCGAAGGGGCCATACCCATGCCGCCGATCAGACCGGCCGCAAGGTCGGAAAGGATGTCGCCAAACATGTTCTCGGTCACCAGCACGTCAAGCGTCCAAGGCTTCTTCACCATGTTGAGCGCCAGCGCGTCGACATAGGCATAGTCCTTCTGCAACTCGGGGTGCTTGGCGGCGATCTCATCGAAAACCTTCCGGAAGAAAGCCATCGAACTGAAGACATTCGCCTTGTCGACGCAGGTCACCGTGCCGGCCTTGCCGCGACGTTTGCGCTGGGCGGCCAGCTGGAAAGCGAATTCGGTAACGCGCTCGGTGCCGGCCCGCGTGATCTGCATCGTGTCGTAGGCCTCTTGGTCGTTTAGCACTTCGCCACGGCCACGCGCATAAAACAGTCCTTCTGTCTGCTCGCGGACCAACACGAAGTCGATTCCTTCGGCGCGAGGATCGGACAGCACTTTCGGAAGGCCGGGAAACCACCGGATCGGACGGACACCTGCAAACAGGCCGAACTCCATGCGCAGGTCGAGCTGCGGAATGATTTCCGTCCCGTCCGGGAAGCGGATGTCGGGCCAGCCCATCGCGCCGAAGAGGATTGCGTCGGATGTCCGGCAGGCCTCGAGCGCGGCGGCGGGCAGGGCCTCGCCGGTCTCCGCGTAGTGCTGGGCACCGGCCTGATGCGTCTCGAACACGAGCGGTGGCGCGCCCGCCTGGCTGACGGCGGCGTCGATCAATTCCAGGCAGGCAGGCATGACTTCCCTGCCGATCCCGTCGCCGGGAAGGACTGCGATCTTGAGAGTGTTGTACAACGATGACATTTGAAACCTGTCCTAGAGGTGGTTGAGGCCGAGGCGCTCGAGAAGGTCGAGCAGTTCCTTGCCTGCCCGCTCGCGGTGCGCCTTGTGAATGTTTCTTGCTTTTTCGCGGTCGCCTTCGCGGATTGCTTGCACGAGTTCTGCATGTTCGCGGGTTGAGTTAACCGGCTTGGGACGCATCTTCAGCGTCACCATCCTGACGCGATGTGCGCGGTCGATGAAATTGAGGACGACCGACTTGAGCATCTGGTTGCCGCCAAGGTCGAGCAGTTGCTCATGAAATCTTGCGTCCGCCTGCGCCCAGCGCTCCAAATTATCTTGTGAAAGCGCATGGTCCATGTCGGCCGTCGCCTTTTCGAGACCCCGGAGTTGATCCTCGGAAAGCTGGCGGCTGGCGGCAAGCTCTGCAGCCGTACTCTCGAGCGACGTCAGGATTTCGTAAATTTCCTTCATGTCAGAAATAGAAATCGGCAGAACCCGCATTCCGTGCCTCGGGATCACCGAGACAAGTCCGTCCTGCTGGAGGCGCATGAGCGCCTCCCTTACGGGCGTCCGGCTCATCCCCAACTGGGACGCGACTTCCTGTTCGGTCGCCTGGTAACCGGGCGCCCACTTGTTATCCAGGATGAGCTGGCGCAACCGAAGGTGCGCTGTCGCGGTCATTGTTTTCGCGAAGGCGTCCTCTTTGATCTCTGAGACCGGTGCTGTCTGTTTCCTGGTCGGCATTTTCTTTCCCTTCAAGCTGGCTGATTTCTCAGGAGCCTACATATTTTCGCCAGCTATGTTCAGGCTGGTATCCGAGAACGCTCTTTGCTTTGTCGATCGACAGCAAGGTTTCGTTGTTCCCGATCTGCTTCTTGAACGGGACCCCCGGATACCACCTCCTGACGAGTTCCTCGTTGGAGGTGGTCATGACCCCATCGTCGTTTGCGATGATGAACACCTCGGCACCTTTGCCGCTCCACTCGAGCGAGCGACGGATCGCCTGTGCCCCGTCGCGGGCGTCGATATAGGTCCAAAGGTTGAAGCGTCTGCTGCCCGGGTTCTGCTCGAAGGCCGGGAAGTCCGCATACTCGCTCTCGTCCATAACGTTGGAGAAGCGTAGGCAAACGATCTTGAGCTCGCTGTCCCAGCGGCAATACTGCTTTGCCATCTCCTCGCCGAGATGCTTCGAGAGGGAATAGGAGGTTTCCGGGCGCGACTGATAATTCTCGTCCGCCGGCAGATAGTCAGGCTTGATCTCGTAAGGAATGCCGAGCAGGGTCTCGCTCGACGCCCACACGATGTTCTTGATGCCGAGCAAGCGGCATGACTCGAAAACATTGAACGTCGAAATGGTGTTGACCCGGAAAACATCCGCAGGAGCAACGCGCCCCGGCATCGGCACAGCGGCCAGATGGACGACGGCTTCAGTGTTGCGATTGTGGTCCCAATCAAAGCCACTGATCGCCTCGATCGTGGCGCGCATATCCTCGAAATCGACCCTGACGAAGGGGCAGAGGTTTTCTGGCGGAGCGATCGTATCCGCGTTGATGACGTCGTGGCCGCTCTCAACCAGATGCTTGATCGTGGCTCTACCCAGTTTGCCGCTGCCGCCTGTGACTAAAACTCTCATATCGTAATACCTCCGTAGAACCTTCCAGGTTAGCGGCTTCGGCCGACCGCCACAGCCAGGATGATGAGCATTCCGCGCGCGATGAGCTGCTGGCTGTAGTCGAGGCCGCCAAGAATAAGACCGTTGTTGATGACACCGATGAGCAGGGCACCGACGATGGAACCGATCACGGTGCCGCGTCCGCCGAATAGGCTGGTACCGCCGAGAACCACGGCTGCAATGACAGACAGCTCATCGCCTTCGCCAAGCTGGAAGCGTCCAGACTGCAGGCGTCCAGCATAGAGCATGCCAGCGATCGCAGCGGCCATCCCCGTCAGTAGCAGCACCTGGAACTTGATTTTCCGGACATCGACGCCGCTGTAGCGAGCTGCGACCGAGTTTCCGCCTGCCGACATGACCTTGCGGCCGAACGGTGTCTTTCGGAGCGCGATATGGGCGATCGTGCCCAGAACGGCGACCCAGACAACGAGGACAGGAACAGGGCCGATGTTACCGGAACCAAAGACGAAAATGAACGTATCGTTGATAATTGGAACAGGCGAAGTGCCGCTTACCCACATTCCGACCCCTCGCGCGATCCCCATCATGCCGAGTGTCACCAAGAACGACGGGATGTTGAGATAGGCAGTCAGGCCGCCGTTTACGGCGCCTACCAGCAGCCCGAGGGTCAAGCCCGCGAGAATGCCGGGGAATAGACCGTACTTGCTCAGCACCAGGCCAGCGACCACCGACGACAGTCCGGCTATGGCTCCGACCGAGAGGTCGATCTCGCCCGCCGAGAGTACGAACGACATTGCCATGGAAACGATGGCGACGATCGCAGTCTGCCGCAGGATGTTGAGCAGGTTGTTTGAAGATAGGAATCCGCGATCCTGCAGCAGGATCGCGAAGACGATGAAGATGACGACGAAGCCGATGTAGACGACGTAGTCGCGCCAGTTGCTGTGCCACGGCCGCATGTGGGTTGCATCCGTCTCTGTGTTCAATGTCTTGGCTTCAGTGGACATTTTGGGTTGCCTTCTGAATCGCGACCTGCAGACCGAGTTCGGTGCGGATCAGCGGAGATTGAGTTTCGTCGCCGGCAATCGTGGCCCAGCTTTCGATTTCGTCGCGCTCGATTTCGCGCGCGAGACGTCCGTTGTTCATGACCAGGATGCGGTCGCTTGTTGCCAGAAGCTCGGCTGGTTCCGACGAGATGACGATGACGGACTTTCCGGAGGAGGCGACGCTCCGAATGAGTTCAACGATCTCGGCCTTTGAACCGATGTCTACGCCTGCTGTTGGTTCGTCGAGAATGACAACCGAAGGATCAATCGCTAGCCATTTGGCAATAACGATCTTCTGCTGGTTGCCGCCGGAAAGGTTCCTGACCTTGTTGTCAGCGGACGGCGTCTTGATCCTCAGTTGCTTGATGAGATCGGAGGTCAGTGTTCCCTCGCGTCGACGGTCGATGAAGGGACCGCGGACGAGCTGACCGATCTGCGGCAGTCCAAGATTGTCGCCGACGCTGTGCTCGACAACCAGACCTTCCTCGTGGCGGCTCTCCGGAACAAGCACAATGCCAGCCTTGATCGCATCCGAAGGTGACTTGAACTCAACGGCAGTGTCGCCGAGTTCTACGGTTCCCGCAGTTTTCTTATCGACGCCGAAAAGAAGGCGGGCAAGCTCGCTCCGGCCAGCGCCCATGAGGCCTGCTATTCCCACAATCTCGCCCCTGTGAACGTCGAAGCTGACATCGCTGGGTTTTCCCGAAGGGCCCGAAAGGCCACGTACGCTCAGCGCGGGTTTGCCGCTGCGATCAATGGCGCGCGCCTGGTATTGGAAACCGGTGACACGCTTGCCGACCATGTGCTGCACGATCGAGTCGAGCGTGAATTCGGATGTCTTCCCGGAGGTCACGTTCTGACCGTCACGCAGAATTGTAATCTCGTCGGCGATCGTCATGATCTCGGTCATGCGATGGGAAACGTAGATCACGGCTGTTCCCGCCGCAGTGAGCTTCTTCAACATGCCGAACAGAGTGTCGGCTTCCTGTGCGCTCAGCGACGAGGTTGGTTCGTCAAGGATAAGGATCCTGGCGTCCTGGTGGATGGCCTTGGCGATCTCGGTCAGCTGGGCCTGGCCGGGGCTGAGTTCAAAAACAGGCGTCCTCGGATCAACCCTGAGGTTGAGTTGGCCGATGATCTCGGCTGCCTGTGCGATTTCCCTGCGCTCGTCGACCAAGATCGACAGGCGGCGGGGCTCCCGGTTGAGGAAAATGTTCTGGGCGACCGTGAGGGTGGGGATCAGGCTGAGGTCCTGGAAGATCATCTCAATGCCGAGCCTGCGGGAATTCTCCGGAGAGCTTGACGACATGTGTTCGCCAAAAACCTCGATGGATCCCTCCGTGGGTGTGACCACGCCCTGCAGGATCTTCAACAGCGTAGACTTGCCGGCGCCATTTTCGCCGACCAGCGCATGGATTGTCCCGGGTTGGATCGTCAGGCTGACACCGCGCAATGCGTGCACGCCGCCAAACGATTTCCTCACGTCGCGCATCCTGACGGCGGCGAGGGTTTCGGTGACTGCTTGAGTGTTCATGGTCGTTGTCCGCCGCTGGGGACGGGGAGCGGCCGGAGCCGCTCCCGCGCACCGTTAGTTCATTGCGTCGGTGAGAATCTTCGGTGCCTGGTCGCCGTTCGACTGCGGCCACGCCTCGATCAGGTTATCGCGGGTCACCGCAAGGGCCGGGAGCACGACGTAGGGAGGTGCGTCCTTTCCGAGTAGGGCGTATCCGGCAAGGATGCCCTCGGCATAACCGGCGCCGTACGGACGCTGGGATCCGGTTGCCTTGACGTAACCCTTCTTAGCCATGTCGATCGAGATGTTGACGCCAAGGTCGCAAGTGGTGATGACGAGGCTCTTGGACGCGCCCGCTGCGCGCGCCGCTGACAGGACGCCTTCTGTTGGAACGTCCCACACGGCCCAGATGCCATTGAGGTTGGGGTGGGCCGTCAGCATTGCGGAGGCGACGCGCTCGGATTCGCTTGAGAAATCAGGGCCTCCGACACCGGTCTCCTGGACGATCTTGATATCCGGATAATCCTTGATCGCTTCCTTGAAGCCGACCACGCGTTCTTTGGTGGCAAAAAGGTCGGACGCATGCGGGATGAGACCGATTTCGCCCTTGCCGTCGAGCGCCTTGGCCATGAGCAGTGCGGCGACCTTTCCCATCCCGCGGTTGTCGGAAGAGACGAGGCTCACATAGTCTTTGCCAGCCTTCATCCCGGCGCCGGTCTGGTCAAGGAAGATGATCTTAATGCCAGCGGCAGCAGCTTTCTTGTATGCTGCGGCCGTGGCTGACTGCTCGGCGGGAACGGTGATCATGACGTCAGGTTTGAGCGCCATGACGCTTTCGATGTCTGAAACTTGCTGCTCCGCGCGATATCCAGCATCAGTCGTCGCAACGATTTCGACGCCGAGCTCTTCCAGGGCCTTCTTTTGCCCGGCCATCTGGGCCTTGGCCCAGTCAGACGCCGTGTAGTGCATCACAATGGCCGCTTTGGCATGCTTCGCCTTGATCTTTTCGATCTCTTCGGCGGATAGCTTCAGGTCGCTCGCGAGGGTCGCTTTTTCGCCGTTGGGCCCGCTTGCCGGGTGACTTTCAATATCCTTGATCTGTTTATCGACATCGATCGCGAAGGCGCTCGGCGCATAGGCAGCGCTGCCGCCGAGGGCAGTGGCAAGGGCGATCATCTGTAGGGACTTGCGCATCGTCATAGGCATTTCGGTTCCTCCCTTTAAGGCCTATTGAGTTCCTCGAATTCAATAACGTATACGTTAATGCATTTGTAAAAGCTGTCAACTGAAGAAATGTCGGGAAACATCGGCGAGCCGAATTGAGCATCCCGCATTTGGGATGGTTTCAACCACCGTGAGTGCCCAACGCGGTATTCATCACGGTGGTCGTCTTGTCCGTTTGCCACCAAACGGATCGAGGCAGACCGCCCCCATGAAATCGACCCGGAACGATCCTTACGGCTCCCGATCGACGCGGTAGTCAAATAAAAGCTATTGCGCAAATAGAGAGGTATAAGGTATGAGGTATGATGTCGATGGGCAGACTTTTTGCAGCGGAATGTGATATTGTTATGTTTGTCGTATATAATACGTTATTTTGTGTTTCGATATTGTGATATCCAGAAAAGTGCGCCACATTAGTCGCGGTTTATGAGGGAGGAAGAATTGACAGCAGCAGTTTCGATCCGCGATCTCGCGAACGCTATCCGTGTCCTGTCGATCGACGCGGTTGAGGCCGCAAAGTCCGGGCACCCCGGAATGCCCATGGGCATGGCTGATGCGGCGGCGGTGCTGTTCGGCCGGCACCTCAAGTTCGATTCAAGCGAACCTGGCTGGCCGGACCGCGATCGTTTCGTCCTGTCGAACGGCCATGGCTCGATGCTGCTCTACAGCCTTCTGCACCTCACCGGGTACGAAGACATGACGATTGAGCAGGTTCGCAACTTCCGCCAATGGGGCTCCAAAACGCCAGGTCATCCCGAATACGGGCACACCGCTGGCGTCGAGACGACCACCGGGCCGCTCGGACAGGGGATCGCGTCGGCTGTCGGAATGGCTATCGCGGAGCGGCGCCTATCAACCGAATTTGGCGCAGCGCTTGTCGATCACCGGACCTACGTTTTCTGTGGAGATGGGTGTCTCATGGAAGGTGTTGGTCAGGAAGCTGCTTCGCTGGCCGGCCACCTGCAGCTCGGCAAGTTGATCGTCCTTTACGACGACAACTCCATCACCATCGACGGCTCGACCGCAATCGCGTTTTCGGAAGATGTGCTCGCGAGGTTCGACGCCTACGGATGGCACACGCAGCGCGTTGACGGTCATGATCCGGATGCGATCGACGCGGCGATCTCGCAGGCGAAGGCGGAAGGATCCAGACCATCCCTCATAGCCCTGAAAACCATCATTGGATACGGCTCTCCGTCAAGGGCAGGAACAAGCTCCGTACATGGTGCACCGCTCGGCGCCAGCGAAGCCGCCGCGACGAAGGCAGTCTATGGCTGGACGGCGGACACTTTCGAGATTCCTGCTCCAATCCTCAAAACTTGGCGCGAAGTCGGCGCGAAGGGCGCCAAGGCGCGCAAGGACTGGCAAGCGCGGCTCGAAGCAGCGGGCGCAGATGTCAGAAGTGAGTTTGAACGCCGCACCGCCGGCTCATTGCCAGCGCGATATGAGGAAGCGGTCAACGCCGCCAAGGCAAAGCTGCTCGACAAGCCGCAATCAGTGGCAACGCGTAAGGCAAGCCAGATCGCACTGGAAGCGCTGACGGAGCTGCTTCCGGAAATGATCGGCGGGTCCGCTGACCTCACCCACTCAAACTTGACCCGGGTTCCGGCCGTCGACAGCGATTTCACCGCCGCTGCAAGCGGGCGGTATGTCAGCTATGGCGTTAGAGAGTTTGCCATGGCCGCCGCGATGAACGGTATGGCGGCTCACGGCGGCGTCATACCCTATGGTGGCACGTTCCTCGTCTTCTCGGATTATTGCCGCAATGCCATTCGTGTGGCGGCTCTGATGGGCGTCCGCTCTATCTTCGTGATGACGCATGACTCGATCGGTCTTGGCGAAGACGGTCCGACGCACCAGCCGGTCGAGCATCTTGCCAGCCTCAGGGCAATGCCGAACTTGCATGTATTCCGGCCGGCCGACACCATCGAGACGCTGGAATGCTGGGATCTTGCAATAACCAGCAAGAACACGCCGTCGGTTTTGGCGCTCTCGCGGCAGAATGTCCCGCAACTGCGCGCCCAGCGTGACGGCATCAATCGCTGCGCACGGGGAGCCTATGTGCTGCGGGAAGCGAGCAGCGAACGTGCCGTCACAATCATCGCCACTGGAACGGAAGTCGCGCTTGCGATCCAGGCTGCCGACGAGCTTGAGGCGAGAAACGTTCCCGCCGCTGTCGTCTCGATGCCGAGCTGGGATCTCTTCGAACAGCAGCCCAAGGATTACCGCAGCTCGGTCCTCGGCAACGCGCCGCGCATTGCCGTGGAAGCGCTCTCGAAGTTCGGCTGGACTAGGTATGTCGACAGCGAAGACGACGTGATTGGGATGTCCGGCTTCGGAGCGTCTGCGCCGGCCGAGACGCTGTACGAGCAATTTGGGATCACGCGTGACGCAATCGTCACGCGCGCCCTAGCAAGGATAAGGGGCAAGCAATGAGCGCGCCGGCGACACCCGGAAATGACGAAGCGGGCGTCCAGTATGGTTCTGTCGATGAGTACCTCTCGACCTGGGCTGCTGAGGATTTGTCCCGTCAGGGGGTGGCGGCTCTAATCAACGGTGTGTTGGATGCCGCCTGTCTTTTATCCGCACGCATCGCAGCCGGTTCCCTGGAGGGCGATCTGGCCCACCTTGTCGGATCAAATACCGACGGTGATGCGCAAAAGGCAATCGACATCGCGTCGCACGAGTTGTTCGTCGAAATACTCGCACGCGCAGGCGCTGCCAGGGTCCTGTCCGAGGAGGCCGACGCGCCAGTTATGCTCAATGGCCAGCATTTTGCGGTCGCAATCGATCCGATCGACGGTTCAGGCAATGTCGGGCTGGGCACGCCCGTCGGCACGATCTTCTCGATCATGCCTTTCTGCGAAGCTGAAGATCCCTTTTTAACCCCTGGAAAGCGCCAGGCCGCGGCCGGTTATGTCTCATTCGGCAACACGGTCGATTTGGGCTTTTCGGTCGGTGAGGGTGTGCTGCTGGCGACGATGCATCCCCAAACCGGCGAGTTCCTGATCGTCAAAAGGCAGGTTCAGATACCTCGCGACACGTCCGAGCTTGCATATAACGCTTCCAACCACCGTCACCTTCACCCTGCCATGAGCCTGTATCTTCAGGATTGTCTGACCGGCAAGGAGGGAACGCGCGGCCGCGATTTCAACATGCGTTGGCTCGGATCGGCAGTCGGAGAGCTCCACCGGATCCTGATCAGGGGCGGTGTGTTCTTCTACGCCGGCGACAAGCGACCCGGCTTTGAAAATGGGCGCCTTCGCCTGGTGTATGAAGCGAATCCGATCGCGTTCCTGATGGAGCAGGCCGGGGGGCGGGCCACCGACGGCACGACCGCCATCCTGGACAAGATCCCGACCTCTCACCATTGCCGCACGCCGCTGGTTTTCGGTTCGGCGACGGAGGTCGACGTGATCGCAAGCTATCTCAATTCCAATCCAACCAGCGAGTAACACGTCATGGCCAGGATTACTCTCCGCCAGCTGCTGGATGATGCCGCCGAACACGGCTACGGCGTACCGGCGTTCAACATTAACAACATGGAACAGGCGCTTGCCATCATGGAAGCGGCCGACGGAACGGATTCGCCTGTGATTCTCCAGGCGAGCCGTGGGGCCCGAGCCTATGTCAACGACATCATGCTCAAGCACATGATGGAGGCTGTGACGGAAATCTATCCGCATATCCCCGTTTGCGTCCATCTTGACCACGGAAACGAACCGAGCACCTGCGTCACCGCGATCCAGCATGGTTTTACGTCCGTCATGATGGACGGATCGATCCTTGCTGACGGGAAAACCGCGGCGGATTGGGACTACAACGTCAAGGTCACGAGAAGCGTCAGCGACACGGCCCATTGGGCAGGGGTTTCGGTGGAAGGGGAGCTTGGCGTTCTGGGCTCGCTTGAGACCGGTACGGGCGAGGCGGAAGACGGTCACGGCGTCGAAGGCAAGCTCGATCCGCATCAGCTTTTGACCGATCCGGAGGAGGCGGCGAAATTTGTCGCGGAGACCAAGGTGGATGCGCTTGCCGTCGCAATGGGCACCAGCCATGGCGCCTACAAGTTCTCACGCCGGCCGGACGGTGACGTGCTGGCAATGGATGTTATCGAGGCGATCCACCGGAAACTTCCGAATACCCATCTCGTCATGCACGGTTCGTCAAGCGTGCCGGAGGAGTTGCAAGAAATTTTCAATCGCTTCGGCGGGCGGATGAAGCCCACCTGGGGCGTGCCGCTCGAGGAAATCCTGCGCGGCATTCGGCATGGTGTGCGAAAGGTCAACATCGACACTGATTGCCGCATGGCAATGACCGGGCAGGTGCGCCGAGTGCTGTCCGAAGATCCGACAGAATTCGACCCTCGCAAATATTTGAAGCCTGCAATGACGGCGCTTTCAAAGCTGTGCCGCGAGAGATTCGAAGCTTTCGGAACGGCAGGACGCGCAAGCTCCATTCATGTTGTGCCGCTCGCGGAAATGGCGAAGCGGTATCGAGCCGGCTCGCTCTAGGTCGGCCAACATCCATTTGAACGCAAACGTGGTGAAGCGGCGATGACCGAGAAGAAAACCCTCTGGATTGGCACCAGCTGGAAGATGAACAAGACGCTTGCCGATGCCGCGCAGTTTGCGCACGGTCTCAGGGCCGCAGACATCACGTCCCATCCGCGCATCCAGCGCTTTGTCATCCCTCCTTTCACTGTTGTCCGGGAAGTGAAGACCACGTTGGCGGGCACGTCGGTGAAGGTCGGCGCGCAGAACATGCATTGGGACGAGGAGGGCGCCTGGACGGGCGAGATTTCACCCTTGATGCTCAAGGACTGCAACCTCGACATCGTCGAGCTTGGTCACTCCGAGAGGCGTGAACATTTCGGTGAGACGGACGTGACGGTAGGACTGAAAGTCGGGGCGGCGGTTCGCCACGGCTTGATCCCGCTCATCTGCATAGGGGAGACACTTTCCGAACGCGAGGCCGGGCGAGCCCGCGACGTCCTCGAGCGCCAGGTTCGCGGCGCGTTGGGATGCCTTTCTACAGACCAGAAGCACAAACCGATACTGCTTGCCTACGAGCCTGTTTGGGCCATTGGCGTCGATGGGATCCCCGCGACAGCGGACTACGCCGACGCCCGCCAGGCCGAGATCATCGCGTTCGCGGAAGCCGTGCTCGGCCGGCGCATTCCCTGCCTCTACGGCGGTTCGGTCAACGCGGACAACTGCGAAGAGCTCATATCCTGCCCCCATGTCGATGGGCTGTTCATCGGCCGCTCGGCCTGGAAGATCGAGGGCTACCTCGACATCCTCGAAAAGTGCGCGGCCAAAATCTGAGGAGTGATGAAGATGAAAATTGCAGTAGCAGGCGACAGCGCGGGCGAAGGCCTCGCCAAGGTCCTCGCCGATTATCTCAAGGACCGTTTCGAGGTGTTCGAGGTCTCCCGGACGGACGCCGGTCTCGACGATTTCTATGCGAACCTCTCCGACAGGGTCGCCAACGGCGTGCTCGACGGCACCTATGACAAGGCCATCCTGGTGTGCGGCACCGGGATCGGCGTCTGCATTTCGGCAAACAAGGTGCCGGGTATTAGGGCAGCCCTCACACACGATACTTATTCCGCCGAGCGGGCGGCGTTGTCGAACAACGCCCAGATCATTACCATGGGCGCCCGCGTCATTGGATCGGAACTTGCGAAGACGATCGTCGACTCCTTCCTCGCCCAGAGGTTCGACGAGAACGGTCGCTCGGCCAGCAATGTTGCCGCCATCGACGAGGTCGATACGAAATACCACACCCGCTAGTTGGAAGGCTGGGCAAGCATTGCTCGCGGTCGACGCGCCAGGCGCAATCAGCCTGGCGCATTATCGTTTTCTGGCAATTTTCAGAACCCGGCGAATAGGCCGGGCGGCATACGGTATCCGGGCTTCGCGTCCGCCTTCAGATGCCGCCGGTGATGATCGCAGTGCGACCTGCGGGAAATGCAAGATGCGCCACGCCTTGACGTGATGCCCTGGCTGTCATTTCAGCAGGGATGTGCGGAAGTGTTCCATGTTTTCCTCGACGCTTTCGCGGCTGAGGTCACCGGTCTTTCTGTCCCGGATCATCTGAAACATGTGTTCGTGGAGATCGACTGCGCGCCATTTGCCACTGACCTCTAGCGATTTTTGCACCCAAGGCGCGACCATCGTCAGCACGAAGTCGGCGATCACGACGATCAACGGGTTTCCGGCAGCTTTGTATATTGCTCGGTGGAAATCGAGATCGGCCTTGAGGAGATCTTCGATCGCGGAGTTCGCATCCTCCGACAGCCTTTTTAGTCGGTCGATGCACTCTCTCATCGTGGCGAGGTCTTCGTCCGTACGCCGCAGCGACGCGAGTTCTGAACAGTTGCGGTCGAAAATGTATCGCAGTTCCATCAGCATCTCAGGCGTCGAGCTCTGAAGATAGAGCTGAAACATCGCGAGCGGCATCGCCGGAAGGCCTTCGTCCTTACGGATGTAATTTCCAAAGCCATGACGCGTCTCGACAAGACCCGAGACCGCGAGCGTTTTGATCGCCTCTCTGATTGGAGTGCGACTGATCCCGAGAAGCTGGGCCAGCTCTTTTTCATTGGGAAGTTTGTCACCAGGCCCGAGGTTGCCTTTGGCAATTTCGCCCGTAATGTAGTCGAGCGCTATGTCCAGCCGGCTTGGGATTTTCTTTGGGTCAACAGACAGCATTCCTGGTCACGCTCCAATCAGAAATCGAAAAGGTACGAGGTCATACCGCGTTTTACCGCTTGCGACAAATGCCGAACGTCGAACTGGCCACTTCTCCAGGTTATTCGCTGATTTGTCCCAGCCGCTTCGAGGCTTTTGGATCGAATGGGAACATGAGGCCAGCGGCCAGGAAGCCGCCGTCGACGTTCAGGGTGTGCCCCGTAATATAGGCAGCATCGTCGCTCGCCAGGAACACCGCGGCATCAGCGATTTCCGATGGTTCGCCATAACGGCGTTGCGGAACTAGCCGATGATAGGCGTCACGCGTTTCGACCGTGTGCATGACTTTCGAGACCTCGGTCAATATCGGGCCCGGTGCGATGTTATTCACGTTGATTCCCGATTCCGCGAGTTCCACCGCCATAACCTTCGTGAGGAGTTCGACGCCGGCCTTTGAGGCTCCATAGGCCGAACGTCCGACACCGCCCTTCTGACCGGACAGCGAAGCGATATTGATGATCCGCCCATAGCCTTTGGCGGCCATGATCCGAGCAAAGGCTTGCGCCACGAGGAATGTTCCGGTCAGATTGATCCGGACGACGCGTTCGAATTCCTCCCTTGAGCTTTCGAGAAACAGAGTGGTTGCGCCCACGCCCGCGTTGTTCACGAGTATGTCGACCGTGCCGAACCGGCCAATCGTTTCCTTAACGATCGTCTCAACGTCTTCGTTGACCGAAATATCGGCGCGGACGGCCAAAGCCCGCTCCCCAAGCCGCTCGGCGGCTTCGTTCGCCACTTCCAGATCGCGGTCGACGATAACGACATTCGCGCCTTCGCGAACATAGGCTTCAGCGATTGCCAGTCCGATGCCCCGGCCAGCGCCCGTCACCACGGCAGTGCGTCCAGAAAGTCTCATCTCGTCGTCCTCCAATTTTCTCGATATGAGGTATAAGGTATAAGGTATGACCTTGACAGAGTTATGAGCTGCTTCTATGAGTATTGTCAAGAGTGAAGCCCGGCTGATGTATGGAGGAAGATATCCTCGGCCGGGATATTGGGAGGATCCGATGACATCAGCTGGCAAGCTCAAGGCCGTGTTTTACGGCGACGACTTCACGGGTTCTTCCGAAAACCTGGCGCAGTTCCATCGCAGTGGTGTGAAGGGAAAACTCTATCTCGCACGCCCTTCAGCACAGACGGCGTCAACAGATGCTCTGTCTTATGATGTGCTTGGCTTCGCCGGTACCGCAAGGGCGTTGTCCGGCGTCGAGCTCGACGAGGAGCTTGACAGCGCGTTTTCGATCATGCGCACCCTCAACAGTCCGCTTATCCAATACAAGATCTGTTCGACGTTCGACTCGTCGCCCACCGTTGGAAGCTATGGTGCTGTTCTGGCGCGCGCTGCGGCTCACTTCGGCAAGAGGGACGTTCCAGTCCTCGCCGCGACCCCGGACTTCGGGCGCTACACCTGTTTCGGAAATCATTTCGCGCGCTTTGCCGACAGGATTGAGCGGCTCGACCGGCACCCGAGCATGTCGCGCCACCCCAGGACGCCGATGCACGAGGCGGATCTGCGCATGCATCTGGCTGGGCAGACAGATAAGGAATTCGTCAACGTCACGCTTCCCGCAATCCGGAACCGCTCGGCAATGGAGGAGCGTGTCTTCAAGGCCTTCCAAGAGGGGGCAGGGGTCATTTTCGATGGGCTCGAAAATGCGGATCTTGCGGCTGTCGCCGATCTGCTCTGGGCGCGGTATCCGACACGTCCGATGTTCGCGCTTGCAGCTCAAGGCTTGGCGCAACAACTCGGCGCTCTTTGGGCCCGCTTGGGCCTGCTATCGTCGGCGGAGCCCGTCAAGACGGAGATTGCCGGCGTCGAAAATCTACTCGTCTTATCAGGTAGTTGCGCCCTGCAAACCGGGCGCCAGATTGCGGTGGCCGAAGCTTCCGGGTGGAACCTTGTCCACTTGGATGTCTCGACAGTCCGGTCCGATGATGATGCTGACGCAGTTGCGCGGGAGGCTGCTTTGAAGGCGATCGAGAGCCTTGTGCGCGGTCGATCTACAATCATCTACACGGCTCGCGGGGAAACCGGCCGCCTGGCCGGCAGCGATGTTCCCGCGGAACGCTTGGGCGCCATCTACTGTGACGTTGCGCGTGCCGTGCGCCGCGCGGTTTCCTTGCCGCGGATCGTGTTTTCGGGCGGTGACAGTTCGAGCTATGCGGTGCGGACAATCGGCGCCGAAGCGCTCGAGATCGCCGTTTTTGACGAAGTTCAAAATTGCCATGTCTGCCGCCTGGATGCGCCGGGCGACGCCGAAGTCGATGGCCTCGAAGTCATGCTGAAGGGCGGGCAGATTGGTGCCGATGACTTCTTCCTGCGGGCAAAGGCGGGCACCTCGGGTTATCTGGCGGCGTAAGGAGCAAAAGATGCAAAAGAAAATCATCCTCGAAGCCAGGGTCAACGAGTACGCGCCGCGCACATCCAACCCTAATATCCCATACACCGCCGACGAGATCGTTGAGGCCGCCGTTGCAGCCCGCAAGGCGGGAGCGGCGATTCTCCACTATCATGCCAGGACAGCCGACGGCGGTGCGACAAACACCGTTGAGGCAAACGCCGAAATCATCCGCGAAGTCAGGCAGGCGACCGATCTACTCATCCTTCCCACGCTCGGCTTTATCTCGAATGATGCCGACGCCATGAAGCGCATCGACACGGTCGCAACCCTGGCATTGGACCCTGCTACGAAGCCCGATATTGCGCCCATCGATACCGGCTCGGCCAATCTCGAGCTTTGGGATGCCGAGACGCGCAGGTTCGAAAATCCAGAACGTTTGTATCTCAACACGACCGAAAGTCTCGCGCACTACGCGCGTACCTTGGCCGAAAAGGGCGTAAAGCCGAAGCTGGTTTCCTGGTCTGTTGGGTTCACGCGCCGCGCGATCGCTCTGATGGACGCGGGCCTTGTGAGGGGGCCGGCCTACTTTCTCCTCCACCTGACGGGAGGGCGATACATTACCGGGCATCCGCCGACCGAGGCGGGTCTCATGGCGCATCTTGCATTTCTGCCCGACGACCGGCCGATCGAATGGACGGTCAATTGCCTTGGGGGCAATCTTTTGAACATTGCTCCTGCGATCTGCCGTCTGGGCGGCCACATGGCTATTGGAATAGGCGACTATCCCTATCGTGAGTTCGGCACACCCACGAACGCGGAAGTCATATCGCGCGCTGTTGAGATTGCCCAAAAGGTCGGACGTGAGCCGGCTACACCTCAGGAGGCACGCGCGATCCTCGAACTGGACGCCGCGTAGAACCAATACGGCATGCGATCCGCACACACGCGGCATAGATTTCGATTTTACGAGGTATGACGTCATATCATGGTCAACGCAACTGAGAAGATAACAGTTCAGAGAACCGCGCAGTCGTCTTCGGCGCGCGTGGTTCTGCGGGCCGAGGGCGTGGAAAAGTCGTTCAACGGCGTCCCAGCGCTCGTTGATGGCCGACTAACTCTAAAGGCCGGGACCGTCCATGCCTTGTGCGGCGGTAATGGCGCCGGCAAGTCGACATTCCTCAACATCACGATGGGACTGCTCCGCCGCGATGGAGGGATAGTGGAGATCGATGGCGAGCAGGTCGACTTCAAAAGCGCCGCTGACGCCTTGCGTCACGGCATCGCGATCATCACGCAGGAGCTTTCCCCCGTCCCCGAGATGACCGTCGCCGAGAACCTTTACCTTGGCCGCGAGCCGAAGCGACTTGGCGTGCTCGTCGATTTTAGCCAGATGCGCAGGGACGCCCAGGCATTCCTCGATGAACTCGGCTTTGAAGTCGACGCTGCCAAGAAGATGGGGGAGCTGAGCCTCGCCCAGATTCAGCTCGTCGAAATTGCGAAGGCTCTCAGCTATCGGGCACATATCGTCATCATGGACGAGCCGACATCTGCTATCGGCGAACACGAAGTCCATGTCTTGTTCAACGCGCTCCGCAAGATCACCGCGCGCGGTTCCGCAATTATCTACGTGTCTCACAAACTCACCGAAATCTTCGAGATCGCGGATGAGTACACAGTCTTCCGCGACGGCCGTTTCATCGAGACTGGAAACATCAAAGACATCGACCGCCGTCATCTTGTGACACAGATCGTCGGCCGTGAAGTCAAGCTGGTCGAGAAGGGCAAGCCTCTCGAAGACGCGCCAATCCTGCTTTCGGTCTCGAACTTGGCGCGCGGGCCTCATTTCCGAGACATCTCGCTAGACGTGGCGTCCGGCGAAGTGGTCGGAATCTACGGGCTGCTTGGGTCCGGACGAACCGAGTTCCTCGAGACAATATTCGGGCTGCACTCACCAACGGGAGGCGAAGTTGTCTTCAACGGCGGTAAGGTCAAGCCAGGCAGTCCTAAGGACGCAATTCAACGTGGAATGGCGATGGTGACCGAGGATCGCAAGGACAGTGGTCTCGTGCTCTCGGCATCGATCGCCCACAACATCACGCTTTCATCGCTGGCCTTGATGGCCATCAGCGGTTTCATCCGCGGGGACAAAGAGCGCAGCGCAGTTCAAGACATGATCGTCTCACAGAGGATCAAGTCGGCGTCGCCAGATGTTGCCGTCGAAACTCTGTCAGGGGGCAACCAACAAAAAGTCGTGCTGGCCCGGTGCCTTCTGACAAATCCAAAGCTTCTCATTTGCGACGAACCGACGCGTGGCATCGACGAAGGTTCCAAGCAGGAGATCTACGCGTTCCTGCGAGACTTCGCGGCAAAGGGCAACGGCGTCCTCGTGGTCTCCTCGGAGGCACCGGAGATCATGCAGCTCAGCGACAGGATCGCGATTTTCAAACAGGGGCAGCTCCTCAGCATCATCGACGGTGCCGAAGCAACGCAACAGACGCTTATGGACATGGCGAGCTGATGAGCGGTCATAGCCCCATTCACGGGAGGACTTGAGTAATGAATACCATCGCTGCGGCGAAGCCCGGAAACTTCCGCGCCGGGGAAATGATCAGGCAGTTCAGCATCGTTCTCGTGTTTTTCCTGATCGTCGCGTTCTTCGCGTTCGCGAACCAGTACTTCATGACATGGTTGAATTGGCTGAATCTCGTTCGCCAGTCGTCGATCAACGGCATTCTGGCGATCGGAGTGACCTTCGTCATCCTTACTAAGGGCATCGACCTATCGGTCGGCTCCGTAATGGCGCTCGCGGGCATGATCGCCGCCAGCCTCGTAACGGAGACCAACGAGCAGTTCGTGCTTTTCGGTATCTTTGCGGGTCTCGCGGCGGGAGCCGGCCTCGGCTTGGTGAATGGCGTGCTTGTTGCCGCGGTCAAGGTCCCGCCGTTCGTAGTGACGCTTGGCATGTTGAGCGTGGCCCGCGGTCTCACCTTGATCTTTTCGGAAGGACGCCCCATCCCGAATCTGTCGGATCCCTTCAAGTGGATCGGCTCCGGGCAGATCATGTATATCCCGGTACCGATCGTCATCCTGTTCGTCGTGTTCCTGATTGGATGGACCGTTTTAAACTATACGACTTTCGGCCGTTATGTGTACGCAGTTGGCGGCAACGAGAAGGCGGCTCGCACGAGCGGCATTTCCACCAAGGTGATCGTCGGTGCGACCTATGTGATCTCGGGCCTCCTGGCTGGTCTTGCGGGGCTTGTCCTGACGGCTCGCACCACCGCTGCGCTGCCGCAAGCGGGCATCGGTTATGAGCTTGACGCGATCGCCGCCGTCGTGATCGGCGGGACGAGCCTTGCGGGCGGCCGCGGATCGCTGCTCGGCACACTGATCGGCGCGCTCATCATCGGCACGATCAACAACGGCATGGACCTCATGGGCGTGTCTTCATACTACCAGCAAGTCCTCAAGGGCACGATCATCGTGGTCGCGGTCATCGCCGACCAAATCCGCAAATAAGACCAATCCCGAAATTGCCGCCGGGGAAGGCCGGCGACAATGTCCGGCCCAGCGTGTCGCGTCCGGACGTATCTTAAACCAGAGGAGAATATGAAATGCAGATGTCTAGGAGGAACCTGCTCAATGCGGGTGTGGGTATGGCAATCGCCGTAGCGACGTTGGCTGGCGGGAACTTCGCCTTCGCGCAGGACAAAATTCGGATCGCGGCTCTCTCGTTCGGTGAGTCCGGCGAGTACATGAAGGCTTGGTCGACGGAAATCCAGAACCATCCCGCCGTCAAATCGGGCGAGGTCGAGATCACCGTTTTCGACGGCAAGTATGATCCACTGACACAGGCGAACCAGATCGACACAGCGATCACCCAACAATTCAACGCGATCATCATGTCACCGTTCGACCTCGAGGCCTCGGCGCCGCCGATCGAAAAGGCCGCCGAAGCGAAAATCCCGCTTATCGTGTCGGCGCTCAAGACCAAGTCGACGAAATACACCGCGTCCATCATCGTTAACGATACCGAAGGCGGCCAGATCATCGCTGAGGAACTCGCCAAGCGCCTTCCGAACGGCGGCAACGTCGTCCTCATGGAGGGTCCGATCGGCCAGTCGGCCCAGATCGAGCGCCGCGCAGGCATCGACGCTGGTCTCGCCAAGTTCCCGAACCTCAAGCTCATCGAAGACAAGACAGGCAACTGGAGCCGCGCCGAGGGTCAGGCGCTCATGGAGAACTGGTTGCTCGCACACCCGGGTGAGATCAACGGCGTCCTTGCGGAAAACGACGAGATGGCGCTTGGCGCGATCGAAGCCATGAAGAGCGCCGGCATCGATCTCAAGACCGTTCCCGTTCTTGCGATCGACGGCATTCCGGACGCAAAGCGCGCCGTGAAGAAGGGCGAGATGGCGGTCAGCCTCTACAAGTACGCCCGCGCCGAAGGCCAGGGCGCGGTCGACCTCGCACTGCGGGCGATCAAGGGCGAGAGCTACAAGCCGCAGTCCGAAATCTGGGGCTCGCTGATGGAATGGAAGGGCGGCACCGAGAAGGACTACGTCGTGCCGTGGCTCGTGCTCGATTCCACCAATGTCGAGAAGTACATGTAATCGGACAACGGCGGACGGCCCATACGGCCGTCCGCCTTACACCAGGGAAATAGGATCGACCATCATGTTGAAGAGAAAAGTTGGAAAGACCGATGTGACGCTGACCTCGCTAGGGCTGGGTACCTCGCCGCTCGGTGGGTGCAATGTCGATGTGAGCTTCCAGACTTTCGAGGCGGTCGTCCTCAAGGCATACGACTTGGGTGTCCGCTATTTCGACACCGCGCCCCTTTACGGCCTTGGAAAGTCCGAGCATTCCCTCGGCCATGTCCTTCGCAACAACGATCTCATCGGCAAGGTCGTGGTCAGCACCAAGGCGGGGCGGATACTCAAGCCGGAAAGCCGCGCAAAGCGCGCCGAGAGCCTTTACGGCATCGACTGGGTGAAGGCGCTGCCATTTGTCGATGACTA
Organism: Rhizobium leucaenae USDA 9039; assembly: GCF_000426285.1. Taxonomy (GTDB): domain Bacteria; phylum Pseudomonadota; class Alphaproteobacteria; order Rhizobiales; family Rhizobiaceae; genus Rhizobium; species Rhizobium leucaenae. The sequence goes on along the minus strand of NZ_AUFB01000013.1, from coordinate 94,006 downwards.
CGACTATTCCTATGACGGCATCATGCGCGCTTTCGAAGATAGCCAGCAGCGCCTGGGTATGGACCACATTGACATCCTCTATCTCCACGACGTGAGCGGCGAATGGCACCGCGAGGCGTATAGCACCCACCTTTCGGCGCTGAGATCGAGCGGTTACAAGGCGTGTGACGAGCTGCGCAGCACAGGCTCCGTGAAGGCCATCGGCCTCGGCGTCAATGAAACCGCGTCGGTCCTGCAGGTGGCAGAGGAATTTGATCTCGACTGCTCCATGGTCGCCGGGCGCTACACCCTGCTCAACCACGGCGCTCTCGACCATTTCTATCCAGAAATGCAGCGTCGCGGCATCGGTATCATTGCGGCTGGCATCTACAACTCCGGCATCCTCGCCGAGGGTAGCAAGTCGATGACAACCACCCGCACCTACGATTGCCAGCCCGCGCCTGAAGCGATCGTCCGCAAGGTCGAGGCGCTCGAAGCCGTCTGCGAGCGCCATGGCGTCTCGCTTGCGACTGCAGCGACACAATTTGTCTACGCACATCCTGCAGTGACCGCGGTGGTACAGGGAGCGCTGGCGCCCGAACACGTCGCCGCAAACGTCGCCGCGATCTCGACGCCGGTTCCGGCTGCGTTCTGGGCCGACCTGAAGTCGTCCGGCCTCATCCCTGAAGCCGCGCCAGTTCCGGAGGCATGATAGCGATGGATCTGGCTCAGCGCAGGCCCTCGGACATTCTGGTCACCTATCGGATTGAGACCGCCGGGAGCGCTGAGGCCTTGGCGGTCAAGATCGGAAGCGACCAGTCGACGGGTACATTTGTTGACCTGCCCGGAGAGACGCCGCAACTGAAGGCGCGCGCGGCCGCGCGCGTGGTCGCTTTCGAGAAACTGGACTCTGTCGAGGTTCCCTCGCTCCCTGCAGCGGGCGAAGTCTTCAACCGAGCGGAGACAACAATCGCCTATCCCCTGGAGGCCGTCGGAACTGACCTCGCGGCAGTCACCACGGTTGCATTGGGCGGGGTCTGGTCGATCAAGGAATTCACCGGGCTGAGGGTCATCGGCCTGCAGCTGCCTCCAGAGTTTGAAGGCGTCTACCCGGGGCCTCAATTTGGGATCGAAGGCTCCCGGCGTCTGACCGGCGTCTACAATAGGCCAATCATCGGCACGATCATCAAGCCCGCGCTCGGCCTCACCCCGGACGAAACGGCGCAGGTGGTTGCTGAACTCGTCGCGTCCGGTGTCGACTTCATCAAGGACGACGAGAAACTGATGTCGCCACCGTACTCCTCGTTGGAGGCGCGGGTGAAAGCGATCATGCCGATCATCCGGGATCAGGAGCAGCGCACCGGCAAGAAGGTGATGTATGCCTTCGGCATTTCCGACGTCGATCCCGACGAGATGGTTCGCAAGCACGACTTGGTCGTGCGCGAGGGTGGAAACGCCGCTGTCATCAACATCAATTCGATCGGCATGGGCGCTTTTCTGTTCCTGCGTCGGCGGTCGTCCCTTGTCTTGCACGCCCATCGCAACGGCTGGGATCTTCTCACCCGACATCCTGGTCTTGGGTTCGATTTCTCGGTCTACCAACAGCTTTGGCGACTTCTCGGCGTCGACCAATTCCAGATCAACGGCATTGCCGCCAAATACTGGGAGCCGGACGCGTCTTTCGTTCAGTCGTTCCATGATCTCCAGAAACCGATCTTCAGTGATGCCGACCGCCCGTTACCGGTCGTTTGTTCGGGTCAATGGGGTGGACAGGCGCCTGAGACCTATCGAAGGACGGAGCAGACGCTTGACCACCTTTACCTTTGTGGTGGTGGCGTCGTCAGCCATCCCGGCGGGCCGTCGGCAGGTGTCAGAGCGGTTCGTGCGGCCTGGGATGCCGCGGTCGCCGGAATCGATCTCCATGCATATGCCAAATCTCATCCAGAGCTGGCGCAGTCGCTCGCCAAGTTCGGCTCTAAAACCGTATCAGAAGGAAGATGACAGATGGAATATCGTCAGCTTGGCCGGTCAGGTCTCAAAATTTCGCAACTGGTTCTTGGTTGCATGAGTTTCGGCGTCGCCGATCGCGGCAACCATGCTTGGACCTTGTCCGAAGACGACAGTAGGCCATTTATCAAAGAGGCACTCGAACAGGGCATAAACTGCTTCGACACGGCCAATGCCTACTCGGACGGCACCAGCGAGGAGATCATCGGCAAGCTGCTCAGGGAGATGGTGCAGCGTGATGAGGTTGTCATTGCCACCAAGGTCTACGGCAAGATGCGCAACGGAGCGAATGCGGTCGGACTTTCCCGCAAAGCAATCATCGCGGAGGCTGAGGCCAGCCTCAAGCGGCTGGCGACCGACTACATCGACCTCTACCAAATTCATTTCTGGGACAATTCGACCCCGATCGAAGAGACGCTGGAAGCGCTGACCGATCTCGTTCGAAGCGGCAAGGTTCGCTACATCGGAGCCAGCAATTGTTACGCATGGCAATTTGCGCGCGCGCTCTACAAGTCGGACGCTGCCGGATGGTCGCGTTTCGTTTCGATGCAAGCTCAGATGAACCTCCTTTATCGCGAGGAAGAGCGGGAGATGTTGCCGCTCTGTAAAGCTGAAGGGGTGGGGATCATCGCGTTCAGTCCGCTGGCTCGCGGGCGCCTCAGCCGGCCTTGGGAGGAAAGCAGTTTGAGGTCCGAGACCGACAATGTCACCGCTCGGTTCTACGGTCACGCGGACGAGGCGGATCGCCGCGTCGTAGACGTCGTCGCAAAGATTGCAGAGGACAAGAACGTCCCGCGATCCCTCGTTGCGATGGCGTGGCTTAACACAAAGGCGGGCGTGACGGCTCCTATAATCGGCGCAACGAAGCTACAGCATCTGAAGGATGCCGTCGCTTCCTTGGCCGTCAAGCTAAGCGACGACGAGGTCCGCGAACTCGAGGAGCCATACGTGCCGCATAGCGTAGTCGGCTTGAACTGAGTTTGGCTCAGCGGGGACGACGTTGAGGCTGTCAGGAGGCACGCCGAACCGGGCCTCCTGAGCCAATGGCTTTGGTCGTATCGATCTCTGCTCCCTTCCAGAACCAGCGCGAGGAAAAAAGATGGCCACCACCCGTCATTTTGACGTCAGCGACAGCGCGATTGAAGCTGCCGCCCGGCTCATGCGAAATGGCGAAGTTGTCGCGTTTCCGACGGAGACGGTTTACGGGCTCGGCGCGGACGCCAGCAGCCCCGCCGGGATCGAGCGCATCTATGAAGCCAAAGGACGCCCGCGGCATAATCCCCTGATTATCCACGTTTCGGACGTGGAAATGGCGCGCAGGATGGCACATTTCAATCCGGAGGCAGAGTTGGCTGCTGCCAGCTTTTGGCCGGGACCTCTGACATTGCTCCTGCCAAAGCGGGAAGACGCGGGGCTCGCAACCGCAGTTACCGCGGGCATGAAAAATGTCGCAATCCGATTTCCCTCGTCGAGTGTCGCCCAACGGCTGATCCGGGCCGTCGGATTTCCGGTGGCAGCGCCTTCAGCCAATCGTTCCGGGAAGGTCACCTCGACCCGCTTCGTGGAAGTTGTCCGCCAGTTGGACGGACGGATTTCGGGAATCGTGGAAGAAGACATATGCGATCACGGCCTGGAATCGACTATTCTGTCTTTGGTCGGATCTCCGATCATTCTACGCCACGGGTCAGTTCCGCGGGAGGCACTGGAAGCTTTACTCGGCCCGATTGACGAGGACACTGGGCCCCAAAAAGTCTCGGCACCAGGCCAGCTAAAGAGCCATTATGCTCCGGAAGCCGCCGTTCAGATGAATGTCGACCGTCCTGCCGCCAATATGGTCTGGGTCGGTTTCGGACCGGAGTGCGAGGGCTGTCAATTGACGCTGTCTTCTTCCGGTGACCTTCAGGAAGCTGCCCGCAACCTCTACACCGCCATGAGTGAAGCCGACGCCTTGGCCGGCGCGAGTGACGTTATTGCATTCGCCCCTGTGCCTCTGATTGGCCTTGGCAGGGCAATCAACGATCGGCTGAGACGAGCTGCCGCGCCCCGTTGCGCGTAGGCGGCATTTTTAAGCAATTCGCAAAATGCGGATGGCGGCATGCAAAAAACGCTTGCCTCTATAGGTATGACCTTATACCTTACACCTTGCCGATTGAGGAGTCAGGCCACGGAGGTCCATCAAGCATTTCTGGTGTGGTTGGCGGCAGACGCCGGCGACATGACACGCATTTGGGACACGGGCTTTACCCGAACAATGACGGCATGGCGGAAGCTACATCGCTTCGACGCCTCCTATCGACATCTAGGGATGATCACATGACCGAACTTGAAACTAGGCCGCTCGGAAAAAGCAAAGTGCAGGTAACTTCGCTTGGGCTAGGCACAGTGCCGCTCTCTGGCTTCAACGCCGATGTCTCCTACGACGAATTCGAAGCGACGATCCTCGCCGGGTATGCGGCCGGCATCCGCTATTTCGATTGCGCGCCGATGTATGGATTCGGCAAGTCGGAGCATTATCTTGGCCATGCCCTCAGGGCGAACAAGCTGCGCGAAAACGTGGTGGTAAGCACCAAAGTCGGACGCGTATTGAAGCCCGCAAGCAGGACGAAGAAGTTAGAGACCGTCTACGGCATCGAGTGGATCGACCCGCTTCCGTTTCTCGATACCTACGATTACACCTATGACGGCGTGATGCGTGCATTCGAAGACAGCCAACAGCGCCTCGGCCTAGACTATATTGACGTTCTTCTCGTGCATGACGTTGGTCGGGCATGGCACGGCGACCAGAGCGAATTCTATTGGAACCAGTTGCGGGCCTCCGGTTACAAGGCACTGGACGAACTTCGCTCCAGCGGAGCCGTATCGGCCATTGGTCTGGGTGTCAACGAGACCGAGTCTGTCGTGGGTGTCGCCCGTGAATTTCCGATCGACTGCTCGTTGATCGCCGGCCGCTACACCCTTTTGAATCATGCCCCGCTTGAGGCCGCGTTCGACGAGTTGCTCCAGCGGAACGTCTCCGTGATCGCCGGCGGGATCTTCAATTCCGGGATCCTCGCGACCGGCGTAAGCGGTCCCGCGGCCACTTACGATTACGGCAAGGTTCCGGCGGCCGTCGTCGAAAAGGTCAAGGCCATCGAGAGCATTTGCTTAAGATATGCGGTGAGCTTGCCTGCAGCGGCGATGCAATTCGTCTATGCGCATCCGGCAGTGGCCACGCTGGTCATGGGTGCAAAGAGCGCATTGGAAGTCGAGCAGAACGTCAAGGCGATCAACGAGACAATACCCGCTGCATTTTGGGACGCTTTGACTGAGGCGAGCCTTCTTCCGTCAAACGCTCCGCTGCCGACGGCTGTACGATGATGGCCAGCGGAGGCACCGTTTTCGGCGGCTTCCGCTGTGAAGCGCTCGTGGGTTCGGTTCCATCGCCGGAGGCGCGCGCATGCCTCGAGGCGCTCGTCAGGACATATGGCGAGCTCCTCGCGATCTACTCCTTCATGCATATGGCATTGAGGGAGAAGAGCATGCGCCTCTTGATTGGAGAACTCGCCAATCGCGCCACAGAGATAAAGCGATCCGTCCGTTCCTCGCTTGCGGGCTTGCGCGGTCTCGCGGGGCAGGGCCACGCACTCTCCCATCTTGGACGGGCAGATGGCCTGCTTGTCGAGGCGGAGGAGCACCTGCAGCGCGGTGTCCTGGTTTCAGATGCACCCCTGCTGGGGCTGCTTTCAAATGCGGCGATCGAGCTGAAACGATCGGCCGCCATCTTAGGCACGTCGACCTTCGACACGACAGCATGCTGTGGAGGGTCCCTACTTGGACATGGGGAGGAAGACCATGGGAACGCATTCGATCTGGGTGCTTGAATACTCTCGAAGCCCGGTGCACCCGGTCAGCGGGGTTTTTTACGGCGCCCATAATCAGGGCACGATGAACCTGCCGTTCGCATACATACTCATCAAGTCAGGAGATGCAGTCGTTCTGGTCGATGCCGGTCACGACGCCGCCGATTTCGGAGGCCAGATCGCCAACTCAATCGGCGTTACCGGTTGGACGCCTCCGGAAATCGTTCTCGGGGAATGCGGGATCAGGCCCCAAGACGTCACGCATGTCATCCTCACGCACGCGCACTTCGATCACATTGGCGGCCTAAAGTTCTTCCCAAATGCTAAGATTTTCATTCAGAAGAAAGAATTGGAATCCTGGATGTGGATTCTGGCAAAGGGTCGGCGCTTCCGTTCATTGCAGGCCGGACTGAATCCGGCGGATATCCTCTATCTGACCCAGGCAAATATCGAAGGCCGCCTGGAACTGGTGGAGGGAGAGCGGGAAAACCTAGTGCCAGGCGTTCATGTCTATCCGGCATTCGACACCCATACCGCAGGATCGCAATATGTGGTGGTGGAGACGGGCGGTGGAGACGGCAAGTTTGTCCTGTCCGGCGACGTCATCTACACCTACAGCAACCTCACGGGTGAGGACGCCACCGATCCCTGCTTTGTGCCGCCGGGCCTTGCCAATGGCAGCCAGACACGTCTGATCGAGTCCGCCGAGGAGATGCTCAAAATCGTTGGTATGGACGAACGACGAATCGTTCCCATGCACGAGGAGCAGCTGTCAAAAATCTATCCGTCGCGCCTGACGGATCGCCAGCTCATGCTCGTCGAGATTTGTGTGGCCGACGGAGACGTATCAAGAGTTTGATCGATTTGAAGCAGCGCGAACACCAAGCCGCATCGTTCACAATCGTCCTCCCAAGGCGATAAGCAGAGAAAAGGCCGGGTGTCAGTGACACAGGCCTTTACCAAACACCTTGCCCGCTGCGGTGATCTGCCGGTGAAGAAGCCCTATATTCGCGCCCGCTTTGATGACGGCCCGGTAGCCCGCGATGTTGACCATGGAGGACAAGGCCTCCATCTTCCGTGCGCGGCTGACGCGCGGGACCATCTCCATGGCGATGACATTTGCGCTTGAACCCCCAAACCATCCTGTTTCGTTACAAAATGAGCGCCTTCGGCCATGCATGGAGCGGTGCAATCGCGCCATCATGCGTCTTCACGTGTCCCAGTATGCCAGCAGCGTCAGTGGCGTTGTCGAATAGAGCAAGACAAACTAACGAAAAATGATGTTTGCATGTGATTTGTAGCGGCGGATCTTGATGTTAAAGGATCGGATTAGTGCGCCGGAGGACTAAAATATGAAGAGAGATGATCGGAGGCAGGCCATTATGGACCTGTTGGTCGCGCAGAGGGTGGTGGATCTCGACGACCTATCCGATCGGTTCGCTGTATCCAAGATGACCATCCACCGGGATCTAGATGATCTTGAGCGGGCAGGGATGCTTCGCAAGGTCCGTGGCGGGGCAACGATCGAGGCAGGAGGCCATTTCGAAAGCGATTTCCGGTTTCGCCAGCAGCAGGAGGGCGAGGCCAAGCGCCGGATGGCCGAGGCCGCCCTTGAACTCGTCGAGCCCGGCATGACGGTGATGGTCAACGACGGATCTATGGCGTCGGTGCTCGGGGAATTGCTGCCACAGAGGAGGCCGCTGACGGTGATCACCAACAATGCGGCGGTCATCGATCGGCTCAAGACGGAATCAGGGATCAACCTGATTGCGGTCGGTGGACGCTATTCGATGAAGTTCAATGGTTTTTTCGGCGTCGTCGCCGAACAGGCACTGTCGCGTCTCAGCGCCGACATCGCCTTTATCTCAACGCCGGCAGTTTCTGGATTGCGCGTCTACCATATGGATGATGACGTTGTCCGCTCGAAGCGAGCGATGATTGCAAGCGCCGCGCGTCGCTGCCTGCTCTTAAACCATAAGCGCTTCAATCATACCGCTCTTCATGTCCTGGCCACCATTGACGAGTTCGAAGTTATCATCACCGACCAGGAACCGTCAGTCGACGTCCGCGCGGCTTTGGAAGGAGCCAATGTGCCACTTCGAGTGGCATCGCAGGAGAGCAAGTGAATATCGCCAACAATCCTTCGGATAGATGCCGCGCAAGGCGGCACCTGTCCATCTCAAGCTGGGCCCTCCGATTGGGGGGATCCCTTCTACAGTCTTCTCCTATGGACGTCTCCTACGGACGTCCCACGCGATATCTCAGATGGACGGAGCCGAGGCCAGCGGCTTCGGCGCTGATAAACGTGAGCCTCGCCCCGCCGGCAAGCCCATCCTCACCGCCCTCGAATATGGCCGGTGTATTCGACTTGCCTCCGATCGCAGGGAAGATGACTAGGCTGACCTCGTCAACAAGACCCGCATCCAAGAAATTGCCATTAGTTTGCGCCCCGCCTTCCAGCATCAAGCGCTTCACACCGAACTCGGTTCCGAGAACGTCGAGCGCGTTTTTCAGATCGACGCCATCTTTCTCCGATACGATATAGGAAACGCCAGCCTGGGTGAGGCCCGCCAGGTAAGCATCATCCACGTCAGATCCTGTCAGGACGACAAGGTGAGCCCCCTCAATGTCGTTCTTGTCCCAGCGTAGCCGACCGTCCTTATCAACGATAACAGCGAACTCGTCGGCATCCGGGTTGGCGATATGGATCGGTCGCGCGGCCGTGCCGGTTGTTTGATAGGGATGGTCGACGGCGTCCGCGAACTCTTCTCCCGTCGCTCTTCCCGAAAGCCAGGCGTCGGCGCCGATCTTCTCATGCAGGTCGTCATAGATCTTCACGAGCTCATCGACCGAATGGCCGGTTGCCTCGGCCCAATCATTGACGATCAATCGGCCATCCAGCGGCGACATCATGTGACAGATTACATAGGGTCTAGGCATTGGACTACGCTCCTCTACAAACATTCCACCGTCAGTGGCCTACCTTCAACCAGGCTGCAAATTTATCCATCCAGTCGGGGTGCCAGCGTGAAAGGGCCGGCCGGTTCAGGATCATGTCGTCGGCCGCCCAGCGGATCCGTCTGGCATCGATCGCAGACGTGACCGCGTTATCAGGACAAATGATGTAAAAGTCCTCGTCGAGCAGACGGGCCAGGAAGTATTCCACCAGCTGCTCTGCGGTCCATGCCTCATCGGGCCTGGCAGCGCCCTTCGGCTTGAGTGCGATGTTCATGGGTGTCCACGTGTAGCCAGGGACGAGGAGATGAGCCGATACACGACCTCCCGTCTCCTTCAAAAGCTCGTGCGACAGCTGTTCGGTCAGCACCTTGACAGCTGCCTTTGCCACCGAATAGGCGGCATTGCCTGGAGGAGTTGTAATTCCTTCCTTGGAGCCGAGGTTGACGACCGCCGATGGTCGGGCTGCCTTGATCAGGTAGGGCACGAAGACGTGTTGTGCGGCTAAAACACCTCCGAAGTTTACATCGATCTGGCGTCGCCACTTTACAGGATCATCCCAGGGGCCGGCTCCTTGCGTAATGCCCGCGTTGTTTACAAGGATGGCCACGTCGCCAAACCGAGAGAGCGTTTCGTCCTGCAACCTCGTCAGTGTCGATAGATCCGAGACGTCGCCGCTCACAACCAGAGTGTCCGTATCGAGTGTCGAGGTAACATCATCAAGTGCGTGGGTGTCGAGATCCAACAATGCGAGCTTCATGCCGCGGGCCGCGAGAGCCCTCGCGATTGCCAAGCCGATGCCCTTCGCAGCTCCCGTGATGACCGCAACGCGGCCAGGAGCAACGATACTGTTCATTCTCTCGCTCATCTTTGTCTTTCCCGTCATTGGACGTCACCGCTGGAAGGTGTGCCGGACACGCCGTCGCGGTGGATTTTCTCGGCCGAAGGCACCAGCGCAAGAAGCGCACCAGCGCTACGCGGGCGCTTGTGTGGTCGGACCATATCTGCTGGCTGCGAACGACAGCTCATCCTCCTAACAACATAGGCCACTCCGCCGACCACTTGAAGTGAGCTGGATCGCACGCACCGATGAGGGGTGTTCACTCTTGGGTGCCTTCGTGACGTCGGGAATGCCTCGTCAATTTGGCTGCGGACGCGACCAAAAGGTTCCTCACTCCTGGTATCTGCCAGATCGGTGGTTGATTTTTGCTCACCGCCCCGATCGATTTTGCTCATGTAACCAACCGGCTCCACGGGCATTAGGTCACCAGCGCCTCGAGGCGATCGTGGTGCTGATAAAACCAAAGGAGTGAAATCATGACTGGTAATAAACCACTCGCAATGGTCACGGGCGGCTCATCTGGAATAGGCTTCGAGCTTGCCAAACAATTCGCCAAGAATGGATTTGACGTTGCTATTTCAGGCTCAAGCGACAAAGTAAACGAGGCCGCCGATGCACTACGAAGCCTTGACGCCGAAGCGTATCCGTTCAAAGCGGATGCCTCGACATACGATGGCGTTGAGGGGTTCTGGACTTTCACGCAGGGGCTGGGGCGCCCACTGGAAGCCGCGGCTCTGAACGTTGGTATCGGTATCGGCGGCGCCTTCGTCGATAACGATCTCGAGGATGAGTTTCGCCTGCTTGCAATCAATGTCACTGGGACCGTCCATATGGCCAAACGCGTCGTCCAACATATGGTCAAGAACGGCCGCGGCAGGATCCTCATCACATCCTCGGTTTCGGCGACCCTGCCCACGCCGTACGAAACCGTCTACGGCCCGTCGAAGGCATTCGGTTACATGTTCGCGGAATCTCTGCGCGAGGAGTTGCGCTCGACCGGGGTCACGGTGACGGCACTCCTTCCGGGCGCCACCAACAGCGACTTCCACGCGAACGCTGGGATGGGCGATACGAAGCTCGGTGGCCAGCAGAAAAACGACAAGACGCTCGTCGCCAAGCAGGGCTTCGAGGCCCTCATGAACGACATCGACCATGTCGTCGGCGGAGACCAGAAAACCAAGCGGCAGGTGTTGGAAAACCGGACAACCCCAGAGCCTGTTAAAGCCGCCCGGCAAGCCGAACTGACCCAACCGCAGTGAAGGAGCACATCATGGCACATCTGAAAGACAAGGTCGCAATCGTCACGGGAGCTTCCTCGGGCATTGGAGCAGCGACCGCCAGAGGATTGGCGGAAAAAGGTGCGCGCGTTGTCCTTGCCGGCCGCAATGAGGAACGCCTCAGTCAGATTGTCGAAGACATCGCCGGTTCGGGAGGTATTGCCAGCTACAAGGTTGCCGATGTCACGGATTTTGAGAGTACCAAGGCCCTCGTCGCATTCGCCACGACGACGTACGGCCCGGTCGATATATTAGTCAACAATGCGGGCCTCATGCTCTTTTCCTATTGGAAGGATGCCGCGGTCGGCGATTGGAACAAGATGATCGATACCAACCTACGTGGCTATCTGCATGCGATTGCCGCCGTTCTGCCGTCGATGTTGGAGCGCCGGTCCGGCCGCATCCTGAATATGAGCTCTATCGCCGGCGTTCATGTCGGCGAGGCGGCAGGCGTTTACGGAGCCACGAAGTTCTTCATACGCGGTATCACCGAAAGCCTCAGAAAGGAGGTGGGCGTGGGAAGTGGGATCCAGGTGTCGATGATCAGCCCTGGCGTGATCGATACCGGCTGGGCCGATAAGGTTCATGACGAGACGGGCAGAAAGATCGCCGGAGAGCTCAACAAGCAGGGTATTCCGCCGTCGTCGGTGGGTGAAGCCGTGGTCTATGCCCTAGATCAGCCCCCGGAGATCACGATCAACGACATTGTCGTCCATCCAACCCGGCAGGACTGGTAGCCGGCGTTTTCGAAAGCTCAGAACTTGAACCTCCGGGACTGCCAGGCCGCCCGCGCGGAGGTGGTATTCGTTCCGACCGGTGCCGTTTCTCGTGGCTGTGGACAAGAGGATCATTGCATGACCATCTAATCCCGGGGGTTCGCATTATTCAGCGACCCGGCCCATCTCCCGTCGTCGCTCCCAGGATCCAACATGAATCAACTAAGATCAAATTTTTGACTGCTTCCGTGCTCATCACATACCAAAGACAGGGTTAGTTGAATTAAGATTGAAGACGCCAGCCGCCTGAAGCAAGGTCGGCGTCGGCAAGGACGATCTTATTCAGTACAAGTGCGAGTATCCATCACTCATGGTATCGACGCGGGCCGATCTGGCCGACCTTGAAACTTTCGTCGCGATCGCGCGGGCGGGGGGGTTCCGAAAGGCCGCCGCGCTTCGCGGCGTTTCCGGCTCCGCTCTCAGCCACTCGATTAGGGGTTTGGAGGCCCGTCTCGGCGTCCGTCTGTTTCATCGGACAAGCAGGAGCATCAGTCTCACCGCCGCCGGCGAAGTACTGCTTGCCGAACTGGAGCCGCATTTCCTCGGCATCCAAGCTGCGATGGATCTCCTGGATAGTTTCAGGAGCGGGCCTACGGGCAGGGTGAGAGTGACCACGCTGCGTGACGCCGCCGAGCTGTTGATCGCACCTCGACTGCACAGTTTTCGCCGCAACTACCCCGATGTCGAGATCGAAGTCAGCGTCGAGGATCGCTTTATCGATATGGTCGCCGAAGGTTTTGACGCGGGCATCCGTTATGGGGGAACAGTTCCCGAGGGGATGATCGCGTCGCGTCTGACGTCCGAACTTGAATGGGTCGTGGTCGGTTCTCCAACCTATCTCAACGAACGAGGGCGGCCCGAGCGGCCGGAAGATCTCTTGACGCACGAGTGCATCCGGATCCGAACCGGTACGGACCACGTCTGCAAATGGGAACTTGGCGACGGCGATCGCATGGTTGCGCTTGACGTTCCCGGACTGCTCACGCTCGGGGATTCAGAACTATCCATCCGCATGGCGCAGGAGGGGGGCGGTCTCTTTTACTGCCTGCGCGCACGCGTCGAGGACAAACTCGCGGCTGGTCTGCTCGAAGTGGTGCTGCCGGACTGGTCGTCTACTGGGCCGGGTTTTCATGCATACTATGTTTCGCACCGACAGGTGCCGTCAGCGCTCCGGACGTTTCTCGACCACCTTAAGGCGCCGCTTTCGGACGATTGAAGTGACGGCTCAAAGCCAGCCCCAAATCGCTGCAGGTGAGAGTCCATTCTTGCCGGGCCCGCGTCAATGGATACGTTAGCTTATACCATAACAGATTCAGATGAAAAAAGCTCATCTATTTTATGAAATATTGCGTTTGAATTAGGAGCTGAAAGCGGAGATGGTTCGATGCGTGGAGGGCATCTGAACCTGGATCGCCTTAGCGCGTAAGATGATCGCGATACGGTTTACGAGGTCGCCGGACTATGTTCGGCGAGCAAAGAAGTATTGCTCAGATGCTGTATTGGGAGGAGGGCCGAATGAGTTTCCCCGCTGGAAAAACTGTAGATAAACGCGATAATTCTATTCTTGCTGGTCTCGAGCCGGCGACCTTCTTTGGTTTTTTCGAAGAGCTAAGTGCGATCCCGCGCGGTTCTTACAACGAGAAGCAGGTTAGCGATCACATCGCCGATTTTGCCCGGGCGCGCGGCTTCGAGGTTTACCAGGACGAGATTTACAATCTCCTCATTAAGAAGCCGGGAACGCCCGGCTACGAAAACTCTCCGACGGTCATTCTTCACGGGCATACCGACATCGTCTGCGAGAGCGATGAGGGTGTTGACCACGACTTTAAAAACGAAGGCATCAAACTTCAGGTTATCGGCGATTTCATCCATGGTACGGGGACAACCCTTGGGGCGGACAACACCGTTGGTGTGGCCTTCGCAATGTCGTTGCTGGCATCCGACGATATCCCGCATCCGCCGCTCGAAGTCGTCCTGACGGTTCAAGAAGAAGTCGGCAAGGGCGGGGCGCAACACTTCGACGGCACAAAGCTTAGCGGTAAGCGCCTTCTCGACATGAACTGGCACGATCCCAAGTCGCTTTTCGCAGGCTGCGCCGGCGATATTTCAGTGCGCTTCAAGATTCCGGTTCAGTGGGAGCCACGCGTTTCGGGGCAGACCGCCCTTTCGTTGCGGATCTCCGGCCTGAGCAGCGGTCATTCCGAATTCGACATCCATCTTGAACGCGCTAACGCGATCGTCCAGCTCGGACGGCTGCTCCGGATTGCCATCCGGGATGCTGGGGCCAACGTAGCCGAAGTCAAGGGTGGCGTGAACCGTTACGTTATCCCGGGTGAGGCGGAGGCGATCATTTCGATCGATGCCTCGCGGATCGCCGATCTCAGACAGAGAATTGAAGCGGAAGCGGCTTCGATTGCGCTTGAGTACAAAGCAAGCGATCCTAACCTCAAGGTCACAGTCAGCGAGTCCAGGAGACAAATTACAGACGTCTTCTCGGCTCAGTCCGCCCGGGCGCTGGTCGATGCCCTGAACCTGCTTCCCAACGGCGTCCAGAGCAAGAGCCTTCAGGTCGAGGGCCTCGTCGAGAGCTCCAACACCGTGGCGTTGCTTTCAAGCGATGAAGAGGCCATCGAAATCGTCAATACGGTCCCAAGCGCCGTCAGCTCCCGTCGCTACAACATCGTCGACAAAATCCGGCAGCTATCAGAACTCATCGGCAACGGCGCGGGCGTGGAGACATTCGCGGATTGCCCGGAATGGCCATACAATCCTCATTCGCGAATGCTCAACGCCGCCAAAGCCGCTTACGAGCGCGAGTTCGGTGAGCAGCCACATGTGGAAGTCTCTCACTCCAGTCTCGAGCTCGGCCTTTTCCGAAAGAAGGTTCCTGACATTGACATGCTGTCGATCGGGCCGGAAGCGTTCGACGTCCACACCACGCGCGAGCGCCTCAACCACACGACAGTCAATTCGACCTGGCGGCTTCTCAAGTCGCTGCTCCGCGAACTCCGGACCTAAGGTACTAAAATGCCAAAACTGCCAAGCTACTTCGGCAATTTCCCACATCCGCCTAGCGAAAAGAAGCCGGTCCATCTGACGCGCGATAGCTACAAGATGTTCATCTATACGGGGACGAAGCCGTATTCGAGCGACCTCAACTACCTGCTCGCCAGCACGGACCAGCAGACCACTGGCATCTATCAGCTCGCGCCGGGAAGCAACTTCGACCCGGCCGACATTCACGCGGGTGACGAGGTGTACTATGTCCTCGAAGGTGTTGTACATCTCCTAAACCCCGGAACCGGGCAGACCGAAGAGCTCGGACCCGGTGACGCGGTGCTTATCCCCAAGGGCGCTCCGCATCGCGGCTATAACTTTAGCGACAAGGCTGCAGTTATCCTGTTTTGCATCGCACCGCGTATCTGGGACGAGAATGGCCCTCCGACCGGTTATGACGGGCCGACGCGCCTCTATAAGCACGAAGGGAGAGCGTGATGAGCCTTGAGAAACTCGGAACCTATCCGGTAGACGGCGCACAGGCGCGCAAGAGGGGCGACCTGGTGAAGGTCGCTAAAAGCGATCGTCTGAACATGGTCTCCGGCCGCGATCATCCCGTTCTTATCCAGTTCTGCGTCAGCAACGATTACATGCACGTCGGAGAACTGACTATCCCTGTGGGTGGCGTTGGACCGCGCGCGAGCGAGCCCGACAGCCATGAAGGGGACGCAGTCTTCTACGTCCTGCAAGGCCCCGCGACCTTCTATTTGGCGGATACCGACGAAACCTTTCACATCCGTGACGGCGAGTCTTTCTTCCTGCCCGGCGGCATCAGCTACCAGTGCCTAAACTACGGCTCCAACCCAATCCGGATGGTCTTCACGATCGCACCGGGACTGTAAGCCGAAGATTTGAATCTCAGATTGCCAAGCTTCGCCGCGGACCCGTTCCGCGGTTGGGAAAACTTTGTCTTGTCACCACCAGGGAGGATCATGTGACAATTTTCAGACGGACGTTAATCTTCGGCGCTGCTCTCGGGCTCACCGCTTCGCTTTCCTTCAGCCCAGCGCTTGCACAGCAGTTGGATTATTCGAAGGTGTTTCCTGGCATCTTGATGGACAAGGACATCAAGCCCACAGGCCAGGAAGTCAAACCCGCTAAGAAGGATAACCGCCCGCTCAAGGTCGGCTTCCTGCCGACGGCGATGGACACCTACTATCAGCGTGTTCTGGCTGGCGTGAAAGAAGAAATCGACAAGCGCGGTGGCGACGGCACTATCCAGCTTTTCGTGCAAGCTCCGAGCAGCCAGTCTGCCACGGACGACCAGATCAGGACCATGGAAGCCTGGATTAACGACGGTGTGGATGCGATCGCCGTTGCCTTATACAACGAAGGCGCGTTGCTGCCCTCCATCCGGCGCGCCACCGAGGCGGGCATTCCGATCTTCCTCTTCAATTCACCCGTCGCGGATAACCCATATTATGTCAGCGATATCGGCTACGACCAGAGTGACGGTGGTCGTGCGCAGGCGCAATGGCTGGTTGACACCTATGGCGACAAGGAAGTCAAGCTCGGGATCCTGGAGGGCCTGCCCGGTC
The DNA here is from genome assembly GCF_000426285.1 of Rhizobium leucaenae USDA 9039. GTDB lineage: Bacteria > Pseudomonadota > Alphaproteobacteria > Rhizobiales > Rhizobiaceae > Rhizobium > Rhizobium leucaenae. Next base: position 77,737 of record NZ_AUFB01000013.1, on the reverse strand, counting down.
CGCATACGAGCCAGCGCATGAAGGGTTTCAACGAGGTCATCTCGAAGCACCCCAACTTCAAAATCGTCGCTCAGCAGCCGGCTGGCTGGGTGCGTGCCCAAGGCCTGTCGGTGACTGAAAACATGTTCACCGCCAACCCCGATATCGAAGTCCTCGTCGCGCTCTACGACGAGATGGCCCTTGGCGGTCTGCAGGCTCTCAAGGCTAAGGGGCTGAACGGCAAGGTGGCAATCGTCGGCTACGAAAATATGAAGGAAGCCAACGACGCGATCCTCACCGGCGACTTTGCAGCAACGGTCGACACCGGGGCCAAGGAAGAAGGTCGCAACATCATTCGAGCGGTGGATGAGTTCGTGATGAAGGGCACCGCCCTGCCGAAGAAGATCTTCGTGGCGCCCAAAACCTACGATGCGAAGAACATCAAGACCTTCGATCAGAACGACTACGTCTACGTCCAGCAGAAGTAGATGTGACAGTACGCGGCCCCGCCTCGCGCGGGGCCGCCCACTCAAAAAGGGCGACCTGAATGACAAACGCTCCGCTGCTCGAGATGAAAGGCATTGCCAAACGCTTCGGCAACACGAAGGCGCTTAATGGCATCGAGCTCGTACTCAATCCCGGCGAGGTTCTCGGCCTGGTCGGCGAGAACGGCGCAGGCAAGTCGACGCTCATGAAAATCCTCTCTGGTGCATATGCACGCGACGAAGGCACCATTTCTGTCAGAGGTAAGGTGGTCGATCTGAACAATCCCAAAGACGGGTCCAGGGCCGGCATCGCGATCATCTACCAGGAGCTGAGCCTGTTTCCGGACTTTGACGCCGCCGAAAACATATTCGCGGGCAGGGAGCTGCGCCACGGGCGTGCAAGTGCATCACCGCTTGACCATTCGGCCATGCGGGCAGCCGCCTCGCGTATCCTGAAGGGCGAGTTAGGCGTGGACGTACCTCTCGACAGGCCAGTTCGAGAGCTTAGCCTCTCGCATCGGCAGATGATCGAGATCGCCAAAGCCATTAGCAGCAACGCCGACATCATCATCATGGACGAGCCGACCGAAGCGCTCGAGGAGGTCGAACGCAAACAGCTGTTCGCCATCATCAAGAAGCTTCAGCAGGCCGGTAAAGCTCTCATATATGTATCTCACCGGATCCAGGAACTCCTCGGCATCGTCAGCCGCGCGTTGGTCTTGCGCGATGGCAGCGCGGTCGCAGACCTGCCCGTATCGGAGCTCGACGTAGACAAGGTCGTCAGTGCGATGATCGGCGGCTCTCTCGCAAAACAGTTTCCTCCCCGCGTCCCGGCAAGGTCCGAACCCTCGTTGGACGTTCGCGGTTTGACGAAAAGGGGTGTCTTCGAAGACATCACCTTCTCGGTAGCCCAGGGTGAAATCCTCGGCGTCACGGGTCTCGAAGGATCAGGCAAGAGCGCGCTCCTGCGGGCGATCTTCGGGCAGATCCCGCATGAGACCGGCTCGATTCTGATCGACGGAAAGCAAGCGGCGATTTCGGACCCGACGGACGCTATTCGTCAACACGTCGCCTTCTTGCCCGCCGAACGTAAAACCGAGGGGATTTTTCCACAACACAATGTCGGCTGGAACCTCTCTATCGCCAACCTTCGAACGCTCGGCAAAATCACGTTGATGCCGAAAAAGGAGCGCGAGATTGCCTCCGGCTACATCGCCAAGCTCGGCGTGAAATGCGACGGCCCCGGTGCCGACATCACATCGCTGAGCGGCGGTAACCAGCAAAAAGTCATGCTTGCTCGCTGGCTGCTCACCCAGCCAAAGGTGCTCATGCTTGAGGAGCCAACGCGTGGCGTCGACGTGCGTGCCAAGGCCGAGGTCTACACCCTCATCCAGGCTGCCGCGAAAGACGGCTGTGCTGTCATCGTGGTGTCCGCCGACAACGCGGAACTGCTTGGATTGTGTCACCGGGTCGCGGTCATGTTCGAAGGACGAATCTCGGCGGTCGTCGATGCTGCGACCTCCAAGGAAGAAACACTCGCTCTTCATTCGGTAAGGCCGCCGCAAGGCCATCATCTTCAGGGAGGTACCCATGGCTGATATTGCAGCTACACGCCCGCGCTCGCCCCTTACGCTCGCACTCAACGGCGGCAATGCCGGCGTTTATCTGGCCTTCGTCGTTCTTCTGGTGGCGCTCGGCTTTGCCGCTCCGCGGTTTTTCACCTTTGGCAACTTGACTGACGTTCTTCGTCAGGCGGTCCCCATTGCCGTGATCGCGTTTGGAGCGACCTTTGTGATCGGGATGCGGGGCATCGACCTCTCCGTCGGTTCGACACTCGCGCTGAGCGGTCTTGTGACCGCAAACCTGATTGTGCTTGGCTATCCCGTTCCTCTGGCATGCGCAGGCGGGATTGCGGTCGGTGCGGTGATCGGACTGGTGAACGGAATCCTGATCACCAAGGTCGGGATCACGGACTTTATCGCCACAATGGCCATCATGGTCATCAGCCGCGGTATCGTGATGGTCTACACTCAGGGTATTCCGATCGTCGGAGCCTCCGACCCCGCCTTCCGAATGATCGGCCAGAGCTATGCCGGCGGTGTTCCTGTTCCGGTCATTCTGACCGCCATCGTCTTCGCGATCGCCTTCTACCTTCTCTATTACACGCGTTTCGGCCGTTTCGTTCTCTCGATCGGCAGCAATCCGGACGCTGCCCGGCTGGTCGGCATCCCCACGGACAAGGTCAAGATCGCCGTTTACGTGCTGGTCGGGGTCCTCTCGGCCTTCGCGGGCATTCTGCTCACCTCGCGCCTTGAAGCCGCCATGCCTGAAGCCGGCCAGGGGTACGAGCTGGATGTCATAGCTGCCGTCGTAATCGGCGGAACGGGTTTGTCTGGCGGACGCGCCACTCTGTTTGGAACTGCCGTGGGTGCCGTTTTGATGGCGGTCGTCCGCAACGCGCTCAACCTGCTCAACGTGAACACCTTCTGGCACCAAGTCGTCATCGGCACGATCATACTGATCGCCGTGGCAGCCGATCGTTTCAGTCGCCGTCAAAAGGCCTGAGGAGGCGATAATGAAATATATCGAGCTCCGCAAGTCCGTTCTTGACGCAAATGCCGCGCTCTACGACCGCGGTCTCGTCATCTCGACGTTCGGTAACGTCAGCGCTATCGACCGCGCAAAGGGTGTTGTCGCCATCAAACCGAGTGGCGTTTCCTATAAGGCAATGCAGGTCGCAGATATCGTTGTAACCGACCTCGATGGCAATATCTTAGAGGGCACGCTGCGACCATCGTCTGATCTCGATACGCACCTGGAACTCTACAAAAGCTTCAAGTCTATCGGTGCCGTGGTCCACACGCACTCGTTCTTCGCGACGGTGTGGGCCCAATCCGGCCGGGGTATCCCTGCCATGGGAACGACCCATGCCGACTATTTCAACGGAACGATCCCCGTTACTCGCAAGCTGCGCGACGACGAAATCATAGACGGTTACGTCCGCAACACGGGCAAGGTCATCGTCGAGGCACTCGGAAACAATGCGCCGCTCTCCGTCCCCGCAGCCCTGGTTAACGATCACGGCCCCTTCTCCTGGGGCAAGGACGCAGCCGACGCCGTTCATAACGCGGAGATGCTCGAGGCTGTCGCCAAGATTGCCTTCCACGCCCGGCAACTGAACCAGGACGATCCAGAAATTTCCGACGCTTTGCTGGACCTCCACTATCAACGCAAGCACGGCCAGTCGGCGACCTACGGCCAGCCAGACAGTTCCAAGTAGGATTATCATGTCGATTGTAGCAGGAGTTGATTTCGGAACCTTGAGCGTGCGGGTAACGCTAGCTGATTCCGAGAAGGGTTCCCTTGGAACCTGCGTCGCGGAATATCCTCTCGAGCGGCGTCGTTCCGATCCCGACCTGGCAACGCAGTCCCACGTAGATCATATGGAAGCGCTTGTGCTGGCGATGCATCGAGTGATGGACGAATGCGGCGTAGATTCCAAGGAGATCCGTGCGATTGCGGTCGACACGACGGGGTCCTCGGTGTTGCCTGTCGACAAAAATATGCAGCCTTTGGGGGACTACTACCTCTGGTGTGACCACCGCGCCAAAGCGGAAGCCGAAGAGATAACGGCGATGGCGCACGACATGCACATTGAAGCAATTGAATGGTGCGGCGGAACCTATTCCCACGAGTGGGGCTTTGCCAAGCTTCTCCACTGGATGCGCCACAACCCCGACCAGCGCGAGCGCTTTGGGACCGCCGTGGAACATTGCGACATGGCAGCCGCGGTCCTCACCGGAGTGACCGACACGGCTCGCATGGTGCGCAGCGTCTGCGCCATGGGACACAAGTGGATGTGGAACCCGAAATGGGGTGGCTTGCCCTCGCAGGCTTTCTTGTCCCGCGTCGATCCGCTTTTCGACGGCGTGCGCGAGAAGATTGGCGGAACATATCAGACCTCTGCTTCGATCGCAGGTGGGCTCAGCACATACTGGGGCGAACGACTCGGCCTGACCGCGGGGATACCAGTTCCCACGGGTGCGTTTGATGCCCATTGGGATGCAATTGGCGCTGGCTGCCGTCTGGGGGACGTCGTCAATGTGATCGGTACGTCGACCTGTATCATTGCCGTTAGTGAACGTGTGAAGCTAATCCCCGGTGTTTGCGGCGTCGTCCCAGGGAGTGCACATCCAGACCTTGTGGGAGTTGAGGCAGGCCTGTCTGCGACAGGCGACCTGTTCGACGCAATAGCACGACGTGCCGGCACGACGGTGTCCAGGCTCGCTGAAGGCCTGGAAAGCATCGAAGGCGGAAAGACCGGTCTGATGCGTCTCCCCTGGGACAACGGGGACCGGACGGTTCTCGTCCGCTCCGACCTTGGTGGAATGACGCTTGGCTGGCATCTCGGCCATACAGCGCAGGACGAACTGTATGCCGCGATTGAAGGTACGGCTTTCCACACACGGGTTGTCCTGGAGCGGATGGAGCAGCACGGCGTTCCAGTCAACCGCGTCATTAATGGGGGAGGTATCCCGCAAAGGAACGACATCCTCAACCAGATCTACGCCAATGTTATAGGCAAGCCCATATTGGTCCCCGACGGTATTCCGACCGGTCTCGGTTCGGGAATATTCGCCGCTCTTGCATCCAAAGATCATGGATCAATCGAGAGCGCTCAGGCAGCCATGTGCGTGGGCTACAGAAAGTTTGAGCCTGATCCGAGCACGCGCGGACGTTATGAGACCCTCTATCAGCTGTTCAAGCAGGTCTATATGGGCTTTGGCACCTCGAGCCTCGCAGACTTCTCGCAAGTTCTCGGAGACATCAAGCGGATTGCTGCAGGTGAGAGTATTCGGTCCGAGTTTGGCCACCGTGCCGCGCGCAAGGTAGCATTGCTATGACCCGCTGTGCTCTTAGATCAGATGTCTATGGATCGAGAACGTGATGACGTCACTTCCATCCATTCGTGCAATACAGTCGTTCGTCGCAGCCGGCAGAAAGGGTTCATTTCTCGAGGCTGCTGCCCAGCTGCAGCTTACTCCCTCGGCGATCAGCCACCAAATCAGGCTGATGGAAGACGACCTTGGGGAAAAACTCTTTCACCGCATTGGAAGGAACGTGTCGCTCACCGAGATTGGCGAGCGATACCACCGTGATCTTTCAGAAGCGCTTTCGATGATTGAGCAGGCGACCGATGAGGTGTGCCGGCGCAACAGCGTCGACGTCCTGAGCGTCGGCTGTGCTTCAAGTCTGGCTTCGCTATGGCTTATGCCAAGATTGCCTCGGTTCGAAGAATTGTATCCCTCGATCGAAATCAGGCTTCTGTCTACATCGGATCCTGCAAAATTGTCCGATGGCTCGGTCGATGTCGATATCTGCTACGGCAGCGCTCCTCGACTGGGCTCTATCGCGGCGGAGGAGTTCCCCCTTGAGACAATCGTCGTAGCCTGCTCTCCCGAGGTGGCGAATGGCGAGCGGCCCATACGCAAGCCATCGGATCTGGTGGGCCACACCTTGATCAAGTCGGAGCAGACGCTTTACAGCTGGCAACAATGGGCGAAGGACCACGGCTTGGCGATTGACGTCAATCGCGGCGCTCGATTTCGCGATGCGTTTATGGCGATCGCGACCGCTGTCGAAGGACGCGGCGTGTGCCTGGAGAGCTACCGGCTTCTTGAACGGGATGTGGAAAGAGGTAACCTCGTCCTTCCGTTCGGGATGACAGGCCCCAACCTTCGTTGCCACACGCTCACATATGTCCGCTCGCGGCTCAGATCAGAAAAGGTCAACGCGTTCAAGCAATGGCTGGAAAACGTATGGCTGGAAGACACTGCCTCGGCTGAAATGCGGGCGCGAGGCTGATCGAACCTCTGACGGGCAGCAAGATCGTCCGGCGTTCTTTAAAACGCCGAGACAGCAATATGCGTGATGCCCAACCTTCTCTTAGCCATGCCTCGAGATTTTTTGAAGTTTTTGCGATTGCGAGGCGAGCGGCCACCGAGCACGATATGCGCCGTCTTCTGTCCTTCTCACCAGTCTATGCGCTGACGACTTCAAGGCCATAGCTGTAGGACCGTGTCAGATCGCGCTCCGGGCGGCGCTATCCGCGACTTAAGAGCCCGCAAGTCTATGGCTGTCAGACACGACGAGCAGGCAAAGCTGTCGCGAAGAGATCAATTGAGGCTCGCAGCTCTCAGACAATCTGGATTGATATTAAGAGCGAATGCCTCCATATGTAGAGAATGATTTAGCGCGGCGTGAGCCGATTTCAGGTGTTGGCGGGCGATGCAGACGGACCTACAGATATCCAGACAAAGTGCGACGTTGCGCGTAAAAGTTGAGGAGACTCTCCGTCAGGCGATAGCCAGTGGGCGATTTAAGCCCGGCCAGCGACTGGTAGAGCGAGAACTTTGCGAAATGCTGGGCGTCGGCAGGACCTCGGTTCGCGAGGCAATGCGACAGCTCGAAGCTGAAGGCATTATCACAAGCTATCCCCATAAGGGACCGGTCGTCAGTACGATCACCTACGAGGAAGCGCAGCAACTCTATACCGTTCGGGCTCTTCTTGAAGGATTCGCGGGCCAGCAGTTCGCTGAGCATGGCACTGCCGCCGACATAGCGACACTTCTAGCCGCGGTGGTCGAATTCGAAGCCGCTGCCGAAAGTGGCGTCGGTGCGCGCCTCATAGATGCGAAAAACGCGTTTTACAACTGTTTGATGGACGGCAGCAAAAACGTGTTCGTAAGGCAAATGCTGACAGCTCTGCATAATCGGATAAATCTCCTTCGAATGACAACCATGACGCAACCGGGACGGCTTGCGCACAGCATTGCCGAAATTAGGGATATTGCGAACGCAATCCAGAATCGCAACGGGCCGTTGGCGGCGGCGGCCTGCAAATTCCATATCGACCAGGCTGCCAAGGTCGCACTTGAATACCTCCGGAAGAACGCAGCGCCAGAAACTTAAAATTTCGATTGACAGATTGTCTGATAATCTTTTTAATCCTCTCTGAAGGAAGGCGGGTTTCATTGCTCGCACGCGTCCGGAGGAAAAAATGTCATCGACACTCAACGCAACGCGCGTGGCCTTTATAGGGCTGGGCGCGATGGGCCAACCTATGGCTCAACATCTCATTTCGGCGGGCTTCGATGTCGTCGGTTTCGACCTCTCGAAAGATGCCAGGATAAAGCTCGCTGATGCGGGCGGGCGAGCCGCCGAAACGATTTCTGACGCCATGGTCGGGGCCAGTTTCGTGATCACCATGCTTCCGAACGGCAAGATCGTGCGCGAGGCGCTGCTGGGCGAAAACGCCTGTGGCGGCCTGAAGCAGAATGCCGTCGTCATAGACATGAGTTCGTCTGCTCCAAACGACACAAGGGAACTCGGTCTCGAACTTGCTTCTCGTGGCCTTCGGCTGGTTGACGCCCCGGTCTCCGGAGGCGTCAAGCGCGCCGTTTCTGGCACCTTGACAATCATGGCCGGTGGGGAGGATGCTGATATCGAGGAGGCCGAGCCGCTGCTGAAGGCAGTGGGACAACAGGTGTTCCGGACGGGGCCAGTTGGCTCGGGTCACGCGATGAAAGCGATTAACAACTTCGTATCCGGTGCAGGTGTGCTGGCGGCGATCGAGGGTGTCCTTCTTGGACGCGCCTTCGGCCTGGAGCCGGCGACGATCGTCGATATTCTCAACTCGTCGTCTGGAAAGAACAACGCCACCGAAGTGAAGATGAAGCAGTTCATCCTCTCTGAGACGTTCGGGTCGGGATTTGCCATTGGCCTGATGGCCAAGGATATCCGCATCGCCGCCGATCTCGCCAAGACGCTTGGTCTTCGCCTCGATGCTCTCGCCAGCACGGCAGACGCCTGGGATGCTGCACAGAAGGCGCTAGGCCCATCCGAGGACCACACCCGTATTATCCGATACGTCGAAGATCACAATTAGCCTCGGAAACTCGCGAACTCGGGCGAAACAGACAGATTGTCTGATAATCAGTTGATCTTGTCGTAGACAGTAAAGCTAGGAGCGTTGTCGAATGACCGCCACGAAAGAAACGAAAGTGAAAACACACGGCAAGGAGCGGCCTGTCCCTTCGAAACAGTTCGCTCAAGGGCTGGCGACGCGTCGTGAAGTCATGGGCGATGCCTATGTCGACGCAGCACTCGGTAAGGCGACCGACTTCACCTGGCCTATGCAGCAGCTCGTCACTGAGTATTGCTGGAACGAGATCTGGAATCGACCAGGCCTCGACAGGCGCGCGCGGTCCATTCTGAACCTTGGCATGATCTCTGTCCTCAATCGTCCGCATGAGCTCAAGGGCCACGTGCGCGGCGCGATCAACAACGGCCTCACCAAGGAGGAAATCCAGGAGATTTTCCTGCAGGTCGCGATCTACGCCGGCGTACCGGCGGGCATCGACAGCTTCCGAAACGCCCAGGAGGTCTTCAACGAAATGGGCATCTGAAGCCGCCGCCGCTGGGCGTGGCGGAAAATTTTGAAAGGCGTGGATCGGCCGCGCCGTTTTAACCAGGGAGGAGCCGAACTTGGCCATCGATCTCGAGAAGTTCAAAAAACTGGCGCTGGAGGACTTCGAGTTCAAGCGCGAAACCCGTTATCTCAACGGCATTATCAAATGCGATTTTCCGAGCCGCAGCGTCGCACTCCACTTCGAAGACGGCAAGATGGTGAAGGTCGAAGAAGCCGCCTACGACGACGAGAAGTGCAAGATCGTCATCCGGGGCACGGGTGAACAGTGGGACGCGCTTCTCCAGAAGAAGCCGCGGCCGTTTTATCAGTGCCTGCAGTCGTCAAACATCAAACACGGTCTGTTCCTTAGCAACAATAACGAAACCTTCGCGTATCTCCCTGCGCTCAATCGCATGACGAGCCTGATGCGCGAAGCCCGCCCGGAAGGAGTAGCAGCATGACCAGACATGATCCAATCACGGGCCGTTACGTCTACCTGACGATCGAAGGCATCGAATATCGCGTCTATTACGAGGAAGCCGGAGAGGGCATTCCCTTGCTTGTCGGTCACACGGCGGGCTCCGACGGCCGCCAGTACCGCCACACGCTCTGCGACGAAGACGTGACCAAGAACTTCCGCGTTATCGCGTTCGACTTGCCCTATCACGGGAAGTCTCTTCCTCCACACGGCGTTCGCTGGTGGGAGAAAGAGTACAACATGACCAAGAAGTTCATGATGGATTTCCAACTGGAACTCTCTAAGGCCCTTGGTCTGGACCGCCCCGTTTATATGGGTAGCTCGATGGGCGGACATCTTGCTATCGATCTGGCGTCGAATTACCCCGACAACTTCCGCGCTACTATCTCCGTCGAAGGGGCACTGCGCTCGGCTGCCGAATATGTCGATGTCGGCATGGCAGGCATTAGGAAAGAATTCGACAACCCAAACGTGAACCGCACCTCCATCGGCGCGGCCATGATGCTCAATATCTCGCCCTACTCACCAGAAGCCAATGTCCGCGAAATCCAGTGGGAATATAGCTGCGGCGGTCCGGGCGTCTTCGCAGGTGACCTCTATTACTACTACTACGACCACAATGTCTCACCCGAAGAGGCGAGCAAGATCGATACGTCGAAGTGCATGCTGTACTTCCTGACGGGCGAATACGATCCGAATACCTCCCCGGCCGACACCAAGATCGCCGCCGATCTCGTCAAGGGCAGCAAGTTCTGGACGATGGAGAAGCTCGGTCATTTCCCGGTCACCGAAGACTACACCGAGTTCAGAAAATACCTGCTGCCGATCCTCGAGGAAATCCGGCAGGCATCCGCAACCAGGGCGAAAGTCGCCTGAAACAATCTCTTGGGAGGAGCATCCAATGAGACGGAGTTTAACCGGAACCATGGGGGCGCTGATCGCGGTCAGCGCCCTGACGACCACGGCCTGGGCTGACGGCGTCGACCAGCTCCCCGCCAACGAGAAGAAAATCTACGAGGTCGTCGACCCGCAGGTTCCGCTCGGAGCGAGTGCCTACAAGGACTTCAAACCGAAGAAGGGACCGCCCTGGAAGATCGGCTACGCCAGTAGCTATGCCGGCAATACGTGGCGCGCAGCGGCCCTCGATGCCGTCATGAATGACCTCTTGCCGCGCTCCAAAAAAGCGGGGCTCGTATCTGAAGTCGTGGTCACTCAGTCCGACCTCAAGGACGCCGTCCAGATTCAGCAGATGCGCCAGATGGTTGATGATGGTGTTGATGCCATCATCATCTGCTGCTCGAACGTCACCGCTCTCAATCAGACGATCGAGTACGCCTATAAGGCAGGCGTTCCTGTCTTCTCGTTTTCGGGATACGTGACGTCGCCTTACGCGATCAACGGCGCTGCCAATCACGCGCAGGGCGGCGGCGAGATGGCGATCTGGCTCGCAGACAAGATCGGCAAGAAAGGCAACGTGCTTCTCGTGTCGGGCATCCCTGGCTTCGCCTCATCCGACAGCTTCGACAAGGCCGCCAAAGACGCGCTGGCAAAGTATCCCGACATCAAGATTGTCGGCGAAGTGGCTGGCAAGTGGACCGACCAGGTAGCACAGGTCGAGGTGCAGAAATTTTTGGCGACGAACCCCATCCAGATTGACGGTATTCTGACACAGGGCGCGCAGGAGAACGGCGTGTTGAACGCCATGCTCCAGTCGGGCCGCGACATGGTGCCGATTACGCTGGGCGGCGAGGCTTCGGCGGCATGTTACTGGCGCCAGAATCCGGAATGGATCGATGCCGGCTTCCATATCTGGCCGCCGCGCCGCGAGATGCAGCAGATGTGGGAGATCATGCTTCGCACGCTCGAAGGGCAGGGGCCAAAGGTGCAGTCCTTCCTGCGCCCAGTCCTGCCGTTCACAATCGATGACGTTCGCGCCGCGATCCCCGAGGATTGCGATTTGAACTCGACTGATTTCGTCGAACCGAAGGCGGACGGATGGTTCCCAAGTGCGATTGCCGACCAGTACTTCGAGCGTCCTGCCGATCCCTGGAAGCCGGTAGCCCAGTAAGCCGGATCCGCCCGGTGGCTTAACCGCCGGGCGGGACCTTGGATGATCGTAAAAGCCGCCTTGGCGGACGTTGCGGGTGGGAGGTCTGCGATGGACAGCGAGATAACAGTCAGAATGATAGATGTCGCCAAGGCGTTCGGGGAGACGAGGGCACTCAAGAAGTGCGACTTCGAGGCCCGCGCCGGAGAGGTGCACGCCATCGTCGGCGAGAACGGCAGCGGCAAGAGCACGATGGCCAAGATCATGTCGGGCGTTTTGCACCCGGACGCAGGCAAGGTCACGATCCTGGGTGAAAAGGTTGCCTCGCCCGTCGACGCCAAGCGGGTCGGCCTGACCACCATCTTCCAGGAAGTACTGGTTGCCGACGAGGCCAGCGTGTTCGAGAACCTCTATGTCGGTCGTGACGGTGTCTTTCGTTCGCAGTCGACCGGCGATCGGCGGACAGAAGCGGCTGAAATCGTGGCGCGGCTCGTCGGAAAATCCGTAGACCTCGATCAGCTGGCAGGCAGCCTCCCACTCAGCATCAAACAGTGGATCGTCATCGCCCGGGCTATCCTTCGCAAGCCGCAGGTGCTGATTCTCGACGAATCTTCGGCCGCGCTCGACCTCGACTCGACCCTCCGGCTCCATGCGGAAATCGACCGCCTTCGTGCCGAGGGCGCGACGATCCTCATCGTCACCCACCGGATCGCCGAACTCGTGCGTATCGCCGACCGTGCGACGATCCTGCGTGATGGGATAACTGTCGGTACGCTCGGAAAGGACGAGATCACCGAGGAAAACCTGCTGTCCATGATGACGCCGGCAGATCGGCGCGCCAGCGATGCGACAGAATACGCCTCCCGAAAGAAGCCGCTCTCGGCCCCTCTAATACTAACTGCGACTGGTCTCGCCGCGCACCGGTCGGCGCGCCTGTTCGATTTCGACCTTCCCAAGGGGAGCATCGTCGGCGTGGCCGGGCTTGATGGGCAGGGGCAGGACGCTTTTATCCGCGCCTTGGCGGGCATCATCCAGCCGTTCGGTGGCGAGGTGAAGGTCCGCTCGGTGGATACGGACAAGATGGTCCCGCTGCGATCGCTCGACGATGCTGCAAACCTCGGTGTTTCCTACGTCTCCGGGGACCGCAAGCGCGAGGGTATTTTCCCGCAACAAAGCATCTTCGAAAATCTCGCCATCGGTGTCTACAGGAAGAAGCTCGGCCCCCTGGGTGTGATCCGCAAGCCCACGCTGAAACCGATGTTCAAGCGCGAAGTGGATCGTCTGCGCATCAAGATCGGCAGCCCGTCGAACAGGATCACCTCACTGTCGGGTGGCAACCAACAGAAGGTGCTCATCGGGCGCGCCTTCGCAAACGATCCCCAAGTCATCCTCCTGAATGACCCCGCCCGCGGCGTCGATCTCGGCACCAAGCGCGACCTCTACCGCGAACTCCGCCTGTTTGCTGAAAAAGGCGGCAGTGTCATCTACCTGTCGACTGAGATCGAGGAGTTCATCGGGTTTGCCGATCGCGTCGACGTGTTCTTCGGGGGAACGTTGTTTCGATCCCTGACCGGCGAGGAAATCGCCGAGGCACCAATCCTCGCCGCTATGTTCGGGAAAGCCCGGGACGCTTCCGTTGATTTCGATCTGGAAAGGACCGCATGATGTCTGCAACCGCTTTCCGTCAAGTCACGCAGGACCGCTCGCTGTACGTTCCGGCCGGGCTTTTCCTTGTCCTCCTTTGCGCCGTCGCCTTCCGTGGCCAAGGTCTGTTCACGAACAATGGTCTGGCCGGAGCCATTCTGGTTGCAACGCCGCTGATCCTCACCGCGCTCGCGATAACACCGATCGTCATGGCGGGCCGCGGAGCCGTGGACCTTTCCGTCGGACCGCTGATGGGCTTCGTCAACGTCACGCTCATTACGTGGCTGGTCGGCAACGGCATCACGCACCCTGTGGCCATCATTGCCTGGGCGGTGGGATTGGGAGCGGCGTTCCAGTTGGTGCAAGCGCTCGTGATCATCTACGTGCGCGTCGCGCCCATCATCGTCACGCTCTCCGGTTTCCTCGTTCTGTCGGGCGTCAACCTGATGGTCATGTCGCGTCCCGGCGGTGTCGCTCCAGACTGGATGCTAAGCTGGGGCGCGGGAACGAGCGTATTTTCGCCTGTCCTGTTGCTTCTGCTCGGCGCTTTCGCAATCTGGGGCGTCCTGAGGGGCACGATGTTTTACCGCAACCTGCGGATGACAGGCGCTGACGAGCGGATGGCCTATACCAGTGGTGTGCAGGTCGACGTCGTGCGCATCATCGCCCATATGGTCGGCGGCGTTTTTGCCGGGCTCGCCGCATTGAGCTACACCGCGCTGATCTCATCCGGCGACCCGACCCAGGGCAGCACCTACACGCTGCAAGCGGTCACGGCGCTGGTCCTTGGCGGCGCCAGTCTCTCCGGGGGGCGCGGCGGTGCGCTCGGCTCGACGCTCGGCGCGATCAACATGTTCCTCATCTCGTATCTTCTGTCCACTTTCAACTTCGGTACGGTTTCGGGCTTCGTTACGCAAATGGCCTTTGGCCTGATCCTCGTTGGATCACTTCTCGTGAACGTCTTCGTCATCAGCCGCCGCACTGTCGCGTGAGGGAGTAAGGAAATGATCTCCACTGTCTTGAACACAGAAATCGGCGCGGCCCGTGGCGCCAGCCCTTTGCGCAAGCACAAGAGTATTTCGATCGGCTTTTGTCTCCTTGCATGTCTGCTCATTCTTGGAGCGCTGCTCGTGCCGGGCTTCGTGTCGCCGCAGAACGCGCGATCGATCCTCCTGCTCGCCGCCTTCCTGGGGCTGGCGTCTGTCGGGCAGACGCTCTGCGCGCTCGTTGGAGCGCTGGATCTTTCCATCCCATACATCATCGGTGGCGCCAATATCCTGCTTCCAAGCCTCATGGTGGCGGGTCTTCCGGCGCCCGTCGCCATGATCGTCGTGCTCGTCCTTGGCACTTTGGTCGGGGCTTGCAACGGCGCCCTCAGCTTCCGGCTGCAGGGTCAGGCGCTGATCATGTCGCTCGGCCTGGGTTTCGCGGCCGTCGGGGCGGTCCAGATCTACACCTCGCTCGGATCGCAGTTCGGCGGTACCGTCTTTGCGCCCGTCCCCGGATGGCTTCGCAACCTTTCGGCGTTCAACGGCAAGTTCTTCGGTCTGCCGTTTCCACCGGTTATCGTCATATGGGCTTTCATCGCCGTCGCCCTGGGCTGGATAATGCACAACACCTGGTTTGGCCGGAGCCTCTATGCTGTTGGCGGGAGCCGCACGGCCGCCGCCCGCCTCGGAATCTCGGAATTCAAGATCTGGACAGTGATCCACAGCGTCAGCGGGGCGATGTCGGCACTCACCGGAATGCTGCTCCTCGGTTTCTCCGGCGGCGGTTTCGTCGGGGTCGGTGATCCCTATCTGTTCACCACCGTGGCGGCGGTCGTTATCGGCGGAACATCTCTTCTAGGTGGTGCCGGCGGGTATGGAGCGACCGTCCTCGGCGTCCTCGTGCTTACTGTCCTGACCTCGCTTCTCGTCGGCCTGGGGCTCAGTTTCCCGGCACAACAGGCCGTCGTAGGGCTGCTGATCGTCCCCATGGTCGCGATCTACGCCCGCTCACCACACATCCGTAATCAGATTTGAACGTTGCATCGAAAGGAATATCAATGGCTATCTCCACCGCTCTACTGGATCGCCTGAAAGACCCCTCCCTGGTACGCGAGGAAATGCTGGTAGGAGGCGACTGGCGAAAAGAGGGCGCGAGCGGCAAGACGATCCAGGTCCACAATCCCTCGACTGGGGACGTGATTGCGAGTCTCCCGAGCGCAGGACTCCAGGACGTCCGCGAAGCCATCGACGTCGCCAAACTCGCCCAGAAAAAGTGGGCCGCACGATCGGGCAAGGAACGTGCCGGCGTCATGCGGAAGTTCTTCGACCTCGTCACGGCCAACACCGAGGACCTCGCGATCATCCTGACGTCCGAGATGGGCAAGCCTCTGGCCGAGGCACGCGGCGAGATCGCCTACGGCGCTTCCTACATTGAATGGTTCGGGGAAGAAGCCAAGCGTGTTTACGGGGACACCATTCCGGGGCATCAGGCCGACAAGCGCCTAATAGTCATCAAACAGCCCGTCGGCGTGGTGGCGGCCATCGCGCCCTGGAACTTTCCTTCCGCCATGGTCTGCCGCAAGATCGCCCCGGCGCTGGCATCCGGCTGCGCCATCATCTTCAAGCCGGCCGCCGAAACCCCATTGTCGGCCCTTGCTCTTGCCATCCTCGCTGAGCGTGCGGGAATACCCGGCGGCCTGTTCAGCGTCCTGCCGACAGACAACGCCCGGATGTTCGGTGAAGAAGTCTGCTCGAACCCCGTCGTCAAGAAGCTGACCTTCACAGGGTCTACCGAGGTCGGGCGCATCCTGATGGCGCAGGGCGCACAAAAGATCATGAAGCTCAGCCTCGAACTCGGCGGCAACGCTCCCTTCATCGTCTTCGACGATGCCGACCTCGACGAGGCCGTGGAAGGAGCGATGCTGTCCAAGTTCCGCAATGCCGGCCAGACCTGCGTTTGCGCCAACCGTCTCTACGTCCAGAGCGGGGTTTACGACCGCTTCATAGAAAAACTGGCGGCGCGGGTTTCCGCGCTCAAGGTCCTTGACGGGTTCGAGGATGGAGCCACCATCGGTCCGCTGATCAACGAGGATGCAGTAGCGAAGCTCTACAGCCACATCGATGACGCTGTCGGTAAGGGTGCGAAGGTCGTTGTCGGCGGCGCAAGGGACGAGCGTGGTGGCACCTTCGTCCAGCCGACGCTTCTCTCGGAAGCCACAAAGGAAATGAAGGTCGCACGAGAGGAGACCTTTGCGCCGCTCGCCCCGGTCTTCAGGTTCGAAACGACAGACGAGGTCATTGAACTGGCCAACGACACCGAGTTCGGTCTCGCTGCCTACTTCTACGCCAACGACCTTCGAAATGTCTGGAAGGTTACGGAGGCCCTGGAGTACGGGATGGTCGGCGTCAACACCGGCCTGATCTCGACGGAGGTCGCACCGTTCGGCGGCGTCAAGCAGTCGGGGTTCGGCCGCGAGGGCTCGAAATACGGCATGGATGACTTCCTTTCGATGAAATACGTCTGCATGGGCGGCATACAGTCGTAGTCCAACGGTTGGTGGCGCGTCTTAAGGCTCGCCACCCGCAATGTTTTAGCTGGTCACGGAGGCCCGATGACACATTCTGCAGTAGGCGGGGAAACTCTTGGTCAAGACCGCGCCGACAGCCTTCAAAAAGAGGCGGTCGACCGCGAGCAGGACCCGGCCGATCACGCTGCCCAGGCGAACGTCGAGGGCAGAACGGCAATGGAACGTCGGAACGTGCGGAGAGAGGCAGGCGCTAGACTCACCTTTGTGCTGGGTCTGTCTGCTTAAGGCTCGCGTTGACGCAACGTCTGATGACCCATCTCGATAGTTTCGTAGGTATTTTTCGACGGGACGAGGACAGCGCGCCACCGGCCACTCGCTGGCAAGATCATCACCGGTTGTCTGGCATTTTCCTGGTGGCACGTTGACGCAAGGCGCACGTGTCGGGACGCTCGTGCCTGCCCGCCCCAGTGCTCTTATGACTCAAGGGCAGCATCAGTTGAACCTCACTTCACATTTGCAGATTCTGCAATGGCTTGCGGCCGTCAACTGCCGCAAGGCCCTGATGCGGCGGTCACAGATCGCCGAGAAACTGCGCCGTCGCAGACTAATATTTTGACCTGGAAGAGCTCACTATCGTTACCGCGACTTGGTCGCGTTGCAATGATGAAACGGTGTTGCGCCTCACACCTGCGTTCCAGAGTGTCCGGGCGAGACCGTGACGACCACGGCCCCGCCGGACGTTGCCTTGGGAGGCTGACTTCTGGACAATGTTCGTGACGGGAGCTTAGTGCTTCATGCGCAGGATCGGCTTGATGACCTTGCCGCTCTCGGAATCGGCCATTGCCTCGTTGATCTGGTTGAGATCGTAGAACTGGACGAGCTTGTCGAACGGGAACCGTCCCTGCTGCCAGTATTCGATGAGCTCGGGTATGAATTTGGAGGGAATGCTCTGGCCTTCGACCACACCGACGAGCGTACGGCCGAACAGAAAGTTGCCGATATCGACGATCCCTTCCGTTCCGAGCGCGGACGATCCGACCAGTCCACAGGTTCCTGGGGTGCCGAGGCAATCGACCGCTTGGCGAAACACCTTCGGCGAGCTCGTGCATTCGAGACTGAAGTCTGCGCCTTCGGGAATGATTTCCCTGATTGCCTTGACGCTATCCCCATTGCGGGCGTTTATGATGTGGGTTGCACCCAGTTCAATCGCCAGTTCGAGACGTTCATCGTTAAGGTCGATCACGATGATGGTCGAGCATCCGGCGATCTTCGCCGCCATTACGGCTGCCATGCCGACCGCACCCGCGCCGAACACTGCAATGGAAGATCCCGGTTGGGGCTTGAGGCAGTTGAGAACCGCTCCGGCGCCCGTTTGCAGCCCGCAGCCCAGCGGTCCCATGAGTTCGAGCGGAACATCTTTGGAAACCTTGACCGCATTGCGCTCGCTGGCGATGGCGTAGGTGGCGAAAGAAGACTGCTCGAAGAAGCACCCGCTGATCTGGGTACCGTGTGAATCATGTAGCGGGCAACTGCCATCCGGCCGGGTGCCACGGAAATTTCTGCCGAAAAAGTCTTCACAATAATAAGGCGTGCCTCCCCGGCACTTTTCGCATTTCCCGCAATATGCGTAGCTTAGAGCCACGTGGTCACCGGGCGAAAGCCCTTTTACATCGGCCCCGACCACTTCCACGACGCCGGAGCCTTCATGGCCGAGAACCACGGGCTGCGGTACGTCATATCCTTGGTCGCGAACAACCATGTCGGTGTGGCAGACACCGCTCGCCACGATCCGGACGAGGATTTCGTCGGGGCGAGGTTGATCGATCCCGATGCACTCCAGAACAAGAGGCTTTGCCTTTTCGCGCGAAATTGCAGCGTATGCTTCTTTCATAAAATGACTCCTTAAGTGCGCGCTCGGCCGGTGGGTGACACTTGTAGGCGTTAGCAGACAATCAGTCAATTATCTTCAGTGAACGAAAATGCTCGCTGAGGCCAATGCCAACGCGCTACACGGACATGTAAAGAAACAAAGCGATGTAATATCAATTGCTTCCTCAGGGTATGCGGCCGATCTAGATCTTGGCCCGAATTGTTGGCTGAACTGGAATTTGCTTGACAGATTGACTGAGTCTGACGTGACGTTCATCGAACGCTCCGGCTGACGGTAGCGCCCGTATTTCCTGCGCCTCGCAGCCTCATTTTCCGGGCAATGGTAGCGATAATGGCGCCAAACTTCCTTTTCATGAACCTCGCCGGCGAGGCGCGGTCTGCTGTGTTCCCTGTTGCGCGCTCGTGGGGTGAGGTGACGGACGGTTGCTTTGTCTTATTGCTATATCGAACCGAGCCGCAATAAAAGAACAACTAAATCAGCGTGATAACACAGACGACACGTCGAAAATCCGAAATTCAAGATACTTTATTGACAGATTGTCTGCTTATTCATAATGATGCGATCTGCCGTTTGGGGAGAATTCGGCGATGGCTGGAAGATAACGGCGCTCCAGGTCGCAGACAAAATGGCCGCGTTGGGTGGCAAGAGGAGGAGAATTCTGATGAAAAGACGTACATTCCTGCAGACGGGCAGTGCCTTGATTGCAGCGGGCGCGTTCGGAATACCGGGCATCCTGCGGGCAGACGATACTATCGCCCTGCTGCCCGACACTTGGCCGTCCGAAGGGGAAAACCCCGTCGTCGAAGCTGGTAAGTTCGCCAAGGCAGGTCCCTGGAAGATCGGTCACAGCCACTATGGCCTGGCCGGTTCAACGCACACCTATCAGACCGCGTTCGAAGCCGAATACGAGATTAGCAGGAACAAGGCCCGTGTCGCAGACTATCAATTCCGAAGCGCCGACCTCAACGCCTCAAAACAGGTCGCCGACATCGAAGATCTGATCGCACAAAAAGTCGATGCAATCATCATTGCGCCGCTTACAACAGGCTCGGCCGTGGAAGGCATCAGGAAGGCAAAGGCCGCCGGCATTCCGACGGTCGTCTATCTCGGTCGCGTCGACACCGAGGATTTCACGGTGCAGGTCCAGGGCGACGACTTCTACTTCGGTCGGGTGATGGCTCAGTTCCTGGTCGACAAACTAGGCAACAAGGGAAAAGTGTGGGTGCTGCGCGGCGTCGCCGGGCATCCGATCGATGCTGATCGTTACGCCGGGGCGATGGAAGTCTTCAGCAAGTCCGGTCTCCAAATCACCTCAACCCAGCACGGCAGCTGGTCCTACGAGGACTCAAAGAAGATCGCCGAAAGCCTCTATCTCTCTGATCCCGATGTCGCCGGGGTCTGGACTGACGGCGCAAATATGTCGCTCGGGGTCCTGGACGCGCTGCAGGAAGCCGGGGCTTCCACCATTCCACCGATCACGGGAGAAGCCCTGAACGGATGGATGCGTCGTTGGAATGATGAAAAGCTCTCTTCGATCGGGCCCATTTGCCCTCCGGCTCTTTCGACGGCAGCCCTGCGTGCGTCCTTCGCGCTTCTCGAAGGCAAGCCGATCCAGCGCAACTGGACCAACCGGCCCAAGCCGATCGTCGACGAAAATCTTGCACAGTTTTACCGCTCCGATCTCACGGACGCTTACTGGGCCCCGACAGAAATGCCGAATGAGAAGCTCCTCGAGTACTTCAAGGCCTGACGCATTGAGGGCGCGGACAAGCGCGCCCTCTTCACCCTCGCAGATGGAAGTGTTCATGAGTATGCTTGTCGAGATGGTCAGCATCAACAAGTCCTTTGGTGCGACCAAAGTCCTGTCGAATGTTCAATTTTCGCTTGAACGCGGCTCCGTCCACGCGTTGATGGGCGAGAACGGGGCGGGAAAATCCACGCTGATGCGAATTCTGGCCGGCGTCTATCAACAGACCGCTGGACGCATCCGTCTGCGAGGAGAAGAGGTGACCTTCCGGTCCCCCAAGGAAGCGCGTCTCGCCGGGGTGTCGACAGTGTTTCAGGAGTTCACCCTGATCCCCAATCTCACGGTCGCCGAAAACATGTTTCTTGGACACGAACCGCGGCGTGCCGATGGGTCGATAGACACCGCCGAGGTCGTCGAGCGATCCCGCAAGCTGCTTGCCGACGTTTTCCCTCAACTGGACGCGACGGCGATTGTGGAAACGCTGACGGTTGCCCAGCAGCAGGCAGTGGAAATCGCCAAAGGCCTGACATCCAATGCCGATGTCTTCATTTTCGATGAACCGACCGCGGCACTAAACTCAACGGACGTCGCTCATCTCTTCAAGGTCATCCGCGATCTGAAGGCGCAAAACAAGGCTGTCGTCTACATCTCGCATCGGATGAACGAGGTGTTCGAACTGTGCGACACCATCACCGTCATGAAGGACGGGGCTTGGGTAAAGACAGCCAGGGCAGAAGACTTTAATCTCCAAACGCTCGTGGCAACCATGGTTGGACGCGAACTTCAGAGTTTCTTTCCGCCGAGGGCACAGGCCATTGGATCGCCGATGCTCGTCGTGGCAGGGCTTCGTCTCAATGACCATGGCCCGCCAGTCGGTTTTTCCGTACGCACGGGCGAGATCATCGGGCTCGCCGGGCTGGAGGGCCAGGGGCAGCGTGAAATCATGCGTGCGGTCGTCGGGGTCGAACCCGCCGCAGCTGCGAGCGTCCAGCGTCGCCGCGACGACAGCATGATCGATGTGAACGTATCCTCAGGCTTTTCGAGTGCCATCTCAGCGGGCATTGGTTTCATTCCTGAAGACCGCAAGCAGGAAGGCCTGTTTCTTCGGCTTCCGATCTACGACAACATCGCACTTGGCAAGCAATTGAACCGGAACATGGCGAGCGTTGCATGGCGTTCCATCTCCAGGGTTCACGATGTCATAAAGTCGCTCCGTGTTGCGGCTGCCGACCCCGCCTCGCCCGTCGGCAAACTTTCGGGCGGAAACCAGCAAAAGGTGCTTCTGTGCCGCTGGCTGCTTTCGGGGGTCGATATCCTTGTCATCGAGGAGCCGACACGGGGCGTCGATGTCGGCGCGAAAGCGGAAATCTACAAGCTGCTTCGCGATTTTGCCGATCGTGGCGGTGCAGTGATCGTCTCGTCGCGCGAGCACGCCGAACTGATCGGGCTGTGTGACAACATCCTGGTCGTTCACGACAAAAAGATCGTCGGGCAGATGCCCGCGCTCGATGCCACAGAGGAAACCATCCTGGGAACCGCACTAGGTTCGAACTTCGCGCACGATCCGCGCGCCGCTGTTCATTGAGGAGGATACATGAATACCATCGCAAACTTCCTGAAGACTCCTTACCGGGCGGGTGCGATCCGGCTGTCGATCGGGACGCTATTCGTGCTGGTGGTCGCCTCGGTCATCCTGCTTCCAGAATTTCTGGCGCCGGAGAATCTGTCGAACCTGCTGGCCCAATCTACTGTTCTTGTCATTTCTGCGCTCGGCCAGACCTTTGTGATCCTGACGGGCGGCCTGGACGTTTCCGTTGGTTCGATCATCAGCGTGACGACCACGATCATGACACTCGACATGCCAGAGGTTGTCCGTGTCGTGCTTTGCATTGCGGTTGCGATCGCATTCGGACTGGCCAACGGATACGGCGTAGCCAGGCTTAACGTCCACCCGATCATCATGACCCTGGCAACCATGGGGATCGGCCAGGGACTGGCGCTTATCATTCTCCCGATCCCCGGCGGGAAGGTGCCTGATTGGCTGTCGGCGTCAGTCGCGGGTTCGGTCGGGCCCGTGCCGAACTCGCTGCTCTGGCTGATCGCCGCCACCGTCGTTGCTGCCTGGATGCTTTATCGCAGGCCGTTTGGCCTTTACCTGTTCGCTTCGGGGGGTAACGATTTCAATGCCCGCATGAATGGCGTCCCGGTCGAGCGCACAGTCATCAAAGCCTACATCCTGTCGGCGCTATTTGCTTGTGCTGCCGGGATGTTCCTCGCGGGCCGCCTTGCCTCAGGCGATCCCAAGGGGGGTGCCACCTTCGGAATTGAATCCGTTACCGCAGCAGCGCTCGGGGGTGTTCACCTAGCTGGCGGTATCGGTAGCATCCTCGGCACTGTCGCCGGCGCGGCTATCCTCGGCATCGTCAACAACGTGATGAACCTCGCCAACGTCTCGGCATTCCTCCAGTCGGTCGTGAAGGGCCTTCTGCTGCTGGCACTCGTCGTTTCGCAGCGTCGCAAAACGATCGGACTTTGAAAGAGATGGACCTCTCGATGACCACAGCAGATGCGAAAATTGAGACGCCATCCCGCACTCTCACCGCCAAGCGCACACTTTCCTGGGTGCTCGGCTTGCCCCCGGCATATTACGTGCTCGCAATCCTGATCGCTTTGGCCCCCGCGGTAAGTGCGACGCTGATCAATCCGAACTATTGGTTCGTGATCCTGAAACAGTCAGCGCCGCTCGGGATCGCGGTGCTGGCGCAATCTCTTGTCATGCGGGTGCGTTCGATTGATCTCTCGGTCAGTGGCGTGTTTGCTTTTTCGATCTATCTCGCCAGCTCCGGGCTCCTCAACAGTTACCCGCCCTTCGTCACGGTCCTGATGACGATCGTCATCGGCCTTGCCGTCGGTCTGATCAACGGCGCCCTCGTGGCCTATGTCCGCGCCTCCGCGGTCATCGCGACGCTGAGCGTATCGGCGATCCTCATCGGGATCGTCCAGTTCATGAGTTCCGGCCGTGCACCGGGTTCGACACCAAGCTGGCTTCGCGTCCTGACGAGCGGGAACATCTACGGCCTGTCTTACTCCGTTATCGTCTGGATCGGGATTTCCGTGGTCGTCGCACTAGCGTTCCGCTTCCTGATCCTCGGGCGCTACTTCCGCGCTGTCGGCGACAATCCGAGGGCGGCGGAGATAACAGGCATACCTCTGGCTCGAACGATTTTTTTCTCGCATACGCTGGCGGGCACGCTGACGGGCATCGCCGCCCTGGTTCAGGTGTCTGCGCTGGCCGTTGGAACGATCAAGCCCGGCTTCGACACCTTCATGAACGCTCTCGCCGCGACGATTCTCGGTGGGGTGACGTTCGGCGTCGACCGCGGCGGCGTCGCGGGGCCTTTCGTGGCGGTCGTCGCCTTCAGTTTCCTATTTGCGATGTTGACCGTGTTCGGCATCCAGGAGCCCGGCAAGCTTATCGTCCAGGGCGGGATCATCGCTCTTGCGGCGATCATTTACGGCGCACGCGTCGGTCGCGTCTAGCCCGCACAGGATGCCAGACAGGTCATTCCCGGTGTCAACGCGGGAGAATGCAGGAGAAAAGCATGGTGAAGATAACGGCGGCTGTGGCCGTAAAACCGAAAGCTCCGCTGGAGTTTCGTGAACTTGAGCTGGCGGATCCCGAAGGCAATGAAATTCTTGTGCGAACGGTCGCGACGGGCATCTGCCATACGGACCTGTTGCTCCGTGATGGGATTTTTGGGCCTCCCGCCCCGGTCATACCGGGACATGAAGGTGTTGGCATCGTCGAAGCCATCGGGGCGGACGTCCAGGGTTTAAGGGTGGGCGACCACGTTGCGCTCAGCCAGAGTTCATGTGGCTTCTGCGGCGATTGCCGGCGCTCTCACCCGATGAACTGCCAGAACTACACCCAGTACAATCTGACGGGGCTTCGTCCGAACGGCAAAAAGGCCTTGCTTTGTGATGAAGTCGGCATCGGCAGCAACTTTGTCGGCCAGTCATCCTTCGCGACCCACATCCTGGCGACTGAGAACAACGCCGCGCAGCTTCCCAAGGATTTCGACCTGACGAATGCGGCCCCGCTCGGTTGCGGCATGGCAACGGGGGCAGGTACCGTCATCAACGCCATGAAGCCGGAGATCGGACAAACCATTGCCGTGTTCGGCGCCGGAGCAGTGGGCATGGCTGCGGTGATGGCCGCCAAGGTCCGGCGGTGCAGCAAGATCATCATCATCGACCTGAACGAGCAGCGTTTGGCGATGGCCAAGACGTTGGGCGCGACCCATGCTATCAACGGCAGGGACCCAGACGTCGTGGAGCAGATCCACGCCTTGACGGGCGGCGGTGCCGATTTTGCGATCGATGCCGTGGGTATCATTCCCGTCATCCTGAATACGATCAAATGCACGCGGGCAGGGGGCCATGTCGTCCTCCTCGGGCTCGACGCGCTCGGCAAGGATATTCCAATCCCGCTGGACCTCATGGTCTTCAACCGGAAAATTCAGGGTGCCATTCTCGGAGACCAGATCCCCCAGCTCTTCATTCCCCAACTGGTCGAGCTGAACCAGGCCGGCCTATTCCCGTTCCAGAAGCTGATCACAAAGTATCCGTTCGAGAAAATCAACGAGGCCATCGCCGATGCCGAAGCTGGCCGCGTGATCAAGCCCGTCATCGTCTTCAATTAGGAGCTTCCCACATGCCATCGAGCAAGTCCGACGAACAGCATCTCATTGTTGAGTTTAAAACATCGACGCGTAACCGGGACCGTGTCAACACACTGCTCCAGGAGTTTGTCGGCCCTGCCCGCGAGGAAGAGGGCTGCCTCTACTACAATCTCTACCAGCGCTCCGACGAGCCGAATACGTTCTTCATTCTCGATGGTTGGGCAAACGAGGAGGCAGCCGCGCGTCACGGAGAATCTCCGAACGTCAAGCGTGTTCTCGAACCGTTGCTTCCGTTGCTGGTAAGCCCCCCTTCCATCATTGTGAGCAGTCGCATCAGCGACTGAGCTTGCGATTGTGCAACACCGAAAGACGCGCTTGATCCGAGGCGGGTTTTTTCCAAAGGCTCGCGGGAGGACGAAATGGAGCATCGAGTTGTCATCGTGGGAGGTGGTTTCGCCGGCCTCCAATTGGCCAAGGATCTCAAATGTCCAAACCTCTCGATCACGATCATCGACAGACGCAATCATCACCTGTTCCAGCCGCTGCTCTATCAGGTCGCCACGACCGTCCTGGCGACCTCCGAGATTGCCTGGCCCATTCGCGCAGTATTTCGTGGAAGGAAAGATGTCACGACGCTTCTTGGCGAGGTCGTAGGCGTCGATGTCGAGAAGCGGCTCGTCTCGCTCAAGGGCGGCCATGCCATTCCCTACGATACCCTTGTTCTCGCAACGGGGGCCCGTCACGCGTATTTCGGCCGGGATGAATGGGAGCCCTTCGCGCCCGGACTGAAGGCGTTGGAAGACGCCACCACGATCCGCCGTCGCCTTCTCCTGGCGTTCGAAAAAGCGGAGCTGGAAACCGATCCCCAAGCGCGGGCGGGGCTGCTGACCTTCTCGATAATCGGCGCCGGGCCGACAGGCGTCGAAATGGCCGGGATCATCGCCGAACTGGCTCGAAGGACGCTTGTCGAGGAATTCAGAAACATCGATACGACTTCGGCGCGCATTCTTCTTGTAGAGGCAGGGCCGCGTATTCTGCCTGTTTTTCATGAGGCGTTATCGCAATACGCCGAGCGATCCCTTGCGTCGATGGGCGTCGAGGTTCGCACGGGAAGGCCCGTGACCGACTGCACCGAGGAAGGCATATCGATTGGGGACGAGTTTGTCCCGAGCCGCACGGTCATATGGGCGGCGGGCGTGCAGGCATCCAAGGCCGCCGTGTGGGTGGGGGCGGAGACGGATCGAGCGGGGCGTGCTATCGTGCAGCCCGACCTTACGGTCTTCGAACACCCGGACATCTTCGTTGTCGGCGATACCGCTAGCGTTAAGACCGGCGAGGGAATGCTGGTTCCTGGTATCGCGCCCGCAGCAAAGCAGCAGGGAAAATACGTCGCCCAAGTGATCAAGGCCCGCCTCAAGCAGCGCTCAGCGCCGCCTCCTTTCAAGTACAGGCATCTTGGTAATCTTGCGACCATTGGACCAAGCTCCGCGGTGATCGATTTCGGCAGGCTGCGGCTCAAGGGCTCCATCGCCTGGTGGATCTGGGGCCTTGCTCACATCTACTTCTTGATCGGAACAAGGAGCCGCATGGCGGTTGCGCTGAGCTGGCTTTGGGCATTTGCCTCCGGCCACCACTCTGCGCGCCTTATTACCCAGAAGGAGACGCTGAAGGAGGAGGTCTAGCAGCATGGGCAACGCGCTGAACCACATATTGAAGAAGGGTGGGCAATTATCTCGTTCATGGCACATATCAGTATCAAAACGAAAATGCTGCTTTTGGTCGTTCCCATTTGTGTGATCGGGATCGCCGGACTGACGTTTGATTCACTCAAGCACCGGGGCGCCTCCCAAAGCTACGTGAATTTCATCGCAGAGGATGGGGCCGATGCGATTCACATAGCGCGCGCCAACCAGCATTTTACGGCAGTGAGCTATAATGCCTACCAGACCTGTCCTACGACATCAAAGGCCTCAACATCAAAAAATTTCCACTCTACTACGAAAACAACAAGACCAAGCTGCTCTTGGAATTACGTTTGGTCAAGCGACTGCTGCCGGAGCACAAGACTTCGATGGAGAGCTTCGTTGAGGCTGCAAACGATATTCTTCAGCTTAGAACCCGGCTTGTACAGCCGGCGGTCCAAGGCGACGGCTGCCCATCACTACCGCCCTGAAGCGCAACCCAGAGCCGATCGGCCGGTGGTCAGTTGAGTTCAAGCAGGGAATTTTGGCCTTCGTCCATGAGCATCAACTAAATTCCTAACGCCTCGATCGAGTACGAGATGGTAGTTCTAGAATGACAATATCGAACCTTTGTCCTCTCCAGATGGCATCCTTGCGATGGCTGGCACGAGGGAAGACGATTCCTATGATTGCCCAAATAGAGGGCAGGAGAGTGGACGATATCGAGCGCTGCTTGAACGATGCCTTGCTACTGCTCGAAGTGGAGACTCTCGACGATGCTTTTCGAAAAATCGAAATAGCTCGCTGTGACAGAACTTAAAGGGATTTTAGCATGCAATTGACACTATTTGGAATTGCCCGGGGGCGTTGAGTTCCATAATAGAACTTATCTGATTTTTGTTACGAGATTGATTTAAAAGAATAAATCCGCATAGAGAACTGAACGTCCTGGCGAGTCCCTCTCGGTGGAACATCATATTCCGTGACGCATGGACGGGGCAATTGACTGGCGAGGCCAGCCCTCGCCGTGGTTTCGACGGGGCATCGTGAACTCAACGGCAAAGGGTCGAGCCCGTGACGCGGGGCTATTTTGTCAGCCATGCGCAAACGATTTGCGCCCATAGGTTCATCGCTGCTGCCCCCAGTTCGCGACATGGCTCGCGGTGAGGTGATGGGGGGATGTGGAACATGTTAGCAATCGGGTCATGGATGGAGACGAAGCGCCGCAAGAGTCGTTGTGACCTGAAAGGCTACTTGATCCGCTGTTGCCGTCGGATTGGCTGGTGCGAATTCTCCGCTCGATTGTTCAAGCCCTTGTGATGCCGATGCGCGACAGCCGGCGTGATGTCTCGTTCGGTGTTGTAGGATTGAAGCTTGTCGTTGGCGAACGACCAAATTCTCTGCCCGGCGGATCGTAGGGTGCGAGACAATGATCCCAAGAGCGGCCAGCATATCCTCGACCATCCGGAGACTGAAAAGGGAAACGGAACTAAAGCGACATCGCGTGGGCCGATAATTCAGCAGGAAAGCAGTGGCGACGATAAAGTGGCTCACGGTTTGTTATGCCCGATCATCGCGCAGCTAACCATGGTCAGTTAGCGTCACGAGGCTCCCCGTGGGCACCTTCAAACGCGCTTTCCTTCGCGTGTATCGGAGGCCACCAACGCAGGAGTTCGCTCTCCGTCTGAGGGCACGGGGAAAGTCTGCTTGTCAGATACGAAACATTGGCCATCGCCGCCTCCCTGGCTGCGTGATCTGCACAAAGGCCGCTTTTATCGATCTCGCGGCAATATTCGATCAGGGCTTCGATGGTCACCATGAGGAGGCCATGCCGCTCAGCGAATTCGCTGAGCTCGGGAAGACGCGCCATAGTGCCGTCGTCGTTGGCGATTTCGCAGATGACACCCGCTGGCTCGAGCCCGGCCAGCCGCGCGAAATCCACCGCGGCTTCCGTATGGCCGGGGCGGCCGAGGACACCGGACGGGTTTGCCCGCAGGGGGAATATGTGGCCCGGCCGGGACAGGTCCTCCGGCACCGTCGATGCGTCAGCGAGCGCCCTGATGGTCTTGGCGCGGTCTTCTGCGGAAATGCCGGTCGATACGCCTTGTATCAGGTCCACTGAGACAGTGAACGCTGTCTGCATGGAATCCGAGTTACGCTCCACCATGAGCGGGATATCCAGTTCGTCCAGCCGGTCCCCGGTCATCGGAACGCAGATCAGGCCGCGCGCATAACGCATCATGAAGGCAACATGATCGTTCGTCACCTTGTCCGCGGCAACCAGGATGTCGCCTTCGTTTTCCCGGTCTTCGTCGTCCACGACGATGATCATCTCTCCGGCGGCGATTGCTTTAACTGCGCTCTCGATGGGAGCAAACTTCATGGTCTTCTCCTTGAACTAAACATGGCCCAGAGTGCGAGCGAGTTGGCGGTCGACCCGCTCCCGGAGTTCCGCAGACGGTGCCGAATCTGGAAAGTCGCCGTCCATCGCATAGATGAAGTCACCGCGAACCTCGGCTTTGAAGAAGCCCATCAATGAGCGCAGGTGAGCCTCGACGTGCTGACCATGGGCTTCGGCTTTACCCGTTGCGAATATCAACACGGGTTTCCCCTGCAGGGCTGTCATTTCGAAGAGGTCGAAAAGATGCTTGAGAAGGCCGGTCATCGAGGACTTGAAGACCGGCGTGCCCACGATGAGGACATCTGAAGACTGGATTGCGTCAAGAACGTTCGCGAGTCCAACAGGAGCCTCCGAACGCCACAGGGTGGTTCCCAACACCGGGAGAACATCGACCAGGTCAAACAGATACCGTGTGTGACCGGGCGAGACGCTCGAGAGTGCGTATTCCCCGAGCGCCCGCGTCTTCGAGGGGCGCGAGACATTGCCAGTTATCGCGACAATCTTCAATTTGCCGGCCTTTCGATCAGATCTGGTTGCGGATATGCGGGGTACGAGCGTAGACGGCCACCATCGGCACGATCAGCAGACCCACGATCGCCTGTTGCGCGGCAAAACTCAGGCCCAGCCCAACCAGCAGGGACGTCATTACCGTCAATACGAGTACGCCGAGAACGGTTGCCCCGTATCCGCCTGCGCCTCCAAGCAACGAGGTGCCGCCGATCACAACGGCCGCAACGGTGGTGAAGAGATATGGATCTCCGACGCCAACGAATCCGCCGCCGGAAAACCCGAGCAGCAATACGCCCGTCAGTGCCGACATCGCTCCACTGATACCGTGAATGCTGGTCCAGACCTTGGTTTCGGAAATGCCAAGCCGTGCCGCTGCAGTCCTGCTGCCCCCCACCGCGTAGATGGAGCGGCCAAACCAGGTGTTGTACAGAGCCCAGATGGTCGCAAGCGTTATGAGCAGCCAAACCAGCACCACCGGCGGCAGGGAAAGCCCGAAGGTCTTCCCGTTGAACGCGGCGAAATTCCGGAGCCAGTTCGGTACGGGCGCGAAAACCGTGCCGCCGTAGTCGGAACCGATGGAGGTGTACAGCTGTACCGCACCGACAAATGCGAAGCCGACCCCCAGGGACATGATGAGAGCCTGGCCCTGCAGCCTGAAGCTCAAAAAGCCGTTCGCGACCCCGATTGCTGCTCCCAGGATAACGACCACTATTGCGGCCAGCCAGGCAGGCATGCCGGTGACCAACAGGCTTGGGAAGAGAATGTTCGCTCCCCCGATGACATAGGGAATGGAGAGATCAAGCGCGCCGACCATGGCACATAGCGTCTGTCCCAACGATGCAAGCCCCAGGAAAGCGGCAAGCAGCAATATCGAACGCGCGTTACGGGGGGAGATGAACCCCGGAACAAGGATCGTACCCAGCACGAGAAGTGCGGCAAGCAGACCAAAGCCAATCACGATGCTGCGCTGCAGTTTTACCGATCGTCCTGTTTGGCTCATCGTCTGTTCCGTTGCGAGTAAAGTCATTACAAGTCCTCCCTAGAAAGCCGGGCGCCGGGCCGTCATGAATACGTTGACGAGGAGCGATGCCACGAGGATCAGGCCGAAAGCCATTTGCGTCACGAACCCTGTCACGCTTCCGAAACTGAAGGCGGAAAGCAGGTACGAGATGAGGAACATGTTCAGCGCACCAAGCGTCGACCCCAAAGCCCCCCCTCTCCCGCCAGCCAGGTTTGCGCCACCGAGCACCAGGGCGGTAACTGCCTGGAGCGTGTAGCTGCTTCCCTGGGTAGGATCGCCCGAAGAGATCAATGCCGTATAGCTGAGCGCGGCAAGGCCAACGAAGACGCCGCCGAGGAGATGGGCGCAGATGCGTACGGTGTCGACTTTCACTCCGCTCGTGTAGGCCATCCGTTCGTCGGCGCCTGTCATGCGGAGGTGGGAGTAAAAGGTGGTCCGGCGCATAACGGCCCAAAGAGCGAACGCCGCCAGGACGATAATCAGCACCGGAGATAAGATCGTGGTTCCTGCTCCCCACGTCATCATCCAGTCCGGCGCGACGCCGCCGGGCCTTGACATGACCATGAGGTTCACGCCTGAAAGGACGAGGAAGCTGGAAAGCGTGACGATGATGGGGGCGACCCGGACGTAGATGATGATGAGCGCCTGCAGCAACTGGTACAGCGCGCCGACTGCTACCACCCAGCAAACCACCGCGAGTGGCGACGTGTAACCACTTGCCGAGAGCCAGCCGATCAGGGTGACGTTCACGAAACCCATCAAGGGGCCAACGGAAAGATCAACCGAACCGCGTCCTGCCATCACGATCGGTGTCAGGGCGAGCGTTGTGAGGATCAAAGGTGCTGCGACGATGATTGCTCCGCCTATTCCGGTTGCGGTGAACAGCCGCGGCGACAGCAAGGCTGCAGCGACGAGCAACACTCCGAAAAGAACGAACGGTACGGTCAGCGACCTGTCGAGCGCAGGAAATCCAAAACGTTGCGACATCAGTGTGCCTTTCTCTCTTTGGAGAATTCCATGGTGTCGGCAACCGAGCGGCCGAACATTGCAGCGAGAATGGTTTCTTCGTTGATGTCGGGGCCGTCGAGGGAGCGATGAATGCTCCCTTTGTGAAAGACATCGACGCGATCGGCGAAACCAAGAAACTCCTCGATCTCGCTCGAAAGGTAGATTACCGAGCCGCCACCTTCGGCAAACAGCCGAAGCTCGCGATACAGGTCGCGTTTGGTGTTGAGGTCCACGCCCCGAGCAGGGTCGTTAAGAACGATCACTCTGGGATCATTGGCGAAGGCGCGGCCGATCAGGACCTTCTGCTGGTTACCACCGGAAAGGGACGTAATCCGGTTGTCCGGGTGGCCGATCTTGACGCGGAGCCGCTCGACCTCCCGGGCAAACGTCTGCTTCAGCTTTTTCCGCCTGATGACACCGAACGGCCCCAGGTTCTTCTGATAGATACCGATGGCGAGGTTCTCGAAAATGCTCTGCTGCGGGAAAATTCCTTCCCGCTTCCGGTCTCCGGATACGTACACAATGCCCTTGTTCGCGGCGTCGTCGAGCGTGCTGACTTTGACGAGACCGGTGCTTTCCCTGTTCAGGATCCGGACCTCCCCTCCGAAGGGCGAGATAATCCTTGCGACCAGTCGCACGAAGGCGTCCTGGCCCTGGCCGTCCAGTCCCGCGACGCCCACGATAGAACCCTGCGGAAGGACGAAGTCGAACGGTTGCGATGCCTCCTGGGGGCGCGCGCCATGGACGGAAAGAGCTTCCTTGCGATCACCCGGCAGGCCCGGTGCAGACGTTGAAGCAGCGGCGGAAATCTGGCGGTCTTGAGGGGTCATCATGCGCAGGAGATTGGCCTCGGTGATCTCGGATTTCTCAAGGACACCGACAGTGAAACCGTCTCTCAGTATTGTCGCCCGATCGGCGATCCGGACGAGCTCGGCGATGCGGTGCGTAACGATGATTACCGCGCACCCCTCGGACCGGAGTCGATCGATCTCTTCGTGGAGGCGGACGGTCGCGTCGAGATCGAGTGCCGCCGAGGACTCGTCTAGGATCAAGACCTTGGGTTTCCTCAGAACGGCCCGGGCGATAACGATCCATTGCTTGATGCTGAGCGGAAGATCACCGACGTTCTGCCGGAGATCGACAGGCTTTCCCACCAGGCGGTCGAGGAGGCTTTGCGCAGCGCTTTCACGTTCACTGGAGGCTTTCCGAAGCGAGAACAGGTCCTCGCTTCCTACGAAAAGGTTGTCGAGGACACTCGCTTCATCGGCGACAAGGACTTCCTGGAAGATCGTAGCGAGACCAACCCCTTTGGCATCGACTGGCGAGGTGATGGACTTGCCAAGGATCAGGACAGATCCTGCATCGGCAGCGATAACGCCGGACATGATCTTTGCCATGGTGCTCTTGCCGCTGCCATTCTCGCCAACGATCGCGTGCACCTCCCCTGCCTTGGCGGCAAAATCGCATTTCTTCAATGCCTTCGTTTCGCCAAACGATTTGGCAACGGCCGTCATGCTTACGGCGACGTCTTTCGTCATGCCCATCCTCCCTTTAGGCAGCAGCAGATCGCGCCAGGACATCCGATGCCCGGGCCTCTTGCCGATTGTGACTGCCGTCTTTGAACGCTCCGAGAACTCGCTCAGTGAACTACAGAATGACAGATTGTCTGATAATCTGTCAATAGTGCCGCCATGCCCATATCGGGATGTCGGGTTGATTTCGATGAAACCGGTTGGTCGCTCGACGCCCTCAAAGTTCCAAAAGCATGTTGTCACGCAACTGACGTCGGTCGGAGGTTCTCGAGCGGAGTTCCGCCCGATCTGAAGCGATGTGGCAGCCATCGCGATCAGGACAGGACCAAAGCACTATTGAGGGTGTCCGGTAATCCGAAGAGGCAACCGTTTTGATTGGGGCATACGGAACATCCCAACCTCCGCGCGTCGAACGCGGCAAGTGCCATTCGATCATCCAGCCTTCCCCGCTGGGGAAGCGGGCAGATCGAACTCATCGTCGATCGGCCCTTGGCGCGCGCAACCGTGGAGATCACGGGAACTCTTCGAAGTTTTCCTTCGCGGGGTCGTGAGCAAGCCACGGCCTGGCGTGGGACAGCCAGACGTTGGACATAGGAACCGAACCAGGATCAGTGTCAAAAGTGCCTGCCCGCAGCACCTTCATCTCAGGGTTGGCAGGCCGTTCGGCATAAACGTGCGAACCACACCGTGAGCAGAACCACCTCAGTTTTCCAGGGGTCGACTCAAAGCTGTGAAGGACGTCCTCGCCGGAAATCAGCTTGAAGTTCTCACTCTTCACCTTGGCGGCAGTGTTATGATCGGCCGCATGGGACTTTCTGCACGTCTGGCAGAAGCAGTTCCACATCGGGCCGTCCAGTTCCGACACTTCATACTGTACCGCTTTACATTGGCAAGATCCGAGGATCGGCATCTTCAAAATCCTTTCATCGCTTTATCGAGTTGTGGCTGTCGCGCGCTTGCAGAAAGCCACCGCTTCAAGTTCCGTGCGGCCTGCCGGATCCTGTCTTCATTCTCCACGAAAGCCAGCCGTACGTATTCGTCACCCATCTCACCGAAACCGATACCCGGCGAAATCGCGACCTGTGCCTTCTCGAGCACGAGTTTCGAAAACTCCAGCGAGCCAAGGTGTCGGAAATGCGGGGGTATCTTCGCCCATGCGAACATCGTCGCCGCAGGAGCTGGAACGTCGAAGCCGGCATCGGCAAAGGTCTTCACCAGTGTATCTCTGCGCGTCCTGTAGATGTCTCTTGCCCGCGCGGCGTCCTCCCCGTCCGAGTTTAGGGCATGAGCGGCGGCGACCTGTATCGGCGTAAATGCTCCGTAGTCCAGGTACGATTTCACGCGCGTCAACGCTCGGATGAGCCGTTCGTTACCCACCGCAAACCCAACGCGCCAACCGGGCATCGAGAATGTCTTCGACATCGAGGAGAATTCGACGGCCACGTCGATCGCGCCGGGGACTTCGAGAACAGACGGCGGCGGGGGACCGTCGAAGTAGATTTCAGCGTAGGCGATATCCGACAGAACGATGAGATCGTGCTTCTTCGCGAAGGCGATGACGTCCTTATAGAAATCGAGCGTCGCGACGCGAGCGGTGGGGTTTGACGGGTAGCTTATGATGAGCGCCAGAGGCTTCGGTACCGAATGCCGCACCGCCATTTCGAGAGCTTGGAAGAAGGTCTCATCCGGCTCGACCGGTACCGACCTTATCACGCCCCCTGCCATGAGAAATCCGAACGTATGAATCGGATAGGAAGGGTTCGGACAGAGAATGACATCCCCGGGGGCGGTTATGGCCTGTGCCATGTTCGCAAACCCCTCCTTGGACCCGAGCGTCGCAACAACCTGGGTATCCGGATCAAGCTTCACATTAAACCGGCGGGCGTAATACGCAGCCTTGGCGCGGCGAAGCCCGATAATGCCCTTGGAAGCCGAATAGCGGTGCGTGCGCGGATGCTGCACCGCTTCGCATAGCTTGTCCACAACCCAGCTTGGCGTGGGAAGATCGGGATTGCCCATTCCAAGATCGATGATGTCGACTCCGGCCGCGCGCGCGCTGGACTTGAGACGGTTCACCTGCTCGAAGACGTAAGGGGGCAAACGCTGTATCTTGTGGAATTCCAACTTCTGGTTCCTTATCGTGGGTCCTCCGCGCCGACGGATGAAGCCGGCGCGGAGGTCGCGGGACAACTTGGGAGGTCGTCGATTACTTCTTCGGCCGCCAGGCCAGCGGATCTTCCGGGCGCTCGAAGTACTGTGCTGCTACGTCCGCGGGCCACCATGCATCGCCCTTGGGCTCGATCCACGCCGTGGAGTTCGGATCGCAATCTTCCGGAATTGCTTCCTTCACATCGTCGATCGTGTAGGGAAGAGCCGGTCGCAGGATCGACTGGATCTTCGGCCCCTGGCCTTGGAGCGTCCTCATCATCACGTCCCACACCAGTCGGGCGTCAGCCCGCGGCGGCCAGAAATGGAAGCTCTGGCTGATGAAGTCGGGATTATTGCGCCAGTAGCACGCCGCCGACGCCTCGCCGCCGAGGACGATTGGCATCATGTCGCGCCCGGACTGCTGGACCGCGTTGACGACACCGTTTTCCGAGGCCGACTGGACGAGGATACCAGCGATTTCGGTAGGGTTGGTCGCGAGGAATTTCTGGACTTCGACCTGGGCGACCTGATCGGTCCACTTGCCGGCGACATCGCCCACGACGGTGATGTCCTTATACTCGTCGAACGCCTTCTTGGCACCGACATTGAAGCTGTCGGATGATGCGAAGCCCGGGATGCCCGAAACCGTCAGTACGTTGCCCTTGCCGCCGATTTCCTCGGCCAGCCATTTCGCGGCCGTATAACCGCCCTGGGTGTTGTTTTCGGTCGCATTGATCGCGTAGGGCGATGTCACGTAACCCGAGAACGAGAACACCGGAACGCCCTTGGAGTGCGCGTATTCGATGGTCTGGTTGATGGCCGTTACGTTCGAGCAGCAGATGATGATAGCATCGACGCCGTCGTCGACCATCTGGCGCATCTGCTGGATTTGCGTCGCGTCCTTCAGGTCGGACTGCGTGACGACAAGCTCAGATACCAGTCCAGCCTCCTTGTATTTCGGAAGCAGAACCTCGTTCAATTCAGTGAGGATCTGGGCACGCCACGTGTTGCCTGCATAAGTGGATGCGTAGCCGATTTTCCATGGCGGCGGCCGCTTCGCCACAAAATCCTTGAGCGGCGTACCACCGAGGGGAATTGCCGGGTCCACGAGCTCGTAAAGCTGCTTCTGGTCCGGTGGTAGCGAGTCTAAGCCGTCCGCGAATGCGGCGGTGGTCATCAGGCCTAGCCCGGTGATCACGCTCAATGCGGTGTAAACCTTCTTTAGCATGTGTAGGGTCTCCTCCCCTCTGTACATCCGCTACAGCAGTTGACGCCGTTGGCGTCGAGCCACGGAATTGGTTAAAAGTGTTTCGATTTCGGATTGGTGGCGGGCGACTTGCGCCGCCCGCGGAACGGTCAGTTCCTGAGGCCAGCCTGTTTCAGCAGAGGCATGACGCGGTCGTTGAAGAACGGCAGCTCTTCGTTGTAGTCGACCATTGTGAGAAGCGCGCCGTCGACGCCCGTGTTGCTCAATGCGACGAGCTTGTCGGCGACCTGTTCCGGCGTTCCGACGATCGGGTAGCCGCCCCAGCCAGCGATGAAGCGCTCCTTGAACTTCTGGTACATCTCTGCCGAGTGGTTCTGTGACTGAACCTGAAGAACCTCGCAGATGTTTTCGCAGGCTTCCCAATCGCCCTTCTGGTTCACGTAGTAGTCGTAGTAATCCCGGGCTTCCTTTTCGGTCTCGCGAACGACGACCGGGCACGCGGTGAAGGTTCCGAGTTCGCGCTTGTATTCCTCGCGAGCCAGCTCCTTCACCTTCTTCACCCACGCTGCGCCCGATTCCATGTCCTGCATGAAGCCGAAGTTGAAGTCGCAGAACTTGGCCGTGAAGTGCAGGCCCTTGCCCGACGAACCGGCGCAGATGAGGACCGGGCGACCCGTCTCTTTGTTATAGGGCTTCGGCTCGCTGAACGCGTCTTTCACCTTGAGGAACTGGCCGTCAAAGGTGACGCCGTTCTTCGTCCACAGAGATTCGACGATTTCCATCCATTCCGTGGCATATTCGTAGCGGGTGTCGTGTTCCATCATCGGAACGCCGAACATCTCCATTTCCGGGGTAAACCAACCCGTCACCAGGTTCAGGCCGTATCGGCCCTTCGAAATGTTGTCGATCGTCGTCGCCATCTTCGTCGCGACGATCGGGTTCAGGGTCGGGATATGCGTCGTCGAGAAAAACTGCAGCTTCGTGGTCACGGCAGCCAGGGCCGCGGCCCACGTGAACGTGTCCATGTTCACGCCGTTGAAGTTCGTCGGCCCGCCGAAACCGCGCCACCGGGCGATCGGCACCATGCATTCCCAGCCGGCCGCTTCGAGCTTTTTGGCAATTTCGACATTGTGTTCGAAGGTCGGTTCGAACGTTGATTCCGCGGTGGTGATGGCGCAAGCGCTGGAACAATTCGTTCCGAATACGCCAAGCTTCAGCTTGTTGCCGTTAAACATCGGGTTTCCGGTGGCGCGGAAATCATCGCTGGTCGTCATATTGAAGTGTCCTCCACAGAGTTAGTCTGTTCCCGGCCCGAAAGCCGGGCACCGATTAGATACCCATGTCCTCGAAGACTTCCTGCGCGACGCGGAAGCTGTCGATCGCCGCGGGCACGCCGCAATAGATCGCGACCTGAAGGAAAACTTCGCGAAGCTCGTCCTTGCTGAGGCCGTTATTGATCGCGCCGCGAACGTGCAGCTTCAACTCGTGGGGGCGGTTAAGGGCGGAAATCATGCCAAGATTGAGAAGGCTGCGCGAACGGCGGTCGAGGCCGGGCCTGTTCCAGATCTCGTTCCAGCAATACTCGGTGACAAGCTCCTGCATCGGCCAGTTGAACTCGGTCGCCTTGTTTACCGAAGCGTCCACATATGCACCGCCGAGAACCTCCCGACGGGTCTGCAGACCCTTTTCGAACCGTTCACTGACGGGACGCCCATTCACTTGCGATTTCATATCGGTGGCAATAGTCACGGATCAAACTCCTCATTATCGGCCGAAAGGCATTTGGTGGATGTCATAAGCCGAATGCTCGGCCAAACGTTTCAGGCGGCAGCATCGATCAGCGCTGCCGATCTAACCAATTTCCCGTCCTCGTAGAGGAGCGGGGCAATATTCTCGATAAACCGGGCCTCGATGACTTCCCCGAGAACGACGTCATGGGTGCCAACGGAGACTGCGGAGTTGAGGCTGCAAACGAATGCGGCCTGGGCGTCGCCGAGGACGGGAACTCCGCCAGCCCCGATCCACTCACCGTGAGCGAACCTCTCCTCTCCCTTCAGTTTTCCACTGAACAGCGGAACCAAAGGCGCATGGCTAAGATGCAGCATGTTCACTGCGAATTTCCCCGCCAGCTTGAGCGGGCCGCTGATCGAAGCCGATTGGTTGATGCAAACCAGGAGGGTCGGAGGGTCCGCCGTCACTGACTGGACGGCGGTTGCAGCCATGCCGTAACGGGCACCTTCCCATTCCGTCGTGATCAGGCAAATTGTTGATGTGAACCGGCGTAAAGCAGTCTTGAACGCCGCTTGCGCTGCTATTTCAGCACCAGCCATCGTTACCTCCCCCAAGTCATTCGTGACCTAAGATAAGCAGATTGGCAGACAATCTGTCAACACGTTTTGTTAGTCATTGACAGATTGTCTGCGAAAATGTTTTCTTGGGCAGTGAAAGAGGAGACGATTATGGATCTGGAATCGAAAGTCTGTGTGGTGACCGGGGCTGGCAGCGGGATCGGGCGCGCAACAGCTGAACTGTTTGCGCGCCAGGGCGCTAAGGTTGGCGTCGTCGACGTCAACATCGATGCAGCACGAGACGTCGCCCGAGAAATTGGGACGGATGCGATCGCGTTAAAAGCCGATGTGTCTTCCTCCGCCGAAGTCGAGGCGTTGGTCAGGTCAGTTAAGGAAAAATGGGGGCGTATTGACGTTCTCGTCAACAACGCGGGGTTCGGAATGACGGGAAACGTCACCACCATCGCCGAATCCGACTGGGACCGGATCATGGCGGTGAACGTGAAGGGGATCTTCCTCTGCTCGAAATACGTGGTTCCGATTATGGCGGAACAGGGCAACGGATCGATTATTAACACGACCTCATACACCGCCGTGTCAGCCATCGCCAACCGCACGGCCTACGTGGCGTCGAAAGGCGCGATCTCGGCACTCACGAGAGCCATGGCACTGGACCACGCAAAAGACGGGATCCGCGTCAACGCTGTCGCCCCCGGGACGATCGACTCGCCCTATTTCACCAAGATTTTTGCGGAAGCGGCGGACCCACAAGCCTTGCGGGAAGACTTCAACGCCCGTGCAGCCTTGCACCGGATGGGCAACCCGGAAGAGATCGCCGAGGCGATGCTCTTTCTCGCTTCGGACCGCTCGCGGTTTGCGACCGGAAGCATTCTCACAGTCGACGGAGGATCGTCGATCGGTAACCACTTGGTGCGCTGAAGCACATAGGTGCTAGCAGGTGCCTCCTTCTTGACCACGGGAGGCATTTTTACTGTGGTACTACGTGTCGGAAACACAGAGACCCGCAGTGGGAAAAGATAGAGATCACGCGCAAAGCTGCGTGATCAAGACCCTGCGATGAGACGTCGCTACGGCGCTTTATAGTCGCATCGCCGCGCCTGATCCTTCCCCCAGATATCGCGGGAATTTTCCCAATCCACACCGGAACTTCTCGGGAGCGCGTGAGGGATGCCGCCTGCGATGCCGGCCGTGTCATCGCCGGGACGCCAGTTGCAAAGCCTCGGTATGCGCCCGCCCGCTTCGCATGCGATCGCCCGGCGGCTGCACCGGGCGACGAGAGTCAATCCAACCGCTCAGCGAGCGGCGTGCCGTACGAAATCGAGCCCTTTGACAAGATAGCTCCGGAAGAAGTTCGGGTGTTCGCACATTGGAAAGTGACCTAGTCCGCCCATAACGAGGTGGAGGCATCCTGGAATAAGTTCGGCGAGCTTGGCACCGTCGGCCGGCGTGGCTGAGTAGTCATAGTCGCCCGAGAGCAGCGCCACCGGGGTGCGTGATGGGTCAATACGGGGAGCTGTCACTGCTCCGTCGAACTCGTCGCTGTAGAAGGAAAGATCGCCTGGGTAAACTCCGGGTGCTCCCTGCGAATAGATCCAGCTTGACCTCCTGCGCTCCCCTGCGGGGCTCAGTGGGCTCATGATCCCTCTGACATATGCCGAGTTATGAAGTGAGCCGTGTACGTTTACGTTGTGCTGGTATGGGTTCCGTCGTCCCTTGGAGCGGAAAGGTGGCTCGATCGCTACGATCCCGAGGATATGCTCCGGCCGTTCCGCCGCGAGAACCAGCGACATTGCCGCGCCCATGGACCCACCCGCGACAATCGCCTTTTCGCGAACCACCTGTTCGAGAATGGCCGTGCACCATTTCAGGTAGAGCGATGCCGTGAGCTTGTAGGGTGCTCCGTCCCACGTCAGCGGCGGCATGGACCGACCGTGGAATGGTAGGTCAACCGCGATCAGCCTGTAGCTTTTCGCAAGCTCGGTGTCCGCCAGCTGAGGCATGAATTGGCGGCTATCTGCTCCGGCGGTGTGAAGAAACAGGACCGGCACCCCCTCACCTGCTTCTTCGTAATATATTTCATGGGGGACGTCATCGATATTGACGACGGCATACTGCCCCCGAATTTGACGCAGGTCGCGTTGCGCACGCTCCGCTGTCATCTCGGGGGACGTGACGACGAGCTCGAACACCCGTTCGAGAGCCGGGCGTGCTTTCGCGAGGTCGAGCGGTGAGCCGGCGATCTCGAAGAGAGGATTTGCAAGCTGCAACGCCGTGAAGGAGTGAAAGGTCGCCGGCGGCGGCGTCATCAGAACCTGATCCCAGGCGTCCGTGGTGGCCCTCACTGTCACCTGGGGGGCACTGCTTTCCCCCGAGATCTCCGCGCCGCCTTCAGCGAAATCGAGGGCGATCACCTGATCGCCGACGTAGAAGGCGATCTTTATCGTCAGGTCCGGAGTGAGCCGGGGCAATTCCTGATCCCCAAGAGCCTCCGACATGCGGGACCGCAATTCATTAAAAATGCCCAAAGCAACCTCCCTGTTCGAGCGA
Organism: Rhizobium leucaenae USDA 9039; assembly: GCF_000426285.1. Lineage (GTDB taxonomy): Bacteria > Pseudomonadota > Alphaproteobacteria > Rhizobiales > Rhizobiaceae > Rhizobium > Rhizobium leucaenae. Next base: position 36,432 of record NZ_AUFB01000013.1, on the reverse strand, counting down.
GCGCCAGGCCGCACGCGTCGGCAGCGCCATGACTTCGAATAAGCAGATTATCAGACAATCTGTCAATACCGGCTAATGCCGCTTCTTCAATCGCCGTGGTTTTCAGAGGTTTTACGCAGGTAGTCCAACGCGACCTTAGCCGCCATATCGATGTGGTACTTGCAGGCTGCGGCGGCTTTCGGTCCGTTTCGGTCGGTAATGGCCGCAGCGATCTCCTTTATCTCTTCCACACTGTGGTTCAAGCGCCCCGGCTGCGTCATCGACGTCATGCGCAGCAGCGTCACCCGATTGTGGAGCGATGTCAGCATTTGCTTGACGAAGACGTTTCCGCTCCCTTGCATCAGGCAGTCGTAAAACGCGGTTTTCGCCTTGATGAGCCTGCTACCGGCGCCGTTTGCCGCGGCTTCCGCAAACTCAGCAACCGCCTCATTGAGTGTGTGGATATCCTGGGCGGTTCCGTTTTCAGCGAATTCCTTTCCAGCATAGCTCTCGAGCAAAGCCCTGACGCTGTAAAGCTGAGCGGCTTCTTCGTAAGTGATAGTGCTGACGACGGGGCCGCGGTGCGGATAGCTGGTAATGAGGCCCTCGGCCTCGAGTTGTCGAAGCGCCTCGCGGATTGATGTTCGTCCGACACCGATCGACTCGCAGAGTTCTCGCTCAACGAGGCGCTGACCCGGCTTGAAACGGCCGCTGGATATCGCCTGCCGCAGTTTATCCTCTACCTGAGTGCGCAAAGTGGCACTCTGCCGTGCAATCTGTAAATCCATATCACCCATAGGATCCAAAAGTCCGTTTTACCAAGGCCGGAACCGGCCGCGCAAGTCATGGTACTATATGGTGGGTTATCCCGATGAGACAACCCGATTGTCTGACGAAAACGAAGAACACCCACGCCTGGCCTCTTACCGGACATTCCATGCGTCCCCATTACCGTAGAACCTTTGCAAATGCGAGATCCGGTGACAGCGATGGGAAACTCGTCAGGACTGCGGGATCGTGGCCTGGAACGAGTACTCCGGACGGTCCTGAAAGCTCACGGAGAGTTCGGTATCCCTCCAGTACGTCGGCGTAATCGGCGAAAAGCGGAAAGACGTCGTCATGCTCTAGATAGCGTTGAAAATGGAGTGCGTCCGATGCGATAACGACGACGTCATTGCCATCGTCCAGCCTCACGACCTGAAGGCCCCTAGAATGACCGCCGACGAGATGGATAGTGAGCCCCTCCATAATCTCGCCGTTCCCGTCGTGGAAGCACACCCTGCCGGAAAACGTCAGGCGGACTGCATCGACTACGGCGTCCACCGCAAAGGGACGCCGAAGACGATCATGGCACATGCATCGTCCTGTACCGTAGGCCATCTCCCGATCCTGCAAGTGGAACAGGGCTTCGGGGAAGTCCGCAAGGTTTCCCGCGTGATCATAGTGAAGATGCGTGATGACGACGTCGGTAATGGACGATGCGGAAATCCCGAGCTGGCGAAGCGCCTCGACCGGATGGATCAACATGGTCCTCCCGCGCCTTTCAGCCTCCTGCGGGCTAAACCCGGTGTCAACCAGGATCAGACGTTCACCATGGCGGATCAACCAAACGAAATACTCGATCCTGCCCGGGGCGTCGTGGGGATCTCCTGCTTCCAGGCCGAGTTCGCCAACGGGCCGAACCGCAGTGCCGTAATGTATCGCCAGGACTTTCCAGTCGGTCAAATTCTCGCTCCTTCCGCAGGCTTAAGGAACCAGCAGATGCCGGATCACCTCGCCACGGTCTAACCGGTCGAAGGCCTCGTTGATTTCCTCAAGCGGGCCAGTGCTGGACAACAGTCTCTCCACGGGCAACCTACCCTTGAGGAACAGGTCGATATAGCGGGGAACATCGCGCGAAGGTACGCAGGACCCCATGTAGCTGCCTTTGATGACGCGTTCTTCCCCGACAAGAGGAAGCGGCGAGATCTCGAATTTGGTGTTCACGTTCGCCAGACCCGCTGTGGCCGTCGTGCCGCCGCGCCGCGTAATGCCATACGCGGTTTCGAACGCTTTGCTCGACCCTGCCATCTCGATGGCGTAGTCCACTCCCCCGCGGGTCGCTTCCTTGACCTCGCCGATGACATCCGGCGTGGTTGCCAGGAAGGTACGCGTCGCGCCCAGCGCCTTAGCCAACTCAAGCTTCTCCGGCATCAAATCGATGGCGACGATCTCGCTTGCCCCGCTAGCCACCGCTCCGAGGACGGCCGACAACCCCACGCCTCCCAGGCCGATGACGGCGACCGACTGCCCCGGCTTCACGCCACATGTATTTACGACGGCACCGACGCCTGTCATCACGGCGCATCCGAACAAGGCCGCCATGGTGACGTCCACGTCTTTGGTGATCTTGACGACCGAGTGCGCCGACACGACCGCGTATTCCGAAAACGCCGATACGCCGCTGTGATGGTTGATATCGTAGCCCCGAAGACGGATATGCTTGCTACCGTTCAACAATGTCCCGGCGGCGTTTGCGCGATAGCCCGGCTCACAGAGGCTTGCGCGTCCTCCCGCGCAGTAATCGCAGTGTCCGCAGATGGGCAGGAACGACATCACGACGTGATCGCCAACCTTCACTGTATCCACACCGGGTCCGATTTCTTCGACAATGCCGGACGCTTCATGCCCCAACGCGACAGGCAATGGACGGGGGCGGTCGCCATTTATCGCCGACAGGTCGGAGTGGCACACACCAGCGGCCTTGATTTTGACCAGGACCTCAAGATTGCCCGGAGGCGCCAGGTCGACGGTCTCGACACTGAGAGGCCGCGAACTTGCATACGGCTTGGGAAGCCCTGACTCTCGGAGAATGACTGATTTCATCTGCATTGTCGCGTATTCCTATCTCGAGAGCATCTGCATGGCGGCGGGTACGTAGCGGAAGCCTTCCCCCTCCCGGGCGACATTGCCGAGCCCGGGCCACGCAAAGTGATAGGACATCACTGGTATGCGGTCTGTCGCGAGCATATCCAGCACCCGTGTGCGCGACCGCGCCGAGAGCTTGGGATCGGTGTCGTACTTGAACTCCATCCACGGGCGTTCCATCAGCAGGATATGATGATGGGTCAGATCGCCGAGGAAGCAGAGCCGATCGTTGCCCGACTGCATGAGGAAGCAGAAGTGGCCCAAGGTGTGGCCTGGAGCGTGCACTGCCTGCACGCCCGGCAGAAACTCCTGACCGTCCACGAAATGCGTTATCCGATCACGGTGTGGAAGAAGGTTCCTCCGGGCATTTTCCACCTGGGCCTTGAAACCGTCATCAAGCTTGCCTCCGTCGGTCCAGTCATCGAAGTCGCTTTCGCTTATGAAGATCTCCGCGTTGGGAAAATTAAGCTTGCCGTCCTGATCGCAAAGTCCGCCGGTGTGGTCGATGTGTGCGTGGGACAACACCACGGCATCGACTTCCAAAGTGTCGATCCCTGCCTCCTGCATGCTCTTCAGCAGGCGACCGGTCGTCGGCCCGAAAATCTTCGACGTCCCCATCCCGGTGTCGAACAGGATGGTCTTTCCGTTGATTTTGACCAGCGGGATGTTCTGCTCGAGGGTCACCGACGAACTGGACAGGAAGTTCCTGTCGAGCATTTCCGTCACCGTGGCTGCGTCGACCCCGAGGAAATTCTCCCGTGGGTCGCCCAATTCCAACGGTCCGTCCGAAAGTACCGTTATTTCGCCGCTTCCGAACTTGAACGGATAGAAATAGGGCAACTTAGTCTGATGCGCTTGGTCATTGAGCACGCCGCTTATCCTCCCAGATTGGCTGCACCATTTGACAGATTGTATGAAAATCTGTCAACACAATAGTGGTGATTGTCTACGAAGTCAGGAAACGATCGAAAGCACGTGACCCCTTGGCCTGCCGATGTTGAACTGTTCGATCTGCTGCATCAGCCGCTGGGTCTCTTTTGTGAGTTCCTGGGTGGCGGCGTGGGCTTGCTCGGCGATGGCAGCGTTTCGCTGGGTGCTGTCATCGATCTCGCCAACGGCCTGGTTCACTTCGATAAGCGAAGCCGCCTGGTCCCTGCTCGCCGCAGCGATAAGCTCAACCCTTTCGGAAATTCCGGCAACATTCGACGATATCGCAATCAGCACCTTGCCCGCCTCGTTCACCAATCGCGATCCCGAGGCGACTTCCTCGCTTGATCTTGCTATGAGTTCCTTGATTTCCTGGGCGGCTAGAGCCGACCGCTGGGCAAGTTCCCTGACTTCCTGGGCCACGACAGCGAAGCCCTGCCCCGCTTCTCCAGCTCTCGCGGCCTCGACACCGGCATTGAGTGCCAGGAGATTGGTCTGGAAGGCAATCTCGTCGATGACGCCGATGATTTGCGAAATGCGCCCGGAAGCCGCTTCTATTCGTCCCATAGCGTCAACCGCGTTCGTGACCACTGAAGCAGACGCATCCGCGGCCTGCTTGGTTTCTTTTACCAGCTGGGCTGCGGCTTGTGCCTGCTCTGTCGAGGAACGCACCGTCGCGGTGAGTTGATGAACAGCGGCCGCGGTCTCCTCCAACGACGCGGCTTGACGCTCGCTGCGGCGGGAGAGATCATCGGCGCCACTGCTGAGGTTGTCTGCATTTTGCCGAATGAGCACGATGTTGCCGCGAAGTTCCGACATCGTCGCCTGCAAACGCAGCAACGAATTGTTGAAGTCCCGTCGCAATTGTTCCAGCCGCCCGGAGAACGGTTGATCGATCGTGCTCGAAACATCACCGTTGGATAACCTCTCCAGCCCAGCGGCAAGACTGTCGACGGCGTCGCCGATCTGTTTGTCGATCTCGGCTTTCTCCGCCTCGTTGTGCCGACGTTCAGCTTCGGAAGCCGATCGTTGACGATCCGCGTCGTTCTCGATCTCGATCTTCCTCGCGGCATTCTCCCTGAAGACACAGAGCGCCCGGGCCATTTCTCCGAGCTCATCAGCGCGCTCAGAACCGCCGATCTCAATGTCAAGGTCCCCTTCCGCCAAACGCCGCATGTCGTCGGTCAACTGGACAACAGGTTTTTTGAAAGTCGCAATCATCCCGAAGCCAGCGAGAAGTGCGACGAGGACGCCGGCAAATGTCGTGATGAGGCCAATGCCATTCGCGTAAGCCGTCTCTTCAATGGCTCTTGCGCGCTGGGCGTCGGCAAACGTCGTGAGGTGGCCCCATATGGTGTTCAACTGGTCTGTCGTTTGCCTATATTGCGCACGCCTCACTTCCGAGATCTCGACGAGCTTCGCACTGTCCTGCGTCATACCCTCTACCGCCGGCGGCACCGTATTCTGGACTGCCTTGAAAAGGTCGAGGTCGGAAGCGGCACTCCAGATGTCCAATATCTCCTTCTTCGTTCTGTCAAAGTTCTGGACGAGCTGCGCACGGTTTTGTTCGGTAGGGTCGGCTATGAAGCGCGCAAGGTTTATCCTGATGAGATAGCTGGAGTCTGAAAGTCTTCGGCTGCCGTCCAAGGCGCTGCTGATCTTCGCCAAATGTTGGTCGAGACCTGCGAACTCGACGATTGCTTTCTTTGTTTGCTGGTTCGCTACCGCGTTAATCGCGACGGAGATTTCCTTGAACGCGGACATTGCGGTGTCGAGGCCTACGGTGTTGTCCGATGAAGCGCCCTGCGACAGAAGTTGTGTTACGCTTTTCACCGCGCCATCGACCGAGCTCGACAGTTTTGTGGCGTCCGATGGCAAGGAAGCCCGCAGATTTCGGGCGCTCCGACGCAACTCGCCCACTTTGCCGCCCAAATATTTGAGTTTCAGCTCGGTCGTTCCGGCGGATTGGTAGCCCGCGGCAAGATCAAGGAAGAAGGTTGCATAGCCTGTCACCCTGTCGGCATCGCGCAACATCGATTTGGCGGCGCCCTCGGACTGCTCGCCGGACTTCCTTAACTCGTCTGCTAGCCTGAGCATTTCATTCTGCGACCAAACCAGCGATTCAGAATGATTGGCGATCGAGCTTATCAGTTTCTCTTCGCTTTCATGGATGCTCCAGAGAGAACCAAAATTGTTCACCACGTCCAGCATAATCGCGTTTGCCGACTGGAGGCCTTCGCTTTCCGCCGTAGCTCCGGCATTCGTCACCAAAGCCTGCAGATGCGATTGCTGCGCGAGCAGGTCAGCCTTCACGCGATCGCGCCTTTCTTCCGACGCCTCGTCGAGAAACTCTCTCATCGAGGCGGAGACGTCACGGAAACCCGAGAGCACCTGCATCACCTGGCTTGAGGTTTCCAGGCGGCTTTGTAGGAGACCCGCGGCGTAGTGCCCCAAAAACCCCACCGCGCAAATACTGATTATGAAAGGCAGTACGAAAATGATTACTTTTGTCTGTAGCCGGAAACGGGACAACAGCCTGTCCATTGTGGTCCATCCTTGTCCATAGGCGGTGAAGAAGCTTCATCAATCGGGATCCGCCTCCGATGGAAGCATCGAATCATCAATGACGACACGAGGCTGCGCGACTGAGGATTGTCTGTCAACAGATTGTCTGATAAAGCATGTTTAGGTTTATCAAATTGTCTCGCGAACTTGCGCAGGAATAACTCCAGAACCGGCGCTGCCGCAGCCGGCACAACTTTCACCGCTTACATCGATCAAACCGCGATGTCCTTGTTTTCAGTGGAAAGCGGTGACGGCATCTCGGCCATGTGAAGACTGCGAACATGTCGTCGTCGTGGTGACGGCGCCTTGGGGAACAAACGGGTCCTTCTCATGGATGGACGGCTCCACGGATGACGCCGACCTCACCAGCTTTCCCAATATGCATATCGAGATGCCCGATCTGGGAACGGTAAGTGTTGAGATTGAGGAAGCAGAGAAGATGACTGATACGAGAGCATTGCTCGATAATATGACCTTGGCCGAGCAGGTCTCGCTACTTTCCGGCGATACGTTCTGGTCTTTACCGCCCATCGACCGCCTAGGGGTAGGGAGATTGCGCTTGACGGACGGCCCCAACGGCGCCCGCGGGGCGGGGTCTTTTGTCGGGGGTGTGACTGCAGCGGCTTTCCCGGTAGGCATTGCCATCGGAGCGAGTTGGAACCCGGACCTAGCCAGGGAAATCGGCAGTGCGCTAGGTGACGAGGTTCTTTCCAAAGGGGCCCATGTCTCGCTGGCGCCGACCGTTAACATCCAGCGCAGCGTCACAAACGGCCGAAACTTTGAGTGTTTCTCTGAGGATCCGATACTGACGGCGGAACTTGCCGTCGGCTATATCGAAGGTCTGCAGTCCAAGAAAGTGGGTGCCACGATAAAACATTTCGCTGGCAACGAGTCCGAGATCGAACGTACAACCATCTCTTCAGATATCGATGAACGCACTCTGCGCGAAGTCTACCTAATACCCTTTGAGGCGGCGGTGAAGCGGGCAAAGGTCTGGGCCGTGATGTCTTCATATAACAAACTAAACGGTACTTACACGGCGGAAAGCCATTGGCTGTTGAACGAGGTACTGCGCGGTGGCTGGGGTTTTAACGGCGTGGTGATGTCGGACTGGTTCGGCTCGCGTTCGACCGCACCCACCGTGAATGCTGGGCTGGATTTGGAGATGCCGGGCCCGACCCGCGACCGCGGCTCCAAGCTTCTGGCGGCGATCGACGCGGGCGAGGTAAGTGTCGAGACCGTCCGCGCCTGTGTGCACAATATCCTGACCCTGATGGAACGCACCGGCGCAATCAACGATCATCGCGAGTTTAAGGAGTACGCCACTAATCGGCCGGAACATAGGGCACTCATCAGGCGCGCGGGAGCGGAAAGCGCAGTTCTGCTACAGAATGACGGCATCCTGCCATTGGCTCAGCAAGGTACGGTCGCCATCATTGGACCCAATGCCAAGATCGCGCAGATTATGGGAGGCGGCTCGGCGCAGTTGAACCCCCACTATGTCGTCAGTCCGTGGCAGGGGCTGGCGGACGCCCTGGGTGAGGAGAACGTGTTCTACGCTCAAGGTTGCAGCAACTATCGGTTTCAGCCGCTGATCGAAAACCCGACAACCTTCGAATTTTTCCAAGGGAGGGAGCTTGCTGGCGAGCCCGTGAATGTTATCGAGGAACCGTCGAGCCTCGGTGTATGGTTGCCCCCCGTGGCCGGGGGCACCGTCGATCCGCATCGCTTTTCCGCCCGAATGCGCACCGTCTTCACAGCCTCAGAAGCCGGCGGCTATCGCGTCGGCCTGACCTCGGCGGGGCTTGGCCGTGTCTATGTGGACGGCAGGCTTGTGGTGGACGCCTGGGCTTCCTGGACACGTGGTACCACATTCTTTGAAGAAGGCTGCGAGGAGGTCGTGGGTGAAATCACGCTCGAAGCCGGCCGTAAATACGAGGTCGTCGCCGAGTACGCCCGGCACGATCACGTCAACCTCTATATCGCCGCAATTCGGGTAGGAATAGGCAGGTTTTCGGCCGAAGCGGAGATTGCCGAGGCAGCAGCCGTCGCCGCGAAGGCTGATCATGCGGTAGTCTTCGTGGGCAGAACGGGCGACTGGGATACCGAGGGCTCCGATCTCCGCGGCATTGCGCTTCCCGGTCTGCAGGACCAGCTTGTTGAGGCGGTAATTGCGGCCAATCCGAACACGATTGTCGTCCTGCAAACTGGTGGACCGGTGGAAATGCCCTGGCTTTCCAGTGCTCGTGCAGTACTGCAATGCTGGTATCCCGGCCAGGAAGCTGGCAACGCGATCGCCGATGTCCTCCTCGGCAAGGCCGAGCCTTCGGGCCGACTGGCACAGACCTTCCCCGTGCGCTGGGCTGACAATCCCACACATACCGAGGATGACGCGGTCTATCCAGGCAAGAATGGCCATGTGCGATATGACGAAGGTGTGTTCGTTGGATATCGGCACTACGATCGCCAGGACATTAAGCCACTGTTCCCCTTCGGTCATGGTCTTGGTTATTCAAGCTTTGCGATGTCAGAGCTGACGGTAGGGCTGCCGGATGCTGCCGGCGCGGTGACAGCGACACTGGGATTGACCAACGTCAGCGAGCGGCCAGGTTCGGCAGTGGTGCAAATCTATGTCGGCGATGTTGAAGCATCTGTACCCAGACCGGTCAAAGAACTGAAAGCCTTCTCGAAAATCGCCCTGGAACCCGGTGAGAAACGAAGGCTCAGTTTCATTCTTGACGCCCGAACATTTGCCTTCTTCGACACGACCGAGCGGTGCTGGCGGATAGAGACGGGGGAATTTGCAGTTATGGCTGGGTTCTCGGCCACCGACATCCGTTTGAGTGGAACTGTCACGCAAAAGGGCGCTGTCTTAGCGCTCTAATCGTGCAGAGAATCAAAGACTACGTTTGGTGGTGGTTGAGTCCTAAAATGAGCGCAGTGCGGTGAAGCTCGGTGAATGAGTGAAAGAATGGCTCAAGACGGGCGATATTGTCATCGACAGGAAGGATACCGACCTTCATAGGCGGCGAAGATGGCGTCGGAAGCGTTGGCGGACACGTTCGCGACAGCGTCGGTCCTACAATTTTTTTGATGCCTTTCGCAGTCTCTCGAACTGAGCTCACGCTTGTCGCGAGATCGGAATCGTCAATCGTATCGAGGGCTGCCACATTCTCGTGCAGTTCGGCTCGACCGATCTCCTTCAGGACATATGTATCGAGCAGAAATTTCAAGCTTAGTCATCCAGCGCGCTACGATCGGGAGCACCGATCGACACGAGCGATATCGTATCCACCGTGCGAAGATTGCGGGCAGCAAACTTGGATCTCGATGGCCCAACCCTGATCATTCCTGGCAATGCGAAATCTTGTTTTCGGACGCGGAGCCACGGACAGACGCCGTCGCTCTGTGCGGAAACTTGAGCCTGCAGCCCTCTCCAGGTATCTATCGGTCGAGAGCGCAAAATTACAGGCACAGGATGCGGCGATGCTGAAAACCGACACCCGCCAAGCAAATTGGCGCCGTGCTAATCCAGCGAAATATGATGCTCATCTTGCTGTACAGCGAGCCGTAAAGGCAGGCGAGCTGGAAAAGCAAACATGTGAGGTCTGCGGGATTGAAACGGTCGACGCCCATCATGATCAATACGACGACCCTTTAAAGGTGCGCTGGTTATGCCGACGGCATCACACAAGGCTTCACCACTACGGCGAGGATATGTTTCCGATCAGGAATGGCCTTTAGGTGCGGTCCGCCGATCGCTCTTGATTTCAGTTGGCGTTCCCGCGTGACTTGATGTCTAGCAACGCGATGAAGGCGCACATTGCTTGTTGCGTAACTTCCGCCATGTGATGATTTCGTTCGACTGCCCTCCGGATAGGATTGACGCGAAGGCATTGCCCTCGCGCCCTTCTCTACCACTCAGTCCAACAGGCTAAGATGTAGTGGCTCAGGAAAATACGCGAAGCCCTCTCCCGCTATGCCAACGTGCCCGTAGCCCGGCCATGGGAAGTGGTAGGACATGAAGGGTATTCTATTGGAGGCCAGCATTTTCAGAATGCGCACACGCGATTGAGCTGACAGTTTGGGATCGGTATCGAACGCAAATTCCATCAAAGGCTTTTCGAACAGAAGCACAGGATGATGAGTGAGGTCGCCGCCATAGCACATTGTCTTTCCTGCTGACTCAATCATAAAGCAGCTATGGCCGAGTGTGTGTCCAGGAGCGCTAATGGCATGAATACCAGGAAGAAACTCTTGTTCGTCCTGGAAAAAAACCATGCGGTCCCGCACGGGTTTGAGGTTGTGGATCGCGGCTTTAACTAGACCGTTGAGATCGCCTCCAAGTTTTTTCTCGTCGGTCCAGAAATCGTAGTCGGTTTGGCTGATGTACACCTGGGCATTTGGAAACGTTGGTTTCCCGTCGTCGCCCCAGATTCCGCCGACGTGGTCCCAATGAGCATGCGAACAGACGACAGCGTCAATATCTTCCAGCGCAATATTCGCGGCGGCCAAGCAAGACTTGAGACGGCCAGTCGTCGGGCCAAATTGCTTAAGCGATCCCATCCCCGTGTCGAACAAAATCAGCTTGCCACCGATGTTTACGACAGGTGCGTTCTGAGCGAGAACGACCTCATCCGTGGGCAGGAAGCTGTGGTTTAGCATGGATCTTATCTCGTCGGCCGGGACGCCGAGAAAACTTTGTGTCGGGTCGCCGAGCGGAAGTGGGCCGTCTGATACGATGGTTACCTGGGCGTCCCCAATGGCAAATCGATAAAAGTCCGGAGCTTGTGCCCCGGAAACGGGGCTCGCCCCAGCGTGAGCCGCTACACTGTTCGCACCCAAAACGGCTCCACTCAAAGCAGCTCCCCCTGCCAATAGTAAGTTGCGGCGGTCGATCTCGAAACGTTCATTTCCCATTTCACTCCTCCCCATTTGTAAAAATGCGTCTGCAGACCGCGCTTGTCTTGCGACGGATTTCGGCTTTGTCTGCATCGGAAAGGTATCAAGTGGCAGGTCTAGGACAATTGAATTGCGAGTCCATTTCAATGAGCATCGCTCAACAAATGATCTCGCTCGGACCTGCGATTCATCAATCGAAACAACCGGTTTCGGGGTACCGCGTTGGTCCGGCCATCAGATCTCGTTGGCTTTCGGTGAGTTCGAAAGAACTCTTGGCTCCCTGACTGCGGGACGCGGCTCGCATCCGAATATCGGCAAGATTATCGTGGATCGCCTTGGCTGCCTCATTGTTATGTGAGTGGCTCTGCGTCAGGTCGCCAACGGTGTTCATTAAGCGGTCGGAGGATAGATGTTACCTCTTCCCTCGAAGAGCGCACCGCTCCTGAGGAAGAAGCCACGGAAAACCGCGAGGACGTAACGATCTTCGGGTGGGCGCTACATTTCTTCCCGGGCATATTGCGGAGCCAGCAGCATGCTTCTGAAGCGCGTTGCCAGCCCGGCATTCCGCCTTATCCGACATGGTTACGACCGTAGAATGGCCGACTTCTCTACCGGCCGCCTACGGTCGCACGTCATAGGAAGCCGATCGAGATCCAGGGCACCGCTGCGACGATCGCAAGCCCGAGAAGCAGGGCGATCATGTACCCCCACAGCGGCTTTATGCCTTCCACTGGGTTCACACGGCCGATTGCACAGGCGGCATAATAACCGACGCCGAACGGCGGGAGGAACAAGCCCACTCCCATGGCGAGAATGACCACGATCGAATAGTGCACGTCGTGGATCCCTAATCCCTTGGCGATCGGAAATACCAGGGGTGCGAACAGAACCACCGCGGGAATGCCTTCCAGCACGCTACCGAGCACAATGAACGCGACGATCGACACGATCATAAAGATCGGCGCTCCTCCGGGTAGACCCGCCATCGTCTGAACCAGCCCACGCGAAAAACCCGATTGAGTCAGGCACCAGGCCACAGCCGTTGCCGCCGCGATGATGAAAAGGATGGCTCCGGACAAGACCGCCGTTTCCACCAGCATCGGACCCACCCGCTTCCAGTCGAACCGGCGGTAAATGAGGAGGCCTGCCAGCAGCGAGTAGGCAATGCCGATTGTCGAGACTTCCGTGGCGGTAGCAACGCCTTCGACAACCGCTGTACGGATGATAAAAGGTAGGGCCAAAGCCGGAAGCGCAATCAGGAATGTGCGAAAGATCTCCCTGGCTGGCGGCTTGCGAAAACCCGACATGTCCTCGTTGCGATAGCGCCACCAGACGACAACGCAAAGCATCAATCCGCAGACGAACGCCGGCAAAAGACCGCCTATGAACAGGGCCGAAATCGATACGCTCGTAACCGATCCGATGGTGATCAATACGAGGCTCGGCGGGATCGTCTCCGTCTGCGCACCCGTAGCCGCAAGCAGGGCCACGAGATCGCCGGGCTTTGATCCTCTCGCTTTCATCTCCGGGAACAGTGCCGGGGCGACAGCAGCCATGTCGGCGGTCTTCGAACCCGATATCCCAGACACCAGATACATTGCCGCGACGAGGACGTAACACAGGCCGCCTCTGACATGTCCGAGCAAGGACGCCAGGAAGTTCAGCATCGCTTTTGCCATGCCCGTAACCTCCATCAGCATACCCAGCAGCACGAACAGCGGGACCGCTAGGAGGAGAAGATGCGACATTCCCTCATCAAGCCGACCCGCGATCACGCTTATCGGACGGCTCGTACCCAGAGCCACATAACTGATGGCAGCGAGAGCGAACACGAACGCGATTGGTACGCCGCTCAGCACACCTAGTGCGATGAAGACTACGAAGAAAAGCACGAGGTTCCAGTTGCCCATCGCCATGATCAACGGTTTCGCCGCAATCGCCAACCCTATCAAGCATGCGGCTACAAGGACCCCGATCAGGAAATCGCTCAGCGTGATGCGCTGAAGGGCATTGGTCACGCCAAGGATAAGCATCAGGCCAAGTCCGATCGGAAGACCAAAAGAACGCCATGCGACCGAAACTTCCATCGCGGGAGTGACGACCGGAACTTCATGAAGAGCGTAGGCCGTGGCCTTGGGCAGAAGAAGCACGCAGACCGAAAGGCAAAAGACAAGTGCAGCCACCTCCAGTCTTGCCCTTACGACGGGCGGCATCGCGTCCGCGATAACGCCCATCCTCATGTGCTGTCCGCGGTGAAAAGCGAGGACCGCGCCCACGATCGAAAGCCAGAGGAACAACATGGAGGCGAGCTCATCCGACCAGATGAGCGGCTCGCCCCATGCATAGCGGGCGAAGACGCCCGCCGACAGCACGAGTACCTCGACAACAACAAGTGCTGCGGCGATCAATTCAATCAGGCGCACCAGGCGCGTTTCAGCTTTCGCCAGGACTGGCCACGCGCCGATCACCGGGGGGCTGACATTTTCAGAAGTAGCCATGTCAACGCCTCAGATCAATTTGCCCGAGGTAGACTCCAGCAACGCCCATGCTTCCTCGCCAAAACGCCCCTTCCAATCGGAGTAGAACGACGAAGCTTGCAGCGTCGCGCGGAACTTGGAAACATCGACGTCGATAAATTCAAGACCCTTGCTCGTCAGCTCTGCCTGGAGTTCGGAATTCAGCTTTTCGACATCAGCGCGTTGCACGATAGCCGAGCGATTGATCTCGGTGACGACAATGTCACGCAAGTCCTCAGGCAGCATCTCGAAGTTGTCCCGATTGGCGAGAATCCAGAAGCCGTCCCACATATGGTTGGTCCGGGAGAGATACTTTTGAACCTCGTACATCTTGGCAAAGTAAATGCCAGCGAGCGGGTTTTCGAGACCGTCGGCGACGTGGGTCTGGAGTGCGGAATAAGTTTCGCCCCATGGAATCGACGTCGGCGCGGCGCCGAGAGACTTGAAAAGCGATGTCCAGAGCGGCGCAGGAGGGACGCGGATCTTGAAGCCCTTGAGGTCCTCGGGCGACTTGATCGGTTTCCCGATCGAGGTCGTCTGCCGAAAGCCGTTGTCCCACATCTTCTCGAAGGCGATCAGGTTGACCTTCTCAAAAGCCGTCCGGATGCTCCGGCCGAGCTCACCATCCACCGACTTCCACACCTGCGCGTAGTCGGGGTAGGCAAATCCTACACCGGTGATGGCCGCCGGCGGGACGAGTGTCGCTGCGATGAGGCCTGTCTGCGCAAGAAGGTCCAGGCCACCTGATCGAAGCTGGCTGAGCATATCAGCATCGGTGCCGAGCTGGCTCGCGGGGAACACTTGAATGCTCACGCGGCCGTCTGTCTGCTGGCTGATCTTGTCGGAAGCCTCGGTCATCCGCGTGTTGAGCGGATGATCAACCGGCATGATGTTGGCGAATTTAAACGAGAATTCAGGCGAACTCGCACGCATGATGCGCGGTGCCGCAAGCGCGGCGGTCATCGCCACGGAACTCATAATAAGGGTACGGCGATTCATTCTGATCATTGGTTCCTCCTCTAACCGTGTTGATCTATGTCGATGTTTTTAGGAGCCTCCAGCGCAGGCGCTTTCCTCGTAAGCGTCCTCAGTTTCGTGCAGGTTGCTTAGACCTTGGACTGATGTCGCTGAAGCCGGAAGCCTCCCACTGTGCGGCTGGACGTAAATTAGGCGCTTGCGCCAAACGTCCGCAAATGAATTGCCTCCGGCCAATGGTGAGTTGAACTCAGGCGAGTTCGGCGTGACCCGCGATGGAGGCAAAGTTTTTCTGGGAGAACGCGCCAGGCAACATGAATCCAGGTCACATGTTTTTTGCGCAAACTCTTTTGATGTGGAGGAAGCCGCCATGCTAACCGCTTTGCATGCGAGCATGGCACTCCGGTGGGATGTGCCGGCCTATGACGTGCCAGTATCGCGGAGGAGACCGGAATTGCACCAAGCTTTAGAAACAAAGCCGAGCCCGGCACGAGGACCGGGAAAACCGACAATCGGTTTTATCGGTCTCGGCTCGATGGGATTGCCGATGGCGTCGCATCTCCTAAAAAGCGGCTTCAGGGTCAAGGGGTTTGACATCTCGGAGAATGCTCTAAGAAGCTTCGCTGACAGTGGCGGGACTGCCTATCCAGACGCTACAGAAGCGGCCAGCGAGACTGACGTCTTGATGTTGATGGTAGTCAACATCGACCAGGCGCACCAAGCCCTCTTCGAACGGGGCGCCCTGGCAAATTCAACCAGGGCCAGCGTCGTCGTCCTGATGTCAACATGCCCTCCCGGCGAGGTTGAACAGCTCGCCGAGGCCGTTATTGCTCGCGGTCACCGGTTTCTGGATGCGCCTGTTTCCGGCGGCGTCGCCGGAGCGCGCGACGCGTCGCTCTCCATCATGGTGGCTGGTGACAGGCAAACCTATGAGATGAGCCGCAATCTTTTCGACGTGCTCGGCTCCAAGATCTATTATCTCGGAGAGCGGCCTGGCCAGGCATCGGTTGCCAAAGCAGTCAACCAGTTGCTGTGCGGCGTACACTTGGCGGCAGCGGCTGAGGCGCTGTCGCTCGCCGAAAGGGCTGGCCTCGACACCTCAACGGTACTCGAGATCGTGTCCGGCTCGGCGGCCGCCAGCTGGATGCTCAACGATCGTGGCCAGCGGATGCTTCTGGAAGACCCTGAGGTAACGAGCGCGGTAGACATTTTTGTGAAAGATCTCGGTATCGTGCTTGCCGCCGGCTCCTCTGCCAGGGCCGCCCTGCCGCTCGCCTCCGTTGCGCATCAGTTCTTCCTTGCCGCGTCTGGGCAGGGGTCAGGCTCGGCAGATGACAGTCAGGTCATTCGTGCGTATCGGGGAATGACCGCGGGCCAGAAGGAGGCAAAAAAGTGAGTGCCGAGATCAAAAGCAATTACGCGCGACTGTCCGGCATCACCATGCACTACCTGACCGCAGGATCCGGTGAGCCGCTGGTTCTCCTTCACGGGGTGCCGCAGAGTTCGCACGAATGGCGGCACGTGATCCCCTTCCTCGCGGACAAGTACGCGATCATCGCGCCGGACCTGCGGGGCCTCGGCGACACTTCCCGGCCCGCCGATGGGTACGACAAGAAAACGATTGCCGAGGACGTGTGGGAGCTTCTTTCTGAACATCTGAAGATCGATCGCTTCAATCTTGTGGGACACGACTGGGGCGGCCCGGTGGCGTTTGCCCTGGCCGCGCAGCACCGGGGGGCTGTTAGCAAGCTCGCGATCCTGGACGTTACCATTCCTGGCGATGGAGCGGACATGTCGCAAGGCGGCCGCCGTTGGCACCACCCTTTCTTCAGGACGCCGGATTTGCCGGAAGCGATGTTCGGCGGTCGCGAGCATATCTATCTGGAATGGTTGTTTGACAATTACGGCAGCCGGGCAAACGTGCTATCTCAGGAAGACAAGAATGAGTATTTCCGTACCTACCTGAAACCGGGTGGCCTGCGCACACTTCTCGCCTATTATCGGGGCTTTCCAACCGACGTCAAAGACAACGAGTTATTCCTCGAGAGGGATGGCAAGCTCGAAATGCCGGTCCTCGCCCTGGGCGGAGACAGTGGTTTTGGCCGCGGCATGGAGACGATGGAATCACTGCAGCGGGTGGCAAGTGACGTTCGAGGCGGATTGATCCCGGGCTCGGGTCACTGGGTTGCGGAAGAAGCTCCCGAATTCATAGCGAACGAACTCGGGAAATTCTTCGGCTAAACCACTGCCTGACGTCGGGGATGCGCGTCTGATCCACCAGTCGCGCATCACCGACCCCGATTGCGCATAACTCACCTCCCGCCGACGTCGATCTCACTCGCAGAAACCGCGTCGCCAGCCAGGGTCTCTTCGATCCAACGTTTGAACAGAGCGATCTTTGGCGTTCTTGCCCTGGACCGTAAGTACACGAGACTATGGCAATTGATGCTGGGGCCTTTCAGGCCAAACGGCGCAACGAGCCTCCCGCTTTTCAGATCTTGGCGGACGAGTATGAGGCTTTCCAGGCAAACGCCAAGTCCATCCGCGGCCGCATTGATGGACATGAAAGATCTATCGAAACGCAGCCCCCGATCCATGTTGAGCCTCACACCGTGGTCGTCGGCCCAATCCTGCCAGCGATAGAGGTTCACTTCGGAGTGGATGAGCGGAAATCTGGCGAGATCCTGCGGTGAGCGTATTCCGTTTGCGCCCTCGACCAACGATGGGGCGCACAGGACCACTATTGGCTCGGGCGGGAAGGGCTCGACGGCGATGCCAACCTCCACGGGCTGCGTTCCGTAGCGGATGTCTATATCGACGTTGCCGGTCCTGAGCTCGGCCGGGTCACCAGAAGCGTGCAGTCGAAGATCGATCTCCGGATAGCGGGCGCTAAACCGGGCGAGGCGAGGCATGAGCCACTGCGAAGCGAGACTGACAACCGAATGGATATTCAGAATGTCACTTTTGCCCTTCTTCGTGAAATTGCGAGTGGCGCTCTCGATCCTTCGAAAGGAGGCGCTGATCTCTTCAGCGTAAGCCCTTCCCGCGTCAGTCAGCATGATTGAACGCCCGGAGCGATGAAATAAAGCAATTCCGAGCTCCGAATCCAGCGCGGCCATTTGATGGCTCACGGCCGAGGGGCTGATGCTTAGTTCCTCGGCGGCTTTTCCAAAAGATCCAAGACGTGCGACAGCTTCCAACACCTGTAGCGATCGCAGCGAAGGAAACTCCAACGCGCTCATCACCCCTCCTCCCCGTTTATGCGTGCCTCGCCACCGTTCTTACTTGAGACATTCAGTACGCTGGAGGACGCCCTTCCTCTATATTCCATGAGGAAATTTAACGCAAATGATGCATTTGTTGAGATGCATTCATGTATTGACCGATTGAATTCGCTTGTCCGGATGAAGCGTTTTTAACACTTTGCCCTTCGGAACGGCCTTTGCGCCGTTCTTTGCTAAGGGAGGAATGCATGGCTGAACGGGTGATCTCCGTGTCCGGCGCGCCGTACGACGGGCATAGCAGAGAGGCCGCACTGGAGAGCGCGGCAACCCTCGGGTTCACCCATTTCGAGCCGGCCTTTATCGTTGGATATACAGAACCCTTCGATGAGACCGCCTTCACACCTTCCGAGATGACCAGTTGGCGCAGCGCGCTTAGGTCTTCGGGGCTCTTGTGTCATGCAATGTCGTCGCACATCGACCTCGGTTTCGAAGATTCGGTCGAAGTGTTCACGGGCCGCATGGCATTCGCCGCGGCGATTGGAGCCAAAGTTATTGCGACCAACGCGGCCGCCCGACAAAGAGAGGCAACATTCCGTCGCAACGTCGAAACCATACTGAGAAGAGCGGAAGCCTTTGATATCATCGTTGGCCTGGAAAACCCAGGAGACGGCAGCGATAGCCTGATCAACACCGCGCGGGACGGTATTTCTCTTGTTGAGGAATTCGGATCGCCCTTTCTAAAGCTAAATTACGACGCTGCAAACACGGCGTCACATCGACCGGACATGGACGATCTCGCAGGTGATGGAATCCTGGCGCTGCCGGAATCGGCGCACGCCCATATCAAGGATGTCCGTGAAACCGACGAAGGTTGGTTTTTCTGCGATATCGGCGACGGCAAGGTCGGGTGCGAGCGCCTCCTGGCTGCAATCGCAAAGCTCGACAGCCTCCCGGTCAGTATTGAACTTCCCTTGAGACTGCATCGCAATCGGCAGGCGCAGCCCGTTCGCCGCCAAGATCCCGTGCCGCTGTCAACGATCGAGGACTCGCTGGCTCGGTCGCTCAAGGTCGTCCGGCGAGCGCTCAACCACAATCAATGACCGTGTCTGGAGGAGGACGCAGTGCAACGTTTTGTAAACAACCGCGATGAGGTCGTGGAAGATACCATCAGGGGCTTTGTGAAGGCACACCGAGACATCGTGCGCCTCGCCGAAAACCAACGCGTGGTGACGGCGATTGACCGGCCCGCGCAAGGAAAAGTGGGTGTCGTAACTGGAGGTGGCTCCGGACACGAGCCTGCCTTCATTGGCTATATAGGCCGCAACATGCTCGACGCGGTCGCGGTCGGCGAGCTGTTTTCGTCGCCAACGGCAAAGAGCTTTCATGATGCCATACGCGAAGCGAATGGTGGAAACGGCGTCGTTGTCCTCTACGGAAATTATGCCGGAGACAACATGAACGTGAAAATGGCGATGAAACTCGCCGCGAAGGACGGCATCGAGGTTGCCACGGTGGTTGCGAACGATGACGTGTGCTCCGCCTCCGCCGAGGAGCGGGAGAAGCGCCGAGGCGTTGCCGGAGAGATCTTCATGTGGAAGGTCGGCGGAGCGAAAGCGTCGATGGGCGCCAGCCTATCCGAGGTTCGTGACGCAGCGCAGAAGGCCATCGACAATTGCCGCTCGGTCGGTGTCGGATTGGGGCCGTGCACTCTTCCAGCGGTCGGACATCCGAACTTCCAGATCGAGCCTGGCACCATTGAAGTCGGTATCGGCCATCACGGCGAGCCGGGCGTGCGAGTAGAAGCGCTCAAGAGCGCATCAGAGGTCGCCAAGGATATGTGCCAGATCGTGCTGGATGATCATGATCTCGGCTCGGGGACAGAAGTGGCCGTACTGGTATCTGGCCTTGGCGCGACACCGCTGAACGAACTTTACATTCTCTTCGACACAGTCGAGGAGGAAATCTCCGGCCGCGGCCTCAGGATCCACAAAGCGTATGTTGGTAACTACTTCACGTCTCTTGAGATGGTTGGAGCGACTTTGACGGTCATGGCGCTCGATGAAGAGCTAAAGTCGCTACTGGAGGTCGAGGTTCGCTGCGCGGCGACGCTTTAAGGAGGGAACAATGCAAAAAATGAATAACGCGGCAGCCGGAGAAATCGTAGTCTCCATGGCAAGAGCGATCATCGATAACCGCGCCTACCTCAGCGAGATCGACGGCAAGATTGGCGACGGCGATCACGGAATAAATATGGCGAAAGGTTTCGGTTTAGTGGCCGACCGGATACGCGGCAAGGAGCTATCGCTCGCAAAAGCGCTTGAGACCCTCGGAACAGTCCTGATGACCGAGATCGGCGGATCTATGGGTCCGCTTTACGGTGTGATGTTCACCGAGTTTGCCCAGCAGATCGATCAGGTCGACCAGATCGACAACAAGACGTTCAGCCGAATGCTGCATGCTGGCTTGACGGGTATTCAACAAATTGGTTCGGCCAAAGTCGGCGACAAGACATTGCTTGACACGTTGGTGCCTGCTGTTGAAGCTTTTGACAATGCGACATCAGAAGGGAAATCCTTCGACGAGGCATTGGAACTCCTCGTTGCGGCAGCCGAAAGTGGCCGCGATTCGACGGTGAACTTGATCGCGCGGATCGGCCGAGCCAGCAGGCTGGGCGAACGATCGCTCGGCGTGCTGGATGCTGGTGCGACGTCTTGCGCGCTGATCCTCAAGGAGTTGTCTGAGGGAACCCGTAATAGGCTTCAATAGTGTCATCGCTTCTTGAGCGTGATCATAGTGAGAACCGAAGTGATGCCGAGCTTAAGGGGAAGCCAATCCAGAGTGCCGCTCGGTTATTGATGTGAAACGCGCCGCGATAGAAATCCGGCGACAGTCCTCGTGTGCCGCCCGAGGGTGGACACCCGCTTTCGCGGCCATCCGGGAATCAAATTTGGCGGACAGATTGGGTCGGCGGCGAACTATGCATTCGGTCTCCGGGCACCATCGCTCTCGCTTGCAGGGTCGGGTTCCGCAAACCGCGAAAGGCACGACTCATCGCAACTTAGGCGGTGCCACGACTGAAGCTGACGCGACATTCGGTCACGCGGCGACGCAGAGTCCTTCGCTCAGCCAACACCTGACCCGCTAAATCGAAGACACGAGTAATCGGCCTGCGGGCAGCGACGACCTGGCACGAAGCTCGAAAATCGTGCGTCGAACGGTGGCCCAAACGGAAGCAAGCCAATCCCGCTTGTCTGTGATGGCGTCCTGGCCCGGTTCCGGATCTTCCACGATCAACCCATAAAGGGTCCGCTAGCAAGCTGCGGCCGCGTCGGCTTCGCCTCGCGGTGATCGCGCCCGGACCCCGTGCCTTTTGAGGAGCCATCGAGCGGGAATTGGCCCGCTCCCGTAGGAGCCTCTCAAATGTCGCACGATCTCTCTCTCGCACAGTCCCACGCCCTCCAGCTTTCCCGTGACCTGATGGTCCCGGTCACCCTCTTCGAGGTCGACGGAGAATACGGCGTCCTTCCTTCTGACGAGATCGACGCCGACGACGATCTGGCGATCGTGCACGAGTATACGCCATGGCCGGCTCATTGAGCCGGCGCCGCGTGGGTGCCCCTTGCGAGCGGCAGGCCGCAAGGGGGGCTTCGCCGCGTCCGACGTCAGCTTGCATGATCCGACAATTGCCAGCCGCGCCCTTGCGGTCTTTGCTCTTCGGGGCCTGCCGAAAGGCGTCGGTGAACCGACGGGCAAGGAAGGATTATGGAGGCCGATCGCTGGGCGATCGGAATGAAAAATGAAGAGAAGAGAGATTGAAGCGCTGCGCGATCAGGTCAGTTGTGCGGCAGTGCTTGAGCATGCCGGTTTTGCAATAGACGCGAAGGAAAGCACGCGACGGGCAGTCAAGTTCCGCCGCGGCGGCGAGATCATTATCGTCACCTATGAAGGGCGTGGGTGGTTCGATCCCCTGTCCGACGCGAAAGGCGATGTGTTCCGGCTCGTCGAGCATCTCGATCGGGTCGGTTTTCCCGAAGGTGCAGAACGGGTCGCGGCTCTGGTCGGGTTTCAGATCACGGGGCCGGAGTGGCAGCCCGCGAAAGATGGTCAGAGATCCGACCTCTCTCTTCCCGATCGTTGGCAGTCCCGCAGGCGACCCTGGCCTGGTTCCTCGTCGTGGCGGTACCTCAACGGCGAGCGCTATCTGCCAGCGACCGTGCTGCGAGCGACCGTCAAAGGCGACCTTCTGCGCGAAGGCCCGCAAGGCAGCATGTGGGCGGCGCACCGGGACCAGGCCGGGGTCTTGACCGGCTGGGAAGCGCGGGGTCCGCAATACCGGGGTTTTGCATCCGGAGGAACCAAGGTTCTCTTCCGTCTCGGTTCGGACAGCGCTTCGCGCCTGGCCGTCACGGAAGCGGCGATCGATGCCATGAGCCTCGCGGCGATCGAAGATTTGCGGGAGGGGACGCTTTATCTCAGCACTGGCGGCGGATGGTCGCCGACCACGGAGGCAGCGTTGCGGAAGTTAGCGGCGAAGCCCGCCGTCCAGATGGTAGCGGCGACGGACGCCAATCCGCAGGGCGAGATGTTTGCCGAACGGCTGCGGACGCTTGCCGACGATGCAGGCTGCGACTGGCTTCGACTTCGGCCGTCCGAGGAGGATTGGAACGAAACCCTGAAGATCAGGGAAAAGGAAAAGAGGGAAACGATGGAAGAAGGAGGCGTGCCGCATGCGCGCCGTCCGCGTCAAGGGAGGCTTCGCCCGGCGGAGCCGGCCCTTGACCCTGACGGCCGCGATGGCGGCGGCAGCCAAGGGGTCATGAAGGACTGAAGAGGAAGGCAAGGTCGATAGGACAGTGCCGCGCTTCGGCCCGAAACCTCCGAAGGAGTGCAGATGAACCCCTACCCCGCAATCCGAAAAGTCTTCCAGGGCGTCCCAAGCCGACCGCAGATGTTCCGCATGTTCGACCGTCATCTCCAGCGGCCCAACCGTTGGGGAGACGACGCAACACCGCTCTATGACGGCGAATGGTTCGAAATCCTGCCGCCGCTCTGGATCTGCGGTTCGATGTTTGCGATGCGCGAGTTCCTGACCGGTTCGGTGACATCAGTGTTCTTCGCACTCCGGATCGATGAGGCGATCCGCTATTTTCACGGCTATTGCGACCTTTCCGAAAAAGCGTCCGTCGAGACCATGCGCCTTCCGATTATCGAGCGCGAGAACCGCCCGGTCCGGGTTTTAACGCGCGCGGAACGCCTTGAGCACATCTGGAGCAGCACGGCGGACGACTTTCGCGGCTATGCGGACGAGCGCTGGCCGGAGGCCTCGCGCGGCAAGCGCACTGTGATGATCTACGGCGGTAAAGACGGCACTGTTCTGAAGCTGCTGGAAGGCCTCAGCGACGACGAGATCGCCGCCAAGCTGCCGGTACAACTGCGCCACCTCCCCTCGCCGATCGCGGCTTGAGAGTTTCCGATTGCATCCGTGCGCGAAGCAATCGCGCCCGGCCCACGATAGCTGCGCAGCCCATGCAGGCGCCCCTTCCACCCCTTCGCGTTCCTCGACTGTCGCTTGCGGCGGATCGATGACGCTCGCTCACAAGGAGCTTTCGATGAGCACCGATCCATTCACCCTTGATATGTTTGGTAGCAGCGCTTTGTCATCAGGACTTGGTCTTGGCGTCACGGCGTTCGGCGGTTTTGCCGCCAACGACGACGAGCCCGACCCGACCCCACCCTCTCCGGCGCGGGCTCTGCCGGCGACCAACCGGCCGGTCCAGCGAAAGCAGGGGCAGCGCGCCAACTTCTATCTCGACGATGGCGACCGCGATCTCGCCGCGACCTGGAAGGAGCGAGCACGCATCAATGTCGCGGCCATCCTCACCGCAAACGAAATCGAGAGGCAAAATCTGCCGGCGACTCCGGCCGCCCAGGCGAGGCTGATCCGCTTCACCGGTTTCGGCGCCGGCGAGCTGGCAAACGGCATGTTCCGGCGGCCTGGGGAAACCGACTTCCGCACAGGTTGGGATGATCTCGGCAACTCGCTGGAAACAGTGGTCAGCGAGGGCGAATACGCGTCGCTCGCCCGTTGCACCCAATATGCACACTTCACCCCTGAATTCGTCATTCGGGCAATCTGGACGGGCATTCATCGTCTCGGCTGGCGCGGCGGCCGAGTGTTGGAGCCGGGGATCGGAACAGGCCTGTTTCCGGCGCTGATGCCGAAACAGTATCGCGAACTGAGCTACGTCACCGGCATCGAGCTCGATCCCGTCACGGCCCGCATCGCGAAACTGCTGCAGCCGAAGGCGCGCATCATCAACGGCGATTTCGCGCGCACGGACCTCAATGCGATCTACGATCTTGCCATCGGCAACCCGCCCTTCTCCGATCGCACGGTTCGTTCCGACCGGCACTATCGCGCGCTCGGTCTCAGGCTGCACGACTATTTCATCGCGCGGGCGATCGATCTCCTGAAACCTGGCGGGCTCGCCGCCTTCGTCACCAGCGCCGGCACCATGGACAAGGCCGACCGCACCTGCCGGGCGCATGTTGCAAAAACCGCCGACCTTATCGGCGCCATCCGCCTTCCCGAAGGCAGTTTTCGGCGGGAAGCCGGCACCGATGTGGTCGTCGATATTCTTTTTTTTCGCAAACGAAAGACGGGCGAAGCCGCAAACGATCTCGGCTGGCTTGATTTGGAGGAAATTCGCCCGGCGACCGCGGAGGACGGAGCCATCCGTGTGAACCGCTGGTTCGCGCAGCATGCGGATACTGTGCTCGGCGATCATGCCCTGGTCTCCGGCCCCTTCGGCGAGACCTATACCTGCGTGGCGCGGCCGGGCGAAAGCCTGGAGGCGGTACTTCTTGCGGCTATCGAGCGCCTTCCGGAGGGCATCTACGATGGCGAACCGACCGAAATCGATCGCGACCTCGAAGAAGAGCTGGCGGAAATCCTCGATCTGAAGCCTGACCAAAGCCGGATTCGGGAGGGCAGCTTCTTCCTCGACACCAGGCACGGCCTGATGCAGATGATCGATGGCGCACCGGTCGCGGTGAAAATTCGCAGTGGCCGCAGCGCCGACGGCATTCGGGAAAAGCATGTCCGGATCATCAAGAAGCTCATTCCGATCCGAGACGCCGTGCGCGAGGTGCTGAAGGCCCAGGAACTCGATCGACCGTGGCGCGAGTGCCAGGTGCGACTCAGGGTCGCCTGGTCGAGTTTCGTGCGCGATTTCGGGCCGATCAATCATACGACGGTGTCTATCAGCGAGGATGACGGGAGCGGAGAAGTTCGCGAAACTCACCGTCGCCCGAACCTTGCTCCGTTTCTCGACGATCCGGATTGCTGGCTGGTCGCGTCGATCGAGGACTATGACCTCGAAACCGATACCGCCAGGCCCGGAGCGATTTTCTCCGAACGCGTCATCGCGCCCCCTGCCCCGCCGGTCATCACCTCGGCCGCCGATGCCTTGGCCGTCGTCCTCAACGAGCGCGGTCGTATCGACCTCGACCACATCGCCGAACTCCTGCATCGCGACACCGACGACGTTCGGCACGAGCTTGGCGATGCCATCTTTCGCGATCCCGCCGATGGCTCCTGGCAGACCGCGGACGCCTATCTCTCCGGCGCCGTGCGCACGAAACTCGCGGTCGCAAAAGCCGCGGCCGAGTTGGATCCCGTCTACGAGCGCAATGTCCGGGGGCTTGAAGCAGTACAGCCCGCCGATCTACGCCCCTCGGACATCACCGCTCGGCTGGGTGCACCCTGGATCCCAGCGACCGATATCGTCGACTTCGTCCACGAGACCATGGGCGCCGAGATCAGGATCCACCACTTGCCGGAGCTCGGTTCATGGACCGTCGAGGCGCGACAGCTCGGATGGACGGCGGCCGGCACATCGGAATGGGGCACCGACCGGCGTCACGCCGGCGAGCTGCTTGCCGATGCGCTGAACAGCCGGGTGCCGCAGATCTTCGACGTGTTCAAGGACGCAGACGGCGAGCGGCGGGTACTGAACGTCGTCGATACCGAAGCCGCCCGCGACAAGCTGCAGAAAATCAAGCAAGCCTTCCAGAACTGGGTCTGGACCGATCCCGATCGTACCGACCGGCTGGCGCGGGTCTATAACGACCGCTTCAACAACATCGCGCCCAGGCGCTTCGACGGCTCCCACCTCCAACTTCCCGGCGCCTCTGGCGCCTTTATTCTTTATGGGCACCAGAAGCGTGGCATCTGGCGCATGATCTCGTCGGGAGCGACCTATCTGGCGCATGCCGTCGGCGCCGGCAAGACGATGACGATGGCGGCCGCCATCATGGAGCAGCGCCGCCTCGGACTGATCGCCAAGGCGATGCTGGTGGTGCCGGGCCATTGCCTGGCGCAGGCGGCCCGCGAATTCCTGGCGCTCTATCCCAACGCCCGCATTCTCGTCGCCGACGAGACCAATTTCTCGAAGGACAAGCGCGCTCGCTTCCTGTCCCGCGCTGCAACAGCAACCTGGGATGCCATCATCATCACGCACTCGGCATTCCGGTTCATCGCCGTGCCATCGGCCTTCGAGCAACAGATGATCCAGGACGAGCTGGAGCTATATGAGGATCTGCTGACCAAGGTCGACAGCGAGGATCGGGTCTCGCGCAAGCGGCTGGAGCGGCTCAAGGAAGGTCTGAAGGAACGGCTGGAGGCGTTGTCGACCCGCAAGGACGATCTGCTGACGATCTCTGAAATCGGCGTCGACCAGATCATCGTCGATGAGGCGCAGGAATTCCGCAAGCTTTCGTTTGCCACCAACATGTCGACGTTGAAAGGCATCGATCCGAACGGCTCGCAGCGTGCCTGGGACCTCTACGTCAAGTCCCGTTTCATCGAGACGAAGAATCCCGGCCGGGCCTTGATTCTCGCCTCCGGCACGCCGATCACCAATACGCTTGGCGAAATGTTCTCGGTCCAGCGCCTGCTCGGATCCGACGCGTTGCGCGAGCGCGGGTTGCATGAATTCGACGCCTGGGCCTCGACCTTCGGCGACACGACGACCGAACTCGAGATCCAGCCGTCGGGCAGATACAAGCCTGTCAGCCGCTTTGCCTCCTTCGTCAACGTCCCCGAACTGATCGCCATGTTCCGGTCTTTCGCTGACGTGGTGATGCCCGAGGATCTGCGCGATTACGTCAGGGTGCCTGATATCTCCACCGGCCGGCGGCAAATTCTCACCGCCAAGCCGACGCAGGCTTTCAAGAACTACCAGACCATCCTCGACGCCCGTATCAAGGCGATCGAGATGCGCGAAGGGCCGGCGCAGCCCGGCGATGACATTCTGCTCTCCGTCATCACCGATGGGCGCCATGCCGCCATTGACCTCCGCCTGGTCGACCCCGACAGCGAGAACGAGCCGGAAAACAAGCTCAACCTGCTGGTCCAGAACGCCTTCCGTATTTGGCAGGAGACGTCACAACGGACCTTTTTGCGGCCGGACGGCAAGCAGTTCGATCTGCCCGGGGCGGCGCAGATGATCTTTTCCGATCTCGGCACCATCAATGTCGAGAAGACGAGAGGCTTTTCCGCCTATCGATGGATCCGCGACGAACTCGTCCGGATGGGCGTTCCGCCATCCGAAATCGCCTTCATGCAGGATTACAAGAAGAGCGACGCGAAACAGCGTCTGTTCGCCGACGTGCGCGCCGGCAAGGTCCGCTTCCTCATCGGCTCTTCAGAGACCATGGGGACCGGCGTCAACGCGCAGCTTCGTCTCAAGGCGCTGCATCATCTGGACGTTCCCTGGCTGCCCTCGCAGATCGAACAGCGCGAGGGCCGGATCGTCCGCCAGGGCAATCAGCATGACGAGGTCGATATCTTCGCCTATGCCACCCAGGGCTCGCTCGACGCTGCTATGTGGCAGAACAACGAGCGCAAGGCCCGCTTCATTGCCGCGGCACTTTCAGGCGATACTTCGATTCGCCGCTTGGAAGACCTCGGCGAAGGAGCCGTCAACCAGTTCGCCATGGCCAAGGCGATCGCGAGCGGTGACGAACGGCTAATGCAGAAGGCGGGGCTCGAGGCCGACATTGCCCGGCTCGAACGGTTGCGCGCCGCTCATGATGACGATCAGTATGCCGTGCGCCGGCAGATCCGTGATGCCGAGCGCGACATCGAGGTTTCGATCCGGCGTATCGGCGAGATTGCCAGGGACATCGAACAGCTCATTCCGACTGCTGGCGATGCCTTCGTGATGGTGGTCAAGGGCGAGACCTATGAGGAGCGTAAGCTTGCCGGCCGGGCGCTGATGAAGGAAATCCTGACCCTCGTCCAGCTTCAACAGGAGGGTGATGTCGCCATTGCTTCGATCGGCGGCTTCGATGTGATCTATTCCGGCGAGCGGTTCGGTAAGGGTGACGGCTATCACTACGCCACCCTCCTCCAGCGTACCGGCGCCACCCAGGAGGTCGATCTTGCCGTCACCGTGACGCCGATCGGCGCGATCTCGCGGCTGGAGCACGCGCTTGCCGGCTTTGATGATGAACAGGCGCGGTATCGGCATCGACTGCATGAAGCCGAGCGGCGTCTTGGCGCCTATCGCTCGCGCGAAGGCGGCGTATTCGCATTTGCAGATGAGCTTACCGACAAGCGCCGGCAGCTTCGAGACGTTGAGGAGGAATTGGCGACTACGGCGCGCGAGGAAGCGGCCGCCAGGCCAGAGGCAGCTTGACCATCGGCCGATTGCGGTCTTTTGGATGCGGTGCAGCATGTGCATAGCTGCATTGCACAATAAATGACTTCCGTCTGCTCAAATAATGTTCATACCGCACGCAGCTGATGCACATGGCGGCCTCTCCTCCCAGTGCCGCCGCAGCAGCTGTTCCCCTCTGGAGGTTTATTGACCTTCACACTTCAAGGGCCGCGGTTTCCGCTGGCCCATTTTTTTATTTTCCATCTTATCAAAATCGACGTCCAGTCGCGTGCAAGCCGCCGCTTCTGCCGCCGACACGAGAAGGAAGCAAGGGAGAAAGGAAGGAAGGAAGAGGAATCGTCGCAGAGCAGTTCGCCGGTCGCCGCTTCCGCTCAACCGCCGCCTCCGCATCCCGGCCACTCGCCTTCGCAGGGCTGTCAGCCCCGCTCGTCCTTCGCGGCAGCAATGCTCGGCCGCAGTTGCACCCGGCCGCCCGCTCCGCGGTCCGGGAGATGTCTTCGGAAAAATGAAGACGCGAGAAGGACAGGCAGAAGGGCCGTGTCCAAATCCCCGAGAAGGAGCATCCCATGCAACTCATGAAGGTCGATCCGCGTGCGCTGAAGGACAACCCCGACAACACGCGTCAGTCGAAGTCGACGCCGCAGGCCGACGCCCTGCTTCTGGCGACCATCAAGGCTGTAGGCGTTATCCAGCCGCCCGTCATTTTCCCGGAAGCCGGTGGCAACGGCTACGTCATTGAAGCGGGTCACCGGCGCACACGCATGGCGGTCGCCGCCGGTCTCGAGGAAATCGACGTGATCGTCGTCGAGGCGGCCAACGACAATGGCGCCATGCGCTCGATGATCGAGAACATCGCGCGTGAGCCGTTGAACCCCGTCGACCAATGGCGCGGCATCGAGCGGCTGGTCGCGCTTGGTTGGACCGAGGAGGCGATCGCCGTAGCGCTTGCCCTCCCCGTCCGCCAGATCCGCAAGCTCCGTCTGCTCGCCAACGTTCTGCCTTCGATGCTCGACCAGATGGCGAAGGGAGATATGCCGAACGAGCAGCAGCTGAGGACGATCGCCGCTGCCTCGTCCGAGGAGCAGAAAGAGGTCTGGAAAGCCCACAAGCCGAAGAAGGGCGATACGGCAGCCTGGTGGCAGATCGCCAACGGGCTGTCGAAAACCCGCATGTACGCTCGCGATGCAAGCTTCGGCGATGATCTTCGCCTGGCCTACGGTATCGAGTGGTCCGAGGACCTGTTCGGCCCGGCCGATCAGGACAATCGCTACACCACAAATGTCGAGGCGTTCCTCGGCGCCCAGCAGGAGTGGATGGCAAGCAACCTGCCGAAGAAGGGTGCGATCGTCGAGGTCAACAATTGGGGCCAGCCGGACCTGCCGAAGAAGGCCGAACGCGTCTACGGCAAGCCAGGCAAAGGCGATTGCACCGCAATGTACCTCGATCGCGAGGGCAAGGTGCAGAGCGTTCACTACCGGATGCCGGAGGTCAGGAAGTCCGCCGGCCAGACCGGCACCGCGGCCGATGGGACGGAGGAGGCCAACGACGAGGCGGCGGTCGCCGGAAAGACAAGGCCCGACGTCACGCAGAAGGGCTTCGACATGATCGGTGATTTCCGGACCGATGCGCTGCATGAGGCGCTGGCCCGCGCGCCGATCGAGGACGACATGTTGATGGCTCTCCTGGTCATGGCCTTTGCCGGCACCAATGTCCGGGTCGATTCCGGCGCCAACGACACCATGTTCGGACTGAGGCGGTTCCAACGTCATGCCGCGCGCCTCTATTCCGCCGATGGCAGGCTGTCGGTTGATATGGACAGCGTGCGTGTCGCCGCCCGTTCGGTCCTCATCGACGTGCTTTCTTGCCGCCGTGGTATGTCGAACAGCGGCGTCGTCTCCAGGATCGCCGGCGAGGCGATCGGCGCCGAAGGCTTCCTACCGAATATGGGAACAGAGGACTTCCTTCTGTGCCTGTCGCGCCAGGCCCTGGAGACTGCGGCAAAGGAGGCCAACCTCCAGCCCCGGGCGCGGGTCCGCGAAACCCGCGCAGCCCTCGTCGACCACTTCACATCGACTGAGGCAACCTTCGTCCATCCGGCGGCGCTGTTTGCGCCTGACCCGAAGGACATCGCCGATCTCCTGAAACATCGCGATTGCTTCGACGAGGAGAATGCCCCGGTCGAAGAGGCGATCGGCGATATCGGCGGCGATGCGCAGCCGGACGCTCGCAACGACGCCGACGCTTCAGACGCACAGGATCTGGATCACGGGGATCCTGACGCTGATGCGGTGACGACAAATGATGACCCCTCCAGCGACGAGGAAACCGCCTACGCGATCGCGGCGGAATAGCAGACCCTCTTCTCCGCATGATCCTCCGCCGCCGGCCGCCCCGGCGGCGGTTTCGTTTCCACCACCATCAAAACTCAAAGGAGGATGCGCAAATGTCCGCGTCTCTGATCTATGACCTCGCCCCTGTTGGTTCCATCGTCGCCT
Source organism: Rhizobium leucaenae USDA 9039 (assembly GCF_000426285.1). Taxonomy (GTDB): domain Bacteria; phylum Pseudomonadota; class Alphaproteobacteria; order Rhizobiales; family Rhizobiaceae; genus Rhizobium; species Rhizobium leucaenae. The sequence continues at coordinate 5,257 of NZ_AUFB01000013.1, read as the reverse complement.
GGTCGGATGGCACTCCCCGACCGCCCGAGCGTTTCAGCAAGAAGCTCGCCGCCTGGAAGACCCGGAACAGTCAGGGCCGGCTGGTCCGCAAGGAGGGCGAGCGCAGCCTCGGCGCCACGAGCCTGTCGCCCAATTTTACGCTTCACGAGGGCGATCTCGGCGCAAGTGGCGTGATCGCCATCCGCATCCACCGCACCTTCTCGCTCGAGAGCACGCTGACATTCAAAGTGATCGAGCGGCCGCCGCTCGGATCGGTTCGCGTTTTCGATCGCGCCGGCGCCAATGCCGAGCTCGTGCATCTCGCCGTTGATCGGCACGCGGCCGAGGAATGGCTCACCCAGCACGGCTATCCTCATGCCGTTCTCGACGAGGTGACTGAGGATGAGATTGCTGCCGATCACATGGAAGGGAGGGCTGCGGCATGAACCCGGCACACACGCCCCAAATAGAGGCCTCCACCCCTGAAGATTTAGGGGTGGAATTCGCCAGAGCCGCCGACGACATGGCTGTCGCGCGGATCGGCGATCTCGTCTTCGCAATGGTTCCTGCCGGTGGCGGGCAATATTTGCTCGCCAGTGCATGGCGCGTGTCGCGGCCGCTTGCCGCGCTGAAGCGCGATGATTTCTATTCCCACCATGGCGCGGTCGCCGACGAAGCGGCGTTTCGCGACCGTATGATCGAACAGGCGGAACACAGCCGCGAGTTGGGGTTGCTTTCCCGACAGAGCGTGCGAATGACCTGCAGCACGCCTTGGGGTGCGTCCCAGAGCGCCACCGTCTACGCCGACGGCATCGTCTCCCACACAACGGCTGGCCATGGCGGCTTCCAACTCTCCTCTGCTCGCAACGCCAGGGTCCATCCGATGCTGAGGGCAGACGGCGGCTGGTACGAGGAGGATGCCGCGTGGGCGGTCGTCGCCCTGACCTTTCCGGACCTGTTCACGGCCTACGAACGCAAGTGCTCGGACAAGACGATCCGCGACAGTTGGCCGGATGTCTGGGAGGCGATCTCCGGTCGCCCCCTTGCACCCGGCGAGTGCTACGAGAAGGATGCCCGAGCCTTCGCGCGGCAGCACGCTGGCGACTGGATCGTCATCTCGGCGCTACGGTCAGACCATAACGCCGGCATGACCGAGGTGATCGCCACGATCGGCGGCAAGCGCGGCGAGCGCGTGAAAGAGCGTCGCTTCCTGGTGCCGAGCGATGAGTATGCAATCGGCCGCTTCGGCTTTGTCATCGATGAGGCGAGGCATGCCGTCTATGACGGACCCTCCAGCTTCGCCGGTTGGCGTGGGAGGGCGTCGTAATGGCCAGTTCCGAACGACAGGCCGGCTCGCTTGCCAGAATGGAAGCGGCGCGGCGAAAGACACAGCACCAGCTCGCTCTCATCGAGCGGCAGATTACGCGCCGCATGACAGCGCTCATTCCGCAGCTTGGCCGACGTCAGGCTGGCTTTCGCCGGGGCAAGCCGCCGGAGCCGGGCGCCTTCCTCGAACGCTACCGCGCGAACCTGGCAGCTCTGACGGCCGAGCGCCAGCCCGAGCTCGACGCGCTTACCCGAAAACTTGCCCGGCAGGATGCGGCAATCACGGCATTTCGGGCGCGAGTAGAATCCGATCCACCCGTCGCAACCGCCCGGAGAGCGTCGCTATGAGCACGATCGGAGAACTGGAGCGAAAAGCCGGTATCGGCACATCGCCAGCCGAGAGAACCGCATTCTGGCGCCAGTTCCATCACCTCGAGGGCGAAGCCTGCGTCAACGCGGGGGTTGCGGAACTCAGGCGCCTGATCGCGGCCAGGGAAGCAGTGTCCGAGGCCTCGCCAAAGACGCGTGTTGCCCGTTTTCGCCATGAAGTAATGCCGCCCCTGACGGCGGATCAGCAAGCGGCGCTTCAGGCTTATGCCGCCAAGCATGGCCGCCGCTGGAAATCGATCCTCAGCAATGCGTGGATGGGCGGTCCGCCGCATGATGACGGCGGTCTGCTGCGGGGCCTTCGCAACTCGCACGGTCCGAGCTGGCTGCAATCCTACCGGTTGCCCAAGCCGCCCGAGCGGTAGGCGAGCATTCACGCCCGCGTGGGGAAGACGGAGTTTGCGGGGGAGCCTCCAGTTTCGTTTCGAGGACGTCGTCTCCCTCTCCACGCCGGCTTGCCCTTCGGTTTTGCTGCGGTCTGAACCGGCGGCCGTGCGCTTCAAGGCCGCTGTCGCGCCGCGGTGCGGCCGGACCCCGCCGTCCTTCTCGGAGCAGGCTCGCGTGCTCCGTCGAGGGCAGCTTGCCCTCTTCGCACGCAAACCGGCTCCGCTCGTCCAGGTGGGGCCGGACCCTGAAGCGCCCGTCTTTCCGCCGGTTCGGGCTGACCGCACCGAAGGGCAAGCCGGCATGGGCCGCAGCCGCTTCGGACGACCTCGAAAGGAAACGACCATGGCCAAGCCCGCATCCTCTCCTCGCCAATCCCCACGCGTCGTGCAACTTCGCAAGGGCGCCACCGTCGAAATGGTCCGGCTCACCTGCCCCGACGCCAGCCAGGCGCTGAAGATCGCCGAGAGTTTCGGGACCGCCGTCATCGACAGCGACGGCATCCGCGACCTGCATGAGCGCCTGATCATCGAGACAGCCGATGCGCTCGGCGATGGCCTTGGCGACAAGGCCATGCAGATCCACCTGCAGCGGATCGTCGGCGCCTATGTCGGTTCTGCCCATGGCGCCGGCCAGTTCTACAGCCGCGCCGTCACCGAAGCGCGCGATGCCACGGCCAAGGCCGCGAACGATGCCCGTGACGAGGACCTCGACGGCCCCGTCGGCTATGACAGCGCCGCCCAGCGTAAGCGGGAGTTTGCCGCCGACATGGGCATACAGGCCCATTCGCTCAGAATGGCAGCCGAAGGTGCCGTCGCTGCCTATGCCCAGGTCATCGGCGAGACCTGGAAGCCTTTCGACCGGCCGGTCGAGCAGCCGGGCACGTCGCTCAGCCGCAAGGCGGCCGAAGCGCAAATCTCAGCCTTCGATTAGATAGCTCGGGCGGGGCTCCGCCCGGCTTTTCAGTCGACACAAGAACGGCCGGTTCCATGGCGGGACCGGCTTTTTTCGTGTCGCGGAGGCGGAAACGAGCAACATGAAATGAAGCCGATGGCGCGCGCAGCGCAGCCCGTTCCGTTCGTCGGGTCTGCAGGAGCCGCCGGCGGACGCAACGGCCTTGCCGTCCTCCACTTTGTTGCGGCCGTTCCGGTGCATCCGCCGACTGACCTGCTCCTGCCTTCGACCCTCCGCAACGGGCCGCGACGGGCGCGGCCTCGAAACGGAGGTTTTGATATGAGCAGGACAGAAAATCAGAGGGGCGATCTTTATACCCGCATCACCGACAAGATCATCGAAGATCTTGCGAAGGGCGTGCGGCCCTGGATGAAACCATGGAATGCGGCGAACACGGCAGGCCGCATTACCCGGCCGCTGCGTTACAACGGGCAACCCTATTCTGGCGTCAACGTACTGCTTTTATGGTCGGAGGGCATCGCACGGGGTTATACGTCATCCACATGGATGACGTTCAAGCAGTCCCTTGAACTGGGCGCCGCGGTGCGCAAAGGCGAGACCGGCACGACCGTCGTCTTCGCCAGCCGGTTCACCAAGTCCGAAACCGACGGGAACGGCGGCGAAGTCGAGCGGGAAATCCCCTTCCTGAAGGCGTATAGCGTGTTCAACATCGAGCAGATCGACGGACTTCCCGACCACTACAATCATCAGCGGCCCGCACCGGTTCCAGATCCGGTCCAGCGCATCGAGCATGCCGATTGGTTCTTCCGCAACACCGGCGCTTCCATTCGCCACGGCGGCAACCAGGCCTTCTTCTCGCCGGCCGCCGACCTCATTCAGATGCCGCTGTTCGAGAGCTTCAAGGACGCTGCAAGCTACTATGCAACCCTCAGTCACGAGGTCACCCATTGGACCGCGCCGGACCACCGTGTCGGTCGCGACCTCAGCCGCTACGCCAAGGACAAGAGCGAGCGTGCGCGCGAGGAATTGATTGCCGAGCTCGGCAGTTGCTTCCTTTGCGCCGACCTCGGCATTGTTCCCGAACTCGACCCACGACCCGATCATGCGTCCTATCTTGACTCCTGGCTCAAGGTCCTGACCGACGACAGACGGGCGATCTTCCAGGCGGCAGCGCATGCGCAACGGGCCGTAACGTTCCTGCATTCGCTGCAGCCCGACTCAGCCGACGAGCGCCTTGCTGCGTAACGACTTGTCAGCGCCGGTCGTTGGTCTCGCCAGCGACCGGCAACTCTCGGTCGTCAGCCGCGGTGGGCGCGTCACGATCAGTTGCAAGGTCCAGTTTGCCCCAGATCGAGGTTTTCCGGTCAATCGGCTTGAGCTTCCGGGACGGCTTGATTTCAACGATAAACGGTTTTGTCTGCTGACGCATAAATCCTCCCGGCGACGAATCGCAAGGCGCGACGATAGCGCGGAGGATGGGCAATGCAACGCCCTACGCTCGGGGGTTCAGCGAGGCTTGGGTCTGGCATGTGGACAGGACAGCGGAGCGATGGTTGTAACGGTCGGACGGGCATTCGTGGATTGGCAGCCATTGCCATATCCCTTCGACTACTGCACCAGGCCACGACCTTCGCGGGCTCGATGAGGCATGTCTGATCGAAGACCGGCTTCACCTCGATCGTCTTCCCGCAACGGCCTTGCGAAACTTTCTTCCCCTGAGCGCGATGCGCTCATTCCTCGCGAAGCAACAAAGCTTCTCCTGGCCGCCCTCCATTTCATTCCGGCCTTTCAGGTGCGGTCCGATCGTCCCCGATCCTTGCGACAGCCATCGAGGCCGCGATGGGCGCGGCCCGAAACAGCAAAGGAATACGACAATGGCAACCATCGGCACCTTCACCACCTCCGAAACCGGCTTCAACGGCTCGATCCGCACGCTCGCCCTCAACGTCAAGGCCCGCATCGCCCGCATCGAAAACCCCTCCGACAAGGGCCCGCACTTCCGCATCTACGCAGGCAATGTCGATTATGCTGAGAGTGTGATTATGCGGAGTGCTGATCGCTGAAGGCTGGATTTCTCGACGATAGCGGCGGCTTCTGCTCCGCATAATTCCACTGGTGTGGAAGAGGCGCCCCGCCGTGAAGCGGAGCGCCGATGTGCTGGTCAGCGCGACCAGATGAGCTTGTGCTCGCCCTTGTCGCCCTGGACCAGGGAGGCGTAGACCGGGGCCGTGAAGGACGGATCGTCGAGCTTGAGCGAGAGGTATTC
>NZ_AUFB01000012.1 GCF_000426285.1 Rhizobium leucaenae USDA 9039 | reverse complement strand
TTCCTTCTTCGGCACACTGAAGCACGGCAAGACCGATGCGCAATCGCTGGAGCCGGCGGCCAAGCACAAGCCGATCGCCTATCTGAAGCCGGATGGCGTCTTGACCTTCGACCGGCTGTCCTCGGTGTTCCTGTCGAACACCAATCACGAGGAAGACCAGCCGGTGCATCTGAAGGTCAAGGACATGGGCCTGCAGAAGCGCTCGGAGCACGACATCTATGCCGGTCCGTCGACCCGCTACTGTCCGGCCGGCGTCTATGAGTGGGTGGAAAAGGACGGCCAGGAGACCTTCGTGATCAACGCCCAGAACTGCGTCCACTGCAAGACCTGCGATATCAAGGACCCCAACCAGAATATCAACTGGGTGCCGCCGCAGGGCGGTGAGGGGCCGGTCTATCCGAATATGTGATGAGCATGGGGGAGATCGGGTACGACGCCTACAAGATTCGCCTTGCTCGTTCCGCTGATCTGGATTTCCTGTCGGAAATCGAGATCGACGCCTTCGCAACTCTCGGCCGGGCGCTGGGCAGGCAGGGCGCGGGCGGAACTGTGCCACGCCAGACGCTGGAGAAGTCGCTCGACGCGAAGCTGCTATTCGTGGCGGTCGATCATGTGGATCACCCCTTTGCCTTCGCCGCGGGGGCAGAGCTTGATGGTGCGATCTATGTCGTGGAGATCGACGTCATGCAGCGCTGGCAGCGAAAAGGTGTCGGTCGGCGCTTGATGCAGGCCGTGATCGAGACGGCGCGGCAGCGCGGCGCATCAGGTGTCACACTGACGACGGATCGCTATGTGCCGTTCAACGCGCCGTTTTACGCCTCGCTTGGATTGCGTATGTTGGATGAAGGCGAGATGCCGGCGGGACTGTTTGAAATCTTGAAATTCGAGATTGACCATGGCGCGGATCCAGATCGGCGCGTCGCCATGGCGCTGTGGTTCTGAGCACAGTTTAGCTGTCTACAGTAGCGCAGCAATTCTGAGATTTTCGGCAATGCGATGAAGCCGCTTGTCACGCGTCCAAAGATAAGTGCCTGGTGTCAACATTGCGGCCGCCGCCAGATGAGCGTCGACATAGCCAATGCCCACACCTTGTAACTTGTTGCTCCGGATAAAATAAAGAACGTCATCCTCTGACGCCTTTGAAATCTGATATAGCTGGCCCAGGCTTCTCATAACAAGATCATATTGTCTGAGGTTTCCAAGGCTGATCTCCCCGATCACGAAGGGGTGGATGAGGATCTGTTTTTGCTCCAATAGAGCTTGGAGTTTCGCATCTGACGAATGAAAGTGATCGATCCAGATCGACGTATCGACCAAGATCATTCGACGCCAAACCGACGACGAGGAGGGGCTGTAATATCCGGTTCTGTGCCGCCGAGCCGTATGAGTGTTCTCGCAGCTTCGCGCTCAACAAGTGCCTTCAACGCTTCGCGCACGATCGCTGACGTCTCAGCCAATCCGGTGGCTTCGCGTGCATCCGCGAGTAATTTGTCATCAATGGCTACTGTGGTCCGCATTGGCATGCTCCTTCTTCATCAAAATTAGCATCGAATGATGCTATTCTCAATGCGGAAGGCTGCCGAGGGCAGCCTTCGATCTCTCCCTTGCCGATTCCGACACTTATTTCTTGGACAAGACTCCCGTCGAAAGCGCGACGCCCATTCCTGTGACGACAGCGGCTGCGATCTCCGTCATGCCAAGCGGCTCACCGAGCAGCAGCCCGCCGCCGAAGGTGGCGAGAACCGGGGTGATCGCGGTGAAGGCGGCGGCTTGCGAGCCGCCCAGAGCCTGAACGGCGAGACCGTAGGCGAGGGTGGCGGCGAGGCCCGAAAGCAGGCCCTGGCTGACGACCTGCAGGCCGATTTCCGGCAGCGGGACGGAGGCGAGCGAGCTGCCGAAGATCAGGGCCAGACCGACATGGATGAGGAACGACCAGATGGCGATGACAGCGCTCGCCTGGATGGCGTTCAGGCCGGAGCGGCGGAACGCATGGGTGTAACTGGCCCAAAGTATGGCGCCGAGCGGCAGCAGCGTGACGCCGACCCAGGAAATCTCCGTGCCGGAAAGGCTGCGTGCCAAAAGAATGGCGACGCCGGCAACGATGCCGCCGAGGCCGAGCCAACGGGTGATGTCGGGCCGTTCACGAAAGAGCAGCACGCCGATCAATGCGGTCGCCAGCGGCATCGAACCTCCGAGCAGAATGCCGGCCGACCCGGCGGGCGTGGAGTGAATGGCGAAAGTGGTCAATTGGAAGAAAAGCGCGCCTGAGCCGCAGACCATCAGCGCCAACAGCTTCAGCGGCACGCCTTTCGGCAACAGCCCAGTGCGCAGCCAGACGGGAGAGAGCACCAGCGCCGGAATACCGTAGCGGATCAATCCGAGGTCGATCGTGCCCATCTGCGTTTCAGCGGTGTGACGCGTTGCAAGAATCCAGTTAGCCCAGATCAGCACCGTAATGATGGCGCCGGCATAGCCGACCGTAGCGGGCATTGTCTTGCGGGAAGAGAAGGTCAAAGCACTCATCGACGTATCCTTTCGAACCGTTGGGATCATCATCCGGTTGAAGAAAAGATAGCTCCGAAGGCCGAGGCATGTCCTTGCTAGTTATGGCTCAAAGAAAGTGCTATGAGCAATTATCCGCCAATACGGGCGAAGAGAGTTTATAGAAATGCCAAAACTGGATAAATTCGATATTGCCATCCTCAATTGCCTGCAAGAGGATGCGCGGGCCACCAATGTCCAAATCGCCGAGAAGGTGAATCTGTCGCCGTCGCCCTGTTTGAGGCGCATTCGCAATCTGGAAAAATCGGGTCTGCTGCGCGGCTATCGCGCCGATATCGACCGTAAGGAGGCTGGCCTCGGTTTGACGGTGTTCGTCGAACTCAAGGTCGGCCATCACTCAAAGGAGAATTCGGAGGCACAGCAGGCGGCATTGCTCGCTATCCCGGAAATCGTGTCCTGCCACCTGATTTCGGGAGCTGCGGATTTCCTGGCGGAGGTGGTCGTCGAGGACCTTGCCGCCTATGAGAGGGTGATGTCGGAAAAGCTTCTGACGCTCCCCGGCGTCTCCGATTTGCGCTCGAATTTCGCAATCCGCAGCGTCAAGACCAACGGTGCCCTGAAGCTGCCGGTGCCGGGCTGAAATGAAAAGGGCCGTCGCCGGCCCTTTTCTGGTCGAAATTTACATTGCCCTCAAAGCATCGTGCCGCTGAGGATCAGCAGTGCGACCGAGAAATAGATCACCAGCCCGGTCACATCGACCAGTGTTGCGACGAATGGCGCCGATGCGCTGGCCGGATCAAGGCGCAGCTTCTGCAACGCGAATGGCAGCATCGAGCCGGCCAGAGAGCCGAACGTGACGATGCCGATCAGCGCGGCGAAAACAGTAACGCCGACCAATTGCCAGTGCGGACCGTAGTCGAAGAGACCAATGGTCTGCCAGAGCACGATACGGGCACAGCCGACGAGACCGAGGATAGAGCCGAGCACGATGCCGGTCGGCATTTCACGCAACGCGACGCGCCACCAATCGGACAGCTTGAGCTCGCCGAGCGCCAGTGCCCGAATGATCAGCGAGGTCGCCTGCGAGCCGGAATTGCCGCCCGAACTCATGATCAGCGGGATGAACAGCGTCAGCACGACAGCCTTCTCCAACTCGCCTTCGAAATGCTGCATAGCGCTGGCCGTCAGCATTTCGCCGAGGAAGAGGGCAGCGAGCCAGCCGGCGCGCTTGCGGATCATGCCCGCAAAGCCGATCTTCATGTAGGGCTGGCCGAGGGCCTCCATACCGCCGAACCGCTGCGCAGCTTCGGTCGTATCGGCGATCATCGTATCGATGACGTCGTCGACCGTGACGATGCCGAGCATCAGGCCGTTTTCGTCGACGACCGGCAGGGCGAGCAGGTCGTGACGGCGGATCAGCCGCGCGACATCCTCCTGCTTCATCAGCGCGGGCGCCGTGACCGGCGTACCCTTCTGTGCCACGGTCAGAATGCAGGCGTCGGGCTGGCCGGTGATGAGACGGCGCAGCGTCACGACATGCAGCAGCGCATGGGTGTCGTCGTCGAGCACATAGATGGCATAGACCGTCTCGCGGGAGCGCTCTACCTGGCGCACATGGTCGAGTGTCTGTGCAACGGTCCAACTGGCGAACACGCTGACGTACTCCGTCGTCATGATGCCACCGGCCGTGCGCGGCGGATAACCCATCAGGTCCTGGATCGCGACACGAGCCGGTTCTTCAAGGGTGGTGAACAGCCGAGTGCGTGCGTCGTCATCCAGTTCGAGAAGGATGTCGGCGACGCGGTCGTTGGACATGCCGTGCAGCAGCCGTGCGGCGTCCGCGTTGGTCATGACTTCGAGAATGGCAGGCGCGTTGCGCAGTTCCGGCCGATCGAGAATGCGAACGGCCCGCTCCTCCGGCATCTTGGCCAGGATGCGTGCGGCTTCGCCGGCCTCGAGCGCGTTCAACGATTCTACGCGTTCTGCAATGGTAAGGGCGCGGTTATTATTGATAAATGCACGAGCGGCATTGCCCGCCCGCACGGGAAAGCTGTTGATGTTCATTATAGCTCGCCTTTCCGGTCGATCCGCCGTCGTGACAGATCGTGGCGAGCCGACAGGAGTCGGTTACAGCACGAAAGCCACTGACGGCAAAGGCAATCGACTACTACTGTCGCTAGGCATCGTAAGATGGCTCCGGTTAATCGGTATGGAAAAACACGTGTTCCCCACATCGGGAGAAGTCGCTCCGAAGAGGCGAAAAGTCAAGTGGCGCCGATGGTTAATGCCACAATGTCGCAGGTAATTTTGTGTTGGGCGGCTAAAGGCTTAGGCCTTGCAGGAATCGTTGTTGCAAAAATGTCAAAACGAGATCGGCCCGGTGGCGTGCACCCGGCCGATCGAAGGGAATGAGTGGGTTCAGAAGCCGGCCAGAACGACCTTGCCCTCCAGCCTCATGCGCTCCGGCCGTTGCGCTCCAAAGCGACTGAAAGTCCGAAAACGATCAGGCCGAAGACGGAGAGCACGGCGCCGACATAGCCCGTCGATGCCGCCGTGAAGCCCCAGGAGATCACCATACCGCCAAGCCAGGCGCCGAGCGCATTGGCGATGTTGAAGGCCGAATGGTTGGAGGCGGCGGCCAGCGTCTGCGCGTCGGCGGCAACGTCCATGAGACGCGTCTGCACCGCTGGGCAGGCGGCAAAACCGCAGCCGATGAGGAAGACGCAGAGGCAGAGCATCACGGGATTGGCCGCGGTCAGCGAAAACAGCGTCATGATGACGACGTTGAAGACCATCATGCCGCCGATCGTGCCCTTGAGCGACAGGTCGCCCAAGCGCGAGCCGACGACATTGCCGACATTCATGCCGATGCCGAAAAGCGCCAGCACGACCGGCACCATGCCTGTTCCCAGACCGGCAACCTGCGTTGTCGTCGTCGCGACATAGCTGAAGATCGAGAACATGCCGCCGAAACCGACTGCGGCGATGCCGAGCGTCAGCCACACCTGGATGCGGCGAAGAGCCCCCAGCTCGCGGGCTATGCTTGCGCCTTCCTCGACCTTGTCCTTGGGCAGGAACAGGACAATCAGCAGCATGGTCACGAGGCCAACGCCGCCGACCATCATGAAGGCCGCCCGCCAGTTCAAAAGCTGGCCGAGAAAGGTGGCGATCGGCGTGCCGATCAGGGTAGCGATGGTGAGGCCGAGCATCACCTGGCCGACGGCACGCACGCGGCGATGGACAGGAACCATCGAGGCGGCGACAAGCGCCGCGACGCCGAAATAAGCGCCATGCGGCAGGCCGGTGATGAAACGCAGAGCCGCGAAGCTTTCGAAAGTCGGAGCCAGAGCGCTGGAAATATTGCCGGCTGCAAAGATTGCCATCATCAGCAGAAGCAGAGTGCGTCGCGCCATCTTGGCGGCGAGAACGGCGATGACCGGCGCGCCGACAACGACGCCGAGCGCATAGGCGCTGATGACATGGCCTGCTTGCGGGGTCGTGACGCCGAAGGTATCGGCGACCTCAGGCAACAAGCCCATGATGACGAATTCACCCGTACCGATGCCGAAGCTGCCGACGGCGAGTGCCAGCGTGACAAGGGCGATCGCCGTCCGTGACGGCGCCTCGAGGCCGGACCGGGAATCAATGAGGTCGACGGCGATATCGCTCACGAAAACTCCTGGGCGGCAATCATGCAGAAAGCCGCAAAGCGGGCAACGGGCTGGGAAAACCGGGATTCGGTCTCGGATGCACGATGCGGAATGAAAGACGGAAGAGGCGCGAACGCACCTCAATTAATACTATGAATCAGGGCGATATCGCTGTCGCGTGCGTTTTTTGCAGCGCAGCATATCGCCATGCGCATAAGTGCGGATGAGATTATTGCGCAATCGGTCACCCGCACCGATCGCGGCTCATCGTTTAACAACGCTTGAAATCGCCCTATCCGAAACCATTTTTGGACTAACAGGTGCGGGGAGCAGATCCTTCTTGAGACAGATTCAACGGGAAAACCGGGAGCCTCGATGAAACTGATCGGCTTTTTCAATCGCGATGGCGGCACGTTCAAGACGACGGACATGGACGCCTACGAAATGAAGGCAGAGCAGGTTTTCCGGGACGCCGGCCATGATTTCGAAGGTCTGGTCGTCTCGGGCAGCGAAGTCGTTGCCGCCATGGAGCGTGCGGCGCGCCGTGACGATATCGATGGCATCGTTGCGGGCGGCGGTGACGGCACGATTTCCGCGGCAGCCGCGGTCGCTTGGAAAAACGGTGTCGCCCTCGGCGTCATCCCGGCCGGCACCATGAATCTCTTTGCCCGCTCGCTCCGGCTGCCGCTCGATATCTGGCAGGTGCTGGACGTGCTTGCGACCGGCGAGGTCGATCACGTGGATATCGGCAGCGCCAACGGCCGGCCATTCATCCACCAGTTTTCCGCCGGGCTGCACGCGCGAATGGTGCGGTATCGCAATGCTTACAGCTATCGTTCGCGCATCGGCAAGATATCTGCCAGCATCCGCGCCGCCTTGGGTGTCGTCTTCAACCCGCCGGAATTCGATGTCGATTTCGAAGCGGAGGGAGTTCGCGAGCGCCGGCATATTTCGGCGATTTCCGTCTCCAACAATCCTTTTGGTGCCAACACGCTGCTTTACGCCGACGATCTGCGCGGCGGCGAACTCGGCTTCTATACGGCAAGGCCGTTGCGGCCGCTCGGCGTTGCACGGCTCGCCATCGATATGCTGCGTGGCCGCTTCCGCGAAAACGCCGATGTCATGGTCATGCATACGCGCGAAGTGCACCTGCATTTTCCGAAGCTGCGCAGCCTGGCCAATTGCGTGGTCGATGGCGAGCTGCTGCCGTTGGAACGCGATGTCGCACTCAAACTTCATGCCGGCGAGCTGAGGGTGATGGTCAAGCAGAGCACGGCCACGCGGGCTGCCGAGGAAGACTCCATCAGCAGCGCGGTCGTCTGAAATCCGTCAAAGTCGCGGCAGATAGGTCCGGTAGTCAAAATCGGATACGGTACGCAGATGGCGGATCGCTTCCTTGTGCTTCGTATCGCCATAGAGCTTCTGATATCGCTCCCCGAAAATATCGGCAATGAAGGCAGAGGCGCGGAAGCGCTCGACGGCGGTCAGGAAATCATGCGTAAGACGCGGCGCATTGGCCGACACATGGCTTGGGGTCGTCTCTACTCCCGGATCGAGCTCATCCTGCAACCCAAGCAACATACCGCCGAGAATTGCCGCCAGCATCAGATATGGATTGGCATCGGCGCCGGCGACGCGGTGCTCGATACGGGCGCCTGGTCCATCCTTTTCGGGGATGCGAACCGCGGTTCCGCGATGACCGTAGCCCCAGGTGAGGTCGATTGGCGCGAACGAACCCGGCTGGAAGCGGCGATAGGAATTGGCGTAGGGCGCGAAGACCAATTGCGCATCCTGCAGCGTTTGCAGCAGACCGGCACAGATCGATTTCAGCCTCATTGGCGCGCCGCCAGCCGCGTCGAGAATATTGCGGCCCGTTTCGTCGATGATGCTGGCGTGCACATGCAGGCCGGAGCCTGCATGATCGGTATAGGGTTTCGCCATGCACGTCGATTTGAGCCCGTGCTTGCGCGCCGCTTGCTCGGCTAGTCGTTTCAAGGCGGTGCAGTCATCGGCAGCGGCAAGCGCGTCCGGGCGATGCAGCAGATTGACTTCGAACTGCCCTGGGCCGAATTCCGCCGTGGTGGCGTCCGCCGGCAGACCCTGCGCCTTGGTATAGGCGCGCAGGGTTTCGAGATAATCACCGAGCAGATCGACGGCATCCATATCGTAGAGCTGATAGCCATTCGGCTCGCCACGATACATCAGCGCCGCCGGCGGCGAGGGGATGCCGCGCTCGCGCCAGTCGCCGGCAAGAAGATAGAATTCCAGCTCTGTCGCAACGACAGGCGTCAGACCGAGGGCCTTATAGCGATCGACGACTGCCGCAAGAATGGCGCGCGGGTCCTGGAAACTCGGGCTGCCGTCGAGTTCATGCATCGTCGCCAGCACCTGCTTCGAGCCCGGCGGTGCCCAGGGCATGTCCGCGAGCGTGCGTGGATCGGCAACGCAGGTGCCATCGGGATCGCCGATCGTCAGCGACAGGCCGGTGAGGTCATCATTGTCGTCGCCCCATATATCCAGGGATTGCGTCGAGGTCGGCAGGCGCACGGCCCCGGACCAGACCTTCTTTTCCGCTTCCAAGGGGATCTGCTTGCCGCGTAGCCGGCCGTTCATGTCCGCTATCAACACTTCGATACGGGCCGTGCCCTCGGTTGCGTTGTCAGCCGCCATGCCCTTGTCAATCCCCATTGCTCACGTCATGGTCGTAAACGATCGAGGTCAGCCTTTCAATCCGACAGGGATTCTGCAAACGATGTCCGATACTTCCAGCCGTTCCAATCTCGCGGCCGTCGATGCCGCTCATCATCTCCATCCATTCGCGGACATGAAGAAGTTGAATGCCGATGGCGCCCGGATCATCCAGCGCGGCCAGGGCGTCTACATCTTCGACAGCAACGGCAAGAAATACCTCGATGGCTTTGCCGGCCTTTGGTGCGTCAATATCGGCTATGGGCGAACAGAAATCGCCGATGCGGCAATCCGCCAGATGAACGAGCTGCCCTACTACAACACCTTCTTCGGCACGACGACCACGCCGGCCACGCTTCTATCCGAGAAGGTCTGCGCCCATGCCGGGCCGCATTTCAATCATGTCTTCTTCACCAATTCCGGCTCCGAAGCCAACGACACCTGGTTTCGCATGGCGCGCGTCTATTGGAGTGCAGTGGGTAAACCGGCAAAGAAGGCCGTTATCGCTCGCCGCAACGGTTACCATGGGTCGACTGTTGCCGGCGCCAGCATGGGCGGCATGAAATACATGCATGAGCAGGGCGACCTGCCGATCCCCGGCGTCGTCCATATCGGCCAGCCCTATTGGTATGCCGAGGGCGGCGATCTCTCTCCGGAAGAGTTCGGCCTCAAGGCTGCCCGCGAGTTGGAAGAGAAGATCGATGAGCTGGGCGAGGACAATGTCGCCGCCTTCATCGCCGAGCCGGTGCAAGGGGCAGGCGGCGTCATCATTCCGCCCTCGACCTATTGGCCGGAGATCGCCCGTATCTGCAAGGCGCGGAATATCCTGCTCGTCTGCGACGAGGTGATCTGCGGCTTCGGAAGACTGGGGTCCTGGTTCGGTTATCGGCATTTCGGCGTCGAGCCCGATCTCGCGCCGATCGCCAAGGGCCTGTCTTCGGGCTACCTGCCGATCGGCGGCGTGTTGGTCAGCGATCCCATGGCCGATGTCTTGATCAACCAAGTCGGCGAGTTCAACCACGGCTTCACCTATTCCGGCCATCCGGTCTGCGCCGCCGCAGCGCTCGAAAATTTGAGGATCATCGAGGATGAGCGGCTGATCGAGCGCGTTCGCGACGATATCGGGCCCTATTTCGCGAAGGCCTGGGGCAGCTTGGCGGATCACGATATGGTCGGCGAAGCCGTCAGCATCGGGCTGATGGGCGGGCTGCAACTTGCCGCCGACAAATCCACGCGCCGCCGTTTCGAGAAGCCGGACGCGGTTGGCTCAGCCGTGCGCAATCACGCTTTGACCAACGGTCTCGTGCTGCGCGCAACAGCCGACCGTATGCTGGCCTCGCCGCCATTGATCATCAGCCATGAGGAAGTGGACACGATGGTACGTATCACACGGCTGGCGCTCGACGCCGTGTGGGCGGAAATGAAGCCGTAGTCAGCTTTTAACCGCCAGGGCTGACGCATCCCATTTGCCCGCCTTGTGCAGGGCCAGCGTCAGCCCCGCGACGTGAATGCTCTGGATCATCTTGCCCTCCAGGGCCAGTCCGATGGCTTGGCGGATCGGCATGCGGACAAGCCGAGTGCGCTCTGTCGGATCGTCCGCGGGCTTGGTGGCGATTTCGACATTGCGGGCAAGCACGATATGGGAAAGGTTCGAGTGGGTGGCCGGATTCGGTGCAAGAGCGCCGACATACTCCCATTCGGAGGCAGAAAGGCCGGTTTCTTCTCTCAGTTCGCGCGCAGCCGCTTCGATCGGGTTGGCATCGCTGGCATCGATCGCGCCGCCCGGCACTTCCAACGAGACGACGCCGAGAGCATGCCGATATTGCTGAAGGAGGTAGATATTATCCTCCGCATCGAGCGCCACCACCTGGACCCAATCGGGATATTCCAGCACATAATAGGGCGCAATCTCGACGCCCTCGGCGGTGACACAGGCGTCGGCCCTGACTTTCAGCCATCGGTCGTGGAGCAGATGGGCGGAGCTTTTAACTTGCCATGGCGGAAGATCATCGGGATCGGGCAAGATGCTCGTGTGCGGGTCGGTCTGGTCCATGAGCGGCTCCTGCGTTGAAAGTCAAAAAACAGATGGTGATCCCTGCAGATCGGGGATCGGCTATCTATTTCGGATAGATCCAGGAATAGGCGAAAGCAGCCCTGTCACCGTCTTTGCCGTGGATATACGGAACATTCGCGATTTTGATGTCCGGCGTCGCGTATTGCGTGCCGAGCGTATCATGCAGCCAGTTAGCCAGTGGTGCCGGCACACCGGCATCGTTCTTTCCCGGTCGCCAGACAACGAGGATCGGCTTGTCGGCGCTCCACTCATAGTCTGCCTTCAGATTGCCGAAGAACAGCGACATGGCCGGCACGTCAGGCAGTTGCAAATGCAGATTGCCGGCCGGCAGCCAATTGTCGGTCAGCACCAATCCCGGCTTCTTGCCCTCAGTCGCCACGGCCTGGCTTACGAAAGCGGGGTAGGGGGTGTTGTAGTGGTCATAGGAGCCGAAAAGTGCGGGGAAGATGACGCGGGTCAAAAGCAGCGCCGGGATGATCAGCATCATCGCCAGCGGTATGTAGAAAAAGCGCTTGCCGAAATCAGCTGCTTTGATACCGGCCAATTCCATTTTCAGGCACAGATAGATCGGCAGCAGGAAGAGGAAGGGCAGCAGCCAGCGGTCGCGCAGCGCCGTCATGCCGATCCCGACGATCAGGATCAGTACAAGCACGGCGATGGCCGCAAAAAGAAGCTCGAAAAAGCGGGTCCATTCATTCGACCGTCCGAGATTCTTGAAGAGATTTTTGCCGAACACCAGCGCATAGACGACGAGCGTCGGTGCGCAGATGACGACGACCAACTTCACGAATTCCAGCGGTCCCTTTAGGAGCTTAGCAAAGACGCTTTGTGGCGCATCCTCCTCCATGATTCCCAAGGTCCGTCCCGAGGCGAGGTCGAGATTGTGGATCAGCCACAAACCGTGCGGCAGGAAGATCAACAGGGAGATCAGCAGGGTCAGCAGAAATCGCTTATCGAAAATGCGCGCACGGCCCAGCGGATGCATCAGAACGGCAATGACCGCGGCGGCGGCGAGCAGCGCGAAATTATACTTCGATAGCATGCCAAGGCCGAGCGCGATGCCGGTAAAGATATAGGAACCTGTGCTCGGCGCCTTCAGCGTGCGGATCGCGCTATAAAGAAAAAGATTGATGGTCAGGAGCTGCGCCACCGTATGCGTCAGGTCGCGCTGCGCCTCCCAGAAAAGCTGCGGGATCGTCAGCAACGACAGCGTGGCGATTGCCGCGAAAACCTTGTCGGACAAGACCAGCTTCGCCAGCTTGTAATAGCTGAAGAAGACCAGAAACAGCACGATGTTCTTGACGATGGAAATCGCCGCCAGCGACAGGCCGAAGATGGACACCACCAGCGCCTGCACCCAATTATAGAGCGGCGGTTGCGAATCGTAGCCGAGTGTCAGCCATTGCGAGAACAGCGCCTGCTGCGATTCGTCGTAACGCATGCCATGCGGCATGGCGAGCCTGACCAGGAATTCCAGAGCGAAGTAACCGGCAAGCAGAAGGATGATGGTATCCGGTCGGCGGACCAGAAGCCTATGCATCCTGATGATCCCGATCGAAAATCTTGCGGACGATGTAGTTCGGCGACAGGTCGTCGCGATAATATATGCGCGCGATCATCTCGGCCAGGATGCCCGTGGTGATCATCTGCACCGACGACAGCAGGAGCACGACGCCGACCAGCAGCAGCGGCCTGTTGCCGATATCGTCGCCGAAGATGAACTTGTCTACGAAGAGCCACAGCAGGATCAGAGCGGCGAGCGCCCCGAGGCCAAGGCCGAGGGAGCCGAAGAAATGGCCCGGCCGCGCCTTATAACGCATGAAGAACATCACCGATAGCAGGTCGAGGATGACACGGAAGGTGCGCGAAATACCATATTTCGATATGCCGTGCTGACGCGCGTGATGGGTAACGACCATTTCGCCGATACGCGAGCTCGGCACGACGCCCGCGACCCAAGCCGGGATGAAGCGGTGCATCTCACCCATCAGCTTCACCTGCTTGATGATGGAGGCGCGATAGATCTTCAGGCTGCAGCCATAGTCATGCAATTTGACGCCGGTGATGCGGCCGATGAGGTAATTGGCGCACCAGGAGGGTATCTTGCGCAGGAAAAGCCCGTCCTGGCGGTTTTTGCGCCAGCCGACGAGCAGGTCGAGCTGCCGCCGCTCCAATTCCTCGACCATCGAGGGGATATCCTTCGGGTCGTTCTGCAGGTCGCCGTCCATCGTGGCGATCAGCCGGCCGGTGGCGGTGTCGATGCCGGCCTGCATGGCGGCAGTCTGGCCGAAATTGCGCTGAAGCTCCACGAGGCGCAGCGTCAGCCCTTCACGCCCGAGCGACCGGCGCGCATTGGCAAGCGTAGCATCGGTGCTGCCGTCGTCGATCAGGATCAGTTCCCAGGGCTTGGTGAAACCCACCATGGCGGAACAGATGCGCTCGATCAGCGGTCCGACGCTTTCTTGCTCGTTAAAGACGGGCACGACCAGCGAAAGCTCAATGGCACTTACCGTGTCGGTCAGGGGGCGGATCGACTCTGCCGTTGTCTGCAACTCTTCTTTCTCCTAAAAGACCGGCAGAACCGGCCGGACGGAACGAGCGACATGTCCGGCGTCTGCCTCCGCTCGCATTTGGTGCCTTAACTACATGAAGACTCCGATGGTTGCCAGCCGACAGAACTGGTTTATTCGCAACCGCATGACGCTGCTGACATCCGGCGTGGTCCTCGCCTACGCCGTCTTTATCGAGTGGTTCTGGGGCTGGAGTTCGATCCTGGCGCAATGGGGCAAGGTCGGTGTCCTGCCCATTCTGCTGGCGCTGGCGCTGCTGACCAGCACTTATTTCCTGCGCACCTGGCGCATCTACGACTATTTCCCGAAGGAGACCGGCGGCCATTTCACCGCGCTCTTTCGTGTGACGCAGGTCCACAATCTGCTCAACATCATGATGCCCTTCCGCACCGGCGAAACCAGTTTTCCGGTGCTGATGCGTTCCGAATTCGGCATTCCCCTGGCCCGCGGCACATCGGCGCTGTTCGTCATGCGGCTGCTGGATCTGCATGCCTTGCTTGCCGCGGCGGGTGTCGGTCTCGCGCTGGCTTCGCCCTATGGTGCTCTTGCCTGGGTTCTGTGGCTTGCTTTCCTGCTCTTGCCGGTCGCCGCTTTCATCCTGCGCCGCCCGCTGATCAAATTTGCCGGCAAGGCATTGCCAAAAAAGGCGCAGGGGCTGGTGCATGAGCTGGAGCGCGGCCTGCCGGCCAATGCCAGTGCGTTTGCGCGCGCCTGGCTGACGACGATAGTCAATTGGCTGGTGAAGGTCGTGGTGCTCGCCTGGGCGCTTCGCCTGATGAATGTCACACCGCTCTCGGCAAGTTTCGGTGGCGCTGTAGGGGGCGAGCTTTCCTCGGTGTTGCCGGTGCACGCGCCCGGAGGGGTCGGCACCTATCCGGCCGGCATCACCGCCGGTGCCATCGCTTTCGGAGCTCCGGGGCTAAAGGCCGCGCTCGACAATCTGGCGCAGGCGAGCATCAGCGCACATCTGCTGATCGTCGTTTCGGCTCTGACGGGGACGGCGCTCGCCTTGCTGATTTCAAGGAAGCGCCACTGATAGGGCTTATCATTCCGTTTTGTCGGCAAGTTCCGCCAGCCGCTTGCGCAGAAACGCCTGCTCAGGCGCCTGCTGGCATAGCGAAAGCGCCGTCTCGTAGGACCGTCGCGCCTCGTCTTTACGATTGAGTTGGCGCAGGAAATCGGCCTTTGCCGCGTGGGCCAGATGATATCGGGCCAACCGATCTTCGCTCAGCAGGCCATTGACGATCTCCAGCGCGGCAGCCGGCCCATCGCACATCGAAACCCCGGCCGCCCGGTTGAGCTCGACCACCGGCGAGGGATGCGCCACCAGCAGCAGATCGTAAAGCGTCACAATCCGCCGCCAGTCCGTCCGATCAGCCGTTGCCGGACGCACATGCTCGGCGGCAATTGCCGCCTGCAACGCATAGCTGCCGACGCTTTCGCCCGCCATCGCCTCGGCCGCGAAGGCCAGCCCTTCGCGAATTCCCCTGATGTCCCAGAGCGCACGGTCCTGATCGGCAAGCAAGACGAGATCGCCGGAAGCGTTGGCACGAGCGAGCCGCCGCGAATCCTGCAGGAGCATCATCGCCAGCAAACCTGCAACCTCCGGATCGGGCAAGAGCTTCAGTAGCAGGCGACCGAGCCGGATAGCTTCGGCGGCAAGGTCGGCGCGGACGATCGTCGTGCCTGATGATGCGGAATAGCCCTCGTTGAAGACGAGGTAGATCACATGCAGCACCTGCGCCAGCCGCTCCGGCAACTCCGCCTTTGCCGGAACGTCGTAGGGAATTTGCGCTGTGCGAATGCGGTTCTTGGCGCGGACGATACGCTGGGCGACGGTTGGCGCGGAAATGAGGAAAGCACGGGCGATCTCTTCCGTCGTCAGGCCGCAGACTTCGCGGAGCGCCATCGCCATCTGTGCCTCCGCCGGGATGAGCGGATGGCAGCAGGTGAAAATCAGCCTGAGCATATCGTCTTCGATCTCTTCGCTTTCGGCGATCTCGATCATTTCGCCCTCCGGATACAGGCTGTCGACGATGTCGGCTTCCGAGGCATCGAAGCGCGCTCGCCGCCGGATGTGGTCGATCGCCCGAAAGCGGCCTGTCGAAACCAGCCAGGCATAGGGATTGGCCGGCAAGGTCTCTTCCGTCCATTGCTGCGCCGCTGCCGCAAAGGCATCGTGAAGGGCCTCCTCCGCCCGGTCGAAGTCGCCGAGCAGGCGGATCAGCGTCGCAAATACGCGGCGCGATTGGCTGCGGTAGATCTCGTCGATGGTTTCGTTCAGCGACACGGCGGTCTCTTGCTCTCCTGTCAGGTGCCTGGAAGGGTCAATATCCGGATCGGACGGATCTCGATGGCGCCGTGGCGGCCGGAGGGAATGTGCCGGGCAATCTCCGTTGCATCGGCCATATCGGCAGCCTCGATGAGATAGAAGCCCGCCAGATGCTCCTTCGTCTCGACGAAGGGGCCATCCGTTGTGGAAAGTGCCGATCCGCGCGGGCGGATGACGATCGCCCTGTCGGGCGTCGCCAAGGCGTCCGCGAGGATCAGCGTGCCATTCCGTCGCAGGCTCTGGTCATAAGCGAAGTGCTCGGCGATCAAGCCGTCGACCTCTGTGGAGGTCAGCGTGCCGTCGACGTCGGCGGAGGTATAGATCAAGCACAAGAAGCGCACCTCGCTATCCTCCCATGCTTATTCGTTTGGAAACCGGATGTCATAGGCCGGCCGGACTTCGATCATGCCATACTTGGCAACGGGGAAGGTGGCGGCGATGCTGATCGCCTCCTCCATATCCTTCGCCTCGATCAATACGAAGCCGCCAAGATGCTCCTTCATTTCGGCAAAGGGACCGTCGGTGACGGTGCTCTCGCCCTTGCGCACCCGCACCGTCTTGGCGGTCTGCGGCTCGCGCAAGGCATTGGCGACGATGATGTGGCCGCTCTCGCGCAGCCGGTTGTCGTTGTCGACCGAATCCTGCGTAAGCTTTCGTCCTTGCTCTTCGGAAAGCGTGCTGATCTCGGCGGTATCGAACCAGACCTGGCAAAGGAACTTCATGGTAGCCTCCTCAAATGTCCGGGCCGAAGGAATAGATTGGCCGCACCTCGATGCTGCCGAGTTTGGCGAGCGGAATGCCCGCAGCGACGCGGATCGCATCGTTCAGGTCTTTCGCCTCGATCAGGATAAAGCCGCCAAGATATTCCTTGGTTTCGATGAAGGGGCCGTCGGTCACCGACGTCTCGCCGTTGCGGACCCGCACCGTCACCGCCGAGCTTGGCGATTGCAGCGCTTCGGCATGGATCATTTGGCCGCTCGCCATCAGATCACGGTCATAGCCGAGCGAATCCGAATCGAGCCTGTGCTTTTCCTCCTGCGTCATGGCATCGAACTTCGTGCCGTCGAACCAGACCTGGCAAAGATATTTCATCGCAGCGTTTCCTCTTTCCGTTTGCTGACAGCAATAGACGAGCGGTCCGAAAGGAAATCGACATCCCGAGGGGCACCATGACAAAAAATTTCTTCGCTGTCGAAAAAGGGTAGGGCCGCTCGACAAGGTTCCGTCATCACCAAAGGAGAGACGGACATGCACACCTTGGAAACAGCATTGGTGAATTATTGGAGCAGGAAGACACTGTCGGAGAAGGATCTGCTGGAGACACCAGATCTCGGCAAGGTCGTTCTTCGCACCACGATCGGCTTTGCCGCCTTCGCGGTTCTGATCCTCGGCCTCAACTGGATGGCAGCGTCGACGATCGACCGGCCGCAGGTAGCGGCCGTCGATCAAATACGGCTGATGCCGGCGGCGAAAGAATAAGGGACCGGGCATTCCAGGCCCTAACCGAAATGTGGAGGCCAAGCATAGATTGGTGCCGATCCGCTTGAGGCATGAAAGTGTGAGTTGGTTTGCCTTGCCGAAAATATTTTTGTGAAGCATCCTGCACGCTCGACGGGCACCGAATGTCCGTTTTGCGACTACCCTTATGCCCTGACCAAATTTGCTTGCACGATCTCGCGACAGAGGCGGATGGGCTAAATGACGGAAAACGGGTGATGCGCTCGCTTGACCTGGTGGTTTTAGATCGTGAACGAGAGATGCTCAATGGTAAGGAAATCGGGTGTCGTGCTGGAAGAAGTCCGCCGGTTTCATGCGCAGATGATGGCGGTGGCCACCGGCTCGCCGGATGAGCGGTTCGAACGTATTTTCGAGCTTGTGCCTCGCGAAGCCTTCCTCGGTCCCGGTCCTTGGCATATCGCCGTCCATCCCTGGAAGAAGTCGTATCGGCATCGCTACATTGAAACGCCGAGCGACAATCCGGTGCATGTCAATCAGAACGTCCTGGTAGCGCTGGATCGGACGAAGGGCATCAATAATGGCGAGCCCATGTTGCATGCAGCCTGGCTTGGCAGCGTCAATCCGCAGGGCGGAGAAGTGGTGACCCATATCGGGGCTGGTACCGGCTACTATACCGCGATCCTCTCGATGCTGACGCTTCCGAATGGTCGCGTGTATGCTTTCGAAATCGATGAGCGTCTTGCCGGGCAGGCACGCGCGAACCTCGCACCATTCGAAGATATTTCGGTAAGACATGGTGATGCGACTGTGCTGACGCTGCCGTCATCCGACCTGATCTACGTGAATGCCGGCGTGGTGGCCCCGCCAGTGCACTGGCTCGAATCCTTGCGTCCAGGCGGTCGGATGATCTTTCCCTGGCGGCCCAGCGAAGATGTTGCCTTCGCGATGCTGATCACCCGTGGCCAAACGGAATTCTCTGCGCGGCCGTTGATGCCGGCCTGGTTCATTCCATGTGTTGGCGCAAGCGACCCTCACCTGGGCCTTAAGGTGCCAGACAATGCAGGTGCACGAAGCATCCGCTCCGTATGGCTGACCAAAGATCGGGACCCGGACGAAAGCGCAATTGCGGTCTTCCGCGACATCTGGTTCTCAGACCAGGCAGTTGGCCCGATCGCAGTTGCCGCATAATTCCTAAATTGAAGCGTGGGCACTGAGCTCGTCGGTAAATTCCTGTCGCAAAAGTCGGAGTTTCGCGACAGGGGAACTATTTCACATCTAAGCTCGTGGCTCGGGCCAAACCCCCCTCATTCCTATTGGAAAGCCGTTTCGAAGAAGCTGCGCAGCTTGCGTGAATGCAATGTTTCCGGCGGCATTGCGGCCAGCTTCTGGATGGCGCGGATGCCGATCTGCAGATGCTGGTTGACCTGCGTCCGGTAGAACGCCGTCGCCATGCCCGGCAGCTTCAGCTCGCCGTGCAGCGGCTTGTCGGAAACGCAGAGCAACGTGCCGTAGGGAACGCGGAAACGGAAACCGTTGGCGGCAATCGTTGCCGATTCCATGTCCAGCGCCACGGCGCGAGCCTGCGACAGGCGCTTGACCGGTCCTGCCTGATCGCGCAGCTCCCAGTTGCGATTGTCGATCGTGCCGACCGTACCCGTGCGCATGATGCGTTTCAGCTCGAAGCCCTCATAGCCGGTGATCTCGGCAACGGCCGCTTCCAGCGCCACCTGCACTTCGGCAAGCGCCGGGATCGGTACCCACACGGGCAGATCGTCGTCAAGAACGTGATCCTCGCGCATATAGGCATGGGCGAGTACATAATCGCCAAGCCGCTGGCTGTTGCGCAGCCCGGCGCAATGGCCGAGCATCAGCCAGGCATGCGGGCGAAGCACGGCGACATGGTCGGTGATCGTCTTGGCGTTGGATGGACCGACGCCGATATTGATCATGGTAATGCCGGCATGGCCTTTCTTTTTCACATGGTAGGCTGGCATCTGCGGCAGACGTGGCGGGGTCGGGTTCCCCTCCGGTTGGCTGGAACCGGCCGGCGTGACGATATTGCCCGGCTCGACAAAGGCGGTGTAGCCGTCGCCGCCCTTGGCCATCAGGTCACGCGCCCAGTGGCAGAATTCATCGATATAGAACTGATAGTTCGTGAACAGCACGAAATTCTGGAAATGGTTCGCGCTGGTCGCCGTGTAGTGGGCGAGGCGGGCGAGCGAATAATCGATGCGTTGTGCAGTAAACGGCGCCAGCGGTGAGGGCTCGCCGGGCGGCGGGATATATTCGCCATTGGCGATCTCGTCATCGGTGGTGTTGAGGTCAGGCGTGTCGAAAAGATCGCGCAGCGGAATATCGTCGAAGGCAGCGGCAGACGCTTCCACATGCGCACCTTCGCCGAAAGCGAAGTGCAACGGGATCGGCGTCGTCGATTCCGATACGACCACAGGGACATTGTGGCTGCGCATCAGCAGCGTCAGTTGTTCTTTCAGATAATGGCGGAAGAGTTGCGGACGGGTAATGGTGGTGGTGTAGACGCCAGGCGCCGTAACGTGGCCGTAGGAAAGGCGCGAGTCGACATGGCCGAAGCTCGTCGTCTCGATGCTGACCTGCGGATAGAAGGCGCGGTAGCGCGCTGCAATCGGCGCACCCTTGGCCAACTTGGTGAAGCTGTCGATCAGGAACGCCGTGTTGCGGTCGTAAAGCTCGGTCAAAGCGTCTACGGCCTTGGCAGGATCATCGAAGCTCCGCGGCTGAAACGGACTGGGTGAAGAGATGTCGAGGGGTGAAAAAGGAGAGATTCGGTTGCTCATGCGCTATTATAGAGTGCCGTCTTTAACAAGCAAACGACGTTGCAACGCGCGGTATCCGATTTTCGCAGCTATTTTTAACGGTGATTCGCAGTTCGCCTGTCGAAATTGGCGAGGTCGGACCTATTGTACCGTCGTGCAATAAGGGCTGCCTGTTTGCAGGCAAGTGAAGCTTGCGCCGAAATGCGATTGCGCACCGCTGCGGCCGGTGTGTTCGACCGCCATTGAAAATGTGATCGCAAAGATGGCGGCAAACAGCATGATGATGCCGAAACGCCGCGCCATGATGATCGTGTTCATTGTCCTGGCTCTACCCGTGCCCTATCCTGGACACTGTTTTGCCATGGTCAGGCTGAACAGGTGCTGAGACACTGGTTCATCCAGTGTTCAGAAATATTACCGGGTGTTTGACCTTGAACCGAAGGTCTTTAGCGTGAGGAGCACGTATTGATCGGCTCCGCATTCGCCCGGCGAAGTACTTTCTAAAGCTTCGTCCAGGTTTGCGACTTGCAGAAGATCTTGAGCACGCAGCCCTGCATTTTCACGGTTTTGCCGCTTACGGTACCCGAGCCGCTATAGGTCTTGTTGTCCTCGGGATCTGTAAGTTCGCCCATGTAGGCTCCGTCCTTGCCCTGCATCTTGCCGATCTGGCGACCGGCATATTTACCGGTCTTCAGCGTTACGCAGTAGCTGTCGGCGCAAGGCGTGATGGCGGCGGTATCACCCTCCACCGTCTTCCAATTGCCGACGATCTGCTCGTCGGCCAGGGCCACGCCTGCGCTGAAGAGCAGTGCTGCGGTGAGAATGGTGGCGCGGATCATAATCTTTCCTCCCGAATGTCCTTCGGCCCCACAGCCCGGACGTGGCGAAGTTATCCAATACCGACGTAAAGGCAAATACACTTTCCGGCGAGATTTTCCTGCCGGTCAGCCCTTCCGATCTCATCGAAAAAATAACGAGCCTTATTTCAGCGGCTGTTTTCGTGGTGAACGAAGGGTTTAGATCCAAACCTTAACGAGGCGTAAAACTCGCTCAAAAGTCCTTAATTTGCAAGGGAAGCGATGTTTAACAAAATCCCAAGTTTACCAAGCATTTGTACTTTGTTTGCCTCGAATTAAGCATGCATTTTAGCCGTTTTTTGAAAGCCGTCTGCGATAGTGAAGCCATCAAACGAGCGGGGCAAACCCGCCGACCGGAAGGATCATAAGCCGCGATAGACGGCAAGGTCCGGAAGGAAAAACAGGGTCGATAACGAATAGACTGAAACAGGGATTGAACCGATGGCACGCTTCGAAATACCGACATCCGAAATGGCCATGATGGGTGGCAACAGCGCTGAAGCTCTTTGCGAGCTGGGCATAATCCATGCCACCGGCAGGGGCTGTCAGGCAGACCTCGTTGCCGCCCATAAGTGGTTGAACATCGCCGCCATCAAGGGCAGCGACCGCGCCGCCGAGCTTCGCGCCGACGTCGCGGCCACGCTGACCAAGATGCAGCTCGCCGCAGCGCTGCGCGCCGCCCGCGAGTGGATGACCACGCACTGAAGCGCGTCATCAGGAATACGATGACTTTGCCTCGAAAGAGGGGACAGGTAGTACGCGGAGAGGCGCGCTGCCACTATCAGAAAAACCGCGACCGGCCGGAAACAAGGCCGGCGCGGTTTTTTGATGTTTCCGGCGTCAGCCGATCGCCTTCAACACCTTCGGCAATGCTTCGGCCAGAAGGTCGAGATCGCGCTTTGGTCCGACGCTGATGCGAATGCAGCGGTTGAGAGGCGCAACGCCGGGCATGCGGATGAAGATGCCGTGCTGGATCAAGCCATCGACGATGGCGCGCGCATAGGCCCCGTCGCGGCCGCAATCGACGGCGACGAAATTGGTGGCTGAGGCAAGCGGCGAAAGCCCGTTGTTCCGGGCGATCGTGCCGATATGTTCCCGTGCGGCGCGGATTTTGCCGACGACTTCCGCGAGATAGGCTTGATCCTTCAACGCTGCGAGCGCGGCTGCCGTTGCCAGCCGGTTCATGCCGAAGTGATTGCGGATCTTGTCGAAAGCCAGCACCGTCTCCGGCACGCCGATGGCATAGCCGACACGCGCGCCGGCGAGGCCATACGCCTTGGAAAAGGTGCGGGTGCGCAGCGCATTCGGCAAGTCGATCAGTGCGGAAATATCCGGCAAAGAATTGGCCGGCCCGGTTTCGCTATAGGCCTCATCTAAAATCAGCAGGCAGCTTTCCGGCAGGGCGCGGGCGAAGGCGACGATCTTCTCGGCATCCCACCAGCTTCCCATCGGGTTGTCGGGGTTGGCGAAATAGACGAGCGGCGCGTTTTCGCGCTTTACCGCCGCAAGCAGGCCGTCGAGATCCTCGCGATCGTCGACATAGGGCACCGTCACCAGACGGCCGCCGAAGCCGGCCACATGGAAATTGAAGGTCGGATAGCCGCCGAGCGAGGTTACGACGGGCGCCCCCGGCTCGACCACCATGCGCACGATGAGACCGAGCAGACTGTCGATGCCCTCGCCGACGGCGATATTTGCGGGCTGGACGCCGAGGTGGGTAGCGAGCGCTCCTTTCAGGGCGAAATTTTCCGGATCATTGTATTTCCAGATATCGCCGGCCTGCTCTCGCATGGCCTCTATGACGGAAAGGGCGGGGCCGAAGCCATTTTCATTGGCGCCGATGCGTGCCTGGACGGTCAGGCCGCGCTGACGTTCGAGGGCTTCCGGGCCGACGAAAGGCACGGTGGAGGGAAGGGCGCTGATCAGCGGGGTAAAGCGCGAAAAGGCGGACATTCTGGCTCATTTTCCCGAATTCTGTTGCAAGGCGCAGCACCATAGGCGCTTGGTGAGCCGTTGCAAGAGCGGAAAAGCCCGATCCTTATGCCTATTGCCGCCGGCCTCGCGCGGCCATCGCTTCGGCATTGCCGATCATGAAATCGGCG
The DNA here is from genome assembly GCF_000426285.1 of Rhizobium leucaenae USDA 9039. Lineage (GTDB taxonomy): Bacteria > Pseudomonadota > Alphaproteobacteria > Rhizobiales > Rhizobiaceae > Rhizobium > Rhizobium leucaenae. The sequence continues at coordinate 168,567 of NZ_AUFB01000012.1, read as the reverse complement.
CGCACGACGCGTCTCAAGGTTTCCGGCTCGATGAGGTTGATGAAGCGAACGTTGACGCGATTGTCCATGCGGTTGATTTCGGCGCAGCCGATGCGATAAGCGAGGCCGAGTATGTTCAGATAATAGTGTGTTGGCAGGCCAACGGTGGTGCCGACGATGAAGCTGGCGCCGCCTTGTGAAATGTCGATGATCTCGGCGCTGCGGATCGAAATGCCCGTCAGACATGGGCGCACGGCAATGATGCGGGCCGGTCGCTGAACGAAGAAGCGTTCCCACCTGTGCTCGTAGACTTCGGATTTGACTTTCGCCAGATGCGTTGCGCGAAGCATTGTCATTCCCCGTTGGAGGCTGCCGAATTCATCTCGGTTATCGCATCAACCTTGCACGGAGATTTTGCCTAAGCGTCAACCGAGCCAATCGAATTTTAACGAATCGGCGGTTTTTGAGCCAGTTAGGCGATATCGCCAGCCCTACGGGTGTTTTTTGAACCCTTCGCGTCATGAGACGTTCTTTTTCGTCAGCGGTTTTTTGACCGCACCATGAACTTGAGGACAGGCGTGATGGTCGATATCAAAATTTCCCGAGGAACATGGGTTGTCGTTTGCGACGGTGCCAAGGCGCTGATTCTGAAGAGTTCGGATAGCGGCCCGCATCCGGATTTGCGAACATGCGAAACCATGCAGCAGCCGCATGCGCCCGATCGGGAAATCGGCGCAGACAAACCGGGCCGCACGCACCAGGCGGAAGGGTTCGGAGGCAGCGCCGTCGAAGAAACGGATTGGCACGAGCAGGCGGCCGCAGAATTTTTGAAAAGTGTCGCAGCCAAGGTCGATGCGCTCGTGCAGAAAAAAGGCATCAATCGTCTCATTCTCGTTGCGCCGCCGCGCGCACTTGGCGTCCTGCGGCCCCATCTCGGGCCTCATTCGCAAGCAGTGATCGTGGCCGAGGTCGCCAAGGACCTGACGAATTTTCCCATCGATCAGATCGAGCATCATCTCGTCGCTTGAAGATGGAAGGGGGCGCAATATCGCCCTCTCTCACCGACCGCCTGAACAGCGTCGTCTCTGTAGCAATGCCTCATCTTGACATCTGCATCCGCTTCGATCATACGAAAATCCGGTTCGAGGCGCCGGCCGCTCGCGGATGAAAATCCATGGTGAAGCCCTCGCGAATATGGTCACAGCCATCTGGCGCATGCTGACTGGCGGTAATGCGAGCTCCGATCTGCAGTCGTAAACGCATGCCTTCCGAAAGGCTGACTCCGTGACGACGATCTATCCATCCATCGATGAATTGAAAGCGCAGGCCAAACGTCTGCGCCAAGCCATGGCCGAGCGCGGTGGCGAAATGGCCCACAGCGCGGCCCTTGAATTGGTCGCCAGGCAATATGGGCTACGCGACTGGAACACGCTATCGGCACTCGCCGCGAAACCGAACGCGGCGCCGACGGCGCCGGTCGCCGTCGGGACAGCGGTTCGCGGCCGGTATCTGAACCAGCCCTTCACCGGCAAGGTTCTGGCGCTCTCCGAACAGTCCGGCGGGCTCCATAGGATCACCATCCATTTCGACGCTCCGGTGGATGTCGTGACCTTCGAGAGCTTCTCGGCCTTTCGCCAGCGCATCAACGCCCAGATCGACGCCAACGGCATTTCGCCGCGCAAGACCTCGGACGGCGTGCCGCATCTCGTGCTGGACATCTAGCATTCACCCTTTCATCAATCGATCGCGGCCGTCCTTTGGCCGCGCGCGATGCTGCGTGGATTTCGCTATGACGGATCATTCCGAAAACAACATGTTCCTGACCGGCTGGCTGCCGGGTGTCTTTGCCCGCACGGCCGCACCGATCATCATGATCACAACCATCAACGGCCTGTTTGCCGTCGTCGATGCCTATTTCCTCGGCGTCTTCGTAGGTGCCGATGCCCTCTCTGCGGTCAACCTTATCTTTCCGGCGCTGATGCTGTTGATCGCGCTGCAATCGCTGGTCTCCAACGGCATGGCAAGCATCCTGGCGCGCCGTCTGGGGGCGGGAGATCGAACGGGGGCAAGGCAGGTTTTCAGCGCCGCCCATGGCCTGGCCCTTGCGGTGGTCATCCTGGTCAACGCGCTCTATTGGACGGTCGGGCGGCAGGTCATCGTAGCAGGGGCGGCTGATAATGCCGATGTTGCCGCAAATGCCGGCGCTTTCATGGGCATCATGGTGGGATTTGCTCCGGTAAGTTTCCTATTGTCGGTGCATATCGACGCACTGCGTTGCGAGGGCAAGATCGGCTTCATGACGCTGGTGACGCTTGCCTCTACCCTGCTCAATATCCTTGCCAACTGGCTGCTGATGGCGGTGATGCACTGGGGCGTCATCGGCTCGGCCACAGGTTCGATCGCGGCGCAATTCATCTGCCTGACGGTCATCCTGTTCTACCGCTGGCGGCAGCCAGGCGCACTCAGGCCGTCGACATCCTTTCCGGTCGCCGAATGGCGTGGGATCGTCGCCTTCGGGGCGCCGATGAGCCTCGGTTTCATCGGCATATCCCTGAGCTCTGCGGCGATCCTCTTCAACCTGGCGATCTGGCGCCAGGGAGACTATGTCGCGACAATCGGCGCTTACGGAATCATCACGCGGGTGATGACCTTCGCCTATCTGCCGCTCCTCGGTCTCAGCATCACCCTGCAGACGATATCCGGCCACAATCACGGCGCGGCACTTCCCGCCCGCGTCGGCCGGAGTCTGCAAATCGCGATGGTGTCGGCGCTGATTTATTGCAGCGTAGTGGAATTGGTTGTCGAATTGGTGGCGGGCAGGCTCGGCGGCATTTTCGTCGGCGATTCCGTCATCGTTGCGGAGGTAGGGCGGATATTGCCCTGGACGGTCGGCGCCTATTTCCTCTTCGGGCAGATGATCGTGCTGTCATCCTATTTCCAGTCGATCGGCGATGCAAAGCGGGGCGCGATCTTCGGCCTGGCGCGACCCTATCTCTTTACCCTGCCTCTGACATTCGTTCTCCCCTTCGCGTTCGGCGAAACCGGAATCTGGATGGTGCCCGTTTTCGCCGAGACGGGAATGCTCCTGCTCGCCTGGTTGGTATTGTCGCGCAATGCCAAGGATCGCGGCTGGCGATACGGTCTGCTACCGGCATAAGCTTAAAGGCCGCGCCATCGAGGCGCGGCCTTACCATGCCCTGGGGAGTTTATGCCTTTAGAAGCCACTCATGTTCCGGCGCGTTGTGGAATTTCCAGATGCGCTTCGGACCGGCCATGACGTTGAGATAATAGAGGTCGTAGCCATGGCAGGCGGCGCAAGGGTGATATCCCTTCGGCACCAGCGTCACATCGCCATCTTCCAGAACCATGACCTCATCCAGCGAGCGATCATCGGTATAGACCCGCTGGAATCCAAAGCCCTGCGGCGGGTTGAGGCGGTGATAATAGGTCTCCTCGAGGAAGCTTTCGTTCGGCAAATTGTCCTGATCATGCTTGTGCGGCGGATAGGACGAGGTATGGCCGCCCGGCGTGATGACTTCGACAACCAGCAGCGAATGCGCCGCGCCGTCATCCTCCGGCATGATGTTGTTGACATAGCGGACATTGGTGCCCTTGCCGCGCGTCAGCGCCGGGTGGGTGCCCGGCGGAATGGCGCGAGCCTCATAGGAACCGCCGCCCGGCGCCGAGCAGACGGCGAGTTCGAGGTCGGTCTCAGCGACGACGGACCAGTTGGAGCCGGCCGGTATATAAAGCGCGTGGGGCGCGCCTTCGAAGGGGTTCATGCGACCGCCTAGCGAACCGAAATCCTTCGCGCCTGCCTTGGCGCTCGCCTTGCCGCTGACCCAGACGAGGCAGACCTCGCGATCGCCTGTCTCGGCCGAAGCCGTCTCGCCGGGCTTCAGCCGATAAAGGTCGAAGCCGACATAGGTCCAGCCGGCATTTTCGGGCGTGACATGGGTGACACGACCATGAGAGCCATCAGGTTTGACCTTGAGATTTGGCATGGGTGTTCTTCCTCCGTTACTCGAGAAAACGGCCCTCGCCAGCCTTAGATTGGGGCGAGGGCTTCTTGTTTCCCGTTACCCCTTGGGAAAGCCTTCGGTTTCCACCGTATAACCCGCTGCGGTCATGACGCGCATCAATTCGGCATGGCCGATCTCGGCCATCTTCTGCGGCGGAGCCTTGCGCGGATCCTGTTCGGCTTCGACCACGAACCAGCCTTCATAGCCGTAGTCCGCAAAACGCTTGACGATGGCGCCGAAATCGAGCGAGCCGTCGCCCGGCACCGTGAACGCGCCGAGTGCCACCGCGTCGAGGAAGGACTGCCGGCTGCGATCCAGCGCATCCACGACAGGCTTGCGGATATCCTTGACGTGAACGTGGTTGATGCGGGCGTGGTGGTTGTCGATGGCGCGCAGCACGTCGCCGCCGGCAAAGGCCAGGTGACCGGCATCGAGCAGCAGCGGAATGCCTTCGCCGGAATTGCGCATGAAGGCATCGAGTTCCGGTTCGGTTTCGACGACTGCGGCCATGTGGTGGTGGTAGGAGAGCGGCATGCCCTGCTCGGCGCACCATTCGCCGAACTCGGTCACGCGGCGGGCATAGGCCTTCATCTCGTCATCCGAAAGGCGCGGCTTGGTGGCGAGCGGCTTGGAGCGGTCGCCCTGGATGGAGCGGCCGACTTCGCCGTAGACGATGCAGGGTGCATTGACCGCTTTGAACAGTGCGATCATCGGAGCGATGCGGTCCTTGTTTGCGGCCAACTCCTCGTTGACGAGCGTGCCCGAGAACCAACCGCCGCAAAGCGTCACGTCGGCGGCGCGCAGGATCGGCAGCATTTCGTCAGGGTTGCTGGGGAAACGCCGGCCCTGTTCCATGCCGGTGAAGCCCGCACCACGCGATTGCCGCAGGCATTCTTCGAGGGATACGTCGTCGCTGAGCTCCGGAAGGTCGTCGTTCCACCAGGCGATGGGCGACATGCCGAGTTTGGCCTTCATCAATGGTCTCCTTGAAAGCAGTGTTGGAGGAGCTGAAACGCTCCTCCAGAAAAATGACGGAAATCGATCAGCCGATACGCTGGCCGGCGCGGGCTTTTTCATAACCCGCACGGGCCTGATTGACCTCGGCGCGCGGGCTGACCTCGGGAACGGCGACATCCCACCAATGCCCGCCTTCGTCTGTTGTGATCAGCGGATCGGTATCGATGACGATGACCGAGGTGCGGTCGTTCTTTTTCGATGCTTCGATCGCCTCTTCCAACTCGGCGATCGAGGCGACTTTGACCGCAATGGCGCCCATGCTCTCGGCATGTGCCCGGAAATCGATCTCGGGCATGATCTCGTGACGCGAATCCTTGAGCAGATTGTTGAAGTTGGCGCCGCCGGTCGCCATCTGCAGCCGGTTGATGCAGCCGTACCCTCTGTTGTCGAGGAGGACGACCGTCAGTTTCAGGCCGAGCATGACCGAGGTCGCCAGCTCCGAATTCAGCATCATGTAGGAGCCGTCGCCGACCAGGACGATGACGTCCTTGTCCGGGCGTGCCATCTTCGCGCCAAGGCCGCCGGCGATCTCATAGCCCATGCAGGAGAAGCCGTATTCCATATGGTAGCTGCCGGGTGCGGTCGCCGGCCACAGCTTGTGCATCTCGCCCGGCAGGCCGCCGGCTGCGCAGAGCACGATGCTTTTCTCGCCGCCGATCGTGCGGGTGACGGCGCCGATCACCTGGGCGTCGGAGGGCAGGGCGACATTCGTCGTCGCCATCGCCTTGGCGGCGGCCTCCAGCCAGATCTTCTTTTCCCGTGTTGCTTTCTCGGCAAGCGCCGCCGGAGCTTTCCAGCCGGAAAGGCCGGCGGACAGGGCCTTCAGCCCCTCGCGCGCATCTGTCACCAAGGGGTGACCATTGTGCTTCAGCGCATCATAGGCCGCGATGTTGACGCCCACCATCGTCAGTTTTTCGTTCTTGAACAGCGCCCAGGAACCGGTGGTGAAATCCTGGCAGCGTGTGCCGACGGCGATCACCAGGTCGGTTTCTTCCGCAATCGCGTTTGCGGCCGATGTGCCGGTGACGCCGACCGAGCCAAGCGCCAACGGATGCGTTTCGTCGATCGCCGATTTACCAGCCTGTGTCACGACGACGGGAATGGCATGTGCTTCCGCGAAAGCAGCAAGCTCCTTCGTCGCCTGTGAGTAAAGCACGCCGCCACCGGCGACGATCACCGGCTTTTCGGATTTACGAATCAAGGCGATGGCATTCGCCAGTTCGTCCGCATCTGGCTGCGGGCGGCGCGGCGTCCAGACACGTTCCTCGAAGAAGCTTTCCGGATAGTCGAAGGCCTCAGCCTGTACATCCTGGCAGAGCGACAGCGTCACCGGGCCGCAATCGAGCGGATCGGTCAGCACCTGCATGGCGCGCGTCAGCGCCGTGATGATCTGCTCTGGCCGGGTGATGCGATCGAAATAGCGCGAAACCGGACGGAAGGCATCGTTGGCCGACACCGTGCCGTCGCCAAAATCCTCGATCTGCTGCAGCACCGGATCGGGCGCGCGGTTGGCGAAGACATCGCCGGGGAGGAAAAGCACGGGGATACGGTTGACATGCGCCACGCCGGCGGCAGTCACCATGTTCAGTGCGCCGGGACCGATCGATGTCGTGCAGGCCATGAAGCGCTGGCGGAAGCTCGTCTTCGCATAGGCAATGGCGGCATGCGCCATGCCCTGCTCGTTATGGGCACGGTAGGTCGGCAACTCCTCACGCACCTGGTAGAGCGCTTCCCCCATGCCGGCCACGTTGCCATGGCCGAAGATCGCCCAGACGCCGCCGAAGATCGGCTGCTTCTGGCCATCGATCACTGTCATCTGCTTTTTGAGGAAATGCGCGACGGCCTGAGCCATCGTCAATCGGATCGTCTTGCCCATGGGGCGCCTCCCAAATGCATTTTAGTCTATTGTTTGCGCGTCGCTTGACCCCGAAAAGCGGTATTTGCCTTTCGGAGCGATGCGCCAGCTATTCCAGGCCGCGGGTTTTCAGCCACGCCTGGGTCAATTGCCGGAAGCGGCCGGCCATATCGGCGATCGCTTCCTCGTCGTTCATGCCGCCCGACATCCACGCACGGGCCGCATCGGAGAAGATGGTCCGCCCGACGGCGAAACCCTTGACCGAGGGCGCGGCGAGCGTCGCTTCGAAGCTGCGGATCAATTCCTCCGCCGGCGCCTCCAGGCCAAGCAACACGATACCTCTGCACAATGGATCATTTTTGGCGATCACGGCATCGATTTTTTTCCAGGCCGCGGTCGATTCCTGCGGTTCTAGCTTCCACCAGTCCGGCTTTATGCCGATCGCGTAGAGCTCTTCCATTGCCGTCGGGATCGTATCGTCGGTCAGCGGTCCGTTCTTGCCGGCGATGATTTCGACCAGCAGCTCGCGGCCGACCTTGCGCGCCGCTTCGAACAGAGTGCGCAGCTTTTCCTGTTGCTCCGCCTTCAATTCCGCGGGATCGTCGGGATGGTAGAAGCAGAGGCACTTGATGCAATGATTGAGCGGCCATTCGACGAGTTGCGAGCCGATGTCCTGGCTGAATTCGAATTTCAGCGGCTTCGAGCCCGGCAATTCGACGGGGCGGCCGATCCAGGTGAAGTTCTTTGTGGCGGCGTCGAAGAATGCGTCGCGACCGAAGCGCTCGTCGATCAGCATGCCGTAGCCGGCGCGCCCATCCGCAACCCGCGCCGCCGCCTCGACCGCAAGCCGTTTGAAGGCAACGATCCTGTCGTGACCAATACCCAGTTCGTCGGCGACGCTGACGAGCTGCGAGCGATGATCGATGGCAAGCGCCATCAGCAACGGAATCTCGTCACTGCGGCGCGTCGTCGCCCAATGAATATGGCTGATCGCCTCGTCCTTGCGCAACGCCCGGTGCTTGCTGCCCGTCTTCAGGAAGAAATCGAGTTCGGCCCAGGTCGGATATTCCGGCGAGCAGAGGAGGCGCGAGACCGCAAAGGCGCCGCAGGCATTGGCCCAGGTGGCGCAGGTCTTCAGCGGTTCGTCGCGCAGGAAGCCGCGCAGGAAACCGGACATGAAGGCATCGCCGGCGCCGAGCACGTTGAACACTTCGATCGGAAAACCCTGCCCGACAATGCCGGCCTCAAGGTCGTTGGAGATTGGTCCATCATAGACGATGCAGCCCATGGCGCCGCGCTTCAGCACGATGGTTGCCGGAGAGAGGCGTCGGATTTCCTTCAATGCGCCGAGCACGTCGTCGGCGCCCGAGGCAATCATGATTTCCTCTTCAGTGCCGACGATCAGGTCGCAATCCGGCAGCGTCTCCTTCATCTTCGAGGAAACGCGATCCGATTTCACATAACGTTCGAATCCCTCGGCATGGCCGGCAAGGCCCCAGAGATTCGGCCGGTAATCGATATCGAAGATCACCTTGCGGCCGTTCGCCTTGGCGATGCGGATCGCCTTGCGCTGTGCGGCTTCCGTATTCGGCTTGGAAAAATGCGTGCCGGAGACGAGGACTGCGCGGGAGGACTTGATGAAATTCTCATCGATGTCACCCTCGTCGAGCGCCATGTCGGCGCAGTCGGAGCGATAAAAGATCATCGGCGACACGCCCTCGGCCTCGACCGCAAGCAATACCAGGGCCGTCAGCCTTTCCTTGTCGGTGGCGATCCCTGCTGTCGCCACACCTTCGCGTGCCGTCTGTTCACGGATGAAACGGCCCATCTGTTCGTCGCCGACGCGGGTGATCAAGCCGGATTTCAAGCCGAGGCGCGCTGTGCCGATAGCGATATTGGCAGGGCAGCCGCCGACGGATTTCGCAAAGGATGCAATATCCTCCAGCCGCGAGCCGATCTGCTGTCCGTAAAGATCGACGGAGGAGCGGCCGATGGTGATCACGTCGAGTATTGGCTCCGGCTGGGCGCCAGGATTGTCTTGTGCCATTATGTCCTCCCGTCCAGGCATGATCCCGATAACTCTTCAGTTTCCGATGGGGTCACGCGTCATTGAAAGTGCCGGTCCGTCCGTCTTCGTTTTCGTCCGGGCTCTGGTAGATCTTGCGGCCATCTCCTGCAGCCGCGTTCATGGATATAATGAAACATTGGTTCCGTAATTTTGTCAATTCGGAATGTTTATTCCATTTTGGATTTGTGGAATTTTGCGACCGCTTCTTTCCTTCGCCGTTCGGCTATAGCGACGGGGAAGGCCATGATCAGCGCCATGGATGCCGACAGCGAGCGGAAGCCGGCAAAATCGGCCTCCGCCACCTCGAACCAATGGGTGGCGCAGCCCGTAAGCGGGGAAAAGGCCGAATCGGTAATGGCGATGACCGGCACGTTGCGTCCGGCGAGATCCTGCGCCTGGGCCAGGCTGTCGGCAGCGTAAGGGGAGAAGCTCGCAGCTATCGCCGCGTCCCTTTCCGTGGCAAAGCGGGCAAGCTCGCCATCGATGCCGTTCGGCGAAGCAACGATCTGATGGCGGATGTTCAGTTTGGAAAAGGCGTAAGTCATGTGCGCCGTCAACGGGTATGAACGGCGCTTGGCGATAAGATAGATCGTCTCGGCCGCGGCGAGCACATCGACCGCCTTGGCAAAGGTATCCGTCTCGATGGTCGCGGCAAGCTTGTTGATCGACTGACTGGCGGCAGAAAGGAAGCCCGAGAGAATGCCGGCCTCTTCATCCTCGATGCCGGATTGTTCGAGCGTGATCAGCCGCTCTTCGTAGCTCAGCGTCCGGTCGCGGAGCCGCTCGCGGAAAATGCTCTGCAGGTCGGAGAAGCCGCCATATCCGAGATGATGGGCAAGACGTACCAGCGTCGAAGGCTGGACATCGGCTGCCGTGGCGATGCTTGCCGTGGTGCCGAAGGCGATTTCGTCGGGATTGCCGAGTGCAAAGGCCGCGACCTGTGCCAGACGTTTAGGCATGGAATTCTTGCGCTCGATGATAATGCTGCGAAGGCTTTCAAAATCCCGCGGCACCTTGGTTCGCGTTTCGATTTCGTTATCCATGCCTGCGCCCTTCTCGACGGTATCTCCGTCAATGAAACAAATATTCCATATTTCCCACCATAACGGATTTTGAATAAATCGGCACGATTATTTTTAAGCGCCTGAATTTACTTCCATAAATATCATTTCACGGATGATATGCCATAATCGATCGGTGCGCCGGCTTGTCAAAACGGTCCAAATATTCCAAAAATCGCCCATGCTTCAGGAGGAAGCTGGTGGAGGAAATGGATATGAAGTCGCTTGGCGTCGGACTGATCGGAACCGGCTATATGGGCAAATGCCATGCGCTGGCGTGGAACGCGGTCAAGACCGTCTTCGGCGATGTCGAACGCCCGCGCCTCGTTCATCTTGCGGAAGCCAATGGCGAGCTGGCGAAAGCGCGTGGTGACGAATTCGGTTTCGAAAAGGCGACCGCCGACTGGCGTGAACTGATCGCCGATCCCGAAGTCGATGTCGTCTCCGTCACCACGCCAAATCAATTCCATCCGGAAATGGCAATCGCGGCGCTGGAGGCCGGCAAACATGTCTGGTGCGAAAAGCCGATGGCGCCGGTCTATGCCGATGCCGAACGCATGCTGCGCGCCGCCAAGGCTTCGGGCAAAGTCGCCATCCTCGGCTACAATTATATCCAGAACCCGGTGATGCGGCATATCAAGACGCTGATCGGCGAAGGCGCGATCGGCGAGGTCAATCATGTCCGCGTCGAAATGGACGAAGACTTCATGGCCGATCCCGAGGGCTTCTTCTATTGGAAAAGCGAGCTTGCGAGCGGTTATGGCGCGCTCGACGATTTCGCCGTGCATCCGCTGTCGCTGCTCTGGTTTTTGTTCGGCCATGTCGAAGCTGTTATCACCGATATGGGAAGGCCCTATGCCGAACGGCCCTTGAAGGACGGCGGGCGGCGCGCGGTCGAGAATCACGACTTGGCCAATGTGCTGATGCGGCTCGGTGGCGGCATCTCCGCCGTGCTGATGGCGAATCGCTCCGCCTGGGGCCGCAAGGGCCGCATCGCGCTGCAGATCTTCGGCTCGAAAGGATCGATCGTTTACGATCAGGAGCGCATGAACGAATTCGAGCTTTATCAGGCGGATGGCAGGCAAAGCGAACAGGGCTTCCGCAGAATTCTCGCCGCGCCGGCTCACCGGCCCTACGACCGGTTCATCCCTGCGCCAGGCCATGGACTGGGCTTCAACGATCTGAAGATCATCGAATGCCGGGAGCTGATCCGCGCCATTTCCGGCGATGCGGCATCCGTCGTAAGCTTTGTGGATGGCCTGCGCATCGAAAAATCGGTGCATGCCATGGCGCAATCGTTCCATGAGCGTCGCTGGGTCGAGATACCGGCCTGAGCTTCTGCCCTAATTTCCTCCCGATCTCAGGCGCAAGGTCAGCTATGATTGACGCTTGCCAGGGGAGACGTTACCCCTGAAATCCCTGGGAGCGCCGTCCTATATCAGGATAACGAGCCGCTATAACTATATAATGGAGTAAGGATCGTGACGGGCAGATTGGTCATTGTCGGGGCAGGACAGGCCGGTTTCGCGCTTGCCGCCAAAGTGCGGACGCTCGGAGATTCGAGGCCGATCACCATTATTGGCGCGGAGGAAAACCTTCCCTATCAGCGACCGCCGCTGACCAAGAAATATCTCCTCGGCGAGATGGCCTTCGACCGGCTGCTGTTTCGCCCTGAGCATTGGTATGCCGACAACAATGTCGAAATCCGTCTCTCCACCTGGGTCGAGCAGATCGACCGGGCCGCAAAACAGGTGATGATGCAGGACGGTTCGGCGCTGGGATATGAGACGCTGGCGCTGGCGACCGGCGCCATGCCGCGCCGGCTGCCGCCCTCGGTCGGTGGCGCGCTCGAAGGTGTCTATCTCGCCCGCGACAAACGCGATGCCGATCAGCTCGCGAGCGAAATGCGCGCGGGCCGCCGTGTTCTCATCATTGGCGGTGGCTATATCGGTCTCGAAGCGGCGGCGGTTGCCCGCCACCGCGGCCTCGAGGTCACCCTGATCGAAATGGCCGACAGAATCCTGCAACGGGTCGCCGCCCGAGAGACGGCCGACATCATGCGGGCGATTCACCGCCAACATGATGTCGTCATCCGCGAAAAGACCGGGCTCAAGCAACTGATAGGCAAGAACGGCCATGTCGTTGCCGCCGAGCTGTCTGATGGCTCCACGATAGACGTCGATTTCGTTATCGTCGGCATCGGCGTCGCCCCAAATGACCGGCTGGCCAAGGAGGCGGGACTGGGAGTTGGCAACGGCATCGTCGTCGATTCGTTTGCCCGAACCTCCGACCCCTCGATCTTCGCTGTGGGCGATTGCGCCGAATTGCCTTGGAATGGCGGCCGCATCCGTCTCGAATCGGTACAAAACGCCGTCGACCAGGCCGAAGCCGCAGCCGGAATCATTGCCGGCGGCAATGAGCCTTATGATCCGAAACCATGGTTCTGGTCGGATCAATATGACGTGAAATTGCAGATCGCCGGCTTCAACCTCGGCTATGACGAGACCCTTCTGCGCGCCGGTGGCCGCGAAGGGTCGGCTTCGGTCTGGTATTTCCAGGACGGCCGCTTCATCGCCGTCGATGCCATCAACGATGCAAAGGCCTATGTGACAGGCAAGAAGCTGCTGGAAACCGGCATCAACCCGGAAAAGGCGATTCTGGCCGATTCGGCTGCGGACCTTAAGCAGTTGCTGCGTTGAGAGGGAAGTGCACGCCGGCTCGGGTTCGCCCTGAACGACGTGCAGACCGCCGAATGCAGGGAGAACGTGCATGGAGGCGAAAAAGCGCTTGCGTCGATAAATGATTGGCCGTATCAGGGCCGCACCGGAGAGGTGGCCGAGTGGTCGAAGGCGCTCCCCTGCTAAGGGAGTATACGTCAAAAGCGTATCGTGGGTTCGAATCCCATCTTCTCCGCCATCCCGCTTTTTGTCCATACCGAAGACATAGGTAACAGTTTGTCCCTAAGACATGGGTGACAATCTCGTGCCGAACGGGTTGTCGATGGTTTGCAAGCTCTTTGCTCCAGCTCAACATATCCCAGATCATACGGCATGAATGCACCGGCTGGCCGGCCTGATTCGTCTGCGCCTCTGGCCCTTGGTCCTTGTAATGGCTGAAGACTCCCGCGCGAGATGCTGAATTGGTGGCCCTCACCGCTCACGCTTTGGCCTTCCAGAAGGCGGGCGCCAAATCGCAGACATTTTGCCAGTACCGAAGTCTCCCTCCACGGCGCTGCCGGCAATTGATTCTTTTCTGTCATTCCGCTGCAATCTTGCTGGCGAATAATCGGCAATATCGATTCTCGATCGAATCGACCGCAATAGAATCACAGCCTCGCGGCGCTGCGGTAAGGTGGTGAACGTGGATTTGCTTGTTCGGCAGTGTTGACGGTTATCCCGGCAGATGTCGAAAATGGCGAGCTTGACGTCACGGCAGCCCTGATTTGCCCTGGATCGGCCATTGTGACAGCCGGTCTCCTTCCCACGTCATCATTTAAAAGCGGCCTGTAAGTGCTAGTACCGTAAGGGCTTTCTTAACAAACTATAAACAAATGCAGGCCCCGCATCGTGGACTTGTGTCCTTTCGGCAACAGGAATTGCGGAAGGCTCACGCAAATCCCCGTTTCCGATAAGATGTAGATTGCGTGACAGTTCGCGTCTTGTATTTTCAATTTCGGAAGCGAGGGCGATTGATCGTCCACTTCTTGAAACACGAGGATGGGGCAGGGAATGCCTTCGGGTAGTTCTCATTCTCGATTGAAACTTTGACTGGAGGTCAATAATGAACATCAAGAGCCTTCTTCTCGGCTCCGCTGCTGCGCTTGTAGCAGTTTCCGGTGCTCACGCGGCTGACGCTGTTGTCGCCGCTGAGCCGGAGCCGCTCGAATACGTTCGCATCTGCGACGCATACGGTGCGGGCTACTTCTTCATTCCGGGCACCGAAACCTGCCTCAAGATCGGCGGCAAGGTTCGTTCGGAAGGTGAATGGTACGACGCTTACAACCCGAACAACGTTCGTGGCACGCTCTGGCACACCCGTGCTGAGTTGAACGTCGAAACCGCGACCGATACCGAATACGGTCCGCTGAAGACGAACACCATCCTGCGTTGGGATTGGCAGGAAGGCGGCTCCACGAGCACGAACCTTCTTTGGGCATACATCAGCCTCGGCGGCTTCAGCGTTGGTAAGCAGGACTCCTGGTTCAACCAGTTCACTGGTTATGCTGGCGACGTCATCAACGACGACGTGGTCTATGACGGCCCGTACGAACTCAACCAGATCACCTACAACTACGACGCCGGCAACGGCTTCACGGCTGTGATCTCGTTGGAAGACAGCAATTCTGGCGTTGGCGCACATGGCTCTAACGGCGAAGACAGCTCGGATCACTATGCTCCGGACGTCGTTGCCGGTGCTGGCTACAAGGCTGGCGCATGGTCCTTCAAGGTCGTCGGTGGTTATGACTCCATCGTCGAAGAAGGCGCTATCAAGGCTCGTATCGACGCTGACTTTGGCGTTCTCTCTGCCTTCGTCATGGGCGGCTGGAACACGGACGGCGACAAGCTGAACAAGTACGCTGGCTCGAACGGTGGCGGCGACGCTGCTGGTATCGGCTGGGGCGATTGGGCAGTTTGGGGTGGCGTTGGCGTTCCGATCAACGAAAAGCTGAAGTGGAACCTGCAGCTCGCTTACACCGACTCGAAGATCTTCGCCGCTACGACGAACCTCAAGTTCAACCCGGTCAAGAACCTGCTCATCGAGCCGGAAGTTTCCTACACCAACTGGGATTCGATCAACGAAGACCAGTGGGCTGGTATCCTCCGCTTCGAGCGCACTTTCTAATCTGATTTGACCTCGGTCAGAATCTGATTGTCACATTGGTGACGAAAAGCCCGGCTTTCGAGCCGGGCTTTTTGCATTTCGGGACAGCCGATCTCCGGTGCATCGAACAACGAGGAATTATATTTCGAATATCCTAAAATTATAATGTGCTGAACCTAATATAGATTTACGATCTGAGTTCTTGCGCAGAGTAATGCCAAGTAGAGTTCGATTTTTGACCGCGGCAACTGTGTGACAGTTTTGCGACGTGATTTTTGTGCAACGCGAGATTCGAAACGAGCGTCACATATGATTATAGTTTGTCTCTGATATTGCTCTGAAAAATTCGATCTGTAGGTTCCCAAATCGGAAGCAAGACTTCTCGTCTTGGTTCTCCCAGATCAGGGGTCAACTTTGAACACGGGGTGGGGTAGGGCCCGTCGATTTCTCGGCGCGAATTCTCATACCTAATCGATATTTAGAACTGGAGTTATTATGAACATCAAGAGCCTTCTTCTCGGCTCCGCTGCTGCGCTGGCAGCAGTTTCCGGTGCTCATGCAGCCGATGCCGTCGTCGCCGCTGAGCCGGAGCCGCTTGAATACGTCCGCATTTGCGACGCTTATGGCGCTGGCTACTTCTTCATTCCGGGCACCGAAACCTGCCTCAAGATCGGCGGCATGGTCCGTACCGAAGGCGGCTGGTACAATGCCTACAATCCGGGTCCGGGCGGCGACCGCGGCACCTACTGGCACACCCGCGCTCAGCTCAGCGTCGACACTGCAACGGACACCGAATACGGTCCGCTGAAGACCAACACCGTCTACCGTTTCGACTGGAACGACGGCAACGCAACGACCACCAAGCTGCTCTGGGCTAACATCAGCCTCGGCGGTTTCCTGGTTGGTAAGCAGGACTCGCAGTACAACCTGTTCGCAGGATACGCCGGCGACGTCATCAACGACGACGTGGTCTATGACGGCCCGTACGAACTCAACCAGATCACCTACAACTACGATGCAGGCAACGGCTTCACGGCTGTCGTCTCGCTCGAAGACTCCAACTCCGGTTCGGATACGTCTTCCTACGGCGGCGCTTGGGTTCAGTCCAAGGCTGACCACTATGCACCGAACGCCGTTGCCGGCGTTGGCTATAAGGCTGGCAACTTCGGCTTCAAGATCGTCGGCGGTTACGACTCGATCGTCGAAGAAGGCGCTATCAAGGCTCGCGTCGACGCTGACTTCGGCGCGTTCACGGCCTTCTTGATGGGCGGCTGGAACACCGACGGCGACAAGCTCAACCAGTACGCCGGTTCGAACCTGAACGCATCTGCTTGCCCGGTTGGCCGTGGCGATCTCTGCGGCTGGGGTGACTGGGCTGTTTGGGGTGGCGTTGGCTACAAGATCAGCGACAAGCTGAAGTGGAACGTGCAGCTCGCCTACACCGACTCCAAGATATTCGAAGCCACGACGAACCTGAAGTTCAACCCGGTTAAGAACCTGCTCATCGAGCCGGAAGTTACCTACACCAACTTCGATTCTGTAAACCAGGATCAGTGGGCTGGTATCCTCCGCTTCCAGCGCAGCTTCTAATTCGGTTTTCAAAGCCGAATTGGCAAAACTTACACTCTGATCTGACCTCCGATCAGAAAGGGATTGGCCCGGTTTTCCCAACCGGGCCTTTTCTTTTTGCGCTGTGCATGTCGATGGTGCCGCGCGGGAGCTTAGATGGCTGCGAGAAAATGCCGAATCGCGAGCGGAATATCCCCAAGATGCAAAATCGGAGCATGTCCTTGCCCGATAGCAATCTTTGTCGTCATGCCGGGATGGCGCCGTGCCATCTCCTCTAGGCTGGCTGTCGTCAGCAGTTTGGAATTCTCCCCTCGAACCACCATCAACGGGATATTTCGAAACGCCTCGAACTGTGGCCAGAGATCCGGCAGCGGCGTTTCGAAATCGAGCGACTTCATCTGTGCGGCGATAACAGGATCGAAATCCGCGACGACTTTGCCATCAGTGAGCGTATAGATCGCCCGAGCCATCTCGCGCCAATCGTCGTCCGTGAGCGCCGTGAAAGCGCGACTATGATTCTCCTGCAGAATCTCGACAGCTTCGTCCCAATTGGCTGGTTTCCTGCCGCGGTTCAGATAATCGCGAATATCGACAAGCCCTTCCTTTTCCAGAACGGGACCGATGTCGTTGAGAATGACGGCCTTGAGAATATCGGGATGGCTAGCGGCCAGCAGATGCAGAACGAGACCGCCACGCGACGTGCCGATAAAGACGGCATTCGGTATATTCAGCGCAGCGCAGGTTGTGAGCACGTCCTGGGCCTCGACGGCGAGATTGTAGTGGCTTTTCTCATCATCCCAGGCCGATAGGCCGCGCCCGCGGAAATCGAGCGTAATCACCCTGCGCGGCGCCACCGGATCACGCGACAGAAGCAGCGCCAAATCATGAAAATCCCGGGAGTTGCGGGTCAGACCCGGCAAACAGACTACCGGCGGCAGGCCCGAGATTGAATCGTCGCCGTAATCGCGTGCGTAGAGCCTTAGCCCGTCCGGCGCCGAAATCGTTCTGCTGACAAAGCCGCTTTCATTGTCATTGTGCATGGATAGCCCTCGTGAATGGCGTTTCACGAGGGATGTAACGCGATTTTTTTGTCTTGAACAATCGCGCTTGTGCGGGCAGGGAGCTCAGCCGCGTCCGTAGATCAGATCGTGCTCGATATCGGTCTTCTGGCCCAGCCGGGCCTTGTAGACCTGATAATTCTCCATGACACGCTGGACATAGTTGCGCGTTTCGGGGAAGGGAATGCGCTCGATCCAATCGACGACATCGTCGATCGATTTGCCACGCGGGTCGCCGTAGCGGCTGATCCACTCCGGAACCTTGTTCGGACCTGCATTGTAGGCGATGAAGGTCAGAATGTAGGAGCCGCCGAAGGCGTCGATCTGCTCGCCGAGGTAATGGGCGCCCAGCGTCGCGTTGTAGCCGGCATCCTGCGTCAGCTTGTCCGCGGAATAGGCAATGCCATGACGGCTGGCGACTGCCTTGGCGGTTTTCGGCAGAAGCTGCAGCAGACCGCGCGCATTGGCAGACGAGATCGCTGCCGGGTTGAAGGCGCTCTCCTGCCGGGCAATGGCGTAGGCGAGCGCCTTGCCGGAACCGGAGATATTGGCGTTGTCCGGAATGACGCCGATCGGGAAGGCAAGCGCTGCGACATCGACGCCCCGGCCATAGGCGATCTTGCCGACCTGCAAAGAAAGCTGGTGATTGCCGGAGCGCTCGGCCTGCGCCGCCAGCATGGCGATCTCGCCGGGGCTCTGCAATTGTTTCGCCAGTGCTCGATAAAGGGCGTCAGCCCGCCAGCCGTGACCTGCCGCTTCGAGATGTGCGATAGCCTGGACCGCTTCGCGGGATTGGAAGCGTTCCCGGTCTTCGGTCGTTGGCGATGGATAGGTGACGTTCAGCGTGCGGCGGCCCAATTTTTCGGCCGCGAGCTGGCCATAGAAGGTGCTCGGATAGGAGGCTGCCTTGGCATAGAAATCCGTCGCCTTGCCGGGGGCGCCGGCTTCGGCGGAGCGGCCGAGCCAATACCAGGCGCGCGACAGTGAGATCGGACCGTTCGACACCTGCAGAATTTTACGGAAATGCGTTGCGGCCGTCGCTCCGTCCTGCAGCCCTCGCAGCGCATACCAGCCGGCATGGAATTCCGCCTCGCCGATATCCTGCGCGCTCTCGGCGACGCTGGCGTCGACGATGCGATAAGCAGTTTTGAATTCGCCTTGATCCACGAGGCCGCGGCTGACGATGCGCTGCTCGTCCCACCATTGGCTGGCATTAACGAGTACGCTGCGGTCGCGCGGTATCTGCATCAGGAGATTGGCGGCATCGTCATATTTATCCTGACGACGCAGGTTCTCGACCCGCATGAACAGATAGGCGGGGTCGTTTCGCCATTGCGAATCGATATTGGCAAGCAAAGTTCCGGCATTGGCGGAATGATTGTTGACGGCTGCCCAGGCCTTGTAGAGCGATTGCGCCCGGCAGAGGTCGCCGAAACGCTTCGCCTGCGCGGTGCGGCCGCGATAAAGCAAATAGTCCATCCGCGCCTTATGATCGGCAGGCGACAGCAGGCTGGAGAATTCGGCAAGGATCTTGTCTTCGAAGGACTTATCGAGTCCTTCGTTACGCCAGATCTTGCGGATAAGCTTGGCAGCTTGCGCCGATGCACCGCGCGAAACCAGGGCGCGTGACAGGATGACCGCGCCTTCCGGCGTTTCTGGCTGCGTATTGCCAAAGGCGGCAAGCACTTGATCGGCGGGCGGATTTTCAGCGTAAAGCGCGCGTTCGGAATTACCGCGCAGGCTGGAAAGACCCGGCCAACCGGCGAGTTCACGCGCCGCCGCGGCGATTTCGCCGGACGGAACGCCAGGCTGGCTAGAGGTGGCGATTGCCCAGGTCAGAATGTGGCGATCGAGCGTGCCCTGGCTCATGCCATTGCGGATGGCGAGCGCCTGCATCGGATTCTTACTGGAAAGGGCATCCAGGCCGGCTTTCAAATCGCCGCTGACGGGGGCTATGGCCGAGCCGCGCGGGATCGATCCGGTATTCAACGGATCCGGTATGGTCATCGCCACATCGGTCGTTTCGGGGATGGTCGTCTGTTCGCCGGGAAGCTGTGAGGCCAAAGCACTCCACGCGACCGCCACGCCCATAGCGGTCAAGATCATCATAGGTCTTTTCATCCGGCTACTCACAACAAAAACCAGGCCCCCTCCATTTGCCGAAGTTTATATTAACGAAACCTTACTGTTGACCCGAATTTCAATCAATTATGATATCGGAAACTGCCCTTTACCATCGAAAGCGCGCTTGTCGCCGTCAAGTGGGCGCTTTATGGTGCGCGGATTCATAACCATGGATTGCGGCTGAAGCATGAAAGCGGCGCCGCGAGGAGACTTGCATGTTCCAGGGGTCCATTCCCGCACTCGTTACGCCCTTCACAGACGCCGGCAAGGTGGACGAAGCGTCCTTCGCTTCCCATGTCGATTGGCAGATCAAAGAGGGCAGCAGCGGGCTCGTTCCCGTCGGCACGACGGGTGAATCGCCGACCCTGTCGCATGATGAGCACAAGCGCGTCGTCGAGATTTGCATCGAGGTGGCAGGCAAGCGCGTCCCTGTCATGGCCGGCGCCGGTTCCAACAATACCCGCGAAGCGATCGAGCTTGCCCAGCATGCCGAGAAAGTCGGCGCCAATGCGGTTCTGGTCGTTACGCCTTACTACAACAAGCCGACGCAGAAGGGGCTTTATGCACATTTTTCGGCCGTGGCCGAGGCGGTGAAGCTGCCGATCTATATCTATAATATTCCCGGCCGTTCGGTCGTCGATATGACGCCGGAGACGATGGGCGCGCTTGCCAATGCGCATGCCAATATCGTCGGCGTCAAGGATGCAACCGGCAAGATCGAACGCGTTTCCGAACAGCGCATCACCTGCGGCCGTGACTTCCGCCAGCTTTCCGGCGAGGATGCGACGGCCCTTGGCTTCAACGCCCATGGCGGCGTCGGCTGTATCTCGGTGACCGCCAATGTCGCGCCGCGCCTTTGTGCCGACTTCCAGGCGGCAACGCTTGCCGGCGATTATGCCAAGGCACTGGACTATCAGGATCGCCTGATGCCGCTGCACAAGGCGATTTTCATGGAGCCCGGCGTCTGCGGCGCGAAATACGGTCTTTCCCGCCTTGGCCGGATGAGCCGCAATGTGCGCTCGCCGCTGCTCTCGACACTGGAGCCTAGCACCGAGGCGGCGATCGACGCTGCCATGCGTCATGCCGGTCTGTTGGACTGACGGCAACACCAGCGCGCTCACGAAATGCCCCTGTCGAGACCGCTCTCTTCACAAGGAGGGCGGTCTCGCTTATTTAAGGTTTGAAACCTTGTCGGGCCGGTGACCGCTGCCGGAATTGACGTACGAAAAAGAAGAAGAATCATGGCACCCAAAGGCAGCCAACGCGTGGTGAAGAAGATTGTTGCGGAAAACCGCAAGGCACGCTTCAACTACGAGATCATCGATACCTATGAGGCAGGGCTCGTGCTGAAAGGCACGGAGGTCAAATCGCTGCGCGAAGGCAAGGCCAACATCGCCGAATCCTATGCCTCCGATGAGGACGGCGAGATCTGGCTGATCAATTCCTATCTGCCGGAATATCTGCAGGCGAACCGCTTCAATCATGAGCCGCGCCGCCGCCGCAAGCTTTTGCTCTCCGGCCGCGAGATCGGCCGGCTGCGCTCCGCCGTCAATCGCGAGGGCATGACGCTGATCCCGCTGAAGATTTATTTCAACGATAGCGGCCGCGCCAAGCTGGAGCTGGCTCTCGCCAAGGGCAAGAAGATCCACGACAAGCGCGAGTCCGAGAAGGAACGCGATTGGAACCGGCAGAAGAACCGGCTGCTCAAGGATAATGGGTGAGATAAGCGAATGCGAAGCTTTATCTCGTCCGCACCGGCGAGATGAAGCTCCGCACTTCTTCGATTATTCGTCGACTTCGACGGCAGGCGCTGGTTCAACCGGGCGCTGCGGGCGCTCGGAAGGGTCTCGGCCGATTTCGGCCTTCAGCGATACAAGGTCGATGAAGTGATCCGCCTGGCGACGCAAGTCGTCGGCGATCATCGGCGGTTGTGTAGCCATCGTGGAGATGACGGAAACTTTGCGGCCGCGGCGCTGCAATGCTTCCACCAGGGTGGTGAAATCGCCGTCGCCGGAAAAGATGACCAGATGATCGACGGTTTCTGACTGCTCCATGGCGTCAATTGCCAGCTCGATGTCCATGTTGCCCTTGATCTTGCGGCGGCCCATGGAGTCGGTGAATTCCTTCGCCGGCTTGGTAATGACCTTGTAGCCGTTGTAGTCGAGCCAATCGATGAGCGGGCGGATCGAGGAATACTCTTGGTCCTCGATAAGTGCGGTATAGTAATAAGCCCGAAGCAGATATCCCCGCTTCTGGAAGGCCTTTAGCAGCTTGCGATAATCGATATCAAAACCAAGACTTTTCGACGCAGCGTAAAGATTGGCGCCGTCTATAAAAAGTGCAATTTTTTCGCGTGGGTCGAACATCGCTTACATATCCATTGTTACCAAAACGCAATTACTTTTATCCAAAATGCAGTCAAAACAATGTCTTGTATGACGCCCAAGAATAATTCGTATTACTTTATGAATTATTCATATAAACGAGATTTAGGGCACGATTTATGATATTCCAAGCAACCAAAGGTTGAATACGTAATTTGTCTAATGAATTTTAGCGCATTGTGGAGGGATTGGGAGCCCTGAAGCAGGAAAAACTTGAATTTGCCATCGTTTGCTTGTATCGGGCGTGCTACTCCGAGACATGATGACGACATCACGACCGCAAAGGACAGGCAATGGCCCGTGTCACAGTAGAAGATTGCATTGATAAAGTAGAAAACCGGTTCGAACTCGTGCTGCTTGCCAGCCATCGTGCTCGCCTGATTTCGCAGGGTTCCTCGATCACCATCGACCGTGACAACGACAAGAACCCCGTCGTCGCGTTGCGCGAAATCGCCGACGAGACGCTGTCTCCCGACGATCTGAAGGAAGATCTGATCCACTCGCTGCAGAAGCACGTCGAGGTCGATGAGCCCGAGCCCGATCCGGCAAGCCTCCTGGCTGCCGGCGGCACCGCTTCGGCTTCGGGCGATGAGGAAGAAGATCAGCCGGAAGCCGTTACCTTCGACCAGATGTCGGAAGAAGAGCTTCTCGCCGGTATCGAAGGTCTTGTTCCGCCAGAAAAAAGCGACGATTACTGATCGTCGCGCTTGATGCTCTAACCAAGAGCGATATGATGAAGTAATGCGTGCGCCGGTCGTAGACTGGCGCGCTTTTATTTTGCGGGAGTAGCTTGGGAATGATGCGGCAATACGAGCTTGTCGAGCGTGTGCAGAAATACAAGCCCGATGCCAATGAAGCGCTTCTCAACAAAGCCTATGTTTATGCGATGCAGAAGCATGGGCAGCAGAAGCGTGCCAGCGGCGACCCCTATATTTCCCATCCTCTCGAAGTTGCCGCCATTCTGACAGACATGCGTTTGGATGAATCGACGATCGCCGTCGCCCTCCTGCACGATACGATCGAAGATACGACCGCGACGCGGGCTGAAATCGATGAGTTATTCGGCGAGGATATCGGCCGCCTCGTCGAAGGCCTGACCAAGATCAAGAAGCTCGATCTCGTCACCAAGAAGGCAAAGCAGGCAGAGAATCTCCGCAAGCTGCTGCTGGCCATTTCCGACGATGTCCGTGTGCTCTTGGTCAAACTGGCCGACCGCCTGCATAATATGCGCACGCTCGACCATATGTCGCCGGAGAAGCGTGCCCGCATTTCCGAAGAGACGATGGATATTTATGCGCCGCTTGCCGGCCGCATGGGTATGCAGGACATGCGTGAAGAGCTGGAGGAGCTTTCCTTCCGCCACATCAATCCGGAAGCGCATGACACAGTCACCAAGCGCCTTGAAGAACTGTCACGGCGCAACGAAGGCCTGGTGAAGAAGATCGAGACGGAATTGCGCGACCTGCTGGTCGCCAATGGCCTCGCCAACGCCATGGTCAAGGGCAGGCAGAAGAAGCCCTATTCGGTCTTCCGCAAGATGCAGTCGAAGTCGCTTTCCTTCGAGCAGCTCTCCGACGTCTACGGTTTCCGCCTGCTCGTCGATGACGTTCCTTCGTGCTATCGCGCGCTCGGCATCGTGCACACGCGGTGGCGCGTCGTGCCAGGTCGGTTCAAGGACTATATTTCCACGCCGAAGCAGAACGATTATCGTTCGCTGCACACCACCATTGTCGGCCCGTCCAGCCAGCGCATCGAGCTGCAGATCCGCACAAAGCGCATGCATGAGATCGCCGAGTTCGGCATTGCTGCCCATACGCTGTATAAGGACGGCACCAACAACAATGGTGATGGTGAATTGCTGTCGCGCGAAAGCAATGCCTATTCCTGGCTGCGCCACACCATCGAGGCGCTGGCGGAAGGCGACAGCCCCGAAGAATTCCTCGAACATACCAAGCTGGAACTGTTTCAGGATCAGGTCTTCTGCTTCACGCCGAAGGGCAAGTTGATCGCCCTGCCGCGCGGCGCGACCCCGATCGATTTTGCCTATGCCGTACACACCAATATCGGCGATACTACCGTTGGCGCCAAGATCAACGGCCGCATCATGCCGTTGGTGACGCGTCTCTCCAATGGCGACGAAGTCGAGATCATCCGCTCCGGCGTACAGGTGCCACCGGCGGCCTGGGAAGAGATCGTCGTAACCGGCAAGGCGCGCGCCGCCATCCGCCGCGCAACCCGCCTCGCCATTCGCAAGCAATATGCCGGCCTCGGCCATCGCATTCTGGAGCGCACCTTCGAGCGCGCCGGTAAGGTCTTTTCGCGCGAAGCGCTGAAGCCCGCGCTGCATCGCCTCGGCCAGAAGGATGTCGAGGACGCGATTGCTGCCGTCGGGCGAGGGGAGATGTCGTCGCTCGACGTGCTGCGGGCCGTCTATCCCGACCACCAGGATGAGCGCGTCACGATCAAGCCCGCCGGCGACGAAGGCTGGTTCAACGTCCGTAGCGCCGCGGGTATGATCTTCAAGATCCCCGGCAAGACCAAGGCGGATCTCGCCGCCAGCGTCGAGGGTGTGGATGCCCTGCCGATCCGCGGCCTGGCGGCGGATGTCGAGGTGCATTTCGCTCCGACCGGTGCCGTTCCCGGCGATCGCATCGTCGGGATCATGGAAAAGGGCAAGGGCATCACCATCTATCCCATCCAGTCGCCGGTCCTGCAGCGTTTCGACGACCAGCCGGAACGCTGGATCGACGTGCGCTGGGATCTGGATGAGGCCAACAAGTCCCGCTTCACCGCCCGCATCCTGATCAACGCTTTGAACGAGCCCGGCACGCTCGCCAAGGTCGCGCAGACGGTCGCCGATATCGACGTCAACATCCGTCTCCTCAATACGGTGCGCGTTGCCGCCGACTTTACGGAGATGGCGCTGGATGTCGAAGTCTGGGATTTGCGCCAGCTCAACCAGCTCCTGGTGCAGCTCAAGGAACTCGATTGCATCGCTACCGTGAAGCGGCTTTACGAATAATTAGCTTTTGCAGCGAGATTGCATAGTTTGTGATTATTTTATGATCATAATTGCCCGAGTTGAGGTCAAGGCATGCGCCATTTGCATGGCTGCTTCTATTTTCGAGCTGTGGTAATTAACCTTTGTCACGCCTATCTTCTGGTCATCGAAGAAACGAAACAGAGATGAGAGAAGACAATGTTTGGTCCTATCAAGAAAGTCGCCCGCGCCTTTCGGGTTCCGAGTGCTGAAGAACGTGAAATGGCCTATCTGAATGGCTCGCATGACCGTTTTGATCTTGAATATCGTCAGCGTCAGGTCGATCGCGGCCTGTTCCGTCAGCGTTAATCACTGACAATACTTCCAAAATGGGAAGGGGCGTGCCTATTGCCGCGCCCTAAGAGTATTCCGCCTAAGGCAGACAGGATGTTCCGAGTCCAATAAAGCCAGAGCGCCTGTTCCTGTTCGTTGAACATGTGGCACTCTGGAGAGCATCGGCCTCGCGGTCGGATAATCGATGCATGATATGCTTCGCCGCCCTTGTCATGACGGCCCTCCCTGCACTAGATAAGCCGCATGTTATTTCGCCGCCGAAAACCACTGACCTTGAGGGAAAAATTGCGGGAGCACCTTTGGCCCCGCAAGGGTTTCGTTCGTTCGTTCCAATATTTTGGAAAACGCCTGGTGCGTCTTGCCGCTTCGCCGCATTCGGTGGCAGCGGGCTTTGCCGCTGGCATCGTCGTGTCCTGGACACCCTTCATCGGCGTGCATTTCATCATGGCGATCATCATCGCCTATGTCATAGGCGGCAACGTGATCGCGGCCGCGCTCGGCTGCCTGGCCGCGGGCAATCCCATCACCTATCCTTTCATCTGGGGTCTCACCTGGGAAATCGGTCATCTGATCCTGGCGCGCGACAGCAGCGGCCAGAGTGGTGGCATCGATCTGCCGGCGCTTTGGCATAAGGGCGATCTCCTGCAGCTTTGGGACCCTATCCTGAAGCCGATGCTGATCGGCGGCATTCCGCCGGCAATCGTCACGGGCGTCGTGGTCTATGCATTGACCTACTACGGGGTGAAGAGTTTCAAGAGTCGCCGCAAGGCCCGGCTTATGGAGCGGGCACGCGAACGGCTGGCCCTTGCCGAAAACGCATCGAGCGTTTGACGGACGCAACGTCGTAGCGGCCGGCTGGAGGGCTTTCTCATGATCATCGGGATAGGCAGCGACCTCATCGACATCCGTCGTATCGAAAAGTCGATCGAACGCTTCGGCACACGGTTCACCGAACGCTGTTTCACCGATATCGAGCGCGCAAAATCCGAAGGGCGCAAGAACAAGGCTGCGTCATACGCCAAGCGCTTCGCCGCCAAGGAAGCCTGCTCGAAGGCGCTGGGCACCGGTCTGGCGCAAGGCGTTTTCTGGCGCGATATGGGCGTCGTCAATCTGCCAAGCGGCAAGCCGACCATGCAGTTGACGGGCGGCGCCGCCAAAAGACTGGCCGCAATGCTGCCGGAAAATCATCGCGCCGCCATTCATTTGACGATAACCGATGATTTTCCTCTCGCTCAAGCCTTTGTGATCATCGAAGCGCTGCCGATTGCGGGCTGAATGACGACCATGTGTCGCTTTTAATACCTGCACCATTGCCGCCGTGGTATGAAGCGGATAGAGAGTGCCTGAAAGTGAAGTGCGCCGGTGGGGTGCGAAAAAGGAATAAGACTGCGTGTCCGAGAAAGCCGAAAAACAGCAGAATGTCCTGTGGGAAAACATAAAGGTCATCGTACAGGCTCTGGTCCTGGCCATGATCATCCGCACGGTACTATTTCAACCCTTCACCATTCCGTCCGGCTCGATGATGCCCACGCTTCTTGTTGGCGACTATATCTTCGTCAATAAGTTCGCTTACGGTTATTCCAAATATTCTCTGCCTTTCTCGCCGGATCTGTTCAGCGGCCGCATCTTCGGCAGCGAACCGAAGCGGGGCGATGTCGTGGTCTTCCGTTTCCCGCCGAATCCGGATGTCGATTATATCAAGCGCGTCATCGGCCTGCCGGGTGACCGTATTCAAGTGAAGAACGATATTCTCTACATCAACGGTCAGGCTGTTCCGCGTGAGCCGCACGGAACCTTCGCCTCGGATTACAGCCAGGAGCCGGGCGACGATATCCCGGTTTACAGCGAGCGCCTGCCGGATACCGGCAAGGTCTACGATACACTGGACCTGTCGCAGACGTCGCGCGGCGACAACACGCAGGAATATGTCGTGCCTCCGGGCAGCTATTTCATGATGGGTGACAACCGCGACAATTCCGACGACAGCCGTTTCGACGTGGGTTATGTGCCGGCTGAGAACCTGATCGGTCGTGCCAGCGTCATCTTCTTCTCGCTCGGTCACGACACCTCGTTCCGCGAAATTTGGAAATGGCCGACCAACATGCGTTGGGACCGCCTCTTCAAGGTTGTCGAATGACGAAGACGCAGACGCTCCCGCAGGCGGATCGTGTCAGGCTTGAAGCCGCAATAGGCCACGAATTCGCCGAGAAGGGGCGCCTCGAATGGGCTCTGACGCATGCCAGCGCCCGCACCCACAAAGCCGGCAATTACGAGCGGCTGGAATTTCTCGGCGACCGGGTTCTCGGCCTGTGCATCGCCGAACTTCTTTTTCGAACCTTCGGCGCGGCGACCGAGGGCGAACTGTCGGTGCGCCTCAATCAGCTTGTCAGTGCCGAGACCTGCGCCGAAGTTGCCGACGAGATGCAATTGCATCTCTTCATCCGCACGG
Organism: Rhizobium leucaenae USDA 9039; assembly: GCF_000426285.1. GTDB lineage: Bacteria > Pseudomonadota > Alphaproteobacteria > Rhizobiales > Rhizobiaceae > Rhizobium > Rhizobium leucaenae. The sequence continues at coordinate 140,826 of NZ_AUFB01000012.1, read as the reverse complement.
GCGCCGATGTGAAGAAGCTCACCGGCAAGCGCATGCTGAACGTGCGCGCCGATGTGGTGGAAAGCCTGATCGCGGCCCTTTATCTTGATGGCGGCCTCGAAGTGGCGCGCAAATTCATTCTGCGTTATTGGGAGCGCCGCGCCATCCGTCCCGATGGCGCAAGACGCGATGCCAAGACGGAATTGCAGGAGTGGGCGCACGCGAAATTCGGCGTCACGCCCGTTTACAGGGTTGATGACCGAAGCGGACCGGATCATGATCCCCGTTTCACGGTAACGGTAGAAGTGACGGGAACCGCGCCCGAGACTGGTATAGAGCGCTCCAAGCGCGCCGCCGAGCAGGTGGCTGCGACACGGATTTTGGAGCGCGAAGGTATATGGCAGCCCCAGCCTGTTCAGAAATGAAAATGACTGCCTAGAAATGACGGAAAAAATGACCAATCAGGAAGATCTGGCCGGCGAAGGCGCGGCTGAAAATATCGGCCCCACGCATTCGGGTTTCGTAGCCCTTATCGGCCCGACCAATGCGGGCAAGTCGACGCTCGTCAACCGGCTCGTCGGCGCCAAGGTATCGATCGTCAGCCACAAGGTGCAGACGACGCGCGCCATCGTGCGCGGTATCGCCATCCATCACAATGCGCAGATCGTCTTCATGGATACCCCCGGCATTTTCAAGCCGCGCCGGCGCCTCGACCGGGCCATGGTGACATCAGCCTGGGGCGGGGCCAAGGATGCGGATCTCATCATGCTTCTGATCGACAGTGAGCGCGGAATACGCGGCGATGCCGAAGCCATTCTCGAAGGGCTGAAGGAGGTTTCCCAGCCGAAAATCCTCGTGTTGAACAAGATCGATCGCGTTCGCCGCGAGGACCTGCTGGCGCTTGCCGCCGCTGCGAACGAGAAGATTACCTTCGAGCAGACCTTCATGATTTCAGCCGAAAACGGTTCGGGCTGCGGCGATGTCATGGATTATCTCGCAAAGACCCTGCCGGAAGGTCCGTGGTATTATCCCGAAGACCAGATTTCCGATCTGCCGATGCGTCAGCTCGCCGCCGAAATAACCCGCGAAAAGCTGTTTCTGCGGCTGCATCAGGAACTTCCCTATTCCTCGCATGTCGAAACGGAAAAATGGGAAGAGCGCAAGGACGGTTCGGTTCGCATCGAGCAAGTGATCTATGTCGAGCGCGAAAGTCAGAAGAAGATCGCCCTTGGCAAATCGGGCGAGACGATCAAATCGATCTCGACGGCCTCGCGCAAGGAGCTGTCCGAAATTCTCGAACAGCCGGTGCACCTTTTCCTGTTCGTCAAGGTGCGTGAGAATTGGGGTGACGATCCGGAACGCTTCCGCGAAATGGGGCTGGAGTTTCCGCGCTGACGGAACAATTTCCCGTTGAGTGTCTTACCTCACGACAGACGTCGGACAGATCGCTTCCACCGGCGCGATCGAAGGGGCGCGAATGGTCAAGACCACGACGATCCACAGGGAGAAGACGCCGTGCCAACTCTGTCCGCTGCGGCGATTGCCGCACTTCCGCGAGTTCAGTCGCGAGGAACTGAGTTTCGTCGCGGATTTCAAGAAGGGCGAACTTGTCGTCGACCCCGGTGCGACGATCTTTCTGGAAGGTGCCCACAGCGCTCACCTGTTCACGATTCTTTCCGGCTGGGGCTTTCGCTATAAGACCCTCGAAGATGGGCGTCGGCAGATTCTCAACTATGTGATGCCCGGCGACCTTGTTGGCCTGCAGGGCTCGATCATGGGCGAGATGCAGCATTCGACCGAGGCGTTGTCGCCGGTCTCTCTTTGCGTTTTCGAGCGTACGGAGCTGATGGCGCTCTATAATAAGCACCCGTCGCTCGCCTTCGATCTCACTTGGATCGCCGCACGGGAAGAACGCATTTTGGACGAGCATCTATTAAGCATCGGGCGCCGCTCCGCGCTGGAAAGAGCCGCCTATCTGCTCGCCTACCTGCATCAGCGGGCCAAGGCCCTGCATCTCTTCGATGGCAGCAATGTCATCCCCATTACGCAGCAGCACATTGCCGATACGCTCGGCCTTTCTATCGTTCATACGAACAAGACGTTGAAAAAGCTATCTGAACGCGGATTGATCCGGTGGCAGGAGCGCGGCTGCGACGTGTTGAACAGCAAGGGCCTTGCCGCTCTCGCCGAATGGGACGGGTTGGATGGAGGCAGGCGGCCATTCATCTGACATGGCGGCATTGATGTGGCTGCTACATGTCTTTTTTAAATGGTTATGGCGAGTGTATCAGCATAGACTACATTTTCGTCACTTTTCGACCAGTTTCACCTTTTACTAACCGCGGCGGCAAATGCGATTGGAGCATGATGACGAGCCCATAGTCCCGCGGGACAAAAAGTGCGAAGCGGGTCAGGGCAAGGTCATGTCACATGAGATCTAGCCAATACGGATGGGGGAATGCCATCCATTCAACACGGGCCGATGATCGGCGCCGGAGGGATAGATGCGGGAATGTTTACGGGGCTCGGCGCGGCTTGGCGCACGCACGCGGGGATGGCGCTGATATGACGGCTCAGCGTGTTCTCATTTTGGAAGACAATCTGATCATTGCCATGGAGGCGGAGGAAATCCTGCGTCTCATCGGGGTCAAGGAGGTGGAAATCGCCTCGAACCTGGAGCAGGCGGTTAACGCCATTCATACGGATCGTTATGATTTCGCAATGCTGGACGTCAATCTGGGGGAGTCGATGAGTTTCGGCTTTGCCCGGTTGCTGGCAGAGCGTGGCATCGCCTTCGGCTTTGTCAGCGGCTATCCCGATACGCTCGATTTTCCAGCGGACCTACGGCATGTGCCGTTGCTCAACAAGCCTTTCGACGAGGCGGCGATGTGGGCATTCGTCGACAGGTTGATATCGGTAAGCGACCCATCGGGCAGCCCGCCCCAAAGCCTGCCGGGCAAAAGTGTGTAGCGGTTTTGCGATAACGACAGGCGCAAGATTTGCTACCTGAAGCGCGCTGAGCGAATCTGAGAGATCGCAACACGCTTTAGGCGGATCGTCTGATATGTGACAGCGCCTTCCGTTTGTCCTAAACTCGAATCACGACATTCTGCGGGACAAACCGGCCGATGCAGTGGCAGGATCAGGCAATCATCTTAGGCGTCAAGCGCCTCGGCGAGACCAGTGTCATTGCCGAGGTGATGACGCGTGATCGTGGCCGGCACATGGGATTGGTGCGCTCCGGCCGGTCGCGCGCCATGCAGCCCGTGTTGCAGGCGGGCAATCTGGTCGAAGTGACCTGGCGTGCGCGGCTGCATGAACATCTCGGCGAATTCCGAATGGAGCCGGTGCGGTTGCGAGCGGCAAGGCTGATGGAGACGGCGACCGCTGTCTATGGCGTGCAGGCCATGGGCGCACTACTGCGTCTGCTGCCCGAGCGCGACCCGCATCCGCATCTTTATGATGCGCTGAATGTCATTCTCGAGAACCTGCAGAACCCTATGGACGCCGGCGAACTTTTCGTCCGCTTCGAATTGGCGGTGCTCAACGATCTCGGTTTCGGCCTCGATCTGACCGAGTGCGCGGCGACGGGTGTGCGCGACGATCTCGCCTTCGTTTCGCCGAAGACCGGGCGAGCCGTCTGCCGTGCCGCGGGCCTTCCTTGGGCCGACAAGATGCTGGCGCTGCCGCCCTTCCTTGCCGCTGGCGCCATCGAAGCGGCGGATGGCGAAAGCCTCGCTTCCGCCTTCCGCCTGACCGGCTTCTTCCTGCATCGACATGTCTACGAACCGCGCGGCATAGAAATCGCCGCGGCGCGCGACGGTTTCATCCAGGCAGCATTGAAAGCGCTGAACGCGGCGTTGGAAACGCCGCAGGAGCGGTCGGCCGTCGCCGCCAAAAGATAGAGCATGATCCCGAAAGTGCGCAGCGGACGGGATCATGCCAGGGTGTGATTCGGAGCTGAAAGTCCGCTCGCGTCAAACAGCCATGTTCGACGCGGCCGACATTACCTCCCGCGGAGCGGGAATGCCGAACATATGGCGGCCGGCCTCTTCGACTTCCGTGAAAGACCACCGGATGACGCCATCCCGATCGAGCAGGAATTCGCCGACAAGCTGGCCTTCGCCGGTGGCGATCATCCGCTTGTCATCCTCGGTGAATTCATAGCCGTCCGCCTTGTCGAGGAATTCCGTAGCCGCGATCGGGTTCATGGGCTCCGGAAGCTCGCCCGGCATATCGATGCGCATCGACATCACGGCATCCATGCTGACCTTGTGCGGCCAGTTATTCTCCGCTTCGGTGAACTGAATATTCGGCAGACCGAAGGCCTTGTGCGATACCCGCTCCGGGTCCGATGCCGCCAGCAGATTGGGAAGCGGATGATATCGGAAGTAGAGACGGGCGCGCTCGATCGGCGTATTGACGACGGTCAGGCTGTCTATGCCTTTTTCCTGTAATGCATCGGTGAGCTCGGCCATGGCGGCGATCTGCCGGCGACAGAAGGGACAATGCAGTCCGCGGAACAACCCGACAAACACCGGCCTCTGGCCGCGAAAATCGTCGATGGCGACCTTGCCCTGGCGAGTGATCGCATCCAGCACGACATTCGGTGCCCGATCTCCCGGCTGCAATGGTCTTTCAGCGTGATTCTCCTGCATCTTCCTTCCTCCCTCTATGTGAATAGATTCTCCTAGTGGATCTCCGGCGAGGCCAGTCAGTCGAGAAACGGCAATACGATGAGCGTACCTGGATCGAGGTTGTGGCGAATGCATACATCCTGCGCCAGCGTGAAATACCGTTCCGCCTCGTCCATGTCGTCATGCTCAAGGCTCAGTGTCGCTAGGCCATCATAGCACGGAAAGAGCAGCTGCGGCTCGTCAATTTCCTTTGCTACCTCAAGGGCTTCCTCGTAATACTTACGGGCTAGCTTCGGCTGCCCGTGGCATTGATGAATCTGGCCGAGCACGATCAGAGGCACGGAAAGATGGTCGCGCTGATCGAGAGCCTGGTCGATTTCCACCGCCTTCTCCGCTGCCGGCACACCCTCGGCGGCGCAGCGATCGGTGAAGGTGCAGCAGGAAACGGCGAGATTGGCGAGAAGGCGCGCCTGGAAGCCGAGATCCCCGATACGAGTCGCGACCTCCAGTCCGCGCCGGCAGATCTTGATGGCGTGGGCAGGATCCACAATGGTGTAAAGCACGCCGAGATTGGAATAGGCGCGACAGGCGGCGCTTTGCAGATCGGCCTTTTCGGCAACCGTCAGGCTGCGCTCCACCTCCTCTATGGCATCGCGGCGGCGGCCGAGCCGCGCAAGTGCTGCGCCCTTGGTGTTCAGCGCCTCCGCCATCGCGCGCGCCGCCTCTCGTCCGGCCTCCGTCGTCCCGTCGATGGGGAGCGTTTGCAGCCGTTGCAGGGCCTGCGTCGCCCATTCGGCGGCAGCGGCCTGATCGCCCATGCGGAAGGCCAGATGGCCGCGTTCCTGCAGAAGATGCGCGTGTTCGACCGGCGCATCGATCGTCGCGATCATGGCTTCGGCCTCGGCGCAATGCGCCTCCGCCTGATCGCGGCGCCCCGCCTCAAGATTCAGTCGGCCGATTTTGCGCAATATCCTCGCTGCGGCGAGCCGATCGTCTCCAGTGCGATGGATTGTCAGTGCTCGCTGATAGTGGTTCAAGGCAGTCTCGCGGTGACCGGCAGGGCCGCAGAGATCGGCGAGACGCTCCAGGAGCGCCAATTGCTCCGGTCCTACCTCCGGCTCGTTTGCGAAGGTGGCAAGTGCCTGGCGGTAGAGGCGCATCGCATCGTCATTGGCGTAGGTCTTGCGCGCCAGATCACCGGCGGCCATCAGATAGCCGGCGCCCTTCGCCTTTTCGGTGGTCAGGCTGAAGTGATGGCCGAGTTGCGCCAGATGCTCGGGCCGGTCGGGCGCTGCGCCATATTGGCGTTCCAGCACTCGGCCGATCCGATGATGAAGCTCCATGCGCCGTTGCAGCAGGAGATTGTGGTAGATGACATCGTGCAGCAGGGACTGGCTGAAGCGATAGGTGGGAGAAGCACCGGCATCGGGTCCGCGCAATTCCTCGATGATATTGGCATCGCAGAGATAATCCAATCCCGCATCCATGGCAGCCGGATCGGTGGCGACGGTGCGGAGCAGGGCGGTATCGAACTTCGGACCGACCACCGCCGCCTCCTGCGCCAACCGTCTGATCTCCTGCGGCAGACGGTCGACACGAGCAAGCAACAGGGCCTGCAGATTGACCGGAATATCGACATCCGTGTCTTCCGCCGCAACTTGCCAACGCTCGCCGTCATTGTGCAGCCTGCCCATGTCGATCAATCCCCGAAGGATTTCTTCGATGAAGAGCGGATTGCCGCTGGCGCGATCGAGAATGCGCTTGCGCATCGCGACCGGCAGCTTGCTATGACTCTCGCCAAAAAAAGCGGCGAGCAGCTTCTGCCCGTCGGCTGCATTGAGCGGGCCAAGGCGCTGAACGGTGACGCTGACGCGATTGGAGTCCAGCGGATCGATCTGCGATGTCGGCCGGTATATCGCAAGTAGCATTAGTCGGCTGCGTTCCAGCCGATCCATCATGAAACGAAGCACTTCCAGCGAGGCGGCATCTGCCCAATGCAGGTCCTCGATGACAAGCAGCAGGGGACCCTGCGCCAGCCGCCGCTCAAAGATTGTGCGGACTGCATAGAAGATCTGCCGCCGCAATTGCTCCGGCTCTATGTGCCGCAGCGCGCCGTTGGGATCGCCGAGGCCAAGGACATGCAGAAAGAGCGGCAAAAGACCGTCGAGGTCCTCCTGCGTGAGATCGAGAGCGCGGAATCCCGTCGCCAGCAATTGCCGCGTCCTGTCGAGATTGTCCCGCTCACCGATGCCGTAGGCGCTGCGCACGACCGCGGCAAGCGTGCCATAGGACTGTTCGCCGAGGGGCGAGCAGGTCGCTTTGCGGATAGCGAGACCCTGAAAGCGAGCGGCATTGCCGGCGATGTCGATGAATTCGTTGACCAGCCGCGATTTGCCAATCCCCGCTTCGCCGATGAGGCGGACAAGTTGTGCCGCACCGCCGCAGGCAAGGTCGAGGCAGGTCAGCAGCCGTGACAATTCCGTGTCCCGTCCGATCATGGGCGCCTGGAGACCGAAACTTTCGAGGCCGCGTGCCGTATGCGGCGCTTCCAGCGGGCCGGTCAGACGATGGACATGCACATTGCCGCTTTTGCCGCGCAATGTTTGGGCACCGAGACTGTCGAAGGCGAAGGCATGGCGGGTGAGGCGATAGGTCAGCGGCCCGACGAGGATATCGTTTTCGCCGGCCATGGATTGGAGGCGTTGGGCGGTGTTCACCGTGTCACCAGTGACGGAATAGGATTTGGTGCTGACGGCGCCGAAGCCGCCGGTGACGACGGGGCCGCTGTTGATGCCGATATGCAGACGCAGCGGCACGCCGGCGCGCGTTTGCCAGCGTTCGCCCACCTGGGTCGCCCGATCGATCATGTTGAGTGCGGCATTGAGTGCCCTTACCGGATCGTCTTCATGAGCGACGGGTGCGCCGAATAGCGCCAGCAGCGCATCGCCGACGAACTTGTCGACGAAGCCGCCATAGGCCTCGACCGCCTGCGTCATCTCTTCGAACAATTCGTTCTGCAGAACCCGCATGACTTCCGGGTCGATCTGCTCGCTGAGGGTCGTGAAGCCGCAGAGGTCCGCAAAAAGCACGGTGACCGGCCGCCGGTCGGCATCATCCTCGGATTTTGCCGGTACCGCCTCGATGATCGGCTTGGCAACGGGTTGGGCTTTGTCCGAAACCGCACCGCCGCATCGGGGGCAGAAGGCAAAATCAGGCTGGCAGGGATAGCCGCACGCAGCACAGGTAACAGGTTGCTTTGCGCCGCATCGCGGACAGAAAGCAAAGCCGCTCTGAATATCGAAACCGCAGCCCGCACATTCCATCGGACGCACCTCGAAAAAGCCCGGTGCGCAACGGCTCCTTCAGCCGCAACCAACGGGCTCCACTATGGCGACAACATGAACCTGCTGCCTCAAGCCCGCAAGCACTAAACAAGTAGTAGAACGACTATCGCCGCTTGAATGCCCAGCCCTCCGGCCGTTCCTCGACCACGGTCACCGTATCGCCGATCTTCACCGAGCCTTCGCCACGCGGCGCGGCATTCCAGCCGAAGAGCGGACCGGGGACGCGGCGGTCGGCAGACATGCGGACGCGGCCCATGGCAGGCATCGGGTTCGGAACGTCGCGCGAGCCGGTCTTCTGGTCCTGCGTCGTCATGATGCAGCGGGCACAGGGCTTGACGAGATCCAGGCGAATGCCACCGATCTCGATTGCGGCCCAGCGGTCCTCCGGCCACTCCTCATCAATATCGATCACGATATTCGGGCGGAAACGGTCCATGCCGACCGCGCCCTCGCCATGGCTGGCAAGATTGGCGTTGAGCGCCTTCAGCGAGCCGGTCGTGGTGACGAGAATAGGGTATCCGTCGACAAAGGTGACCGGCGTTTCGCTGCCGGCCCATTCGGGATTGGCGATGCGCTTGGCGAGCCTGTCGAAGAAGACCATTTTGACGTCGCGCCCGAGCCAAGCAGACAGTGCCTTATTGGTTTCTTCATCCGCAACGGAGGCGCTGACCGCCGATTTCCAGACGACGACATCCATGCGGTTGTCAGGGTGCGGCGGCGGCGCGATGATGTCGGCCTTGCCGTCCATTTTCAAACGCAGATAGGAGGGACCGGGCTGGATGTCGATGCGGGCCAGATCCTGCATTTCGCGCTGCGTGATGAAATCGCCTGATGGTTCGACCAGCATGGCGCGACGATCGCCGATCAGGCCGAAAGCGTCGATCGAAGCAGATGGAATGGCAATGCCGCGCGCGCTCTTGAGTGGATAGATGAAGAGATCGCTGACCTGCATGAATAGCCCTCAGATTTCGTCGATGAACATTGCCAGCACCGTCTTCAACCGTTCATGCCGCTCGCCGGCAAACCTCCGGCCGGTTTCGGTCTGGAATCCATCCGCAAGTTTGAACAGCTTTGTCTCGAAATGGTCAATGGCAAAGCGCTTGTCGTCCAGCGGCCGCTCCGTGGCGAGCGGGTCGAAAGGATCATAGAGACCGGAGCCCAGGCGGCCCGCAATATAGAAGCAACGGGCAGCGCCGACCATGCCGATCGCATCCAGCCGATCAGCATCCTGCAGCATTTTTGCCTCCAGCGTTTCCGGCGGAATGTTGGCGGAAAAGCTGTGCGTGATGATTGCATGCGCTACGGCAGCGATATCCTCGCGGGCCCATCCAAGCTCCCTGAGGATACCCGAGGCTTTCTCGGCTGCGAGCCTCGATGCCTGTGCGCGATGCGGCGAATTCTTCTCCACCGACACGCAGTCATGCAGCAGCACGGCGGCGGCCAGAATGCGGGCATGGCCGCCTTCTTCGGCCTGAATGGACATGGCGTTTTTGAAGACGCGCAGGATGTGGGCGACGTCGTGCGAGCCGTCGTCGCCATCGGCCGCATAGGGAATAAGCTGCGCAGCCAGCGTCTCGAACGGGGCAAAGGCCCGCGCCATTCTGTTGATATCCATCTTCGGCCCCATGTTCGGAATGATGTGTCGAAACGATCTTGTGCGTTCCTACCGGGCGCAGGGATTCGCCGCAATCATTCCGTCGCTTTTCTGCCTGTCAGGACCTTTTGGTAGAACAGGCCGATGCCGATCAGCACCGCGCCGAGGCCGATGAAAGACAATGCCCGCAGGAAGCCTTCGAGATTTGCCATGTCGATCAGAAAGACTTTCACGACAGCGACGAACACCAGCGCGGCCGAGGCGATACGCAGGCTGCGAGCGTCAAGGCGCGCGCCAAGCCAGAGAAGGGCGATACCGATCAGCAGCCAGACGACCGAATAGGAATAGACCTCCCCCTGGATGAAACCGTTCCAGAACGGGATGTATTCGCCCTGCCAGAAACGGCGCACCGATAGCGTCGCCCAGGCAAAGGCCATGACCGCGCCGGCGACCGCCAACATCGTCACATAGGGCAGGGGCCGCTTACCCCGGGCATAGGCCGCCAAGCCGCCGTAGGCGATCGCGGGTAGGAGATAGCCGAGCAGCAGCAGGTTGAAGAAAGGAATCCGGCCCGTGCTTTCGCCGGTCAGGAAGGGGTTGAGCCCCAGCAGATGCAGCGTCAGGATCGAAATGATGGAGAGGACGCCGAGCGCCATTCCGCCATAACGAAACACAAGGCTCGATGCGCTGAGATCAAGCGCCATCAGCGTCGCGGAGGCGCCGATCGCCAGCAATGTGTAGATCGATTGTTCGGCGAGCGTCGGAACGTTTGCATTCAAGACGCCGCCGTTCATCGCATGGCGCACCAAGATCGCGATGGTCAGCAACGCCAGGAAGCTCGCAAGCGCCTGCAGAGCGTTGCGCAGCCTGAGGTCCGGCGAATGGCGGACCTCGAAGGCGGCCCAGACGGCGAGTGCCGCCGGGATGCCGTAACCGGCAAGCAGCATGTTGAAGACGGGAGTCGTGCCGAGTTCACCCGGATCGACGATGGTCGGTTGCCAGGCGATGCGCCCGAGCGTGAGGATCAGCGCCGCGACCATCGTCCATGGCAGGGCCGGCCAGGAGCGGGCACGCCCGGCCAGCAGAAAGGCCATGCCAAGCACGGGCAGCAGCACCGTCGGAACGGCGTCATGGGCAAGCGCATGCAGGGCGAAGACCAGGCCGGCGAAGGAGCCCGCCGCGAGGATATTAGTCGGCAAGATCATATCTTCGGGCGATCGGCGGTGCTGCAATTCGGCGAGCGCCATCAGTACAGCGGCAAGCACGATGCCATAGAGCCCGTGCAGCCAGTCGCGCGTCCAGTCGCCGAAGGTGACATAGCTGATCACCGCGATCGCCAGCGGCGTGGCGACCATGAGTACGCTCCACAGCGCCGCAAAAGGCTTCTCGCTTTCGCCAAAACGCTTGAGAAAGAAGAAGCCGACAATAACGAAGACAGCGCCGAGCCCGAGACTGTCATAGACGACGAGCCGGGACAACGCCGGAACGATCTGCACAACATTCAGCTCTACACCGATCTCCGGCTGCATCAGAGCGAGGAACATGCCGAAGCCGGCGGCTAAGGCCGACAGGATTGCCGCCCAGGCCGCATAGACGCGGCTGGCTCCGAAGGCAGCGATAGTTGCAACGATCACGGCGAAGAGAAGGGAAGCGTCCGGCAGCGGGTATGCGTATAAAAGGCTATAAGCCAGAAGAGACAAGGCCACCACGGCGCTGCCTATGGATGCCGTCAGCGTCATTCCAAGCGGGCCACGTGCTAGGAATGTCGCCCAATGGCTGGTCGGAGATGAAGCCGAGAGTTCTTCGGTTTCGGCCGAACCTATGTCTTCCTCAATCGTCGCAGCGACTTCATAGGGTCCCGGCCAAATGAAAATCGTGCCGGCCATCATTGCCAGCATGGTCAAAGTAACCGGCGCCAAGTCGACCACGTCGCTGTTGAAAATATAAAGCAGCGGCCAGATGCTGAGGAGGGCATTGGCGAAGGACGGCACGATGTGCCAACGGCGCAGCCGCGACGCGGCGATGGTGGCGAGCCAGGTGAAGACGAGGTAGCCGAAGAACGTCCAGGGGTTCGGCGCCGTCGGCGCGACGAGCGCTGGCGTGATCATGGAAGCCAGGAGCCCGAGACCTGCAAGCGCTTGGCCATGCAGCAGCGACAAGCCCAGCGTGGCGAGCGAAATCAGCCCCAGAAGGAAGAAGGCGACGGCCGGCCCGATGAAGCCGTAAATCCCGTGGGCGGCATAGGTCGAGCCGAACAGCGCGACGACACCCGCCGCCGTCAGCACGCCGGGGATCATCGCGTTCTGGAAGGTATTGGCCAGCACCGGCTCGGATCGGCGCCGGATGATTTCGCCGGCAGCGACGAGGACCAGGCCGAAGATCGCGGCAAGCACCAGCCGCACGGCGGGACTGAGCAGGCCGCTTTCGATCGAATATTTGACCAGGAAGATGCCGCCGAGCGCGAGCGCGATGCCGCCTACCCAGACGGCCCAACGCGCGCCGATGGTGCTCTCCAGGCTTTCCTCTTCGCGCACAGGGGCGAGTGCGATCACATCCTCGGTTTGCTCCACGCCGTCGCGTGCAGCGGCAGCGATATCTTCCGCTTCCATCGTTGGTTCTGCGACAGCTTCGGTCAATAGTTCCGTTGCGTTTTCGGACGGTTGGGTGGCGTCTTGAACAGGCTCTGCCGCTGTTGCTGATTCGCTCACGCCGACCGCGAGCACCTGGCCGGCAAGCGCGTTTTGCAACTCCAGAACGCGGCTTTCCAGCCGTTGTAGCCGTTGGTTGTAGTTGCGCAGGATCAAAATGCCCACGACCACAATCACGATCAGCAGCAGTTCCGTCATGTCCCCTCCATGGGCTTCTGCCGTCACCTTATATGAAATAAGCTGGACAGTAAGGGGAAGGCGATCGATTTCATCTATGATTTCAGCGGATTACGCGCGAAAAAAGCGGTACACGCGACGTTGCCGCCCTTTTGATTCTATTAGGATATTACGATTCATAACTTGCGAACTATTGTTAATACTCATTAACAATTCGTCTTTACCCGCACGGCAAATCAGCCTATGAACGCCTGTAGTTAACCAGAACGTATTGCGTACAAACGACGTCGCATGAGGCGGCTCCTGACCCTAGGAGGTTTGTATGTCCCATGTATCTCCCACATCCAATAGTACCTATCCCTATCGCGGTACGCTTTCGCGACTCGACGCGAATGGCGACGGTGTTTTGAGTCAGGAAGAGCGCGAAGCCGGCGAGCGTCCAGGCATTCTCGAAAGTGACGCGGTCGATAACGGCAGCGCGAACGGCGCAATGAGCAGCTTTATGGCAAAGCTCATGCAAATGCCGACCGGTGGCAAGGCGGCGACCAAAATGCCTGAAGCCACCAGTGCTTTCGACATCGATATGTTGACGCCGATGGACGCCTACAACAGCACTTACGGCCAGTACGACGCCGACAGCATGGCGGCCTGAGCGGCTTTCTTTCCCAAATCACCGAACGGCCCGCCGGACAAATAGCGGGTCGTTTTCGCGGCCGAGGCCTGCTCATTTCCCTTCTCGCGGGAACACCCGCTCCGGTGATGCGTTGCATCCACGACTCAAACGGGAGAATGTTCCATGAGGACGATCCTTATTGCTGCGGCTCTGGCCTTGACGGCAGTTCTGCCCGCGACTGCACAGGATAAGCAGACGGCAATTGCCAATTTTGTCGGCCTCGACGGCAAACAGGCGGGGCGGGCGGTCCTGACTGAAGGGAAAGCGGGCGTGCTGATAGAACTCGACGTCTCCGGCCTGCCGGCCAATCGCTGGGTTGCCTTCCATATCCACGAGAACAATCATTGCGACCACATGCATGGTTTCGAATCCGCGGGCGGTCATTTCAATCCCGCCAATGCCGAGCACGGACTGCTGGCGGCCAATGGCCCGCATGCCGGCGACATGCCCAATCAATATGTCGATCAGGACGGCAAGCTGAGGGCGCAAGTCTTTAACAGCATGGTGTTGCTCGACGGCAAAAACGGCATTCGCGGCCGAACGTTAATGATCCATGCCGAGTCGGATGATTACCGCAGCCAACCGGTCGGCGGCGCTGGCAAACGGCTGGCCTGTGCGATCATCGAATAGCCCCGGACAGCGTGATACGCCCTGTCCCGTCGGCGTTTCAACGAGCGTACTGTGTCCCACCGAAAACGACCGACGGCGTTTACTTAAGGAGATTTGGATGAGTGGTATTTCTTCAGTTGGAAGCAGCGCGAGCGCTGCCTCGTACAGTCCCCTTGATAAAAATGACGACGGCGTTGTGGATGCCCGGGAGTTGCAGGAAGCAGCACAACCCAGTCTTCTGCCTGCAAGCATTCTTACTGACGAAGACAGCGACGGTACGGTCAGCAGCGGCAAGACCGAGCTGAACGCGTTGGAAATCTTCATCCGCGAGATGGAAGCCTCGATGAATGTCTGCCAGAATACCTGCGGTCAATACGATACCGATGCGCCGGATAGCGTTGCCGCTTAGTCGGTCACCTTCGGATGGACTGGAAATGGACGGAGACCGCGCAAGCGCAGTCTCCGTTTTACATAACCCCGATGTCCGCTGACAGCGACAGGACGAAGGGCGCATTGCCGTCCGCATCGGCACCGCGGCCGATCGCCTTGACAGCGTCGACGAGCCGGCCTTTGCGGTCAAGCATCTGGTCGCCGATCATGATCAGCCGCGCATTCGGCGTTGCATAGGGCGAGGCGGTGCGCAGGCGCTGGACAAGCGCCAGATCGTCCGTTTCGGGATGGACGGCAAGCGCTGTGATCAGCGCCGCCGCCGGTGAGCGTGACACGCCCATCCAGCAATGGATCAGCAGCGGTGCGGTGCGGTCCCAGCTTCTGGCAAAATCGATGATGTCGCGGACATGCGTCTCCTGCGGAGCCACAAGATCGCCGGTGCCGGCAAAGCTGATGTCGTTCATGCCAAGCAGCAGGTGCCGTTCCGCCTTGATCACAGCCGGCCGGTGAAACGTGTGTTCCTTCGCCATCAGGCTGATCATTTCGGATGCGCCGTGACGAACGGCCATCTCCGCGATGCGTACCAGCGGCGATACGATGATCGCGGTCATGCGTTGGTTCCTATAGTGGCGCGTTCGGCCTCGATCGCCTCGAAGCGAGCGAGGAAAAGCCGTTGCGCTTCGATCGCCGGCATCGGTTCGATAGGCAACATCTCCCGCGTAATGCTGCGCGGTTGGCCGAAAAACTTGCGCGCTTCCTGCGGCGTGAAACCGGCGAGCAACGTCGCCTCGAAATAGGCGGAGACCGTATCGGCCCTCTTGATCTTTTCCTTCAGCTCCGGGCTGCAATGCGGCGGCAGGGCAAAACGTCTGTAAATCGCGGCTTCCAGGCGCTTCTCCACCGCCTTATAGTCGCCGCCGACCACGGATTTGAATGGCGAGATCATATCGCCGATGACATATTCCGGAGCGTCATGCAGCAGCGCCGCCAATAGCTCGTCCGGCGAAGCTTTGTTGAGATGACGGAAGATCGCCTCCACCACCAGACTGTGTTGCGCCACCGAAAAGGCATGATCCCCGGAGGTCTGGCCGTTCCAGCGTGCCACGCGGGCAAGCCCGTGGGCGATATCGCCGATCTCGACGTCGAGCGGCGAGGGATCGAGCAGATCCAGCCTGCGGCCGGACAACATGCGCTGCCAGGCGCGCGCGGTATTGCCCGCTGTCATGCCGAAGCCTCACCGGTCTCAGTGGGGAAGGAGAGGCCGGACCAGGTGGGTAGCGCAAGAGAAACTTCGCAATCTCCCGCCAGGATCGGCGTGCCGGCCGCCATGGCTTCGCTGGCACGGTCGATGCGGACAATGGCGAGACCCTTGGCGCCGTCAGTGGAACCGAGTGCACCGATCGGCTTGCCGCCGACGGTCAATTCGGTGCCGATGGCCGGCAGATCGGCGGTCCCGGACACGATCACCACCCGCCGGCGCGCCGTGCCGCGATGTTGCATGCGGGAAACCACTTCCTGCCCGACATAGCAGCCCTTGCGGAAGCCAAGGCCACCATTGATATCCATTAGCACGTCATGGGGAAAAGCGTCCTGCAGGGTGAAATCCCGGCCGGAAACGGCAATGCCGTTGGCAATACGCAGTGTCCGGTAGGGCCCCTCGGCATCATTGCCGTGTAGGCCGGGCGTGCGCGTCAGCGTGATTCCCGCCTTGGCGAAACGACTATCCCTCCGGCTTTCGGCCGTATTCTCGCCCCAGGCGACGGTGACGCCCTCCGTCTCGATTGCAGCAAACTCGACCGGTGCGCGCAACCGATACATGGTGAGACGCTTCAGAA
This sequence comes from Rhizobium leucaenae USDA 9039, assembly GCF_000426285.1. Taxonomy (GTDB): domain Bacteria; phylum Pseudomonadota; class Alphaproteobacteria; order Rhizobiales; family Rhizobiaceae; genus Rhizobium; species Rhizobium leucaenae. Next base: position 124,940 of record NZ_AUFB01000012.1, on the reverse strand, counting down.
GGCCGTCTTTCTGCGTCGCGTCGGTCTCCAACAGAAAGCCGGAACCGTCCCGCCAGATCATGAAGTCGAACAGGATCTTGCCCTGCGGTGTCAGCAGCGCGCCGGGACGGGCCTCGTCCGCGCCCAGCGAGGCAAGATCGGTAGTAATGAGATTGTGCAGGAAAGCTTCCGCCTCCGCGCCGCTGACGCGGAGAAAGGAGCGATCTCTGAGGAATACGGCTGGCATTGTGGACCCGCTAGAGCGGTTCAGCGTTTCACGGAATCGCTTTCCCGCTCTATCCCTTTGTTTTTTCGCATTCCAGACGGAAAACCGCTTCGCACTTTTCCTGGAATTGCTCTAGTTCGCCTGTCGCTCAGAGGTAAGGCCTCAAGCCGGGAACCGCAAGTTCTGCGTCCGGATCATTCGCCCGAAGTGAAGAATTTCCACCTGCCGTCGGGCGTGATGCCGACGCGATAGAAATTGTAGCCGCCGAATTCCAGCATATCGGAGAAATCGCCGGCGGTAACGATGCGCATCAAATCGACCTTTTCCGGTGCCGTCAGGGACTTGATGTCTTTTTCGGCGAAATAAGGCCAGACATACATTTCATCCGGCGTGCCCGCGCCGGTATGGGCAAAGCCGGTCGACATGATGTCGAGCAGAATGGAGAGGATTTCGATGCCGTCGGGGTCTCCGGAAAGGTCGTGCAGCGTCTTGATCGGGTCTTCGGTCGGATCATCCGCCGTCACCTGTGTCTGCTTGAGACCGCCGCCGACATTCATCAGCGGACGCAGACGCTCGAGATCACCGGAGGCAGCCGCCTCGACGATCGCTTCACGCAGCTTGCGCACCGGCTCGGGAGCCTTGCTGATATCGAACAGGATTTCCGCCGGTTTGCCGCCATTCGAGGTATTACCGGATGCGTTGCCGCTGCTCGGTCCGGCCTGATTGTTGACCAGCGGATCGGGCATGGGAATCGTCTTTGAAGGCGCCTCTAGCGCCTCCTCGACCGGCTTGTCATTGCGCTGCGTGGAGTTCCGGGGGGCACTCTGCTGGGCGGCGGACGGATTGAGCTGAGAAAAGGCCAGGGCCGGCAAAGGGAGGGCGAGGCTGCCGAAAAACAGGGTCGCTGCGGCTAGCGAGGCAATGGAACGTCGAAACTCATTGCCCGGTACGGTGTGCATAGGGATCTCTGGCTGTTATTGCAGGGTGCGGTTCGGAGAGAATTCACCAGCAAGCATGCGGTCCCTAAGTGATTCGAGCAAGGCTTCCGCGCCCTGTTCTCCTTGAATGCGAATAGTCTCGCGGATGGCATGGGCAATAGCGGCGTCAGCGATGATTTCCGGCTCGATTCCGTCAGCCATTCCGTCGGCCCAGGCTTCGTTCTGGTACTCCAGCGCTGCCTGCCTTTTTTCGTGGACAATCATGTCGTCGATGTCGTTCAGGCTTGGTTCCATTGTTTCGTTCCTCGAGACGTCCATGTCCTTACCGCTTGATTAACGACTTTATCAGCCTTTTCCTAAAACGACACGGCTCGGCACGAAAAGGGGTTAATAAATCGTCAATTCCCAAAGCGAGCGGTTATTTCTGTGGCAAGTGTTGCACCTTCGTTACGGTAGCGCTCCTCAGCGACGATGGCCTGCGGCGTGCAATCCGTGTAAACCGATGCGAAGGATCTATATCCTCGGTTGAACGAGGCGGTCAGCTTTTCCTTGCGTTTCGGCTCGTCTTTCGTCTCTGTGTCGAGTAATTGCTGCATATCGGCTCGCCAGGAATCTTCTTTTCCGGTGTTGCAGAGATTGCGCAGATAATGGATCGAGCCAAGAATTTCGGCGAGCCGCGACAGTTGATCGTCATAGGGAGTCGGCCGCTCGGCATCATCCCCGTCGCGAGGCGCCTGCACCTCCGGAGCAGTCGCCGCGGGCTGCGCAAAGGCCGGAAATGCAGCCGAAAGCGCGGCGCAGATCGCAAGCAGGTTTATGAGGCGACGGTGAATCATACGCCTACTTGATATGGCAAGCTTGTCGGTAACAAGGCGAAAACCTCGCTTTCCACCCTCTTATTGCTTTGCATCGTTAACGCGGGAGCGGCGAAAGCCTCATCGGGCGCGGGCAGCGGTCAGCCGCTCGGCGCATTCGAGCACGCTCGCCGGAACGGGCAGGCCGCGGATCTCTTCCAGCAAATACCAGCCGAGCGCTGCGGCATCGTCGGCAGCCTCAGCGATCACATCCGCGTCGGCATCGACCAGAAAAACCGACAGAACGAAATGGCTGACGAGCGTCCCGTCTGCTGCATGGCTCCTGAGGTCGTAAGTCTCAAACAAACGGGGGTTTCGAGCCGTTATCCCGGTCTCTTCCCTGAATTCCCGCAATGCCGTTTCCGCCGGGGTTTCACCATCTTCAGCCCGCCCGCCGGGGAAGGCATACATATCTGCAGATGGCGGATTGCGTCGCAGCACCAGCAGGAAGCGGCCGTCACGTTCGAGGATGGCGGAAGAAGCGGGGCGAGGGATGGATATCATTGGGCCAGGTCGGGTTCGGATGGAGATATCGGGCGACGAATAGGCGTGCTGGAGCTTTCAACTTCATAAGATACGGCCCTTGTTGTGCCAGAGGGAAGCCCTTTTACTCGCAAATGAGAATGGCGGCGATTCGGGTCCGCCAGCCGGGCTGCCGCAAATCATGATGACCTATGGACTTTACGCGCTCGCCGCGCTGGCCGAAATTGCCGGCTGTTTCGCCTTCTGGGCATGGCTGCGGCTGGCAAAGCCGATCTGGTGGCTTGCTCCAGGCCTTGTGTCGCTGGCACTCTTTGCCTGGCTGCTGACGCTGGTGCCGAGCGATGCGGCGGGACGCACCTTCGCCGCCTATGGCGGCGTCTACATTGTCGCCTCCATTCTCTGGCTATGGCTGGTCGAAGGACGGGCGCCGGATCGTTGGGATATCTCTGGCGCGGCCGTTTGCCTTGCGGGCGCAACCATCATTCTCTTCGGCCCTCGCAACTGACCTTCTCCTTGACCCGCGGCCTTACGGGTGCAACACAAGCTGCATGTGCGGTCGATTTGCATTGACGGAAACGGAGAGGAAGGTGCGGGAATTGCTCGGCTATCTCGAGCATGAAGACTTTCCCGCGCGCTTCAACATTGCCCCGACGCAACCAATTCTCGTCGTCGTTTCGGGCGATCGGCAGGAGCGGGGCAGTAACTTGCCGGATCGTCGCGCGCTGCTAGTTCGCTGGGGCTTTACGCCGGCCTGGGTGAAGGATCCCAAGGAATTTCCGCTGTTGATCAATGCCCGGGCGGAAACCGTGATCGGCAAGGCCTCGTTCCGGGCGGCCATGCGTCATCGGCGTATTCTGATTCCGGCATCCGGCTTTTACGAATGGCATCGCCCGTCGAAGGAGAGCGGCGAGAAATCGCAGGCCTATTGGATCCGTCCGCGCCACGGCGGCGTCATCGCCTTTGCCGGCCTGATGGAGACCTGGTCGTCGGCCGATGGTTCCGAAGTCGATACCGCCGCGATCCTGACGACGTCGGCGAACCGAACGATGCGTCCTATTCATGACCGGATGCCCGTTGTCATCAAGCCGGAGGATTTTGCACACTGGCTGGATTGCAAGACTCAGGAGCCGCGTGAGGTCCTGGATCTGATGGGTCCGGTTCAGGAAGATTTTTTTGAGGCGATTCCGGTTTCGGAGCGCGTCAACAAGGTCGCCAATATGGGGCCAGAGCTGCAGGTGGCGATTACAATCGAACCTCCGGCCAAGCCGTCGAAGAAGCCGGATCCCAGCGATGGCCAGTTGAGCCTCCTCTGAACGGCATTCATTCGGATCGGCGCTGCCATAAACCCCGATGTTCAATCAGCGGGGTTATCGGCAGATGCTGCAAGCTTAAGCGATCTTCTTCTTCAGCGGCTTGGTTTTCAGCATCAGATGTGCTGCCAAGACGGCTTTGAGGCCAAGAGGACGATAAAGCAGGGTCGGGTCGATCTTTGCTTGTGGTTGTACAGTTTCGTCTTTTTTCTTGGTCATGTGTTACTCCTCAACGTGTTCCCTAGGGTGTTTTTGATTCACGGCCCCGTCTCGTTGTTTTGTCATAAAACATGACAAATCAAAGGCATTTGCCGATCAGCTTTTGTAAACACCGACCATATTTCGCGAGGCTTACGCGAAATTTAACGCAAACTATATCTAATTTAGTTGTTTATTTTTCGTTAATTAGTTGCGTTCGCGCAGCCGTATCTGATTGCAGAGGCGATAGGGGCCACATGACCATTTGTCGCGGCAGCCGTCTTCGATTTCTGGCGGCAATCCATGATCGTCGCCTTCGAATCGTGCTTGATTTTGGGCTAGATATGCCGGCCGATGTCGTCGTTTGAATCGTCGACGTCAGGATCGGCGGGGCCGTTGATGGTGAAGGTGCCATATTTGCGCGTCCAGGAACGGGCGCCCAAGGGCAACGACAGGAGATAGGCAACGACGGTGACCACCATGACATGCCAAGTATAGCTCATCAGCAGCGCCACATAGACGACGAGGGCAAGCATGATCGGCAGCACCAGGTCGCGGCGGATGCGGCTGCTTTCCGTTTTTCCGGACCAGACGGGCAGGCGGCTGACCAGCAGGAAGCCGATCAGCACGGTGTAGGCCGCACCCCAATAGGCAAAGGTCTTGGTGGGCGTTAGGCCCAGGAAGCCGAGATAGACAGGCAGCAACACCAGCATCGCCCCGGCCGGCGCCGGGACGCCGACAAAATATTCCGATTGCCACGACGCCTTGTTCTCGCGCTCCGCCATGACATTGAAGCGCGCGAGCCGCAGACCGGCCGCAATGGTATAGATCAGCGCTGCGATCCAGCCGAGCGAGCGTGCCTGGTCGAGCAGGAAAACATAGACGACAAGCGCCGGCGCGACGCCGAAATTGACGATGTCGGCAAGCGAATCCATTTGCGCGCCGAACTTGGAGGTGGCCTTCATCAGCCGCGCCACGCGTCCGTCGATGCCGTCGAGGAAAGCGGCCACCAGCACGGCCACCACCGCGAGTTCGTAGCGGTTTTCGAAGGCGAGGCGGATGCCGGTCAGACCGGCGCAGATCGCCAACACGGTGATCATATTCGGTACCATCAGCCGCAGCGGAATTTCCCGCAGGCGCGGCCCACGCGCCTCGTCGTTGGGACCATGTGGCTCGAAGGGCGGAAAAGGCGTCTTCATCTCGCTCGTTTTCTCCGGGCTCAGCTACGGTGGCTAACGATGGGGCCCTTCAGCGAGCCGAACTCGGCAATGACGGTTTCGCCGGCGATCGCCCTTTGGCCGACCGCGACGCGCGCCGCTGCTTCCGCCGGCAGGAAGACATCGAGGCGCGAACCGAAGCGGATCAGGCCAATGCGCTCGCCGGCGTCGATCGGCTCGTTCTCGTTGACAAAGCAGAGAATACGACGGGCAACCAGGCCGGCAATCTGCACGACGCCGATCTCGCCATGCTTCGTCTCGATGACGAGGCCGTTGCGTTCGTTCTGCTCGCTTGCCTTGTCCAATTCGGCATTGAGGAAGCTGCCTTGGCGATAGGCGATATTGGTGATGCGGCCGCGCATTGGCGAACGGTTCACGTGGCAATCAAAGACGTTCATGAAAATCGAGACGCGCAGCATCGGCTCGTGGCCGAGATTGAGCTCGGCGGGCGGCGTCACCATCTGCACGCCGGAGACCCTGCCATCGGCAGGTGATACGACGAGATCGTCGTCTTGCGGCGTCATTCGTTCGGGATCGCGGAAGAAATAGCCGCACCAGAGCGTGAAGATCAAGCCGATCCAAAAAAGCGGCTTGAATGTCCAGCCAAGAACCAGCGACGCAACAAAAAAACCCGCAACAAAGGGATAACCTTCCTTGTGCACCGGGACGATGACGTTGCGTACACTGTTCAACAAGCTCATCTACGGCCTACTCCGTTAAGGCATCCTCACCAAAAACCGGGGTCCGGTTGTCGGACGAGATCATGCCAGTCCAAAGAATGAAAGCAAGATAAGCGGTCTTGCTCTGAATACTCGCTGAGCGTGACTACAGGCAAACTCTGTCATGGGCAATGCTTTCGCACGCTCGCCCCCAACGCAATCCGCGCGGGGCCAAGATGCCAACGATCCGTAGCGTTGAAAAGCGTCGTCTGTGGAAACTCGCACCGGGGGTAACGAAAAGGCCGCCGACGGGAAGCGGCGGCCGTTCATGACCTTCGATGATAGGGCGGAATTTAGAGGCCGAGAGCAGCGCGCAGCTCGGCCTTGGCGCCTTCATATTCGCCCTTGTAGTCGTCATGCGTCATGATGGTTTCGGCGATGACGGTGCCGGCGATGCGGCCGGCTTCGATGTCGGAGGCGTAGTGGATGCCGCCGACGACGCGGTTATGGCCGTATTCCCAGGCGCGGGCCATGATGGCGGCGCGCTTCTCCGGCACCATATTCGCCAGCACAATGCCCATGAGCGTGCCGACCGTAGTGTGACCGGACGGGTACGAGCCGGACTTGGACAAGGGAACGATCGGCTTTACGAGATCGCTGTAGAGGTGCGGACGCGGACGCTTCCAGACATCCTTGGCCGGATCGACGACGGCGCCTTCGGTCTCGACGACGCGATCGAAGAATGCCGAGAACTTCGGCAGGTTTTCCTTGGTGAATTTCGGATTGTCGATAACGTCGGAGAAGCGCCAGACGTTCTCTTCGGCGTCGGCAACGGCACGAGCTGCCATTTCCGGTGTGCGGGTAACCTGAATCGTCAGGATTTCGCCGAGTTCGGCCTTCATCTGCGCCGAATCATTGGCAGGTGGCGGCGGCAGCAGGTTGAGGAGGTTGATCTCCTTGGCATCGGCAAACGGCCTGGCATCACCGGCAAAAACCGGCGAGGCAACGCCGACGACGAGCAACAGCGCCAAGGCTTTGGTAAAATTACGCATTTGGGACTCCCTTGATTTGAGAACCCGTACCTATCAAGCTGTCATCTCAATCGCGTGACAAGCGAAGTCCGCACGTCGACGCGCCGCAATCGCCCACAACGATTATGCAAGTCTCGCCGTAGCCGCTCTTCAGTTCGCCGGCGCCAGCCGGTTGACGACGCCGAGTTCGTCGCTTTCGCGCACCTGCTTCAGATGTTCTTCCGCCTGTGTTGCCTCGCGCTGGCGATTCCACATCGAAGCATAGAGGCCATTCTGCTCCAGGAGGGCGGCATGCGTGCCGCGCTCGGCGATCTCGCCGCTTTTCAAGACGATGATCTCATCAGCGCCGATGACGGTGGAGAGCCGGTGGGCGATGACCAGCGTCGTGCGGTTCTTGGAGACGACATCCAGTGCCGCCTGAATTTCCCGCTCGGTCGTCGTGTCCAGCGCCGAGGTCGCCTCATCGAGAATAAGAACGGGCGGCGCCTTGAGGATGGTGCGGGCAATGGCGACGCGCTGCTTTTCGCCGCCGGACAGTTTCAGGCCCCGCTCGCCGACCTTTGTGTCAAAGCCCTCAGGCAGATTTCGGATGAAGTCGCCGATCTGCGCGATCTCTGCCGCGGTCGTGACCTCGTTTTCGCTTGCACCGGGCCGGCCGTAGCGGATGTTATAGGCGATGGTGTCGTTGAAGAGCACCGTGTCCTGCGGCACCATGCCGATCACCTTGCGCAGGCTCTTCTGTGTCACCATGCGCAGATCCTGACCGTCGATGGTAATCGTGCCGCTCTGTACGTCGTAAAAGCGGTAGAGAAGTCGCGAAAGCGTCGATTTTCCGGCTCCCGAAGGCCCGACGACGGCGACCGTCTTACCCGCCGGCACCTCGAAGGAAATGCCCTTCAGGATCGGCCGGGCAGAATCATAGGCGAAATGCACATCCTTGAAGGAGATGGCGCCGTTGCCGATGGCCAATTCCCTGGCGTCGGGAGCGTCCGTCACTTCCGGTTTGACTTCCAGCAGATCGAACATCTCCTCGATGTCGGTCAGGCCCTGGCGGATTTCGCGATAGACGAAGCCGATGAAGTTCAGCGGCACCGAAAGCTGCAGCAGCATCGAGTTGATGAACACGAAGTCGCCGACCGTCTGATGTCCATTGAGCACGGCCCAGCCGGAAAATACCAGCATGACCGTGGTGCCGAGGCCGAAGATCAAGCCTTGGCCGAAGTTCAGCCAGCCGAGCGACGTCCAGACATCGGTGGCGGCCTTCTCATAGCGCGACATCGACTGATCGAAGCGCCGGGCCTCCATTTCCTCATTGCCGAAATATTTGACCGTTTCGAAGTTCAGAAGCGAATCGATCGCCTTGGTGTTGGCGTCGGTGTCGCTCTCGTTCATCGAACGGCGAATGGAGATGCGCCAGTCGCTCGCTCGAACGGTGAACCAGATATAGAGCCAGACCGTGATGGCCGTGATGGCGAGATAGGAAAAGCCGTAACCGCGCCAGAAGATGACCGCCGTCAGCAGGAACTCGACGAAGGTCGGAACGGTGTTGAGAATGGTGAAGCGGACGATCGTCTCGATGCCCTTGGTGCCGCGTTCGATGATGCGCGACAGGCCGCCGGTCTTGCGCTCGAGATGAAAGCGCAACGATAGCTCGTGCATGTGCACGAAAGTCCGGAAAGCGAGCTGGCGCACGGCATATTGGCCGACGCTGGCAAAGAGCGAGTCGCGCAACTGGTTGAGGCCGAGCTGGATGAGGCGCGTGACGTTGGTGGCAACGATCAGCGCGATGGCGCCCACCATGAAGGCTGGCAGGATGCCCTGCATGTCCAGCTTGCCGTTGAGGGCATCGACGGACCATTTGAAGAAATAGGGGACCAGCAGCAGGAAAAATTTTGAGATAAACAGATAGACGGTCGCCCAGACGACCCGCATCTTCAGGTCCATCCGTCCCGCCGGCCACATGTACGGCCAGAGGTTGACGATCGTATTCAACGGATTGCTGGAATCCGCCGATATGGTCTTCTTGCGGTCTGCCATGTCCGTCTCCGGCGAGTATTCGAGCCAGCCGGGCAACCGCGCGCGCTCGCACAGCCTGGCTGGAAAGCCCTCTCAGATGATGAGCAGGGCAATTGGGGGTCGGCGGGAGGCTTATACTATTTTTGTGTCGGGTAAAAGCAGAGGCCAGGCGTGGATTGCAGCTGGCCTCTGACGTTCCAGCTCAGGCCTTAAAGATGATTGCCTGAAAGGCGCTTGCGGTGCAGTTCTTCGGCATTGGGCAACGCATCCTTTGGTAGGCCGAAGACCTGACCGGGCAGGATCCGGTCCGGATTGTTGATCTTGTCCTCATTGGCGAGATAGATCGTCGTGTAGCGCACGCCGGCACCATAGGTGCGGCGGGAGATCTGCCAGAGCGTATCGCCGCGGCGGATGATGACCGCATTGCTGTTCTGCGAGAGCGGTGCCTGCTGCAGAGTCTTCGGACCGCTGCCGCTGGAGGAGGTTTCGGCGTTCGCGGGCGCCGGGGCCGCATTTTCGGGCTTGGTGACGGCGACGATCATCTTTTCGAGATTGGGCAGCGCATCGCCGACCGACTTCGGATCCTTTGGCAAGGCTTGCAGCACTTTGAGCGCCTCGGCGGCGGCATTCGCGGCATCGGCTGCGGCTTGCTTCAGCGCCGCACCGGCATCGATCGCCGGGCGGAATTCTGCGAGTGACTTCAAGGCAATTTCGGTTCCCGAACGGGCGGCGGCGAGTTGTTCTGCATTCGGCTGCTTGCCATTCGCAAAAAGGCCCTTCAGCAGGGCGAAAGCCTTGGCGGTATTTTCCTTCAGCTTGCCCAGTTCACCTTCGTCGAGCGGCACCATGGTCGTGGCTGGCGCATTGCTGCTGCTGCCGGAAGCCGCAGGTGTTTGCGCCGCGACCGTCACCTGGTTGCCCTCAGGGCGGGTGAAATTGACGCTGGTGCGAACCGTGACCTTGCCGGCACCGTCGAGAACGTCGACACGGATCTTGTGGTCGCCGATCGTCAGCGGCATTGTGCCGTCGACGACGAAGTGCCCGTCGGCTCCGGCGGCGATCTCGCCGATCAGCTTGTCGTCGGCATAGGCGCGAACCTTGGCATTCGGCTTTGTCGTTCCGGCAACGAAGATATGATTGTTCTCGATCTCGACTGCATTGACCATGACATCGGGCTGGCTGCCCGTCGCCGTTGCAGGCGCGGTCCCAGCGTCGCTAGTCGGAGTGGCGGAGGCAACGGCAGTGTTATCCTGCAGTTTGGCGCCGGTTGCGTCGTTGGCGGTCGCGCCGCCTGTGCCGTTCGCGGGTGTATTGGCTGCCGTCTGCTCGTCTGACGCGACGCGCCCTTGCTTGGCTGACGGCGCCGTGATGATGCGGCTTGCCGCGCCGGGCTTGGAAACCATGGCGAGAAGCTGGCTCTTGTCATCCTTCGGAACGGAGACGGTGGCAACTTCCTCTGAAGTGACGGCCTTGCCGTCCTTGCCGGTTGCACGGAGTACCAGTTCATGATCGCCGGGCGGTAGCGGGTTGTCGAGCACTGCTGCGAAGTCGCCGCTCGGCCCGACTTCGGTCGTCGTCACCACCTTGTCGCCATCGACGATCTCCAGCTTGGAATTGGGCTCCGCCGAGCCCGCGATGACGGTGGAACCGTCGGGCTCGACACGCAGCACGTCGAAGGACGGCGTGACCGGCCCCGCCGCTTGCGTCTGAGGCGCGCTCTCGCCGGTGAGCACCGCCCGCGCCTTGTCGATCGCGGCGGTGGCATCGGCGATGTTTTCCGGAAGCGATTGGATGATGGCGAGTGCCTTGCCGGCGCCGTCATGTGCCTTGTTGACGAGAGCGGTCGTCGTGGCGTCGGCGCCTTGGGGAGCAGCAAAATCGACGATCGCCTGCAGCGCGGTGATCACCTTCGCCTTCGCCGCGGTGAAGACGTCCTCCGTCGGCCCCTTGCCGTCTTTGAAGAGCGCCTTGAGATCGACAAGCGACGTAACGGCCGTGCCGCTGAGATCGGTAAGCTTCTTCGTAACATCGGCCGCGTTGGTTGCGGTCGCGACCGCACCTTCAGTGACTTCACCGACCTTCTTCACAGAATCGCCGGTTTTCGGGCCATTCTCCGTAATGGTGTTCTTCACCGCGTCGCTCGCCTGATTGATGGCATCGCCGATCGACTTCTTATCGCCGTTGATACGCGGCATCACAAAGAAGACCATCAGGATAGTCGCAACTACCAGCACCAACAGAGCCAGCAAGCCGGCACGGTTCTTCATCATCATTCATCTCCAAGCGGCGGAGTCGTCTCCACTCTTGAAATTGCTAACGATTTCGCCTGCTTTTACAAGCTTTCTCAGCCATTTCCGCATGCTCGGGCACAAGTTTTCTTTTGAAATTTCTTGACTGAGCATTTGCAGCATAGTTGTTTGCATTCATGACTGACGATTCTGTGCCAATTCGATCCATCTGTGTCTATTGCGGCTCCAGGCCAGGGCGCGATCCTTCCCACATAGCTGCGGGCCGAGAGCTTGGTAAGAACATCGCCGAGAGCGGGTTACGCCTTGTCTATGGCGGCGGAACGAAGGGCATCATGGGCGCTGTGGCGAGCGGCGTCCTGTCGCATGGTGGTCAGGTCACCGGCATCATTCCGGAGTTCCTCGTCGATATGGAAGCGACGCGCCATTCCCTCGGTCAATTGGACGAGCTGATCATAACCCCGGACATGCATACGCGCAAACACACCATGTTCGAGCGCGCCGACGCTTTCGTGGCGTTGCCGGGCGGCATCGGCACGCTGGAAGAAATCGTCGAGATCATGACCTGGGGCCAGCTCGGCCGCCACGAAAAGCCGATGGTCTTTGCCAATATCAATGGTTTCTGGGATCCAATGATGGAGCTGATCCGCCATATGACGGAAGAAGGCTTCGTCCATACCGCCCATCGCGTGCAGCCGCTGGTGATCGGCAAGATCGCCGACATCATTCCGGCAATCCGCGAGCACGCCGCCGAAACCGTTGGTTCACGCGACGGCGAAGAGGATGTCATCGCAAAGCTCTGATTAGAGATTTGCTAACCATGTTCGGTGGTTAGAGCGGGAAAGCGTTTCATGGAATCGCTTTCCCGCTCTAATCTTTTGTTTTTACGCAATTCCGGACCGAAAACCGCTTGGCACTTTTCCTGGAATTGTTCTAGCGCGATCGGCTCTGACGCAGCATCGACCAGCTATAAAGCGCCAGTCCCGCCCAGATCAGCGAGAAGGCAATCATCTGCGTCGTGCCGAAAGGTTCCTTGAACAGGAAGACGGCGATGAGGAAGACCATGGTCGGCACGATATACTGCATGATGCCGATGGTGGAGAGCTTGAGAAGCTTCGCTCCATTGGCGAAGATCATCAGCGGCAGGGCGGTCACCAGCCCGCAACCGAGCAGAAGTGCGGTATCCGAGAGGCCGGTCTGATAGAAGTGACCTTCGCCCCGCGCCTCAAGATAGAGAATGTAAAGCGTTGCGGGAATGCAGAGCAGCAGCACCTCGAGGAAGAAGCCCTGGTTGGGTCCGACCGGGAGCGTCTTGCGGAAAAAGGCGTAGAAGCCCCAGGAGAACGTCAGCGACAGCGCCACCCAGGGCAGGGTGCCGGCCTCGACGGTCAGGATGACGACCGCTGCTCCTGCTAGACCGATCGCGACGATCTGCGTGGGCGCCAGCCTTTCCTTCAGCAACAAAGCGCCGAGCGCGATGCTGAACAGCGGATTGATGAAATAGCCGAGGGCTGCATCGAGCGAATGTCCAGCACCGATCGCCCAGACATAGGTGCCCCAATTGATGGTGATCAGCGTCGCCGTCAGCGACGCCATGGCGACCGTGCGCGGGTTGCTGAGCGCTGCCTTCACGTCGCCCATGCGGCCGAGCGCCAGAAGTACGGCGCCGGCGACGGGAACGGACCAGAAGATGCGATGGGCAATGACCTCCATGGCCGGAATATGCGCCATCGCCTTCATGTAGAGCGGCAGGACGCCCCAGAGCAGATAGGCCGTCAGCACGAAACCGAATCCGCGCGGGCTGTCCTCGTTCTTGATCTCAGATGCGACCGTATCGGTGGCCATTGGTATTTCCCGCCGTGTTATATTCTTTTAACGACGGGCTTACTCCAATGCGGTTTGTAGTGCCAATTCATTTCCTTGACGGCATCGTCAAGGTTTTTGATGAACGGCGGATCACTCCGCCGCGATTTTGCCCGCCATGTGCCGGTTCTTCATCAGCTTGTAGATGACGGAATCCATCAGCGCCTGAAAGGAGGCGTCGATAATGTTTTCCGAAACGCCGACCGTCCACCAGCGCACGCCGCTGCTGTCGGTGGATTCGATCAGAACGCGGGTTATGGCCTCCGTGCCGCCGTTGAGAATGCGCACCTTGAAGTCGGCAAGCACCAGATCGTCGATCTCATGCTGGTATTTGCCGAAGTCCTTGCGCAGTGCCAGGTCGAGCGCGTTGACCGGACCATCGCCTTCGGCCACGGACATGACGGTCTGGCCGTCGATGATCATCTTGACCACCGCTTCCGAGACGATCTTTACCCGACCGTGGGAATCGAAGCGGCGCTCGACCATGACACGGAAGCCATCGATCGCGAAGAATTCCGGAATGGTGCCGAGGGTGCGGCGCGCCAGAAGCTCGAAGCTGGCATCGGCGCCTTCATACGCATAGCCCGACGCCTCGCGCTCCTTGACGATTTGGATCAGCCGGTCGAGCTTCGGATCGTCCTTGCCGACCTCGATACCGCGCCGCTTCAGCGCATTGATGAAATTCGACTTGCCGCCCTGGTCCGATACCATGACCTTGCGGAAATTGCCGACGCTTTCCGGCGGCACATGCTCGTAGGTTCGCGGATCCTTCAGCAATGCCGAGGCATGGATGCCAGCCTTGGTCGCAAAGGCTGAGGCGCCGACATAGGGCGCTTGATGATCGGGCGAGCGGTTCAGCAGCTCGTCAAAGGCATGCGACAGGCCTGTGAGGCCCAGCAGCCGTTCGCCATCGATCGCTGTTTCGAAGCGTTCGCTATAGGCCCTTTTCAGCGCCAGCGTCGGGATCAGGGTAATCAGGTTGGCATTGCCGCAGCGCTCGCCGACGCCGTTCAACGTGCCCTGGATCTGTCGCACGCCCGCTTCGACCGCGACGAGCGAATTGGCGACCGCCTGGCCCGTGTCGTTGTGAGCGTGGATGCCAAGACAGTCGCCGGGTACGCCCTCTGCGATCACGGCCTCGACGATAGCGCGCACTTCCGGCGGCTGCGTGCCGCCATTGGTGTCGCAGAGCACGACCCAGCGCGCGCCTGCCTCATAGGCCGTCTTGGCGCAGGCCAGCGCATAGGTCGGATTAGCCTTGTAGCCGTCGAAGAAATGCTCGCAATCAACAAGCGCTTCCTTGCCGGCTTCGACAGCCGCTTTGACGCTTTCGGCAATGCATTCGAGGTTTTCCTCGTTGGTGCAACCGAGAGCGACCTTGACGTGATAGTCCCAGCTCTTCGCGACGAAACAGATCGCGTCGGCCTTTGCCTGCAGAAGGCTGGCAAGCCCCGGATCGTTGGAGGCGGAAACGCCGGCGCGCTTGGTCATGCCGAAGGCGACGAAGGAAGCCGATTGCGTCCGCTTTTCATTGAAGAAAGCGGTATCGGTCGGATTTGCGCCGGGATAGCCGCCCTCGACATAGTCGAGGCCGAAGTCGTCCAGCATGGTGGCGATGGAAATCTTGTCCTCGACCGAAAAGTCGATGCCGGGCGTCTGCTGCCCGTCGCGCAAGGTCGTGTCGAAGAGATAGATTTTTTCGCGTGTCATTCTGTTTCCTCCGGCGAACCGGTTCGATTGTGGGGTGCCCCTCATCCGTCCTCTCTCTGTTTGGCTTTGCCAAACCGTTCGAGTCTACCTTCTCCCCGTTCACATGGGGCGAAGGGGCTTATGAGGTCGTTCCCTCTCCCCGTCCTGAGCCTGTCGAAGGGCGGGGAGAGGGCTAGGGTGAGGGGCTTTACTCGGCATTACACTTTCCCGGCAAACTTATCCGTCGCGCGGATCAACTGGTCCAATATCCCCGGTTCTGAAAAGGCGTGGCCAGCCCCCTCGATCAGGTGGAACTCCGCCTTCGGCCAAGCCTTGTGCACAGCCCAGGCGTATTTCGCCGGGCAGGGCATGTCGTAGCGGCCGTGGACGATGACGCCCGGAATGTCCTTCAGTTTGTGGGCATCCCTGAGGAGCTGGCCTTCCTCCATCCAGCCGGCATTGACGAAGAAGTGGTTCTCGATGCGCGCGAAGGCGTGCGCATATTCCGCGTCTTCGAACGGCCCGCTGGTCGCAGGGTCAGGCAACAGGGTAATCGTCTCCCCCTCCCAGATCGCCCAGGCCTTGGCGGCTTCGAGGCGCACGGCCTTGTCCTCGTGCGTCAGCCGGCGGTGATAAGCCAGCATCATCTCGTGACGCTCGGCCGGTGGGATCGGCGCGATGAAGCGCTCCCACTTGTCCGGGAACATCTCGGAGACGCCGAACTGATAATACCAGTCGAGTTCCGCGTTGGTCAGCGTGTAGATGCCGCGTACGACCAGTTCGGAAACGCTTTCGGGATGCTTCTCCGCATAGGCAAGCGCCAGCGTCGAGCCCCAGGAGCCGCCGAAGACCAGCCACTTGTCCACGCCAGCCATTTCACGCAAACGCTCGATATCAGCGACCAGATGCCAGGTCGTGTTGCTCTCGAGGCCGGCATGCGGCGTCGACTTGCCGCAGCCGCGCTGATCGAACAGGGTTACGTCGTAAAGCGCCGGGTCGAACAAGCGACGATGCGTCGGCGAGATGCCGCCGCCTGGGCCGCCATGCAGGAAAACGGCAGGCTTCGCGCCAGGCGTGCCAACGCGTTCCCAATAGACGAGATGGCCGTCACCGACATCGAGCTGACCGGAGGCATAGGGTTCGATCTCCGGATAAAGCGTACGCAATATTTCCGTCATATTTTCAATCCCTCGGCGGGCCAGACGTCGGTATCGTGATCAGGATGCTGGAAGGAGATGATCTGCTCCTGGCGTGCGTAAAAATCCGGATCCTGATGGACCGGCTTCTCGAATATGGTGTCGACCCAGGGCAGGCGCGAGGCATAGTTGACCTGAATCTGCGGCGCCAAATCGTCGCGCTCGTCGAAGGCGCCGATGGCGATCTCCAGACCGCCGGGATGGCGGTAGGTCAGCGGCGTGCCGCAATTCTTACAGAAACCGCGATCGATGTTGACGGAAGACTGGAAATAGGTCGGCTCCCCCCGCGTCCATTCCAGGCCGTCATCCGGCGCCGTGACCAGGGCTGAGAAGAAGTTGCCGAACTGCTTCTGGCACATGCGGCAATGGCAGATCGACGGGCGGCCGAGCTGACCGCGAATGCGAAACCGCACCGCGCCGCATTGGCACCCTCCGCTTTTGATGGCTTCAGTCATGGCTCTTCTCCTGTGGCCAGGTTTGGGTATCGTGATCGGGGTGCTGGTAGGATACGATCTCCAGCACGAAGGGCGCTTGTTCCGCATCCTCTTCCGTCCGGTGTCCCGGCAGCAGATGCAGCCCGTCGACGAAATCTATCTTGCCTTCCACGCCGAACTGCACCACCGGCGGCAGCAACGACGGATCATCGAAGGCACCCGCCGCAACCGCCACGCCATCCGGCGCCTCGTAGGTCAACGGCGTGCCGCAATCACCGCAAAAACCGCGCTCAACGAAATTCGACGACCGGAACTTCTTGCGTTCCCCCCGCGTCCATGTGAGCGCCGCGCCGCGGGTCGAGACCAGCGGCGCATAGTAAGCACCGAAGGCTTTCTGGCACATACGGCAATGACAGATCGATGCGTCTTTGAGTTCGCCACGGACACGGAAACGAATTGCACCGCATTGGCAGCCGCCGGTGTAGGTGGAGGTCGTCATGCTGGAAGCTCCCTGTTGCAACTGAGCAAGTGGCTTTGGTTGTCAGGAATGCTATCCATCTCAAATATCCTCCAACAAGTGCTCAATATGTCTTTCGATTTCCAGAAACACATGATCTTGCGCCTGCAGCACATCGAGATTGTCGAATCGCAATATGCGGAAGCCCTGCCGTTTCAAGAATGCATCGCGTGCGAGGTCGTGTAGTTTCCCCGCATCGGTCTCATGACTATCGCCGTCCACCTCTATGATGATCCTTGCAGAAAGCCATGCAAAATCCGCGATGTAGGGACCGACCGGCGTTTCCCTGCGGAACCGCGCACCACGAGGGCGAAAATCACGCAACATATCCCACATGGCAGCCTCCGCCTTCGTCATCTCCGAACGAAGCTTTCGCGCGCGTTGTCGGGTTACTGGCTTGATGTTGCTGTGTGGCATGCGGATGATCCTCTTAGATCATCAATTGATGATAGGTGGTGATGAAGGAAGACCCCTCCCCAACCCTCCCCACAAGGGGGAGGGGGTTAACCTGCGGATTGCCTTCGATAAAACAACTGAGGTCCGTGTTTGCTGAAGTTCGGATGTTTCCGCTTCCGATCGGCCAAATGGGTATGCGGAGGTTGCGGCCAGCGAGCCCCTCCCCCTTGTGGGGAGGGGTTGGGGAGGGGTGGTCGACGCAATCGAGAATCTCACCGCTTGACCTCCCAAGTCGTCGTCCGCTCACCGGTCACCGGGTCCTTGCCGTCCTTCAACTGAATGCCCTCAGCCAAAAGCACCTCGCGGATCTTGTCCGCTTCGGCAAAGTTCTTCGCCTTCAGCAGTTCCAGCCGCGCCCGCACCCGCCTGTTGATTTCCGCAACGACGGCATCATCCATCTCCACCTTCTCGGGCAAGAGGCCGAGAAGTGCCGCGCTTGCCGCGAAGATAGGCAGGATGCTCGGATCGGCATTGGCAGCCTGCGCCAAGGCATGCAGTGCCTGGACGGCAGCGACGGTGTTGAGGTCGTCGGCGAGCGCCGTCACGATAGCGGCGTCCGGGGCCGCATCGCCGATGTCAGTCGCCGGCCATTTCGCCAGAAGCCGTTCCGCCTCTTCCAGCCGCTTGACGGAAAAGTCGATCGGCTCGCGATAATGCGTCATCAGCATGGCAAGGCGCAGCACCGCGCCCGGCCAGACGCGGCCGCCGAGTTTTTCGGTGTGCAGCAGTTCGTAGATGGTGACGAAATTGCCTTCCGATTTCGACATCTTTCGGCCTTCGACCTGCAGGAAGCCGTTATGCATCCAGACATTCGCCATCACATCCGTGCCATGGGCGCAACGCGATTGGGCGATCTCGTTTTCATGGTGCGGGAAGATCAGGTCCAGCCCGCCGCCATGAATGTCGAAGACGTTGCCGAGATAGCGCCCGCTCATGGCAGAGCATTCGATATGCCAGCCCGGACGACCGCGGCCCCACGGGCTTCCCCAACCGGGCTCGTTCTCGTCAGACAGCTTCCAGAGCACGAAATCGCCCGGGCTCTTCTTATGCTCTTCGACGGCAACACGGGCGCCGGCCTGCTGCTCATCGAGGTTGCGCTTGGAGAGCTGGCCGTAATCCACCATGGATTTGGTGTCGAACAGCACTTCACCGGCCGCCTGATAGGCATGTCCCCTGGCGATCAGCTTTTCGATGATCTCGATCATCTGCGGTATGTTTTCCGTCGCCCGCGGCTGCACCGTCGGTTCAAGGCAGCCGAGCGCGATCGCGTCCTCACGATACTGCGTCTCGGTCTTCTCCGTGACCAGGCGGATCGCTTCGTTGAGCGGCAGCCCGGGATGGTCGCGCAATGCTCGCGCATTGATCTTGTCGTCGACGTCGGTAATGTTGCGCACATAGGTGACATGGCTTTCACCATAGACCTGCCGCAGCAACCGGAAGAGCACGTCGAAGACGATGGCCGGTCGGGCATTGCCGATATGGGCGAAATCGTAGACCGTCGGGCCGCAGACATACAGGCGGACGTTCTCGCGGTCGATCGGCTTGAAGTCGACCTTTTCGCGCGTCAGCGTGTTGTAGAATTTCAGGTGCGGCTCGGTGCCCATTTCACTCTCCCAAAGGCATAAATCCGAAAAATATCGTCACCGGCAGGCCGGACGTTTGTCATCTTGGATTTTGGGAGACGAAAACGGCCAGGCCAGCGGAACGCTAGCGAATAATCTTCCGGCAGATAATGCAGATTACCGTTTTCATGGGCGGCTTTATCGCCCGACTACGGTGATTGGTCAAGGGGGAAGTGTCGCCTTCTCCCCGGCGGGGAGAAGGTGCCCGAAGGGCGGATGAGGGGCTGTTGAGTATAGCGAAACAGCCTTGAGCACTAAGCAAAAGGCATCATTCCCGTCGCCGGGGAGAAGTGATGTTATTCCGGCATCCGGTAGTCGACGAGCTTGTTCTCGCGAATGACAAAGAGCTTGCCGGTTTCGGTGACATCCGGACCGGCAAGCGGGAGGATGGTTTGCGCCACGTCGCGCGGATGCGGCAGCGTGTCCGGATCTTCGCCGGGCATTGCCTGCGCGCGCATCGCGGTGCGGGTGGCGCCTGGGTCGACGCTGGTGATCCGTAGTGCGGTACTCTGGGTTTCGCCGGCCCAGGTGCGGGCAAGCGCCTCGACAGCCGCTTTGGATGCCGAATAGGGGCCCCAGAATGGCCGGCAGCGATGGGCTGCGGCCGATGACAGGATGATGGCGCGGCCGGCATCTGCGCGCATCAACAGCGGCTCGACCGAGCGGATCAGCCGCCAGGTCGCGGTGACGTTGACGGTCATCACCTTTTCGAAGACTTTCGCCTCGACATGGCCGATCGGCGAGATGACGCCGAGCACGCCGGCGTTGGCGACGAGGATATCAAGCTTACCCCAGCGCTCGAAGATGGACCCGCCAAGCGCATCGATGGCGTTCATGTCGGCCAGATCGAAGGGCACTAGCGTTGCCGAACCGCCGACAGCCTTGATGGCGTCGTCCAGCTCCTCAAGTCCGCCGACCGTGCGGGCGCAGGCGATCACATGCGCGCCGGCCTTGGCCAGCTCCAGCGCGGTGAAATAACCAATACCGCGCGACGCGCCGGTAACCAGGGCGATTTTGTCCTTGAGGTCTATGCTCATACTGTCTTGGTCCGAATGCGCTGGAGGAGGAGAGCGGCGAACAGCCCCGTGTCAGCCGTTGCTGGCGAGCACGGAAAGCTTGCGCACATTGCTGGTGCTTTCCCGATCGAGCAGGCGTGTCGGATAGTCGCCGGTGAAGTAATGGTCGGTGAACTGCGGCTGCGCGTTGTCGCGCGATACACCGCCGACGGCACGGTAGAGGCCGTCGATCGACAGGAACTCCAGCGAATCGGCACCGATGAAATCGCACATTGCCTTCAGGCTGCTATATTGATTGGCCAGCAGCTTGTCGGCGTCCGGCGTGTCGATGCCGTAGAAATCCGGATGGAAGATCATCGGGCTGGCGACGCGGATATGCACCTCGCGGGCGCCGGCATCGCGGATCATCTGCACGATCTTGACCGAGGTCGTGCCGCGCACGATGGAGTCATCCACCAGAACGACCCGCTTACCCTCGATGATGGCGCGGTTGGCGGAGTGCTTCAGCTTGACGCCGAAGGCACGGATCTGCTGCGTCGGCTCGATGAACGTGCGGCCGACATAGTGGTTACGGATGATGCCGAGCTCGAAGGGGATACCGCTTGCCTGGGCATAGCCGATCGCCGCCGGCGTGCCGCCATCCGGCACCGGCACGACGACATCGGCCTCGATCGGTGCTTCCTTGGCGAGATTGATGCCCATATTCTTGCGGGCAACGTAGACGTTGCGGCCTCCGACCACGGAATCCGGGCGGGCGAAATAGACATACTCGAACAGGCAGAGACGTTCAGGCTGGGAAACGTCAGGCTTGCGGGCATCGATGGTGATCGATCCATCCGACTGGATCTCGCAGATGACGACTTCACCGTTTTCCACGTCACGGATGTATTTGGCGCCGATGATGTCGAGCGCGCAGGTTTCGGAGCAGAAGATCGGTTTGCCGTCGAGCTCGCCCATCACCAGCGGCCGGATGCCGATCGGATCGCGCGCTGCGATCAGCTTGGTGCGCGTCATCGCGAGCATCGAATAGCCGCCTTCCATCTGACGGATCGCGTCGATGAACCGGTCGGAGGAGGAGGGGTGCTTCGAGCGGGCGATGAGATGGAGAACGACTTCGGTGTCCGACGTCGACTGACAGATGGCGCCATCGGCGATCAACTGCCGGCGCATGGTCAGGCCGTTGGTGAAATTGCCGTTATGGGCGATGGCGATGCCACCGACTTCCAGCTCGGCAAACAGGGGCTGGACGTTACGCAGGATGGTTTCGCCCGTGGTCGAATAGCGTACATGGCCGATCGAACGGTCGCCGGGCAGCCGCGCCAGCGTTGCAGGATCGGTATAATGATCGCCGACGAGGCCCATCTGCCGTTCCGAATGGAAGCGCTGACCGTCGAAAGAGACGATGCCGGCTGCTTCCTGACCGCGATGCTGCAAAGCATGCAGGCCGAGCGCCGTCAGCGTTGCGGCGTCCGGATGGCCGAGAATGCCGAATACACCGCATTCCTCATGCAGCGTGTCGCCGTCGATTTCATCCTCGATGGAAAGGGAGTGGTTCATGGGCTGCAGGCCTTTGCTCTCAACATGGGACGGACCAGGGCGGCGTTGCGACTGAATGCTAAAATAACTGAAAATCCGGCCGGAAAGAATATCGGGCCGGATCTTCGCATTTCGTGCCGCTCACATGGCGATTATCGCCCCGCGGGTCAAGCCTGTAAACGCACTGTTAATTGTTCGTCTGCGGCGCGGGCGCATCATCGGACGGCGCTGCGTCGTTCGTTGAGCCATCCTGCGGCTGCGATTGTTGCTGCTGCTGGTTCGGAGCGATCTTGTTGATGATCTCAGCCGGAAGCATCGCCTGAATGTTTTCCGGAAGCGCGGATTTGAGCTTCTCGACCATCGAATCGAGGAAAGGTTTCGACTTGGCGTTGTTGACCCAATCCGGGCGAGCGGCCGGCGCGACCAGCCAGTTCCAGAAGGCCACGACGACGACCATTAGGAGCAGACCACGGGCAGCACCGAAAAGAAAGCCGAGCGTACGATCGAGCGCGCCGATGCGGCTGTCGATGATGAAATCCGCGATCCTGATGGTGATGAAGGAAATGATAATCAGCGCGATCAGGAAGATGACGGCGGCCGACGCGATGGTCGCGATGCGGACATCCGCTGTGTAGTGCATCGCATAGGGCACGAGCAGCGGATAAAAATAATAGGCGGCAACGGCCGAGCCGCCCCAACTGACGATCGAGAGAATTTCGCGGGAAAAACCGCGGACCATGGCCAGAACGGCGGAGAACAAAATAACGCCGATAACAATACCGTCAAAAATCGTAATGGGCATGTATAATCCACTCCAGACTTGCCACGCCGAGCATGGCTGCCATCGGCCTCAAATATGTGCCTCTCTCCCCGTCAAGAACGGTTTAAGTAAGGCTCAGTCTTCTGCGCGCTTGAGCGCGCCCCTCGATCCGGCTATGCGCGCCACCAGGTCCGGCAGGCTTTCGATCTCGCTCCAGCGTCCACCATTGCCCTTCGGCAGGTCGGCGGAGGCGGTGGGGAGAAGCGCTGCAGAAAATCCCAGCTTCTCGGCTTCCTTGAGGCGCTGAGCGGTGTGCGCAACCGGCCGGACGGCGCCCGACAGGCTGACTTCGCCG
Organism: Rhizobium leucaenae USDA 9039; assembly: GCF_000426285.1. GTDB lineage: Bacteria > Pseudomonadota > Alphaproteobacteria > Rhizobiales > Rhizobiaceae > Rhizobium > Rhizobium leucaenae. Next base: position 102,339 of record NZ_AUFB01000012.1, on the reverse strand, counting down.
AAATAGACGCAATCTGCCGGAAGGGCAAGACCAGCCAGGGATGAAACCAGTGCAGAGGCGACCGCAAGGTCCGCAGCCGGCTCAGAAATGCGATAACCGCCGGCGATATTGAGATAAACGTCATGCTGACCGAGCCGAACGCCGCAATGCGCTTCCAAAACCGCGAGAATCATCGAGAGCCTCGCCGAATCCCAACCGACGACGGCGCGGCGCGGCGTGCCGAGCGATGTCGGAGCAACCAGAGCCTGTACTTCGACTAACACCGGCCGGGTGCCCTCCATGCCGGCAAAGACGGCCGCACCCGGTGACTTGGAATTGCGCTCGCCGAGGAAAAGTTCGGATGGATTGGCCACCTCACGCAGGCCGCCATCGGACATTTCGAAGACGCCGATCTCGTCCGTCGGGCCGAAGCGATTCTTCACCGTGCGCAGGATGCGGTAGTGATGGCCGCGATCGCCTTCGAAATAGAGAACGGCGTCGACCATATGTTCGACGACGCGCGGGCCGGCGATCTGCCCGTCCTTGGTGACGTGGCCGACCAGCACCATGGCAGCGCCCGTCTGCTTGGCGAAGCGGATCATCGCCTGCACGCCGGTGCGCACCTGCGTCACCGTCCCAGGCGCGGATTCGGCAAGTTCGCTCCACAGCGTCTGGATGGAATCGATAATGACGAGGTCCGGACGCTTGCCTTCGGCGAGCGTCGCCAGGATGTCCTCGACATTGGTCTCGGCGGCAAGCATCACGTCCGTATTGGCAGCATTCAGCCGCTGGGCGCGAAGCCGAACTTGCGCCACCGCCTCTTCGCCGGAGACGTAGACGATCTTGTGGCCACGCCGGGAAAGGGCGGCGGCTGCCTGCATCAATAGCGTCGACTTGCCGATGCCGGGATCGCCGCCGACCAGCACCGCTGAGCCTCGCACGAAGCCGCCGCCGGTCGCCCGGTCGAGTTCGGAAATGCCGGTGTGGATGCGCGGCGCTTCCTCGATCTCGCCCGACAGCGCCGTCAGCGTCACCGGCCGTCCCTTCTTCGGAACCTTGGCGGGACCGCCGCCGATGCCGCCCATCGGGTCTTCCTCAACGATGGTGTTCCACGCGCCGCAGCCATCGCATTTGCCTGCCCAACGGTTATGAACGGTGCCGCAGTTCTGGCAGACGAATTGTGTACGGGCTTTTGCCATCAGATGCTGTTCTCAATTTATAGAGCGGTTTAGCGTTTCAGGCTTTCCCCGCTTTATCTCTTTGGTTTTATGCATTTCGGACGGAAAACCGCTTCGCACTTTTCCTGGAATTGCTCTAGTGCCTCGCTGTTCATGGCGAATCGCGGCTGGCTGTCAGATAATGTCTTTCCCGGCCCATCAAAACTAATGATTTCCGTATCAGCGGCGATTGTGCCAGCCTTTATGCCGGGTTTTCGATCGATGGTGACGAATGTTCGACTACACGCTTGCGCATTGGGTCGCGTTTCTTTCGGCCGCCGTCCTGCTCAATCTGTCGCCGGGGCCGGACATCGCATTCATTCTCGGCCACACGATCAGAAGCGGCAGACGCTCCGGTTTTGCCGCATTGTTCGGCATATGGAGCGGCGCCTGCCTGCATGTGCTGATGGCCGCAGCCGGGCTGTCGGCAATATTGGCGGCCTCGGCCATTGCGTTTTCGACGGTCAAATGGGCCGGCGCCGCCTATCTCATCTGGCTTGGCGTACAGGCTCTGCGCTCAAAAGGCGAAGGCGCCTGGATCAAGGAGGCAGGCAAGGCAATCCCCTGGAGCCGCATCTACCGGCAAGGCATCCTGGTTTCGCTGCTCAACCCGAAGGTGGCGATTTTCTTCCTCGCCTTCCTGCCGCAATTCGTCGTCGAAGGGGCAGGTCCGGTCTGGGCGCAGCTTCTGCTCCACGGCAGCCTGATCATCGTGGTTGCCGCCTTCATCGAGCCGCCGCTCATTCTTCTCGGAGGTCGTCTTGCAGAGGTCCTACGGCGCAATCGAAACGCCGGCCTGTGGCTGGACCGTGGGCTTGGAACATTGTTCGTAGCGCTGGGCGTCCGCTTGGCGATCAGCGTGCGTTGAGCTGCTACTCGTCGGTCTCTTCAAAAATATACCGGCGCTCATGTCTGAGGCCCAGGCCGGTCAGCATCTCGTAGCCGATCGTGCCGGCGGCGCGGGCGGCATCGTCAACCCGGATATTCTTGCCGAAGAGCTCGATATAGTCGCCGGCGCGGACCAGTTTTTCGGGAACGTCGGTCACGTCGAAGATCGTCAGATCCATGGTGATGCGACCCGCCACGGGCACCTTATGACCGGCGATGAAGCCCTGGCCGCCGGCAATTCCGGTCTGGCGCAGCGGCACGCCACCGCTCGACTGGCTGCGCATGTAACCGTCGGCATAGCCAGCCGAGACGATGGCAAGCCGGCTGTCGCGAGTGAGCTGTAGCGCCCCGCCGTAACTGACCGTCTCGCCGGCCTTGACCGTGCGGGTCTGGATAATCCGCGCCTCGGCGGTTGCGACCGGCCGCATCGGATTTGCCGTTCCGTTGACGGCTTGGCCGCCATAGAGAGCGATGCCTGGACGGGTAAGGTCGAAATGATAATCGGAGCCAAGGAAGATGCCGGCGGAATTGGCGAGGCTCGCCTCGATGCCTTCGAAGGCGGCGCTGACCTTGCGAAAGGCTTCGAGCTGCTGCTTGTTCATCGCATTGGCCGGTTCGTCGCCGCAGGCGAGATGGCTCATCACCAGGACGGGCGCAAAACTCGCCGGACGCGAGACGTCATCGGCGAGCGCAAGGGCATCCTCTACTGTTAGCCCCAGCCGATTAAAGCCGGTATCGACCTGCAGCGCGCAGGGATGGTCGCCGTAATCCGCCAGCACCGACATCCAGAAGGTCAATTGCTCTTCCGAAGCGATGACGGGCACAAGATCGTTTTCCAAGAATAGCCGCTCTGTCCCTGGCCAGATGCCGCAGAGCACGAAAATGCGGGCATCAGGTGCGTAGAGCCGAAGCGTTACGCCCTCCTCGGCGGTGGCGACGAAGAAATCGCGGGCGCCGGCGAGATAAAGTGCCTCGCCGACATCTTCGACCCCTAAGCCGTAAGCGTCGGCTTTCACCGCAGCCCCGGTGCGAGCCCTGCCGGAACGACGGGCCATGTCGAGCCAGTTCTCGACCAAGGCGCCCAAATCGACCGTCAGCCGAAGGCCGGCGGAAGTGAAAGCGTCATTGTCTTCGAAGGGGAGGGAAAGATCTGTCATGAATCGCCGCGATGAAGGGGACGTTGTCAGGAGCACTGTAAAGAGCATTGTGGCAAAGAGAAAGCGGGGACAGTCAGATACCAGCCTTTCCCGCATGCGATCACTTTTGTTCAAGACGCGCGGAAGCCGGCGCGCTAGGGTGCCGGCATGCAGAACGTTTCGCAGAAAGAGGCGGCTGACGCCATGCCGCTTGCCAAGGTGGAATCGACTCGCTTCTGGCGGGACGGCCGCTTTCGCGACATGGAGTGCCTGAGCGCGAGCTTCGTGACGCATGAATATGCCCCGCATGCGCATGAAACGTTCAGCATCGGGGCGATCGAAAGCGGCAGCCAGATCGCCACTCTGCGCGGGAGGCGGGAAGAAACCGGACCGGGCGATCTCTATCTGATCGATCCTGGCGTGGTGCATGACGGTGCTCCGGGCGGCGAAGGCTATCGCTACCGCATGATTTACCCGGACACGAGGCTCTTCGTCGACATTCTGGAAGACGTCACGGGCAGGGCGTTCAACGCAACACCATCCTTCGCCGGTTCGTTGTCGCGGGATCCGCAGCTTGCCAGGGCCTTCCACAACGCGCACCGCACACTCGAGAGCGGTGCCGGCGCGCTGGAATCCGATGAAGGCATGTTCTCGGTGCTGGCGGCGCTCTTCGCGCGCTACGGCAGCACGATCGTCCTGCCCGTCGATACCAAGGAGCGTAGCGCCGTCGCCCGCGCCCGAGACTACCTCATTGAGAATTTCGACTGCGATGTCGGATTGGGGGAGTTGGCCAAGGTCGCGGGGCTTAGCCGCGCCCACCTGATTCGGGCTTTCCGCAGGGAGTATCACATTACGCCCCATGCCTTTTTGACCGACCGGCGCGTGATCGTTGCCCGCCGATTGCTTAGGGAAGGGCGCATGCCGGCCAATGTCGCCGTGGAATGTGGCTTCGCCGATCAGGCGCATTTCACCCGCCACTTCAAATCGCGCACCGGCGTCACCCCGGGCCAGTTCCGCGTCGGCTAGCGCATTTTCGCTCTGCGAATAGCGAAAACGCTTTGCGGATTCTGAATGGAAGATTGCTTCGCGCTGTTCCTGGAAATGCTCCAATCACTTTCGTTCAATACAGCGCCGGCTGCGTCGGCTACCTCTCCGCCATTATTGAAGTGGAGGTTGCCAATGTTGCAGCAAAGTCGGCCGGCCGGCGAATTCAAAGCCGGAATGCGTACCATCTTTCCGCTGATCGTCGCCGTCCTGCCGATCGGCCTCGTCTTCGGCGCGGTTTCGGCGACCAAGGGGCTTTCGCCCCTGGAGACCGTTTTGATGAGCGCGCTCGTCTTCGCTGGCGGCTCTCAATTTGTGGCGATGGATATCTGGACACATCCGGCAAGCTGGATTGGCGCCGGCTTCGCGGCCCTGCTGGTCAATATCCGCCACTTGCTGATGAGCGCTTCGCTCGGCACGAAGATGCAGTCTTTCGCCGGCATCAAACGCTATGTCGCCATGCTGTTTCTCGCCGATGAGATTTGGGCCATGGCGGAATTCCGCGCCGGCGCGACGCGGCTCACACCTGCCTGGTATGCGGGCATCGTCATGCCCTTCTATTTGACCTGGGTCGGCTCGTCGCTTGCGGGTGCTTTGCTTGGCGCCTTTCTCGGCGATCCCGCCGTCATCGGTCTCGACTTCGCCTTTCCGGCCGTCTTCATCGTGCTGGTCATGGGCTTCTGGAAAGGACCGGAAACCGGCGCCGTGCTTGCCGCAAGCGGAATTGCGGCGGTTGCGGTCCACCAGTTCGTGCCTGGCGTTTGGTATATTGCAGCCGGCGCACTGGCGGGCCTGGCAATGGCTTTCCGGAAAGGCAGGGCGCGGGAGCAGGCGGCATGACGCTCGATCTCGACACTCTGCTCGCCATCCTCGCCATGGCTGCCGCAACCATCTTCACCCGTGTTGGCGGTCTTGTCTTGATTCGCTACGTGGAGATTGACGAGCGCCGGCGAACCGCAATCGAAGCCATTCCACCGGCCGTGCTGATGGCTGTCATTGCGCCGACGGCCTTTGCTACCGGCTGGGCGGAGACGCTGGCCTGCGCAGCCACCGCAATCGCCTCCCATCGCCTGCCGATGCTGGCAAGCGTTGTTGTCGGCGTTGCGACGGTGGCTTTGCTGCGGACTGCGGGGCTCTGAAGCGTTTCCGGGAAAAGTGCGTAGCGATTCCGCTTCCGAAATGCATAAAACAACGAAGCGGAAGCGCTCCAGAGGAACATTGACGCGGCAAGCTTCGCGTCAATGTTCCTCATACTGCAGGAAGGATGAGTCGGCGAGATCGGCGAAGCGCGTGAATTCCGACTGGAAGGCGAGTTTCACGGTACCGGTCGGTCCGTGACGCTGCTTGGCGATGATGACGTCAGCCGTGCCTTTCACCTTGTCGAACAGGGCTTCCCATTCCGCATATTTCGGATCGGCCGGATCGCGCGGTTCGGAGTTCTTGACGTAATATTCCTCTCGGAACACGAAGAGCACCACGTCGGCGTCCTGCTCGATCGAGCCGGATTCGCGCAGGTCCGAAAGCTGCGGGCGCTTGTCGTCACGGCTTTCGACGGCACGCGAGAGCTGGGAGAGCGCGATGATGGGAACATTCAGCTCCTTGCCGAGTGCCTTCAGGCCGGTGGTGATCTGGGTGATTTCCTGGACGCGGTTCTCGTTCGATTTGCCGGAGCCGGTCATGAGCTGAACGTAGTCCACCACCAGAACGTCGAGGCCGCGCTGGCGCTTCAGGCGTCGCGCACGCGCGGAAAGCTGGGCAATGGAGATGCCGCCGGTCTGGTCGATGTAGAGCGGCACCTTCTGCATCATCATCGAGCAGGCGACGAGCTTTTCGAAATCGGCGTCGTTGATGTCGCCGCGGCGGATCTTCGACGAGGAGACTTCCGTCTGCTCGGAAATGATACGGGTGGCGAGCTGTTCGGACGACATTTCCAGCGAATAAAAGCCGACGACGCCGCCGTTCTTCGCCTTGGTCGAGCCGTCCGACTGCACTTCGCCTTCATAGGCGGCGGCAATGTTGTAGGCGATATTTGTAGCAAGCGAGGTTTTGCCCATGCCGGGACGGCCGGCGAGGATGATCAAGTCCGAACGCTGCAGGCCACCCATCTTGCTGTCGAGCGAGTGAATGCCGGTGGAAATACCGGACAGACCGCCATCGCGCTCCTTGGCGACGGCCGCCATGTCGATCGCCAGCGCCACAGCATCGTTGAAGGCCTGGAAGCCGCCGTCGTAGCGGCCGTTTTCCGCGAGTTCGAACAGCCGGCGCTCGGTATCCTCGATCTGCGTCTGCGGCGGCATGTCGAGCGGCGCGTCAAAGGCGATGTTGACCATATCCTCGCCGATGGTGATCAGCGCGCGGCGCAGCGCCAGATCGTAGATGGCGCGGCCGTAGTCCTCGGCATTGATGATCGAAACGGCTTCGGTCGCGAGACGGGCGAGATATTGCGCCACCGTCATGTCGCCGACCTTCTCTTCGGCCGGCAGGAAAGTCTTGATCGTCACCGGATTGGCTGTCTTGCCCATGCGGATGATGTCGCCCGCCACTTCGAAGATCTTCCGATGCAGCGGCTCATAGAGATGAATGGGTTTCAAAAAATCGGAGACACGGTAATAGGCGTCATTGTTGACGAGGATAGCGCCAAGCAGGGCCTGTTCGGCCTCGATATTATTGGGCGCTTCGCGGTAATGCGCGTCGGCTGGAGCAATGGCGGCGATCTTTCGCGCAGCTTCGTTCATTTTCCGTCTCTTCGTATTTTTGAGTGCCGATCGGTTTGCGACGATCCCGTGTCACGGTCAATTGCAGAAGGGCTGCGGCGTGCCGCGGGGACACTGCTTCACCCGAGCTATTCACACTGTTCCACTCGTCCACAGGGACAAACGCTCTGCACTAAAAAAAGCCCTTGTCGCCACTTTGCAACGCAATGTCCGACACACGAATCACATACAAAAATGTCCATGGATGATTTTAGCCCGATCTGTCCCGGCTGACACCCGGCAAGGCGGCAATCGCGCTTGAAAAGATGTGAGAACCCCGCTATTTCAGTGAAATAGGGTAGGATACTAATAGTATAAAGTAGCAATAATGTCTGGTGCGCCATCACGCCGAGAACTGTTTGACGAGCTTTCCGCTTTCAATCGAAAGCTGAGGGCGGCGTTCGATGGCCTGGTGCGTGAGCATGGTATGACATTGGCCAGAGCCCGGGTTTTCCATAAGCTTTCCAAGCGCGACGGCATCAATCAGCGCGAGCTCGCCGATGAGCTGGAACTTGAGACTCCGACCTTGGTGCGTATCCTAGACGCCATGGAAGCACAGAGCTTTATCGAGCGCCGTGCGGTACAGTCGGACCGACGCGCCAAGCAGATATTCATGACCGAATCCGGAAAAGTGGTGGCGGCCGAAGTCGAGGCTCTTGCCACCGGCGTGCGTGCGGATATCCTGCAGGGGATTTCGGACGAGGATGTCGGCATGGCCCTCAAGGTCATCCGCGCCATGACCGCCAATCTACAGAATGTGGGCAAGTCATGAGGTAGCGTATGAGCGGCGAGCCGGCACCGATCAATGCGGAAGCCAATGCCGCTGCGCCTGCCGCCCCACCGCCGGTGCCGCGCTGGAAGGTGCCGCTTTACATCGGCGCCTCCGTCTTGTTCTTCCTGACGCAGGGCCTCGGCCTTAATCTCGCCTTCGCCAATCTTACGCAGATTCAGGGGACCATCGCTGCCACGACCACCGAATCTGCGTGGTTGTCGGCGGCCTACATGGCGCCGAATGTCAGTCTCGCAATTGCGTTGGTGAAGATCCGCCTGCAATATGGCGTGCGCAATTTCGCCGAGGTCAGCATTATCGGCTTCGTCGTTGCTTCGCTGCTCAATCTCTTCGTCTCCGACCTGCATTCTGCGATCGTCGTCCGCTTTTTGAGCGGCATTGCCGGAGCACCGCTGTCGACGCTCGGTTTCCTCTATATGCTGGAAGCCTTCGAGCCGGCCAAGAAGCTGACGATCGGCGTCAGCCTGGCGATGATGAATACGCTTCTGGCAGCGCCCGTCACCCGTCTCGTCTCGCCCTTGCTCCTCGACTACGGCGAATGGCGCGGGCTCTATACCTTGGAAATGGCGCTGGCGCTGCTGGTGATGCCGATCATTTATCTGCTGCCGCTGACACCGCCGCCCCGGATAAAGGTGATCGTCTTCGGAGACATCATCAGCTATCTGCTGGTCGCTATCGGTTTCGGCTGCCTTGCGATCGTTCTTTCTGTAGGGCGGCTTTATTGGTGGCTGGAGGTGCCGTGGCTCGGCGTGCTGCTCGCCGTCGGCATCGCCACCCTGACGCTTGCGGCCGTCATCGAACTGCGCCGGTCGACGCCGCTGATCGATGTCCGCTGGCTACTGAGCCCCGAGATATTGCATCTGACCGGCATTCTCCTGGTCTTCCGCATGATCGCCGCCGAGCAAACCTCGGTAATCATGACATTCTATCAGAATGCTGTCGGCCTGCTCTACGATCAGCTCGCGATGCTCTACTGGATCATCCTTGCTTTTTCCATCATCGGCGGTCTCGTCTGTACGGTGCTGATGAGCTATGGCCTCAGTTGGCAGATCCAGTTCGTCGCTCTCGTCATGATGGCCGCCGGCTCCTTCATGGATGCCCAGGTGACGACGTTGACCCGGCCCGAACAGATGTATCTCAGCCAGGCGCTGGTGGCCGCGGGCGCAGCGCTTTTCCTGCCGCCATCCATGTCCGTGGGCTTCAAGGCGGCTTTTGCCAGAGGTGCACCTTATCTGGTGACCTTCTTCGTGGTATTCACCTTCACGCAGAGCGTCGGTGGCCTGATCGGCTCCGCTTTCTACGGCACGCTGATCACCATCCGCGAAAAGTTCCATTCCGCCGTCCTGACGGAACATGTGTTGCTGACCGACCCCGATGTCGCTCAGCGCGTCGGCCAACTCTCTTCGTCTTACGGCAAGGTGATCGGCGACAGCGCTCTGCTGAAGGGCGAGGGATTGGCGCTACTTGGCGCGCAGGTCAGCCGCGAGGCCAATACGCTTGCTTACGGCGATGCCTTCTTGGTGGCCGGTATCATCGCGGCCGTGTCGCTTACCGGACTTTCGCTGGATGTATTCTACCGTTTCATCAAAGCGCGGCTCGCCGATGATCGGCCGCCGACCATGGCTTCCAACCCGTAAGGATATAAAATAGCTCCATGTCGAGGCTCGTTCGCTCCCCCATCGAAGTTATCGCCGTCCTCGCCGGTGTGGGCGGCGTCATGCTCGTGCTCTATGCCTGGCACCTGCCGCCTTTCCAAAGTTCCGTCGAGACGACCGATGATGCCTATGTCAAAGGCTATGTCACGACGATCAGTCCGCAGGTCAACGGCTATATCACCGACGTTCCGATCAAGGACTACAAGCTCGTCAAACAGGGCGACGTACTGACGAAGATCGACGATCGCATCTATAAGCAGAAAGTGGCGCAGGCGCGCGCGACGCTGGACGGCCAGAAGGCGGCGCTTGCCAATTCGCAACAACAGGAGCAGGCGGCTCGTGCCGGCATCGCTTCCAGCCAGGCGCAGATCGATAGCGCGAATGCTGCAATGAAGCGTGCCCAGCTTGCCTGGGATCGCGTGGCGACGCTGGTGGCCAAGGGCGTGTCGACGACGAGCGATTCGGAGCAAGCACAGGCGACGCTGGAACAGGCAAAGGCTGCCGTCAATCAGGCGAAGGCCGGCCTCGACGTATCGCAACAGAATTTGACGACGATCATCGTCAATCGCGCATCGCTGGAGGCTGGCGTCAGCGGCGCGGAAGCCGCAGTGCAGCTTGCGGACATCGATCTGCAGAATGCAACGATCGTCGCGCCGCGCGATGGCCGCATCGGCGAAGTCGGCGTACGCCTCGGCCAATATGTGACGCCCGGCACGCAGCTTATGGGTCTCGTTCCGAAAGATGTCTGGGTCATCGCCAATTTCAAGGAAACCCAGCTAAACGGCATGAAGGTCGGCCAACCCGTAACGATCTCGGTCGATGCACTCGGTCATCGCCAGCTCAAGGGCCATATCCAGCGCTTTTCGCCGGCGGCGGGCTCGGAATTCGCAGTTATCAGGCCCGACAATGCCACGGGCAATTTTACCAAAGTGGCGCAGCGCGTCGGCGTGCGCGTCAAGATCGACGAAAATCAGCCCCAGGCGGAAGATCTTGCGCCCGGCATGTCGGTGATTGTCTCCGTGGATAAGAATTCAACGCCAGTGCAGGATACGGCGGAAAATTGAGACGGCAGATGGGCGGGGTCAGCCAGCCGTTTCAGTCAAACAAAAAGCCTGGATCGCGAGACCCAGGCTTTCTCATATTCGCAACTGATGCGAAGGCTTGGATCAAGCTTCGTCTTCGGCGTTGCCATCAGCTTCCGGATCGAAAAAGTCTTCCGGACGCAGGGCATCTTCGTCAACGCCATAGATGGCGTCAGCGGAGGTGAGCATTTCACCTTTGGCCTGACGCTCGGCTTCTTCGGCGGAACGGGCAACGTTGAGCTCGACGTGGATTTCGACTTCGGCGTGAAGCGCGATCGCAACGTTGTGCAGGCCGATAGCCTTGATCGGCGTGTTCAGGTGAACCTGGTTGCGGCCGATGTTGAAGCCTTCTGCAGCGAGGATTTCAACGACGTCGCGGGCAGCGACCGAACCGTACAACTGACCGGTTTCGCCAGCCGAGCGAACGACGATGAAGGACTTGCCGCCGAGAACGTCGGCAACCTTCTGAGCTTCGCTGCGGCGCTCGAGGTTGCGGGCTTCCAGCGTAGCGCGTTCGGCTTCGAAGCGGGCCTTGTTGGCAGGGTTTGCGCGCAGTGCCTTGCCGAGCGGCAGCAGGTAGTTACGGGCAAAGCCGTCGCGAACCTTGACGGTTTCGCCCATCTGGCCGAGCTTGGATATGCGCTCGAGGAGAATGACTTCCATTTTGTTGTTCCTTTCTGATGTCAGATTTTCGTGTCTGGTTGTTTGGAATGATCGGTATTCTTGTTCGGGGTCAGGGCGATCGCTTTGCGCGTGTCGGCAAGACCGAGAATGAGGATGATGAACAGTGGCAGCGTCAGCATAAGCGACGTCAGATAGCAGAGGACGAGCACGGGCGCGCGCCAGTCCTTGCCGCGTGTGCGGTAGTGAAGTGCCGCAAAGCCGGAGACGAGAAAGCCTGCACCGAAAGCGCCAACGGCAGCCGCGCCGATCAATGCGGGGATGCCGCCGAAAAACAAGGCAACGATGGCGGCGAGAAAGACGAAGATTGCATTGCGGTTCATGCGCAGCGCAGACGGAATATCTTCGCGGGGCCGCAGATTACGACTCGATGCTGCAACGATGCGGGTGGCGATGTAATAGGCGGCCAGCAACATCAGGACCCAGACGATACCCCAGACGACCGGAACGGCGTAGAGCATGAGAGATTTCGTCTTGGCGACTGCTACTGGATCGAGCGGCAGCGTGGGCTGCTGATCGTTCATGACCGTGACGTAGAGATCGACGACTTGGCTGATCAGGTCCGAGCCATAGCCCATAACCGCGCCGGCGATGACGATGACGGCGGCCGCGAGGCCGCAGAGATGCAGCATGATGTCCGATAGCGGATACCAGGCTATCAAATGGTCGGGACCGCCGAGTTCGGAGGCTGGGCGTGCCAGATTGGCAAGATGGCTGAGCCAGGCGGGGATCAGCGCCAGCAGCACGGTAAAAAGCCCGAATGGCAGCGAATAGCCGATGGCACCGACAATGCCAGCCGTCACGACGGCGGTGACAACAGCGATATTGCCCCAGCCGAGCCCAACAATAAGGATCGGAAGCGCGGAAAGTGCGCCGAACAGGATGAACATCAACGGCTGCGCCGTCGCGCCATACACAAGTAGGGCGGCGGTCAGACCGGCGAGGGCGCCGATACCAAGCACTTTCGGGTTCATCTTTTTCACGTCGCTGTCCTGCTTCGTATCGAGCAGTTAGAGGATGCTTCCGACACTCGGTCTGAAAGCCGTCCCCAACATGGGTTTTTAAGGTTCCGATCCGCGCCCATCGCGAAAGGGAGAAGGGAAGGCATTGCTGCCTTCCCTCTAATTCATTCTGCGTCGGTCGCTATTAAGCGACGACGTAGGGCAGCAGGCCGAGGAAACGAGCGCGCTTGATCGCCTGAGCGAGTTCGCGCTGCTTCTTCTGGGAAACGGCCGTGATGCGGGACGGAACGATCTTGCCACGCTCGGAAATGTAGCGCTGCAGGAGACGAACGTCCTTGTAGTCGATGCGCGGCGCATTGGCGCCCGAGAACGGGCAGGTCTTGCGGCGGCGATGGAACGGACGGCGGACCGGTGCGGAGGAAACTTCAGACATTCTCAAATCTCCTTAAACGCGGTCTTCGCGCGGACGGCGCGGACGGTCTTCGCGGTCACCACGATCCGGGCGCGGACCACGATCGCCGAAGCTGCGCTCCGGACGATCGCCATCGCGGCGCGGACGGTCGTCGCGGTCGCGCTTCTGCATCATGGCAGACGGACCTTCTTCGTGCTTCTCAACAGCGATCGTCATGTAACGCAGGACGTCTTCGCTGATGCGCATCTGGCGTTCCATTTCCTGGATCGCTGCGGCCGGTGCATCGATGTCCATCAGGGCGTAGTGAGCCTTGCGGTTCTTCTTGATGCGGTAGGTGAGGGACTTGAGGCCCCAGTTTTCGATACGCCCGACTTTACCGCCGTTAGCTTCGATAACACCCTTGTACTGTTCTACGAGGGCGTCGACCTGCTGAGCGGAAATATCCTGCCGGGCAAGAAATACATGTTCGTAAAGAGCCATGGATAGCTTTGCCTTTCTTGCGTTGGTCTGAACCCGATATTCGGCGGCTAAGCCTCAACGACTGCTCCTGAGAGGGTGACCCCAAGCAAGAAAAGCGTTTCCGAGACGGTCGAGAGCGGAGACACGGGAGGCTGGAACGCTTCCGTTCCGAACGATTTTCAATGAAGAAAACCGGCCCTCCGTTCAGCCACCAGCCAGAAGACCGGGTTGCGAACAGGGCGGCTTATACGGATTTTTGCGCGAAAGGCAAGGGGCGAATTGCACTGCCGGGCAGCGGACGCTCCTCCCGAACCGAGGTCGATGGGCTCAATCCTCCGGCAAGGTGAAGACCGCGCAGGGGTCGGCGATGCCGCGCAACGGGTGCTCGCCCAAGGGGATCAAAGTGGTTGTCGTCTCCGCCGCAACCGCACCAGAGACGAGCACACTGCGACCAAGGGGCTTGCATAATCCTTCGAGCCGGCTCACCAAGTTGACCGCAGGGCCGATCGCGGTAAAGTCCAGCCGGTCGGCCGCGCCGATATTGCCCCACAACATCTCGCCGAAATGCAATGCCGCACCAAAAGGCAGCGGCGGCAGCCCCTGCGTTTGCCGAACCGTATCGAGGTGAACCATGCCGGCGCGGGCGGCGGCCACTGCGCGCAGCGCCGCCTCGCAGGCCTCACCCGGCGTGCCGGTGACCGGGAAAATCGCAAGCGCGCCGTCCCCGATGAATTTCAGCACCTCGCCGCCGAAAGCGTGCACCGCGCCGGCAACACGGTCGAACCAGGCGTCGAGGGAGGCAATCATCGCCGCCGGCTCGGTCGCCTCGGACAAAGCGGTGAAATCGCGCAGATCCGCGCAGAGCAGTGCGGCGCGGATGGTTTCCCCGGTGCCGCGTTGCAGCGCGCCAGCTTGCACCCGCGCCGCACTGCGCCGGCCGAGATAGGCCTCGAGCAACGCTGCCAGCGCCGCCCGCGCGGCCAAGGCTCCTAAAGGCGCTGCGGCGAAGCGCGCCGCCTGCCGCAGACGGCCGGCCTCGGCAGTGTCGAACGGCCGGAGGCCCGCCCAGCCCAGCACCGGACTGTCCGCAGCCGAGCCGACTGTGTCTTCATGCACCGGACCAAGCCCGGCGAGCCACTCGCGTCCGGCTTGGCTGGGTGGGCCGCCGACGAAGCCGAATGCCTCGATCACGGTCCCGGTTTCCGCCCGCCACAGCCAGATGCGCCGGGCGATGATCGGATGCGGCACCGCAAGCGACAGCGCGCCGCCGGCAAGCGGCAGGCCGTCAGCTAGCAGCCGGCCGCCGAGTTCCGCCAGGAACTGTTCAGGGCCAGGAGAGGCATCGGCCTCGTCAACCAGCCAGGCAAGGGGGAGGGGCAAATCCATGTCTGATCATGCCACGGCAGCCGCAGGCTGTCATCCGCCGTTGGGCTGGTCCCTTTTGCGTGTGATGTCAGTTTCGAGTTGCGCCGCTGCAACGCCTGCAGGTTCGCCGGGAACTGCAATCAGCCCAGGACCGATGCATACGGGAACAGGAAACGATCATTTTCTGCCGGCCATGATATCCGGACCTGGATCACGCCCGGCTGCAGCCTCGGCCAGCCGTCCGAGATAGTGGTTCCAGCCCTCCGCATGGCCTGCGCATTGTTCGGCATTGGGCAAGCCGGTATGGGTGAGGCGCAGCAGCGTTCCGTCCGGCTGCTCGATCAGGTCGATCTCGACCAGGCTCGATCCCGGCGGAACCACCTCGCTGCCATCCCAGCCGAAGCTGTAGGCCAGGCGGTGTACCGGCACCACCTCGCGGAACGAACCGCGGGCGAAGCGAGCGCCTGTGACGTTGACGAGATAGAGTCCTTCGGGCTGAGGCTCGATCTGTGCCTCCGTACCCATCCAGCGCAAAATCTTTTCCGGATCGGTCAGCAGGGCGAACACAGCGGCTGGTGGTGCCGGGATGCGCCTTTCCTGGCGGACGACGAGCGGCTCTTGCATCGGTCTCTCCTTTGGTTGCATAGCGTGCCTCACCGGAGGCGGAGATTGAGCAGGCGCATCCTATCGCGGAACGTCCTCATGCAACAGCATGTAGGGGGCGGGCTCGCCCTCAACAAGGTGCCGCTCAATTCGCTAGTGATCTGCGGGAAATATCGGCATTGGCGCATTCTTCATCATCTCGACCTAGAGACGTTCGGTCTGCTGATCCGTCGGGAACATGCATTCGAGCCTGAGTTCCTGCGACGCGATGGTCATCGGGGTGCCGACTGTCGTCACCAATGAAAAGAAGTTGAGGCTCTGGTCGTCCTTCACAAAGGCCAATGGAACGACGGGTGTGCTGCTGATCGGCCTCGTCCATGTAGAAGAAGTGCGTCATAACGGGCTTGACGACCGGGCGGTTCGGATCGTCCGGTGTCATCGTAACGAAGCCGCGGAAAACCTTGAGGAGCCCGCCGTCCCAATATTCCGTTACATCATGGAGGGGGGTAAATCCGGTATCGATAAACGCGCGCAGGCTTTCGCGGATCGTCTCACGGCCCCTCCATTCGGCAACGCCTAAATTGGCAGTGGCATCTTCCGCGAAGCAGTCGAAGCCGCTGCCGAAGGTTTTGCCGTCGATTTCCTTCCAGAAGGCCAGCAGCCAGTCTGGGGTTTCACGCTTGCTGAAAATCATCTCATTCATCGTCTGTCTCCGGACGTGTGCTTGGGGCAACAAGAGGCTGCAGCGCCCGGGGTGAAACCGCCGGCGCTTGATGTCTATTTCTCTGCGGCACCGGTTCGGTGCCGATCTCTTGTAGAGATGCCCTGAAGCTACGCGCCGGTCGGACGTGTCTCAATTACATCAGAGGTCATATTTGCGCCCTGTTCGGCCATAGGAGCGGGCGCAGTTGGGATCGCGCCCCGCCATCGAGGCAAGGCGCTTTTTGGAACCTTACATCGGCATCGGATAAAGCCGGTGTACTTTTTCGATCTCGGCAATCGCCTCTTCCGGCAGCGTGACATAGGCCGATGCGATGTCGGTTTCGAGCTGGGCCATCGACGTCGCGCCGATGATGACGGAGGTCATGAAGGGCTTGGTGAGGCAGTAGGCGAGCGCCAGCTTGGCCGGATCGAGATGATACTTGGCTGATATCTCCAGATAGGCTTTGACCGGCGGCTCCTGCAGCGGCTGCAGACGGCCGCCGATGTCGGGATTGATCGAGCCGCGCGAGCCGGCCGGGCGTGCGCCGCCGACATATTTGCCGCTGAGAATACCACCGGCGAGCGGCGAATAGGCGAGCAGGCCAACATCTTCGTGGTGCGACAGCTCGGCGAGATCGAGATCGAAGTGGCGATAGAGCAGATTGTATTCGTTCTGCGTCGAGACGACGCGCGGCAGGCCCTTCTGCTCGGCGATCGTCAGGTATTTCTGGATGCCCCAGGTCGTCTCGTTGGAGAGGCCGATGGCGCGGATCTTGCCGGCCTTCACCAACTCGCCCATGGTCTCCAGGATTTCGGCGATGTTGGCGACCGCTTTTTCGCGGTCCTGCGTGAAGGGGTTGTAGCGCCAGTTCTGACGGAAATGGAAGTGGCCGCGGTTCGGCCAATGCACCTGATAGAGATCGATATAGTCGGTTTTCAGCCGCTTCAGGCTGCTGTCGATGGCCGCGCGAATATTGGCGGCATCCGCACCCTGGCCGCCGCGCAGATAATCGCGGCCGGGGCCTGCAACCTTGGTGGCAAGAACGATATCCCTGCGCTTGCCGGTCTTTTCGAACCAGGTGCCGATATATTCCTCGGTGCGGCCTTGGGTTTCCGCGCCGACCGGCGTCGTCGGATACATCTCAGCCGTGTCGAAGAAATTGACGCCCTTGTAAAGGGCATAGTCCATCTGTTCGTGCGCCTCGGCCTCGCTGTTTTGTGTGCCCCAGGTCATCGTGCCCAGGCAAATCTGCGAAACCGAAATATCGGTGCGGCCTAAATTCTTATAGTTCATGGGAAAACCTTGATGCTTGCGGAAAAGGTCTGGGGAAGGATCGCGTAAATCTAGGTGGGAAATGAGCAAGCGCAAGAAGAAAATAGAAACTCCTCGCAAACGCAAAAGGCAGTGACTGCAGGGGCTGCACTATTGACTCCACCGGAAACAATGTCATTGGGAAGCGAAACGACCCCCGAAGGAAGCTTGATATAATGACTGTTGCTTTCACATTTCCCGGTCAAGGTAGCCAGACCGTCGGCATGGGCAAGGATCTCGCCGACAATTTCGCCGAAGCGCGCGCCGTCTTCGAAGAAGTCGACGAAGCGCTCGGTGAAAAGCTTTCCGACATCATCTTCAACGGCCCGGACGACAGGCTGACGCTGACGGCGAATGCGCAGCCGGCGCTGATGGCCGTGTCGATCGCCGTGATGCGCGTTCTCAAGGCGCGCGGCTTCGATCTGAAAAGCAAAGTTTCCTATGTCGCCGGTCATTCGCTCGGCGAATACTCGGCGCTTTGTGCGGCCGGCACTTTCTCGCTCGCCGATACGGCGCGGCTGTTGCGCATTCGCGGCAATGCCATGCAGGCGGCGGTTCCGGTCGGCGTCGGCGCCATGGCGGCGATCATCGGTTTGGAACATGCAGACGTCATTGACATCTGCACCGAAGCTTTGGCGATCGGCGCATGTCAGATCGCAAATGACAACGGCGGCGGTCAGATCGTCATTTCCGGTGAGAAGGCCCCGGTCGAAAAGGCTGCCGAGCTTGCGACCGCCAAAGGTGCCAAGCGCGCAATTCTGCTGCCCGTATCCGCCCCCTTCCATTCCTCGCTGATGGCGCCCGCAGCCGAGGCGATGCGCGCGGCTCTGGCAGAGGTTGCAAAATCCGATCCAGTCGTGCCTGTCGTCGCCAATGTCCGCGCCGCACCGGTGACGGACGCCGGCGAAATCGCCGATCTGCTGGTCGCGCAGGTTACGGGCCAGGTGCGCTGGCGCGAGACGGTGGAATGGTTTGCCGCCAACAATGTGACAACATTGTATGAAATCGGCGCCGGCAAGGTGCTGACAGGCCTCGCCCGGCGCATCGACAAATCGGTGAACGGCATCGCCGTCAACACGACGACCGATATCGACACCGCTCTCGCCAGCTTGCTTGGCTGATACAGAAATTAAGGAACGAGGGACACCACATGCTCGATTTGACCGGCCGCAAGGCCCTGGTAACCGGCTCTTCCGGTGGTATCGGCGAAGAGATCGCAAGGATGTTGCATAAGCAGGGCGCCATCGTTGGCCTGCACGGCACGCGCGTCGAGAAGCTCGAAGCTCTGGCCGCCGAACTTGGCGACTGCGTCAAGATCTTTCCGGCCAACCTTTCCGATCGCGATGAGGTCAAGGCACTCGGCGCCAAGGCCGAGGAAGAACTCGGCGGCGTCGACATCCTGGTCAACAATGCTGGCATCACCAAGGACGGTCTCTTCGTGCGCATGAGCGACGAGGACTGGGATGCGGTTCTGGAAGTCAATCTCACCGCTGTTTTCCGCCTGACGCGGGAGCTGACCCATCCGATGATGCGCCGCCGCTATGGTCGCATCATCAACATCACCTCCGTCGTCGGCGTCACCGGCAATCCCGGCCAGGCCAATTACTGCGCTTCCAAGGCCGGCATGATCGGCTTCACCAAGTCGCTGGCGCAGGAGATCGCGAGCCGCAACGTTACGGTCAACTGCGTCGCACCCGGCTTCATCGAAAGCGCCATGACTGGCAAGCTGAACGACAAGCAGAAAGAGGCGATCATGGGCGCCATTCCCATGAAGCGCATGGGCAACGGCGCCGAAGTCGCATCCGCCGTCGCCTATCTCGCTTCCTCCGAAGCAAGCTACGTCACCGGTCAGACGATCCACGTCAACGGTGGCATGGCGATGATCTGAAAAAGGAAAAGTCTCTTGGGGGGAACTTTCCCCTCCAATAGCATGTTGAGCAACCTGGAAGCGGCGATTTTCTGGCTTTGCGACAGACTTAAACCGTGTTAAGCGGGCCATGACTGTGATCAG
This sequence comes from Rhizobium leucaenae USDA 9039, assembly GCF_000426285.1. GTDB lineage: Bacteria > Pseudomonadota > Alphaproteobacteria > Rhizobiales > Rhizobiaceae > Rhizobium > Rhizobium leucaenae. The sequence continues at coordinate 83,288 of NZ_AUFB01000012.1, read as the reverse complement.
TCGCCCCGAAAATGCAGACGGACCGGGCCGCGTGTACGGCGGCCGGACCAGATGTGAAGGCCGGGTTGAACGGGTTTGCCAGCGGCGCCATGCAGGCGTTGCAGGCTTGAACAGGGTAGGGATGCCACACGGCATTCTGATCAGGACATAAATAAGGTCGAGGAAACCGACATGAGCGATATCGCAGAACGCGTAAAGAAAATTGTTATTGATCATCTTGGCGTCGACGCCGACAAGGTTGTTGAAAGCGCAAGCTTCATCGACGACCTGGGCGCGGACTCGCTCGACACGGTCGAACTGGTCATGGCCTTCGAAGAAGAATTCGGCGTCGAAATTCCTGACGATGCTGCCGACTCGATCCTGACGGTCGGCGATGCGGTAAAGTTCATTGAAAAGGCTCAGGCCTAATCCTTTGCGCTTTGTGACGGGCGGGCTCTCTGAGTCCGCCCTATTTCGTCCGGCCGGGTCGGACGGATCATATTCATACGCATGGCATTATAAAAAGACGGGGGTCTGCGGGCGATGAGACGTGTCGTTATCACGGGTACCGGCATGGTATCACCTTTGGGCTGTGGCACTGAGGTGTCCTGGTCGCGCTTGATCGCCGGCTATAACGGCGCGCGTCTTGTGACGGAATTCGAGGTGGAGGATCTCGCCGCGAAAATCGCGTGCCGTGTTCCGGTCGGTGATGGCAGCGACGGCACGTTCAATGCCGACGACTGGATGGAGCCGAAGGAGCAGCGAAAGGTCGATCCTTTCATTGTCTACGGCATGGCAGCGGCCGATATGGCGCTGAACGACGCCGGTTGGCATCCGACCTCCGATGAAGACCAGATCGCAACCGGCGTCATGATCGGTTCCGGTATCGGCGGCCTGGAAGGCATCGTCGAAGCCGGTTATACCCTGCGCGACAAAGGTCCGCGCCGCATCTCGCCTTTCTTCATTCCGGGACGTCTCATCAATCTCGTTTCCGGCCAGGTCTCGATCCGCCACAAGCTGCGCGGCCCGAACCATGCCGTAGTCACCGCGTGTTCGACCGGTGCGCACGCCATTGGCGATGCTGCTCGTCTGATCATGCTCGGCGATGCGGATGTCATGGTCGCCGGCGGCGCCGAAGCTCCGGTTTGCCGTATCTCGCTCGCCGGCTTTGCCGCCTGCAAGGCGCTGTCGACCGATTATAATGACAATCCGCAAAAGGCTTCGCGCCCTTACGATCGTGACCGTGACGGCTTCGTCATGGGTGAGGGCGCCGGCATCGTCGTTCTCGAAGAGCTGGAACATGCCAAGGCACGCGGCGCGAAGATTTACGCCGAAGTGGTCGGCTATGGCCTTTCCGGCGACGCCCATCACATTACTGCGCCGTCCGAGGATGGCGAGGGCGCATTCCGCTGCATGACGTCGGCCCTGAAGCGCGCCGGCCTGACGCCGGCTGACGTGGATTACATCAATGCGCATGGCACATCGACCATGGCCGACACAATCGAGCTTGGTGCTGTCGAGCGGCTGGTCGGCAATGCGGCCTCCAAAATCTCGATGTCGTCGACCAAGTCGGCGACCGGCCATCTTCTGGGCGCCGCCGGCGCGATCGAGGCGATCTTCGCAACGCTTGCCATTCGCGACAATATCGCCCCGCCGACGCTCAATCTCGACAATCCGGAGCGGGAGACGGCCATCGATCTCGTTCCGCACAAGGCCCGCAAGCGGGACATCAATGTTGCACTGTCGAACTCCTTCGGATTCGGCGGTACGAACGCATCCCTTGTCCTGCGTCGCTATGAGGCATAATAACAGCGCGTAGTTCCGGAAAGCAGCAGTGCTTTTCGGCAAGGCTGCGCGCCATCCTTGAAGGTTACTGCGTTCTTTCGTGTCCCATGGGACACGTCGCGGTAATGTCTGATCGGTCGAAAGCGGATCTTCACAAGGCTCCGCTTTATCTTCTGAACCTGTTTTTTGCCGCATTGCTTGGTCAAAGAGCAGGCAATGACAAATGAAGGGACTGCCGGTGAGCGATACGAACCAGAACAACGGAACTCCGAACGGGCAGAAGGGGCCGATCATCCCGAAATCGGCCAATGAAGCTCTGCGTCCGGAGCGTGTTCCGGATCCGCCGAAGCGCTCGCGCAAAGCCCGCAGCCAGATGGTGATCTTCCTGAACTTTCTGATGACGCTGGTCGTCTTCGTGATCGTTCTCGCGATCGTCGGCACCTACTACGCCATTTCCGCCTATCAGAACCCCGGGCCGCTGACGACCAACACCAATTTCATCGTGCGCAACGGCGCGGGCCTTGCCGAGATTTCGAGCCGACTCGAAGCCAGCAACATCATCTCCGATGCCCGCATCTTCCGCTATCTGACGGCAACCCATCTGCACAATGGCGAGTCGTTGCGGTCCGGCGAATATGAGATCAAAGCCGGCGCCTCGATGAAGGACATCATGGAGTTGCTGAAATCCGGCAAATCGATCCTCTATTCGGTGACCTTGCCGGAAGGCCTGACCGTGCGGCAGATATTCAACAAGCTGCAGGCCGACCCGGTGCTGGAAGGCGATCTGCCATCGGCCCTGCCGCCGGAAGGCAGCCTGGAGCCCAATACCTATAAATTCACGCGCGGCGCGAAGCGTACGGAAATCATCGATCAGATGAAGGCCGCGCAGGAAAAGCTGGTCGACGAGATCTGGGACAAGCGCGACCAATCGCTGCCGCTGACAAATAAGCAGGAGCTGGTCACGCTGGCGTCGATCGTCGAAAAGGAAACGGGGCTTGCCGATGAGCGCGCTCACGTGGCGTCCGTCTTCCTCAACCGCCTCGGCAGGGGCATGCGCCTGCAATCCGACCCGACCGTCATCTATGGGCTCTTCGGTGGCGACGGCAAACCGGCCGATCGCCCGATCTTCCAATCGGACCTCAAAAAAGAAACGGCCTACAATACCTACATGATCAAGGGCCTGCCGCCGACGCCGATCGCCAATCCCGGCAAGGATGCGCTCGATGCCGTTGCCAATCCCTGGAAGACGCAAGATCTCTATTTCGTTGCCGATGGTTCAGGCGGCCACGTCTTCGCCGCGACGTTGGAAGATCACAATGCCAACGTTAAACGCTGGCGCAAGCTCGTTGCGGAAAAGGGCGAGGACCCCAGCGCGATCGCCGTCGATGGTCAGCCGGACGACAGCGGGGTGACAGCCGGTGCGGCCACACAGCAGAAAAAGAAGACGAATTAGTCTCTGCTGCGCCGTGCTTTCGAACGGCCGCACGGCGTGGTCTCACCTTTGCATTGATCCATGATCGTCGAGAGATCGTGGACGAAAATTATCGGAGGCTTGCATGGCACTGCAGTCCATGACCGGTTTTGCCCGGCGTGAGGGAACGAGTGGGCGCTCTCGTTGGGCATGGGAATTGCGATCGGTCAACGGTAAGGGCCTCGATTTCCGTCTGCGCCTGCCGCCAGGGCTAGAGCGCTTGGAAACCGATGTGCGCAAGCTTATCACCGACAGGTTTTCACGCGGCAATCTGCAGGTCGGCCTCTCCCTATCCGTCGATGAAAGCCGCGTCGAAGCGGTCGTCAATCAGGACGCGCTGGCGACGGTGCTGGCGCTCCGCGGTCAGCTCGCCGGCGTAGTCGACCCTGCGCCGCTGCGGCTGGACACGCTGCTTGCCATTCGCGGCATCGTCGAGTTCAAGGAAGCCGAGGAGAGCGAAGAGGCTCTTACCGCACGCGACAGCGAGATCATGGCGGGTCTTGAAGCCGCGCTTGGCGACCTCAGCGATATGCGCTGCGCGGAAGGGCAGGCACTCGGAAAAATCTTGCTCGGCCATGTCGGGGTCATCGAGACGCTGACGGCAACGGTGGAAAACGATCCATCCCGCTCGCCGCAGGAGATCGCCGCGAGGCTGGCGGCGCAGGTTGCCATGCTTCTGGATGGCACTTCCGGTCTCGATCGCGACCGGCTGCATGCCGAGGCCGCTCTCATCGCCACAAGGGCCGATCTGCGCGAGGAGATCGACCGGCTGAAGGCGCATGTGACGGCAGCGCGCGACCTTATCGCCAAAGGCGGACCGATCGGACGCAAGCTTGATTTCCTTGCACAGGAATTTAACCGGGAATCGAATACTATCTGTTCGAAGTCGAATGCCGCAGCGGTCACCGCCGCCGGCATCGAATTAAAGGTGGTCATCGACCAGTTCCGCGAACAGGTCCAGAATTTGGAGTAGGCCATGAAGCCGGCGACATCCACATCCATTTCGATTGCCCGCCGGGGGCTGATGCTCGCCATTTCCTCGCCGTCAGGGGCGGGGAAATCGACAATCGCGCGTACGCTGTTGGAGACCGATAAGCAGATCGGTCTTTCCGTCAGCGTCACGACGCGGCAACGACGACCGAGCGAGATTGCCGGCATACATTATCATTTTGTTTCGCTGCGGGAATTCGAGCGGCTTCGTGATTCCGACTCGCTGCTCGAATGGGCGGAGGTACATGGCAATTTCTACGGCACGCCGCGCGAGCCGGTGGAAACGGCGATGGCCGAAGGCCGCGATATGCTCTTCGATATCGACTGGCAGGGCGCGCAGCAACTGCAGGAGAAAATGCCCGCCGATGTAGTCTCGATCTTCGTGCTGCCGCCGACCATGACGGAGCTGCAATCGCGCCTGCACCGCCGCGCCGAGGATTCCGAAGAGGTGATCGCCACGCGGCTTGCCAATTCCAGAGCCGAGATCGCCCATTGGCGCGAATATGATTATGTCATCATCAATGATGATCTGACCGCCGCCTTCGATGCGGTTCAGTCGATCGTCAAGGCCGAGCGCCTGCGCCGCGATCGCCGTCACGGAATGTTCGACTTCGTTCGCGGCCTGTTGGAAGAAACGCCGAAGCTGTGAACAGCGATTAAAGAGAATTCGCCAGCCGGCAAAACTCCTCGACGGAAAGCGTCTCAGCGCGTCGCTGCGGATCGATATCGGCTTTCCGCAGCAGGGCTTCGCCGCCGAGCGGCTTCAGGCTTTGACGCAGCATCTTGCGCCGCTGGCCGAAGGCAGCCTGCGTCACCTTTTCCAGATTGTCGACGGAGCAGGGGATCGGGTTTTCCTTCGGCGTCAGATGGACGACCGTCGAGGTTACCTTAGGCGGCGGCGTAAATGCCTGCGGCGGCACGTCGAAGGCCATGTGCGCATTCGTGCGCCAGCCGCAGAGAACACCGAGGCGGCCATAGTGGTCGTCTTCCTCGTCGGCGACGATCCGCTGGCCGACCTCTTTCTGGAACATCAGCGTCAGGGATTGCCAAAAGGGTGGCCAATAGCCGGGCAGCAGCCAGTTCACCAATAACTGTGTGCCGACATTATAGGGCAGGTTGGCAATGATCTTGACCGGCCCTTCCGGCGCGAGCACCGCAAAATCCGTTTTCAGCGCATCGCCTTCGATGACGTCCAGCCGGCCGGGATAGTGATCGGCGATCTCGGCGAGTGCCGGCAGGCAGCGCGCATCGCGCTCGACGGCGATAACCTTGGCGGCGCCGAGCGCAAGGATGGCACGCGTCAAACCACCTGGTCCCGGGCCGACTTCGAACACGGTGACGCCGTCCAGCGCTCCGGCAGTGCGGGCAACCTTTTGCGTCAAATTAAGATCGAGCAGGAAGTTTTGGCCAAGTGCTTTGCGCGCGTCGAGACCGTGACGCTGGATGACGTCGCGAAGTGGCGGCAGACCGTCGAGTGCAGCCATCAGCGATTGCTTCCCGCCGCGCGGCTGATCTCGCTCGCCAGCTTGAGCGCCGCCACGAGACTGTCCTCTTTGGCACCACCTTTGCCGGCGATGCCGAAGGCGGTGCCATGGTCCGGCGAGGTGCGGACAAAGGGTAGGCCAAGCGTGACATTGACGGAATCGTCGAAGCCGAGCGCCTTGGCCGGAATCAAAGCCTGATCGTGATACATGCAGACGGCGACATCGTAGCGACGGCGCGCATCGTCATGGAACATCGTGTCGGCGGGGAGGGGCCCAACGGCATCGATGCCTTCATTGCGCAGCACGTCGATTGCCGGACGGATGATTTCCTCATCCTCCTTGCCGATAGCACCGCTTTCGCCGGCATGCGGGTTGAGGCCGGCAATTGCAAGCCGCGGCGCTGCAATGCCGAAACGAGCCCTGAGGTCGTGGTCGGTGATCCGGCAGGTCTCGATGATGAGATCCGAGGTTAGCGCCTGCGGCACATCTTTCAGCGGAATATGGATGGTGACGGGAATTGCCCGCAGCTTCGGCCCGGCGAGCAGCATCACGGGCATCACTGGTTTGCCGGTCGCGCGCGCCGCAAGATCGGCTAGGAACTCGGTATGGCCGGGAAAGCCGAAGCCGGCGTCGTAAAGCACCGACTTGGCGATCGGATTCGTCACGACCGCGGAGGTCTCTCCCTTCATGCTCAGCGAGACCGCCATCTCGATGGCGGCGATCGTCGCCTTGGCCGTCACCACATGAGGTTCGCCGGCAACCACATCCATGCCGGCAGCGATCGGCAACACCGGCAAAGCATCGCGAAAAATGCCGAAAGCAGTCGACGCATCGGCTTCACGAAGCGGCACGGTTAGATTCAATTGACGCGCTCGCGCCGAAAGGACCTTTGGGTCGCCGAGCAACAGGAAGGGAGGTAAGCCAAGCTCGCCGCGGCGAAGCCAGGCGGCGAGCGTGATATCGGGTCCGATACCTGCTGGATCCCCCTGCGTAAGTGCAAGGGGGCGGGAAGGGCGCGAGGGCATCGGGAACGATCAGCGATAGAGGATCTGCGCCTTGGAGCGCAGTTCGTCCATGTACTTCTTGTCGTTGGCGCTGACGCCTTGGGCATTAGCCTTGCCGAGATCTTCAGCGCGGAAGACGGCTGCGGCAGCGACGTCGTCGTTCACCTGACGCTGCGAGCAAATGGCGACATATTCGACGCCGCGGTCGGTCACGATCGCATCGGTCGTATTGCCCTTTGCCTTCTCCAGCAGCGGCTTCCAGGCGTCCGGAAGATCGGGAGCAAGCACGCGGCCAAGGTCCTGCACGGAGACGTCATGCATTGTTGCGGCAAAGACTTTCGCCTGGTCGCAACCGGGGAACTTGGCCCGCGATGCTTCCGCCTCGGCCTTGCGTTTGCCGAGAATTGCGTTGCGCTTAGCAGACGGGACGACGAAGACTATCTGCTTCAGGAAATATTCCGTCGTGACCGGCTTCGTCTTATTTTCCGTCATGCGCGTTACAAGGTCGTCATTCGACATGCGGTTGCCGCCGTTCGAGCCGAAGCGGGCGTTGACGACGCGCGGCCAGCTCATGGAAATGGCTATATAGGATTTGAAGTGATCGGTGGTGACGCCCATCTTGTCCAGGATCTGTCCAAGCTGCTGCGGTGACATTTTATTGCTGGTGGCGAAACGAGCAAATGCTTTATCGACGTCTGTCGTCGATACCGACATGCGCACGCGGGCGATTTCCGCACGCTTCAGCGTCTCATCGACGAGTTGCTGTTGCGCCAGCTTGTTGAGATCACCTTTCGCGTGCTGCAATTTCAGGAAGTTGATGCGCTTGGCGATATCGCCTGATGTGATCACCGTGTTGTTGACGACAACCTTCACTTCACTTGCCGCAAAGGCAACATCGCTGCTTGGCATCGTAAAAGCGGCCATAACCAACGCTACGGCGCCGAATAGCGCAGCGCGCATCGGTGTCTTTCCAGAGAACATCAACTACCCCTTCCCAAAGGTCTTTGTCCGCACTGCGTCACATTGAGACGCCATCGGCGCAATACGGCAATTTCGCGCCAATATCTACAACAAGCACGACGAATTGCAAAATCCTTGCGGCGAAACAATGACAAGGAGGGGAATGGCGGTCCCATACAAAGCAAAGGGCCGGTTTAAGGCCGGCCCTTTGGATTTGACTGATCAGAACGTCGCGTCTTGGACGTTGCCAAGATTGACGTCGCCGAGCGTACGGAACGTTATGCGGGCGCCGATCGACCAGTCGCTTCCCGATTGGTTTGTCGAATCCTTCTTATCCAGAAAGGAAACGCTGAAGATCGTGCACTCATCCTCATAGGAAAGACCGACGCCCTGGCGCGTGATCTCGCTGTCATTGAGATCGTAGCTGACGGTGCCGAAGACAGACCAATAATTCTTGAATTTGATCTGGGCGCGGGTTTGGATTTCGTCCTGGTCCGAGGTGAAGCCATATTGCGGCTGAGCGGCGATATGGGTGTAGGTCACCGAGGTCTGGAAGTCGTCGTTTGCAAAGCCGACCTGAGTATCGCCGCGACGGAACGCGAAGTCCTTTTCGTCGAAGCGATAGGACTGCGAAAGCGAGATGCCCTGCGGCGTCGTGAGGCCAAACATCGTGACATAGTCGGAGCGGGTGGTTTCAAGCCCCGAATCCGACCCGGCACCTACCAGATCGTCGGTTGCGAATGAGTTTCGCCCGGCAAGCTGGTACGATTGGCCGAAGATGTGCTGCAACTTATAGCCACTGTCGAAGCTGCCCGTATAGCGCCAACCTAGGTTGGCGCGCGTGCCGCCTTCTACACGGTCGAAGCCGGAGAACTTGTCGCGATCGAACAGGTTGGTTGCATCGAACACAAAGCTCTGGGCGTCTTCATTCGGCAGCCGTCCTGCAAGTTGCTCATCAGGGCGCACATAGACCTGCGCGATCGGCTCGAACACATGTGTGCTGTTGCTGGTGGTGATGAGGAACGGGTACTTGGCTTCGAGACCGGCTGTCACCATACCGCGCGTCGCGTAATCGCTGGTGTCGTAGTTTCCGGAATAGTCGCCGGTAGGCGCGTCCATGCCGAGGCCATAGACGTCGCCGCGAGCGGCCGCAAGCGGTGTGAGGACCAGACCCTGATCGGTGGTGAAGGTACGCTGCCACTGCAATTCGGTGCTAAGACGCGTATAGCTTCCCGAAAGACCAAGGAAGCGGTCGTTCAGACTGGAATCGCCGAGATTGTTGACGTTGTCGAGCACAGACGTCTTGTCACGCGACAAATGCGTGAAATTCATCGTCGCGGACAACTCGCCGCCATAGACCGAGTTCGGATCGACATAGTGATAGTCGGCGCTTGGATAGACGACCGCTTGCTGCTTTTCAGCAGTGCTTTTGTCATCGGCGTCCTGAATATCATAGTAGAAGGCGCGCATATCGAAATAATTGCGCTTGCCGAGACCCGTCAAATAGATGTCGTTCGTGTGCGTGCTCTGGCTGAGACCTTGCAAGCCATAGGTGCGCGAAAAGTTATTATCGCTTTGCGCCATGACGTCCCAGCCGAATGTCCAGCGAGGATTGATTCTGAAATCAGCCTTCGACGAAACGACGCCGCGAGTTTTATGTTCGGCGTCACTTGTATTGGCAGTGAACTGATCCGGACTCATCTGATTGATACCGGCGACGCGCAGAACATGCGTACCGTTTTCAAAGCGTTGCCGGAATTCACCTTCGAGCAGCAAGCCTTGGCTTGTATAGCCGGTGGCACTGATCGTCGCGTCCATGCTGGGCGAGATGACGTAGTAGTAGGGAACCTTCACGCCAAAGCCGAGGTTCTCCGAGTAGCTCATCGAGGGAAACAGGAAGCCTGACTTGCGCTTCACCGTATTGTCCGGAACTTCGATCCATGGAACGTAAGCGATCGGCTGACCGAACAGTTCGAAGCGGGCATGCTCGAGACGGACGGTATGCGTCACGCCGTTCTGCACCACGCGCTGAGCCTTGACCTGCCACAGCGGCGCGCGGCCCTGCTCGGAGCACGGCAAACAAGCAGTGTAGACACCCTTTGTCAGGATCAACTGGTTACCGCCGACACGTTCGCCCTTTTCGGCGGCCATGCGCGTATTGTCTGGCATTTCGATGCGCAGAGCGTTGACGAAACCGTCGGAGAAGCTGTCGGTGACATCCATTTTGTCACCATACATGCGGTTGCCGTCCGGGCTGATCAGCTCGACATTGCCGATCGCCGTCATCCGTCCGCTTTTCTGATTATATTCAACCTTCTGCGCGACCATCTTGTAGCCGCCATAGTTGATCTGAACCGCGCCGCTGGCGGTGACGATTTGAGTATCCTTATTATAGACCAGTTCGTTCGACGAAAGGATCAGCTTGGAGCCTTCCGGCACTTTGACCTTAACGGGAGAGGTCGCAGCGCCAGCGCCGCCGTTATTATTGTTGTCCTGGGCGTAAGTTACGACCGGGCTCACGACAAATGCATACGCAGCCGCGCCCATGACGAGGGCAGCGACAAATTTCCTAGTACTCTTGCGGTTGCCTGCCGCCACTTAGCCGTCCTCCTGATGAAGCAGGATCGTTGCTCCGAATGCCAAAGCGACGATCACGGGTATCCATGTCGCCACGAAAGGAGGAACCACTCCGCTGCTCCCGAATGCCTTTACCAGCACGGTGACAACATAAAGCACGAAGCCTGAGAGGATTCCACCCAGAATCACGGAGCGCGATTGGTTGAATCTACTGAATTTTAACGAGACGGTGGCTGCGATCAGAGTCATCGCCACCAAAAGGAACGGCTGCGACAGCAGGGAGTGAAATTGGGTCTCAAGCGCTTTGGTTGAGATGCCAAAAGACTTTGCTATCTTAATTCGATTAGAAAGATCATAAAAAGCAATGGTTTCCGGCTGTGCCAAACGCTCGGAGACGAAATCCTGTTTCAGATTCGTACGAACCTGTACCGTACTCTTATGATCGGGAATTTCGCCGGGTCTGCGCTCGACGACGCTGTTAAGAAGCCAGTAACCATCTTCCAACTTTGCCGACTGCGCGTCCTGCCTGAGAACGATATTCCCCTGTGAATCGAAGTGGATAAACACAACGTTCATCAGCGTCGTACCGTTGTCGAGAACAGCCTTGGCGCCAATGATCACGTCGTCTTTGCCGTTCGACTGGCGCAGCCACGGGATCGAAAGTGTGTTGTGATAGGACGGGTCGCCGCGCAGGTCGGCTTCCATCGTTTCCGCCTGCTTTTGTCCCCATGCCGCAATCGGATTGAGAGCAAACATCGTGAGGAGGCCGACGAAGAAGGCGCCGATCACGAAGGGCGTCATAAACTGCCAGACGGAGATGCCGGCTGCACGGGCAATCACGAGTTCGCGACGCCGGTTGAGCGCAATCAGCACCGTCATGCCGACGAACAGGGCGATGAACGGTACCGTCTGCTGCAGGATGAACGGCAGTCTGACCGCCGTCATCAGCAAGCCGAGGCTGACCGTGTATCCGGGAAGCCCGGCAAGCCGGCCGGCGGTCTCGCTGAAGTCGACGAGATAGACGATCGAGATCACGCCGAGGAAAAACCAGAAGGTTGTCACGACGTAACGCATGAAGAAGTAGCGGCCGAGCGTATTGAAGATCATGCTCCGCCCCCATTGGAGCTGCCGGGCGCCGGCATGCGATCCTGGATCTTCTGCCGCCAATTGCTAAGGCGGTTGCGGATCGACGTCGGCACCGACATCTTACGGTTCCTGAACAGCAGGGCGGTCGCAATCAAAGCCGCGCAGATGTTGGCCGCATAGAGAACGCCGATGAAAACGGGAGCATTCTCGATCTGGTTCGCCGCATAAAAATCCGCCCAGCGCAAGGCAAACGCAATTGTGAGCGCCGACACCATCGGATGCAGTCGTGCTTCGCGATGGGATCGCGCATCGCCTGCGATCACCAGGGATATCAGGGCAAAGATTGCCGGCAACGCCCAGTCGGTGAGACGCCGGTGTAACTCCGCGCGGTAGCCGCCTGGTTTCGCTTTATAATCCGGATCATTCGGATCCGGGTTCAGCAGGAAGCCTAGACCGCGGTCGCCGGCGCGCAGGGTTGCCTGACCGCGGCTCTGCGTCATGTCGGAAAGATCGAAGGAATAGGAGTCGAAATTGATGACGGAAACGTTGCCGTCAGGCGTTTTGCGGTGGACCTCGCCGTCCTTCATCAGCAGCGATGTGCCGCTCGGATCGACGGCGCCTTCCTTGGCGTAATAGATGAGATCGAAAGCGGGATCGCGTGAATCCACCACGAACAAGCCCTTCAGGATTCGTCCCGACATGCGCTGGGTGATCTGCACATAAAGCCCGTCTTCGATACGCCGGAAATTCTTCTCTTCGATAACGGTCGAGAGCAGATCGGCATAGGCTTCGGCGACCATTTCGCGGGCGGCGACACGCGCCTTCGGCTCGACCATATTGTCGACCACGAATGAGAAGACGCTGATCGCTATCGCGAGAATCATGATCGGGCGGATGATAATGCTGCGTCGCGCACCTGCCGCCTCCATGACAGTCAGCTCCGAATCGCTGTTCATTGCCGTCAGCGTCTGCGTGATGCCGATCACCAGAGCGAAAGGCAGGACCACTGGAATGATCGTCGGCAGAATGAGCGTCGCGAGCTTGGCAAATGAGCCAATCGACTGGCCGCTATCGGTCACCAGATTGATCCGCTGCAGCACCTGGGTTGTCCAGATGATGGCGAGCACCGGCAGCAGCGCTACCAGGAACATCATGCCGACACGCCGTACGATATATGTTTCGAATAACTTCATGCCGGCCCTTAAACGCAACGCTCCGCGGTTTGAGCCGGCAGAGATTCATCCTCCTCTACGCCGTTTGCGTTTTTTTGGCGACAGCCCACTCGCAAAAAATTCGTTAATTTTCTGAATTTCTTCTGCTGTGTGTCGTTTGGGATAACGCCACGAGAGCGGAGAATATGACAAGCGAGGAAAGCCAGCCCAGAACGGCATCCGAGAGGTAGTGACCGCCGAAAGCCACCCTTAGGGCCGGAATGAGAATCGAAACGGCAGCGATCGGCAAGGCGAGGGCTGTCCGCGCCGGCTGCGGGATGATGAAGATCAGGCAGAACAGCCAGCCGGCAGCGGCCGCTTCGCCGGAAATGAAGGAACAGTTGCTGGCGCATTTTCCGGCAAAGGAACCCGCATGAACGAAATCGAGCATGCCGCCGAAGAGATCGGTTTGCCGCGGCCGGGGACGGCCCGAGAAGGTCTTGAGCCAGAGGTTGACGATCAGCACCGGGCCGAGGAGCAGCGAGCCAAGCGCGATTTTCAGATCGCGGGCTCTCAACGTTTTAAAGGTTGCGCCATGCTGCTGCCAGCACAGGACCAGCATCCAGCAGAGAGCGATCGCGACGACATAGGGTATCTGAAAGAAAATCTCCCTGAGCAGGCGCATGTGCGGATCGTCATTATAAGGGAAAATGCCGCAGATCTGACCGGGTCTGACAGGAAGGACGCATTGCTCGCGCAGGAAAAACATGTTGGCGACGGCAAGATCGACCTGTGGAAGAACTGAAAACAGCCCGAGCAGTACCCACCAGAGACAAAAGAGAATGACGAAAGCATCGCCCGCCGTGCGCGGTCGCAGGATTTCGGGGAAGCGATCCCGGCGATCGAAGCCGGTGGAATCTATGATCAAGGCGGCGTTCCGATGGAAGATCGCGCCGCGCAGGCGGCGATACCCAATACATGGGCCGCAAGCTAGCGGCGGTAGATGACAAGGATTTGAAGGTCCCGGAGGTGTTTCTTCGCGGAATGTTTCGCCAAAAGCTTGTATTTGATAGCAAAACCTTAAATGATCCGGAGTGTATAATTCTATTTTGCACTACGCGTTATCGGAGCAGAAATGTCTGTGAAATTCGAGATTTCCTTTGCCAAATCGGCTCGGCTGAGCGGCGGCCTGGCCATTCTCCTGAAAGACACGGACAGTGAATTGCCGGCAGGGGCCGAGAGTGCCGATCCGGCCAAGGTGTTCGCCAAGGCCGCACGGATCGCCCGGTTCACCGCCAAAGGCCTGAGCAGTCTCGATATCGTCGCACCCGAGGGCTCGCCGGTCGACCGGATCATCGTCATCGGCACGGGCAAGGCGAAGGAGCTGAGTGCGCATGATTGGCTGAAGCTCGGCGGCGGCGCTGCTGCGAAAATCCGCAACGTGGAAAAGGTTGCTATCTTTATCGATGTACTTGGCGGTGAGACCGAGGCCAAGGCGGCTGCCGATTTCGCCCTCGGCATGCTGTTGCGTGCCTATAGTTTCGATGCCTACAAGACCAAGAAGAACGATGACGAGGACAAAAACGGCACGCAGAAGCTCGTCAAGGTGACGATCGTCACCGCGGATGCCATTGCCGCCAAGAAGCTTTTCGCTGCATCGCAGGCGATTGCCGACGGCGTGATTCTGGCGCGCAATCTCGTCAATGAGCCGCCCAATGTTCTCGGCCCGGCCGAGTTTGCCGCCAAAGCCAAGGAGCTGGAAAAGCTCGGTGTCGAAGTGGAGATCCTGACCGAACGGGAAATGCGCCGGCTCGGCATGGGCGCGCTGCTTGGCGTGGCGCAGGGTTCGGTGCGTCCGCCGCGCCTGGTGATCATGCAATGGAAGGGCGGCAAACCGAAGGACAAGCCGGTTGCCTTCATCGGCAAAGGCGTGGTGTTCGACACCGGCGGCATTTCCATCAAGCCGGCTGCCGGCATGGAGGATATGAAAGGCGATATGGGCGGGGCTGCCGCCGTTACGGGCCTGATGCATGCGCTCGCCGCCCGCGGCGCCAAGGTCAACGCCATCGGCGTCATCGGCCTGGTCGAAAACATGCCTGACGGCAATGCCCAGCGTCCCGGCGATATCGTCACCTCCATGTCGGGCCAGACGATCGAAGTGATCAACACGGATGCGGAAGGCCGGCTAGTGCTCTGCGATGCGCTCTGGTACACCAACGACCGCTTCAAGCCGCAGTTCATGATCAACCTCGCGACGCTGACCGGCGCGATTCTCGTCGCGCTCGGCAATCTGCATGCCGGCCTGTTCTGCAACGACGATAAGTTGGCGAATGAACTGACCACCGCCGGCCTTGCCACCAATGAGCGCCTATGGCGCATGCCGCTCGGCAAGGACTACGACAAGATGATCGACAGCAAGTTCGCCGACATGAAAAACACCGGCGGGCGCCATGCCGGTTCGATCACTGCCGCACAGTTCCTCAAGCGTTTCGTTCAGGAAACGCCCTGGGCGCATCTCGACATTGCCGGAACGGCCATGGGCTCGATCCAGGATGAGATCAATCAGTCCTGGGGTTCTGGTTTCGGCGTGCGCCTGCTCGATGAGCTGGTTCGCCGGAACTACGAATCGTGACGTTCGAAAGCGTTTGAGATAGAAGGAACGGCATGACTGACGTTCTTTTCTATCATCTGACCGAATCGAAGCTAGAGGATGCCCTTCCGCCGCTGATCGACAAAAGTTTCGAGCGCGGCTGGCAGGTCGCCATCCAGACGCGCGAACCAGCCCGGCGGGATGCTCTCGACGCGCACCTCTGGACCTATCGCGAGGACAGTTTCCTGCCGCATGGCACGGATAATGGAGAAATGCCGGACAAGCAGCCGGTGTTGCTTACTGTCTCGTTCGGCAACCCGAACAACGCTACGGTCCGCTTCTTCATCGATGGCGCCGAAGCCTCGGATGTCGGGAATTACCAGCGCGTGGTTTTCATGTTCGATGGTTACGATCAAGAGCAGTTGGAAGGTGCCCGCGCGCAGTGGAAGAAGCTGAAGGGCGAGGGGCATAACCTCACCTATTGGCAGCAGACTCAGGACGGACGCTGGGAGAAGAAGGCGTGATTGAGTTTAATTATGGCTCCAATGACGGAATTGCCCGGGGCGAGCCGTCACCCGCCCTCGCCCTTCGAGGCTCCGGCTTATAGCCTCCGCACCTCAGGGTGAGGGCTGATTTTCTGCGTCCAGTCACGAAACTCTCTTCGCCTCACCCTGAGGTGGCTTGACGCGCCTGCGGCAAGGCCTCGAAGGGCGAGGTGGCCACGGAATCGGCTTGATTGCGTCATGCGGGAAGGCGCGCCCACTGTGAGCGCGCCTCAAGCCGATCTCAATCGTGGAAAGCCTCGACGAACTTGCGCTTGCCAAGCATGAAGGCGTCGGCGACGTGGCGAAGCGGGGCGAGGTCCACATCAGACGTGCCGGCTTTGACGATCTCGGCGAAGCGGCGATAGAGCGAAGGATATTCCGCCTCCGGGGCGGTGAACGTCAATTCGCCGTTAACGGAAAGCTTCGAACCGCCCTCGGAAAGCACCATCTGGCCGGCCTCGGTTTCAGCGACGATATCCCAGCTCTGCTTGCCGGTCTGGCGCCAGTCGAATTCCGCATGGACGGCAAGCCCCTGGCCGCTCTTGAACTGCAGGTCGGCAGCGATCGGCGAATCGCGGTTTTCGGGGAATTCCAGCACTGCGCCGGTCAGGAACAGCGGCGGCAAGATGTGGGTGACGATCGACAGAGCATTAATGCCCGGATCAAAGACGCCGAGACCGCCGGCCTGCCAGATCCATTCCTGATTCGGATGCCAGTGGCGCACGTCTTCCTTCCAGATGACATGGACGCTCTTGATCGTCGTTCCGGCGAGAAAAGCCTTCGCGGCCTCGATCGCCGGCGCGTAACGCGAATGCCAGCTTGCGAAAAGGGACACGTGCTTTGTCTTGGCGAGCGCCTCGAGATCGGCGACTTCGCTCAGCGTGGCGCCCGGCGGCTTTTCCAGGAAGACATGCTTGCCGGCCTCGAGAGCCTTGTAGGCAGCCTCGTAGCGATATTGCGGCGGCATGCAAAGTGACACGGCATCGATCCCGGGAACCGCGTCCAGCATCGCCTCGATGCTTGTGAAGGCCGGAATGCCGTCAACCGTGCCGTGGCGGCTTGCAGTGGCAATCAGTTTGAAATCCGAATTGTTCTCGATGGAAGGAAGGTGCTGGTCGCGGACGATCTTGCCGACGCCGACGATGGCGAGGTTGATGGGGGACATGGGTGTCTCTCGATTAGTATGATTATTTGCATGATCTTTTATCAGAATGCAGCGCGTGGGCAAGGCCGGCAAGCGCAATTGCAAGCAATCAAACGGACGCCCTCCATTTCGTGCGGCTATGCCGTCACATTTGGAAAACCCGCTTACGCTCTTGATTCACAGCGTGAAATCGGCACTCTGCCTATGCGCGGCAAGAAGATCTTGGGGAAGACCGCTGCGGGGGAGAAAAATGATGAGAGCATTGCTCGGCTTCAGCCGGCTCGTAGATGCTGTGACGGAAATCATTGGCAAGTCGGTTTCCTGGCTCATTCTGATCGCCGTGCTGGTCAGTGCCGGAAACGCCATCGTCCGCAAGGTATTCAACACCTCGTCCAACGCTTGGCTGGAAGCGCAATGGTATCTGTTCGGCGCCGCCTTCATGCTCGCGGCCGCCTATACGCTTGGGCAGAACGAGCACATCCGCATCGATATCGTCTACGGTGCCTTGCCGCGGCGTGTCCAGCACTGGATCGATCTGCTCGGTCATTGCCTGTTCCTCATGCCCTTCGTGCTTTTAATGGTCTATGATCTCGTGCCCTATGTGCGTATGTCCTTTATGTCCGGCGAGGTTTCGTCCAGTGCTGGCGGCCTGATCATCTGGCCGGGCAAGGCGTTGTTGCTGGCAGGCTTCCTTGTGCTGGCGGTGCAGGGTGTTTCCGAAATCATCAAGAAGATCGCCGTTATGCGCGGGGATATGGAGGATCCGACACCATACGTGCCGACCCATGCGCCCCTTGATGCCGAAACGCCTGCGGGGGAGGCGCGCTGATGATCGAATTCATTGCCGTGAACATGGCTCCGATCATGTTCGCTTCGCTGATCATCTTCCTGCTGATCGGATATCCCGTTGCCTTTGCGCTGGCCGCCAATGGACTGCTGTTCTTCTGGATCGGCGTCGAGCTGGCGCCTTATTCGGGCGGCTCCATCAATCTCTCCTGGCCTTTGCTCAATGCGCTTCCGGACCGGTTCTGGGGCGTAATGTCCAACGACACGCTACTGGCGATCCCGTTCTTCACCTTCATGGGCATCGTATTGGAACGCTCCGGGATGGCGGAGGACTTGCTCGACACCGTCGGCCAGCTCTTCGGCCCGATCCGCGGCGGTCTCGCCTATGCGGTGATCTTCGTCGGCGCGCTGCTCGCCGCCACCACCGGCGTCGTCGCGGCATCGGTCATCGCCATGGGGCTGATCTCGCTGCCGATCATGCTGCGCTATGGCTATGACCGCAGCCTGGCGTCTGGCGTTATCGCCGCGTCCGGCACGCTCGCGCAGATTATTCCGCCTTCGCTGGTGCTGATCGTACTGGCAGACCAGCTCGGCCGCTCGGTCGGCGACATGTATGCCGGCGCGCTGATTCCCGGTCTGGTGCTGACCGGCATCTACATGCTCTATGTGCTGGTCATGTCGATCGTCCGGCCGAACTCAATGCCGGCGCTGCCGAAGGAGGCGCGCTCGCTCGGTTCCGGCGTGACCTCGCTTTTCATCGCGCTCCTGGTCTGCGCCGGCGTTGCCTATGCGGCCCATGTCTACCTGACGCCGAGCTATGGTGAAAATGCCGATATTCTCGGCGCAACCGTCGGTATCGCTTTTATCTATGTCGTCGCCGTCATCGACAAGACGATGAAGTTCAATCTGATGTCGCGGCTCGCCCAACAGGTGATCATCGTGCTGATCCCGCCTCTGGCGCTGATCTTCCTCGTGCTCGGCACCATCTTTCTCGGCATCGCAACACCGACGGAGGGCGGCGCGATGGGCGCGACCGGCGCGCTGGTGATGGCGGCGGCGAAGGGACGATTGAGCATGGATGTCGTGCGCTCAGCACTCGCGTCGACGACACGGCTCTCCTCCTTCGTGCTGTTCATCCTGATCGGCTCGCGCGTGTTTTCGCTGACCTTCTACGGCGTCAACGGCCATGTCTGGGTGGAGCATCTGCTGGTCTCGCTGCCGGGCGGGCAGGTCGGTTTCCTGATCGTCGTCAACCTTCTGGTTTTCGTGCTGGCCTTCTTCCTCGATTTCTTCGAACTCGCCTTCATCATCGTGCCGCTGCTGGCGCCCGCTGCCGACAAGCTTGGTATCGACCTGATCTGGTTCGGCGTGCTGCTTGGCGTCAACATGCAGACGAGTTTCATGCACCCGCCCTTCGGCTTTGCTTTGTTCTATCTGCGCTCGGTGGCTGCAAAAGTGCCTTACCTCGACAAGGTCACCGGCAAAAAAACGGCACCAGTGACGACGGGGCAGATCTATTGGGGGGCGATACCCTTCGTCGGCATTCAGGTCCTGATGGTGGCACTGACGATCATGTTTCCGCAGATGGTCATGCACTACAAGGACGCGGGCGCCGGCGTCGATCCCAACACGATCAAGATCGAGGTGCCGGGCTTTGGTGTGCCCGGCCAGGATAATGGCGGCGGTCTTGGCTTGCCGGGCGGCCTGCAGCTTCCTGGCGCCAATCCGCTGGACAACAAGCCGGCGGATCAGGGCGGAGAAAAGAAAAATCCGCCCGCGATCGATCTCAGTCAGCCGCCCTCATTCAATTGATCTTACCTTCTCCCCGGCGGGGAGAAGGTATTGTTCCTTCGATCAAAGCTTGCCGGCACGCTGCTGCGTCATCATATACACGTCGTAGCTGTATTCTGCGACCTGGGCATAGAGATAGTGCCCGCCGCGGAACGCCTTGATCGACTCCCAAATCTTTTTGAAGGTCGGGTTCGATGCTTCCATCTCGGCATAGACTTCGTTCGACTTGTCGAAGCAGGCGTTCAGGATATCGGTGCTGAACGGACGCAGCTTCGCGCCCTCGGCCACGACACGCTTGATGGCTGCAGGATTGAGATAGTCGTATTTCTGCAGCATGTCGGCATCGGCCGCCTGGGCGGCGGTGCGCAACAGCGATTGATAGGCCTTCGGCAGGCCTTCATAGGCCGCCTTGTTGAACATGACGTGTACGGTCGGACCGCCTTCCCACCAGCCGGGATAATAGTAATAGGGCGCGACCTTGTAGAAACCGAGCTTTTCGTCGTCATATGGGCCTACCCATTCGGCGGCATCGATCGTGCCCTTTTCAAGTGCCGGATAGATGTCCCCGCCCGCGATCTGCTGCGGCACGACGCCGAGGCGCTCCACCACTTTGCCGGCGAAGCCGCCGATGCGCATCTTCAGACCTTTGAGATCGGCTACCGTATTGATTTCCTTGCGAAACCATCCGCCCATCTGTACGCCGGTATTGCCGCTCGGAAAACCGATCAGCCCCTGCGTCGCCAGAAATTCGTTGAACATGTCGATCCCGCCGCCATGGTACTGCCAGGCATTCATGCCGCGGGCATTGAGCGCGAAAGGAACGGCAGCGCCGAGCGCCCACACCGGATCCTTGCCCCAATAATAGTAGGAGACCGTATGGCAGGCTTCGACCGTGCCCGCCGAGGTCGCGTCTGCAGCCTGCAGGCCGGGCACGATTTCGCCAGCGGCGAATACCTGGAGGGTGAAGTTGCCGTCGGTCGCTTCCGAGACGAATTTGGACAGCACCTCGGCGCCGCCATAGATCGTGTCGAGCGATTTCGGGAAGGACGAGGTCAGGCGCCAGTTGATTTTCGGATTGCTCTGAGCAATGGCCGGAGCCGCAAGCGCTGCTGCTGCAACCGAGCCTGCGCCGGCAACGCCGGCTTTCCTCAGAAATGAACGACGATCCATCTATTTACTCCCCCCAGAGGTGAGCGGGCGGGTGGGCCCGCTATTCGAAATCACGACGCAACTAACCATGTCATCAAAGGCGTTTCAAGCGCGTCGAATAATCTTGCAACTGCTGATTTTTGTTTGATGTCTAAAGGGCTGAACTCAACTTTCACGCGGCTTCACGATCGTCTCCCGAAGGAAACTGTAACCTAGCGCGATTCGCGCCGCGAGTTCGGTCGATGCGCCGTCGCCGCCGTGGCCGCCCGTGTGGAATTCGTGGAACAGCGGATGATGGCCGAGTTCTTCCATACGCGCTGCAAACCGCCGCGCATGCGAGGGATGGACCCGGTCGTCATTGCTGGAACTCTCGATATAGATGGGCGGATAGGTGATTTCCGAGGCCGGTTTCAGATTGTGCAGCGGCGAATAGGAAAGCAGATAATCGCGGTCAGCCTGCTCGTCTGGATTGCCATACTCATCGATCCAGGCCTTGCCCGCGGGGAAGACATGGAAGCGGCTCATGTCAAGCACCGGCACCTGACACCAGATCGCGCCGAAGTCGCGCGGATAGCGCGTCAACATCACGCCGGTCAGCAGCCCGCCATTGCTGCCGCCATTGGCGGCTATGCGTGACGGCTTTGTATAGCCGCGCGCGGCGAGATCGCGGGCAACGGCAACAAAATCGGCAAAGGCCCTCTGGCGGCCATGACCCTTGGCCGAGCGATGCCAATTCGGACCGAGCTCGCCGCCGCCGCGGATATAGGCCTGCACATAGGCGCCACCCTGTTCCAGCCAGCGGCCGATGACGGCGGAATATTGCGGACGGACCGAGAAATCGAAGCCGCCATAGCCATACATCAGCACCGGCAGTTCGCCTTGCGTCCATGTCTTCGGCAATACGAGCCGGTAGGGCACCCTCGTGCCGTCTTCGGAAAAAGCCTCGAGCAATTCGGAGGTCATGCCGTCAGTATCGAAATAGGCCGGGGAGCTTGCCGTGTGAATGAGGTCAAGCGGCTTCTTGCGGTTGGCAAGCTCCAGGCGATAGCAGGAGGGCGGCTGTAGGAAACCTTCGCCATAGACCTGCAGCGTGTCGTCACCGAGATGGAGGTCGGAATGGAGCGGCCAGACGGTTACGGTCTGGACATCTGCCGGCAGCGCGATTTCCTGGATCGCCGCATCCGCGTTGGTCAGGTCGAAGACGAAAAGCCGAGGCTGCAGATTGTCCGAAACGACGAAAACGCACCATTCGCGCATCAGCAGGAACTGCGACACCGATTGCCGCTCGCCGGGCGAAAACAACACGCGCATCGCCTCGGCGCCGGCATCGGTGGCCTGCCGCGGCAAGGGTTGCACCGCCAGGCTGCCCGCCGGTATCCGCTCGTCGGTTTTGGCGAGCCAGAGACAATAGGAATAGTTGAGCTGGACGTCGATGTCCTTCGGCAGATCGATCCGCCGCAGCGAAAAATCCTGCTCCTTGATGAAAACACTGGAATTGCCGATTTCGTGGCCGGTGATGAACAGGCGGATCGGCTTGGCCGTACCTTTCTTTGCAATGCCGGCAAGCACGGGGTCGAAAACCAGGCAGGAGCCGTAGACGTCGGTGTCGGCGGTGGCGTAGAGCAGGGGCGCCTTTGCTGGCGGCTGTCCACGCTTCAGTCGGCGGCCGACGCGTGGCCAGCCGGAGCGCGTCGAGGAGAGGCGGTCGATCGAGCCGAAATAGGCGATCTCGTCGCGGCTGAGCCAGGTGGCATGACAACGCGTCGGCGGCGTGTCGAATCCACCTTCGACGATGCTCTTGGTTTCGCAATCGAACTCCAAGAGACGTCCAAGATCGGAGCCGCCGTCGGAGAGGCAAAGCAATACCCGCGTCGGCTCCCAAGGGCAGGTAATTGCGCCGCGCCAGAGCCAAAGCTTGTTCTCTGAAGCGCAGAAAGCGTCGAGATCGAAGATCGGTTCCCAGGGCGCATCGGGTGAAGGAGCGAGATTGGCGGGCAACCGGAACCACATGCCGAGAGGATGATCCGCGCTGCGGTGGAAGTCGAACAGCCACTTGCCGCGGCGCACCACCTGGATCAGCCGGTCCTTACGTTCGATCAGAGCCTTGATTGCCGCCCGATCCACCTCGAACTCAGGCGTCATCAGAGCCTGTTCAGACTGTGCATCCCTTTCAGCGACGAATTGCAGTGTCAGTGGATCGTCGTCATGCTCGAGATGGAGATTCATAAGGGACCTGATATGCGATTGATGCGGTGACTCATATATAATCAAATCAAAATACATTCGGAGACGCAACTGTGCTTCCCCGAATCTATTCCATCATGCGGTTTTCTGACGTTTATTCCGTCCTTAGCGCAGAACCCTGAGGCTGGCCTGAGCGATCAGGTTGGTTGCCGGCGCGAAGGTGCCCTTGTATTTCAGCGTTACGACCTTGTAGCCCTCGCTTTCGAGACGCGCCAAAAGGGTCGGCAGCATGGTGGCAGTGCGCTGGTGGATATCGTGCATCAGGATGATGCCGCGGCCGCGCTTGTGCAACTGGTCCATGGTGCGGGTGACGACGGCGGAGGGCTTCGAGTTGAAATAGTCCTTGCTGTCGATATCCACATCCATGACGACGAGATCACGCATGGCGACGGCAGTGCGCAGGCGCTTGGAATCGGCGAGATAGGGAAAGCGGAAGAAGGAAACATCCGTCCCGATGACCTTGGCTACCGCGTGCTCGCCGCGGGCGATTTCGGCCATCGCCATGTCGAAGCTCATCTTGTCGAGATCGGGGTGGCGGAAGGTGTGGCTGCCGATGGTGTCTCCGTCGGCAAAGACCTTGCGGGCGGTGGCCGGATGCGCCTCCGCCATTTCGCCAACCATCATGAAGGTCGCCTTGACGCCGAATTTGTCGAGCGTGGAGAGGATGCGCTCCGTCTTTCCTGGCGCCGGACCGTCGTCGAAGCTGAGAATAACTTCCTTGTCACTCAGCTTGAGGTCGTGCAGCGAAGACACTTCCAAGGTGCGCCCGACAAGGTGATGCGGGCCGCCGGTATCGCCCGTTTCTCTGGTCTCAAGCTCCGCGCCAGCCCATTTGGTCGGCTCCATGTCGATGGGGTCGCTCGCCTTAAATGGCTTATGATGCGGCTCTTCCTCAGCAAAACTCGTCTTCAGCGAGGCATCGTTGGCCGGTTTGGTTGCGCAGCCGGCAAGGGATAAGGACACGGCAGGCCGGCCAGGAGAAGACGGAAGGTCATTAGAATCGCTCAACAATACATTAATGAATGTTGGGCGCATTTTTTCCGATTATGGTTAATGATCGGTTAGTTCTGACGCACGGATGCCTCAGGCATTAACTATTTTTAGAGCGCTGCGCGTTCATCCGAACGAACAAAGATTGCTCTAAGCCTTTGAAATTGGCGCATGTTGCCGCTTCAGGGCAGTTCCACCTGAAAATGCGATGTTTAACCGGCCATCCCGGTTTCATATTCAGACGAAAGCTCCAGCCATTGCTCTTCGGCGGCGGCAAGCTTTTCCGCCGCGTCGGAGCGCTGTTTGGCCTTCTCGGCGGCCTTCGCGGGTGCCTTCTCGTAGAGGGCAGGATCTGCAAGTTCCGTATCAAGCGCCTGAATCAGTTTCTCCAGCTTGCCGGTCAAGGATTCGATTTCGTTGATCTTTTTCTTGAGCGGCGCAAGCGACGCGCGGCGGTCGGCATTGAGTTTGCGCTGGTCCGCCTTGGAGACGGAATCGTCGGCGCCGTTGACCTTGCCCTTGTCGTCCCTCGGCTTCGGGCTGGCGACGACGAGGCTGCGATAATCTTCCAGGTCGCCGTCGAAGGTGGAAACCGTGCCGTCGCGCACCAGCCACAGTTGGTCGACCGTCGCCTCGATGAGATGGCGATCATGCGAGATCAGAATGACCGCGCCGGAATAGTCGTTCAGCGCCTGGATCAGCGCATTGCGGCTGTCAATGTCGAGATGGTTGGTCGGTTCGTCGAGGATCAGAAGGTTCGGTGCGTCGAAAGCAGCAAGCCCCATCAGCAGCCGTGCCTTTTCGCCGCCGGAGAGATCCTTGACCTGCGTATCCATCTTCTCGGTCGCAAGGCCCATCTGGGCGACGCGGGCGCGCACCTTCGCCTCCGGCGCGTCGGGCATACGGCGGCGAACATGCTCGACGGCGGTCTGGTTGGGTACGAGGTCGTCGAGCTGATGTTGGGCAAAGAAGCCGATCTTCAGGTTCGGCGCCAGCTTCACATCGCCGCTTTCGGCATCGAGGCGGCCGGAGACGAATTTCGCGAAGGTGGATTTGCCGTTGCCGTTGGAGCCGAGCAGGGCGATGCGGTCATCGGCGTCGATGCGCAGATTGAGGCGCTTCAGGATCGGCTTGCCGGGCTCATAGCCCACCGCGCCGCCGCTGACGGCGATGATCGGCGATGCCGCCTGCTTTTCCGGTTCGGGAAAGCTGAAGCCCATCACATGATCTTCGATGACGGCGGCGACCGTGCCCATTCGCTCCAGCGCCTTAACGCGCGATTGTGCTTGCCGGGCCTTCGTCGCCTTGGCCTTGAAGCGGTCGATGAAACTCTGCAGGTGCTTGCGCGCCGCCTCGTTCTTCGCCTTCGCCTTCATCTGCAGCTCGTCGGCCTCCGCCTTCTGCCGCTCGAACTGATCGTAGGAGCCGCGATAGAAGGTGAGCTTCTTCTGGTCGAGATGGACGATGGAATTGACGGCCGTGTTCAAAAGGTCGCGGTCGTGCGAGATGATGATGACCGTATGCGGATAGCGGCGGATGTAATCTTCCAGCCAGAGCGTGCCTTCGAGGTCGAGATAGTTGGTCGGCTCGTCGAGCAGCAGCAGGTCGGGCTCGGAAAACAGCACAGCCGCGAGCGCCACGCGCATGCGCCAGCCGCCGGAAAAGGAAGAGGCGGGGCGATGCTGCGCTTCATGGTCGAAACCGAGACCGGCGAGAATGCTGGCGGCGCGCGCTTCGGCCGAATGGGCGCCGATATCGGCAAGGCGCGTCTGGATGTCGGCGATGCGATGCGGATCGGTCGCCGTTTCGGCTTCCGCAAGCAGGGCGCTGCGTTCCTTGTCGGCCTTCAACACGATCTCGATCAGCGGCTCCTCGGTCCCCGGCGCCTCCTGCGCCACCTGGCCGATGCGGGCATTGCGCGGAATGGAGACCGAGCCGCTTTCAGCGGCGAGATCGCCGGTGATCACGCGGAACAATGTCGACTTGCCGGCGCCGTTCTTGCCGACAAGCCCCGCCTTCGTGCCCGCCGGAAGCGTCACGCTGGCGTGGTCGATGAGGAGGCGGCCGGCAATGCGGGCGGAAAGGTCGGAAATCGAAATCATGGCGCGGTTTTGGCCGAACTCCGCGCCGAAGGCAAGAGCCGGAGAGCTTAGACGCGGCTGCTGCGCGCTCGCGGCGGCGGGCCGGCGCAGTCCCTCAGCCTCTCCGTCAGCTCGGTTTCATAGAGCAGCAGATTGCTCAGCGAGGCATTGAGACTGTCCATGGCGGCAGCGACATGGGGTGCCGTTTCGATCTCGCGGGCGAAGCTCTGCTTCTTCAGCAGCCCCTCGGCCAGTTGCTCGGCCACTTCGCGCAGCATCTCGGCTGCATCGGCCTCGGACTTTCGGGCGACGAGGCTGCAATGGCTGACGAGGCGATGCTTCAAGCCGATCTCGTCGAGGCTGGCTTGCGAGGGGGAAGGGCCGAGTGATGCGATCTCGCTGGCGATCCGGCGATCCGGGGCATAGAGCGCTTCATGAAAGAGCTGGTAGTTGCGCGGCAGGGCCTTGACCTTCAGCTTGGCCATGTAGCGACCAATCATCTCGAGGTCCGTGGCTGCATCGCTCTCGTCATTGCCGGTGGGATACGCCGAAACACCTGCCTGCGAATTCTTCATGCCTGCTCTCTGCTCACCCGCGAACTGATATATTTGCTGAATTTGCAGGGGCGCAGGTTAAGGCAACATGAACGGACCGTTCATACCGACATGATCTTGCAACAAAATTAGACAGTCGAACAACGTCAAACTGTATTGGGGAAGAAGCGGCTCGCGCCACGCTTCACATCCAGCGCTTCCCGTCCGTGCGCAGGAAATAAATCAGATCGAGACCCAGCGACGGTTTGCCCATCCCCGTCAGTATCACATGGCATTGGCCGCGATGGTGGGTCTGGTGGTTGAAGAAGTGCGCGACGGCTGGCCCCAACGGATGGGTAATGGTGGTCCCCGGCTGGATGATTGGCGTGTAGCTGATGTCCGCGGCAAGCGCGTCACTATCGAGCGTGTCTATCCAATCGATGATGCGCCAGTCTTCAACCTCCCGAACGGCGCGAAGATCCCCGAGAGTGTCATGCAGTGTGAGATCCAAGGCCGCCGGCATCTCTCCCGTGCCGGTGAAACGATGCATCCAGGCGCGATCGCCGACCAGGATATGGTTGAGCGTGCCATGCAGCGAGCCGAAAAATGCGCCGCGGTTATGGCGATATTCGGCGTCGCTGAGTTGGGCGGCGGCATCGTAAAGCAGTGCGTTGGCCCAGCGGTTATAGTCGGCGAGCATTCTGTAATGCCTCAGCATCCTCATCTTCCTCCAAGAGCAATGAAGCAAGCGTAGAATAGAAAGGCGTAAATGGGGCTGATGGTGTCTACAAAATTTGCTGATGGGATTGCCCAACTGGCTTTCGGCCTCGCTCCGAATCGGGCATCCGGACTGTGACAGCAGCGTGAAATTGGCGCGTCCCCCTTGTTTTCAGGCTGTGGGGCGGGTAAAGACCGCCCACTTTTCTCTGACGACAAGGAATTGACCCATGGCGATTGAACGCACTTTTTCGATGATCAAGCCGGACGCAACCAAGCGTAACCTGACCGGCGCCATCACCAAGATTTTTGAGGACAATGGCCTGCGCGTCATCGCTTCCAAGCGCGTTTGGATGAGCAAGCGCGAAGCCGAAGGCTTCTACGCCGTTCACAAGGACCGTCCCTTCTTCGGCGAACTCGTTGAAGGCATGACCTCCGGCCCGACCGTCGTTCAGGTTCTGGAAGGCGAAGGCGCCATCCTGAAGAACCGCGAAATCATGGGCGCGACCAACCCGGCCAACGCTGCCGAAGGCACGATCCGCAAGATCCACGCTCTGTCGATCGGCGAAAACTCCGTTCACGGCTCGGACGCTCCGGAAACCGCTGCAGTTGAAATCGCCTACTGGTTCTCCGAAACCGAAATCGTCGGCTGAATCAGTCAATCAGCCTTCGCGCTGAAGAGATTGAATTGAAAGAAGAAAGCCGGGGTCTCGGCCCTCGGCTTTTTCATGCCGGACAGGCCTCGTCATGCCCATAGTCGATGCTGCCATCGGCTTTGAAGACATCCGGGTTCTTCGTGTAGCCCGGGCCGACCACAAGCGCCCTTGTCGGCAGCACGGTCTGATCGAGATCGGATTTCACCTCGGTCTTGATGGTCTGGATCGTCTTGTCTTTGGCATCGACCAGCTTGATCGAGACGGAATAGGGGCGGTCCTTGCGGACGCAGCGCAGATCCGGACTTTCGAGCGTGATCTTGTCCCAGAACGTATATATCTTTTCCCGCACTACCAGGGGATCGCCACCCATCGGATTCTCGAATTCCGCGACCGCCGTCGTCCCTTCCGGGATCGGCGCGATCTTTTTCAGCGTGATCATGTAGTTCGCGGTTGCGACACGATAGTCGAAGACGAAGAGCCGGCCGCTCAGTTCGGTCGGGCCGTTTTCGGCCTGCCGCTGGCAACCGGCAAGCGCAAGGCCCGCAATTGCGGCCATCAAAACGATTGCCTGGGTTCTCATGGTGCACTCTCCTCCTTCTTGCGGCGATAATGCCGGTTCGCCTTGGCGCGGTTGCCGCAGACCGCCATGTCGCACCAGGCCCGGCTCTTGTTCTTGCTGCGGTCGATGAACAGCCAGCCGCAATTGCGGCAGATTTTCATGCGGTCCGGATCCGGCATGGCAATGAGCCTCAGCGTCGAATGCACGGTTGCGGCATCGAGCCCATCAGACGACGCGGCCCGCCGCAGCACCTTCGACTGCGCCTCCAATAGATCGGCGAGCAGCGTGTCGGCGTCACGGTCGAGAACACGGGCGCGAAAATAGCCGTCGATCGCCTCACGCAGATCGATAAAGCCGGATTTATTCTCCTGCCGCACCGGCAAGATATCGCCGAACAAAGCCCGCTCGGCGCAGAAATTCACTGCCGCTTTCGGAAAACTTTCCATCTGCCCCTGCGCCTCGAAACGATCGATGCGCCGCTCGTCGTCGTGGCGCATTATGACGCTGTTGGCGACGTCCAGCGCCAGCGCACCGCCGGAAAACCGATGTGGGGTCCAGGAAAAGCTCATGCGCTAAATTATAACTGGTAAAATGGATTTTACTAGTTACTATTCGTCGACATCCGGAGGTTCTATGGCCTATCTCCTTCAACAATTGGCGAATGCCGTTCCGCTCGCCGCACTCTATGCGGCGTTGGCTTTCGGCTATGCCGTTGCTTTCGGCGTGATGAAGCGGGCCGATATCACCTATGGTGCGCTTTTCGCCTTTTCCGGTCAGATGCTGGTGCTGTTTACCGACGTCGGCTACACGAGGATGTTTCTCATTCTGCCGGCAGCACTCGCCTTCGGCGGCGCCATCGCGCTCGCTTATACGCTGGGGACGAGCTTTCTCATCGGCCGGTCGGTCATGCTGCCGCTGTCGCGCAAATCGCCCAATACGATCATCGTCGCAGCGCTCGGCATGATGATCATCTTGATGGAGACGGCGCGGCTGGCCTCCAATACGCGTGGCATCTGGCTGCCGCCTTTCCTGAATGACATGATCGTCTTCTGGGATAGCGGCAATTTCCGGGTCACATTGACCGAGATCCAGCTTCTCAACACGGCGCTGATGGTTCTGGTGATCCTCGGCGGAGCCTATGTGCTGAGATTTACCGGATGGGGCCGTATCTGGCGGGCGGTGACGGATGATGCGCTGGCGGCCGAGCTTTGCGGCACGAGTGCCAATCGCGTCTTTCTGCTGGCTTATGTCGCCTCGGCATTGGTCGCAACCGCCTGCGGCCTGCTCGCGACCTGCTATTACGGCACGATGGATTTCGGCGCCGGGCTGATGTTTGGGCTGAAGGTGCTGATGATAGCCGCTGTCGGCGGCTATTCCGATCCGCTGAAATCGGCTGGCGGCGCGGCGTTGCTCGGCCTGTTCGAGACCATGTGGGGCGCCTACGGACCGTTCCTGTGGCGCGACTTCGTGATCTTCTCGCTGCTCGTCCTGCTGCTGGTATTAAGCCGGCGGGAGCGTGTGGTTCCGTAAGGATCAGTCCTTATCCGCCCACTTGGCGCGCGCGGCATCGTCCGCATCCTTGGCCGAAACCCAATCGCCCTCTTTCCCGTCTTTCGCATGTTCCTTCTTCCAGAACGGCGCCGAAGTCTTCAGGAAATCCATGAGGAAATTGGCGCCGTCGAAGGCGGCTTGCCGATGCGAGGCGGCGGCGATGACGAGAACGATGTTTTCTCCGGGTGCAATTTTGCCGTAGCGGTGAATGGCGGTCAGGCCGCGAAGCTCGAAGCGTTCGATCGCGAGCGTCGCGATGCGGGTGATCTCCGCTTCCGCCATGCCGGGATAATGTTCGAGTTCCAGTGCACCGAGCGCTCCGCCCTCGTCGCGGCAGAGGCCGGAAAAGGTGACCACCGCGCCGATATCATGATGCCCTTCCGTCAGGCGGTCGATTTCGACCCGAAGGTCGAAATCCTCGCGCTGGACTTTGACGAATGGTGCAATCATTGGCAATTTCCTATAGCCCTCTGAAAGAGTTTGCGGAGACTCCCGGCCCTTCGCTAGGGCTCAGGGCGTTCGTCGCTGCAATCGATTCACTGGATCGATTGCTCGGGCTTCGCCCGACCGCTCCTCACCCACCTGTCATCGGCGGAAAAAGCCCGATCTCGCGAGCTCCGGCGATAGGCTCGTCGTGGTCGGCATGTTCCATATTGATGGCGACGCGGATCGCCTCCGGAAACTGAAGTGCCGTCTCGTATTCCTCGCCCAAGGTCTTCAAATGATTCAGGAGATCGCCCACGGTAATCACTTCGGCGGGAAGCGAAATCTCTTCCTCTCCCTTGCCGATCCGCTCACGTACCCAGGCGAAATAGACGAGCTTCGTCATCAGTCCTCATCCACGACATGCTTCAAACCGGCGCGGAAATAATCGTAGCCGGTATAGATGGTCAGCAGCGCCGCAATCCAGAGGAGGACGATGCCGGTCTCCGTCGTATAGGGTAGCACCTTGTCGCCTGCCGGCCCAGCCAGCAGGAAGGCGATGGCGACAAGCTGGGCGGTCGTCTTCCATTTGGCGATGCGCGTCACCGGCACGCTGACCTTCAGCGCCGCCAGATACTCACGCAGGCCTGAGACGAGGATTTCGCGGCAAAGGATGATGATGGCAGCCCAGAGCGACCACCCCGCAATCGTGCCGTCGGCCGCGACCAGCAGCAGGATCGCAGAGACCAGCAGCTTGTCGGCGATAGGGTCGAGCATGCGGCCGATATTCGACGTTTGATTCCAGATGCGGGCAAGATAGCCATCCAGAAAGTCGGTGATCGAGGCGACGATGAAGATCCACAGCGCGATCCAGCGCGCAAAGTCGGACCCTTCCAGTTTGCCTTCGATGAAGAAGCACAGGACGATCAACGGCACGCAGAGAATGCGGCCATAGGTGAGCAGATTGGGAATGCTATATGCGCGCGAAGCCATGGAAATCGTTTCGTTTCAGTTGTTTCACTGGACCAAAATGGCCTCCCCCAAGGCGTCATCTCTTTCCAGCTATTCGATTTAGCATGATCTTATCCAAAAACCGTCCCGCGCCTCTTGGGATCATGCCCTAGATGGCGGTGTGAGGAGCTTGCCGTCAATATTGTTTCTGTTTTTTCATCCTCATTACGTGGAATTTGCGACCAGCTTCTTTTATTTCGCGGCGTCCTCGTGAAAATGGTTGTACACCTGCCGCGCCACGGTTTCCGATATGCCTTCGACCGTCATCAGGTCGGATAGTGCCGCGCGTGATACGGCCTTGGCGGTGCCGAAGTGTTGCAGCAGCGCCCGCTTGCGCGAAGGGCCGATGCCGCCGATTTCATCCAGCGGGTTTTTCACCATTTCCTTCTTGCGTCGTGCCCGGTGCGAGCCGATGGCGAAACGATGCGCTTCGTCGCGCAGGCGCTGGATGAAGTAGAGCACGGGATCGCGTGGCGGCAGGGTAAAACTCTCGCGGGCGGGCGCAAAGAAGCGCTCGCGCCCGGCATCGCGATCGACACCCTTGGCAACGCCGATGGCGATGACGCTGTCGGTAATTCCGAGCTCTTCGAGAATGGCACGCACCGCCGTCATTTGCCCCTGGCCGCCATCGATGAGGATTACGTCCGGCCAGGCGGGGAAGGGCTGATCGGCGGCATCGACGGCTGCCGTTTCCGCATCAGGGCTGCGGTCCGGCTTGCCCTCTTCCTTCAAGAGGCGAGAGAAGCGACGGGTCATGACTTCGCGCATCATGCCGAAGTCATCGCCGGGCGTGATGTCGGTCGATTTGATGTTGAACTTGCGGTACTGGCCTTTGACGAATCCTTCCGGTCCGGCCACGACCATGCCGCCGACCGCATTCGTGCCCATGATATGGGAGTTGTCGTAGATTTCGATGCGTTGCGGCACGTAGGGAAGCTGGAACGTCTCCTTGAAGCCTGCGAGCAGCCGCGATTGCGAGGCAGTTTCGGCAAGCTTGCGGCCATGTGCCTCGCGGGCATTGGCGACGACATGATCGACCAGATCGCGCTTCTCGCCACGCTGCGGCACCAGGATGGTGACCTTATGCGCCGCCTTTTCGCTGAGGGCGGCGGCCAGCAGCTCGATCTCCTCCACCGTCTCCGACAGCAGGATCTGCCTCGGCACGGGCTTGTCGTCATAAAATTGCGCGAGAAACGCATTCAGCACTTCGGCGCCGGAAAGCGACGGATCGGCCTTCGGAAAATAGGCGCGGTTGCCCCAGTTCTGGCCGGTGCGGAAGAAGAAGACCTGGATGCAGGAAATGCCACCCTCGTGATGGATGGCGAAGACATCGGCCTCTTCGACGCCGGCGGGATTGATGCCCTGATGGCTCTGCACATGCGAGAGCGCCGCCAGCCGGTCCCGATAGACGGCGGCGCGCTCGAAATCGAGGTCTTCGGCGGCAGCGTTCATGGCTTCCGCCATGTGCGCCTTGACGTTCTGGCTTTTGCCGGAAAGGAAGTCCTTCGCCTCCTGCACCAGCTCGGCATAGCCCTCATCGCTGATTTCGCGCGTACAAGGCCCCGAGCAGCGCTTGATCTGATAGAGCAAGCAGGGCCTCGTGCGCGTCTCGAAAACGCTGTCGGTGCAGGTGCGGATCAGAAAGGCGCGCTGCAGCGAATTGATAGTGCGGCCGACGGCGCCCGCTGAGGCGAAGGGGCCGAAATATTCACCCTTGCGGGCCTGCGCGCCGCGATGCTTGAAGATCGCCGGCGCCCGATGATCGCCAGTAATGAGAATATAGGGAAAGGACTTGTCGTCCCGCAGCAATACATTGAAGCGCGGCCGTAAGCGCTTGATCAGATTCGCTTCCAGCAGCAGTGCTTCGGTCTCGGTGCGGGTGGTGACGAACTCCATATTGGCGGTTTCGCGCACCATGCGGGCGATGCGGTTGGAATGCACACGGCCCATCGCATAGTTGGCGACGCGCTTCTTCAGGCTGCGGGCCTTGCCAACATAGAGCACGTCGCCGTCTTCATTGAACATGCGGTAGACGCCGGGATTGTTCGGCAGGCGCTTGACGAATTCCGCGATCAGCTCGGCGCCCCGAAGACCGGTTTCGTTCTTGCCGCCTTCGTTCCAGTCGACAGGCACGACGGGGGAGGCGCCGGCATCGCCTT
Source organism: Rhizobium leucaenae USDA 9039 (assembly GCF_000426285.1). Taxonomy (GTDB): domain Bacteria; phylum Pseudomonadota; class Alphaproteobacteria; order Rhizobiales; family Rhizobiaceae; genus Rhizobium; species Rhizobium leucaenae. Next base: position 49,872 of record NZ_AUFB01000012.1, on the reverse strand, counting down.
CCACCTCGACGTCGTCTTCAATGTCTTCTGATTCGTCATAGAGAATGCCGCCGTCGGGCAGCTTTCGTCCGTTCATTCCATGCTCTCCGACACGTCAGGCGTTTCCCAGGCAAGATGCTGGCCGCCATCGAGCGCTATCATTTGGCCCGTGATCGAAGGCGTGTCAAAAAGAAAGCGGACGGTGCGACCGAATTCCTCAAGCCCGGGCGCCACCTTCAATATGAGCCCATCGATCTGCGCCTGGAAGTCCTCTTCCGTCTGGCGGACGCTGCGCACCGTCGGACCGGGACCGATGGCATTGACCCGGATATCAGGCGCAAAACTCTGCGCCATCGTCTGGGTCGCCGTCCACAGGGCAGCCTTCGATAGCGTATAGGAATAGAAGCGCGGGTTCAGCGCCCAGACGCGCTGGTCGATAATGTTGACGATCAGCCCGGGGACATCCTTCGGAAGCTGCCGCACGAAATCCGCAGCGAGGATGGAGGGCGCGCGGACATGCACGGCAAAATGCGCATCGAACGCTTCGGCGTCGAAATGGTCGGCAGAATCGGTCTGAAAAACGGAGGCGTTGTTGACCAGAAGATCCAGCGGTCCAAGCTCTGAAACAGCCCTTTCGATCAGCGTTGATGTTTCCGCCGAATTTTGCAGGTCGGCCTTGATGGCGATCGCCTTTCTGCCCTGTTGCCGCAATTTCGCCACGACTTCGGCTGCCACGTCCAGCGATTGATTGGCATGCAGCGCCACCGCAAAGCCGTTAGCCGACAAATCCTCTGCGATCGCCCTGCCTATTCTTTTAGATGCACCTGATATCAGCGCGGTGCGTAGTTTTTCCTGGCTCAACTTCTCGCCTTTTCGTCGCCATTACCCAACTGGCACTCATATAGGGCTTCGATACACCACATGAAAAGATGCTTCTGCATCGCGATGGGCAGCAACAACTTATGTAAAGCTTCAGTTATATTTCGATTAAAATAAGTATACCTGCATTAACCAATCATTATGGTTAACAATTCCTCTGTTGCGTTGAAGCAACATCGAAATTCAGCCACCTCTGTGCCACAATGATATCATATTTTAGCTCTTCGAATTCCTCAATTGCATTCCAATTTCAGTCCCGATCCGGGAGGGACATCTTGTAATTGCTCGTGGTGCTTCGAGGTCAACAGTAGACGAAGAACACGGGACTGAAAGGAGAAAAATATGCGTACTCTCATCACGACCCTCATGGTCTCTGGTTTTGCTCTCGGCGGCTTCACTGTGGCTCATGCAGCCGACGCTGTGGAGCAGGTTCCGCAGCCGCCCGTCGCTCAGGAAGCCCCGCCGGTGGTCAACAACTGGTCCGGTTTCTACATCGGTGGCGCTGGCGACTGGAATGCCGGCCACTTCAATCACAACGGCAACTCCTACGCCTTCGGCGGTGACGCTTTCACCGGCTACAACTGGCAGCAGGGTCAGATCGTATATGGCGTTGAAGGTGACATCGGCTACGCAGACTCCGACTCGACCCGCAACGGCCTCACCGCCAAGAACGGCGTAAACGGCTCGGTTCGCGGCCGTATCGGTTATGACTTCAACCCGTTCATGCTGTACGGCACGGCCGGTCTGGCAATCGGCCAGAACAAGCTCGAAGACGCTACCTCGTCCGAAAGCAAGACGGCTGTTGGCTACACGGTCGGTGCAGGTGCTGAAACATTCCTGACGAACAACATCACGGCTCGCCTCGAATACCGTTACACCGACTACGGCAAGAAGGACTTCAACCTCGACTCCGGCAGCTTCTCGCGCGGCTATGACGAGCAGAGCGTTAAGGTCGGTATCGGCGTCAAGTTCTAATAATTTGATGGCATAATCTGACGAAAGCCGGGGTTCGCGCCCCGGCTTTTTCCGTTTCACGGTTCTGAATATTTAAGCGCGTCCTTCGGAAAGTCTGTCGAGGCGGCGCGCTTTCGTCGATTTCGGGAAGACTGAGGCTGTCTGCCAGAGCTAATGCATGTCGCGCAAAAGTGTGCGGCGGTTTTGCGAGAACGACATGCAAAAACAAAGAGCTAAAGCGTCGGAGCGAATCTGAAAGCTCGCGACGAGCTTTAAGCCTGCTGCGGTTTCATCGCCTGATAATCCGGAAAATGCTTCTCGAACTTGCCTGGCCAATCGATGAGGTCGGCGTGGTCCGCTTCCCACTGTCCCTCGAAGCGCAGTTGCAGATAGCCCAGCAAGGAGGCGAGTGCAAAATGCCCGCCATGCAGCTTCTTGCCGACCTTCGGCGGTTCGGCATTGAGATGGGCGAGCGTGCGGCTCACCTTCGTCCACTGCCGGCCGATCCAAGGTTGGTGCTGCTTCTCCTGATCGCGCAGGCGCCGCTCGTAGACGATCGACAGGAGGCATTCGTTGGTGCCGTCGCAAAGCGCTTCCAGCACCTCGGCCTCAATGCGTTGGCTATCCTTGGCAGGATAAAGCCTCTTGCCCTTCTGCCGGTGGAAATGATGCATGATCGCGCGGCTGTCGAAGATCGACACGCCGTCTTCCGTCAGCAGCGTCGGGATCTTGCCGAGCGGATTATTGTCGACCAGCACGGCCGGGCCGGCATTGGTGTCAACGTGGATTTCGGTGAGTTCGATGCCGAGATAGCGGGCTGCCATCCGCACCTTGCTGGAAAAGGGGGAAGGGGGCGAGCAGAGAAGCTTCATGGGATTACCTATGCGATGGGCGAAGAATATTAGTGTTCGCCACGCAACCAGAAGGCGCGTTGCGAGGCGAAGCGGTCCTGCGCCAGCATATCCTTCAGGGCTGGCAGCAATGCATGCAGCTCATCCTTCAGCGTAAATGGCGGATTGACGATAATCAGGCCGGAGCCGGTCAGGCCGGTGAAGCCCCGATCGCTTTTGACGGTCAGTTCCGCGCAGAGCATCTTGGGAATCTCCAATGCCTGCAGCGCCTCATGGAAAGCCTTGATCGGCGCATCCTTCTTGAGGGGATACCATAGGCAGTAGGTGCCGCCGGGAAAGCGGCGCCAGGCCTTCGCAAGGCCGTCCGCCAGCCGCTCATACTCACCGTCCTCCTCGAAAGGCGGATCGACCAGTACGATGCCGCGCTTCTCCTTCGGCGGCAGGTGCGCGCCAAGCGCCAGCCAGCCGTCGAGTTCGGTGATGCGCGCATGGTGATCGCCCTCGAACAACCGATGCAGCCGCTGGAAATCTTCCGGATGCAGCTCCATCGCCGATAGCCGGTCCTGTGGGCGAAACAGCATGCGGGCAAGCTTTGGCGAGCCGGGATAGAGCCGGATGCCGCCTTCGGGGTTGAGTTCCCGGACAGCGGTGAGATAGGGCTCCAGCAGATCGGCCACTTGCGGCACGAGCTCGGCCTCCAGCAGCCGGCCGATCCCATCTAGCCATTCACCGGTTTTCTGCGCTTCTTCCGACGAGAGGTCGTAGAGGCCGATGCCGGCATGGGTATCGAGGACGCGGAAGGCCTTGTCCTTGTTCTGCAGGTAGCGGACGAGACGGGCAAGCACCGCGTGCTTCAGCACATCGGCGAAATTGCCCGCGTGGTAGATATGCCGATAGTTCATTGTCGGTGAAGTCCGCATGAATTGTTGCGATGGGCCAGATTATGCCTTTTGGCCGGACAAGGCATGAAATATACAAACGCTATGAACATTGCGACCCCTATTCACGCCAAATCCCGGATCGGACACACGGCCTGTCCGCACGACTGTCCCTCCACCTGCGCGCTGGAGGTCGATCTGACGGAGGATGGCCGGATTGGCCGCGTGCGTGGCGCGGGCGACCATTCCTATACGTCAGGCGTCATCTGCGCCAAGGTCGCCCGCTACGCCGAGCGGCTTTACCATCCGGATCGCCTGATGAAGCCGCTGCACCGCGCCGGCGCCAAGGGAGAGGGTCGCTGGCAGGAAATCTCCTGGGACGACGCGCTGGATGAAATCGCCAATGCCTTCGTCAAGGCTGAGGCAAAAGACGGCAGCGAGGCGGTCTGGCCCTACTATTACGCCGGCACCATGGGCTGGGTTCAGCGCGATTCCATCAATCGTCTGCGCCATGCCAAGCGCTATTCCGGCTTCTTTTCCTCGATCTGCACCAATCCCGCCTGGACCGGATTCACCATGGCGACGGGTACGCTGCGCGGTCCTGATCCCCGTGAGATGGGCCTGACCGATTGCGTCGTCATCTGGGGCACCAACGCGGTCTCGACCCAGGTCAATGTGATGACCCATGCGGTGAAGTCGCGCAAGGAGCGCGGCGCCAAGATCGTCGTCATCGATATCTACGACAATCCGACGATGAAGCAGGCCGATATGGCGCTGATCGTCAAGCCGGGGACGGATGCCGCGCTCGCCTGCGCCGTCATGCACATCGCCTTCCGCGACGGTTATGCCGATCGCGCTTATATGGCCAACTATGCCGACGATCCGACCGGCCTTGAGCAGCATCTGAAGACGAAGACGCCGGAATGGGCGGCCGCGATCACCGGCCTGTCCGTCGATGAGATCGAAGCCTTCGCCAAGCTCGTCGGCACGACGAAGAAGACCTATTTCCGCCTCGGCTACGGCTTTACCCGGCAGCGCAACGGTGCGGTCGCGATGCACGCGGCAGCCTCGATTGCCACCGTGCTCGGCTCCTGGCAATATGAGGGCGGCGGCGCTTTCCATTCCAACAGCGATATCTTCCGCATGGATGCGAGCGAACTGACAGGCCGCTCGATGCTGGACGCCGATATCCGCATGATCGACCAGTCGCAGATCGGCCGGGCGCTGACCGGCGATGCCGTCGCTTTGCGCCATCGTGGACCTGTGACGGCCATGCTGATCCAGAACACCAATCCGGTGAATATTGCGCCCGAACAGCGGTTGGTGAAGCGCGGCTTTGCCCGCAACGATCTCTTCGTCGCCGTGCACGAACAGTTCATGACCGATACCGCTGAGATGGCCGATATCGTCATCCCCGCCACCATGTTCGTCGAGCATGACGACATCTACCGCGCCGGCGGTCACAACCATATCCTGCTTGGCCCCAAGCTGGTCGAGCCGCCGCCGACGGTGCGCAGCAATCTCTTCGTCATCGAGGAACTGGCCAAGCGCCTCGGCGTCGCCGATCGTCCGGGCTTCGGGTTTTCGGCCCGCGAGATGATCGACCGCATTCTGGAGCGAAGCGGCCTGCCGGATTACGATCATTTCCTCGAGCACAAATGGTTCGATTGCCAGCCGGCTTTCGAGGACGCGCATTTCCTCAACGGTTTCGCCCATCCCGACGGCAAGTTTCGCTTCTGTCCTGATTGGAGCAACCAGCCGGCTCCGAACCGGCCACCGGAGGCCGTCGGCCTGCTCGGCCCGCGTGTCGAGCTGCCGCAATTTCCGGATCAAGTCGACGTCATCGAAGTTGCCGATCCCGAGCATCCATTCCGGCTTGCCACATCGCCCTCGCGCAATTTCCTGAATTCGAGCTTTGCGGAAACGAAGACCTCCCGCCAGAAAGAAGGCCGCCCGGAAGTGATGATCAATCCGGCGGACGCCGCAGCCTTGGACATCGCCCATGGCGACCTCGTCCAGCTCGGCAACCTCAGAGGCGATATCCGCATCCACGCGCGCATCACGACGGAAGTGAAGCCGGGCGTCTTGATTGCCGAGGGACTATGGCCGAACAAGGCGCATGTGGACGGCGAAGGGATCAATGTTCTGACCGGCGCCGATCCTGTGGCTCCCTATGGCGGCGCTGCCGTCCACGATAACAAGGTTTGGTTGCGCAGGGATAGAGCATGAACAAGTTCGACAAGGCGAAGGTCGAGATCGTCAGCGAGAAGACGCTTTCCGATCAATGGACGCGACTCAGCACCTTCGACATCGACTATACGGATTCGGCGGGCGAGACGCATCGGGTGAAGCGGGAAATCTATCACCGCACGCCGGCGGCCTGCATCCTGCTCTACGACCCCAAGCGCGAAAAGGTCATCCTCGTGCGGCAGTTCCGTCTGCCGGCGCATCTCACTGGCTTTCCCGCCTGGATGATCGAAGTGCCCGCCGGTTTGCTCGACGGCGATCACCCGGAAGAGGCGATCCGCCGCGAGGCTATGGAGGAAACCGGCTTCCGTGTTCGTGATGTGCGCTTTCTGTTCAAAGCATTCACCTCGCCGGGCGCCATCACCGAAATCATCCATTTCTTTGCCGCCGTCGTCGATACTGCCGACCGCATCGGCGACGGCGGTGGGCTCGCCCACGAGCATGAGGATATCGAGGTGCTCGAAGTGCCGCTCGCAGAAGCGATTGCGATGATCGAAGCCGGCGAGATCTACGACGCCAAGACGATCATGCTGCTGCAGTGGGCAATGTTGAACAAGGCAAGCCTGAAATAGCGATCACTCCCATGAGCGTTGATCTTTCGGCAGGCGGCCCGTCGGATCGATAACCGCAACGCTGTGGGGGAATTTGTCAGACCACGTCCACAATACCAGGTTGCTGATCGCCGGCTCGGCGCGATGGGCGAATGATGGAACGAGCACGCCGGCATGTTTCGCGTGCAGCTTGTCATAGATGCCCCAGGAGTCTGGACGCCGGCCTTCCGACAGGGCGGTGGCCCAAGCCGAACCCATGTTCTCGAGGGAAATGCCCAATGCCTTGCGCTCGTCAGGGCTCGTCAGATCGGCAATCCCCTCGCAATCGATTTCGTAAGAGCAAATAGTCAGCGGATGAATCTTATGACCAAAGCCCTGGCTCGCCTCCGTGATGGCGCCTTCGATGGAAGTGGAAAGATAAAGCGCGGAAACGCCCTTTGGATTGAAGCGCGCCCCACGAAGGCCTGCGCCGTCGCCAGAGGTCGGGCTCATTGCCCACCGCGGATCGTGGGCACGATAACAGACGCCGGTGAACCTCAAGCAAAACCGCCAAGCGCAAGGTGATCAAGATAGTCGCGCAGCGCTGCCGCCTTGCCGCTCTTGACGATGCTCTCCGCGGTCCGGCCGCCGAAGGCGGGAATGGGTTCGGCACGATACCAGGCAAGCGCCTGCCGCTCGCTCCCGGCCCATTCGGAGACACGATGAATAATCTCCGCCATCTCGCCGATGCGGGCCGTGACAGTGGGACCCTGCGCCCTCGTCTTACGATGCAGCGTCGAAGTTGCCAGTCCCGCCGTTTCAGCCAGTTCACGCTTGGATATCCCAAGCCGCTCCGAAACTGCATCGATTTCCAGTGCTGGCCATGCCGCCATGCTCTTCTGCCTTTTATGCATCTTGTCAGATTCCTGTACAGAAAATCTGTACAGGATATATGACGTATAAGCTCCGTTGTCCACCTGCGGACACATGGCGAGCTGTCGGCGTCTGCGCGGAAAATCAATCTTGGGGAAGTCATACCCATGTCACGAATCGCGACTACCGAGGGGCGCTCGCCGGATAGGTTCGGACCACAGCCATACCTTCAAAACGATTGATGTTCTTTCAGGAGAAAGCCGATGTGGCTCAGCAATTTCACGCTTGTGCTTCCCGATGAAGTCGTCGATCAAGGGTCTGTTCGCATCGAGGATGGCGTGATCGCCGAAATCCGGCCTGAGCTGGCGGAGGCTGCGACCTTCGAGGGCGGCGGACGGCTGCTGATGCCGGGCTTCGTCGATCTGCACGGTGACATGATCGAGCGCGAAATCGCGCCCCGGCCGAATGCGACGATGCCGATCGATTTCGGTATTCATGAACTCGACAAGAAACTCGCCGCAGCCGGTATCACCACCGCCTATGCCGCCGTCTCCTTCGCCACCGAAAGTGTCTACGGCCACGTGCGTTCGCTGGAGACCACCTCCGCAGTGATCAAGGGCATCAACAGCCTGCGTGATCATCTGCTGATCGACCATCGGGTTCATGCCCGCTATGAGATCACCAATGTCGGCGCGGCGGCGACGCTGGAGCGGCTGCTGGAAGATGGTTTCGTCGATATGGTGTCGCTGACGGACCATACGCCGGGGCAGGGGCAATATAACAATATCGAAGCCTACCTTCTCAGCATGTCGGAGCGCCGCGGTATTACTCGGGAAGCTGCCGAGGAAGTGCTGGCCCGGCGTATCGCCTTGCGGCACGACCTGGATATCGAACACAAGCTCCGCGATATCATCGGCCTGTCCTTGAAGCACAAGCTGTCGCTCGCCTCGCATGACGATGACAGCGCGGAAAAGGTGGCTGAGATGTTCGATCTCGGCGTCACGATCAGCGAATTCCCGGTGACACTGCCGGCCGCTGAAGAGGCCCGCCGTCGCGGCCTCTGGACGCTGATGGGCGCGCCGAATGCCTTGCGCGGCCAATCCATGTCCGGAAATCTGAGTGCGCTCGATGCCGCCGGCGCCGGCCTGCTCGGCATCATTGCCGCCGATTATCACCCGGCCGCCTTCGTGCCGGCGATTTTCAAGATTGCTGAGGTTGCCAAGGGTGGTCTCCCGGCGGCGGTGGCCATGGCAACGGCTGGTGCCGCGCGGGCGGCGGGACTCACGGATCGCGGCGAGATCGCCGTCGGCCAGAAGGCCGATCTGGTGGCCGTCGAGCATGGCGTTGTTCACCGCATCCGTGCAACCTTCCGCAACGGCCGCGTCGTCTACAGCGACGGCACGCTTCATCCGCTGATGGCGATGTCTGCTTAAGCAAAGACAATTGAAAAGGGCAAATTGAGGCAATCCGCGCCCCCTCATCCGCCCTTCCGGGCACTTTCTCCCCGAGGGGAAAAGGGGTTTTGCTAAACGCTCAATCCCGACGAAAGTGCCTCACAGAGAGGATGAAGTTTTCGCCTTTGAACGATACGGGCCTCGTCGAAACGGGAGCATCGGCAGCGCTCCCTCCTTCTCGGGGAGAAAGTGCCCGAAGGGCGGATGAGGGGGGGCCGTCGAGCGCCGTAGTTGCCCTACTTAACCCACATCACCAAGCAGTGACAAAATCTGCCGTCCATGCGCGGCGGGCGCGCTGGCGAGGCTTATGGCTTTGCCGCCCTCCATCCTGACTTTGCCCTCCGCCAGCAACCGAAGCGACTGCGGATAGAGCTGGTGCTCGATCGTCAGCACGCGGGCGGCAAGCGTTTCAGCCGTGTCATCGGTCAGCACCGGCACGGCAGCCTGGCCGATCGCCGGGCCTTCGTCCATGCCCTCGGTGACGAAATGCACGGTGCAGCCAGCGATCCGCTGACCTGCATCGATGGCGCGCTGATGCGTGTGCAGGCCGGGGAAGAGCGGCAGCAGCGAAGGGTGGATATTGATGATCCGGCCTTCGTAGCGCTGGATGAAACGGCCCGACAGCAGGCGCATATAGCCGGCAAGGCAGATGATGTCGGGCGACAGCACATCGAGTTGCGCGAGGATCGCCTCCTCATGCGCGTCCTTGCTGGCAAAATCCTTGCGCACGAAGGCGAAGGTGGAGATGCCCTCAGCCGCGGCTTTCGCCAAACCGCCGGCATCCGCTTTATCGGAGATCACACCGACGATTTCGGCTGGATAATCCGAAGCCGCTGCAGCCTTGACCAGCGCCATCATGTTGGAGCCACTGCCCGAGATGAAGACGACGACGCGTTTGCGGGCCGAACTCATATCGCCAGCGTACCCTTATAGACGGTGCCTGCTGCGCCTTCATCGCGGGCGATCATGCGACCCAGCGTGACGATGCTTTCGCCTTCGGCTTCAAGCGCTGCCTTGACGGTTCCAACATTCTCGGCTGCGACGACGGCGATCATGCCGATGCCGCAATTGAAAGTGCGCAGCATTTCCTTGGCCTCGACGCCGCCTGTCTTGGCGAGCCAGGAGAAGACCGGCGGCACCTTGACGGCGGCCAAGTCGATCTCGGCGGAAAGATGCTTCGGCAGCACTCGCGGAATATTCTCCGGAAAGCCGCCGCCGGTGATATGGGCGAGCGCCTTGATGGCATGGGTCTCGCGGATCGCCTTCAAAAGCGGCTTCACATAGATGCGTGTCGGCGTCAGCAGGGCTTCGCCGAGCGCCTTGCCATCCGCAAAGGGGGCAGGCGCGTCCCAACCAAGGCCGGAGAGGCCGACGATCTTGCGCACCAGCGAGAAACCGTTGGAATGCACGCCGGAGGAAGCGAGCCCGAGAATGACATCACCTTCGGCAATGTCGCCGGACGGCAGAAGCTGCCCGCGTTCGGCTGCGCCCACGGCAAAGCCCGCAAGATCGTAGTCGCCATCGGAATACATGCCCGGCATTTCCGCCGTCTCGCCGCCGATCAGCGCGCAGCCCGCCTCGCGGCAGCCGGCCGCGATGCCGCCGACGATCGCAGCACCTTGATCGGGGTCGAGCTTGCCGGTGGCGAAGTAGTCGAGGAAGAACAAAGGTTCGGCGCCTTGGACCACGAGGTCGTTGACGCACATGGCGACGAGATCGATGCCGACGGTGTCGTGGTAATTCGCGTCGATGGCGATCTTCAGCTTTGTGCCGACGCCGTCATTGGCGGCCACCAGTACCGGATCGGTGAAGCCCGCCGCCTTCAGGTCGAAGAGGCCGCCAAAACCGCCGATTTCGCCATCGGCGCCGGGGCGGCGGGTCGAACGGACCGCCGGCTTGATCTTTTCGACCAGCAGATTGCCGGCCTCGATATCGACGCCCGCGTCGCTATAGGTCAGACCGTTTTTTCCAGACTGGCTCATGCTTTCGCCTCCGGTGGCCATCGTTCCAGTTGGAACAATTTTAATCGGGTCGCCATTGCATGACAGCAACCTTTATGCAAGGCGCCAGCGCAGGCAAACCCTCGATTTTCCCCGCTTCACAGTGCTCCAAGGCCGATTTCGGCCGCAGGCTTGACCATAATTGCGGCGTCATCCTATGTCCTAAGCGAGCGGCAGATAGGCGGCGAAGAGTGGGGAAGTCGATGGAGCAACATGTCAGCGGGGCGAGCCTCAAGCGCCAGATCATCTTCTGGGTGATCGTGCTCGTCGTCTTCATTGTTTTTCTCTATCTTTTCAGCTCGATCCTCTTGCCCTTCATCGCCGGCATGTCGGTCGCTTATTTCCTCGATCCGGTCGCCGACCGGCTGGAAAGGATCGGGCTCAGCCGCTTCATGGCGACGGTGGTGATCCTTGTTGCCTTCGTGCTGGTCTTTGCGCTGGCACTGACGATCTTCATTCCGATCATCATCAATCAGTTCAACGATTTCATTCAACATATACCGGGCTATGTGCAGCAATTCCAGAAGTTCGTCGCCCATACGCAAACGACGATGCTGCCGGATTGGATGCGCAATCAGCTCGGCGCCATCAAGGACAATTTCTCCAACATACTGTCTGATGGCCTGAGTTTCGTCGCCGGCCTGTTTGCGCAGATCTGGAGCTCCGGCAAGGCACTGGTCAACATCATTTCGCTGATGATCGTCACTCCCGTCGTCGCCTTTTATATACTGCTCGATTGGGACCGGATGATAGCCAAGGTCGATGCCTGGATACCGCGCGACCATGTCTCGACCGTGCGCCAGATCGCCAGGGAAGTGGATCAGGCGATCGCCGGCTTCATCCGTGGCCAGGGCTCGCTCTGCATCATCCTTGGCGTCTATTATGGCGTCGGTCTGTCGCTGGTGGGTTTGAACTTCGGCCTGTTGATCGGCCTGTTTGCGGGCATGATTAGCTTCATTCCCTATGTCGGCTCGCTCGTCGGCCTATTTCTAGCGCTTAGCGTCGCTTTGGTGCAGTTCTGGCCGGACTATCTCTGGGTCGGCCTGACGCTTGCCGTCTTCTTCACCGGCCAGTTCCTGGAGGGCAATGTGCTGCAGCCGAAGCTGGTCGGCGAAAGTGTCGGCCTGCATCCGGTCTGGCTGATGTTCGCCCTTTTTGCCTTCGGCGCGCTCTTCGGTTTCGTCGGTCTGCTGGTCGCCGTCCCGGCTGCAGCCGCCTGCGGCGTCCTTGTCCGTTTCGCCCTTTCGCGCTACCTTCAAAGTGACCTCTATTATGGACGCTCGGAAGCCGGCAAGGCGCGCAGAACCAAGGCCGGCAATCCTGAGAACAAATAGCATGACCGATGCGAAGAATGCTGATTTGAGGTGGAAACCCGCCGAACAGCTACCCCTGGCTTTTACGCACGATGCCGCGAGCGGCCGCGATGACCTGCTGGTTGCCGATCCCTTGAGCGCGGCGGTGAAGATCGTCGATTCATGGCCGCATTGGCCATCGCCGGTGGTCATTCTCGCCGGGCCGGTCGGTTCGGGAAAATCGCATCTTGCCAGTATCTGGCGCGAGAGAAGCGGTGCGATTGCCATTCATCCGCAAGCCGGCTCTGGAGCGGCGGTCGTGGCCGCGAATGGCCCGGTCATCTTCGAGGATGTCGATCGCCTGGGTTTCGACGACACCGAGCTTTTCCATGTCATCAACAGCGTCAGGGAAAACGGCACGGGCTTGCTGATGAGCAGCAGGCTTTGGCCGATGTCCTGGCCGGTGACGCTGCCCGATCTGCGTTCGCGGCTGAAGGCGGCGACCGTCGTTGAAATCGGTGAGCCGGACGAAGAATTGTTGTCGCAGGTGATCGTGAAGCTCTTCGCCGACCGCCAGCTTTATATCGATGACAAACTTGTCCTCTATATCGTCAACCGCATGGAACGCTCCCTAAACGCTGCCCAGTTGATCGTCGATCGGCTGGACCGCCTCGCGCTCGGCCGCGGCACGAGGATCACACGCATCTTGGCCGCTGAAGTATTGAACGAATTGGGTAATTCCGCCCCGGCCGATTGAGCGATGGGTGAACTGTCACAGTTCCGTCGTCAAACTGCTATACGTGGCGCAAGGTTCTAAGATCAGGCAGGTGGAACATGGACTCGGCATTAACGGAACATCAGGACGCCAACCAGCAAGCCCCGGAGGCCGCGCCGCCGATCAATGAGTTGTTGACCAGCCCGGAGCGCTTCATCAATCGCGAATTCTCCTGGCTTCAGTTCAATCGCCGCGTTCTCGAGGAAACGCTGAACACGGCGCATCCGCTCCTGGAACGCATCCGTTTCCTCTCCATTTCCGCCGCCAACCTCGATGAGTTCTTCATGGTGCGCGTCGCCGGCCTCGAAGGCCAGGTCCGCCAGAAGATTCTGATGCGGACCCCGGACGGCAAGACACCAGCTGAGCAACTCGATGACATCCTGCGCGAAATCGACAATCTGCAGATGGAACAGCAGGCGTCGCTTGCCGTACTGCAGCAGTATCTCGCCAAGGAAGACATTCTGATCGTCCGCCCGCCAGCGCTTTCCGAGGTCGACCGGCAATGGCTTGCCAACGAATTCGATCAGGCGATCTTCCCAGTCCTGACGCCGCTTTCCATCGATCCGGCGCATCCGTTCCCGTTCATCCCGAATCTCGGCTTCTCGATCGCGCTGCAACTGAACAGCATGAACGGCCGCGAGCCGATGACTGCGCTGCTGCGTCTGCCGCCGGCGCTCGACCGCTTCGTCCGCTTGCCGGATGCCAGTAACGTCATTCGCTACATCACGCTGGAAGATGTGGTGAACATCTTCATTCACCGGCTCTATCCCGGCTATGAGGTGCAGGGTTCGGGTACATTCCGCATCATCCGAGACAGCGATATCGAAGTCGAGGAAGAAGCCGAAGATCTGGTGCGCTTCTTCGAAACAGCGCTGAAGCGCCGCCGCCGTGGATCGGTGATCCGCATCGAGACGGACTCGGAAATGCCCCTGGAGCTGCGCCAGTTCGTGGTGGAATCGCTGAACGTTCCGGAAAACCGCATCGCCGTTCTGCCAGGCCTGCTGGCCCTCAATACGCTCTCGGAAATCGCCAAGGCGCCGCGCGACGATCTGCGCTTCGAGCCCTACAATGCCCGATTTCCTGAGCGCGTCCGCGAACATGCCGGCGATTGCTTCGCCGCGATCCGCGAAAAGGACATGGTGGTTCACCACCCCTACGAATCCTTCGACGTCGTCGTCCAGTTTCTTCTCCAGGCTGCGCGCGATCCTGATGTTTTGGCGATAAAGCAGACGCTCTACCGTACCTCCAACGACAGCCCTATCGTGCGGGCGTTGATCGATGCCGCGGATATGGGCAAATCGGTGACGGCGCTGGTCGAACTCAAGGCCCGCTTCGATGAAGAAGCAAACATCCGCTGGGCGCGCGATTTGGAACGGGCCGGCGTGCAGGTCGTCTTCGGCTTTATCGAGCTCAAGACGCATGCGAAGATGTCGATGGTCGTGCGCCGCGAAGACGGCAAGCTGCGCACCTATTGCCACCTCGGCACCGGCAACTACCACCCGATCACCGCCAAGATCTACACCGACCTTTCCTACTTCACCTGCGACCCGAAGATTGCCCACGACATGGCGAACATCTTCAACTTCATCACTGGTTACGGTGAGCCGGAAGAGGGCATGAAGATCGCGGTTTCGCCCTATACGCTGCGCCCGCGCATCCTCCAGCACATCGAGGAGGAGATCGAGCACGCCAGAAACGGCCAGCCGGCGGCGATCTGGATGAAGATGAACTCGCTGGTGGACCCCGACATCATCGATGCGCTCTATCGCGCAAGCAACGCCGGTGTCGAGATCGATCTCGTCATTCGTGGCATTTGCTGCCTGCGTCCGCAGGTGCCGGGGCTTTCGGAGAATATTCGCGTCAAATCCATCGTCGGCCGCTTCCTTGAACACAGCCGCATCTTCTGCTTCGGCAATGGCCAGGGCCTGCCATCGGAGAAGGCGCTGGTCTATATCGGCTCGGCCGACATGATGCCGAGAAACCTCGACCGCCGGGTCGAAACCCTCGTTCCGCTGACCAATAAGACCGTGCACGAGCAGGTGCTTTCACAGATCATGCTGGGCAATATCATTGACAATCAGCAGAGCTACGAGATATTGCCGGACGGTACTTCGCGGCGCATGGAGGTGCGCAAGGGTGAAGAGCCATTCAACGCGCAGCAGTATTTCATGACCAATCCGAGCCTCTCGGGCCGCGGTGAAGCTTTGAAATCCAGTGCGCCGAAACTGATCGCCGGGCTGTTGTCGGGCCGCAAAATATAACTGGACCTGCATGGTTGAATCAGAAGCCCAGGGGCGCCTTCCCGGTATAGCCCCTGTCTCCGTTGTCGATATTGGGTCGAACTCGGTTCGTCTTGTCGTCTATGAAGGCCATTCGCGGTCGCCGACCATCCTTTTCAACGAGAAAGTGCTTTGCGGCCTTGGCAGGGGCATAGCGCTGACCGGAAAGATGGATGAGGAGAGCGTCGCGCGCGCACTCGCGGCCCTGCATCGGTTCAAGGCGCTGTCCGATCAGGCGCGCGCATCGACGATCTATGTTCTGGCGACGGCGGCTGCTCGCGAGGCAAGCAACGGTCCGGAATTCATCCATCAGGCCGAATCGATCCTGCAGCGTAAGGTGCGCGTGCTTTCCGGTGAGGAAGAGGCGCGTTTTTCTGCGCTTGGCATCATCAGCGGCTTTTTCCACCCGAATGGCATTGCCGGCGACCTCGGTGGCGGCTCGCTCGAACTCATCGATATCAAGGGCAAGGAGATCGGCAAGGGCATCACTCTGCCGCTCGGCGGTCTCAGGCTTTCCGAATATGCGGACGGCTCACTCGCCAGAGCCCGCAGCTTTGCCCGCAAGCATGTGAAAACAGCGAAACTGCTGAGCAAGGGCGAGGGACGCACCTTTTATGCAGTAGGCGGCACCTGGCGAAATATCGCCAAGCTGCACATGGAAATGCGCAAATATGCGCTGCATATGATGCAGGGCTACGAAGTGCCGCTGGACGAGATGATGCGTTTCCTCGACCAGATCAGCGAAGCCAAGGAATCGAAAGAGCCGGCGCTGCTGGCCATCTCCAAGCATCGCCGTTCGCTGCTGCCCTTCGGTGCGGTGGCGATGCGCGAGGTGTTGGCGGAAATGAAGCCCTCCATCATCTCCTTCTCGGCCCAGGGCGTGCGTGAAGGCTACCTCTATTCGCTGCTGACCGAGGCGGAACGCCATAGCGACCCGCTGCTGGTCGCCGCCGGCGAACTTGCCATCCTGCGTGCCCGCTCGCCGGAACATGCTCGCGAGCTTGCCGAGTGGACCGGTCGCATGATGCCTTTCTTCGGTGTTACCGAGACGGAGGAGGAGAGCCGCTATCGCCAGGCCGCCTGTCTGCTTGCCGATATCAGTTGGCGCGCCCACCCGGATTATCGCGGTCTGCAGGCGTTGAACATCATCGCCCACACGTCTTTCGTCGGCATCACCCATGCCGGCCGCGCCTTTATCGCGCTCGCCAACTATTATCGTTTCGAGGGTCTTCACGATGACGGCGCCACCGAACCGCTGGCTGCGATCGCCACGCCGCTGTTCGTCGAGCGCGCGAAACTGCTGGGCGGCTTGCTGCGCGTCGTCTATCTCTTTTCGGCTTCCATGCCGGGCGTCGTTCGCGCCCTGACATTTCGACGCTCGTCGAACGCCGATCTCGATCTCGAATTCGTCGTGCCCGCCGAATACCATGATTTCGCCGGCGAACGGCTGGAAGGTCGGCTGCAGCAACTCGGTCGGCTGACGAATAGAAGATTGGCATTTCGGTTCGAGTAGAAAAACCTTCTCCCCTGCGGGGGAGGTCGCGAAAAAGGCGCGGGTCGAGGGGCGTTGCACCAGGATCGGCCCACAACTTTTTAAGAGGCCATTGCTCCGTGCCTATTGCCTACTGCCGATTGCCTTCCGCTCCGGCCTTCTCGCCATATGCAGCGCAATCACCCCCAGCGTCTGGTCGCGGCCGCGGACGGCATGATCGCCAAGGTCCTCGCTGGCGATATCGTCGGGAAGCTGGATCCGTCTTGCAAGGTCGGTAGAGATCAGCACCTGCCGCTCCAGCGTCTTGCAGAGAGATTCCAGCCTGGCGGTGGTGTTCACCGTGTCGCCGAAATAGGCGATCTTGTGGTGGTCGACGCCGATTTCGGCAGTGACGATGCTGCCGCCGTGCACGGCGGCCCTCAGACGTGGCACCCTGCCGTAGGATTTCAACCAAGTCTCCGCATTCGCCTCTATATCGGCGAGAATGTCGAAAACGCAGCGAATGCAACGCGCATTCTTTACCCCACGTTCGAGCGGCCAGGTAATGATGGCGGCATCGCCGATATAATCATCGATCGCACCTTTGTGTCGCCGCACCGGGTCGGCAAGCGCACCGAACACCGATCCCAGGAATTGCTGCGTTCTAAGGTCACCATGCTCCTCGGCAAAGGCCGTCGAACCGACGAGGTCGACGAAGAGAAACACGCGCTCTTCCTGCACCGGATTGCGATAACGGCCGGTCAACAGGCTAAGGAAGACGTCACGGCCGAGCAGCTCCCGCACACGCCCGACGAAAATGATGATCGCGGTCACCATCACGGCATAGATGTAGACATCCATCTTCAGCAACATGACGTCAGCCCAGCTATCAGTAATCACGTGCAGGGATTTCATCAGGCCGCCGGCCATCGCAAAGCCGATGGCGATCAAGGCGAAATCGACAATCAAGGCCGAGGCGATAAACGCCGGCGTGGGTAGGCCATGCATCCAACGATTCAAGCGCGGCAGGATCATATGGCGTTCGAAGGCCAGCGCCGGCATACCGCAGAACAGCGCGTAGATTGCACCGATATACAGCGGCGATGAGTGGAAAAATATCCTGCCATAGATGACGCCGCTTGCGGCGACGACCATCGCGGTCACTATCCAGTTGAGCGCCGAAGGGAACCTTCCCATGCTGCCGATCCGCCAAGAGCCGGCGCGCGCCCCCGAACCGGAATTGGCTTGGGAAAAGGCTCGTGCGCCGTCGAATATGTGATTGCGCTAAGGGCCCATTCTGTCGGATGTGCGGCGCAATCGCGTTCGCAACCAGCATCTCTATTTTTAAACGGCACGCAACCGCCAAATGTTTGGAATCGTCGCGCGGCCGCCGAGGTCGCGCGCGGCTATAGGCTGACCGTCTCGACCCGCTTGCCGACGAAGCGCAGGGCCACCTGGCCCTGGATGAGCTGCAGAGCCGTCTCGCCGAAAAGATCGCGTCGCCAGCCGGTGAGGGCGGCCACTTCGGCTTTCTCACCTTCGGCGGCGATCTTGTCCAGATCTTCGCTGTTGGCGATGACTTTCGGAGCGACGCCATGCTTTTCAGCGGTCAGCTTCAGGAGAACCTTCAGCAGTTCGGCCGCCGCGGCCGTGCCTTCCGGCGCCTGCTGATGACGCGGCACATGTGGCATCTCGGCCTTAGGCAGTGCCAGGGCCTGATTAATTGCCTCCAGCACGGCCGACCCGGAGGCGGATCGTTCCCATCCCTTCGGGATCGTGCGCAGACGCCCGAGCGCTTCCATGTCCTTTGGCTGCTGCTGGGCGATTTCGTAGATGCCGTCATCTTTCAGTACACGGGCGCGTGGCACATTGCGCGCGCGCGCCTCGCGTTCGCGCCAGGCGGCGACGTATTTCAACACGGCCAGTTCCTGCGGCTTGCGCAACCGCATCTTCAGCCGCTGCCAGGCATCATCCGGATGCAGGTCGTAGGTTTCGCGCGCTTCGAGGATCGCCATTTCTTCGAGCAACCAGGAGGCGCGGCCTTCTCGCTCGAGCTGCTGTTTCAGCGCAAGATAGACATCGCGCAAGTGGGTGACGTCGGCGAGCGCATAGTCGAGCTGTTTTTCGGACAGCGGCCGGCGGCTCCAGTCGGTGAAGCGCGACGACTTGTCGATATGAACGTTCTTGATGCGGCTGACGAGTTGATCGTAGGAAACCGAATCGCCGAAGCCGCAGACCATCGCCGCAACCTGCGTGTCGAAGATCGGATGCGGAATGAGGTTACCGCGATTGAAGATGATTTCGATGTCCTGGCGGGCGGCGTGAAATACCTTCATGACGGCGGGATTGGCCATCAGCTCGAAAAAAGGCTTCAGATCAAGGCCCTTTGCCAGCGGATCGACCAACACTTCGGCCGTGGGGCTCGCCATCTGGATCAGGCAAAGCTCCGGCCAGAAGGTCGTCTCTCGCAGGAATTCGGTGTCGATGGTAATGAATTCTGACTTGGCCAGCTCTTGGCAGGCCGCCTCCAATTGGGCGGTAGTTTCGATCATATCAACACATTCACGGTAAAATACTTCGTTAACCTTCCTTCTCCTTTCGACCGGATATGTCAATACGTCGAAAGGGCAAGCCCCGCGCGAACACCGCTTTTAAGTGGAATCGTCCGTGGGATGTCTTGGGCGAGCATGAAGCACGTTTGCCCTCATGCCTAGGTCACACGCACATAGCTCGTCATGCCCGTCTTCTGATGTTCGATGATGTGGCAATGCAATACCCAGTCGCCTAGATTGTCGGCGACGAAGCCGAGCTGCACCTTTTCATCGGGCTGGATCAGGTAGGTGTCGGAAACGAAAGGCTGCACCTGGCGCGTCGAAGAGGAGAGCACGGTGAAGCTCATGCCGTGCAGATGAATCGGATGCGTATGCGGCGTCACGTTTTCCATGTCGATGATATAGCTCCTACCGAGTTTCAATTCGGCAAGCGGCGCCGTCGGATCCGGCGTGTCGCCCGGCCACGGCACCTTGTTGACGGCCCAGAAGCTGTAGCCAAGCGAGCCGCAAATGCTGTTGTCGGCCGTATTTTCCGCCGTGGCGCTGAGGATTAGCGGTATATGCTCCGCCGCGCGGATATCGGCCTTTGCGACCGGATTGTCTTCAAGGGACGGCAGATCGCGAACGTCGCGCTTCAGCGAGCTGCCGACCGAACGTAGCGTCGCGAGCACCTTCGGATCGGTGCCCCTGATATCCTCGAGCTTGACGATCGCGCCTTCGTCATCGGGCATGCGCACGGCCAATTCCAGGCGCTGACCGGGCCCGAGCTGCAGCAAATCGAGCGTGAAGCGCTGCGGCACCGGATTGCCGTCGATGGCGATCACCGTCGCCTCGGCTCCGTCGACGCGGAAAGAATAGATGCGCGTAACATCGGTGATGGCAAGGCGCAGCCGCACCAGCCCGCCAGATGGCGCCTCATATTGCGGCTGCTGCTGCCAATTGGCCGTCCGCACCGTCCCATAGGTACCCGACTTGGCGGAATCGCGCGGCCGGAATGGAGCAATGAACTGGCCGTCGCCACCGAGCCGCCAATCGCGCAAATTGAGAACGATTTCCGAATCAAAGGCCGGATCCTTCGGATTTTCCACGACAATGATCCCGGTCATGCCGTGTCCCATCTGGATCAGAGTGTTGCAATGCGGATGATACCAGAAGGTGCCAGCGTCCGGGGGCGTGAAGGCGTAGTCGAAATGATCGCCCGCATAGACGTAAGGCTGCGTCAGGAAGGGCACGCCGTCCATCTTGTTCGGCAGGCGAATGCCGTGCCAATGAATTGTCGTCGGATCGTCCATGCCGTTGATAAGGCGTGCCGCGAAGGGCTCGCCCTTCTTCATGCGCACGACCGGCGGCATGCCGGCGTCGCCATAGGTCAGGACATCCTTGGTCACCCCGGCATCCATCAAATTGGCTTGGATCTTTGCGGTCTTCAGCACCTGCGGCTCCGGGGCCGCCATAGCTTTGCCGCCAAACCTGCCGGCGATGCCGAGCCCTACACCATAGGCACCGGCAACGGCCGAGGCTTGCAGAAGATTGCGGCGGGTAAGAATGGGCATGCGAGGCTCCGGAGGCGCGGGGTAGGTAAGCCTGTTTAAAGTTGACTGTGGTCTTCAGCAATAGCGTTGGGGTGGCTGAATTGCCGCATCAACTACTGAAGCGGGTGGTGGCCGTTGGCGGATAATTCTCGTAATGCTAGAAATCTATTTGGCGCCATGCTTTTGGCGATAGTAACGAACACGAGAGAACTCTTGCATCGCAGCGTTCCTGATCGACATCGGCAATTCGCCAGAGCGATGCGCGGCGATGCCACCAAGGCCGAGAATATGCTTTGGCAGGCCTTGCGGGGTAGGCAACTTGAAGGATTCAAAATTCAAACGGCAGGTTCCATTCGATGGCTATATCCTGGACTTTGTATGTTTCGAAGCGCGATTGATCGTCGAGGTCCATGGTGCGCAGCACGCTGAAAGCGCGACAGACCGTATAAGGGACGAATATTTTATCGATCAGGGCTTTCGCATTTTCCGGGTCTGGAACCATGAAGTCGTTACGAATCTTGATGGTGTTTGCCTGACGATCCTGCCTGAACTGAAAAACACCGGAGAATGAACTGGAGCGCGAGGCAAGTTCGAGGCCTGTCTCGCCCTTGGCGGGCGTGAAAGCAATTTCACTGGTTTAGGAATTGCGTTATAGGAAGTTCCACACTCTCAAAAGCTTGACGCAATTTCTAAGCCATTGAAATTGCAAGAGCGGGGGTCCGCTTCTTGCTTAACCTAGTTCAAGAGTTTTGTACGTCCATGCCTTCCCCCTCTCTTGCAAAAACTAAGACTTAGAAGAGGGACGAGCCCTCGTCTAAGCCTAAGTTTTTGCTTTCACGCCCGCCAAGGGCGAGAAGGGCCATGCGTTCGAGCCTTGACAAATCAGGCGCACCATGCGCTTTTCCGCCCGATTTTCTCGTCGGCGGGCGAGGGGTCTGCGTGTCCTTTCGCCACCGTCCGCCAAGTCCAGGATATATACTATGCATCGCTATCGCAGCCACACATGCGCCGCCCTGCGCAAGTCCGACGTCGGTTCGACCGTCCGCATCTCCGGCTGGGTTCATCGCGTCCGAGATCATGGTGGCGTGCTCTTCATCGACCTGCGCGATCACTACGGCATCACCCAGGTCGTCGCCGATCCGGATTCTCCGGCCTTCAAGCTGGCCGAGACCGTGCGCGGCGAATGGGTTGTCCGCATCGACGGCCTAGTGAAGGCCCGTACCGAAGACACGATCAACAAGAACATGCCGACGGGCGAGATCGAGCTTTATGCGCAGGAGATCGAAGTGCTCTCCGCCGCCAAGGAGCTGCCGCTGCCGGTCTTCGGCGAGCCGGACTATCCGGAAGACGTGCGCCTGAAGTACCGCTTCCTCGACCTGCGCCGCGAAACGCTGCACCGGAACATCGTCAAGCGCACGCAGGTGATTTCCTCCATGCGCCGCCATATGGGCGAAGTCGGCTTCACCGAATATACGACGCCGATCCTGACGGCCTCGTCGCCGGAAGGCGCACGCGACTTCCTGGTGCCGAGCCGCATCCATCCCGGCACCTTCTATGCCCTGCCGCAAGCGCCGCAACAGTATAAGCAGCTCCTGATGGTCGCCGGCTTCGACCGTTATTTCCAGATCGCGCCGTGCTTCCGTGACGAGGACCCGCGCGCCGACCGTCTGCCGGGCGAATTCTACCAGCTCGACCTCGAAATGAGCTTCGTCACCCAGGAAGACGTCTGGAACACCATGGGTCCGCTGATGACCCAGGTGTTCGAAGAGTTTGCCGAAGGCAAGCCGGTCACCAAGGAATGGCCGCGCATCCCTTATGACGAAGCCATCCGCAAGTATGGCTCCGACAAGCCGGACCTGCGCAACCCGATCGTCATGGAGGCTGTCACGGACCATTTCGCCGGTTCCGGCTTCAAGGTCTTCGCCAATATGATCGCCTCGAACCCGAAGGTTCAGGTCTGGGCGATCCCGGCCAAGACCGGCGGCTCCAGAGCTTTCTGCGACCGCATGAACGCCTGGGCGCAGAGCCAGGGCCAGCCCGGCCTCGGCTATATCTTCTGGCGCAAGGAAGGCGAGAAGCTCGAAGGCGCCGGCCCGCTTGCCAAGAACATCGGCGAGGAGCGCACCGATGCGATCCGCACCCAGCTTGGCCTCGGCGATGGCGACGCCTGCTTCTTTGTCGCCGGCGATCCGGACAAGTTCTACAAGTTTGCCGGCGAAGCCCGCACCAGGGCTGGCGAGGAGCTGAACCTAGTCGACCGCGATCGTTTCGAGCTTTGCTGGATCGTCGACTTCCCCTTCTTCGAATGGAGCGAAGAAGAGAAGAAGGTCGATTTCGCGCACAACCCGTTCTCGATGCCCCAGGGCGGCCTTGAAGCGCTGCAGACCCAGGATCCGCTCACGATCAAGGCTTTCCAGTACGACGCCGTCTGCAACGGCTTCGAAATTGCCTCCGGCTCGATCCGTAACCAGTCGCCGGAAACCATGGTCGCCGCCTTCGAAAAGGTCGGCCTCAGCCAGGCTGATGTCGAAGAACGCTTCGGCGGTCTCTACCGCGCCTTCCAATATGGCGCGCCTCCGCATGGTGGTGCGGCCTTCGGCATCGACCGCATCGTCATGCTGCTGGTCGGCGCCAAGAACCTTCGCGAAATCTCGCTATTCCCGATGAACCAGCAGGCGCAGGATCTGTTGATGGGCGCTCCGTCGCCGGCAACGCCGACGCAACTGCGCGAACTGGCGATCCGCCCGGTGCCGCCGGTCAAGAAGGATTGAGGTCCCCGCGGGCTTCGATGGACATGCAAAACCCGGCGATTTCGGTCGCCGGGTTTTTTATTGATCATCGAATTCAGCCAATCAGGTGCATCTGCCGCATGAAAACCCGGCGACCGAAATCGCCGGGTTGCTGATTGTGAGGATCTAGACTTCAATCAATCGTTGGACGAAACCTTGAGGCCGATGACCTGCGGGATCGACTGCGGGGCGCCCATGGCGGCGCCTATAATCATCGGCAGCGGCACCGGCTTGTCCGGCGAAGCCTTGACGGTCAGGCTCTTCGGATTGTCGAGATAGGCGGTGACGGCGGCGGAAACGGCATTCTGCAGCTCCGGAATGTTGAGCTGCGCCATCATGATCGGCGTCATCGCCTTCAGCGTGTCGGCCAACTGCTTTCCGGAAACGCCCTGCTGCTTGCCGGCAAATTCGAGCGCGCGGGACGTGATCGAACTGTCGTCGAAGCGGATCTGTGCGCTGTTGAAGGTCAACTGCTGCAGAAGACCGAGCATGGCAAGACCGGCGGATTGCTGCGCATCCTGCTGGTTCGGATTGGAGCGAACGGTCTTGAGCGCATCCTGGAGCGATTTGGCGAAGGCAGGTGTATAGCCGGAAAGGCTAAGCGCGATATCCAGCTTGCCCACATCCTTGAAGTCGAAGGAATATTCGGTGATGTCGATCTTGCCGGGAGCCATCTCCCAACTACCCTTCATGGCGATCTTGCCGTCGAGCTGCTGCAAGTTGAGCTGGCTGATCGCCTCCCTGGCCTGCGGATCGTCGACCTTGCTGAGATCGACCTTGACGCCGTTTACTTCGGTATCGAAATCGAGGCCGGACTTGTCGGCACGCTTGTTCAGCGTGGCGTCCGCATTGGCGATTGCGAAGACTTGCGTGCCATCCTGCGTAAAGGAAAGGGAGCCGGCATGCGCGCTCTTGTAAAATAGCAGAGAATCAAGATCGCCCTTGGTTACGTCGGCGGGGATTTCGACGCCATTCATCTTGAGGTCGGAAGCTGCGATGGTAACGCCGTCCTTGGTCGTGGCGACGTTGGGAAAGGCGACCTGATCGACAGTGTAGCCGCCACCCGCTTCCGCGACGCCGGTCAATGTGATGTCGCCCAGCTTAATGCCATCGGCTGCGCCGGCCGGTTTGACGCTTACGCCTTTCAACGTCACCGTCGTACCGCTGACGTCGATGCTCTCGGCGGCGATCGAACCGCTTTGCTGAGGGTAGGCGTCATTGATCTTCTTCAGAAGATCGTTACCGTCCAGCGCGAAAGCGGAGCTGGCGAAAGACAGTATGGCGGCACTGGACAGCATCAGCCGTGTTGTCCGATAGAAAGTCATGATGGCTTTTCCTCATTGAGCTGGTGTAGCGGGCGTACATATTTTGCGTGTACTGCCGCGAGTTATATTCACGTTCGTCTAAAATTCCAATGGCAATGGCGATGGCAAATATATGCACGAGAATTGTGTCTAACGTTACGTCCAATCGTGCTTGAACTGAGGCGTCATCCACAAGTGCTTTCCACTGATTTCTTGCCGGGAATCGGCTTCTCCGCTAGTCAAGGGCCATGGGACAAAATCTTTTACCGCCCGGTGGCGGCGACGACGACAGCATCCTTCCGGTCGATCTCAAGGCGGCGCTCGAAGAGCGCTACCTGGCCTATGCCTTGTCGACGATCATGCATCGCGCCCTGCCGGATGTTCGCGATGGTCTGAAGCCGGTCCATCGCCGCATCGTTTATGCGATGAGCGAGATGGGCCTGCGCCCGACCTCCGCCTTCCGCAAATGCGCCAAGATCGTCGGTGAGGTGATGGGTAACTATCACCCGCATGGCGACCAGTCGATCTATGACGCATTGGCCCGCCTGGCGCAGGATTTCTCGCAGCGCTATACGCTGGTCAACGGCCAGGGCAATTTCGGCAACATTGACGGCGACAGCCCCGCCGCCATGCGTTACACCGAATCCAAGATGACGGCGGTCTCCGAACTGCTGCTTGAAGGCATCGATCAGGATGCCGTGGATTTCCGGGATACCTACGACGAGTCGAATTCCGAGCCGGTCGTGCTGCCCGGCGCTTTCCCCAACCTGCTCGCCAACGGCTCCTCGGGCATCGCTGTCGGCATGGCGACCTCCATCCCGCCGCACAACGCCCACGAACTCTGTGATGCTGCGCTGCATCTGATCCGTGATCGCGACGCGACCGTCGAAAAGCTGGTGGAGTTCATTCCCGGTCCGGATTTCCCGACTGGCGGCATCATCATCGACGGCCGCGACAGCATCATCGAAAGCTATAAGACCGGCCGCGGCGGCTTCCGCGTCCGCGCCAAATGGGAAACGGAAGATCTCGGCCGGGGCGGCTACCAGATCGTCATTACCGAAATTCCGTTCCAGGTGCAGAAGTCGCGGCTGATCGAAAAGATCGCCGAGCTGCTGCTGGCGCGCAAGCTGCCGCTGCTTGAGGACGTTCGCGATGAGTCCGCCGAGGATATCCGCGTCGTTTTGATGCCGAAGAGCCGCACCGTCGATCCGACGATTCTAATGGAATCGATGTTCAAGCTGACGGAACTGGAAAGCCGCTTTCCGCTCAACATGAACGTTCTCTCCATGGGCCGCATTCCGAAGGTCATGGCGCTGAACGACGTGCTGAAGGAGTGGCTGGATCATCGGCGCGAAGTTTTGCTGCGCCGCTCGCGCTTCCGGCTCGCGGCTATCGAAAAACGCCTGGAAATTCTCGGCGGCTTCCTGATCGCTTACCTCAACATCGATGAGGTCATCGCCATCATCCGTGAGGAGGATGAGCCGAAACCCGTGATGATGGTGCGGTTCGGTCTGACGGACAATCAGGTCGAAGCGATCCTCAACATGCGGCTGCGCTCCCTGCGCAAGCTCGAGGAATTCGAGATCCGCAAGGAATTCGACGGCCTGACCAAGGAGAAGGCCGATATCGAGGCCTTGCTCGCCTCGGAAGAGAAGCAGTGGCAGACAGTCGCCTGGGAAATCGGCGAGGTGAAGAAGAAATTTGCCAAGGCGACCGAGCTTGGCCGCCGCCGCACGCAATTCGCCGAAGCACCGGAAACCGATGAGGCTGCGGTCCAGCAGGCGATGATCGAGAAGGAACCGATCACAGTCGTCGTCTCGGAAAAGGGCTGGATTCGTGCGCTGAAGGGCCACATCTCCGATACGTCGACGCTCACCTTCAAGGAGGGTGACGGCCTGAAGGTGGCATTCCCGGCGCAGACGACAGACAAGATCCTGATCGTTACGACCGGCGGCAAGGCTTACACGCTTGGCGGTGACAAGCTACCCGGCGGCCGTGGCCATGGCGAGCCGCTGCGGATCATGGTCGATATGGAAAACGACCAGGATGTGCTCACCGCCTTCGTCCACGATCCGCAGCGCAAGCAATTGGTCGCCTCGACCGCCGGCAACGGTTTTATCGTGCCCGAAATCGAACTGGTCGCCAATACCCGCAAGGGCAAGCAGATCATGAACCTGACGACGCCGGATGAGACGAAGTTGCTCGTGCCGGTCTCGGGCGATCACGTCGCCGTTGTCGGCGAGAACCGAAAGATGGTGGTGTTCCCGCTGTCGCAGATCCCGGAAATGTCACGCGGCAAGGGCGTACGCCTGCAGCGCTACAAGGATGGAGGCGTCGGCGATATCAAGTGCTTCGCCATCGCCGATGGCCTGACATGGGAAGACAGCGCCGGCCGCACGTTCACGAAGACCAAGGACGAGCTGATAGAATGGCTTGGCGACCGCGCCTCGGCCGGCCGGGGAGTGCCGAAGGGCTTCCCGAGAAGCGGCAGGTTTTCGGGCTAGGAGCGGTCGGCGAGCAATCGACCCGGTAGGCCGATTGTAGCGCCGGATGCGCTGAGCGGTAGTAAAACGGTCGGATGGTGTGATGGAAAGATTTTCGATCAGTCGACCAGTGGTATGGAGAAGTCTCTGAGGAAGCGCGTCGCTCCCGTTTCGTCGATTTCTCCAGCAGCGACGCCTAGTACAAAGGCCACGATCATTCCATCGTCCGCTTCAATCAGATAGCCGTTGATGTAGAGAAATGTAAAAGCCGCCAGATATCCCGTTCGTTTATTCCCATCGGAAAAAGGATGATTCCGCACGATGCCGTAAAGGTAAGCCGCAGCGAGAGCGAAGAGATCATTCTCGCCATATGCAGCCTTGTTCAACGGACGGGCGATAGCGGCCTCTAACGCGTTTTCGTCTTTTAACCTCGGCAATCCGCCATGCTCAGCGAGCTGCTCGTGATGCATGATTTCAATGGCTTCGCGTGACAGCCACTTGTATTCATTCATTTCGCGAGCTCGCTCAAAGCTGCACGATACTTTTGCATCCCGAGCCTTGCCGCCCGCAATTGTTCGGCGAGATCGGCGCGCTCGGGAACCAATTCGATATTGCCGTTTACTTCGCGAATTTCCAAAGCGTCGCCATTTTTCAACCCGAGTCGGTGAAGAACTTCCTTCGGAATAATCACGCCTTCAGAATTGCCAATCTTGCGGATCACGACGTTCATGGTTCTGCTCCTGATGTAATAACGCCGTTATAACACCTCAAATTGACTGCCGCAATATGGAGTTCGTTAGCCCGCAGCCGCCAGCCTCGCCCTGACTCGCACCTGCCATAGCGAGTGCGCCGCCAGCGCCACAATGAGCACGAGTCCGCCGGCGAGCGTCATGTTGCTTGGCGCTTCGGCGAAGATCAGCCAGACCCAGATCGGCGCCAGGACCGTTTCCAGTAGATAGAACATCGCCACTTCCGGGGCCGAGAGAAAGCGTGTGCCAGTCGCAAGGCACCAGAAGGAGAGGGGCATCAGGATCGCGCCGTCCAGTAGGATCCAGCCGGGATGGTCGATTACGATGGCCGAGGGCATGACATGGTAGAGCCCGACTGCGGCAGGGATAATGGCGGACAACAGAGACGCGAAGCCCATGTCCCTGCGTGATGCCCGGCCTATTGTAATCGCACAGGCGATCGAAAAAGAAGCAAGAACCGACAGCGCGTCGCCGAGGAGATGACCGCCTTCCATGCCGTCCCGAACGATCAGGCCGACGCCGAAGATCATCGCGATCATGGTGACGATGGTGGAAAGGGCCGGGCGCTCCTTCAGGAAAATCCAGGAGAGCAGTGCTGCGAACATCGGATTGAGAGCGATGATGAACACCACATTCGCCGCCGTCGTATAATAGATGGCGAGAAGAAAGGTGATGGTCGTCAGGCCGTAGAAGAGGCCGACGGGAAGCCCGATCCAGCCCGGCAGCGTGTTGCGCAACGATCCCGTAACGCGGCGGATGACGACCAAGGCGGCAAGCGCCACCACGATCGTCGCAAGGCTGCGCGCCGACAGCACGGACCAGACGTCGCCGCTGGAAAGCCGGATCAGCGGAATATCCATTGACAGCGTAAGACCGCCGATGGTGGTCAGCAGCAAGCCTTTTTTATGATCCGAGAGATGGGAGACCATTTAGCGAGAAGGAGCTTCGCTGACATCGGCGGGATTGAAGCGTTCCCAGCCGCGCGGCGTCAGGTGCTCCTGCGGCTGAAACCGCGTCTTGTAGTCCATCTTTCGCGAGCCCTTGACCCAATAGCCGAGATAGACGTGCGGCAGTCCCAGCGCCTTGGTCCGCTTGATATGATCGAGAATCATGAAGGTGCCGAGCGAACGTTGATCGAGATCGGGATTGAAATAGGAATAGACCATGGACAACCCATCGCTCATCACGTCGGTCAATGCGGCCGCCAGCAGTTCACCTTTCGGCCGCTGCTCCAGCCCGGAACCTTCTTCGCGCCGGCGATATTCGATGATGCGGGTGTTGACGTGGGTATCCTCGACCATGATCGCGTAGTCGAGCACGGTCATGTCGGACATGCCGCCCTGCTGATGACGATAGTCGAGATACCGCCGGAAGAGCGAATATTGCTCGCTGGACGGCTGCGCCGGAAATTCGGTGGCGATGATATCGCTATTGGACGACAGCACGCGTTTCATCGACCGGCTCGGCTCAAATTCCTGAGCCAGAATGCGAACGGAAATACAGGCGCGGCAGGATTCGCAAGCGGGGCGGTAAGCGATATTCTGCGAGCGGCGAAAGCCGCCCTGGGTCAATATATCGTTCATTTCCGCCGCGCGCGGCCCGACGAGATGGGTGAAGACTTTACGCTCCATCTCACGCGGCAGGTACGGGCAGGCGGCCGGTGCCGTCAGATAAAACTGCGGGGATGGCGTCGACTGCGTGTTCATCTGCCGTTGATCAACCTTCCATTCGGCATTCGACTTCTCACAAGCATGGCCCAAGTTTAGAAAACGTCAACTATGTCCTTCGTCCAAGGTCATAGTTTCCCAGCTTCTTCAGAAGCAAGCGGGCTTCGTTAGGGTGATAGGGTGGACGACCAAATCGTTGGTACGACGTTGAGCGGAATAGCCAAGGTTTACGCCGTTCGGACGATGACCGTGCCGAGGAGCAGGTCATGCACCAGCCGGCTGCGTTCGATGAACAGGCCTGCAAGCAGGATGAGCGGTGTGAGGACGGAGTTCAGGATCCAGAACAGCGCGAGATGCACGATCGCGGTGAGAAAATCCATCCGCCGGCCATCGATCCGCACCATGGCGATGCCCATGGCGCGCATACCGAGCGAGGCCTGATGCGGTCCGCCGAGCGTCCAGCCGAAATAGAGGCCCGCGACGATGATGAAGAGGGCAGGGTAGAGCAGAAAGCCGAGCCCAAGCGTCAGGATCGAGACGAAGAACAGCACGATTGCTGCCGGAATGCAGAGCAGGCCGACGATGACATAGTCGAGGATGAAAGCGAAGATGCGCCGGCTCAGCACACCACTATAGGCGCGCCAGTCGTCCGGTGCTGCATAAAGCGGGGTTGGGTTCAGGCTCATGTCTTTCTCCTTCGCGCATAATCCCTTCAATCGTTCCGATTTAAGGAAAGGCCTATGCGCAGTTAACGATTCCTGGTGCAACCTTTGCGCATCCAGCGGGACGCGCGGCGCATTAGGAAACATTTGCCGAACATATGGTGTGGGGTCCGGCAAATGCAATAAGCTTTGTGGCCGGCAATTACCTCTTTGCCAGCAGTCTCGCCACTTCCGGTGCGAAATAGGTGAGAATGCCGTCGCAGCCGGCGCGCTTGAAGGCGAGCAGCGTTTCCAGCATCACCCGTTCGCCGTCGATCCAGCCGTTGGCAGCGGCGGCCTTGATCATCGAATATTCGCCGGAAACCTGGTAGGCGAAGGTTGGCAGGCCGAATGCCTCCTTCAGCCGCCAACAAATGTCGAGATAGGGCAGGCCCGGCTTGACCATCAGCATGTCGGCGCCTTCTTCGACGTCGAGCGCGGCGTCGCGCACCGCCTCGGTGCCGTTGGCCGGATCGATATAATAGGTTTTCTTGTCGCCCTTCAGCAGGCCGCCGGTCGAAATCGCCTCGCGATAGGGACCGTAGAAGGCGGAGCTGAACTTGGTGGCGTAGCTCATGATACCGACGCTCTGGTGACCAGCGGCGTCGAGCGCATGCCGGATCACGCCGATGCGCCCATCCATCATTTCCGAAGGCGCGATGATATCGGCACCGGCATCGGCCTGGTAGACGGCGGCGCGCGCCACCTGTTCGACGGTCTCGTCATTCACGATTTCGTCGCCTCGCAAAATGCCGTCATGGCCATGGCTGGTGAATGGGTCGAGGGCAACGTCGGTGATGACCCCGATGTTCGGCACGGCTTTCTTGATGGCGGCGGTGGCGAGATTGATGAGGTTGTTCTTTTCCAGGCTGTTTGAGCCGGTCTCGTCGCGCAGCTCCATTTCGATATTCGGGAAGGTGGCGAGCGCGGGAATGCCGAGGTCAGCCGCCTCTTTTGCGGCTTCTACGGCTTTGTCCACGGTCAATCTGAAGACGCCGGGCATGGCCGGGATCGGCTCGGCAATACCGCTGCCGGGGATGAGGAAGATCGGCCAGATCAGGTCGTCGACGGTCAGGCGATTTTCCTGCACCAGGCGGCGCGTCCAGTCGGCCTTGCGGTTGCGCCGCATGCGCCGATGTCCGGTGATCTCGTCAACAAGATGCGTCTTGTCCTGCATGGTGCCGCCATCCTTTTTAGTCTATCTATGGCCTCAGTTGTCGGCAGCGTACCTATCACGCTGTCCCCAGGATTCAAAACCCGGCGAAAGGCCGCAGCCATTATAGCGCTGGCGGGCCTTTGGCCTTCTACTTATTGTTCGCGCATGGAACCCGATTCTCCGACCATACCCAAGAACACGTTGACGGACATTCTGTTCGTGCTGTTCCTGCGGCTGATTGCCATCGCCTGTCTCTGGCTTGGCCTGCAATATTGGTCGATGCTGGTCGGCTATTCGCTGGACGGCCAGGCGCGTTTCGATCTTCTCAATCTGCCCTGGAAGGTGGCGGGTGCAGGCCTCGCCGTCGTCTTCCCCGTCGCAGCCCTCGGCCTGTGGCTGACGGTCTCCTGGGGCCCGGTTATCTGGGTGCTGGCGGCCGGCAGTCAGGCGCTGATGTATGGCCTCTGGCCGCAGATTTTCGGGTCGAATCCATTGATCGTAATCCTGCATGCAGGCGTCGCCGTGCTCTACTGTATTTTCCGTATTTTGCTCTGGCTGGAAAAGCGCCGGCGCGAGCAGCAGGTAATGGTTGATTTACCCTGAGACACCAAGACTTCCTGGTAAGGTGCTGTTAAGCCTGCAGTTTAAGTAGAATTTTATGTGTATTCGATAGGGTCTCACTCAAGGCGGGAAGAAAACGACACCGCCAAACAAAACAGTGAGGCCAAGTCATGATGAACACGAAAATCAAGCCGCAGGCAGTTGCGAATGCTCGGGACCAGCAGATCGAAGATATCCGCGGTCTGTATATGGAATCGCTCCACCTGGTGGAGCGCCTCCACCGCCGTCTCCTCGATGTTATCAAGGACGAGTTCGACCGCCAAGGCCGCGACGACGTCAACGCCGTCCAGGCGCTGCTCCTCTTCAACATCGGCAATTCCGAACTGACGGCCGGCGAACTGCGCTCCCGCGGTTTCTACCTCGGTTCCAACGTATCCTACAACGTCAAGAAGCTGGTCGACCTCGGCTTCATCAACCACCAGCGCTCGCGCATTGACCGCCGCTCGGTCCGCATCAGCCTGACGGAAACCGGCCAGGACATCGCCGAAACCGTCGCCAAACTCTACGAGCGCCACATCGCCTCCATCGACAAGGTCGGCGGCATCGGCACCGACGAGTTCACCCAGATGAACAAGCTCCTGCAGCGCCTCGATCGTTTCTGGAACGATCAGATCCTCTATCGCCTGTAAGTCACGGCGGCGGAGCTGCCGCTTGACTCTCCAGCAAAGCAAGCCGGACACGTTCCCTGCGTGTCTGGCTTGAATCTTTTGCCAGCTTACAATTGTGCGCTTTTTGCCACGCCACCGCTGCGACGTTGCGTTGCACACCGTGTATGCTGCGTCTGCGCCATTGACGGCGGATGAGCAAACGGTATGAACCACAATCATTTAGTGGTATTTTAGCAACGCAAAATGGTGTTTCCTCCGCTACGGCAGGCCAAAGCAAGTTTCATGCCGGGCGACACGAATTGGCCATATTGCTATGACAGCGGAAACGAACGGCAAACGGCGCTTTTCAAGTCTTGATCTTCATGCCTTAGCGCTTTGGGCTCGCAATATTGTGATGGTCCGGAGCGAAGTTTTAGTGGTGCTCTAAGGCAACGGATTGATAAGGACCTGCGTTACTTGGCGCGAGCTGCAGTAATTTACTGCTTTCTATCTTGGCTGCGGATGAATTTGGTCGCAGCGTCGAACGGTGGGATATGTCGAAGAAAACCGGAATTGAACCCTTCTCGCGCCGCTCCTTCCTGCGGTCTGCGGCAACTTTTGGCGTGGCCGCCTTGGCAGCCCCGGCTTTTGCACAGGACCAGACGCCTCTCGATGCGCTGATCAACAATCGTGCTCGCGGCAACTGGGACGATCAGTTCGATGCGAAGGCCGCCGCGCGCACCGCCGCAGCGGTTGTTTCCAACACGCCGATCCTCGGGCCTGATTCCGTACCCAACATCCAGCAGGCGATCGCCCAGTATCAGAGCATCGCTGCGAGTGGCGGCTGGCCGCAGATCAATCCGGGTGAGCAGCAGCTCCAGCTTGGCGTCACCGATCCTTCCGTGCAGGCTCTGCGCCAGCGCCTGATGGTCACCGGCGACCTGCCGAAGGAAGCCGGCATGTCCTCGGCGTTCGATTCCTACGTCGACGGCGCCGTCAAGCGCTTCCAGGCCCGCCATGGCCTGCCGCCGGATGGCGTTATCGGCGAGTTCACGCTGAAGGCGATGAACATTCCCGCCGAGGTGCGCCTGCAGCAATTGAACACCAACCTCGTTCGCCTGCAGACATTCCCGGCCGATCTCGGCCGCCGTCACGTCATGGTCAATGTTCCGGCGACCTATATCGAAGCCGTTGAGGACGGTCGGGTGGCGCTGCGTCATGAGGCGATCGTCGGCCGCATCTCTCGCCCGACGCACCTTATCAACTCGAAGATCTACGAGGTCATTCTCAATCCGTATTGGACCGCGCCGCGCTCCATCATCGTCAAGGACATCGTGCCGCTGATGCGCAAGGATCCGACCTACCTGACGAAGAACAACATCCGCCTTCTCGACGGCAAGGGCCAGGAAGTTGCGCCTGAGACGATCGACTGGAATTCGGACAAGGCGCCGGATTTGATGTTCCGCCAGGACCCGGGCAAGAACAACGCCATGGCGTCCACGAAGATCAACTTCCATAACCCCAACAACGAATATATGCACGACACGCCGGAACAAGGCCTGTTCAACAAGCTGATGCGCTTCGACAGCTCGGGCTGCGTGCGCGTGCAGAACGTGCGGGACCTGACGACCTGGCTGCTTGCCGAAACACCGGGCTGGCCGCGCCAGCACATCGAGCAGGTGATTTCCACCCGCGTCAACACGCCGATCACACTGGCGACGGAAGTTCCGGTCTATTTCGTCTACATCTCCGCATGGGGCGCGGGCAACGGCATCGTTCAGTTCCGGGACGATATTTATCAGCTCGACGGCAATTCCCAGCTAGCGCTGGATACGACGCAGGGCATGGAGCAGCCGGTTCAATAATCCGGCGCCACAGCGGCGATAGTCTCGGAAAGCCGCGTCCTCGGATGCGGCTTTTCCTTTGCTGGGGACCTCATCGTAGAATGCCCAGCAAATGTCGCTGATTGTATTGCTCTCGGGCGACCCTGACGCTAATACCGTCTCCATTGCCGTTCCGGCCCGTTCAGGAGCTCCCACGATGACCAATGCTTCAACCGAACTCTTCTTCAATCGCTCGCTCGCAGATACCGATGCGGAAATCTTTGGTGCGATCGGCAAGGAATTAGGTCGTCAGCGGCATGAGATCGAACTAATTGCCTCGGAAAACATCGTTTCCCGCGCCGTACTGGAAGCGCAGGGTTCGATCATGACGAACAAATATGCCGAGGGCTATCCGGGCAAGCGCTATTATGGAGGCTGCCAGTTCGTTGATATCGCCGAAGAGCTCGCCATTGAGCGCGCCAAGAAGCTGTTCGGCGCCAACTTCGCCAACGTCCAGCCCAACTCCGGTTCGCAAATGAACCAGGCCGTCTTCCTGGCGCTGCTGCAACCGGGCGACACCTTCATGGGCCTGGACCTCAATTCGGGTGGCCACCTGACGCATGGTTCGCCGGTCAACATGTCCGGCAAGTGGTTCAACGTCGTTTCCTACGGCGTGCGTGAAGGTGATAACCTGCTCGACATGGATGAAGTGCAGCGCAAGGCCGAGCAGCACAAGCCGAAGCTGATCATCGCCGGCGGCACCGCCTATTCCCGCATCTGGGATTGGAAGCGCTTCCGCGAGATCGCCGACAGCGTCGGCGCTTACCTGATGGTCGATATGGCCCATATTGCCGGTCTCGTTGCCGGAGGCCAGCATCCGTCGCCGTTCCCGCATTGCCATGTTGCTACGACCACGACCCACAAGTCGCTGCGCGGCCCGCGCGGCGGCATGATCCTCACCAATGACGAGGATCTGGCGAAAAAGTTCAACTCGGCCGTCTTCCCAGGTCTCCAGGGCGGCCCGCTGATGCACGTCATCGCTGCGAAGGCCGTGGCGCTCGGCGAAGCACTGCAGCCGGAGTTCAAGGACTATACGGCGCAGATCGTCAAGAATGCCAAGGCGCTCGCCGAAACGCTGATTTCCGGCGGTGTCGACGTCGTCTCCGGCGGCACCGACAACCACCTGATGCTGGTCGACCTGCGCAAGAAGAACGCTACTGGCAAGCGCGCGGAGGCAGCTCTCGGCCGCGCCTATGTCACCTGCAACAAGAACGGCATCCCCTTCGATCCGGAAAAGCCTTTCGTCACCTCCGGCGTCCGCCTCGGCACGCCGGCCGGCACGACGCGCGGCTTCAAGGAAGCCGAATTCCGCGAGATCGGCAATCTCATCATCGAAGTGCTTGATGGTCTGAAGGTCGCCAATTCCGACGAAGGCAATGCCGCCGTCGAGGCCGCAGTGCGCGAAAAGGTGGTCAACCTCACCGGCCGCTTCCCCATGTACGGCTACATGGGCTAAGGAGAGCGAATGCGCTGCCCTTATTGCGGTTCGGAAGATACCCAGGTCAAGGATTCGCGACCGGCGGAGGACAACACGTCCATCCGCCGGCGGCGTATCTGTCCGGATTGCGGCGGCCGCTTCACGACCTTCGAGCGTGTGCAACTGCGCGAGCTGATGGTCATCAAGAAGACCGGCCGCAAAGTGCCTTTCGACCGAGACAAGTTGGTGCGCTCCTTCGAGATCGCGCTGCGCAAACGTCCTGTCGACCGTGATCGCATCGAACGTGCCGTTTCCGGCATCGTCCGCCGCCTGGAAAGCTCCGGCGAAACGGAAATCAGTTCGGAACAAATCGGCCTTCAGGTGCTCGAAGCTTTGAAGAGCCTCGATGACGTCGCCTTCGTGCGCTATGCTTCCGTCTATCGCGATTTCTCGCATGCGGAGGATTTCGAGCAGGTGATCACCGAGATCAACGCCAAGATCGCCCGCGATCCGCTGGACCCCTGACCATGGCGCTGCGGCCTGAAGACGAGCGTTTCATGGCCGCGGCGATCCGTCTGTCGCGGAGGCATTTGGGGCTAACATCCACCAACCCATCCGTCGGATGCCTGATCGTCAAAGATGGTGCCGTCATCGGCCGCGCCGTGACCGCGCTTGGCGGCAGGCCACATGCCGAGCCGCAGGCTTTGGCCGAGGCCGGCGAAGCGGCGAGGGGAGCCACGGCCTACGTCACGCTTGAACCCTGTTCCCACCACGGCAAGACGCCGCCCTGCGCCGAGGCGCTCATCGCCTACGGTGTCGCCCGTGTCGTCATCAGCGTCACCGATCCCGATCAACGCGTTTCCGGCCGCGGCATTGCGCTGCTGCGGGAAGCCGGGATCGAGGTCGACGCCGGTATTCTCGAAGAGGAAGGCCGGCGCGCGCTGGCCGGCTACCTCATGCGTCAGACAAAAAACCGACCCTATGTGACTCTCAAACTTGCCGTTTCGGCAGACGGAATGATCGGTAAGACAGGCGCAGGGCAGGTGCGTATCACCGGTGATATCGCCCGCGCTCAGGTGCAGGTGCTCAGAGCCGAAAGCGATGCCATTCTCGTCGGGATCGGCACGGCGGTGGCCGACGACCCGGAATTGACCTGCCGTCTCCCCGGGCTGGAAAGCCGTACGCCGCTGCGCATCGTCATCGACGAGCAGCTTCAGCTTCCGCTCGGCAGCAAGCTCGTAAAGACGGCGCCTCAGTATGGTCTCATGATCGTTGCTGGCGATCCGCCGCCCTTTGATGAGAATACCGACAAGGCCTTCATAGGCCGCCGCGCCGCGCTGGATGCCGCCGGCGCCGAAGTGCTGCAATCCAATTCCGGCGAACCGCGGGAACTGCTTGAAGCGCTGGGAACGCGCGGCATCTCCACTTTGCTGGTCGAAGGCGGCGCAAGGACGGCACAGCGTTTCCTCGCCGCCGATCTCGTTGATCGCATCCTTCTGTTTCAGGGGCCGGCTATCATTGGCGAGGGCGGTATTGAATCGCCGATCACGAAGACCAATATCCCACCCAGTTTCAGACATATCCGCGCGAGCCGGTTTGGCGATGATCGCTGCGACGAATTTGAAAGAGGTTTTTGATGTTTACCGGAATTGTCACCGATATCGGCAAGGTCGAATCCGTTTTCCCCCTCAAGGAAGGCATCAAGCTGCGCGTCGCCACCAATTACGATCCGGCAACGATCGATATGGGCGCCTCGATCTCTCATTCCGGAATTTGCCTGACAGTGACAGGCCTGCCTGAAGCCGGCAGCAACGGCCGCTGGTTCGAAGTGGAGGCCTGGGAAGAAGCCCTGCGGCTCACCACCATCGGCACCTGGGAGGCCGGCAGCAATATCAATCTCGAGCGCTCGCTGAAGATCGGCGATGAACTCGGCGGCCACATCGTCTCCGGTCATGTCGACGGCAAGGCGGAGATCCTGTCTGTGACAACGGAAGGCGATGCCACCCGCTTTCGCCTGCGTGCTCCTTCCCATCTTGCCAAATTCGTCGCGCCCAAGGGCTCGATCGCCCTCGACGGCACGTCGCTGACGGTCAACGCCGTCGACGGCGCGGATTTCGACGTACTCCTGATCCGCCACACGCTGGAAGTCACGACCTGGGGCGAACGCAAGGCCGGCGACTTCGTCAATTTCGAAGTCGATACCATGGCTCGCTACGCGGCACGACTGGCGGAATTCCCGATGGCCCGCGAAAGCTGATTCAAAGTATCTCGCAGTCGCTGACGGCTCCGCCGTTAGCGTTCGAACATGACGTTGGGCTTATCCTTGTAAAACACTTCACCGATCCGCCGGAAGCCGACCTTTTCGGCGACGCGCAGCGACGGCCTGTTTTCCGGATCCACGATGCAGGTCATGCGCCGGCCCGGGAATGTGTCGTCGGCCCAGGCGATTGCGGCCTTGACGGCTTCCGTCGCATAGCCTCTGCCCTGCAGCGCTGGCGTGATCCCCCAACCGGATTCCAACGTACCTTCCGTGGTGATCGGGCTCATGTCGCGATGCAGGTCGAGAAAGCCGACTTCGCCGATGAAGCGGCCACTGTGACGTTCTTCGACGGCGAAGAAACCGAAGCCTAGGTGATGCCACATGCCCGCATAGCGCAACAGGCGTATCCAGGCTTGTTCGCGCGTCGACGTCTCGCCGCCAATGTAGCGGACAAGGTCCTCTTGCGACCAGAAGGCCGTATATTCTTCGAAATCCTCCAGCCGATGGGAGCGGAGAATGAGACGTTCGGTCATCAATGTCGGAATTATGGTCATGGCGAGAGCGGCTTCCTTCTTGTCTGCCATTTCTGCATTCATGCGCGTCTGTTTTATGCTCCCGGTTCACCGTCCCAATAATCCACCGCACCGCCTTCGCGCCCGATGAATCTGAAGTGCTGCGGCGCCTCGCCGGCGCGATTGGTTTTCGCCATGAACTTGCCGGAGCCCGGATATTCGACGATCTCTGTTTGGGCTTTGGTCGAAATGACGAGATAGATCAGCACGCCCGGGCCGATATTGACGAGTTGATGAGCGGTTTCATGGCCGCCGGCGGGTGCTCCCAATACATCGCCCTTCGCGACCAACATCCGCTCGTTCCCCAAGCGATATTCGCCTTCGCCCTCAAGAATGACGAAGAGTTCTTCTTCGACGTGATGATTGTGAAATGGACAGCCGGACTTGCCGGGCGGCACTTCATTATAGCTGATGCCGAGATCCTTCAGTCCGAGCAGTGCGCCGAAGGAGACGTCGCTGCCCGCAAAAAAATCTCCCTGCTGCCAATGATCGAGCTGTAGCTCACCAAGGTTGACAGCGTGTCTGGTTTTCTCCGTCATCAGGTTCCTCCCTGCCAGGACGAAATTATTATCGAAGCGAGTGAGCTGGCGGAAGATACAATTTCTGGCACAGATCAATGTTCCTCTAATCGGGATTAGAATCGGCGCAGGCATCCGAAAAACACTTGCCAAGCGCGGCCCGCCGTGGTTTGACCCGCCCTTAATCAAGGTGCTGCCCGCCCTCTCACTTGCAGGTGACGTATGTCCAGCTCTACCAATGCCCACATCCTCATCGTCGAAGCCCGCTTCTACGATGACATGGCCGACGCTCTTCTCGACGGCGCCAAGACTGCGCTCGAAGAAGCAGGCGCGACCTACGACGTCGTCACCGTGCCCGGCGCCCTGGAGATTCCGGCCGCCATCGCAATGGCGCTCGACGGCGCCGACAATGGCGGCACCGAATATGACGGCTATGTCGCCCTCGGCATGGTCATTCGTGGCGAGACTTATCATTTCGACATCGTCTCCAACGAATCTTCGCGTGCGCTGATGGATCTGGCCGTCAGCGAATCTCTGGCGATCGGCAACGGAATCCTGACGGTCGAAAATGACGATCAGGCCTGGGTGCGTGCGCGCCGCTCGGACAAGGACAAGGGCGGTTTCGCCGCCCGCGCAGCGCTGACGATGATCGCGCTGAAACAAAAGTTGGGTGCATAAGTTCATGGGCAATCAGGATAACGAGCGACCGGCAAAGACCGCGAACCAGCGGGGGGCAGCACGCCTTGCCGCCGTTCAGGCGCTCTATCAGATGGATATCGGCGGCACCGGCGTGCTGGAGGTGGTGGCCGAATACGAGGCACACCGTCTCGGGCAGGAGCTGGACGGCGATACCTATTTGAAGGCGGACGCATCCTGGTTCCGCTCCATCGTCTCCGGCGTGGTGCGCGAGCAGACCCGGCTCGATCCGCTGATAGGCTCCGCCCTGCAGGATGATTGGGCACTGTCACGCCTGGACAGCACCGTGCGCGCCATCCTGCGCGCAGGCACCTTCGAGCTTCTCGACCGAAAGGACGTGCCGGTCCCGGTCATCGTCACCGAATATGTCGAGATTGCCCACGCCTTCTTTGAAGAGGATGAGCCGAAGCTCGTCAACGCCGTGCTCGATCGAATCGCCAAGCAGGTTCGCGGCGAAGCCAAGAAATAAGGATCGATGTCAGCGCCGGTGCTTATTCCCGCCGCTTTCGTTTCCTTCGCTCGCGCGTCATTTCAGCCAGCGACATTCTTTTGAACCTCCTTCGGGTGTTTTACCCGCGGGCGGTCTTGACGCGACGTTTTCGCAAACGCAATCTCCCCTTGCACATTTGCCGACCCCCTTGGGAGGAGGGGGCTGGCCGTTGTCGCAGGCGGCCGGAGGGGGAGTGAACCGCCGGCTTTTTTGGAGGGAAAAAGCGAAATGTCGATTCTTTTAGGAGTTATCGCGTGCGGACTGCTCTCGGTGATCTACGCCGTCTGGGCAACCCGGTCGGTGCTATCAGCCGACCAGGGTAACGCACGCATGCAGGAAATCGCAGGCTATATCCGAGAAGGCGCGCAAGCCTATCTGGCGCGTCAATACAGAACCATTGCCATTGTCGGCATCATCGTTTTCATCCTGGCCTGGCTGCTCCTGTCGGGCGAAGCCGCCATCGGTTTCCTGATCGGCGCCATTCTGTCTGGTTCCGCTGGTTTCATCGGCATGCATGTCTCCGTGCGTGCCAATGTCCGCACCGCACAGGCCTCCTCGCATAGCCTGTCGGCCGGTCTCGACATCGCTTTCAAGTCGGGCGCCATCACCGGCATGCTGGTCGCCGGTCTCGCTTTGCTCGGCGTCTCCATCTATTTCTACGTGCTGACCGGTATCCTCGGCCATGAGCCGGGCTCGCGCGACGTGATCGATGCCCTGGTGGCGCTCGGTTTCGGCGCTTCGCTGATTTCGATCTTCGCCCGTCTCGGCGGCGGTATCTTCACCAAGGGCGCTGATGTCGGCGGCGATCTCGTCGGCAAGGTGGAAGCCGGCATTCCGGAAGACGATCCGCGCAATCCCGCGACCATCGCCGATAACGTCGGCGACAACGTCGGCGACTGCGCCGGCATGGCCGCCGACCTCTTCGAAACCTATGCGGTCTCCGTCGTGGCGACCATGGTTCTTGCGGCGATCTTTTTCGCCGGCACGCCGGTCCTCGCCTCGGCCATGATCTATCCGCTGGCTGTCTGCGGCACCTGCATCATCACCTCCATCATCGGCACTTTCTTCGTCAAGCTTGGCGCAAACGGCTCGATCATGGGCGCACTCTATAAAGGCTTGATTGCCACGGGCATCCTGTCGATCATCGGTCTCGCGGTCGCCACATCGCTGACCGTCGGCTGGGGTTCGATCGGCGCCACGGCAGGCTACGATGTCACCGGCACGAGGCTTTTCACCTGCGGTATAGTTGGTCTGATCGTCACGGCGCTGATCGTCGTTATCACTGAATATTATACCGGCACCAACAAACGCCCCGTCAATTCCATCGCCCAGGCCTCGGTCACCGGCCATGGCACCAACGTCATCCAGGGCTTGGCCGTTTCACTCGAATCGACGGCGCTCCCGGCAATCGTCATCGTCGGCGGCATTCTTGCCACCTATCAGCTCGGTGGCCTGTTCGGCATCGGAATTGCGGTCACCGCCATGCTCGGCCTCGCCGGTATGATCGTTGCCCTCGACGCCTTCGGTCCGGTTACCGACAATGCTGGCGGCATCGCCGAAATGTCGCATCTTCCGCCGGAAGTACGCAAATCGACCGACGCGCTGGATGCGGTCGGCAACACCACCAAGGCGGTGACGAAAGGCTATGCCATCGGCTCGGCCGGCCTCGGCGCACTGGTGCTCTTCGCCGCCTATTCGAACGATCTGAAATATTTCGCAGCCCATGGCGATCTGTTCCCTTATTTCAAAGATGTGGGCGCGATTTCGTTCGACCTCTCCAACCCCTATGTCGTCGCCGGCCTATTGTTCGGCGGCCTGATTCCCTATCTTTTCGGCGGCATCGCCATGACGGCCGTCGGCCGTGCAGCCGGCGCGATCGTCGAAGAGGTGCGCAAGCAGTTCCGCGAAAAGCCGGGTATCATGAAGGGCACCGAGCGTCCCGATTACGGCCGGGCCGTCGACCTTCTGACCAAGGCCGCCATTCGCGAGATGATCATTCCGTCGCTGCTGCCGGTGCTGGCGCCGATCGTCGTCTATTTCGGCGTGCTGCTGATCTCGGGCTCGAAAGCTTCGGCCTTCGCAGCGCTCGGCGCCTCCCTGCTGGGCGTCATCATCAACGGCCTGTTCGTCGCCATTTCCATGACGTCGGGTGGCGGTGCCTGGGACAATGCTAAGAAGAGCTTCGAAGACGGTTTTGTCGACAAGGACGGCGTGCGTCACCTGAAGGGCTCTGAGGCCCATAAAGCTTCCGTCACCGGCGATACTGTCGGCGATCCCTACAAGGACACGGCGGGTCCCGCCGTCAATCCGGCGATCAAGATCACCAATATCGTCGCGCTGCTGCTGCTTGCCATTCTCGCCGGATAAGGGCGAGGGCCATACCACTGAAAAACCCGCGAAGCCTGCGCTTCGCGGGTTTTTTGATGTGATCTCGCCAGCTTATTGGCCGGCGTTGAGGTTGTTGAGGAAGTTCTTCGCGCCGTTGATGCCGTTGCCGCCACCCTGCAGGATCTGTTGCAGGAAGGTCATGTCGCGGCCGCCGGTCGGCGTCGTACGGCTGATCATGTCAAAGACCCGGCCGTCCTTCAGCGTGTAGTTGGCTTCCTGCTTCACCACACCGTCCTTGTCGAAATAGATCGCCAGGATATTCTGGTCGACCAGCTTCGGCTTCATGAAGGCCGCGGCGCGCGTGCGCTTCTGGGAGATGTAGTAGAAGACTTCGCCATCGAAGGTCGCCGTCGTCGACGGCGTGCCGAGCGAAAGCAGCACCTGCTCGCGGCTCGAGCCGACAGGCACGAGATTGAGCGATTGCTGGTCGAAGATGTAGCCGTTGTTCATGACCTCGCTGGTCTGGCAGCCCGCGAGCCCCGCGGTGGCAATCACCAGAGCGATAGCGGCACTGCTGATGAAAGTCCTGTCAGACTTGAAATACCGTCTCGTCAACGACATCTCATCTCCCCTAATGAATCAAACCGATGGCCCAACGGCCGATGTGACCTTGCTGTGCACATCATTGTGGCCATTCCGCGATTGCGGAAGACACAGCGATGTTGTTCGGCACTCTTCATAACCAATCATGCACGGGAGTGACGACGGCTTGGGGCGGGACCTTTGAAGCGGGCACAAACGGCATTGCAATTCGCGCCTGCTTCGGTAAACCAGCTTTCAAGTGGATGCAACAAGGCCGAGCGCAACGGGGCGCTCTGAATGAGCCAATTCCGGGAATTTTCATGATTTTTGGGCTCTTCCGCAAAAGAAATCACAACCAGATCATCGTCGTCAGGCAATATGCCATCCTGACCGCGATGGCGCGCCAGCCGGTTTTCTATACGGACTATGAGGTGCCGGATACGGTTATGGGCCGTTTCGAGCTGCTGTCGGCGGTGATGATCCTGTTTTTCCGCCGTACGCGTTCGTCGGAAACCAGCGGCCAGGAGCTTGCCCAGGAAATCGTCGATGCCTTTTTCGAGGATATCGATTATTCCATCCGCGAACTCGGAATCGGCGACAACAGCGTACCGAAGCGGATGAAGAAACTGGCCGGCATGTTTTACGGGCGGCTAGAAAGCTACGCCGCCGCGATGGATGGGAACGACCGCGGCGCACTGGCCGCTGCCCTCAGGCGCAATATCTATCCCAAGGCAGGCGAGGAAGCCCCATCGATGATTGGCCTGGCGGATTGGATGATGACGGCCGAGGCGCATCTGTCAGGGGTCGCCGAATCCGAGATCGCCACCGGCTCCGCAACCCTCCCGCAGCCGCCACGCAAG
This sequence comes from Rhizobium leucaenae USDA 9039, assembly GCF_000426285.1. Lineage (GTDB taxonomy): Bacteria > Pseudomonadota > Alphaproteobacteria > Rhizobiales > Rhizobiaceae > Rhizobium > Rhizobium leucaenae. The sequence continues at coordinate 5,663 of NZ_AUFB01000012.1, read as the reverse complement.
GCCATCGGCGAAGACGCACCCTAGGAGACAAAAATGAAAAGACCCAACTCCGACGAAACACCCTTTTCCTATCTCGTGAAGGTCGGTCATATCTCCGCCAACCCGGTGGATGTGCACCTCGAAGCCGATAAGAGGGAGCTCGTCGGCCTAGCTGCGCTTTGGGACGTACTTTCGGTCGAGAAGCTCTCGGCGGAACTGAAGATTTCCCGTTGGAAGCGCGATGGCGTCCGCATCAAGGGCAATGTCCGCGCGAAGATCGTTCAGGCTTGCGTGGTCACCTTGGAGCCGGTCGAATCGGAGATCGACGAGGACTTCGAACATATCTTCATTCCGGAGGATTCGAAGCTGGCGCGGGCGCCGGCGATGGATGCCGGCGAAATGGTGCTCGACCCCGACGGTCCGGATCTTCCGGAAACTTTCACGGGCGATACGATCGACGCTGGTGCCGTCGTCACCGAATTTGCTGCCCTTGCCATCGATCCCTATCCGCGCAAGCCCGGTATCGAGTTCGAAGGCCACATCGAGGACAGTGGCGAAGATGACAAGAAACCGTCGCCTTTCGCTGTCCTGAAAGACTGGAAAAAGGAATAGACCCCTCTGGCAATTGAACACAATTCAGTTGTAACGCGGGGAGAAACCGGTATTTTGACGCCAAATTCGCCGGGCTCGGCGGACAAAAAGGACTAGGGACGCGTGATCAGAATTTCTCTTGACCTAATGGGTGGCGACTTCGGCCCTGAGGTTGTCATTCCTGGCGCGGCCAAGGCGCTGGATAGGCATCCTGACATTACGTTCATTATGTACGGCATGAAGGATCGTTGCGAAGCGATCCTCGGCAAATATCCGAAACTTCGGGAAAAATCCGTCTTTCACGAATGCGATGTCGCCATCAGCATGGACGAAAAGCCGAGCCAGGCCCTGCGCCGCGGCCGCTATATATCCAGCATGTGGCGCTCGATCGAGGCGGTGAAGGTTGGTGACGCCGATGTCGTCGTTTCCGCCGGCAATACCGGCGCGCTGATGGCCATGGCAAAATTCTGCCTGCGCACCATGGCCAACATCGAACGTCCGGCGATCGCCGCGATCTGGCCGACGCTGCGCGGCGAAAGCATCGTGCTCGATGTGGGGGCGACCATCGGCGCCGATTCGCAGCAATTGCTCGATTTCGCCTTGATGGGCGGTGCCATGGCGCGCGCGCTCTTCGAGATCGAACGACCGACTATTGGCCTCCTGAATGTCGGTGTCGAAGAAATCAAGGGCCAGGAAGATGTCAAGGAAGCCGGCCGCCTGATCCGCGAAGCCAATCTCGAATCGCTCGAATATTTCGGCTTCGTCGAGGGCGACGATATCGGCAAGGGCACGGTCGATGTGGTGGTGACGGAGGGCTTTTCCGGCAATATCGCATTGAAGGCGGCCGAGGGTACGGCAAAGCAGATAGGCGCTTATCTGCGCGCCGCCATGACGCGCACGCTGCTCGCCCGCATCGGCTATGTCTTCGCCAAGGGCGCCTTCGACCTTTTGCGCGAGAAGCTCGATCCGAGCAAGGTCAATGGCGGCGTCTTCCTCGGCCTCAACGGCATCGTCATCAAGAGCCATGGCGGCGCCAATGTCGAGGCTTTCGCAGCCGCCATCGATGTCGGCTATGACATGGCCAAGAATGGCCTCACCCAAAAAATCGAAAACGATCTGAAAAAATATCATGCCAAACGGCAGCCGCCGATCGGACCGGAAGCGGCATGAGCGACGGGGTATAACAAGAATGATCCGTTCAATTGTTCGCGGATTTGGATCGGCGCTCCCCAAGCGCGTCATGACCAATCGCGATATGGAGCAAGTCGTCGACACGAGCGACGATTGGATTATCCAGCGCACGGGCATCCGCCAGCGCTATATCGCCGGCGAAGGCGAAACCACCGCCTCGCTCGGCGAGCAGGCAGCGCGGGCAGCACTTGCCAATGGCGGTCTGACGGCTGACGATATCGACCTGATCATCGTCGCCACCTCGACGCCGGATAATACCTTTCCCGCCACCGCCGTGAACATCCAGAACCGTCTCGGCATGCATCATGGCTTCGCCTTCGATGTCCAGGCTGTCTGTTCAGGCTTCGTCTATGCGGTGACCACCGCCGACGCCTACATTCGAGGCGGCATCGCCAAGCGCGTGCTCGTCATCGGCGCGGAAACATTTTCGCGCATTCTCGATTGGACGGACCGCACGACCTGCGTCCTCTTCGGCGATGGCGCCGGTGCGCTCATCCTCGAAGCAGGCGAGGGGACCGGCGCCAGCACCGATCGCGGCGTGCTGACGGCGAGCCTGCGGTCCGACGGCGCACACAAGGACAAACTTTATGTCGATGGCGGCCCTTCCTCGACGGGAACGGTCGGCGTGCTGCACATGGCCGGCCGGGAAGTGTTCAAACATGCCGTCGGTATGATCACCGACGTCATCCAGGCGACCTTCGAAGCAGCACGCGTGACTGCGGACGATCTCGACTGGCTGGTGCCGCATCAAGCGAACCGCCGCATCATCGACGGCTCGGCCAAAAAGCTCGGAATTGCTCCCGAGAAGGTTGTGGTTACCGTGGACCTCCATGGCAATACTTCAGCGGCGTCGATCCCGCTCGCGCTTGCCGTAGCGGCAGGCGACGGCCGGATCAAGAAGGGCGATCTTGTGATGTTGGAAGCCATGGGCGGCGGTTTTACCTGGGGCGCCGTCCTGCTGCGCTGGTAGGCCGCGTCTCTAAAATCCGATTCCTAACAAGAGCTTGACCGTTTGGTGCAAGGGCAATAGTCTCTTGCAGCTTAGATAAAATTACGTAGCAATATGGGCGGGGAACTATGACTGGCAAGACAGTGACGCGCGCGGACTTGGCGGAGTCGGTATTCCGGAAAGTCGGCCTCTCCCGGACTGAGTCAGCGGAACTGGTTGAGACGGTGATCGACGAAATTTGCAACGCCATCGTGCGTGGCGAAACTGTAAAACTCTCCTCCTTTGCGACGTTTCAGGTGCGCGACAAGAATGAGCGCATCGGTCGAAATCCGAAGACCGGCGAAGAAGTGCCCATCTCTCCGCGCCGCGTCATGACTTTCAAGGCGTCCAACGTTCTCAAGACGCGTATCCTGAAGGCCCATGCCAGCCGCAAGGCGAAGGCCCGGCCGGCAAATCCCGTTTCCTGATCCACTAAAACAGACATTGGTGGCGCCGGCGGTATGTGCGCCGGCACGCCGTTTTCCACGCCATTCGCGGTTATTTTTCGGCTTGCTTGTGAAAGAGCTGAAGAGGCGACTTGAATTTCTCCCGGCAAACCGTTGAAATATGATGAGTCGTACCGCGATGAGCTGCGGTGCGGATATGCGGTTTCGCATGATCTGGCCTGATAGCGCCGGAGTCATGCTGTGGGAGTATGACGATGGACAAGAGCCCGGATGCATTTCGCACGATCAGCGAAGTCGCGGAAGACCTTGATCTGCCGCAGCATGTCCTGCGTTTCTGGGAGACCCGTTTCCCGCAGATCAAGCCGATGAAGCGCGGCGGCGGGCGGCGCTACTATCGCCCTGAAGACGTCGATCTGCTGAACGGTATCCGCCATCTGCTCTATGATCATGGCTATACGATCAAGGGCGTTCAGAAGCTTCTGAAAACCAATGGCAACAAATTCGTCGTCGCCGTCGGTCATGGCGATCTCGCGAGCGTAGAGGCGTTGGCCACCGCACAGGAGCCGCCCGTGGCCGAGCCACGCGTCGGCTCTCCCGACGACGACCAGATCGTCGGCCGTCCCAAGGCGCCGATCAGCCGTCGCTTCTTCAACTTTGTCAGCGGTGAAGACGATGCTCCCGATGTTTCCATCGGGAAATCGAGCGTCGGCAAGGAAGATCGGGCGCTGCTGCAGGAAACGCTTTACGACCTGCTGGAATGCAAGCGACTGCTCGATCAGGTGCGTTAAGATAGGGGCCGCCTCAGAAAACCGATAGTCTGCCTCGCCGGCTCAATTGCACCTGCGAGGAACAATGGGGTTCGCCTGACTCGGCGCAACGATCGATTTGCCATCGGCGGAGCGGGGTAGTGTCCAGCACGCGTTCGGGTCTTTTTCCTCTGCGTCGCTCGCGTCCCGATCACCGACAATGGTGTTGCGATAATTGCCAGGGTCGTCCGCGCCCGGACTGTCGCCCCAACCGCCGCGATCACTGCCGTGATCGTTAGACGCCGCCATAGCCGCCGTGGTCATGCCGACGGTGAGAAGAAATATGCTTATCGCTTTGAAAAACATTGGCTTTTCTCGCTGATCTAGTCATCTGCTACCATTGCGGTTACCGCAGATATGGTAATATCCAACCGGCGGATTGTATTTATTTATTGTCGTCATTCAATATAGCTGAAATACGCCCTTCAGAAGCGGAGCAGCTTTCAGGTGCCATTTTCGAGTAATTGCCAAGAATATGAGCAAATGTAAGCGTTATTTCTTCGCATATGAAGTTCGAGATAATGCGCCGATTGGTTTGCTTTGCTTATTTGAATCTGCAGCTCGCCTATACCTTCTCGAAGATTTTCGAGGCCACGGACCAACGTAAAGTTCAACCCGGTCAAGAACCTGCTCATCGAGCCGGAATTGACCTATATGCATTGTGATTTCATCAACGATGATACCGTCGCCATCCTCCGTTTCGAGCGAAACTTCTAAGCGGAAGCGATTTTCGACGGAAAGCTGACTTCGGAAACGGCCGCCGCTGTAAGCCGGCATAGCCGTAAACGCCGAGAATGGGGACCGGTTTGGCCTCCAAGCCGGAGCCTTTATTTTTGGGCGTCGGCCAATTCATCAGCCTTCGCGCTTCCGCGAACCGATAATACTATCTGATTAACCAGTTAGTATAAGAAGGCTTGTGTTCGCTTACTTCTGGCTGTAGTGCGCTGTGTCGGGACTACACTTGAAATTGCCGGAGAGGAATATGCGCATACGTGCTGCCATGGCGATCAGTCTTTTCGCCATATCGACCATTTTGTCTAGCTGCCAGACGCCGGAGCAATCCGCCACCAGTGCTGAAATGACCTGTCAGGCCCAGGGGCTGCGCCCGGGCACGCAGCGTTACGGCCGTTGCGTCGGCACCACCTATCAGGCCAATCGCGCCCAGGCGCAGCAGGCCGAGAATCAGGCCGCCGCAGGTATTGCCGCGGGCATCATCGGCGGCGTCCTCGTCGGCGCTGCGGTCAGCGACAATCATTACCATCATGGCTATTACGGCCGTCCCTATTATCGCCGCTGCTATCGCTGCTGGTAAGCCGGCAATCATTTCGCCGAAAACGAAAAACTCCGCCAGCGCTGCGCCGGCGGAGTTTTTTAGAGCATTTCATGTTTTGTTTGAAGCGTATCCGGCATTGACAAGATAGTTGGTGCACTCGTCTGGATCGATTGTCTGGACGAGTGAGCCGAGATATCGCCAGGTGTCGTCGACGGTGCGCTTTTGCGCTTTTCGCATCCAATGCTTGATCTTGGCGAAGGCCTGCTCGATTGGATTGAGGTCAGGTGAATAAGGCGGCAGAAACCAGAGCCTTGCACCGGCGGCCTTGATCAACTGGCGTATCTGCGCGGATTTGTGGCTACCCAGATTGTCCATGATGACGATGTCGCCTGGTCGCAGCGTCGGGACGAGTTGTTGCTCGACATAGG
>NZ_AUFB01000011.1 GCF_000426285.1 Rhizobium leucaenae USDA 9039 | reverse complement strand
CTTCTCACCCCAGGCCTTGCGGTCCGGGTTGATGTCGACACCGATGATCATGTCGGCGCCGGCAAGACGCAGGCCCTGCAGCACATTGAGGCCGATGCCGCCGAGGCCGAAGACGATCGCCGTCGAGCCGATCTCCACCTTGGCGGTGTTGATGACGGCGCCGATGCCCGTCGTCACGCCGCAGCCGATGTAGCAGACCTTGTCGAAGGGGGCGGCGGGATTGATCTTGGCCAGCGCGATCTCGGGCAGAACGGTGAAGTTCGCGAAGGTCGAACACCCCATGTAGTGGTGGATCTTGTCCTTGCCGATCGAGAAGCGCGAGGTGCCGTCCGGCATCAGGCCCTGGCCCTGCGTGGCGCGGATCGAGGTGCAGAGGTTGGTCTTGCGCGAGGTGCAGGAATAGCATTCGCGGCATTCGGGCGTGTAGAGCGGAATGACGTGATCGCCCTTTTTCAAGGAGGTGACGCCGGGACCAACGTCGACGACGATGCCGGCACCCTCATGGCCGAGGATCGCCGGGAACAGGCCCTCCGGGTCGGCGCCCGACAGGGTGAAATCGTCGGTGTGGCAAATACCGGTTGCCTTGACCTCGATCAGCACTTCGCCGGCCTTCGGGCCATCGAGCTGAACAGTCATGATTTCCAGCGGTTTACCGGCGGCAACGGCTACGGCGGCCCGTACGTCCATTGTGTCCTCCCTTCTAAATTAATGATTTGGTTAGCGCGACATTGGCATGGCCGCGCCGGATGGCTCAAGCGAAAAATCAGGCGTTTCGTAGCGAATACGAATTAAGCGAATTCCATGATGATGGCATCCACTGCAAGGCTTTCGCCCGGCTTGGCATTGATCTTGCCGACGATCAAGTCGCGCTCGGCGCGCAGGACGTTCTCCATTTTCATCGCCTCGACGATCGCCAGTGTTTCGCCGGCCTTGACCTCCTGGCCCTGCGCAACCGCGATAGCGACGACGAGTCCGGGCATGGGGCAGAGCAGCAGCTTCGACGTATCCGGCGGCAGTTTGACCGGCATCAGTTTGTCAAGTTCCGCCTGGCGCGGCGTAAAGACCTTGGCGCGGATCGAAAGTCCCTGCCAATCGATGCGCAAGCCGTTGAGGAAAGGACGGATTTGAGCAGTTACCTTCCGCCCACCGACCGTTCCGACCCAGACGGCATCGCCCGGGCGCCAATCGGTCGCGACCGCCAAAGTCCCGCCGTTGATCTGCATGTCCATCTCGAATGGGATGGTCACAAGCCCGTCCTGCAGCGTCACCGGAACATAATCCGCACCGAGCTTGACCACCCACTCCTCGCGCAGCGGCCCCGCCGCCGGCCGTAGCCTGTCGGCATAGCGCTCGCGGCGATTGGCATCGACAAGACCACAAGAGAGTGCGACGGCGGCAAGCACGGCGGATTCGCTTTTGTCCGGCGTCATCGGCGCAAAACCGTCCGGATATTCCTCGCCGATAAAGCCCGTGGAAAGGCGGCCTTCGCGCCAGCGCGGATGTTTCATCAGTGCCGACAGGAACGGCACGTTATGTTCAATGCCGTCGACGACGAAACCGTCCAGCGCTTCGCCCATGGCCTCGACAGCTTCAAGCCGCGTCGGCGCCCAGGTGCAGAGCTTGGCGATCATCGGATCGTAATACATCGAGATTTCGGCGCCCTCGAAGACGCCGGTGTCATTGCGGATGACAGTATTGCCGCTCTTGCCCTCGCGCGGCGGACGATAGCGCGTCAGCCGACCGATCGAAGGCAGGAAATTCCGATAGGGGTCTTCGGCATAGAGACGGCTTTCGATCGCCCAGCCGTTTAGCTTGATATCATCCTGGGCAAAAGGCAGCCCTTCGCCGGCAGCGACCCGGATCATCTGTTCGACAAGATCGATGCCGGTAACTAGCTCCGTAACCGGATGCTCGACCTGCAGGCGGGTGTTCATTTCGAGGAAATAGAAATTGCGGTCGCGGTCGACGATGAACTCGACCGTTCCGGCGCTCTGATAATCGACCGCCTTGGCGAGTGCGACGGACTGTTCACCCATGGCCCTGCGCGTGGCCTCGTCAAGGAAAGGCGAGGGCGCCTCTTCGGCAACCTTCTGATTCCGGCGCTGGATCGAGCATTCACGCTCGCCGAGATAGACGACATTGCCGTGGGCATCCGCAAGCACCTGGATTTCAATGTGCCTGGGATCAACCACGAATTTCTCGATGAAGACGCGGTCGTCGCCGAAGGAGCTTTTCGCCTCGGAGCGAGCGCGCTCGAAACCGTCGCGCACTTCGTCGGCACTCCAGGCAATGCGCATGCCTTTGCCACCGCCGCCCGCCGATGCCTTGATCATGACGGGATAACCAATCTCGGCCGCAATCTTTTCGGCATGATCGGCATCGTCGATGACGCCGAGATAGCCCGGTACGGTGGAAACCTCGGCGGCATTGGCGAATTTCTTCGATTCGATCTTGTCACCCATCGCCCTGATCGCCTTTGGCTTCGGACCGATGAAGATGATGCCTTCCTTCTCCAGTGCCTCGCAAAAGGAGGCACGCTCGGAGAGGAACCCATAGCCCGGGTGCACCGCTTCGGCGCCGGTCTCCTTGCAGGCGGCGATGATCTTTTCGGCAACGAGGTAGCTTTCGGCCGCGGGGGCGGCACCGATATGCACGGCTTCGTCAGCCATTTCGACATGCAGGGCGTCACGGTCGGCGTCGGAATAGACTGCCACCGTCAGGATCCCCATCCGGCGCGCCGTCTTGATCACGCGGCAGGCGATCTCGCCCCGATTGGCGATCAGGATTTTCTTGAACATGGAAGCTCCGCCCAATGCATAGTCCTGTCAGCGTTTTAGCCATAAATTGCGTTGGCGGTCCATGCGGAAGATCAGCGTATTCAGGCCGATTTCATCGATCGCGACTGAACACGCTCCCGCCAGATGATGAAGAGGCCCGATCCTACGATGATCAGGATGCCGATCCACTTGGAAACATTCGGAAAATCTCCGAACAGCGCATAGCCCAGAATGGTTGCCGAGATGATCTCGAAATATTGAAAGGGCGCCAGCAGCGACAGCGGTGCCAGCCGGAACGCGCGGACGATCAACATATGCGCGTAGCCGGAGATGGAGCCGAGAATCAGCCAGCAATGCGAGACCGAGCCAGGAAGCGGGCAGGGACGGTGTGAAATCGGCAACGCCAGCGGATGCTCCTACCCAAAGCGCGGCGGCCATGAAGATCGTGCCGCCGATGCCGGCCATCGTCTGCATGGTCAATGGCGAATCCGCCTCGCCGACGGCGCGGTTCAAAAAGAGATAAAGCGCATAGAGAAAGGCGCAGGCGACCGGCAGCAGCGCTTTCCAGCCGAAAATCGCAAAGCTTGGCTGAATGACGATCATCGCGCCGCCGAAGCCGACGACGATTGCCAGCCAGCGCCGCCAGCCGACCTTGTCGCCAAGAAACAATGCCGAAAGAGCCGTCAGGATGAAGGGCTCAACGAAATAAATCGCGAAAACATCGGCAAGCGGCATGTACTTCACCGCCACGAAGAACAGCAGGCTTGCCGCGCCGTGCAGCGCACCCCGCAACAGGTTCATCCAAGGCCGCTTGGCCGAAAGCGCGGCCCATCCGAAGACGGCGAAGAGCGGCGGCAGGGTGCAGACGAGCTGAAAGAAGAAGCGATAGAACGTCACCTGTCCCGGCGACATCGCCTCGAAGGTCGCCATATATTTCGCAATCGCATCCATTACCGGCAGCACGATCATGGCGCTGGCCATGATGGCCATGCCTTGCAGCGGATTCTGATGGGCGGAGACGACTGATATTTGGGACATGACGGGCCATCAAACACAGGAACCTCATCCAATCAAGATGCGGCGCCAACGTCCGTTGCCAATTCATCACACCATTGGAGGCAAAAATGCCGGACTTTCCCAATTCGGCCATATCACGGTGGTGGCATGACGCCCCTAGACCTATGTCTGTCTGGTAAATCCGTTAGAAAAAGTGGGCGCGCCGTTTAAAAACTTACCGGCGTGACCAAAACAAGGATCGCACCGATGTTGAAGACGGAACAAGAGACGACCGTTTTTTCGGATGAAGGCGACGATACTCTGGGCGGGCGCCTTTCCATGGCGCGGGACGCCGCCGGCATCAGCCTCGAATCGCTGGCAAGCCAACTGGGCGTCCGGCGGGAGACGATGATCGCCTGGGAATCGGACCGCTCGGAACCGCAACCATCCGTTCTGGTCAAAATGGCGGCCATGTTCGGCGTTTCACCGAGCTGGCTGATGACCGGCACTGGCGATGGACCGGGAGAGGACAGTGACCAACGCGCCCTGGAAGCGGTGAAGATCGAACTTTCGCGTCTGCGCTCCGCACATCAGGAAATCGGCCAGCTCATCGAGACAACGACCCGGCAGATCGAGAGGCTCGACCATCAAATCCGGCTGCGCAATGTCAGCAAGGACGTGGCGCACTAAGCCTCATTAAGGCTCATTGGCGGTTTCGCCGAATATCTGCTCGAAAGCCTCGCGCAGGCGGATATCCACATCCGCCATCATCACCGGCAGGCCGAGGTCGACGAGGCTGGTCACTCCATAGGCGGAGATTCCGCAGGGCACGATGCCTGAGAAATGGCCGAGATCGGGATCGACGTTCAGCGACAGGCCGTGAAAAGTCACCCATTTGCGCACACGGATTCCGAGGGCGGCGATCTTGTCTTCGGCCATGGTCCCATCCGGCAGCAGCGGCTTCTCCGGACGGCGCACCCATACGCCGACGCGATCCTCGCGCCGCTCGCCGCGGACATTCATCGAATCAAGGGTCCGGATGATGACTTCTTCCAACGCAGCGACAAAGGCGCGGATATCCTGGCGCCGGCGCTTCAGATCCAGCATGACATAGGCGACGCGCTGGCCGGGGCCGTGATAGGTATATTCGCCGCCGCGGCCGGTGGCGAAGACCGGAAAACGGTCGGGCTCGATGAGATCGGCGGCATTGGCACTGGTGCCCGCAGTATATAAAGGCGGATGCTCGACCAGCCAGACGAGCTCCGGCGCTAGACCTTCACCGATCGCTGCCACCTCCTTCTCCATGGTCGCCACCGCTTCGTCATAGGGCACGAGACCGTCGGCGATACGCCAGCGTACGGGCGGCGAGCCGGCAAGCGGAAGCATTTGATGTTGGAGATCGGTGCGTAGCATCAGCCAGTCCTTTGCGCCTGTTCGGCAGACAGCTCTCTTCAAAATTTGGCGCGCCGATAGGTTATCAACATATGGAGCCATTTGGACAGGAATTCAAACATCTACGGGACCGATGCCGTGAATCAAAAGGCGTGCTCAAGGGAGCTATGTGGGAATGTTAAAAAATCTGACACATCGCTCTTGTGCCCCCCGAATGCTTTTGCTACATGCAGCCGCGCCGGAGCAATCCGGCCTACCACGATGCGGTCGTGGCGGAATTGGTAGACGCGCAGCGTTGAGGTCGCTGTGGGGCAACCCGTGGAAGTTCGAGTCTTCTCGACCGCACCAAGAAAACCCGCTTCGGCGGGTTTTTTGCTTTCTGGCGATCGGTTTGACGCTTTCCTTTGAAAGTTGTGTCTCAGAAGAAGATACTCTTCCCGATAGCCATTTCCGTACAGTTGCCGTTCATGTTCTTCCCCATATGGTGTCGTTGCTCGCCCACGACTCGTGCGTCAATTGACAACCGAAGGGGCGGGGATGATTAATAGTTTCGACATTCGTCATAGAGCGGAGGATTTGCCAATGACCAGTCGTGCCATCCTGTTGATGTCTTTTGCGTCTCTTGCAGTTGTGGGCTCGATGGCCCTCTCATCGCCGGCTTCTGCGCTAACCATGAAAGAGTGCAGCACCAAGTATCAGGCTGCCAAGCAAGCCGGCACCCTGAACGGCCAGACATGGAATGATTTCCGCGCTTCGCAGTGCGCTGCCGATGCGAGCGCTGCCACCACAGCACCGACGACTACAGCGCCGGCAAAGACCACTGCCACTGCCAAGACGACGGCGGCTGCCGATGAGCCTGATGCCACCAAGCCGCCGGCTAAGGAGCCGCCGAAGGCTACAACCGCAGCGCCGGCCGGCGTGACCTTCCCGAAGGCCGTCGATCCTAAATACGCAAGCGAAACGCCTGGAAAGGGCCGCTTCCACACCTGCGTCGACGCCTATAACGACAACAAGGCCAAGAACACGCTGAATGGCCTGAAATGGATCCAGAAGGGCGGTGGCTATTACAGCCTCTGCAACACCAAGCTGAAGGGCTGATCTGCCGCTTCCCGCAGACAATCGGCGGGCGCCTCAAGGCGCCCGCATTTTTATGCGCAGACATTTACGCAAGACAGATCAGGCCTTCGCCTTTTCCCATTTCTTCACCAGCCGGTCGCGTTTCAATTTCGAAAGCCGCTGCAGCCAGAACAGGCCATCAAGCTGGTCGACCTCATGCTGGATGCAGACGGCGAGAAAGCCTTCGGCTTCGGCCTCGTGTGCCTGACCATCAATGTCCTGATAGCGAAAGCGGATCGCTTTCGGCCTGACGATCTCGTCTGTGAAACCGGGCATGGAGACGCTGCCCTCCACATGCCGCATCGTCTCCTCGGAAAACCAGGTGATCTCCGGATTGACATAGGTGCGCACGCCTTCCTTGCGGCTGAGTTCGATCACGGTGACGCGCTGGAGCACGCCGATATGCGCGGCGGTGATTCCGACGCCGGGAGCGGCGCGCATGGTGTCCAGGAGATCGGCAGCAAGCCCGCGTAAACCGTCATCGAAGGCGGTGACGGGAGCACAGGCTGTTTTCAACAACGGGTCGGGGAAGCGGATGATAGGACGGACTGACACGGCTCTCTCTGTTAACGGGACGACATGTTCGCAGCCTAAAGATAGGGGCAAGAGGCCGCCAGCGCCATCGTCTTACAGACGCGACATAAATTGTTAGCTTTCCCGCCTATCCGATTGTTGACAATCAGCTTTTTGCCGTCATTCTCCAAGAGCAGAAGCAGGATGGGAGGCGGCAAATGACGACGACGGACGAAGACGAACGCGTTCACAACGCCTCCGCGAAAACCAATCCCGACATCTACGACGAGGATGGGGTCGTCCGCTCTGATTTCCTAACCGAGGTCAGCGACGCCATCGAGCGGCGCGATATTCCGTTCCTGCAACAGAATGTCGTCCGGCTGCACGAATCGGAACTCGGCGACCTTCTGGAATCGTTGCCTGCCGATCAACGTCTGGCGCTGGTGCAATTGCTCGGCGACGACTTCGATATGACGGCGCTGACGCAGGTGGACGACACGATCCGAATGGAGATCGTCGACCAGTTGCCGAACGATCAGATCGCCGCCGGCATCGGCGAGCTCGATTCGGATGATGCCGTCTACATTCTCGAAGACCTGGATCAGGAAGACCGCGACGAGATCCTGTCGCAGCTGCCGTTCACCGAGCGCGTACGGTTGCGGCGCGCCCTCGATTATCCAGAAAGTTCAGCCGGCCGCCGCATGCAGACGGAATTCGTCGCCGTGCCGCCATTCTGGACTGTCGGCCAGACGATCGACTATATGCGCGACGAGGAAGAGCTGCCGGAAGCCTTCACTCAGATTTTCGTCATCGACCCGACTTTCAAGCTGCTGGGCAGCGTCGATCTCGACCGCATCTTGCGGACCAAGCGGCAAACGAAGGTCGAGAGCATCATGCGCGAGACCTCGCATCCGATTCCGGCCGTGATGGACCAGGAAGAGGCCGCGCAGGTCTTCGAACAATATGACCTGCTGTCTGCTGCCGTCGTCGACGAAAACGACCGCCTCGTCGGCGTATTGACCATCGACGACGTGGTCGACGTCATCCATGAAGAGGCGGACGAAGACATCAAGCGTCTCGGCGGTGTCGGCGACGAAGAACTGTCCGACAACATCACCTCTACGGTGCGCTCACGCTTTGTCTGGCTGGCGGTCAATCTGATCACGGCGATCCTCGCTTCCAGTATTATCAATGTCTTCGACGGCGCAATCGAGAAAATGGTTGCGCTTGCCGTGCTAATGCCGATCGTCGCTTCGATGGGCGGCAATGCGGGCACGCAGACGATGACGGTCACGGTGCGCGCGCTCGCGACAGGCGATCTCGACATCTACAATGCCTTCCGAGTCATCCGCAGGGAGGCGGGCGTCGGCTTTCTTAACGGCATCCTCTTTGCGATTATCATGGGAGCGATCGCCACCTTCTGGTTCCATGATTTTCAGCTCGGCATCGTCATCGGCGCGGCGATGATCATCAATCTCGTCGCGGCCGCCCTTGGCGGTATCCTACTGCCCTTGGTGCTGCACCGATTCGGCGCCGACCCGGCCATTGCCTCGTCGGCATTCGTCACCACGGTTACGGATTGTACGGGATATTTTTCGTTCCTCGGTCTGGCAACCTGGTGGTTTTCCATTCACTAGGGCCGCTAGTCCTTTGAATTCAGCGTATTTTCTGAAATTCGAAAGTCTGCCGCCTCCTGCAGAAATTGACTATTACGTAAAAGTCAATATTATGAGCTCTATACGAGAGAGGCGGACTATTTGTTGGACAGGTATTATAGCATAACGGAGCTGACGCGGGAATTCGGGGTCTCCACCCGCACACTGCGTTTCTACGAGGACGAGGGGCTTATCCATCCGGAGCGCAGGGGCCGCACGCGCTTGTTCCGGCCGGCCGATCGCCGCCTGATCCAGGAAATCCTGCGTGGCCGCCGCATCGGCTTTACCATCGCCGAAATCCGCGAGATCATTCAGGTCTACAAGGAACCGCCAGGCGAAATCGGTCAGTTGAAGCTCCTGATGAAGCGCGTCGACGAAAAACGCGAGGAGCTGCGCCAGAAGCGCAAGGATATCGAAGACACGCTGACCGAACTCGACAATGTCGAAGAAGCCTGTCTTGGCCGCCTGGCTGAGATTGGCGTAGGGACGTGATCGCTACCGTCAAAGCATAAGGCGCATCATCGCCGCCACAATTCTAACGAGAATGTTTTGTAGAAACCGAGCATTCACCAGAGGGTTATGGCGTATGGCGGCAAGGTTTAGCGTCGTCTTCGCGATAGGGATCGCGCTCGTTCCGTTCAATGTCGGGAGTACTCAAGCGGCCGGTAAGGACAATGCCGATATCCCAGTTGCCTATGCCCTTTTTCTGGACGGCAAGGATGCGATCTATGGCCAATTCAATTGCCAAATTCATGTTCGCTGCCAGCTCATCGAGAATCAGGACACTCACATTCAGCTAAGCATTACCATCGATTCGAATCGATATTTGGCGGGTGACATCAGCGTCCAGTGCGGCGACCTCGGCTGCTCTTTTCTGACCTGGAAAACATCGACCCGGCTGGAAGGAGTTTCTGATGGGAAAAAAGTTCGTGAATTCGATCTTTATGCCGGTGAAAATAATTCAGTTGCGATGGACCTCGTGCAACGTAAGAGAACAAAGATCGGTCGGATTTTACTCCTCGCTGAACACCGATAAGTAACGACTGCGGGCACCTCCCGCTTTCAGATCCACCGCCGCGTACGCTTGCAGTAAAACTCGAATTCACAGCCGAAGCGGGAGAGCAGGTGCATCTCCTCGCAGCGGATGACTAGCGGTGTGGTCAGCGCCGCCGCCACGGCGGCCATGGCAACGAACCAGAGATTGCCGATCATCAGGCCGAGGCCCGCGGTCAGGAGCGTGTATCCGAGATAGGTTGGGTTGCGGGTGAAGCGGAACGGGCCTTTGGTCACCAGATGCACCGTGCAGCGCTGTGTCAACACGGTCGTGCGGCTTTCGAACAGCGTCTTCACCGCCCAGACATTCAGTGTGATCGCGGCAATCGTCAAAAGTGCGCCAATGCCCCAAGCAGCGATGGCCCCTGGATAGGGCAGCCGCACGGGATAATCCTTATTCAAGTAGAGTGCCGCGACAATTGTAAGACTATAAATTAAAGGCGGCCATGGAAAACTCAGCGACTTGGAACGATAGGCATTCATAGAATAACCCTGTCATTGCGCCTGCTCCGAGCACTGTAATGCGATTCGGTTTATTCGTTCATCGCTATCTGCTTTGATTGCCCCGGATTCCAGGGGTGAAAAGAGGTTTTGCGCCTGCAATTTATCAAGCGTGCACTGGCAGAAGCTGCGGCACATGGTTTCGCTGCCGGACCGTATGCATGACGCCTGGCATTGCTTGAGATAGGTGAGCGTGGGATCAGGCTTTGGTGCGGCCGCGACCGCCGAAAGAAGATAGACGAGACCGAAGAGCACTGGCTGGTGGACAAGGTAGAAGATCAGGCTATGGCGGCCGATGCGGGCAACCAGATTGTGGCCGGGGCCAAGCTTTGCCAATGACCGAAGCCATCCGAAGGATATGGCCAGTTGCGCGATACCCAGCCCAAAGAGGAATGGCGTCAGCCAGGGGAAGACCGGTACGTAGTCGTTCGAACGCGGCAGGTTCTCCGACAAGCCGATCCACCAGAGCCAGGGCGCATCGAAGACAGCGGAATGCAGCGAAAACGGTGCGATGATGTTGTCGACGACAATGCCAGCGCCAAGCAGCACGGCGATCAGCAGCGTTGCGAAAGCCGGCAAGCGCAAGAAGAGCAGGCCAATGATGCTGGCGGCGGCGATGCTGTGAAGGATGCCAAAGAAGATCCACTCGTCACGCATGCCGATGAAGGTGACGATGGAGATTGCTACGGCGGCAGCCACGATCACGCCGAGGCGCTTGAAATAAGGCCGCCAGCGGATTTCGGGTGTGTTGGCAAGCACGAGGCTGAAGCCGGCGAGAAACAAGAAGGTGCTGGCAATGACGCGGGCGTAAATTTTCAGCCAGCCGGTCTCCGCCGTGCCCGCGTCAAGATAGCCGAAGAACTCGAAATCCCAGGTGCAATGATAGCTCGCCATCGCCAGAAGTGCGACGCCGCGGGCCGTGTCCAGAATGCCGATGCGGGGCAATTTCTGCGGCGCATCGATGCTCTCGGCGATAACGGCCATTGGCGGTCCTTCCAGGCGTGAATTCAAATCGTCTGCGCCGACTTGCTTGCCGCCGGCATGCCGATGTCATGGCACATCGATATCCATGATGGCCAGACGCGCGTCGGAAAAAAACTGCCTGCGGATCAGGACGATGATGATGAAGACAGTCGTGACGATAAAGACATAGGGGCTGAGGAACCAGCCGAGATAACCGATCGACAGAAAGATCGCTCTCAGACCCGCATTGAAGTTGCGCGCGGCGATGACGTTCATGCGGATCACCCGCTCTGCGGCGCGTTCCGCCCGCGCGGGATTGAGCTCGGCCTCTGCCAGCATCGGCAAGGAGCCAAAGAGGATGGTGCAATAGTTGAACAGGCGATAGGCCCAGCCGAATTTGAAGAAAGCATAGCCAAACAGGCAGGCAAGTCCCGCCACCTTGATTTCGAAGGCGGTGCGGCCGCTATTGAAGACGAAGGGCAGGTCGGAGAAGAAGGCGTTGACCTTGTCCGTTGCACCGAGCAGGGCGAAGCAGCTACCAATGGCGAAGATCGACGTAGAGGCGAAGAAACCGGTGCCGTTCTGCAGGCCGGACAGGATCTGCGTGTCGATCATCTTCAGGTCGCGCCGCAGCGAATTATAGATCCATTCGCGCCGGCGCTCATTCATTGCCAGCGTCAGGCTCGTCCGGTTGAAAAAGCGGGCGCTACCGATGATCCAGTTGTGCGCGGCCCAGAGAAGAACGAAGAGGGCGAGGGCGACATAGTCAGCGGTCGTCATAAAGGCAGATTCTCCGAGTCCATCTGTCGGCGACTGTAGCGTACGTCCATTCGGGCGCAATGGCCTTATGTTTGCGCCGCATCATGCCTACATGTAATGTCGCAGGCATGAAATCCGATGTCGGACGATCGCCGTGCAGGCTTGGCCCAATGGCGTAGCCTTGCCATTGCGTGATTTGCCGGGGAGGCACCAAAGGTCCATGTTTCTTTCAGTTTTCGATGTTTTCAAGATCGGCGTTGGGCCTTCCAGTTCGCACACGATGGGTCCGATGTCGGCCGCCAATCGTTTTCTGGATCTCATTCTTTCGAACGAGTGGCCACGGCCTTCATCGAATGTGCATGTGGATTCGATCAAGGTCAGCCTGCACGGCTCGCTCGCTCATACCGGCATCGGGCATGGCACGGGCAGGGCGGTGATTCTCGGTTTGATGGGTGAGCGGCCCGATTCGGTAGACCCGGACCGGATGGACGCGATCATCGACGAGGTAGAGCGCAGCGGGCGCATCACGCCGCCGGGCCATCCAGCCTATCAATTCCAACCGAAAACCGACCTGATCTTCGACAAGAAGGTGCCGCTGCCGGGCCATGCCAATGGCATGAGCTTTTCCGCCTTCGACAAGGATGAACGCCTGCTCGTCAAGCGCATCTACTATTCCGTCGGCGGCGGCTTCGTCGTTACCGACACCGAGCTCGAGCAAATGCGCGCCGATAAGAAGAGGGCTTCCTCCGGCGAGCGAATTCCATTCCCCTTCGCCACCGCCAAGCAGATGCTCGATATGGCCGAGCGCTCGGGCCTCTCGATCGCGCAGATGAAACGCGCCAACGAAGAGACCCGCATGAGCAGCGAAGAACTCGACGCGGGGCTCGATCGTATCTGGGGCGCGATGAATAGTTGCATCGATCGCGGCTTGAAGGTCGAGGGCATCATGCCGGGCGGCCTGAAGGTGCGCCGCCGGGCGCGCGCCATCCATGACAAGCTGCAGGAAGAATGGCGCAGCAACCGCATCAATCCGCTGCTCGCCAATGATTGGCTGAGCGTCTATGCCATGGCGGTCAATGAGGAAAATGCCGCGGGCGGACGCGTGGTCACCGCGCCGACCAACGGCGCCGCCGGGGTCATTCCGGCAACGATCCGCTACTATCAGCATTTCCATGAGGATTGGGACCAGGACGGCATCCGCAACTATCTGCTGACCGCGGCGGCCGTCGGCGGCATCATCAAGCATAATGCCTCGATCTCCGGCGCGGAAGTCGGCTGTCAAGGCGAGGTGGGCTCGGCGGCCGCGATGGCGGCCGCAGGTCTTGCCGCCGTGATGGGCGCGACGCCCGAGCAGATCGAAAACGCCGCCGAGATTGCGCTGGAACACCATCTCGGCATGACCTGCGACCCCATCGCCGGTCTCGTGCAGGTGCCCTGCATCGAGCGCAATGCGCTCGGCGCAGTCAAGGCCGTGACGGCCGCATCGCTCGCCATCAAAGGCGACGGCCAGCATTTCGTGCCGCTCGATGCCTGCATCGAAACCATGCGCCAGACCGGCTACGACATGAGCGAGAAATACAAGGAAACGTCGACGGGCGGCCTCGCGGTGAATGTCGTCGAGTGTTGAGTGTGGAAGCCTCACTCTAAAAGCTTGACGCTGCCTGCTAAAAGGATTTCAACGGGCGGCATGGCTTTGCATCTCATTAAATTGTGCGTCGGCGCCGACTCGCTTGAGGACCTGCGCGAATGGGTTTCCGAGCGGGCAATGAGCGCCATCGCTGCCGGTCTGGAGCCGCACACTACCCATACGACCCGGATGGTGCCGAAGCGTATGGAAGAGCTGCTGGATGGCGGCTCGCTCTATTGGGTGATCAAGGGGCAGGTGCAGGCTCGACAGAAATTGCTCGGTATTGAGACTTTCACTGACGCCGACGGCATCCAGCGTTGCCGGCTCATCCTCGATCCAAGCGTCGTCGAGACCGCCGGCCAGCCGCGCCGCGCCTTTCAGGGCTGGCGATATCTGCCGCAAGAGGATGTGCCGCGTGATCTCGACAGCCTTGGCGGCGTTGCCGAACTGCCTGCCGATCTCAGGCGGGAACTTTCGGAACTCGGACTGCTGTAGAGCGATTCAGCTTTTCAAGGAACCGAGAACCGCTCGATCTCTTTGCAGTTCCGGAACCGCTTAAGACTTTTCCTGGAATTGCTTCAGCGCAGCCGCATCAACACTGGTGCTTGGCCATTCGGCGCAGTGATGTGCAGGTGGATATGGGCCTCAGGCTGAGAATAGCGCCAGGCGCGGGCGCCGTGGCACAGCAGGATGCCGATCAGATCCTTCGTTTTATTGCGCGAACGTGAACGGCTGAGGCCGAGATCGGCCAACCGCATGGCTGCCTCATGCAGCGGATGAAGAGCAAAGCTCTTCGATTTCGTCTTTCCCCCGCCATCGAGCGAGAAACCCGGAAAGTTCTCGTTCACCGCCATTTTCACATCCCCGCAACACATTACAAACTCAGGGCCGGTCCCATGGTCATCAGGAGCCGGAAGAACCGGATGTCACAACGGCGTCCGGTAGATTTTTGAAGGATGCGGCACGGAAACCGTGTCGCATCCCTATTCCAAGCTCGCCCAGCACTTCACGCCGGCTTTCTTGAGAACCTTGCAGGCGTTGACAGCCGCATTCTGGTCCTCGAAGCCGCCGAAACGGGCGCGGTAGCCGCCATCAAAGGCAAGCGTATAAGGCTTGGCTGAGCGCAACGCCTTGCCGCCCTTGCTCTTGGCGGTATCGAGCAAATCGCTGGCGCCGTCCTTGCTGGAGGAAACGCCGATCTGGACGACCCAGCCGGTCGGGTCGGTCTCAGCCTTGCTCGCCTTGGCAACTTTCTCAGGCTTTTCAGCCTTCTCCGCCTTCTCAACCTTTTGGGTCTTGATGATCTTGGTATTCGATTTGGAGGTGGAGGCCGTCGTGACGGCGTCGACTTCATCCGTGTCCTCTTGATCCGGAACCGCCGATGCCGGCTCGATGGAAGCGACTTCATCGGATGCGGCGCGTTGCTTCTGCTTGGTTGCAAGCAGCGGATTGCTCGACTTCGGCGTTATTGCCGCAAAAGCGGCCGCGCTCGACGGCTGTTGGTCGTCATCGGATTCGGCAGTCTCGTCTTTGCTCATCTTCGCGCTACCTGCAGCCGCCATGCGGGCGCTTGCAGCCTCGACGTTCGGCGCTTCCGCTGCCGTCTGCGCGACGACATTGGAGGCAATGTGCTTCGTGGATGCTTGGGGCAGGTAAGTGGCGATCAGCTTGCGCATCTGGTTATCGCGCGCGGGCGTCGAAGCGCCACCGAGCACGACACCGACGATCGACCGGCCGTCGACCTTCACCGAAGTGGCGAGATTGTATCCGGCAGCGCGCGTGTAACCTGTCTTGATGCCGTCGACACCGCGCACGGAGCCAAGCAGATGGTTGTGACCCGGGATCACTCTATTGCCGAGACGAAAGCTCGTCTGCGAGAAGAAACCGTAATATTGCGGGAAATGCTCGCGCAGGGCGACGCCGAGGCGAGCTTGGTCGCGCGCTGTCGTCATCTGCGCGGTGTTCGGCAAGCCGTTCGGATTGCGATAGGTCGTGCGGGTCATTCCAAGCGCACGAGCCTTGTTGTTCATCATGCGAGCAAAATTGTCTTCCGAGCCGCCCAGCATTTCGCCGAGCGCCATCGCCGCATCGTTGGCGGATTTGGTGACGATGCCGAGGATAGCTTCCCGAACGGTCACAGATCGGCCCGTACCGATGCCAAGCTTGGTCGGAGCCTGCGAGGCTGCATTTTTCGAGAAGACGACGGGAGTATCGAGCGTGATGCGACCGGCCTCAAGCGCCTCGAAGGTTAGATAGACCGTCATCATCTTGGTGAGCGAGGCGGGGTAGTGAAGCGTATCCGCATTTTCGCTATAGAGAACGTTACCCGTGTTCGCATCGATGACGATGCCCGCGTATTTCGTGCCTCCGGCTGCATCAGACACGTCCACGGTAACCGTCACCGCCGCAGTCGTGATTGCAAAACCGAACAGCACCCTCGCCAGAAACTTGCCGGAGCTTGATGAGGATGCGGAAAAAATTGATCTGGACACTACTTCACTCTCTGCTTGCATTTACGTTCTCGATTATCCGGCCGCCGCCTCCATGAACGCCCGTTGGGTTCGAAGAGTAGGGGCTTAGCGTTACCAATCGGTTTATGATGAACAGTTGGTTTCAAGTTTCGGCATCATTTTAGTCGTCACTTACGGAGATTCTGCCGTGCCAGCCGCATCGACAAGGCGCGTCTTCATGAAGCTCTGGACGGCAGCATCCATCCTCTGCCAGTCACCAAGCTGATGGCTGGAAAAACGATAAAGCACACTGAGATCCTTGCCCACCTTAATATCCCTCTGGCAATCGCCGCTGGTCGCCTGATCCGGCGAAGAGGGCAGGATGCAGCGCACGACATAATCCGGCTCGCCAGCGCGTGGCGCGGTGAGAAGCACTTCGCCATTATAGCCGGCGTCGGCGCGCAGGCGGTGGGCGGTGAGCCCATGCGGACCGGCGAAGGCGTCGCCTTCCATCAGATGCGAATAGATCGGCTCCAGCCGGCCCGACATGTCGCGCGACATCGTGCTCTGGCTGAGCTGCAGGAAAATCAGCGAGGAGGCCTGGGAAATATCGTCAAAGCGCAAGCGATCGGCGTCGCTATAGCCCTGCATCTGCGGCCAGGTGAGATAGAGATCGGCTCGTTCTGCGACGCCGCTTACTCGTTCGCTTGGAAAACGGATGGTGTTGGCGGCAAGCCTCAGCGTATCCTCGCCAATTGTCACCGTAATTGGCTTGATATCGGCAGTGTGGCCGGCCAGGGAGATCTTTTCGCCGAGCCAGCGACCACCTATGGTGATGGCAACGGTGAGGGCGGCGAGCACGGCAACGCCGGCTGTCAGACGGTAAACGAGACCGCCCGATATCAGCGGCTGTTCGTCCATCACAGAGGCTGACGACAGAGGAGGGGCCATGCTCTTGCCTTCGGTTCCATTCCGCGTTGGAAACCATCGTCGATGACGCGTCCGCCACGGCTCAAGACCCCTGATGAGTCTCGCTGTGAAATGATTGCCGCCATACTGGTTAATGAGCCGTTAAGAATGCGTCGGCTTGCATATTTATCGGCACAAATACCTTTGCGAAAATCGGGGCAGATTTCGGGCGGGATCGTTCAGCGTCCCCCGGAATCATTGGTGCCGATCTATCTTTTTCTCGTTTCGTAATTTCGCTTGAACAGTCGGGCAGCCCTGCCTGCACTCGCCCCGGGCATACCTCGGAAAAGAAAAGAGCCGTTCCCGGGACAGCGGGAACGGCTCTAAGGCGCCGATCAGGACAGAAATGCGGGGACAGACCGGGCCTTTGACTGAGATCGCCGGTGCAAGGTCGCCGGTGACCGTGTGGTGGAAAGGCGCTTATTTCAAGCTGCCGACTGCGACGGCGCGGCCATCCTGTATCTTGACCCAGCGGGCCGGATCGTCAGCGGACTGACGCTTCAGGAAGGTGTATTCGGTGTCCGACCAAAGCTTTACCTTGTTGCGCATGTTATCGAGAACGAAGTCGCCGCGATCGGTGCGCACCGTCAGCACGGCATGGCCTTCACCGTTCGGCTGCAGCACGACCGTCATCAGCAGATCGGAGGCGGAAAAGCCGGCATCGATCAGTTCCTTTCGCTTCAGCAGCGCGAAATCCTCGCAGTCGCCGGCAGTGGTCGGGATCGCCCATTTTTCCTCGACGCCATAGAGCTCCATATCGGTCATCGGCTTGATCGTCGTGTTGACCGTGTAGTTGATCTTCAGGATGGCCTTCCAGCGATCTTCGGTAAGGATAGCGGGACCAGCATCGCCGCCGGCATAAGCACATTCCTTCGGATTTTCCTTGCAGAACTCATAATGGCCGATCGGGGGGGCAGCGTCGCCGGTGATCGTCATATTGGCCGGCGTCGCATGGGCGAAGCCGAGACAGCCGAAGGTGAAAAGAGCCATGGCGGCATAGCCGCGAAGGAGGAATTGAAAGCTCATGTCCGTGTCCCTGTTTTATTGGGAACAGAATGACATGCAGGCTTTTATCCGACGCAAAATTACATAGTCAAATTAAGGACTTAGTTGATTCAAATACGGATCGAATTGTCGTAAAATGAGAGCAAAACTTGAATCGAACTTTCAGAGAATTCGATTAAAATTCGAATGTTTTTCCGCGGAAACTACCGCGCTCGGATTCCCCTTATCCCGTTGTTTCCAAAGGATTCTGTTCTCTGCGACAGAAGTTGGTTAGGCACGCCGTTGGCCGATGGGAGCGCCAAGATGGGACGGTCGCTTCCTCTCGGTGCACTGTTGCGATCTCGCCAGCGTCGGAAATTCCCTTGCAACTGTGCCATTTTGGGAAAAAGCGTGCTCAAAAAAATATTTGATTTCTTTGGCCGTCAGCCAATCGCGCAAAATTCGTCCGTAGCGTCGACAATGGCTGCCGCCATCTCCGATGTCGCGGGCGAATGGGCGGAATTGGGAACCACGACCAATCTTGCCGCAGGCCATGCCCGTGAAAGCTCCCACGCGGTGACGACGGGCGCCTCAAGATCGAGCCGCCCTTGGATCATCACGCAGGGGATGCCGTCGAGCCGGTGGATGTCCCTTAATATCCGTCCGTCTTCCAGCCAGCCGCGATTATGGAAGTAATGGGTGATGATGCGTGCTCTTGCAGTGAGATATTTGGGATCGGACCAGCGGCTGGGCAAAGTCGCCCTGATATCGATGAGGATCGAAGCCGATTCCCAGTCGTGCCAGTCCTTGGCAGCTTTGATATGGACGGCCGGATCCGGATTACGAAGCAAGTGATGGTATACGGCAACCAGATCTCCATCGCGCTCGCTCTCCGGCACGCCAGCTCGGAAGCGCTCCCATTCCTTGGGAAAGAAACGGGCAAGCCCATTATAGAGCCAGTCGATCTCGGATTGCCGTGTCATGGTGACGCCAACGACAAGGAGGGCAGCGACACGTTGTGGATGCGCTTCGGCATAGACCAGTGCCAGAGTGCAACCCCAGGAATTGCCGTAAACCAGCCAGCGCTCGATGCCGAAGAAGTGGCGAAGCTGCTCTATGTCACCAAGCAGGTGCCATGTGGTGTTGGCGGAAAGATCGGCTTCCGGCTCGGACGCATGCGGCAGGCTCGCTCCGCAACCGCGCTGGTCGAACTGGATGATACGATAGTGTGCCGGATCGAAAAAGCGGCGGGTGCTGGCGGAACTGCCGGAACCCGGACCGCCATGCAGGACGACAACGGGAACACCGTCCGGATTGCCCGATTGCGTCCAACAAATGCTGTACCCATCGCCGACGTCGAGCATGCCCTGATGATAGGAATCGATTTCAGGATAAAGCGTCTTCATTGGCCGTTACACGAGACAGAGAGGCGAAACGCCGCTATCTCAGCAGCCGACGTGTCTGCAAGATGACAGATTCAGAGAAACTCGCGCAAGGTCTCACGGGATTGCAGCGAGAGAAATTCGATCGCGACACCTTCCATGAAGTGGCGCACGACGCGGCCGCGCATGTTGCCGAGGCGCACGGGCGTTCCGATCGGCGGGCGTGCCTCGACATCGACGGCGGCCCCCGAGAGTGAAAGGTCCATGATGCGGCACACATAGCGCGTGCCGTCTTCCAGCATCAATTCGCTGACCGTGTTGCGTGGTGTGAGGCGGTCGTGACGACGATCTTCCGGCAGCCCGAGCTCATGCTTGTTGGCCAGCCAAGTAAGCTGAGCGGCGAGCTTCTCCCGTTTGCGGTCGGTGGCGTTGATCGACATGCTGAAGCCGCGGGCATCGACGGCAACGACATTGCCTTCGACCCGGCCGAGATGGTCAATATAGGCTACAACCCGCTCATTGGTGCGCGGACGCCCCAGGCAAGTCACGTACATGTCGCCCGGCGACATATCCGTGACCAGGCATTCAAATTCCTCATAATTGGCCAGCATCAGACGGCCCTGAATATTGATCGGAACCCGCTGAAAGGTCCGCTGATCCATGCGAGCCGCATTCCCTGCCAACTGGTTTGGCCGCGTCGTCTGAGCTGACTGGAATGAATGCATGAAAGGGCTTCTTGAACCGATTATGTCTCATGCAATCAATAGCCGAAACTTCTTAAGGTAAGGTTGTCTTCTCTGAGGGATAACTCAGAGAAGACGGTTGAATCTGTATCGTGATGGGTCAACCTTTCCGTGATTGCGCTCAACCGCTTTCTGATCCAGGGAGCGGCGCATCAATTCACCCAAGCCAGCACCGTCCTTTTGAAAGATCGAGTCGTCCGGCTCGGGATGTGATGGCAATTCAACGGGCCGGGCAGGGCGCCCGTACAGCAATCGGCTGCGGTCAAGCGCCAGGAATTCCAGACGCTCGCTGCCGAGCCAAGACGCGGGTGCAATGGGCGTCAGGCAGCCGAGCAGCCGATCGCAGACATCGCCGGCCGAACGTACCGGCATCAGCACCATTTCAAAGGCAATGTTGCGACCGCTGATGCTGTAACCGGTCGCGTTGATCAGGGCAGGAACCACATGCGCCATCACGCCGGCGGCGATGCGCACGGGATCGTCGGGCTGGCTGCCCGCCCACAATGTGGCAAAGCTCTCGCCGCGAAGTTCGCGTCCCATAAAGCTGCAGATCGCGGTTCCGGCCAGCCGGAAGCGCGGGGCCTCGTCCGGCACCGACTCCAGAATAAAGAGCTGGGGCAGGATATGGCGGACCGCCGAAGGCTGTATCAAATTGCGCAAGGGGGCATCCGCACTGCCGCGAAGTTGCTCCCAATAGGTAAATATCTCTGTGCTGGTTTTCTGCCGCATGACGCGTCCATGTCCCATTTCAGTTCAGATGCCCGGGCATTCATTGCCCCTGCATCACGCCATGCTGGTTTCATGCCACAGCCGGGGCGTTAGGGTTAACAGAGGGTTTCCTTTGCCTTTGACGGCCATGAATGAGAGAAATAGACCATCACTTCACGAGGGTGACCTTCAGCACAAACTTTCTCGGGCGTGGGACATACCATTGCGGCACATCCCAGTAAGGGGCGCCCGAACAAGCCGTCCAACAGGGTTGGGCGGCTTTTTTTTTGATATTCGCTGCTGTATGTCTCGAGTCTCTTCTCAAGATATCAGAGCAAGTCATGGATGATGCAGAGCCGCCGCGCCACGAGCCCGAGGAAAATGGGCCGCCGAAGCGCGTTCCTGCTTTCAACCTGCCTCCCGTCATTCTCGCCAGCCTCGGCCTGCTTGTCATCGTCTTCGCTATTCAAAACCTGCCCTGGTGGTCGGACGATACGCTGAATTGGCTGTACTTCACGTTCAGCTTCATTCCCGCACGATATGCCTATCCGCTGTCGCAACAGGGGCTGGAATGGTTGTGGACGCCGGTAACCTACTCGCTCCTGCATGGGGGCATCGAACATATCGTCTTCAACGGGCTGTGGCTGATGGTCTTTGCCGCGCCCGTCGCGCGCCGGATCGGCGTTGCGCGCTATGTGATCTTCTGGGTTCTTTCTGCGGCTGCTTCGGCATTCCTGCATGCTGTGATTTATTGGGGCGATCAAAGCTTGCTGATCGGCGCATCGGGCGTCGTTTCTGGGCTGATGGGAGCCGCCTGCCGCTTTGCTTTTCCCGCCATGAATGGCCGCCGTGTCGGCATCCGGCAGGCGCATCTCAATCCGCGGCTGTCGATCGCGGCCTCCCTGCGCAGCCGCACGGTCGTCGCCTACATCGTGATGTGGATCGCGGGCAATGCGCTCGTCGCTTTCGGCATAACGATCGTCGGCGACAACGCGCAGCCGGTCGCCTGGGATGCGCATATCGGCGGCTTCCTTTTCGGCTTCCTGCTATTTTCCCTGTTCGATCGGCAACCCCGCATCGAACTCGAAAACTCGGCCCCATAGGCGAAATGAAGCTGTTGCTTTCTTGTGCCCACTAGCGCACCATTCATACCTGTCGGCCGCGTGGGGTGGAGACCGGCGCCGGTCGATGAAGGCAGCATCGGTCCGAATCCAGGGGCGATTCGGAACAAACCCGAAGCTCATTTGTTCACTTTGCTTTCGAGATGGGAGGATCGAATGTCAGTCTCCGTTAAAGCCATACTTGATGCCAAAGGTCGCAATGTCGTCACCACTGGGGGAAATACGACGCTTGCGGAAGCCGCCAAAATTCTGAGTGAGAACCGCATTGGCGCCATCGTCGTCGTCGGAATGGCGGGGAAGATTTCGGGCATTTTCACAGAACGTGATGTCGTGAACGCAGTCGCCAAGCACGGCCCGGACAGCCTCAACCAGCCGATTGCTTCGCTGATGACCGCGAAGGTGCACCGCTGCAAGGAAGACTCCACCACCGACGAGCTGATGGAACTGATGACACACCGTCGCTTCCGCCATGTACCGGTCGAAGACAAAGGCAAACTCACGGGCATCATCTCGATCGGCGACGTCGTCAAATGGCGCATCCGTGAAATCGAGCTCGAGGCCGAGCAGATCAAGGCCTATATCGCAGGGTGAGGAGCGGTTTGGGGCGACCAGCGCAATCGACCCGATGGGTCGATTGCAGCAATCAGCGCCCTGAGCCAAGAGCGAAGGACCGGTAGCGCGGCGTTGGCGGAGCTAGCGTGCTCGCCGGGAAAATCGGCTTCGCATCCGCGGCGTCTTTTCCCATCCGAATAATTGACGCCCTATCGGGCAAAAGCTTCCTGCATGCGCCTGATTTCTGCAAGCCGGACGGAAGTTTCTTCATATCCGCGCTCGATTGCTTCGCCGGCACGATGAAACTCAGAGAGACCGATGTCGCTAAGGCGCGGGTGCAGCGCCAGGTCCGGCGGATCGCCGGCAAGGCGTGCACGGGAAATTCGATCCTGGATGATATTGAAAGCCTGCACCATGACGCCGGTCATGCCGAGCTTGGTATAGGGCGCTTCGCGTTGCGGCTCACCATTCAATGAACCGGTATTGTGTTTGACGACGGCCGAACGGCCGTAGAGATCGTAATGCAGGTTGACGGCGACCACGAGCGGCTGTTCGTAGGCACGGCAAACGGAAACAGGCACAGGGTTGACCAGCGCGCCGTCCACCAACGTGCGGCTATTGCTGCGCACCGGCTCGAAAATGCCGGGCAGTGCATAGGATGCCCGCAGCGCATTGATCAGCGAACCGTTCGTGATCCAGACTTCGTGGCCGGTATTCAGTTCCGAAGCGACGGCGACGAAAGGATGATCCAGGTCCTCGATCGTGAAGCCTTCAAGGTGTTCCTGCATACGCTTGGTAAGCCGCATGCCGCCGAAAAGACCGCTGCCGCCGATGGTGAGATCGAGAAGACTGGCGATGCGGCGCATGGTCAGCGAGCGGGCAAAGCCCTCCAGCTCATCGAGCTTGCCGGCAAGATAACAGCCGCCGACCAGGGCTCCGATGGAGGTGCCGGCGATCATGCCGACCTCGATGTCTGCCTCACTCAAGGCGCGCAGTACGCCGATATGCGCCCAACCGCGGGCGGCGCCACCGCCAAGTGCCAGCGCGATCTTTACTTTCTTTGGGGGAGTAGGGTCAGACGGCAGAGCAGGTATGTTCTGTGAGGTGGTCGGACCTGAACCGGCAGGAGCCTGACCACCGCTCTGACGAATCAACCCCCAATTTAACATGGTGTGCTTCCTCCGAGGCGTATGCCTGCCTCTTGCTAAAATACTGTCCCTTTTTTGTTTCCAAATCGTATATTTCGCTGTTGCTCTTAAGCCGGCAGGCGGTGCTTAGCGCCCATAAACGTCGCCGGGATCGAAATGCAGGTGATCGTCGACGATGTTCAGCACCGGCTTTCCATCCACCAGCTCGACAGTGCGATAGAAGCAGGAACGCCGTCCAGTATGGCACGTTGCATCGTGACCGGCGACCTCAACTTTCAGCCAGATAGCATCCTGATCACAATCGGTACGCATCTCCTTCACCGTCTGCAGATTTCCGGAGGTTTCACCCTTTCTCCAGATTTTTCCGCGCGAACGGCTGAAGTAGTGCGCCGTTTTTGTCTTGATGGTCAGTACCAAGGCTTCGGCATTCATATGCGCGACCATCAGCAGTTCACCGTCATGAGCGTCTGTGACGATCGCGGTGATCAGGCCGCGATCATCGAAACGGGGGGTGAAATCGCCCGCATCTTCAAGCTCGGATTTATCTTCGGAAGGCTCGTTGAATACCAGGTTCATCTCGGCTCTTTCGTGCAAAGCCCAATCAGCGGCTCCGGACCATCGTCATGAAGCGGACCTGCTCGGCCGGATCGGCCTTGAAGGCGCCGGTGAAGGTCGTCGTCAACGTCGACGAGCCCTGCTTCTGCACACCGCGCATTGCCATGCACATATGCTCCGCATCGAGCATGACGGCGACACCGCGCGGGCGCAGCGAGTCGTCGATGGCATTGGCGATCTGGGCGGTCATGGCCTCCTGCGTCTGCAGGCGACGGCCGAAAATTTCAACGACACGCGCGATCTTCGACAGGCCGAGGACGCGGCCACTCGGCAGATAGGCCACATGTGCCTTGCCGATGATCGGCACCATGTGGTGTTCGCAATGCGAGAAAAACGGGATGTCGCGCACGAGGACCATGTCATCATAGCCGGAGACCTCCTCGAAGGTGCGGCCGAGCACGTCCTCGGGGTTCAAATCGTAGCCGGAGAAGAGTTCGCGGTAAGCCTTGGCGACACGGGTCGGCGTATCGAGCAGCCCTTCACGCTGCGGATCGTCACCTGCCCAGCGAAGCAGAACGCGCACTGCGTCCTCGGCTTCCTTCTGAGAGGGACGGTCCAATATCGGATTGGATTCAATTGCTTGCGGAAAGTTCTTCACAATGGCGTCCATTACCTGTGGTCTCCTGATCCGCATCGCGGATCTCATTTTGTCGGACTCGCCACTGGTATCCTCCGGAACGTGGAGAATTATGCACCTTTGGCGGGCTCCGGGGCGTTCTGGCTGGCGGACAAGCCTGCCGTCCTGCACGGTTTCCCATCAAACTTACAGAAGACCATTGCAATTTGGTGGTCTTCGAACGACATACATATAGTATGGCATTGTCCCTGTGAAAGTGTCCTAACGAGACACGCTGTGTTTTTTGTTATGAAACAAGGAACGAGCGCGTCGGAGCAAAGCGATAATGGACGACATCTACAACAGCAAGATTTTGGAATTTGCCGGCAATATCGAACGCATCGGCAGTCTTTCCGACGCCGATGCAAGCGCTCAGGCCCATTCCCGGCTATGCGGTTCCCGCGTCAAGATCTGGCTGAAAATGGACGGCGACGTCGTGACCGATTTTGCCCACGACGTCAAGGCCTGCGCGCTCGGACAGGCCTCTTCTTCCATCATGGCGCGCCATGTCGTCGGCGCCACTGCGGCGGAATTGCGTAGCGCCCGCGAGGACATGCTTGCGATGCTGAAGGCGGACGGCGAGGGGCCCATAGGGCGTTTCGAAGACATGCGCTATTTGAAGCCGGTCAGAGATTACAAGGCGCGGCATGCGTCGACGATGCTGACGTTCGATGCTGTGGTGGATGCGGTCGGACAGATCGAAGCTGCGCGCGGATCCCACCAAGCCGTGGCGGCCGAAGCTGTTTAGTCGAGGCCGCGAGCGATGTGCCATCTCTGCTCCATGCAAGATGAGGAAGATGAAGGAGGCGTGGCCGCGGGCTCCAAAAGGGTAAAGCGCGACAAAATACCGCTCCGCGGCAGCAGCAAGCCCGCCTATTCCCGCAACTATTCGGGCCCCTTCCGGAAAACGCCCGACCGGCTCCTCGGGATGGGGCTCATCCGCTTCTATCAACTGACGCTTTCCAGTTTCATTGGCAATTCCTGCCGCCATATCCCGACTTGCTCGGAATACGGCTATGAATCGGTCGCCCGGCATGGCCTGTGGGCCGGCGGCTGGATGACGCTGTTTCGCGTGGCGCGCTGCGGTCCCGGAGGCACGAGCGGGCTCGATCCCGTGCCGGAAATGCTAGAGGGCCGCTACCATTGGTGGATGCCCTGGCGCTATTTCCGCCTTGGACAAAAGGCCGCCTGACGGCATGGCGGTCTACGTCGCGCTTCTGCACAGCATCGTTCTCGGCGGCGGTCGGCGCGTAGTCATGAGCGACTTGCGGGCAATGGCGGAGAGTCTCGGATTTTCCAACGTCAAAACGCTGGTCGCGTCCGGCAATCTCGTTTTCGAGGCCGATGAGCAACCAATTGGGAAGATCGAGGCGCAGCTCGAAGGAGGCTTCGCAAAGGTCTTTGGCAAGCCAGTCGATATCATTGCCCGTGATGCCGAGACTTGGCGCAAGCTTGTCGCCGGCAATCCGTTCGGCGACGGCGATGGTGGCGAAGTCGTTGTCCGCGTCATGCGAAAACCGTTGGACCGGCCTGTGATAGAAACACTCGAGAAACACAGAAATGGGCGGGAACGCCTGGCGGTAGTCGATGGCGACCTGTGGATCGATTTCGGCGGCAAGGCGAGCGAGACCCGTCTGCTCTCGGCTCTGACCACCAGACGCCTCGGCATCGGCACGTTGCGCAACTGGAACACGGCACGCGGATTGGCTGAGATGATCGGCTGTTAAGGCTGCTTTTTCTTTACTCAATCGGCAAATATCGCTATCAGGCGACCGCGTTCAGTAAATATCGATTGACCGCATCTTTCAAAACCACCCGCATTCGTTGGCGGGACTGGACAAGGAGAATTTCGATGTCCCAATCCGTTTCCCTGACATTTCCCGATGGCTCTATGCGCAGCTACGATGCTGGCGCAACCGGGCGGGATGTTGCCGAATCCATTTCCAAGTCGCTTGCCAAAAAGGCCGTCGCCGTTGCGATCGATGGCACCGTGCGCGACCTTTCCGATCCGGTGACCGAAGGCAAGATCGAGATCATCACCCGCAACGACGGCCGCGCGCTGGAACTCATCCGGCATGATGCGGCGCACGTCATGGCGGAAGCGGTGCAGGAACTGTGGCCCGGCACGCAGGTGACGATCGGCCCGGTCATCGAAAACGGCTTCTACTACGATTTTGCCAAGAACGAACCCTTCACGCCCGACGACCTGCCGGTCATCGAGAAGAAGATGCGCGAGATCATCCAGCGCAATGCGCCGTTCACCAAGCAGATCTGGTCGCGCGAGAAGGCAAAGGAAGTCTTCGCCTCCAAGGGCGAGCGCTACAAGGTCGAGCTTGTCGATGCCATTCCCGAAGGGCAGGACCTGAAGATCTATTACCAGGGCGATTGGTTCGACCTTTGCCGTGGGCCGCATATGGCCTCCACAGGTCAGATCGGCTCGGCTTTCAAACTGATGAAGGTGGCCGGCGCCTATTGGCGCGGCGACAGCAACAATCCGATGCTGACCCGCATCTATGGCACGGCATTCGCCGAGCAGGCGGATCTCGACAACTATCTGCACATCCTTGCCGAAGCGGAAAAGCGTGACCATCGCCGTCTCGGCCGCGAAATGGATCTGTTCCATTTCCAGGAAGAAGGTCCGGGTGTCGTCTTCTGGCACGGCAAGGGCTGGCGCATGTTCCAGACGCTGGTGTCCTATATGCGCCGGCGGCTGCAGAGCGACTATCAGGAAGTCAACGCGCCGCAGGTGCTCGACAAGTCGCTTTGGGAGACTTCGGGTCACTGGGGCTGGTACCGCGACAACATGTTCAAGGTCACCGTCGCCGGTGACGAGACCGATGACGATCGCGTCTTCGCGCTGAAGCCGATGAACTGCCCGGGCCACATCCAGATCTTCAAGCATGGCTTGAAGTCCTACCGCGAACTGCCGATCCGCCTCGCGGAATTCGGCGCAGTGCATCGCTACGAGCCCTCGGGCGCGCTGCACGGACTAATGCGCGTGCGCGGCTTCACGCAGGACGACGCGCATATCTTCTGCACGGACGAGCAGATGGCGGCCGAATGCCTCAAGATCAATGATCTCATCCTGTCGGTCTACGAGGATTTCGGCTTCAAGGAGATTGTCGTCAAGCTCTCGACTCGCCCAGATAAGCGTGTTGGTTCCGACGACCTCTGGGATCGTGCCGAAAGCGTGATGATGGACGTTCTGAAGACCATCGAGGCGCAGTCTGAAGGACGCATCAAGACCGGGATTCTGCCGGGCGAGGGCGCGTTCTACGGTCCGAAGTTCGAATATACGCTGAAGGACGCCATCGGTCGTGAATGGCAGTGCGGCACCACGCAGGTCGACTTCAACCTGCCGGAGCGTTTCGGCGCTTTCTACATCGACCAGCATTCCGAAAAGACGCAGCCGGTGATGATCCATCGCGCCATCTGCGGCTCGATGGAACGCTTCCTCGGCATTCTGATCGAGAATTTCGCCGGCCATATGCCGCTCTGGGTGTCGCCGCTGCAGGTGGTGGTGGCAACCATCACTTCGGAAGCCGACGAATATGGCAACGAGGTTGCTGAAGCGCTGCGCGAAGCCGGGCTCGACGTCGAGACCGATTTCCGCAACGAGAAGATCAACTACAAGATTCGCGAGCATTCGGTGACCAAGGTCCCCGTCATCATCGTCTGCGGCAAGAAGGAAGCCGAGGAGCGCTCGGTCAACATCCGCCGCCTCGGCAGCCAGGCGCAAACGGCAATGTCGCTCGACGAAGCCATTGCCTCGCTTTCGCTCGAAGCGACGCCACCGGATATCCTGCGCAAGCGCGAAGCCAAGCGGACCAAAGCCGCCTGAGATCTAACGTTGTCTGGCGGCATCGTCAAAGAGCCGTCAGACAACTGTCATGAAACTTTAATATAGACAATGATTCAGAATGTTGCGGGCCTTGCCTGACATACGGCCCTTATGAAATTTAAGGAGCGGGGCAGCCCGTCGCGGATTTGGATTTCAAAGAATTATCCTACGCCAACGAACGGGATACGCGCATCAAGCGGTGGTTCATCCGCTCCATCGAAGGCCTGTCGGGCCGCGATCGTTATGCCCGGCTTTACGACATCTGGCGCAGCGATATCGTCGGCAAGAGCGAACGCGTCTTCGGCAAGATGCTCGATCTCATCGATGTGAGCCTGGTTGCCAAGGGCGAATGGCCGCCGCAGGAGATTCCGGATGCGCCGATCGTCATCGTCGCCAATCATCCCTTCGGTATCGGCGACGGCATCGCAATTCTGGCGCTTGCCGAGCAACTTGGCAGACCCTTCAAGGTGCTGATCCACAACGAATTGCTGAAAGTGCCTGAGATGGCCGATTATTCGCTGCCGGTTTCCTTCGAGGAAACCAAAGAGGCGATGGCAATCAATATGAGGACGCGTCACGAGGCGGTTCGCCTGCTCAAGGAAGGCACGACGATCATCGTTTTTCCGGCGGGCGGTGTCGCGACGGCCAAGAAGGGTTTCGGCCGCGCCGAGGATCTGCCGTGGAAAATTTTCCCGGCAAAGCTCATTCAGTCCGCGCGCGCCAGCGTCATTCCGGTCTATTTCGAAGGGCAGAACGGCCGGCTGTTTCATCTTGCCAGCCGTGTTTCGCTGACGCTGCGTCTATCCCTGCTGATCCGTGAGTTCCGCCGCCTTTCCGGCAGCACCATCACGGCGCATATCGGCCGGCTGATGACCTGGGAGGCGCTCAGCGAAGGCAACGACCGTAAGGATCTGTTGTCGAAGCTCTATAGTGCCGTATTTTCCATGGCGCCTCCGAGGCGGGCGCTGCGAAAGAGAGCCGTATAGCGGAGGCAGCCGGCGCAAATTCGAAGCCTATCTCCCGTCAGTCCATGCTTTCGCCATCGTCGCCGCCAGCCGGCGCCAGTTGCTCGTAGGTCGGTAGTGCGCGTTGCTGGCCTGAGGCCGCTGGCTGCGTCCGCGGAGTTTGATTTTGCTGCACCTGCGGTGACGGAACCGGGATCTGTTGCGCCGGCCGCTGCTGATCGTTGGCGTCCTGCGGCTGCTGTTCCTTCATCAGCACTTCGATATCGGTGTTCTTGCCGGCCGCGACGGTGAAGTCGCGCTGATAGATCTTGTCCTTGTTGCGGGCAATGGCCGTATATTGGCCTTCCGCAAGCACCATGGCGGGGAAAGCGCTGAGGCTTTCGCCGACGATGTCGCCGGAGGAGGTGAGGATCGACCAGGCCGTGTCGGCGATTGCCTCGCCTCCGGCGTCCGATACCAGCTTAAAAGTGATCTTCGCCGCTTTGTGCTGGATCGTCGCTTCGGTCACTTTGCCGGCTTCCACCTGAATGTCGGCACGGATGACGGCATTGACGGCACCATATTCGGAGACGACGTGATAGGTGCCGGCGCTAAGGCCGACCAGCGTGTTCGGCTTGACGTCGGACATGACAAGACCGCGCTCGCCGTCTTCCTTCGCATCGCTGGAATAGATCGAAAAACTCAGTTCGTCCGGCGGAATGCGCATGTCGGAGCCTGAGACGGCGTTGAGCACCATGCCGCCGGCGTCAAGCACCATGATCTGCTTCTGCAGCACGCCGCTTTCAGGCACCGTCAACTTCTTGGTGACGCCAGCACGGCCGAAGGAGACGTTGACGAAATAATCGCCGGGAAGGAGATGGAAGGACGCCGAGCCGCCTTTCGAACTTGCGACCAGAGGCAGCTTGCCGTCGGCGCCGGCAAAGGGGCTGAAGACATACCAGGAAAGGCCCTGCAGTTGCGGGCCAGTGTCAGACGCCAATTTGGCCTCTAGCGAGACATCGCGCAGCGATTGACCGGATGAATTTTCTCCGCCTGGCGCGATGAAGGCATTGAGCTTCGGCATCTTCACGCTGCCGTCGAGCTGCTTGAATTCGTGGAAGGCATCTTCCGCCGAAGCAACGGTGTTCAGGCTCGCGAGCATTGCGAATGCCGTGCCCAATCGGCGAGCAGATGAAATGCCTGACATCAATTCCCAACCGTTGACTTCCGGTAAAACACAGGCCACTTCAAGACCAACGGAGTGGCAAATTCAAGACCCACTTCTTCCCGCGCATGAAAATGAAAGCAATCATTCGATGAAAACCGATATCAAGCTGGTCGATTATCTGGCGGTGCGCCGATCCATTCCCGCTTTTCAAATGATGGAACCCGGCCCGGACAAAGCCGAAATCGAAGATATTCTCCGGCTCGCCTCGCGCGTGCCGGATCACGGCAAACTCGCACCCTGGCGCTTCATCGTCTATCGCGGCGAGGAGCGCGTGCGGATCGGTGAGGAGCTCTTGAAGCTGGCGCTGGAAGCCAAGCCGGACTTATCTGAAGAGATGATCCAGGTCGAGCGCACGCGTTTCACCCGCGCACCGGTCGTCATCGCCGTCGTCAGCAAGGCGGGACCGCATTTCAAAATCCCGGAATGGGAACAGTTGATGTCTGCGGGCGCCCTTTGCCTCAATCTTCTGATCGCGGCGAATGCCCATGGCTGGGTCTCGAACTGGCTGACCGAATGGTTTGCCTATGATGAGCGCGCCTATCCGCTGCTCGGCGTCCAGCCAGGCGAAAAGGTAGCCGGGTTTATCCATATCGGTTCATCCACTTTCCCATCCACCGAACGTCCACGCCCGGAACTGGCGGAAACCGTAACCTGGGTCGGCGGCGAGGGGACGTAATGTTCTATAGGACGGACACCAATCAGCATGGTTTGGCCCACGACCCATTCAAGGCCATCGTGGCACCACGGCCGATCGGCTGGATCGGCAGCAAGGGCCGGGACAGTTCCCTGAACCTCTCTCCCTATTCCTTTTTCAATGCGGTCAGCGACCGGCCTAAGCTGGTGACGTTCTCGTCGGCGGGCCGTAAGGACAGCGTGCGCAATGTCGAAGAAACCGGTGTCTTTACCGCCAATCTCGTCAGCCGCAATCTTATCGAAAAGATGAATCATTCCTCGATCGCGGTGCCCTACGGCATCAACGAATTTTCACTGGCCGGACTGACTGCCGAATCCGGCCGGCTAATAGATGCGCCCTATGTGGCCGAAGCCTTTGCCGTGCTCGAATGCCGCGTGACCGAGATCATGCAGCCCAAAGGCCTTGATGGCGAGCCATCGGAAAATATCATGGTCTTCGGCCAGGTTATCGGCATCCATGTCGATGAGGCTATCATTCGCGACGGTCGGCTCGATATGACGCTGGCGCGGCCTATCGCGCGCATGGGCTATATGGACTACAGCGAAGGCAGCGACGTCTTCGAACTGCTGCGCCCGAAAGCGCCGTGAGATCAGCGCCTTTCGGTCTCGCATTAGTGGTTAATAAATAAGGTAAACGGCCCGTAAACCTTTCATCGTTAACGTAACCGATGTGAGTTTGCGGGCCGGGATTCGTCCCGCCGATATCGGGGCGTTGCGTGATCATAGAAGCATTTCTTCGCTGGGCAGAGACGGCCAAAGCAGAGAGCAGGGCTAGGGCGGCCAATGCACTGGGGCGCGCCTATCTGCAATCGGCAATGCCACGAGAAGAGCGTGCTGCCGCCGAGATGGCCATGACCTACATGCTCGACGATTCATCGCCGCGCGTGCGCCTGTCGCTTGCCGAGGCCGTGGCGCGCTCCCCGAATGCGCCGCGCAACGTCATCCTGTCGCTCGCGGAAGATCAGCCCGAGATCGCGGGGCAGGTCATTCTTTTCTCACCGGTGTTTACCGACGCGGATCTCGTCGATCTTGTACTCCGGGGCAGCGATGTGACGCGCGTCCTGATTGCCTCGCGCGGACGGGTGTCGCGGTCCGTTTCCGCAGCACTCGCCGAAATCGGCGGCGAGACCGAAATCCTCTGCCTGCTGGAAAACGATGGCGCGTCGCTGTCGCCCGCTTCGCTGAAGCGGATCGCGGAGCGCCTCGGCGATCATGCCGACATACGCGGTCTGCTTCTTGATCGTGACACGCTACCATCAGACGTCCGTCACCTGCTGATGCGCCATGTCAGCGAAGCACTAATAGGCTCAAGCCTTATCCAGGCGACGATCGGCGCGGGCCGACTTCAGCATATTACCCGCGAGGCCAGCGAAGCCGCGACGGTTTCCATAGCCGGCACGGTACAGCATGAGGACATTCCCGACCTGATCGAGCACCTCAGACAGTCCGGCTGGTTGACACCGGCTTTCCTGATGCATGCGCTTTGCTCCGGAAAAGTGGATTTCTTCGCCGGCGCGATCACCAATCTTTCCGGTTGCGACGAGCGGCGGGTGCGCTCCATTCTTTCTACCGGCCGCGTCTATGCCGTCCGCGCGCTTTACGAATCCGCAAGCCTGCCGCGCGACATCAGCATCGTCTTTGTCGAGGCGACATTGATCTGGCGCGAAGCATCGCGCGCGAATGGCGCCACCATGCTCGAAAATGTTTCGACGCGGCTGATGCGTAAATTCCGGCTTACAGAACAGTCGCCTGTCGCAGCGATGCAATTGCTTGACATGGTTGAGAAACTTGCCAACGCCGAGCGGCGGCAGACGGCGCGGACATTCGCGGCGCTGGCGGCTCTTGCGGCTGCGTGATACGCATCGGCTATTGCAGCTTTGGGCTATTGCAGCTTTGGGTGTTTACCTTGCCACTGACGATTACCGTTGAATCACCGCGCCAGGATGGCGTCATCCGTCTCCTCGACATGTCCAGTGCCTACGCACAGTCGCTTTATCCGCCGGAGAGCAATCACCTGCTCGATCTGGAATCACTGGAGAGGCCCGAAGTGACATTTTGGGTCGCGCGGATCGAGGGCGATGTGGTCGGCTGCTGCGCGTTGGTTGAGGCGGGGGATGGTACGGCGGAGATCAAGCGCATGTTTGTCGATCCGCTTGCCAGAGGGCACAGGGTCGCACAGATGCTGATGGGAGCGCTGGAAGAGAAGGCGACAAAAAGAAAGCTGACCGCGCTCCGGCTCGAAACCGGCATATACCAGCCGGAGGCAATCGGTCTCTATCGCAAGTTCGGCTACACCGAGATCGGACCATTCGGCAGCTACGAGCCTGATCCGCTCAGCCTATTCATGGAAAAGATGCTTCCGCAGGGGTGAGAAGCTGGTCAGCCGTCCGACCCGTCCCGAATACGCAATTGCAATTCCGGCTCCTGCGCGTGCTGTTCCTCGGTCAATTCCGCCTCGCGGATCCATTCGCGCCAGATGGCGACGATAATCGCCATGAGTACCGGACCGATGAACAGGCCGAGGAAGCCCATGGTCTTGACGCCGCCGACAAGGCCGAAAAAGGTCGGCAGGAAAGGCAACTTGATCGGGCCGCCGACGAGCTTCGGCCGCAACGTCTTGTCGACGACGAAGAGTTCGACCGTGCCCCAAATGAACAGCCCCGCGCCGGCCCAAGGGGAGCCGCTCGCGAGCAGATAGATGGACACCAGCGACATGGAGAGCGGCGCGCCGCCAGGCACGAGAGCCATAACACCGGTCAGAACGCCGAGGGTGACTGCCGATGGCGCGCCTGCGATCCAATAAGCGACGCCAAGTACGACACCTTCGCCGATGGCGATCAGTGTCATGCCCATGACCGTGGAGCTGATCGTCGCCGGCACCACGCGGGAGATGCGCTCCCAGCGATTCGGCAGAATACGTTCGCCCAAAAGATCGACCTGACGAACGAAACTGGCTCCGTCGCGATAGATGAAGAACAGGGCGATCAGCATGAATAGCAACGTCAGCACGACATGGAAGGCGCCGCCGCCGGCGGCAAGCACCGCGCGGTAGATATTGCCGATATGTGCGCCGCTGACGAGCTGCGCCAATTCGCCGATCGAACCGGGGCTGCCGACATATTGCGTCCATTGATCCCCAAGCCAGGAACCGACGATCGGCAGCGCTAATATCCATTGTGGCGGTGGGGCGCCATCGCGGTTGACATGTACCGCCCAGGTAAACCATTCGCGGACTTCGCCGACCATGTAGATAGCCGAAAGGACGATCGGCAGCACCAGGAAGGTGACGGTAAAGGCGATAGCGATGGTTGCCGCGAGTGTCGTGTTGCCATTGGTCCGGCGCACGAGGTCGCTATAAAGCGGCCAGGTGGCGAAACCGATTACCGCCGCGGCCAGCACCGGAACGAGAAAACCGTAGAAGAAATAGATGCCGGCGGCCGCAATCAGGATCAGCAGCCAACGCGCCGCTGAAATCGACGGAATAAGGGCCATGCGCGCGGGGGCGCTTGGGCCTAGCCAGCGCGGCTCCCTCGGCTTATGACGTTCGAATACACCCACCGGACTTGCTTCACTCTTTTTATTAGATCAACCGGTTATGGGGTATGATCTAGGCTGTTTCAAGGGCCGCAACCCGAAAGCCTATATAATCCGTTGCCGTGACAGTCGGACGACTACCGATGCGAGAGTGAACACCCTGACTATTGCGGCCGCCGGATGACCTTGAAGGCAAAGAACTGCGTCTTCTGTGTCGGATTGAAATTGTTGTCGGCAACAAAGATCAGCACATCTGTGCCGTCTTTCGCCTTGCCGAAGGTGACACCCTCGATGTTGTCGGGCGCAAGGCCGAGCGCGCGCAAATCCATGACCTGCGTCTTGCCAACCGGCACGATGCGCTGATCGGTCTTGGCCAGGGACGGGATATTCGAAACATCGGTCGCGCCTTCGAGATCGAACATGTTAATGACGACCGAATTGCCGAGATCCTGCGCATAACCGCGCTCGATCGACAGCGCGTGCCGGTCGTCCAATGCCAGAATTTCCGACATGCCAAAATCATTCCAACCGCCGGGTTTAGCGGCAGCCTGCGGGATCGGCGAGACCGGATAGACATACTGCGCCTTCTGTTCGCCGGTGGCCGCGTCGTAGCGGATCAGGCGGGCAAGCGCGCCATTGGTCAGCGTCGTCATCCGCCCGTCCTGATAGAGCGCTGATTCCATGCCGACAAGAAGATCGCCACCGGCGAGGAAAGTCAGACCCTCGAAAGCAAGGTTGTCGCGGATGCCGGTGCTCTTGTCGGCCGTCGGTGCGAAACCTGCGGGCAGCGGCAGTTCGCGCACGAAGCTGCCATCGCGATTGGCCACCCGCACGAAAGGCGGCAGCAGCGCCTTGCCGTCACCTTCGCTGCTCCAATAGATGCCCTCTTTGCCGATGCGGACCGACTCCGAATCAACC
This sequence comes from Rhizobium leucaenae USDA 9039, assembly GCF_000426285.1. Lineage (GTDB taxonomy): Bacteria > Pseudomonadota > Alphaproteobacteria > Rhizobiales > Rhizobiaceae > Rhizobium > Rhizobium leucaenae. The sequence goes on along the minus strand of NZ_AUFB01000011.1, from coordinate 160,298 downwards.
GTTCGAAAAGCAAAAGGCTGGCCGTTCTTATCCTTCAAGGTTACGTGATCGAGAACTGTCACGCCCTTGAGACCGGCGGCGCTGACATCAATGTCGAGATCGTAAAAGCGCGCCGGCGCCTTTTCGGAGCGGTCATCGCTGATGGAAACATAGTGTCCGGTTGAAGGATCGAAATCGATGCCGGAGAGACCACCGACTTCGACGCCGTTTTCCATAAAACCGGTCGGAATGTCGTATTCGCCGAGATAAGAGAGGCTGGTATCTGCCTTGCAGTCACCGAAGGGACAGGGCACGTCGATCGCCATGCCGACATCGGCAGCACGGGCAGCAGCGGAACCGAGAAGAAGGGCAGCGGCGGCAGTCGTCAAAAAGGGCTTCAACATGGCGATATCGTTACATCCGGATTTACGAGTTGGTGGGTTCGCAAAGATGCAGCATCTATGCATCCGCCCGTGACGCTTTCGTTACGGATGTCGGTCAGTTCGATAAAAATATCGCGAGGTCGTTTTTGCCGCGGCGGGGGACGCCGTCGCTAGATATCCAAATTCTCCGCAAATGCTGCGCGTTCCTGGATAAAGCGGAACCGGGCGTCCGCCTTGGTGCCCATGAGGTTGTCGACAGCCTCGCGCGTGCCCTCGAAATCCACCTCGTCGATCTCGACGCGCAACAGGGTGCGCTTCGTCGGGTCCATAGTCGTTTCCTTGAGCTGGGCGGGGAGCATTTCGCCGAGACCTTTGAAGCGGCTGATCTCGATCTTGCCTTTGCCCTTGAACTCGCTCTCCATCAGCTCCAGCCGATGGGCGTCATCGCGGGCATAGATGGATTTCGACCCCTGCGTGATCTTGTAGAGCGGCGGCACGGCCAGGAAAAGATGCCCGCCACGGATCAGTTCCGGCATTTCCTGATAGAAGAACGTGATCAGCAGCGAGGCGATATGGGCGCCGTCGACGTCGGCATCGGTCATGACGACGATACGCTGATAGCGGAGATCTTCCTCACGATATTTCGAACGCGTGCCACAGCCGAGCGCCTGGACGAGATCGGCGATCTGCTGGTTGGCGGACAGCTTTTCGCGTCCGGCGCTGGCGACGTTGAGGATCTTACCACGCAGGGGCAGGATCGCCTGGTTGGTGCGATTGCGCGCCTGCTTGGCGGAGCCACCGGCTGAATCACCTTCGACGAGGAAGAGTTCGGCGCCTTCGGCGGTATTCTGCGAACAATCGGCGAGCTTGCCCGGCAGGCGCAGCTTGCGCACCGCCGTCTTGCGATTGACTTCCTTCTCCTTGCGGCGGCGCAAGCGCTCTTCGGAACGCTCGATCACCCATTCAAGCAGCTTTTCAGCCTCGGCCGGATTGTCGGTCAGATAGTGATCGAAGGGATCGCGCAAGGCGTTTTCGACGATGCGCTGCGCCTCGACGGTTGCGAGCCTGTCCTTAGTCTGGCCGACGAATTCCGGTTCGCGGATGAAGATGGAAAGCATGCCGACGCCGGAAATCATCACATCGTCGGTGGTAATGCCGGCCGCGCGCTTGTTCTGCGTCATCTCCGCATAATTCTTCAGCCCCTTGGTCAGCGCGATGCGCAGGCCAGCCTCGTGCGTGCCGCCTTCGGGGGTGGGGATGGTATTGCAATAGGAATGGATCTGCGGGTCGCCGCCATACCAGGTGATCGCCCATTCCAGCGAACCATGGCCGCTTGCCTTCTCCGACTTGCCGGCGAAAATCTCGCGGGTGACGGTGAACTCGTTGCCCATCGTCGCCTTGAGGTAATCCTTCAGGCCGCCGGGGAAATGGAAGACCGCCTTTTCCGGAATATCGGAGGCTCCGTGCACCAACTCCGGATCGCAGCTCCAGCGAATTTCGACGCCGCCGAAGAGATAGGCCTTGGAGCGCGCCATGCGGAAGACACGGGCAGGATCGAACTTGGCATGCTCGCCGAAGATCTGCGGATCGGGATGGAAACGAACCCGGGTGCCGCGACGGTTATGGACATCGCCGAGTTCTTCCAGGCCGCCTTGCGGCAGGCCGCGCGAAAAGCGCTGGCGATAGAGCTTGCGATTGCGCGCCACCTCGACTTCGAGATCGTCGGACAGGGCGTTGACGACGGATACGCCGACGCCGTGCAGGCCGCCCGAGGTCTCATAGGCCTTGCCGTCGAATTTACCGCCGGCATGGAGCTTGGTCATGATGACTTCGAGCGTCGACTTGCCCGGCACCTGCGGATGGTTTTCGACCGGAATACCGCGACCATTATCGGTGACGGTCAGATAGCCCCGCTGGTCGAGATATACTTCGATGAAATCGGCATGGCCGGCGACGGCCTCGTCCATGGAATTGTCGATGACCTCGGCGAAGAGATGATGCAGCGCCTTTTCGTCGGTGCCACCAATATACATGCCGGGGCGCATGCGCACCGGCTCCAGGCCTTCGAGAACGCGGATCGAATTCGCCCCATACTCTTCAGCATTCGAAGTTGTCGGGGCTGCGCGTGGAGCAGGGGCGGCCACAGGCTTTTCAGCCTTGACGACCGGCTTGTCCGCCGCTTCCGGCTTCGGCGGAAGGGGCAGTGCGGAGAAGAGATCGTTGCTGTTATCCATGGAGCTGTTCAGATTTGTCCTTGAAGGGGTCATACCCCAAAATCACCGCAGTTGCCGTCAGTTTCGCGAATCACCGTGATTCTGCCAGAAACGGCGCGCGAGCGCGATGGCACCCCTGTAATGGGGCAAATTCGGAAAAAAGATTTGCGTTGCCGGGCGGCGAATGGCAAGCCCGTGGGCCTATCGAGGGAAGTATCCGCATGCGAATGTCCACAGCTCATTTGTCGATTTTAGCAGCAATTGCGGCGTTTTTGCCGTTGGCAGCCGCTTCGGGCGCCGCCGCGGACGCGCTGAAGCCTTTCAAGGATGACCTGTTTTCCAATCAGACGGTCCTCGAAAGCCATGACAATGGTGCTTTCGAAACGATCGACTATCAGGAAATGCGCGACATCAACGGCCGCGACGAGGTACCGGAACGGCGCGTCAAGCCGGCCTATGTCGCAACCGGCGTGCGCTGGAAAGCGCAGCAGGACGAGACCTTGCCGCTCGGAGACCGCAAGCTCGACGTGACGCGCATCGGCCCCGCATCCAAGCAGTCCTTCACCGTGATCTTCATCCACGGCCGCGGCGGCGACCGCAGGCTGGGGTCGAACGACTTTACGTTCGGCGGCAATTTCAACCGGCTGAAGAATCTCGCCTATAACAATGGCGGCACCTACTACGCGCCGAGTGTGAAGAGCTTCAACAGCGATGGCGTCGCCGACATCGCGGCTCTGATCCGCTATTCCTACGAGCAATCCGGCGGCAGGCCCGTCATTCTCACCTGCGCGTCGATGGGCAGCTTCATCTGCTGGGGCATCACCCGTGACGCCGAGAGCGTCAAGCGTCTAAAGGGAATGGCGATTTTGAGCGGGGTCACCGATCCGGATTTCGTAAAAAGCGCTCTCTACAAGGCGAAATTGCCGATCTGGTTCACCCATGGCAGCAAGGATCCGGTCTATGCCGCCGCCGATCAGGAGGCTCTGTTCGAAAAGCTTTACAAGGCGCATTACCCCACGCGATTTACGCTGTTTGCCACCGGCAACCACGGCACACCGGTACGGATGACCGACTGGCGGAAGGTGCTGAATTGGATCCTTGATCCACAGCCGTCATAATTCTTTTCGAAAAAATTTCGGCTTATTTTCGAAAGAACGATCTTTTTAAATGGTTTGAATTCGTTCCGACCGCTTTCAATAACTTTTCTTTCCGTCCCAGTTTTGTTAGTGCGGCAGAGAGGTGAGAGGAAACGCGGAATGACAGATAGAATACGACCGCTTCTGGCGGGAAACTGGAAGATGAATGGCACCCGGGCCAGCCTGGACCAAATCAAGGCTATCGCCGAGGGCGTGAAGGCGCCGTTATCGGAGAAGATCGATACGCTGCTCTGCCCGCCGGCAACCTTGCTCTACGTGGCAACAGCGCTCTGTGACGACAGCCCGCTGGCGATCGGTGCGCAGGACTGCCATTCGCTGGTCAGCGGCGCGCATACCGGCGACATTTCCGCCGCGATGATCGCCGATTGCTTCGGCACGCATGTGATCGTCGGCCATTCCGAGCGCCGCAGAAATCATGCCGAAAGCGATGCATTGGTGCGCGCCAAGGCGGAAGCGGCACTTACGGCTGAACTTACCACCATCATCTGCATCGGCGAGACGGCCGACGAGCGGGACCAAGGCCAGACGCTGGATGTGCTCAAGCGCCAGCTTGCCGCTTCCACACCCGACGGGGCTGCGTCGGAAACGACCGTCATTGCCTATGAGCCTGTCTGGGCGATCGGCACGGGCAAGGTTCCCACTTCCGCCGATGTCGAGGAAGCGCATGCTTTCATTCGTAGGGAGCTGGTAGCGCGCTTCGGCGGCGACGGCGAGAAATTCCGTCTTCTCTACGGCGGCTCGGTCAGCGGCGCCAATGCGGCTGACCTGCTGGCGGTCGCTAATGTCAATGGCCTCCTCGTTGGCGGCCAGAGCTTGAAAGCGGCAGACTTCCTCGCCATCTACAGCGCATTCGAACGGCAGTTCGCCTGAAGGTGTCACTTGCCGGAATTCCAGTCTTAAAAGGACTTGGAATAGGCGAAAGCCTCATGTAAAGAGCCGCGAGCTTTTCTTTTTGATGCCCGCGCCCGCGGGCAGGACTGGACCTATGCAAACCGTACTGCTTGTCATCTATCTCATGGTTGTCATCGCCCTTATCGGCGTGGTGCTGATTCAGCGCTCGGAGGGCGGTGGCCTGGGCATTGGCGGCGGATCGGGCTTCATGTCCGCGCGTGGCACGGCCAACGCGCTGACGCGGACCACGGCAATCCTTGCAGCGCTGTTCTTTGCACTGGCGCTGGGCATGAATGTTTACTCGCGCTTCGAAGGACGCCCGACCGACATTCTCAACCGTATTCCGAGCACCGCCGGTCAGGGCAACGGCATTCTCGATTCGCTCGGCGGCCAGAAGGGCGCGGCACCAGCAGGCGGCCAGTCGCAGCCGGCCAACAATAACGGCGTTCCAAACAGCGGCGCGGTTGCTCCGCAGTCTCAGACGACGACCCAGCCCGCTCCGACGGCGACCCAGCCGGCAACCACGACGACGCAGCCTGCTCCGGCCACCGGTCAGCAGACGGCGCCCGCGACGACTACCACGCCGGCCCAGGGTGGCAACGGCGTTCCGACCGGCCAGTAAGCCCGGTCATCGACTATCATCCTCCGGCAGATCTTCGATCTGCCGGTTTTGTTTTGTCAACATTCCGCGTTCTGCGTCCAAAATTCCGGAAACGAATTTTAGGGCTGGCGGAATCATTTGTTAAAAGGTATCCGGTGACTCCCATGGCGCGATATGTATTCATCACTGGCGGCGTGGTTTCTTCCCTCGGAAAAGGAATTGCGGCCGCGGCTCTCGGAGCGTTGTTGCAGGCCCGTGGCTATCGGGTCCGCCTGCGCAAGCTCGACCCCTATCTGAACGTGGACCCGGGCACGATGAGCCCGACCCAGCACGGCGAAGTCTTCGTGACCGACGACGGTGCGGAGACAGACCTCGATCTCGGCCATTACGAACGCTTTACCGGTCGTTCGGCCACCAAGACCGACAACATCACCACCGGTCGCATCTACAAGAACATCATCGACAAGGAACGTCGCGGCGACTATCTGGGCGCCACCGTTCAGGTCATTCCGCACGTCACCAACGAGATCAAGGATTTCGTGACCGAAGGCAATGACGAGTATGATTTCGTCATCTGCGAGATCGGCGGCACCGTCGGCGACATCGAGGCCATGCCCTTCATGGAAGCGATCCGTCAGCTCGGCAACGACCTGCCGCGCGGTACAGCCATTTACGTCCACCTGACGCTGATGCCCTACATTCCTGCTGCCGGCGAACTAAAGACCAAGCCGACGCAGCATTCCGTCAAGGAACTGCAGGCGCTCGGCATTCATCCCGACATTCTGCTGGTGCGCGCCGACCGGGAAATCCCCGAGGCCGAGCGCCGCAAGCTTTCGCTGTTCTGCAATGTCCGCCCTTCGGCCGTCATCCAGGCGCTCGACGTCGCCAACATCTACGACGTGCCGATGGCCTATCATAAGGAAGGCCTCGACAACGAGGTGCTCGCCGCTTTCGGCATCGAGCCGGCTCCGAAGCCGCGCCTTGAACAGTGGGAAGAGGTCTGCAATCGCATTCGCACACCGGAAGGCGAGGTGACCATTGCCATCGTCGGCAAATATACCGGCCTCAAGGATGCCTATAAGTCGCTCATCGAAGCGCTGCATCACGGCGGCATCGCCAATCGGGTCAAGGTCAAGCTTGAATGGATCGAGTCGGAAGTCTTCGAAAAGGAAGATCCGGCGCCGTATCTCGAAAAGGTCCACGGCATTCTCGTGCCCGGCGGCTTTGGCGAGCGCGGCTCTGAAGGCAAAATCCTGGCTGCCCGTTTCGCGCGCGAGCGCAAGGTGCCGTATTTCGGCATCTGTTTCGGCATGCAGATGGCCGTCATCGAAGCTGCCCGCAATCTCGCCGGCGTTGAGCATGCCTCGTCGACCGAGTTCGGACCCACGCCGGAACCGGTTGTCGGCCTGATGACCGAATGGCTGAAGGGCAACGAATTGCAGAAGCGCACGGCATCCGGCGATCTCGGCGGCACGATGCGCCTCGGTGCCTATAAGGCCGCACTGAAGAAGGGCACGAAGATTTCGGAAATCTACGGCTCCACAGATATTTCGGAGCGCCATCGCCATCGCTATGAAGTCAATATCGATTACAAGGACAGACTGGAAGACTGCGGCCTGACCTTCTCAGGCATGTCACCGGATGGTGTCCTGCCGGAAACGATCGAATATCCCGACCACCCCTGGTTCATCGGCGTCCAGTACCACCCGGAACTGAAGTCGCGGCCGCTGGAGCCTCACCCGCTGTTCTCGAGCTTCATCGAAGCGGCGACCGAACAGAGCCGATTGGTTTAAGGGCGATGGAAGGCCGGACCGCGTCTCTTGCGGATTGGCCTTCCCAAATCTGATTGTTGACATTATGTGCTACAACTCCGCTCAGTTGAAGACTGCGGAGGCATCGGACAATAGCATTCACGTCCGGGTAAGCGTCCAGTTGCAGGCCCACATTCAACGGCAGATCGGCGAGAATGGTCTCTATGAAAATGCCAGCGAATATATTCGGGCACTTATCCGCCGCGATCTGGAGACACGCGCCGAGGCCTGGGAATGGCTACGGGAAGAGCTGCAGCCTGCGCTGCTGGCCGACGAAAGTGAATTTGTCGCCGTCTCCGCCGAAGATGTGATCCGTCGCAACCAATCGCGTTAGCATGAACGGATGTTTGTTCTATTTTCGTGCGGATGCGGCTCAGAACCGCATCTGGATCGATACCGCTGAGCGATAGGGCGAGGCTCAAGCCAATAAGTATATGAAGGGCATCACGCCCACTTGGAGCAGCTTTCGAAAGCCAAAGCTCTTTGGCGTAGATTGCCAAAAAATTTGGTTGCGCCTGCCGATGCCGCGTCTTCGATATTTTTAAGCCGTTACGAGCGGCACTTCATATTTTTTCGAGAGCTGCCGAGCGGCAGATCGGCGTGATGGGCACCTTGCACGGAAGAATGGATTTGCCGGTCAGGCTAAGGGAAGATCTGACCAGCATTCTCGACAGACTTCGTTAGCCAATTGGTTTTCCCCACTGCAAGAAGTCCCGCCGTTACGTCATTTGACTGTCGCGTCTTCCCAATTTCCGTGGCACTTTGCCGGCAAGCGTAGTGGGACAAAAGTATGATACTCAATCCATTTGACGATCGGGCGGGACGGTCGAAAACCAAAATTGCCATCACCTATGTTGTTCTGATTGCATTCAACATTGCTGCCTGGATTTGGGCATGGACCGCCTTTGCCGACAGGCCGTCGCTGCTGGGCACCGCATTTTTAGCCTATATGTTCGGCTTAAGGCACGCTTTTGATGCAGACCACATTGCCGCCATCGACAATGTGGTGCGCAAGCTGATGCAGGAGCGGAAACAGCCTTATGCTGTCGGCTTCTTCTTTTCACTCGGACATTCAACGATCGTCGTGCTTGCGTCTGTTGTCATTGCCGCAACGGCCGCCGCGATGCAGAGCAAGCTCGATTCATTCCACGATGTCGGAAGCGTCATCGGCACGGCGGTGTCGGCCGCATTCCTGCTTCTCATCGGCGTCGCCAATCTGTTCGTGCTCAAGGGCGTGTGGTCGGCCTTCAACCGCGCGCGAAGGGGCGAGAGGATCGTCGAGGAGGATCTCGACACATTGCTGGTCGGGGGCGGTTTGCTGGCGCGCGTATTCCGCCCGATGTTCAAGGTGGTGAGACGGTCCTGGCACATGTATCCCATCGGCTTTCTCTTCGGCCTCGGTTTCGATACCGCGACCGAGATCGGCCTGCTCGGCATTTCCGCAGCGCAGGCGGCACAGGGAATGTCCTTCTGGACAATTCTCGTTTTTCCGGCGCTTTTCACCGCCGGCATGTCGCTGATGGACACCAGCGACAGCATATTGATGACCGGCGCCTATGGCTGGGCTTTCGTCAAGCCGGTTCGCAAGCTCTGGTACAATCTGACAATCACCGCTGCTTCGGTAGTCGTTGCCGTCTTCATCGGCGGCATCGAGGTGCTGGGCTTGATCTCCGACAAACTCGGTCTCGAAGGCAGCGTCTGGAGCTTCATCGGCGATCTCAACGACAATCTCGCCAATTTCGGCTTCGCGGTCGTCGGCATCTTCCTACTGAGTTGGCTGATTTCGACCATCCTCTACAAAGCCAAGGGCTACGACAACTTGCAGATTAACCGCTCCTGACGCATCATCACTTCTCACGGATTTATATTGCTGCGGCTGGAATTTAGGGGCCTACCGCCACACATATATTTCATGAGGGGGCACAATCATGAGCCAGACAAACCGTTTTCTCGGCGCTGCCGGAGGCGCCGTTTTGTGCGTGATCGGAACCGGTTCGGCCTCCGCACAAACAACCGGCTGTTCGCTACGCCCGACGGTCAGTGCCGAGCGGCAGACGCTGAATTGCGAGCCCGGCCTCAGCATCACTGTCGAACGCGGGGCAAGCTATCGGCTTGCCGACCGCAATCGCGACGGCCAGGTTGATGCTGTGGTGCTGAGCAGCAAGGCGGCGCTGGTCGATGTCGACAACGGCCGGATCAAGGGCGGGTTCGAAGTGGTGACGCCGCAGGCGATCGCCGCCGTGCGCGGCACACGATGGGCAGTCGATGCGGGCCGCGGCAAGACATCCGTGCTGGTGCTGCGCGGCCGCGTCGCCGTCAACAAGGTTTCGACCGGACAAGGAGTTACGCTTGGACGCGGGCAGGGGGTCGATGTCGATCACAGCCGTGGTCCCCTGCGTGTTACCAACTGGGGACAACCACGCATAAACGCGTTGATGGGCCGCCTCGGCCAGTGAGATCCTGATTCCCATGCGCAGACCACCGCTGCAGACGTTGATTGCGCTCGTCTTGACCGCCGTCTGGGGCGCGGGCCTTGGCATCGCCCATCTGCGGGGCGACATTCCCTTTATTGACGGCGCCGAGGCAACGCTGACCAATCTCAGGAATGTGCTCGGTGGCAGCCGGCAACCGCCCGACGTCGTTACGATCGTCGCCATTGATGATGAGGCGTCGCGCCAAGCCGGCCACTACCCGCTGCCCCGTGCCACGCTCGCAAAAGTCATCGACGCAATCGCCGCACTGAAGCCGAAAGCGATCGGGCTCGACATGCTTTTAGTCGACCCCGGCGCAGAAGCCGACGATGCGGCGCTGGCGCAATCGCTGAGACAGACCAACGCCGTGCTTGCCGTCGCTGGCATTTTTCCCGAAAGCCGCCAGCGCGTTGCCGATGATAATAAGGAGCCGCTTACGCGCATACCCAGCGCGCTGCAATTCCTGGAGCCGCAGCAGCGGTTTGCGCAGGCGGCGGCCAATGGTGTTGTTAACGTGCAGACCGACAAGACGGGAACGCCGCGCTTCGTGCCCATGCTGTTTCGCAGCGGCGAGCGGATCGAACCGTCCTTCTCGCTACGGGTCGCTTCCGCCGCGACCGGCGAGGCTGCGACCGTCATTTCCGACCACATCAAGCTCGGTGACCGGGTGGTGCATACCGATACCGGCTATCTCATGCCGCTCTCCTTCTACGGTCCGCGCGGCACGATCCGCACCATCGGCGCCAGCGCGGCACTGACCGGGCAATTGCCGGAGGAGGCGATCAGGGACCACATCGTCGTCATCGGCGCGACGGTTACCGGGGGCGGCGATGTTTTTCCGACGCCGTTCGATCCAGTCCTGCCAGGCGTCGAGGTCATTTCCACATCGATCACGCATCTGATCGCCGGGGACGGGTTGGTGCGCGACCGGAATGCGCGCCTTATTGACCTCGGCTTCGCCACAGGCCTGCCGGTCGTCCTCGTCGGGCTGCTGGCCTGGCGGCGCAACACTATCGGCCTGATCGTGGCGCTCTGCGTCGTCCTTGCCTGGCTGTCGATCAACATCAACGCCTTCAAGCACGGTATCTGGCTGAGTGCCGCCGTGCCCATCGCCGCCGCGATGCCGCCGGCGCTGCTGTTCGGCGCCGCGCAGCTCTGGCTTGGCCGCAAACAGGCCAGGCATTTCGCGCAGCAGAGCGAACTCCTCCAGCGCATTCAGGCGCCGGGCCTTGCCGAACATCTTGCCCGCGATCCCGGTTTTCTAGCGGAACCGGTGCGCCAGGAAGCGGCTGTGGTTTTCATCGATCTCAATGGCTTCACAGGTCTCAGCGAAGCGATCGGCCCCACGGCGGTGCGCGAATTGCTGAACGGCTTCTACGATCTTGTCGACGAGGAAGTAACGGCCTGCGGCGGTGCCATCACCAGCTTCATGGGCGATGGCGCCATGATCTTGTTCGGCCTGCCGCAGCCGAAGGACGACGATGCTGCCAATGCCGCGTGCTGCTGCATTCACCTCGCCGATCGAATGAGAGGCTGGTTTGGAACGCTGCCGGATACCATCGCATCTCGCATCGGCTTCAAGATCGGCGCGCATTTCGGCACCGTCGTCGCCTCCAGGCTCGGCGTTCACAGCCGTCAGCAGATCACGGCCACCGGCGATACCGTCAATGTCGCCAGCCGCCTAATGGAGGTGGCCGCCCGCAGCAATGCCGAGATCGCGTTCAGCAACGACCTCTTGCAGTCGGCCGGTCGCGACAGCGAACCCTATACTGAAGGCAAGCTCGATGGCCCGATAGAAGCGAGCCTGCGCGGCCGCGCCGGTTCTCTGGCCGTCTGGCTATGGCGCAGCCGAGCGTAATCCCGAAAGGTGCGGTGTTCTAAAGCGGTTCAGCTTTTCAGGGAATCTCTGACCCGCTCTGTTTTCACGCAATTCCGGACGGAAAACGCTGCGCACTTTTCTGGAATTGCTTTAGCAAAGAGCTTCGTCTTCGCTGGATACCCTCTGCTCCTCCGGGGTATGCCCCACGTTGAACCTCTCGAACATTTTCTGGAAACGCGGCAAGTCACGCAGCGAATCCAGATCGGAATCATTGCTGAACCAGAGCACCTGATAGGCAGAGCTTAGCGGCAGCAATCTCTCGAGCAGGTCCAGGGCAGCATCGCGATCGCCGAGCACGGCATAGGCGCAGGCGACATTATATTGGGCGCAGATGTCGTCCGGATCGATCGTGAGGGCACGCGTCGCCCATTCCCTGGCTCGCCCCGCCTCGCCGAGGTGGGCGAGGGCGATGGCGCCGCGGTGGGCGGGCCCTGAATTTTCCGGGTTGAGATCGAGCGCTCGTTCCGCACGCTCGATGCCGATCCTTGCCCAGTGCTCCAGTTCCATTGTCCTACCGAGTGAGCGGAAGGCACTGATGAGATGCACCGGTGACAGATAGTCGTCGGTGCGGATCGCCGCCGCACGCTCGAAATAGTACACGGCCTCCTCAAACCGGCCATGCATGAACAGGAAGCGGCCATAGTGGAAATTCGCTTCATAGAGGTTCGGTTGCAGCGCCATGGCGCGCGCGAAGGCGGCCGTCGCCTCCTCGTTCAGTCCGCTTTGATGCAGTGCCAGACCATGCGAAGCGTAGGCTTCCGCCAAATTCGGATCGAGTTCCAATGCCTTGGCACTCATCGCCATGATGTTTTCCAGCGGAAACTCGCGCGGGCTCCAGTCTCTCAACGCCGAGTCGCAATCGGCTATGCCGGCATAGGCGCGGGCGTAATCCGGATCCAGCTGAACGGCCTTCAGGAACATCCGCCGCGCCAAGAGCAGGTAGGACCGCGTCCAGGCATGCGAAAATTGTCGGCCGCGAAGGTAATAGGTATAGGCTTCGATATTGGCGGTCGGCTCACTCTCGATCGCCTTCTTCTCCTCCGGCTGCAACTTGATCTTTAGTTGGTCGACGATCGCATGGGTGATCTCGTCCTGGATGGTGAAAATATCGGTCAGATCGCGATCGAAACGGCCGGCCCAGAGATGCGTGCCGTTGCGGGCGTCTATGAGCTGACCGGTAATGCGCACGCGCTGTGCAGCCTTACGGACGCTGCCCTGTAGAACGAAGTCTGCGCCGAGTTCCTGTGCTATGTGCTTCACCTTCACGGACTTTCCCTTGTAGGTGAAGACAGTGTTGCGGGCGACGACGTTGAGGCCGGAAATTTGCGAAAGATCGGTGATCAGGTCCTCGGTAATCCCGTCGGAGAAATATTCCTGCTCGAGGTCGTCGCTCATGTTGACGAAAGGCAGCACGGCAAGCAGCCGTTTGCGGCCATCCCGCACCGGCAGAGCGACGACCGATGAGGTCGTTGGCGCGCTGAGAGAAACGGTATAGACGCGGACGCTGTGGGCGATGTTCTTCAGGGAATGTTCGCCGCGATCCTCGAAGGAAACGCCAAGGCGAGAACCGACATGATCGCGCACAGAGGCGGAGACGGCGATGCCGCCCGGCTCGGCAATGGCTTCTAGTCTCGCCGCCAGATTGACGCCTTCACCAAAAATGTCGCCATCCTGGACTATGACGTCGCCGAGATTGATGCCGATGCGCAACTCGATGCGGCGGTCCTGCTGTGCGTCTTCGTTGCGCCTCAGCATATCGCGCTGGATTTCGGCCGCGCAGGCGACTGCGTTCACTACGCTCGAAAATTCGACCAGCATGCCATCGCCGGTGTGTTTGACGATGCGCCCCTTATGTTCGGTAATCCTGGGGTCCAAAACTTCGGCGCGATGCTGCCTGACCGCTGCCAGCGTGCCGGCCTCGTCCATTCCCATCAAGCGGCTGTAGCCCACGATGTCGACAGCAAGAATGGCAGTCAGTCGGCGCTCCAAGTGGCCCCCGAATTCATCTTGTGGTCTAAGGCTGCAGTTTACGCCGATATTGTCACAATGTCGTGCGTAGCGTTCCATATTGCACCATGGCAGTTGGAAAACATTTAGGGCGCGCAGATAGCACCAATCCAGGGCAAGAAGCGAGCGGTCTTTGTGGTTAGCCCTTTGTGGTAAGGGCTATGGTTCCATCATTTTTGCTAGCCCGAAATACGCAAAATCCCACACGATTGGCGGCATATTCGCTATTTTTGTTTTATCCGCGCCACATGGGAATGATGGAAATCACAAGCAGGCAGGCGAGGAAAAAATTGAGCGCGCGCCATTGCAAAGGTGTTTTCAGCAGACGGCCGAGCAATTGCCCAGCGGCGCACCAAATAGACAGCGAAAATGCGGCGACAAGGCAAAAGGTCAAGCCAAACACAATGGCGAGAGTGGCTGAGTCGCTTGCCAAGGTAGCGAAGGAGGCGGCGGCAGCGATCGTCATTGCCCAGCCCTTCGGATTGTACCAGAGCATCCAGATGCCGGCGATAAAACCTGCCGGTTTCGCCATGTCACCGCCGAGACGCGGCGGACCGCTTCGGCTGATGCGCAGAGCAAGCCAGATCAGATAGAGCGAACCGAGCGTCTTCATCACGATTTGCAGCGCGGGCAAGGCCATCAGCAGTCCGCCTAATCCGGCCGCTGCGGCGCAAGCGACGGAACCGAGACCGACGGCGCAACCGGCAATGATCGGTATGGAGCGACGAAAGCCGAAATGCGCGCCGGAAGCCGTGGCAATCGTCGTCGCGGCGCCCGGCGTAATAGTCGAGACGAGCGCAAAAAGGATCAGGGGCAACAGGGCTTCGATGGTCATGCAGGGTCGCTCTTCATTTTTCCGTGAAGACATATCCGAGCAGCCATCATCAGAAAAACGAATGTTGAAGGAGCGATGCATTAGCGTTTATAATGCACCAATGGCTCGAAACTTCGATATCGCTCTCATCAGAACTTTTACTGCGGTTGCCGATCACGGCAGCATGACCGTTGCGGCCAATATGCTGCACATGACGCAGAGCGCCGTGAGTCAGCAGATCAAGCGGCTGGAGGAGATGTTCGGCTGCGCCCTGTTCGAGCGGGAAAAGCGCGGATTGCGGCTGACGGATGCGGGCGAACGACTGCTCGGCAATGCCCGGCGGCTGTTGATCCTCAACGACGATATCTGGGCCGACATGACGGAAACTACGGTCGAGGGCAGCGTGCGGCTCGGCATGCCCCATGATCTCGTTGGGACGGTTCTGGCGCCGGTGCTCAGATCCTATGCCGAACGTCATCCGCAGGTGGAGATTTCGCTGGTCTGCGGCTCGTCGCCCGAGTTGATGCAGGCGCTAGACAACGGTGTAATCGATCTTGGTGTCATCGAGGAGCCGCTCGGCACCTCCAAGGGCGAATGCCTGACAATCGACCGGCTCGTTTGGGTCGGTGCTAGAGCGGGCAGCGCTTACCGAAAGGACCCGCTGCCGATTTCAATGGTGGCCGATACCTGCGCCTTCCGGCCCTCGGTTTTCGCGGCGTTGCGAGATCACGGGCGCCGCTGGCGCACCGTGTTCGAGAACGGCAATATCGAGGCGACGACGGCGACTGTGCGCACCGACCTTGCAATCACCGCCTGGCTTTGCTCGACCGTCCCTGCCGATCTCGATATTCTCGGCGCAGGCGATGGCCTGCCGGACCTGCCGATCTTTTCCGTCAGCCTTTACTTACCCAAAAGCGAGACGGCGCCACCCGTAACCGAACTCGCCCGCCATATCCGCGAAGGGCTGATGCGGCCGCGACAGGTCGCAGCCGCTTGAGGATCTATCCGACCGGCCAGCCGCTTCTATTAGGCCGCCTTCGGCAACGGCCCCACATAACGTGACTGTGGACGGATCAGGCGGCCATCGAGCATCTGTTCGCGCGCATGAGCAATCCAGCCCACCGTGCGACCGATCGCAAAGACGCCGGTGAAGGCGTTGCGCGGAAAGCCCAGGGCATCGAGCAGCAGCGCGGTATAATATTCGACATTGGTTTCCAGCGGGCGGTCGGGCTTGCGCTCCTTCAACAGCGCCAGAGCCGCGGCTTCGATCGCTTCGGCAAGCGCGATGCGGCCGGCATCGGCCTGACCGCTCGCAAAGATCGGCCGCAGCGCCGTCTTCAAAGCATCGGCACGGGGATCGCGGACGCGATAAATGCGATGGCCAAAGCCCATCAGCCGTTCACCATGGTCAAGCGCCTGCGACAGCCACGCGCGGGCATTCTCCGGCTCGCCGACGGCATCCAGCATGTCGAGGACCGGGCCGGGCGCGCCGCCGTGCAGCGGTCCCTTGAGCGCGCTGATCGCAGCCAACACCGACGACGTCAGGCCGGCATGGGTCGAGGCGATAACGCGGGAGGCGAAGGTGGAAGCATTCAGTCCGTGGTCCGAGATCGTCACCAGATAGGCATCCAGCCCGGCTGTCTGTTCGGATGTCGGATGCTTGCCCGTCAGCATGCGCAGGATGTCGGCGGATTGAGACAGGGAGGCGTCGGGCTTGATTGGTTTTTCGCCATTCTGAAGGCGCAGCACCGCGGATAGGAAGACCGCCGGCGCCGCCATGAGGCGGATGGCGGTGGTAAAATCATCGCCGTCTCCGATACGCGCCAAAAGCGCCCTCATAGCGTCCACGGGCGGCAAAGCCAGCAATACCGCATCTGCCGCTTTGACATGCGCAAAGAGTTCCGCGCGCGCGGCGCCCAATAGCGTCCGGATGCTTGCGGCGTCGGCATGTTGTTCGAACAAACCGTCCAGCAACAACGCAGCGACATCCTCAAAGCGGCTGGTCGCGACCAGGTCGTCCAGCGACACGCCGCGGATGATCAGCCGGCCGGCGGCGCCATCGACATCGGACAGCTTGGTTTCGGCAGCAATGATATCTTCGAGACCATTTTTCATCATTATTCTCCTTTGACTATGCGTTTAGTTGAGTCTTATTTCCATTGACGTCAATCTTGATGCTATTGATCAATGTGAGGAACCATGAGCTGGCTGACCGCGGAGCAGGCGCTGACCCTGCTGGGCACCAAATCGCAGACGCTTTACGCCAATGTCAGCCGTGGGCGCATTCGCGCGAAACCCGATCCGACCGATACGCGGCGAAGCCTTTATTTTACCGAGGACGTGAAGCGGCTGGCGGCGCGCCACGCGGGTCGTCGAAAAAGCGAGACCGTGGCCGCCGATGCCATCCAATGGGGCGATCCCGTGCTACCTTCGGCGTTGTCGACAATCTTGCAGGGGCGGCTGTTCTACCGCGGGCAGGATGCGGTGAAGCTTGCCGAACAGGCGACGCTTGAGGAGGTCGCGCTGCTCCTATGGGACATGAGGCGGCCTTTGCGGCTAAAAGGGCAGGGCCGCAATGACAGGCTGCCGACGCTAACGGCCGCCTTTTCCGCTTTGGCCGAACGCACGACAACCGATCTGCCTTCGCTGGGACGATCGCCGCCCGCACTGCAGACCGAAGCGGAAAGCGTATTCGGCACCGTTGCCGATGCACTGGCACCCGGCCTACCTCATTTGCCGCTGCACCAGCGCCTCGCTGAAGTGTGGAACCGACCGGATGCTGGCGAACCCATCCGCCGTTCTCTGGTTCTTTTGGCCGACCATGAGCTCAATGCCTCGACCTTCACGGCGCGGATCACCGCATCTGCGGGCGCGCCACTATCGGCCGCCGCACTTTCCGGTCTGTCGACACTGACCGGGCCGCTACATGGCGGCGCGTGGCAAGGCGTACGCTTGCTAATGGACCGTGCCGCCGCCATCGGCGCGGAGGAGGCGGTCCGAAGCTATCTCGCCGAAGGACGGCCGCTATCGGCAGTCGGTCATCCGCTCTATCCCGACGGCGATGCGCGCGCTCAGGCGCTGATTGCCTGCTTTACTCTGCCGCCTTTGTTCTCGGAAGTTCGCAACGTGGCGGAAGAGCTGATTGGAGAACGCGTCAATGTTGACTTTGCGCTGACGGCAATGACGTCGGCCTTTCATCTGCCGCAGGACGCGCCACTGATCATATTCGCACTCGCCCGCATCGTCGGGTGGTTGGCGCATGCCATGGAGCAATCCGCAAGCGGTCATCTTATCCGGCCGCGCGCTCGCTATGTCGGGCCGCCGGTGGAGTGACGAGCGGGCACCGCGTGAGGAAAGTCAATCCGGGCAAGTGCCCTAGGACAGATTCAGGTCACCGGCAGGCGACAAACGGCCTCGATATTGTGTCCATCGGATCAAAGACAAAAGCGCCGTAATAGTCGGGATGATAATGGGACCGGATGCCTGGCGGTCCATTGTCTCGCCCGCCTGCCGCCAACGCTGCTTCATAAAATTGCTAACGCCAATTGTAACGTGATCCAGCATATCTACTCCTGAATTCTGTGGCGTGCCGCAGCATATCAACGCTGGCCAATGGCGCCGGTATCCTGGCGCGACAACTCAACCCAGCCGATGGTCAATTTGCGATTGGCAATCAGCCAGATCGTTGCGAGTGCGATCAATCCCACGGCGATATTGGCTGCGATGAAGAGGATCGGCGCAAGCTGCGCGACCGGGCCCGTTTCGCCGCGCTCGATCAGCCGTAGGGGCGCAGTCGCCAGTGCGGTCGCGCCGAAGGTGAAGGCCCAGTAGGTGGGGCTAAAGGCCTCCTTATTGATCCAAGGCAGGAGACGCAGCATGATTAAAGCCTGCAGGATGCCGTAGCCAATCATGGCATGCACGAAGAGGTCGGGCGGTCCCTGCGTGACGCTGATATAGGCGATCGCGCCGACGGCCGGCGGCGCAAGTTGGACGCCGAGCGTCGGGCGCAGCGGCGGCGATAATGCCGGCGCCGTTAGAAGCCGGTGCAGCAGCGCGGATTCGATCGCCAACCAGGCGAAAAATCCGGCGCCAAAGAAGAGCTGACCCCATTCGGGAAAGCCGAGGGCGGCTGCGACGATGGCAGTTACGAAGCTTCCGGCCACGCTTGGCAGATAAAGCACGGCCGTGGTGGCGGTGATATCGCGTTCGCCCTGCCAGAGGCCGCCGGTTCGCCAGACCGAGAAGGCGAGCGTGTAGAAGGCGCCGAGAATAAACAGGGTTTCAGCGCCGACGCGGGAATAGGGCAGCAAGCCACCTGCTACCAGCATGGTGGCAACCCCGAGGAGGCCGATAAAGCAGCATTGCACGGGATGGCTCACTTCCTTTAACGCCTCTTCGCGCGCCACCGTCCATTTCACCACGTAGAGCACGATCAGCACCGCCCAGACAGCGACCGAGAGGAAGACGATCGTCTCACCGATTGGCCCCGGCAGGTGCCAGACACGCGTTGCCGCCCGCCAGGCGTTGCCGAGGCCGGCGAGACCGAGGACCATACCGAAGAATGCAGCCGGAACAAGCGGCAGTTTTAAGGGAGTGGCCATGGTGCCTCCTTTGACGACGAGACGTTAAACGCCTTGGTAGACGAGCTGCGCGAGGAACATCGGATCGATCACGAACTTACCCCATTTCGCAGCGAATTTCGCCTGCGGCTTAGGACCATGAATTGTGATAGTTTTGTTGAAATAAACGTTTCTGTTCAAGCCAGCGAAGCGAGATCGCGGTATCAAGGAAGTGCAGATATCCGGACCTATGGTCAGCCGTAGAACGACGAAGGCAGGGGCAGCGGCGGCAATATCACAGATGCGTGAGCGGGGCATTTTCTGCCGGCTCCTATCCGCCTGCATAGCTTGCGCCGCCATTTGTTCATTGGCAAATATTACGAAATGTCTTTATGGAGTTTTCAAACCGATTAAACCCCTCCCAGGAGACTGACACATGCAAATCGGAATGATTGGCCTCGGCCGTATGGGCAGCAACATGGTGCAGCGCCTGATGAAGGACGGCCACAGCGCCGTCGTTTTCGATGCGCGTCCGGAAAGCATCTCGGAGCTTGAACAGCTCGGCGCCACCGGCAGCACCTCGCTCGAAGATTTCGTATCGAAGCTCTCCCGTCCCCGCGCCGTCTGGCTCATGCTGCCGGCTGCGATCGTCGACAAGGAGCTCGCCAAGATCGTTCCGCTGCTCGAGGACGGCGATATCGTCATCGATGGCGGCAACTCCTATTATCATGACGACATCCGCCGCTCCGAAGAGCTGAAGCCGAAAGGCATCCACTATGTCGACGTCGGCACGAGCGGCGGCGTTTTCGGCCTGCAGCGCGGTTATTGCCTGATGATCGGCGGCGAAAAGGCGACGGTGCAGCATCTATCGCCGATCTTCGCAACGCTCGCACCGGGCGTGGGCGATGTCGCTCCATCGAAGATGCGCTCCGAAGCGGCCGCAAGCGTCAGCACCGCCGAGCAGGGCTATCTGCATTGCGGCCCGTCCGGCGCCGGCCATTTCGTCAAGATGGTCCATAACGGCATCGAATACGGCCTGATGGCTGCTTATGCCGAGGGCTTCAACGTGCTGCGTCATGCCAATGTCGGCCTGCAGACCACCGAAGCCGACGCCGAAACCGCGCCGCTGTCGCATCCGCAATATTATCAATACAACCTCGACATCGCCGAGATCAGCGAAGTCTGGCGCCGCGGCAGTGTCATCACCTCTTGGCTGCTCGATCTCACGGCCGACGCGCTGCATGGCGATGCGGCCCTCTCGCAATATGCCGGCCGCGTATCGGATTCAGGCGAGGGCCGATGGACGATTTCGGCTGCAATCGACGAGGGCGTTCCGACACCGGTGCTTAGCGCCGCGCTCTATGGCCGGTTCGCCTCGCGCGGCAATGACGACTATGCCAACAAGGTGCTGTCGGCAATGCGCGCAGGCTTCGGCGGCCACCACGAAAAGCCGGCGAAGTAATTCCCTCTTCAGATTTGACGAAATTCACGCCGGGCGGATCAACTGCCCGGCATTTTCATATCCGCTTAGCTCAGCAACTCAGGGCGCAACAACAGAACCGGGCAGGGCGAGCCCGGAGCAACCTCGGGGGTGCGCGCCGGCCGGACAATGAGGCAGTCCGAGCGGGAAAAGACCTTCATCATTGAGGAATCCTGCTTGGAAAAGGGCTCGGCGAGCCAGCCGCCATCTGCTGATTTTGTCAGCGTTGCGCGGATATAATCCTGGCGCTGATCGTTGGCGGCTAGCGTTACGGCAGTTCGCGCCATGGCTTCACGCTTCACCGGCGGCAACGAGGCGAGCTTGCGGATCAGCGGCTCAAGGAACAGAAGGCCGCAGACGAGACTGGAAACCGGATTACCGGGCAGTCCAAGAACATGGGTTTCGCCAAGACTGCCGACCATCAGCGGCTTGCCGGGACGCATGGCAATGCGCCAGAAATCGAGCTGCATGCCGGCCTCAACCATGGTGGCCTGCACCAGATCATGATCGCCGACCGAGGCGCCCCCGAGCGTGACGATGATATCAGCCTTCGCCACTTGCGCGCGACCGATCGCGGCGGTGATTTCGGCCTTGTCATCGGGGACAATGCCGAGATCGAGCACATGCGCGCCGGCGCTGCGGGCAAGTGCGGCAATACCGAATGTGTTGGATGCGATGATCTGCGAGGGACCGGGCTCGCTGCCGGGCGTCACCAGCTCGTCGCCCGTCGCAAGGATCGCCACCAGCGGGCGGCGATAAACATCGAGTGCAGGGTAATTCATGGCGGCGGCAACCGTCAGCCGTGAGAAATCCATCACCGTACCCGCCGGAAGCACCGTTTCACCTTCAACAAAATCCTGGCCGCGCGGGCGGATATGCTGCCCCTTGCGCAGAGGATAGGTCGTGCGGATGCGATCGTCTTCCAGCCGTTCCGCGTCTTCCTGCAGCAACACCGCATCGGCTCCGCGCGGAACCGGCGCACCGGTGAAAATGCGCACCGCTTCGCCCTTGCCGACCAGACCCTCGAAGGCGTGACCTGCGGCCGAAGCACCGATCATCGTCAACTCGGCCCCCGGTTCGGCGGCATCCTCGAAACGCAGGGCATAGCCATCCATCGCCGAGGCATCGAAGGGCGGCTGTGTCAGGCGTGCGGTCAGATCCCTGGCGAGAACCCGGCCTTCGGCCATGTCGAGCGCTACGCTTTCGATGCGATGGAGCGGGGTTGCGCTATTCAACAGGCGCTCTTGAGCGTCGGCGACGGGTAAAAGGCTCATGCGTCAGGCCTCCGGGTGACGGAAGTCGCCGGATTTGCCCCCGGACTTCTCCAATAGCTTGATACCGCCGATTTCCATCGTGCGGTCAGCAGCCTTGGCCATGTCGTAGATCGTCAGGCAAGCAACGGAAACTGCCGTCAGCGCCTCCATCTCGACGCCGGTGCGGCCGGTGAGCTTTGTGGTGGCGGTCACGCGCAAGCCGGGCAGGGCAGCGTCTTCGGCAATATCGACCGTGACCTTGGTTAGCATCAGCGGATGGCAGAGCGGTATCAGATTGGGGGTCTGCTTGGCGGCCATGATGCCGGCCAGCCTCGCCGTGCCGATGACATCGCCTTTCTTGGCATTGCCTTCGCGGATCAGCGCCAGCGTCTCCTGCTTCATTTTCACATGGCCTTCGGCGGTGGCGATGCGGACCGTTTCGGCTTTGCCGCCGACATCGACCATATGCGCTTCGCCGGAAGCGCCGATATGGGTGAGAACGGCTTTGTCCGCGCTCATTTCACTCGGCCGCCAGAACGTCGGTTTCGCCGGTGAGCAACGCATGCGTTGCGGCCGCCACGTCGTCCTTGCGCATCAGGCTCTCGCCGACCAGGAAAGTAGTGATACCCACAGTCTCAAGACGCTTGCAGTCGGCATGGCTGAAAATACCGCTTTCGCCGACCAGTAGTCGGCCTTTAGGAACCATGGCGGAGAGGGTTTCGCTGACCGTCAGGCTGACTTCGAAGGTGCGCAGATTGCGGTTGTTGATGCCGACGAGCGGTGAAGACAGTTTCAATGCCCGCTCCATTTCCGCCGCGTCATGCACCTCGACCAGCACATCCATGCCGAGGCCGAAGGCTGCGTCCTGGAGGCGCTCGGCGTCGCTGTCGGAAAGAGAGGCCATGATCAGGAGAATACAGTCGGCGCCCCAGGCGCGGGCTTCGTGCACCTGATAGGTTTCGAACATGAAATCCTTGCGCAATGCCGGCAGGGAGCAGGCGGCGCGGGCGGCGGTCAGGAATTCCGGTGCGCCTTGGAAACTCGGGCTGTCCGTCAGCACCGAGAGACAGGCAGCACCGCCCATCTCATAGGCCTTGGCCAAGGCGGGCGGATCGAAATCGGGGCGAATGAGTCCCTTCGACGGGCTCGCCTTCTTGATCTCGGCGATCAGACCGAAAACACCGGCTTCGCTTTTGGCGACCAATGCCTTATGGAAGCCGCGTGGCGCGGACTGGCCGGCCTGCATCGCCTTGAGGTCGGCAAGCGAAACCTTGGCCTTGGCGGCGGCGATCTCTTCGCGCTTATAGGCTTCGATCTTCCGGAGGATATCGGTCATGACGTCCTAATCCTATTCTTCGGCATTGGAGACGGCGATCAGCTTTTCCAGCGCAGCGGCGGTCGCGCCGCTGTCGAGCGACTGAGCTGCGAGCTTCATGCCATCATGAAGCGTTTCCGCCTTGCCCGCAATCACCAGGGATGCCGCGGCATTGGCGAGCGAAATATCGCGATAGGCGTTCTTCGCGCCGCTGAGCACCTCGCGAAGCGCTGCCGCATTGAAGACGCCGTCGCCGCCCTTGAGGTCTGCAAGCGAAGCATGCGGCAGGCCGAAGTCGGCAGGCGTCAGTTCGAAGGTGCGGACCTTGCCGTCTTCAAGCGCCGCCACCTGCGTCGTGCCGGTGGTGGTGATCTCGTCGATACCATTGCCGTGCACGACCCAGACGCTTTCGGCATTCAGATCCTTCAGCACCTCGGCAAGGGGCACGATCCATTGCGGCGCGAAGACGCCGAGCAGTTGGCGGCGTGCGCCTGCCGGATTGGAAAGTGGCCCCAACAGGTTGAAGATCGTGCGCGTGCCAAGCTCGACGCGCGAAGGCCCGACATGGCGCATCGAGGAATGATGCAATTGCGCGAACATGAAGCCGATGCCGGCTTCGCGAATGCAGCGAGCAATCGTTTCGGGGCCAACATCGAGTTTAATGCCGAGAACCGACTGCGTATCGGCCGTGCCAGCCTTGGAACTTTGAGCGCGGTTGCCGTGCTTGGCGACGGGTACGCCAGCACCCGCCACGATCAGGGCAGCGAGCGTGGAGATATTGTAGGTGCCGACACCGTCACCGCCGGTGCCGACGATATCGATCGCATCCGCCGGTGCTTCCACCGGCAGCATCTTAGCGCGCATCGTCGTGACGGCACCGACGAGTTCATCGACCGTCTCGCCGCGCACGCGCAGCGCCATCAGGAAAGCGCCAATCTGCGAAGGCGTGGCTTCGCCCGACATCAGAATATCGAATGCCTGACGGGCTTCATCCCGTGTCAGCGCCTCGCGGTTGGCGACCTTGGCGAGGAAAGGTTTCAATTCAGCCATCGGCTATCGATCCTCCCGACCGGGCCTAGCGAGACATCGCCTGTTCGGCGAGGCTCTGGTTGACCGTGACGCTGTACTTGGACTGCAGGTCGCTGACCATCTGGTCGAGAATGTCGTCGCCGGCGGCGTTGGCAATCTGAGCAGCCTGCTGATCGGCATTGCTCAGCGCATCCGTCGTCGGATTGTCGTTGACCTCGGTGACCTTCAGGAGGATCTGCGTCGTATCGTCGGCGCCGACCGCATTGGCGACAGTGTCGACCGGGCCTGAGAAGGCGGCAGCGACGCCACCTCGACCAAGAACGGGATCGTCCGTTGTGCGGGCCACATTAGACTTGTTTTCGACTGCGATGCCAAGCGGCGCGGCGATGTCGGCAAGCGACTTGCCCTTCTGCGCTTCCTGCTTCAGTTCGGCCGCCTTGGCCGCGAGCGCCACCTTCTGCTGCTCGGCAGTCCAGTCGGCAACGGCCTTGTCATGCACCTCGGAAAGCGGACGATCGCGATCAGGCTTGATACTCAGGACATCGTACCAGACGTAGCCATCGTTGCCGATGGTCACAGGTGCAGCATTGCTTCCCTGATCGGCCTTGAAGACTTCAGCCAGCAACTGCTGCTTGGCAGGGAGGTCCTTGACCTCGTTGCCACTTTGGTCGAGGCCGGTGGCGTCGACCGAATCGACAGTCACCATCTTCAGATTGAGTTGCTGCGCTGCCTCCTGCAGCGACGCACCGGAGCCGCGCAAATCTTCGAACTTATCGTGGGCGCTGGTGATTTCATCGGCGGCATTGTTGAGTGCAATCTGCTTGCGGATGTCTTCCTTGACCTCATCGAAGCTCTTCGCGGTCTCCGCCTTGACATTGGTCACGCGCAAGATCACCGGGCCGAACGAACCGTCGATGACGGGCGTGGTGCCGCCTTCCTTGGTCACCGCAAAGGCGGCTTGGGCGATCGTTTGATCCGGAACCTGTTCCTTGGTGAAGGTGCCGAGCAGCACGTCGGAAGGCTTCTTCCCCTGATCGGTCACCAACTGGTCGAATGTCGAGCCCGTCTTCAGCGCGTCCGCGGCGGCGTTGGCGAGGTCCTTATTGGGAAAGGTGAGCTGCTCGATCGTGCGCGTTGCCGGCGTCGTGAAGCTGTCCTTGCGCTTCTCGAACTCGGCGCGAACCGCATCGTCGGTCACGCTCGAAGGATTGGCGACATCATCGGCCTGCAGCTTCACATAGGCAAACTTGCGGTATTCGGGCGCACGGTACTTCGACTTGACGCCTTCGAACCATTTCGACAGCACGTCCTCCGCCGGAGCTTTGATGGGGTCGATATTGGCGTTGGTCAAAAGCAGATAATCGATGCTGCGGTTTTCATCATGATATTGCTTGACCGCATCGACCAGGACCTTCGGCGCGGTAAAGCCGTTGGAGACCGCTTCGACGATCTGACTGCGGATCGCTACCTTGCTGCGCTCCTTGATGTAGTCGTCGGGATTGATGCTGCTGTTGCGTAGCAGGTTCTCGAATTTCTGCCGATCAAAGGCGCCATTCGGGGCCTTGAATGCCGGATCGTCGCCGATAAGCTGGGCGAGGCGATCCTGTGACAGGCCGAGGTTCATATCGGCGGCAAGCTGATCGAGCGAAGCGCCGGCAACAAGCTGCGCGACCGTCTGCTGTCCGATGCCAAAGGCCCGGGCCTGCTCCGGCGTGATCTGCATGCGCAATTGCTGACTGATCGCCTGGATCTGGCGACGATAGGCGAGGCGGAACTCATTGGTGCCGATCTGCTGATCGCCGACCGTCACAACGGTATTGCTGCCACTGCCGGTGATGAGCGAACGCTCGACCCCCCATACGCCGAAGGCCGCCGCCAGAATAAGCATCAAGCCCTTGGCAACCCAGGTCTGGGCGATTTTTCTCAACACATCGAACATCGGAAGGCAAACCTCGTCATGAATACCGTCTTCGCCCACGGGCGAAGCAATCGGAGTTCCTTAGAACAATCCGAACCGGAATTGAAGAGCCACCAAGGAAATCGCCTGACTTGATCTGCAGGCCCGGAACCTTTGCCAGGGATTGACGTTGAGGGGCTGAGGTAAACAGAGGAGCCGACGATGGCCGAGACGAAAACCGCTTCCGCCCAATCTGCTGCAGCACAGGCACAGGCTGAAACCGCCGTCGAAGACCTTAACTTGCAGATCGCCGCGCTTCGGGAGGATCTGACGAAACTCTCGCGCAGCATGGCCGCGGTCGGGCAGGGCGCAAAGTCAGTCGTCACTGAGGAGGCTCAGGAAATAACCGATCAACTGCGCGAAAGAGTCCGCCAGGAACCTATCTTCATGGTCGCGGCGGCAGCGGGCATCGGTTATCTGGTTGGTCTTCTCAGCCGTCGATAGATCATAACGAGGGATCGCGGCTTCGCATCCTAGAGCTCGTCATGAAAAAGCGGGCTGGCATGGATGAAAGCCCAGAGAGCCTTGCTTATCTCGACAATCTCCTTGATCGAGCTCTCCAGCCTTTCAATTTCGCGCAAATCCAGTTGCTCGACCTTGCCATATTTGACGTGCCGGTCGTCCTCCACCAGACGCATGAGCTGTGTGCTGGAAATGTCGCCGTTTTCGTCGAAGGAATAGATGCAGTGATTGTATTTGTTGCGCATCTTTGATTCGCGCTTCAGGCGCCCCATCATCGCCAGGATCGCGCGGCTGTCTTCGGCAGGCGTTGAGGATAGTTTCGCCAGACGCTCGACCAAATCGATGCGCGCGCGCGTCGTGTTCAGCGTCAGAAAGACGATGATGGCCGCATCCTTCTCCACCTTCAGCAGATGCGCAATGATATAGATCAGCAGACTTTCCGTATTCGTCCAGACATAGTTCAAGCGGCCGACGCGAAGCAGAATATCGGACATTGCAGGCATGGCGCGGTCCTATGCTCAGCCAAAATGCGAACTTGTTCATCGCTCCCTGAAGGCGCGCGACATGCTGTCGACCACCGGCTTGGAGAGATATTCGAAAAAAGTGCGTTCGGACGTCTTGATCAAAACATCCGCAGGCATGCCTGGTACAGGCTTGAAGCCCGGAATGCGTTTGATCTCGTCACTCGGGATCTGGACGCGAACAACGTAGACATCGCGCTGCGTCGAACCGGAATTGTCCTCGATCGAGTCGGCCGAAACGTAGAATACCTTGCCGTTCAGGACCGGCGTCGTACGCCGGTTGAGAGACGACAGGCGGATGGAGGCGGATTCGCCTTCACGCAACTGGTCGATCGAGGTGCGCAGCACCTGTGCCTCGATGATCAACGGCACGTTGTTCGGCAATATCTCCATGATCGGCTTGCCCGTCGTGATGACACCGCCGGCGGTATGATAGTAGGAGCGGATGACCGTGCCGGCGACCGGTGAGCGGATGACGGTGCGGTCGAGCACGCCCGCGGCCTCGCGCACCTGCTCACGCACGCTGTCCAGATCGGATTCGGCCGTTTCCAACGCGTCGAGCGCCGCCTGCTTGTTGGCATTGATGGCAATGATCGCCTCCTGGCGGTACTTGGCCACCTGCGCTTCGTTCTCATTCAGCTCTGCGTCGATACGGGCAAGGTCGCCCATGGCGTCGGCGACCGCGCGCTGCACAGCCAGGAGGTCGGAACGTCTGACGACGCCGATATTCGCAAGCTTTTCTTTCGACTCCTGTTCATCGGTCAAAAGTTTGAGCTGCGTCACGAAGGCTTCCCGCTGGCCCTGATATCCCTGGGTGCGATATTCGAGCGAGCGGATGTTCTTTTCGATGAGATTGAGCTGTTCCTGCAGTTTGGATTGTTTACTGTGAAAGACCACAACCTGGCTTTGGATGAGCGCGGTCACATCGGGATCGTCGGCCTCCGCCGTGACGATATCGGGGATTTTGAACTCTTCATTGCCCTGGGCTTCTGCTCTCAGGCGGGCCACCACCGTTTCCAGCCGCAGCCGTCTCAGTTTCAGCGCCCGATCATTGGCGAGGGCCGCCGTCGGATCGAGAGTGAGCAGGATGTCTCCTTCCTGCACGACCTGGCCTTCGCTCACCATCAGCTCCTTGATGATGCCGCCCTCGAGATGCTGAATGATCTTGTTGTTGCCGGTGGCGACGAAGCTGCCTTGAGCGATGACGGCCGAGGCGATCGGCGCGGTCGCTGCCCAATAGCCGAAACCGCCGAAAGAGGCGAAGAGGATTGCCAGACCCGAGACGCTGTAGAGCCTGATGGACCGCGGCACTTCGCTGTACCATTCGATTTGGCCTGTTTCATTGTCCTCATTCTTTTTGCCCTTGTTTCTCCCGAACATGGCGCTCATCCTTCGATCCTTGCCGCCGGCCGATTGCCGATCTCGTTGTTGTTGGGCTTGTTGCTCAGCGTTCTCAGCACCTCGGTGCGCTCACCGAACAGCGCCACCGACCCATCCTTCAGAACCAGAATTTTGTCGACGCATTGCAGCAGGGCAGGGCGTTGGGTGATCGTTACAGTGGTAATGCCCTGTTTCTTGGCATGAATGAGCGCGCGGGCGAGCGCTGCCTCGCCGGCAGTGTCGAGATTGGAATTCGGCTCGTCGAGAACGACAAATTTCGGATTGCCGAAGAAGGCGCGGGCGAGCGCAATGCGCTGCTTCTGCCCGCCGGAAAGCGGCGCGCCATCGGCAGCGACGACCGTTTCATAGCCTTGCGGAAAGCTGGCGATCAACTCATGCACATCGGCAAGCACGGCAGCCTCATAGATCAGCCGGTCTTCGACGTCGTCACGCATGCGGCAGATATTGGCCTTGATCGTGCCCGGAAAGAGCTGCACGTCCTGCGGCAGGTAGCCGATGCTCTCGCCGAATTGCCGCTGGTCCCAGTTCCGCAGATCCATAAGATCGAGCCGCACATTGCCCGAGGTTGGCAGGATCGAGCCCACGAGCATCTTTCCGAGCGTCGTCTTGCCGGAGCCGGAATTGCCGATGACGGCAAGCGATTCTCCCTTTTTCAACGAAAAGGAGATGCCGTTCAAAACGACCCGCTTCTGCGGCGGCGGCACGAAGAGAATGCGCTCCACATCGAGCCGTCCTTCCGGATTGGGCAGACGCAGCCGCGGGAAATTCAGCGGCGAATTCAACAGTAGCTGCTTGATGCGGCCGTAGGCAGCACGGGAATGATTGAACTGGTTCCAGCCCTCGATTGCCCCTTCGACGGGCGCAAGGGCGCGGCCGGAGATGATGGAGGCTGCGATGACCATGCCGCCCGTCAACTGACCCGAGAGCGACAGATGCGCACCCCAGCCGAGCAGGGTCACCTGGGTGATCAGGCGGCAAGCCTTGGTGAGGCCCGAAAAGACGATATTGCGATCCTGGGCCGCCACCTGCGATTTCAACGATCCCGCAGTCTCGCGGCCCCACATCTTCACAGCTTCGGGGATCATCGCCAGGGCATTGATGATCTGCGAATTACGCGCCATCGAATCGAGATGGAAATTGGCGCGGCTGACGAAAGCGTTGGCTTCGGCAAACTGTTTCGCCGTCATCTTCTGATTGAGGTAGGCGATCAGAAACAGAACGGCGCAGCACGTCATGACGATTAAGCCGAGATTCGGATGCACGAGATAGACGACGACGACAAAGAGCGGCATCAATGGCGCGTCGAGGAAGGCAAGCAGCGTGCCCGAGGTCAAAAAGGACCGGAGTAGCTGCAGATCGGCAAGCGTCTGGTAGTCGCGGCCGTTGCCGTTCAGGGATGCACGGGCCGCCGCACTCAGGATCGGCGCGCCGAGCTGCACTTCCAGTTCGACGGCCGTGCGCATCAGGATGAAACGGCGGACGGAATCCATGATGACCTGCAGGAGGATGGCGCCGACGACGGCAATGGTCAGCATGACCAGCGTATCGATCGAGCGGCTCGTCAGAACGCGGTCGGAAATCTGGAACAGATAGATCGGGATTGCCAATACCAGAATGTTAATGGCCAAGGTGAAGATCATGACGATCAGCATATTGCGCTGAACGACTGAAATGCCTTTGCGCAGGCTGGCGGCGAAATTGATCGGCTGGGCGCTGCGTTTGTGGAAGATGCTACCGTCATTGCCTCCTCCGCCGCCGCCTTTGCCGGTTTCGCCGTTGCCACCGTGACCGCCGCCGCCGGCAACCGAGCGGCGCTCGTTCTCACGCACCGGACCCGTGTCGTTGTCGATCGTCCGAGCCAATGGCTGAACTTGGCTCACCTTCATGTCGGACTTTGGCATTTCTGCCTCCGGCGCGCGGGGTGCCGGTTCGATGACGGGCGCCGGATCGACGTCCGGAGCGGGCGGTATCCGCCGCATCTCCAGCTCGCTCGTGGGAGTGGCGGATACTTCATCAACCTCCGGTACAACGGAAAACTCGGCAGGGGCGGCAACGGCTTCGGTTTCCGTGACAGCCTCGGTTGTCACGTCCGGTATCGACGTCTGTGGAGGAGGGGATGCAACAACGGCAGCTTTGGGTTCGCGCCGCAACCGTTTCAGGCTATCCACGGCGTCCTCGATGGCCGCCATATAGGAGGCAGTATCCCGCTCGGCCGTCCGCTCATCCTCGCCGGACGCCAGCGACGTCAGGCGCAATGTCCGGCTTTCCGTCATGCTGAGCTTTGAAATCTGGTTCATCAGAGGCGTTCCCTACTTCTCCGGCTACGTCATGGTCTGCATGACGTCGCCGACAGTGCCATTGTGCCAGGACATGTCGTGGCCGAGATCGATGGTTTCATTCTGCGTGGGCTGTGGATCGTGATCGCCAAGGAAAGCGATCGCTTCATTGGCCAGCGGTTGGCTCTGCTGGGTCGCGGTTGCATTGGTCTGATTGGTCTGATCATGATCGACCAGCCCGCCCTGGATGAGGACGGTATCGGAATAAAGATTGCCGGCGAGATAGGTGGTGTGACCGACGCTATCGTAATCGGTAATGCTGGCGATGTTGACCAGGGCATTGCTGCCCGTGTCGATCGACACGGTGGCGTTCTGATTGTTCGCCACAACGTCGTTCGCCACCTGGTGTACGATATCGGAATCGCCAACGACGTTGATCTGCTTGACAACGTTGACGTCGAAGAAGTTGCCGGTGATGTAGAGAACGTTCAGCGCCTCCTGACCGGCGAAGTTCGGGTCGTGGGCAAGGCCGTCCGGTATCTCGCTCGTGTGATCCTGGATATTCTTCACCGTGTCGTTGACGAAATCAGGCATCGTCGTGAAACGATCCGATAGGCCGACATTGTTGATCGAGGCGAGATTCCAGAGCAGATTGCCGCCGGTCTGAACATGTTCGCCGGCTTGTGTGGTCGATACGACGTCGTTGTCGTAGAGCACCGAGATCTGGCTGATCGAATTGATGTCAAAGGCGTGGCCACCGACGATCATCAGATCGTACTGCATGCCGAGCCCGAAATAGGAGGCGAGGTCGACCAGCGTGTTGCCGCCGGTCAGCAGCGTCGTCTCGGCACCGGTGGTCGTCACCCGCATCGTGTCGTTGTCGGAAAGGAAATTGTACTGTTCCGTCCAATGCAGGAACGAGACGTCGCCTTCGATGACGCTGACACGCCAGAAGCTCGGGAAAGCCGGATTGCCGTCGTCGCTGTGTTCGGGTGACGCGGTCGTCTGAAACTCGCTGTGCTGGAAAACGGCGATGTTCCTGCCGATCGTCAAGGCGCTTTGCGAAGACTGATCGTCATTGCCTAAGATGCCATCAACTTTATCGTTGTCGCTGTAGATATAGCTCTGTGAAATCGCGTCGATGGAATGATAATCGCCCATGACGGCCATGACGTGCGAGATGACATTCGTGTCGACGATGTTGACGAGGTTTGCGACAATATTGCTGCCGGCCTCGATATTGAGGGAGTTCGGACCCTGTCCTGTTTGATGAACAGCTCCGTCCGTTCCTTCGATCTCCGATTTTTGCGCGGCAGGGCCGCGATCCGGCATGGAATCTTCCAGGTATGGGGCGCTGGTGACCTGCACACCGTTGACGAAGATGCCGTCGAGCTCATTGCCGGCAATCGCCAGGTAATGGCTGCCGTCGGGGTCCTGAATGTAGGTGCCGCCGCTGTCTTCGATGCTTTTGGCAAAAGCGTGCAGATCGTCATTGAGCTTGATCATGCCCTCGGTGCTCTCCGTGCGCTGGAGGGAGTCAAGGGGTGACAATGCCTCGGCTTTCACGGTCGCTTGACCCAGCCAGTCGTAAACGTCGGAGACATCGCGAATGAGATGATGCGAAGAATTCGTCATGTCGAGCACATCGTCGTCGCGCAAGACATTGGCCTGCACCACATGGGCGGTCTCCGAACCTGGACCCATGTAGACCTCGAGTTTGGTTGGCATAGCTGCAGGCTGGAATTCGATGTCGGCGGGACGGTGAATGACGGGGATTTCCACCGGGGCGGGGCCTTCAGGACCCCTTAGGCGCGCGTGATAAGGATCGTCATGAAGGTGTGCGTAGCCAACGCGGAAGTAATAGGGCGAATCGAGGAATTTCACGTTCGGAGCGTAGTCGACCATCGTCAGCCCGGAAGCAAAGTCGTCCTTCACCGGGGCGGGATCCATCTGCTCCGCCGGTTTCTCCTCGGGGAATGTTCCGTCCGTGTAGCTCAGCCGCAGACGCAGATCCTCGATCTGCGTGTCGAAGAGCCCGATAAAGTGGGCGATGATCTCCGAGATTTTTTCCGCGTGCATGACGAGCCTCCCATTTTCGGAAACGCCTGGTCTGTCCGAATCGATGCCGTCGCTTACCGCCGGCTGTCATTTCAGGGAAATCCAGGTTCAAGCCACGTAAGTGCGCCGGCCGGACGACCGGCCGGCGCACAAAACGGCGTGGCTCTCGCTTCGAAATCAGGTGTCGCCAGTGGTCACGTGATGATCGCCGCCAACGGCGATATCGGCCGTGTTGGTGAGCAGATTAGCGCCCTGGACCACTTCCTGATGGAAGCCGGAATTGGAGATGATAGCGGTAGAATCCGCTGTCGCCGTACCCGACATGTCGTGGCCCACGCTCGGCACGCCGTTCCAATTGAAGGTCGGGTCGAGATCGAGGCCATCGGCATGAGAATGGCCACCTTCAGCGGTCAGGTCGATGCTCGCACCTTGGTTTTGCATCCGCACATCATAGGCCTGATCCTGATCAGCGAGATTGTTGGCTTGAACCAGACTAAAGCCGGTATCATTGCCGCCGCCCAGCGCATTGTTGAGCACGCCATCGATATTGAGATTGAAGGAGTAATCATCCCCGAGATTGAAGGTAAGATCATGGCCGGCGACGCCGAGATTGCCGACATCGTGGACATCGCTGATCGTTCCAAAATCATAGTTGGAATGGGTACTGGAGTCGCTGTAGGAGTAGTTGTCGCGATTGTCACCGTTGTTGTTGGCTTCGGTGTGGACGTCGGTATCGGTCTTGGTGATGGCCTTGTAATCGTAGCTGTTGTCGCGGTTGTCACCGTTGTTGTTAGCTTCGGTGTGGACGTCGGTGTCGGTCTTGGTGATTACCTTGTTGTCGTGGTTCTCATCATAGCTGTTATCGCGATTGTCGCCATTGTTGGTGTTGTCGCGATTGTCGCCGTTGTTTTTGACGTCGAGATCGGTATCTGTGGTGTTGGTATTGTTGCTGTTGTTGGTATTGGCGACGCCGACAAGGCCAGTCGAACCGTCATCCACTTCCGTCGAATTGACGGCGCTGGTCGCGAGACCATCCGCCAACGCGCCGACTTTCAGGTCGTCATCGGCGCTGATGTTGGCGATATCAAAATCAGGAGACATCATACATTTCCTCCAAATAAGGAGGCCGTCTCGGGAATCCCTCTCATCTAAACGGGATCTGCTCGGGGCGGCCCCAACTCTGTTAACGTTGCGGCAGTGTACGCACTACATGCTACCGTC
Organism: Rhizobium leucaenae USDA 9039; assembly: GCF_000426285.1. GTDB lineage: Bacteria > Pseudomonadota > Alphaproteobacteria > Rhizobiales > Rhizobiaceae > Rhizobium > Rhizobium leucaenae. The sequence goes on along the minus strand of NZ_AUFB01000011.1, from coordinate 126,560 downwards.
AAAACCGGCCTGTTGGTTCAGACCTGGCCCATTGGGATTTGCGGTCACGCAAAACAAAGTACGCAAATCCGCCCTGGCGCTCGGGTTAGAGCGTCAACGCCTTCTGCTTTCTGTTGTCTCTAGAAGTAGGGGAGGAGGAGGTTGTCCGGGACGCGAGACAAAGGACCGGAATGCCATTTTCCCCAAGCTCCGCGGTTGGTGCGGAACGGTTGGACTTTGACCGAAAACAACGCAAGCTCATAGATACCAATTCGGGCTACCGCCCTGTTTCAGCTTCACAAATTGGATTTCGCCCGATGAGCGCACAACGTTTAAAGTGCTGTTGTCACTTGGCTTTTTGAAATCTCGTGAGCCGCCATCCGCTATGTCGGCGCTTCCGAGCGCGATCGGCCATGCGTGCAGTCTTAATCCGTCTGACTTAAGCGATCACGAATTGCCATAGGGTGTCGAAGTAATATATTTCAAAAATCAAACTAAGTTCCCAGCCGTTGCAAAAAAGATTCATGCCTATGAAATTTCAAATTGTAATAAAAAGTATATCGACGCTTACTATCCTTTGAGCCAAGCTCCAGCACATCGAGTCGGCCTACCCATTTCGGTCGATTGGGCCGTTGGCGGTCGAAGGGTGACCTCCACCTTAGGCTAGTTGATTAGACCGAAATGTCCGGAAATGTGCAAAACTGAGCACAAATACGGCACCCAATTTGGCCAAATTCCCACATTTGTGATAATTTTTAACGCTTTCGCGGCAAAACTAACCCGTTTGGGCAATTTCCAATTATGGTCGCATGGATTAATATAGTTTTACATTAATTAAGAAGACTGCATAAACAGTCCTATCAGGGCACCGTGCTCATAAAAAAATTCCGGCAAAAAGCGGGTTAACAACACATGGCTGCGAGCTTTGGGGGATGCACAAATGTACATCGCAAGCGTAAGAACAGGGGATGCTGAGGACAATCATAATATCATAAACTTGAGAGAGACTATCGTCGTACTGGCGGATGCCGATCTCTTTTCTGAATGCCTGGTGCAGACGTTAGGCACCAGATTTTCAGCATACGACATTGTTAGCATTACGGACCCGAAAGCGCTTCAAGGCAAGCTTCTTGAGGGCGTCAAACTGATCCTGCTGTACCATCTTCAATCCGAAGAAATGCAGGATACTTTGCATGCAATAAGGGCGAATTCGCCCGGAATATCGATCGGGCTGGTCGTCGAAACGATCGATCTGCATGATCCATACGTGGCCAGACTTGTCGAAGGACGGAATATACACGGCGTTCTGCCGCTCAATCTCCGCCTCGATGTGTTCATGGCAGCGATCGATCTGTTGATGAAAGGTGGCGAACACTTCCCCTCGGCGCTTTTGCGCCGGCTCTCCGGGGACGGGCCGCATCTTAGTCAGCCGCTCTATCAGGCACAGACGCGTTTTACGAATGGCCATAGACCCTACGAGGATGCTATTGCCATGCGCAGCGGCAGTCTGCAGGCACTGACCACGCGCGAGGTCCAAATCTTGGATCTCATTTGCAAGGGGACACAGAACAAGATCATAGCGGACCAGCTCAGCCTGTCCGAAAATACGGTCAAAGTTCACGTCCGTAACATCTACAAGAAAATGAATGTCCGCAATCGCACGGAAGCGGCCTCACGCTTCTTCAATTCGGACAACGGGCTGGATCGTGATCCGTCGCGTCGGTGGCGAAACTGATCCACATATAGGAATTGAGAGGGGACGGCCGTTCGCGACATCGTGGGCGGCCGTTTTCGTCTTCGCTGCTTCCGGGCTGGATATCATATCGCCCGAGCCGCGGCCTGAACAAGGCCGACGACGTCTCGCCCATCTCCCTCTCGTTGCGTTGATCCCACCCCTTAGGCCGTTCCTGAAAGAAAACTAGGTTCCATGCAGGACCCAACCAAATCTCGCCAATCAAATAGCTATTTAGTATAGTTTACCTAATCATCCATCAGATTTCCGTTGACGTAGCGTAAAGTCGTTTTATCATTACCTTAATAAGCAAGTTAACATCCGATTCGAAACTGGTAAAAATCGGAGTTTAACACATATTATTACTGAAAATAAATTTTCGTTACTCATCTCATTCAAAGCCTTTTAAGTACAGCATGCGGCCTACTGGTGCCGTTAGTTGATAAGGGAGGGGAGGTGTAGTGCGTAGATTTTTTCCCACGGATGGCGATCCTTTCTCCTCAAAAGGGTTGCCATCCATCCCCCTGCGTCAAGCTGAAACGGCTCGTGTCGGCGGCGGATCACCGCCATCCTCTCTTTCGCTCTGAAGGTGACGTCATGGGAAAGATCCCCGCGGCAATCGGTGTCCACGCGACGCGTCGGCCTTCCGTCGGTCCAGCCGATATCGGTCCGGCAACGGAGCGTATATTCGAAGGCAGGATGCGTTTTGCCAACCTGATCGGCATCACCATCTGGACGGCAACCATGACCTTCTTCTGGCTGTGGTGGCTGCGCAGCGACCACGTCATCGGCTGGCCTTCCTATCTGCTGGTAACGCTGGTTCTTGCCATGATCACTGGCCTGCCGGCCTATTTCATCATTATCATCCATGATGCGCGGCGGATGCCGCACGCCGGCGGACCATTGCCCGCAGGACGGGTTGCCGTTGTCGTTACGAGAGCGTCATCCGAATCTCCTTTCCTCGTGCAGACGACATTGCGGGCAATGCTCGATCAAACAGGCTGTGATTTCGATGTCTGGTTGGCGGAAGAGAAACCCAGCCTGGAAATGATGAAATGGTGCATGGAGCACGGCGTCTTCACGTCCATGACGCGCGAGAGTGCCGGGGCTGGCGCTCGCGATTCTATGCCGCGTTGCAAGCAAGACAGCCTCACGTCCTTCCACGAGCACTTCGGCTACGAAAGATATGATTTCGTCGTGCACCTCGATGCCGGCCATGTGCCGGAAAAGACCTATCTCCGTGAAATAATTCGGCCCTTCCGCGATCCCGGCATCGGCTACGTGTCGGCGCCTAGCATCTGTGATGCCAACGCTGCATCAAACTGGGTGGTGAGGGGTAGGCTTTTTGCCGAAGCCGGCGCTCAGGGGTTGGTGCAGTCGGGCTATAATAATGGCTGGGCACCGCTCTGCGTCGATACGCATTATGCTGTACGCACGGCGGCTTTGAAAGAAATCGGTGGGCCTAGACGAGAACCGGCGGAAGGTCTTGCGACGACGCTGGCGATGAATGCCGGCGGCTGGCGCGGGGTACATGCGCTGGATGCAATCGCCCATGGCGATGGCCCGGCCACTTTCACCGGTCTCGTGATGCAGGAATTTGACCGGTCGCGCAGCCGGATGACGACCCTGCTGCGATATGCGCCGGGCTACATGCCTAACCTGCCCGGATGGTTGAAATTCCAGTTCCTATTCTCCGAGCTTTGCTATCCGCTGTTTTCCTCGAGTTTGGCTGCCGTCTTCATGCTGCCTATCGTGACGCTTCTGACGGGTCACAGCTTTGTCGACGTCAACTATCCCGCTTTCCTGCTGCATTTTCTGCCGATCGTCGCCGCATGGATGGCACTGGCCTTCATCTGGCGCGCCACCGGCACGTTCCGACCCGCCAATGGCAGGTTCGTAAGCTGGGAGAGCGCGGCATTTCTGCTCCTGCGCTGGCCCTGGTCGCTCATCGGCTGCGCAGCCGCGATTCGCGACCGTCACATAAATTCAGGCGAAGTCGGCGTCATTCCCAAGGGGACGGGATCGGAGCATGCGCTACCGCTCCGTGTCTTGGCACCTTATATTGTGCTTAACCTCGCTTCCGCGGTGGCGATGGCCTTTGCTTTGGACCGAGAAGCTGCCGAAGGCCTCTTTTTCTTTGCTGCGATCACCACATTGATCTACGCCGCGCTGATCGGTCTGATCATCGCGCGACATGCAACGGAAAACACCCTTTCCCGTTAGTCGTGCCTAACGCCCGCACCACTGCGACATCTTTGCGACACTCCCTGCGACATTTTTGACGATCTGCGCAACATCGAGCCTTGGCCCCTTGTATCGCGTGGTCACTTACTATACGTAACAGGCATTATAAGGTTGCTTATGAATAGCAGGCTTCTTATATCATGAATACGACACCCACTCTCGGCTTTCTCCTGCATGACGTTGCCCGGCTTCTTCGAAAGCGGTTCGAGCAGCGCGCCAAAGATATGGGATTGACGCGCTCGCAATGGCAAACGCTCGCCTATCTCTCGAACAACGAAGGGATCCACCAGGCGGGTCTCGCCGAGATGCTGGAAATTGAGCCGATCACGCTAGTACGGATACTAGACAAGCTGGCTGAACGCGGCTTGGTCGAGCGCCGTCAGCATCCGAGCGATCGCCGAAGCTGGCTGCTTTACCTGCGCGAAGAAGCTCGGCCGCTGCTCGACACCATGCGCAGCATAGGTGACAGAACGCGCAAGGAGGCCCTGGACGGGGCCTCGGTCGAAGATCATGAGCATCTTTATCAGTTGCTCACCCTTATGAAATCGAACCTGGTCCAGGCCTGCCGCGCCACGGTGGACGACAAAGAGACAAATTATGGCTGACGCATCCCCTTCGTTACGCGTACCCGCAAACGCAAACTCCGCCAACGAACAAAGCGCAATCGGGCAGAACCAGGCCGCGGTTGCCGAAGCGCCGTCTTCCAATCCGGCTCCGGCACCTGCGGCGGCCGGCGCTACCGCGCCAGTTGCTCCGCCCGAAAAGCCGCGCAAGCGCCGCAGCCTGACGCGGCCGACTCTCTTTGCGCTGCTACCGGTCGCCCTTGTCATCGGCGGCTATTACTACGTTACCGGCGGGCAGATCATGTCCACAGACAATGCCTATATTCAGGCCGATATGGTGGGTGTTTCCACCGATGTTTCCGGTACCGTGATTTCGGTGGACGTGCATGAAAACGAGGTGGTGAAGAAGGGGCAGGTGCTCTTTCGCCTGAAGCCCGATTCCTTCCGTATTGCCCTGGAGGGCGCTGAGGCACAGCTCGGCGCTGCCCGCAACCAAATCCTGAACCTGCAGGCGAGCTATAAGCAATCGCTGGCGGAGATCGCTCAGGCGCAGGCCGATATTCCCTATTTCCAGACCGAGTTTGACCGCCAGCAGAACCTGATCAACAGCTCGGTCGCCTCGAAGGCGGCCTATGACCAGGCCAAACACAATCTCGAGGCGGCGCAGCAGAAGGTCTCGGTCGCAGAGGCGCAGGCAGCAACCACACTCGCGCAGCTCGGCGGCAATGCCGACCAGCCCGTCGAGCAAAATCCGGTCTACCTGCAAGCCAAGGCCGCCGTCGACAATGCGCAGCGCGAGCTCGATGACACCGTCGTGCGCGCCCCCTTCGACGGCATCACCGCCAATGTTCCGTCGCTCCAGGTCGGCGCCTATTTGACGGCCGCGCAGCAGGGCTTCTCGCTGGTCTCCACCACTCACATGTGGATCAATGCCAGCCCGAAAGAAACCGAACTCACGCACGTCCGGCCCGGCCAGAAGGTCTCCATCTCGGTCGATGCCTATCCCGGCGTTACCTGGAAGGGCACCGTTGCCAGCATCTCACCAGCCTCGGGCTCGAGCTTCTCGCTGCTGCCGGCGCAGAATACCACCGGCAATTGGGTCAAGGTCGTGCAGCGAATCCCGATGATCATCAACATCGACGATATGCAGGGCAAGCCGCCGCTGCGCGTCGGCATGAGCGTCGTCGCCGATGTGGACACAGGCCACGCCCGGGGCCTGCCGGACTTCGTCGCAAGCCTGCTGGGTCGATCTCACGGTCAGGACAATGAGTAACGCCGCGGCTTCCCATTCCGGCCCGATCGCCAATCGCGGTGCGATCACCGCCTGCGTCATCCTGGCGGTCATCATGCAGGCACTGGACACCACCATTGCCAATGTCGCTCTGCCTCATATTCAAGGTGACGTTTCGGCGAGCGCCGATCAGATCAACTGGGTTCTGACCTCTTATATCGTTGCCGCTGCAATCATGACGCCGCCGTCCGGTTTCCTGTCGGCAAAGTTCGGCCGCAAGCGCGTGCTGCTGGTGGCGATCGCCGGTTTCGTCGTCGCTTCCGTTCTCTGCGGGCTGGCGCAGTCGCTGAACCAAATCGTCGGCTTCCGCCTGTTGCAGGGCCTGTTCGGCGCATCGCTCGTGCCGTTGTCGCAGGGCATTCTTCTTGACATCTACAATGTCGAAGAGCGCGGCAAGGCCATGGCATTGTTCGGCGTTTCGGTCATGGTCGGCCCGGTGCTGGGACCGGTCATCGGCGGCTGGCTGACGGACAATATGAGCTGGCGATGGGTGTTTTATATCAACGTGCCGATCGGCGCGCTCGCCTTTGCCGGCATCGTCGTCTATGTGACGGAAACCAAGTTCGACGCGCTCGCCAAACTCGATCTCTTCGGCTTCAGCATGCTGTCGATCACTATCGGCGCGCTGCAGCTTTTCCTGGATCGCGGCGAGCAGCTCGACTGGTTCTATTCAGGCGAAATCATCATCGAGGCCCTGGTTTGCGCCGCCGCCTTCTATCTCTTCCTGGTGCATACGTTCACGGCGGAACGGTCCTTCGTGAACCCGCGATTGTTCCTGGACCAGAATTTCGCGGTCAGCATGCTGTTCATCTTCGTGGTCGGCGTTACCTATCTGGCCTCACTGGCGCTGATGACACCCTACTTGCAGACGTTGATGGGCTACCCGGTCGTCACCGCCGGCATCGTCATGGGTCCGCGCGGTCTCGGCACCATGGTGTGCATGTTCGTGGTCGGGCGGCTGATCGGCAAAGTCGATACGCGCTGGCTGCTGTTCTTCGGCCTCGCCTTGACCGCCTGGGCAATGTACGACATGACCGGCTGGACGCCTGATGTCTCGCAGTGGACGCTGATTTCAGTGGGCTTCGTTCAAGGGGCGGGCCTCGGCTTCCTCTTCGTGCCGCTGACGACCATCGCCTTTGCGACGCTGCCGGCTCAGATGCGCGGCGAGGGAACAGGTCTCTACAATCTTGCGCGTAACATCGGCTCGAGCGTCGGCATCTCCGTCGTCTCGGCGCTGATCACCGAGAATACTCAGGTCAACCATTCGACGATCGCCGCCTATGTGACGCCGTTCAACCACGCTTTCGACGCGACCGTGGCTCAGGCGGTCAGCCCGGTTACGATGGCCGGTCGCGCTGCGCTGGACGGCATGATCACCACGCAGGCCACGATCATCGCCTACATGGACGATTTTAAACTGCTGATGCTGATGTCGATCTTCGCCATGCCGCTGCTTGTGCTGCTGCGCAAGCCCAAGGCGCCGCCGGCCGTCGACCACAGCATCGCAATGGAGTAACCGCGCAGTCTTTCCAGTTTCACTGCGCGGCAGCATGACCGCCGGGCACCACCCCGGCGGTCTTTTTTGTTTTAGGGAAAGCGGCGGCTGACGAAGCGCGAGCCGGCAGCGCCGAAGCGCCATAGCGGCTCGACGTTTTTCGTAATCCCGATCCGCTTGCCGGTGACCACCGGTATCCGTTCGGCGAGGGCGAACTCGAAGGGTGCCGCATCCAGCGCCAGCCCATTCAGGCTGATATCCACGTCCAGGGCCTGCGTAAGCTTTCCCGGGCCATTGCAGAGATCGACGACGTCGGCAATACCGCGCCGCCGGACCATATCCTCGATGCCGCTCTCCGGCTCCAGCGCCCGCAGGAGCACGGCGCTGGCACCTGCGCAGACGAAATTCAGGCACCAGTGAATGCCATAGGACCGGTAGATGTAGACACGCCCCGCCGGACCGAACATCGCCGCCGTGCGCGCCGTCGGCCCGCGAAAGCTATGGGATGCTTCGTCATCGGGCCGATAGGCCTCGGTCTCGACGATGCGGCCGCCGACGCCGGCGACCGTGAGGCGAGTGCCGATCAGCTCGGAGGCAACGATAACCGCATCGCGGGAGAAGAAGGCCGTGAGGGCAGAGCCCGTCAGAGGCTTGGGGCCGATCGATAAGGGCTGGTCGTGGGGCGTCATAGGCGAGGGCGGCTTCCATTGGTTATTCGATGGCGAAAACGGATGAAGTTTCACCGCATCGATCTGTATCATTTCTCCAAGCGGGTTCAGAAACGAAATGTTCTCTGATAGGGAAGGGACGTGTGAGACTCGGACTGGAAGAAAATGGCGGCGCGGGATCGATATTCAAGAAAGCTCGAATGCTCTCGTTGCGGCAATAGCGGCTTCGCCGAAGTCTCGGAGGATGACAATCCTCGCCGTCAGCACCCTGGCTTTCTCGTGGACGAAATGCCGGCGGGCTTTTCCGACGAACGCAAATCGAACGATCCGGCGAAATACATGATCCGCTGCCGCTGCGGCAGCGTCTTTCCCTTCAGGCAGAAATCTCACTATGCGCCCGGCGGCGAGCCGAGAGCATAGCGGCGGTCTTCAATGGGCAAAGAGGGCACCCGCAAACTGCAAGATTGTCGCTCCCCCTGTAGGCGCAAGGAACAGAGCGACCAGGCTATAACAAACTGCGATGATGAGAACGGTTTGTTCACGCGACGAAAGGCGTCGCCTTCGAGGAGAGTTTGGTTCTGGCTCCGGGCGTGGGCCCAGTCGCTTGTCTTCGAGGAACATATAGTTAGCTCTGGCGCGTAATGCCCATCCGGTAAATCCACCCGGGTAGAGCATTGTACTCATCCGAACCGATTGGCGCCATCGATGTTCCTGGAATCTCCATTTGCATATTATGCCGGCAATGCAGCCAGATGCCGCCGAACAAGTTGACGCGGCGCTGCAAGTCGCTATAAGCGCAAGTCGGAAACTGAAGCAGTTGCAAAGTGCGTAGAAACCACGGCTATCGCACTTGATATTAGAGAGAAAAATCCTTTGATATCAGACAAATGGAAGAGTGTCCGAGTGGTTTAAGGAACCGGTCTTGAAAACCGGCGTGCGGGAAACCGTACCGTGGGTTCGAATCCCACCTCTTCCGCCAAAGGCTCAGTGTGTCCATACCGGAGACATAGGTAACAGATTGTACCTAAGACATGGGTGACAACCTCGTGCCGATCTTGCGTCTTCTGAGAGATGGCAAAGGCCAACTATCATCAAAAAACGCCAAGGCATGTCACACTCAGCCGTCTTGCCTTGTCATCTCCTCGGCAACACCAGTTTCGAAGGAGAAAACAATGATCCGGCAGCGTATCGCAATCGTCTATCACAGCGGCTACGGGCATACGGGCCGTCAGGCCGAAGCCGTAAGGGTGGGGGTTGAGCAGGTCGAGGGCGTGGAGGCGCTTCTGCTGAGTGTGGACAAGGTGGAGCGCCACTGGAATGATCTCAATGCGGCGCAGGCGATCATCTTTGGGTCGCCGACCTATATGGGCGCGGTTTCCGCACCGTTCAAAGCGTTCCAGGAGGCAACATCACATGCGGTTCTCGCCAGGGGCTATCTGTGGAAGGACAAGATCGCGGCCGGGTTCACTACCTCGGGATCACGATCCGGTGACAAGCTTTCGACGTTGATTCAGATGATGATCTTTGCGGCACAGCACGGAATGCATTGGGTTGGTCTTGATCTACCGCCGGCGAATTGCTCTTCAACCGGCTCCGAAGAGGACATGAATCGTCTCGGCTTCTGGCTAGGTGCGGCGGCACAAGCGAACACGGATGAAGGTCCGAAGACCACGCCGCCGGCATCGGATCTCGCCACGGCGCGCCACCTCGGGCGGCGTGTGGCGTTGACGACGCTGCAGTTCGTTCGTGGCCGCCAAGCCGCGCCGCTGCAATACGCTCTTGCCGCCCATGACTGAAGCGCCTTCCGATCCGATCTTTTCCGAACTGCGCCCGCGCCTCGTCCGGCTTGCCTATAGGCTGCTCGGCTCTGTCGCGGACGCGGAAGATATCGTGCAGAATGCCTGGCTGCGCTGGCTTGGAACCGATCATGCCTCCGTTCGCGAACCGGCGGCATTCCTTCGGACCATCGTCACCAGGCTTTGTCTGAACGAGCTGAAATCGGCGCGCCGGCGCCGCGAGTCCTATGTGGGGTCCTGGCTGCCCGAACCGATCTTCGATCCGGAGGATGGCGATGCTGCCGATGACATAACGTTGCCCCTGATGCTGGCGCTGGAGCGTCTTTCGCCTCTCGAACGCGCCGCCTTTCTCCTGCATGATGTGTTCGGCATGGATTTCGACGACATCTCCTCGGCGATCGGTCGCGAAGCCACTGCTTGCCGCAAGCTTGCAAGCCGGGCGAGGGCGCATGTCGCCGAGGCCCGGCCGCGTTTTGCCGTCGGCAGAGAGCAAGGGCTCAAGTTTGCCACTGCCTTCTTCACGGCGTCGAGAACGGGAGACATGGCCGCACTTTGCGCCTTGCTATCCGAAGATGTCGTTGTCTATGCGGATGGCGGCGGCAAGGTACCGACGTCGCGGCGGCCACACATCGGACTCGCGGCCGTCATGCTTCTCCATGAGCAGTTGGCGCGAGTTTTCCGCGCTCAGCCCTCACGACTGATCCACTATGCCGTCATCGATGGCTTGCCAGGTTTCGTAACGATAGAAGGCGACAACGTCGTGCAGACGACCGCGCTTCACATCGAGCAGGAAAAGGCGATTGCCATCTATTGCACGCGAAATCCGGACAAGCTGCAGCACATCATCAGCGCCATGCCTCGTTAGCGATATCCACGACGGCGAAATACTGGTGCATCTTGATACAGGAACCGGAAAGAACTGCTCGAACTGATCCGGAACCAAAGCAAGCCGTCGTGTGATCTGGCATACACTTGTCGCGACTGCTTCAAGCTCGCGCATTTTAGCCATTCATTAACCATAATCTTCAGAAATATCCGTTTCCGCTCAAATCCGATCGCAAATTCGACAACATGCAATCATGATTAAAGTACCGTTAGGTGATTGAGGCGTAGCAGGATACCGGTTGAGGGATATGCCGGTGCATGCCTTGCCATAGTGATTTGATTAACGGCGTGGGACAGATGAAATTCGATAATCGTGCGGTGACATACGCCACGGGTATGCGTTGGTTTGCTCTCTCTCTGATGTGCGCCACCGTTACCGCCTGCGGAACCTCTCAGCAGGTTGCAACGAAGCGTCAGCACGGCAAGGAATATTTCTCCGAAAAAGAATACGGCGTTAAGGCGAGCCCGCGCGTTGCCTTCAACGGACCGATCCCGAAGGGCGGCGGCCGGTTCATGGTCGGCAATCCCTACGAGGTCAAGGGCAAGTGGTATTACCCTAAGGAAGATTATGCTTATAACAAGGTCGGCATCGCCTCCTGGTACGGCTCGGCCTTTCACGGACGCCTGACCGCAAACGGCGAGGTCTATGACCAGCAGGCGCTCACCGCCGCACATCCGACCTTTCCATTGCCGAGCTATGCGCGCGTCACCAATGTCGAAACCGGCTCCTCCATCATCGTGCGCGTGAACGATCGCGGGCCTTATCATCCCGGCCGCATCATCGACCTTTCCAACAAGACGGCGCAGATGCTCGACCTTCAACACAGCGGCACCGGTGACGTGCGCGTGCAATATGTCGGACGCGCCCGCATGGATGGCCACGACGAACCCTATCTGATGGCCTCCTACATTCCGAAGGGTTCGCGCCTGCCGAGCATCAATCCCGGTGGCCAGATCGCAACAGGCGTGATGGTCGCTTCGAACGGCGGCATTACCGCCGATCAATTGCCCGATTCGGATAATATCCGCCGGCCGAGCCGCCAGCAGCGCAGCTTCAACACCGCGAGTGCCGCGCCGGCACTTGCGCCGATCCCACAGCAGTCACCCTATTCGGCCACCGCTTTCGCCGGCTCGACGCCGACCTCTTACAACGGCAACAAACGCAACAATCCGCCGCCGATGACCTGGAACGGCGGCGCCATGCCCTCGGTCGATCCTGTCGAACCGACGCTCATCGTGTTGCCGCAGATCGGCCCCATTCCCTATGAGCGTCCGGATTTCGCGCCGGGCATGGCGAGCCTCGATGCGCCGTCGCTCGCCTCCGCCGCTGCTGCCTATCAGGAAGCGCCGGTCAAGACGGTCTATGTCAATCTCGCTTTCGACGCGGTCATGGTGCGCAATGACGGGCTGACGCAGGAGTCGATCCTATCGGCCTATCACCGTCAGCATCAAGCTCAAACGCAAGTCGAATGATCGGCGTCATTGCCTGAATCTTCAGCCCTGGCTAATATGATTTCGGGGTCGATCGGATTGGGGAGCCGGCATGTTGAGACGCCTCTTTTTCGCCTTTTCCTTCTTCCTTATCAGCATTGAGTGCCTGCCGGCCGCCGCGCAACAGGCGCCGGCGCCCGCCTTCGACACAAAGGCCGCACAGGCCTTCATGATCGAAGCCTCGACCGGCACGATCCTGCTTGCCAAGGATGAGAATCAGCCAATTTCCCCGGCATCGCTTGCCAAGCTGATGACCTTGGATGTCGTCTTCGATGCCGTCGGGCGAGGGGAGATTTCGCTCGATACGGAATATCCGGTTTCCGAAAATGCCTGGCGCAAAGGCGGTGCACCGTCGCGCACGTCGACCATGTTCGCCGCACTGAAATCGCGCGTGCGCGTCGGCGACCTGATCCAGGGTGTTGCCGTGCAGCAGGCCAATGACGGCTGCATGATCCTTGCCGAGGGCATGTCCGTTAACGAAAAGGAATTCGCCCGGCGCATGACGGCGCATGCCCGCGAGATCGGCATGCCACGGGCGGTCTTTACCAATTCCACCGGCCTTCCGGATCCTGACGATCCCAATGGCGGCGGCAAGATCTCGGTACGCGAGTTGGTGACGCTGGCGCAGGACCTGCAGGAAAAACACGCCGATCTCTACAAATATTTCGGCCAGGCGGACTTTACGTGGAACAGGATCTTCCAGCGCAACCGCAATCCGATGCTTTTGCTGAACATCGGCGTCGATGGTCTTGGCACCGGCTTTACCGAAGGCGAGGGCTATTCGATCGTCGCCTCCATCCAGCGCGACGGCCGACGGCTGTTTTTGGCTCTGGGTGGCTTGAAATCGGACAAGGAACGGACCGAGGAAACCCGCCGCGTGCTGGAATGGGGCCTTAGCAACTTCAAGAGCCAGCGCATTTTTGCCGATGGCGAGGTGATCGGCGACGCCAGCGTGTATGGCGGCGCGCAGTCGACGGTCGGCCTGCTCGCCAAGTTACCGGTCGATGTCTATGTTCCGCTCAACAATCCCGATCGCCTGTCGGCGCGCATCGTCTATCGCTGGCCGCTGACTGCGCCCATCGCAGCCGGCTATGAAGCGGGAACGCTTCGGGTCTTTTCCGGCGCGCGGCTGCTGCGCGAATTGCCCCTTTATACAAAGAATGGGGTCGCCCAGGGGACGCTGAGCAGCCGTGCTTTCGACGCCTTCATGGAGCTGACGGAATCACTGCTCTTCTCCTGGCTTTGGGACACGCCGACGCCGACCTGATTGTTTCCCGCCTCATGAAATCTGCTGTTTACGGCCTATATAGAATGTGAGGCTCGGCTACTTTGCGTGGTTTCGCCGGTCCACATCTTGGGTTAAACAGGGCGCAGGATTACGCTACGGCAAAAGCGTCAAAACAAGTGCAGGACATGATCATTGGCTGATGGAACCGGATTGTTCGTGAGCTTTGAGGGCGGGGAAGGGGCCGGCAAATCGACCCAGATTCGCCGCCTGGCGGAACGGTTGCGCGGGCTCGGCCACGATGTCCTGGTGACACGAGAACCGGGCGGCTCGCCGGGTGCGGAGGCGGTGCGCCACGTGCTGCTTTCGGGTGCGGCGGAAATGTTCGGCACGCGGATGGAGGCGATCCTGTTTGCCGCCGCGCGCAACGACCATGTCGAAGAGGTCATCCGCCCGGCACTTGCGCGGGGCACGATCGTGCTTTGCGATCGCTTCATGGATTCCTCGCGCGTGTATCAGGGCGTAACCGGCAATCTCGAAGCTGATTTCATCGAGGCTCTGCAGCGTGTCGCGGTCAATGGCGTGGTGCCGGACTGCACGCTTATCCTTGATATTCCGGCCAAAATCGGCCTGGAGCGTGCCCGCAAACGCGCTTCGACCAACGCTGCACCGGATCGGTTCGAAAAAGAAGAAATGCAGACGCATGAGAAGCGCCGGGAGGCTTTTCTCGATATCGCAGCACGCGATCCCCGCCGTTGTCACGTCATCGATGCGCAGCGCTCCGAAAATGCCATTGCCCAAGAAATTGCCGGCATCATCGAAGAGCGGCTGGCGTCAGCAGGCGATATGCCCGCCGTCAAACCGGAAGTGGCAGAATGAGCGAAGAGCGGCCAGGGGTTCTCGAAGGTGCGATTCCGCCTCAGGATAACACGCGTCTCTTCGGTCATGAGGAGGCCGAGGCCTTCCTGGCGCAATCCTATCGCTCGGGCAAGGGTCACCACGCCGTCCTGATCGAGGGGCCGGAAGGCATCGGCAAGGCAACGCTCGCCTTTCGCTTTGCCAATTATGTTCTGTCTCATCCCGAACCCCCGATGGCGCCCGAGATGATCGGCGACCCGGATCCGGCGTCCGCCATCAGCCGGCAGATTTCCGGCGGCGCCTCGCACAATCTGCTGCATCTCGCCCGTCCGGTCGACGACAAGACCGGCAAGGTAAAGTCTGCGATCACCGTCGACGAGGTGCGCCGCGCCGGCAAGTTCTTTTCGCAGACATCCGGCACCGGCAATTGGCGGATCGTCATCATCGATCCGGCCGACGATCTCAACCGAAGTGCTGCCAATGCCATCTTGAAAATTCTCGAGGAACCGCCGAAGCGGGCGCTATTCCTGGTCCTGTCGCATGCGCCCGGCAAGCTGCTGCCGACCATCCGCTCGCGCTGCCTGCCGCTGAAGCTGGCGCCGCTGAGCGACGACGCTTTAGGGAAAGCGCTAGCGCATCTCGGCATAAGCCTGTCGCCGGGGCAGGGCTCCGAGCTACTTGCGGCGGCCAAGGGAAGCGTCAACGAGGCCCTGAAACTGCTGAACTACGGCGGCGGCGAGATCGTTGCGGCCTATGAGCAGGTGATCTCGACGGATGGGCCCGCGGCGCGGCGGGCAATGCATCGCCTCGCCGATGCGCTGTCGGCGAAGGAAAGCGACACGATCTACGGCTTCTTCGTTTCTCACATCGGTGACGACATCATGGCGCGGGCGCGGGCGGCGGCTCTGGAGGGGCACCTCACCGTGGCGGAAAGACTTGCGCGGCTCTATTCCGATGTCACCGAGCGGCTCAGCGTATCGCAGGCCTATAATCTCGACCGCAAGCAGACGATCATCACTGTTCTCGGCGATCTCAAGCAGCAGCTTTCCGCTTAAGGAAAGAGCAGTTTCCAGGCGACGATCATCAGCGTGACGGCGAGGATTATCCGGATCAGTCGTTCGTGCAAGCGGGGCGCCAGCAGGCTGCCTGCGACGATGCCGGGAATCGAGCCAACCAGCAGCGCAAACAGCATCGCCCAGTTGATCTCGCCGATGAACCAGTAGCCCATGCCGCCGATCAAGGTCAAAGGCACGGCGTGGACGATGTCCGAGCCGACGATCTCACGCACGTCGAGATGCGGATAGAGCACCAGCAGTACGGTGACGCCGAGCGCGCCGGCGCCGACAGAGGTCATGGTGACGAGCGTGCCAAGCAAAAGGCCGAGGACCAGCGTCAGCAGCGCGACGGTGCGAGGGGTGAGCGTCCCGCGCTCGCCCCGCCATTTCCGGATGGTGCTCAGCACTTGGCCGCGGAAGATCAGCATCAAGGACGTCAGAAACAGCAGGCAGCCTAGCGACAAAGTGATCGTATGGGCGACCGCCGGACTTTCACGATTGACACCAGCCATGATCCACAGCATCGCAAGCGCGGCGGGCACACTTCCGGAGGCGAGCAGGCCCACCACTTTCCAGTTCACCCGCCCGTGCATGCCATGCACCGCAGTGCCTGCGCTCTTGGTAATCGCCGCGTAGAGAAGATCGGTGCCGACTGCGGTGGCCGGGTGCACGCCGAACAACAGCACCAGCAACGGCGTCATTAACGATCCCCCGCCGACGCCCGTGATGCCCACCAGCATCCCGACGAAGAAACCGGAAAAGGAATAGAGGGGTTGGAACGAAGTGAGAAAACTCAAAGCCTCGGCACTTTCAAGCCGTTGGGCAGGCTGCTAAAAAATGAAATGGAATTCACGGCGGTCCCTGTCCTGCGCTTTATTTTTCTGAAGGGGTAAAGCCGAGGCTGGATCGAGTCAAGCGAGGACGTCCACGGAGCGTGGAATGCTGCGCCCGCGAAACTTGATGTTTCGCTCCTGGCAAACATGCGCTAAAGCGAGCGGGTGCAAGAATAACAACGAAACCGTAAACCGGACCATTGCCTGATATGACCGACAAGACCCCGTTCTACATCACCACCGCGATCGCTTACCCCAACGGCAAGCCGCATATCGGCCATGCCTATGAGTTGATCGCCACCGACGCGCTAGCGCGCTTCCAGCGCCTGGATGGCCGCGATGTCTTCTTTCTGACGGGTACGGACGAGCATGGTCAGAAAATGCAGCAGACGGCGCGGGCCGAGGGCATGGAGCCGCAGCAACTTGCGAACCGCAATTCCGACGAATTCCAGGCGATGGGCAAGCTCCTGAACGCGTCGAACGACGACTTCATCCGCACCACGCAGCCACGCCACCACGAGACCTCGCAGAACATATGGAACCTGATGGCCGATGCCGGCGACATCTACAAGGATTCCTATGCCGGCTGGTATTCGGTGCGCGACGAGGCCTATTACCAGGAAAACGAAACCGAACTGCGCGCCGATGGCGTCCGCTACGGGCCCCAGGGCACGCCGGTTGAATGGGTGCAGGAGGAAAGCTATTTCTTTAAGCTCTCCGAATATCAGGACCGGCTGCTGAAGCTTTACGAAGAGAATCCGGATTTCATTGGCCCCGCCGAACGGCGCAACGAGGTAATCTCCTTCGTGAAGTCGGGCCTCAAGGATCTATCGATTTCACGCACCACCTTCGATTGGGGTATCAAGGTGCCGAACGATCCGGCTCACGTCATGTATGTCTGGGTCGATGCGCTAACCAACTACATCACGGCGACCGGCTATATCGAAGACCGCAACAATCCGCGGGCGAAATACTGGCCCGCCGACCTGCATGTCATCGGCAAGGACATCATTCGCTTCCACGCAGTCTATTGGCCGGCCTTCCTGATGTCGGCGAAGCTGCCGCTGCCGAAGCGCGTTTATGCCCACGGCTTCCTGCTCAACAAGGGCGAGAAGATGTCGAAGTCGCTCGGCAACGTCGTCGATCCGGTCAATCTCGTGAATCATTTCGGTCTCGACCAAGTGCGCTATTTCTTCCTGCGTGAAGTCTCCTTCGGCCAGGACGGCAGCTATAGCGAAGAGGCGATCGGCACGCGCATCAACTCCGATCTCGCCAACGGCATCGGCAATCTCGCCAGCCGCTCGCTGTCGATGATCGTCAAGAATTGCGACGGCAAGATCCCGGAATGCGGAGAGCTGACCGACGAGGACAAGGCATTGCTGGCGCAGGCCGATGCGCTGCTGGCGTCGACGCGCGAAGATATGGGCAAGCAGCTCATCCACCGCGCACTTGCTTCGATCATTGCAGTTGTCTCCGAAAGCGACCGCTATTTCGCCGGCCAGGAACCCTGGGCGCTGAAGAAGACCGATCCGGCCCGCATGGCGACCGTGCTCTACGTCACCGCCGATGTGGTCCGCCAGATCGGCATTCTCCTGCAGCCCTTCATGCCCGAATCTTCGGCCAAGCTGCTGGATCTGATCGCCATTCCGGCCGATAGGCGCGATTTCGCGGCCTTGGGCGAAGCGGGCCGTCTCGTTGCCGGAACGCCGCTAGAAGCCCCGAAACCGATCTTCCCGCGCTACGTCGCGCCGACTGCCGAATAAGGTTTTCCATGCTTATCGATACCCATTGCCATCTGGATTTTGCAGACTTCGAGGAGGAACGCGACGCGATCGTTTCGCGTGCTCATGAGGTCGGCGTCAAACAGATGGTCACCATCTCGACCAAGGTCAGGAAGCTCGACGGATTGCTTGCGCTCACCAAGCGCTATCCGTCTGTTTTCTGCTCGGTCGGCACACATCCGAACAGCGCTGACCAGGAACTGGATATCCAGACGGAAGATCTAGTGCGGCTGGCAAACCAGCACGAGAAGATTGTCGCGATCGGAGAGGCGGGTCTCGATTACTTCTACGACACCGTCAAGCCGGAAGATCAGAAGACCGGCTTTCTGCGCCACATCGCAGCCGCACGCGAAACGAAGCTGCCGCTGGTCATTCACAGCCGCAGCGCCGATGAGGACATGGCCGCGATTCTCACCGAGGAAACGGGGAAGGGGGCTTTCCCCTTCATCCTGCATTGCTTCTCCGCCGGCCCAGCCCTCGCCCGCACCGGCGTCGAGCTCGGCGGCTATATTTCCTTCTCCGGCATCCTCACCTTTCCGAAGTCCGAGGAGCTGCGCGAGATCGCCAAGACGATTCCGCACGACCGGTTGCTGGTCGAGACCGATGCGCCATATCTCGCGCCCAAACGCTGGCGCGGCAAGCGCAATGAGCCGTCCTACGTCGTCAATACCGCCGAGGTGCTGGCCGATACGCTCGGCGTCAGCATGGACGAGATCGCTGCCATCACCACCGAAAACGCGTTCCGCTGTTTCTCCCGGATGACGAGGGTCTGACGGCGTGACTCTCCGGCGGCGCTTCACCATATTGGGCTGCTCGTCGTCGCCGGGGGTGCCGCGCATTACCGGCGATTGGGGCGCTTGCGACCCGAAGAATCCGAAAAACCGGCGCACACGTGCTGCCTTCATGATCGAGCAGATTGCGCCGCATGGCGGCATTACGACTGTCGTCGTGGACACCGGCCCGGATTTTCGCGAGCAGATGATCCGCGCCGGTGTCGGCTCTGTCGACGCGGTGCTCTATACGCACGCCCACGCCGATCATATTCACGGCATCGACGACCTGCGCGGTTTCTTCCACAATTCGCATGAGCGCATTCCGATCTATGCCGATCAGCCGACCATGGACCGCATTCGCGAGGGCTTCGGCTATTGTCTGGAGACGCCGCCGGGCAGCAACTATCCGCCGATCGTCCGGCCGATCATCATCGAAAGCCTCGACATAAGTTTCACGGTCGAAGGGCCAGGCGGTCCGATCACTTTCTGGCCGCACAAGCAGCAGCACGGCGATATCCACTCGCTTGGCTTCCGCATCGGAAACCTTGCTTATTGCAGCGATATCAGTGATTTCCCGGCGGAATCTGTCGAGCGAGTTCAAAATCTCGACGTCCTGATCATCGATGCGCTTCAATATCGGCCTCATCCAAGCCATCTGTCGCTGGAGCAATCGCTTGCCTGGATCGAACGGCTGCAGCCGCGGCGCGCGATCCTGACGCATATGCACACACCCCTCGACTATGGGACCGTGCTTGCGGAAACTCCCGACAATGTCGAGCCAGCCTATGACCAGATGCGGATCGAACTCGATGTGGAGGATGATGATCTATGAGCGAGGACAGCAAGAAGCTTTCAAGCCTGGAACGCGTCGAACTCGCGGCTCGCGATCTCGGCCTCGACATCGCCATCAAACGCATGGAGCAATCGACCCGCACGGCTGAAGAAGCCGCCAATGCGGCTGGCTGCGCCGTCGGCCAAATCGTCAAATCGCTGGTCTTCGTCAATGCGGAGACACACGGCTTGACGCTGCTTCTCGTATCCGGAGCGCACAATGCCGATGCGGCATATATTGCGACCACTTACGGGCTGCGCCTGAAGCGCGCCGACATCGACCGGGTTCGTGACGAAACCGGCTTCGCCATCGGCGGCGTCGGCCCGATCGGTCATCGCGTGAAGCTGCCGGTTTTCATCGACGAAAGCCTGTTGGCCTACGACCAAGTCTGGTGCGCAGCAGGAAGGCCGGACAGCATCTTTGCCTGCGATCCCAAGACCTTGGCGGAGAAGATCGGCGCAAAGATTATCCGCGTAAAGGCGGTTTGATGCGGGTTCAGCTCACCCGCCTGATATCGATTTCTGTTCCATAATCTATCTTATCTGATGTTTCGTGTGTAGCCGCAAAGTTAAAGTGTCCTGTTTCTGCAAAGTAAGAATGTCACTCTCTCCCCGTTTTGATGACGGTGGAGATTGCGGATGGGATTGATAGCGATGAGCGAGCGTGATCTGCAGCGGATCGAGATTTTGTCGAAGGTGATCGATGGGCGCATGACGCTGGTGTCGGCGGCGCATGTGCTTGATCTGAGCGAGCGCCAGGTGCGTCGGCTGCTGGACCGGATCCGCACTGGCGGCGCAGCGTCGATAAGGCACAAGGCGATCGGCCGGCCGTCGAACAACCGGATCAGCGACGGCGTTCGGGATTATGCGGTAACGCTGGTTCGCGAACGTTATGCGGATTTCGGTCCGACCTTGGCGACGGAGAAGTTGGCGGAGCGCGATGGCTTGCGTGTGTCGCGCGAG
Source organism: Rhizobium leucaenae USDA 9039 (assembly GCF_000426285.1). GTDB lineage: Bacteria > Pseudomonadota > Alphaproteobacteria > Rhizobiales > Rhizobiaceae > Rhizobium > Rhizobium leucaenae. Next base: position 106,097 of record NZ_AUFB01000011.1, on the reverse strand, counting down.
ACGGTGCGCGGTTGGATGTCTGATGCGGGACTGTGGTTGTCACGCAAGCAGCGGCGGACGTTTCATCAGCCACGGCTTCGACTCGAGGCTTATGGCGAGTTGGTGCAGATCGATGGGTCGGAGCATCGCTGGTTTGAGGATCGCGGGCCGCCTTGCTCGCTGCTGGTGTTTGTCGACGATGCGACCGGCAGGTTGATGCAGTTGCGCTTTGTGCGTTCGGAAAGCGCTTTCACTTACTTCGAGGCACTGGCGCTGTATCTGAAGCGTCACGGCGCACCGATCGCGTTTTATTCGGACAAGCACTCGGTGTTCCGGGTGGCGAAGAAGGATGCCAAGGGTGGCCAGGGCATGACGCAGTTCGGGCGCGCGCTTTGTGAGTTAAACATCGAGATTCTCTGTGCAAATTCGAGCCAGGCCAAGGGCCGTGTCGAGCGCATGAACCGGACGCTGCAAGATCGGCTGGTCAAGGAGCTGCGGCTTTCTGGCATCGACGCATGGAGGCTGGCAATACGTTCCTGCCGGACTTCATGGAGGACTACAATGCACGGTTTGCGGTCACCCCTGCCCGTTTGGAAGACCTGCATCGACCGCTGAACCTGGCGCCGGATCGGCTGACGGAGATCCTGTGCAAGCGCGAGCAGCGTTATGTGGGATCGCAGTTGACGTTTTCGTTCGAGCGCAAGCGGATCATGCTGCAGGAGACCGAAGTGACGCGTGGTCTGGTCGGTCGCTATGTCGAGACCTATGCCTATGCGGACGGCCGGCTGGATGTACGATGGAAGGGGTATTCCCTGCCCTACACGGTGTTCGACAAGGACCAGCGGGTGACGCATGCCGCGATCACCGAGAACAAGCGGCTCGGCGATGTTCTGGCCTATATCAAGGAACGCCAGGAGCAGCAGAACAAGCCGAAGGTGAAGAGCAACAGTGACAAGAATGGCTACGTCAAACGGGTTCGCGGACCGGGCCGGCGGAAGGATTTCATGAACGATCCAGCGGTGATTGCGCGGCGCCAGAAAGCGCTTTCCCAGCTTGATGCTGCGGAGTGAGGCGTCGATCACATAGTCTCAAAGCTCACATGAGGATTTCGCCGTCAAGATCAATCATGGTTTCATAGCGTGCCCCTTCGATTTCGTATCGAACCCATGGTCTGAGCCACCTTGCTTGACGCGGCACGTTTCCGAAGGAGGCCATCACCCGCCCCGATCTGATCTTGCAATCGGATCAGCCGGTCAGATCGGGGCTGGTCGTCATGCCATGCGGCGTCCAAGCGGACATTCCAACTTTGCACAAAAGCGGACATTCCAACTTCCCCGCCGTCTGCAAGGAGATGATCTACCGCTTCGTCTACGGCAAGGAAGATTACGGCCTCGGCCTTTAGGGACATTCTATTTTCAAGCGCGAACGTCTTTTCGGTGATACGTTAATGGGTGACGTCCCAACGTGAAAATGCGAAAGCGGGAGGATGAGATGACGACACTGTTTGTGAGGCACGAGGTTTCGGACTACGCGACTTGGCGCAAAGTATATGATGCGTTTCGGCCCGTGCAGAAGGCCAACGGGGTTTTGGCTGAGGCAGTCTATCAAGCCACCGACAATCCCAACGATGTGACGGTCACCCATGAGTTTGCCACGATTGAAGCAGCTCAAGCTTTCGGTGCGCTCGAGGAACTAAGGGCGGCGATGCGCAAGGGAGGCGTGTTGGGCGCGCCGACGGTGTGGTTCACCAACAAGGCCTGAACATCGGTTAAGATGACTTTCGCACAGGCGCGGCAGAGACCTGACAACGATGTGAAGCTTGCCGCGTCTAATGCATGTCGCGCAAAAGTGTGCGGCGGTTTTGCGAGAACGACATGCAAAAACAAAGAGCTAAAGCGTCGGAGCGAATCTGAAAGATCGCGACGAGCTTTAGTGCTTTGGAAGATGGAATCGGCGCGCAGCTCGTTCTGCGACCTCAGTGACCCGGACAAAAAAGAGCCGTCGAAAACGCCAACAGGCGCATTCGTCGCTTCATGCGAGGCCATACCGTTCTTGCAGCCGTCTCTCAGCGCGACCTGATGATACAGCTTGCCCGCCATCTCAACGATCAGCCGCGAAAATGCCTCGGCTACAAAACGCCAGCCGAAGTGTTCACGGCGCATTTGCATGAAGAGGGTGATCCCCTGCCCTAAACGCCGGCTTGGATGCACCTGAGTGAGCTTCTCCACCATGGTGAGTTCAAGGATAAAGCGCGATGTTCTTCCCCCTCCTGGTTTGCCGCCTTCTCAAAAATTCAAAGGTTTTGCGGCGGCACGGCGCCATGCTTATCGAGCGGCGCGTGCGAGCCCGTGGGCTACAAGCCGGTCGATGGTTTCCGCGTAGCTGACGCCGCTCGCTGCCATGGCTTTGGAATACATGCTGATATCGGTGAATCCCGGGATCGTGTTCAGCTCGTTGATGAGAAACTGCATGTCCGCAGTCAGGAAAAAATCGACGCGTGCCATGCCATCGCAGCCGACGGCCCGGAAGGCTTTGCCTGCCATATCGCGAATCCGGTGCTCGATCTCCTCCGGCAGTTCGGCCGGCACTTTCAAAGCTGCGCCGTTCTCGTCGATATATTTTGCGTCGTAGCTGTAAAAGCCGTGGCTTTCCGCGGGCACGATTTCGCCAGGACGCGAAACGAAGAGATTGCCGGCCCCATCCTCAAGCACACTGCATTCGATCTCGCGACCGCGGATGAATTCCTCCGCAAGTAGCTTGCGGTCGTGCTTGAAACCTTCCCTGAGCGCGGCTTCATACTCACCGGCCGTTGTAACCTTGCTGACGCCAACAGACGATCCCTGGCGTGCCGGTTTGATGAAGACGGGCAGCCCGAGGAGGCGTTCGAGATCAGTGAAGGAAGGCCGGCTGCCCTCGTGAATGGTGACCGCGCGCGCCGTTGCCAGCCCTGCCTCCTTCAGCAGCCGCTTGGCGATGTCCTTGTCCAGAGCTGCGGCCGAACCGAGGATTCCGCAGCCGACAATCGGCACTCGTGCGACTTCGGCGAGCCCCTGGGCTGAGCCGTCCTCGCCATGCGGCCCATGCAGGACGGGAAACAGGATATCGATCTTCGGCATTTCATAGGCGCTATCGCTGGCCGGAAGCGCAATCATCCGTCCGCGCCCCCCAGGCACCAGGCAAACCTCTGTCCCGCTTTCTTGCGTCGATAGTTTGCCGTCTTCGAAAGAACTCAACAGCCACTTTCCCTCGCGGGTGACAAAGACCGGCACGACCTCGTATTTGGCAGGCGCCAGCGCGCGCATGACATTCGTCCCAGACAGCACCGAGACGTCGTGCTCGGCGGAGCGCCCGCCAAAAAGCACGGCAATGCGCAGTTTCGAGGATGCCGCGGCGTCTGTCATCAATGTTCTCCGGAATAGTTCGGGTTGCGAGGCGCGAAAGATCATCGCAATGCCGCGGTTGGCGAAAATGCGGTGGAAATGGCAGGCCGTATCGTCATCACCGATGTTTCCGGCTGAAGTACGGCAAAATCCGCTCCTCACCGCCGTCGATCGCGGGATCAAACACCATTCCGGGACTAGCCGAATATCCGGGTCACTTCCGCCATGCCCGACGGACGCGGGAACGGCGGCATCGGGCGTCATTCGCCGGCTATTGCCAATTTTTACGGCGCCGTAGCTCGGCCTCCGACGGGTCCTCTGTGGCGAAGGAACCCGTCTTGACGCTGCCGGCGGGTTCGTAAGTTGCCATGATGACGCCGCTTGGAAAGGATTGTGAGCGGATGAGTTTCAGCGCAACCGGGACGGTTCCGTCGGCGAAAAGCTTTTTGCCTTTGCCAAGCAGCAGTGGGAAGGTCAACACGTTATATTCATCGATCAATCCGTGACGGAGCAGGGTTTGAATGAGATTGCCGCTCCCCTGGATCAGAAGATCCGGCCCCTCGCCCTTCTTAAGCTCTGTCAGCGCTGCCGTAACGTCAGTGCCGAGCGATCGGCTGTTGTTCCAGTCGAGCGAGGCATTGCCGCGGGTTGCAACATATTTGGTGACCTTGTTGAACAACACGGCGATGCGGTCGTCTTTGCCGGCATAAGGCCAGTAGGCGGCAAAAATATCGTAAGTCTTGCGACCAAGCAGCAGGTCGAACGGCTTGTCGAATATCTCGCCTAAGGCTGCGCCCGTCGCTTCGTCGAAATAGTGGAACGTCCAGCCGCCGAACTGGAATCCGCCTGTCGGATCCTCCTCCGGAGTGCCCGGCGCCTGCATGACGCCGTCGAGGCTGACGAAAGTGGCTGCGATGATCCTGCGCATGATGTCCTCCATGGACTTGGGTTTGTCGATCCGAAGACGTTTCTCTCAGGGTGGAACCGACAGGCGCTTGGAATTTGTCTGAATCTTTTCGTCGGCAACTCCTATCGCCGGCCGCACTTGGCCAATTCCGAGTGTAAATTCGCGACGCCACAGCTCAGCCGAATAGCCCCATCATCGAACACGCAATCTAACGCTCAGGTGGCACTTGTGACCAATTGACTCTTGAATGACAGGTCGGAATCGGCGACATTCGTCCTACCAATATTCCCTTTGCGATCCGAACCCGATTTCGGGCCCGCCTCGTTCAAAAATGCCTGGATAAGAGCGTGAGCAGCGATTCATCAAGAAGCGCGGCGAAGCCATTGGCTTCGTTGGCGCATGTCAATGCGGCCGGCTGGGGTCGAGGGCTCTCCACCATCGTGCGGATCACGCATATGACGCTGCGCCATCCCTGGCAAACCGGCCTGGCGATCGGCTCGACGTTCGTTGCGGCGACGCTCCAGCTCCTGATCCCACGCCTGCTCGGCCGTGCGGTAGACCAGACGCAAACGGTAGTTGCCGGCGGCGCGGCCGGGCAGCTCGCTGAAAATGCGCTGGTGACCACCGCGTTGCTTCTGCTGGTCGTCAGCATCATGCGTGGCCTTTTCACGATGGTGCAGAACTACTATAGCGAATCCGTCGGACACCATATGGGCTATGAGTTGCGGCTCGCCTGCTATGAAAAAATTCAGCAGCTCTCCTTCAGCTTCCACGACAAGGTGCACTCCGGCGATCTCATCACCGTCGGCCTGCTGGATCTCGAAGGCGTGCGCATGTATTTTTCGACGGCGCTGGTGCGCATGGTGCTGCTCACCATGCTGATCGGCGTCGGCGCGTATATGCTGCTGTCGACCGATGTCCTGCTCGGACTTCTAGCGCTGAGCTTCGTGCCTTTCGTAGCCTGGCGCTCGTCCGTGACGCAGCTCAGATTGCGTGCGACCTGGCTCGACCTACAGGAACGGCTTTCGGTGCTGACCCGCGTGATGGAAGAAAACCTCGGTGGCATTCGCGTCGTGCGCGCCTTTGCGGCGCAGGCTCATGAACTCATGAAGTTCGACCGGGCGTCGCACAATGCACTCACCCTCGCCCACAAACGCGTCGGCATCCGCGTCGCCAATACCAGCGCCATGAACTTTTCCTTTTTTGCCGCAATGGGCCTCGTGCTGTGGGTTGGCGGCAGCAAGGTGATTGCGGGCGAGATCAGCGTCGGCACCCTCGCCTCGTTCCTGACCTTCATGACCATACTGCAGATGCCGGTGCGCCAGCTCGGCCTGATGGTCAACGCGTTCGCCCGCGCTTCGACCTGCGGCTCGCGGCTGTTTGCCCTGCTCGATCTCGATATTGCCATCAAAGATGCTCCGGATGCCAAGCCGCTTGCAGTCACGGATGGTGTTCTGCGCTTCGAGAATGTCGGCTTCGCCTATCCCGGCCCGGAAAAACGACCTATCCTCAGGAATATCAGCTTCGAGGCGCGACGCGGTGAGACGATCGGCATCGTCGGCCCCCCCGGCAGCGGCAAATCCACCATCGCGCATCTGATTCCCCGCTTCTATGATGTCACCTCCGGCCGCATCACCATCGACGGCCAGGACATCCGCAGGGCGACGCTGCAGTCGCTGCGCCAGTCGGTTGCCGTCGTGCAGCAGGATTCCTTCCTTTTCACCACGAGCATCGAAAACAATATCGCCTATGGCGATCCCTGGGCGAAGGAGCAGCGCATCGAGCGCGCCGCCGAATCCGCGCAACTGCACAACTATATTCTTGGCCTGCCGGCCGGCTATACCACCGTCGTCGGCGAACGCGGCGTGTCGCTTTCCGGTGGCCAGCGCCAGCGTTTGACGATCGCGCGGACACTGATGCTGAAGCCGGCGGTGATGGTGTTCGACGATTCCACCGCTGCGATCGATGCCGCAACCGAGCAGCGCATCCGCAGCGCCATGAAGCGTTTTGCCCGCGATCGTGTGACCCTCGTTGTCGCCCATCGGCTGAGTTCACTGATGCATGCGGACCAGATCCTGTTTATAGAAGACGGCGAGATCGTCGAGCGCGGAACCCATGAGCAGCTCCTTGCCGCGGGGGGACGGTACAAGGCGCTGTACGACCTGCAGGTTCGCCCGGACGGTGATGTCGCGAAGGTCTCCAACGACAGGTCTGCGGCGGCGAAAGGGAGGTCTGACAATGTCGGAAACCACTGAAACCGAGCGCAACGACGTGCGCGAGGACGGGCGGCGGCCTCCCCGCGCCGTGGTCGGCTCCCATCGCGTCGAGGAAGAGATTTTCGGCAAGGTCTTCGATGGCAAGATCATCCGCCGCATCTGGACCTTCGTCAGCCCCTATCGTCGCCAGATCTACATTTCCGTCGGAGCCGTGCTTCTTTTCACCGGGTCGCAGATCGTCATCCCGCTCGTCATCCGCTATGCGATCGACCATGCGATGGCGGCTGGCGCTGTCAACTATTCGGCGCTTTGGCTGGCGCTGGCGATCTTCGCAGCAGCGATCCTCGTCAACTACGCTGCAAGCTATGTGCAGGAGACGTTTGTCGGCCAAGTTGCCGAAGAAGTGCTCTTCGATATCCGGCGGGCGATGTTCGCCCATTTGCAGCGGGTATCGCTCTCCTTCATGGACAAGACCGAAGTCGGGCGGCTGATGTCGCGCCTGCAGGGCGACGTCAACTCCATGCAGGAATTCCTTGAAACATCGGTGCTTTCCGTTGGCGATATCGCCCTGCTCTTCGGCATCATCGTTGTCATGCTATCGCTCGATTTCCGGCTCGGCCTGCTGACGCTTTCCGTCATGCCGATCCTCTTTATCGTGCGCTTGTTCTGGCTGCCGAAGGCACGCGTCGCTTTCATGAATGCGCATGAGACAAATTCCGTGACCAGCGGCGCATTGGCCGAGGCAATCCACGGCGTGCGCGCCGTTCAAGGCATGCACCGGCAGAGCGTCAATTTCGGCCTCTTCGACGATAAGGCCTATACCAATCTCAAGGCGCACCTGACCGCGGCACGGTATGCGCAGGTAATGGTGCCGATCGTCGATACGTTGACGGGCATGGCCATGGCTATCGTCATTATCGTTGGCGGTTCGATGGTGCTGAACCACCGGCTCGATATAGGTGTCATGGTTGCCTTCCTGTTCTACATTCAGCGTTTCTTCGACCCTATCCGGTCGCTCACCATGCAATATTCCGTCATGCAGCGCGCCATGGCCTCCGGCCAGCGGCTGACGGATGTACTCGACGTGCCGATCGACATTCAGGATGCGCCGGATGCCAAGGTACTGTCATCCGACATGGACGGTTCGGTCGAATTCCGCGATGTCGTCTTCGGCTATAATCCGAAACATCCGGTGCTGAAGAACGTCAGCTTCAAGGTCAATCCCGGTGAGACTGTGGCGCTGATCGGGCCGACCGGCTCAGGCAAGTCGAGTTCCATGGCTCTGATCCATCGTTTCTACGACGTGCAGCAGGGCCAGGTGCTCGTCGGCGGACATGATGTACGCTCCCTCACCCAGGATTCGCTCGGCCGACAGATCGCTATGGTGCTGCAGGAGCCCTTCCTGTTCACCGGGACCGTGCTGGAGAACATTCGCTACAACAAAGCCGAGGCAACGCGCGAGGAAATCATCGAGGCAGCAAAGGCCGTCGGCGCGCACGACTTCATCATGCGGCTCGCCGACGGCTACGACACCGTTCTCGGCGAGCGCGGCGGTGGCCTATCACTCGGCCAACGCCAGCTCGTCAGCTTCGCCCGTGCCCTCATCGCCGACGCCAAAATACTCGTGCTCGATGAGGCAACCGCGAATATCGACAGCTACACCGAAATGCTCATCCAGAAGGCACTGGTGAAGCTGCTCGAGGGACGCACCGGCCTTGTGATCGCTCACCGCCTCGCCACCATCCGCGAGGCCGATCGTATCATCGTCTTGCAGAACGGTCAGTTGATCGAAAGCGGCAACCACAATCAGCTCATGGCCAACGGCAAGCTCTATTCGAAGCTCTATAATCTCAACTACGCCTCCTTCGACGATATTCCCGAAGAGGAAGTGAGTCCTTCGGTGCCGGCGGAGTCGGATACGTAAGGATCGGATCTTGCAATCCACCCCATGGATCGAGGCTCCGCTCTTCGAGCTCTGCGCCTCAACCTGAGAGCTATCAGTCTCGTTTCGCGTTCCAGCGTCATGTTGGGGCGCCCTGACGCTATGTCATAGGGCCTCAAAGCATCGAGTCTGCCCTCGCCCTACTTTGGCTTCTGTGACTTGCATGATGATAGTAACTCATGCTATTCGCCTCGGCCATGCAGAGAACAAGCTTCAGCGCCTTCAAATGTCCCGCCGCCCGCGCGCTCGAAAGCGTGGGTGATTGGTGGAGCATTCTCATTCTGCGCGATGCGCTGCAGGGGCTGACGCGTTTCGATGAATTCCAAAAGAATCTTGGCGTTGCGCCGAATATCTTGACGCGGCGGCTGAAGCATCTGACGGACGAAGGTCTATTCGAGCGCCGCCTCTATAGCGAACGGCCGCCGCGCTACGAATATGTGCTGACCGAAAAAGGGCGCGACTTCTTTCCCGTTCTAATGGCGCTGTTCACTTGGGGTAACCGGCATTTGCCGCCCGAGGAAGTGGCGATGCGTCTGGCCGACCCGGCAACGGGTGAGGATCGCGATCCCCTTCTCATCGACCGCGTGACCGGCCGCGCTTTTCATCCCGAAGACACGATTCTGGTGCCCGGACCGGGGGCCGATGAGGCTGTTCATGAACGGATAGCGCAGATGAAAGCATGGTTCCTGGGCTTCGACGCCTGATAAACATAGGAGTACCCGATTATGGATCGAATCGTCGTAACGGGCATGGGCCTGGTTTCACCGCTGGGCGTCGGTGTGGACGCCGCCTGGAGGCGGCTGGTCGAAGGGCGCTCGGGTCTCAGGCTTCTGCCGGAGACAATGGTCGGCGATCTCGCCGCCAAGGTCGGCGGTGTCGTGCCGAGCCTTGAAGAGGATAGCGAAGCCGGTTTCGATGCCGATCGCTATGTGCCGGTGAAAGACCAGAAGAAGATGGATCGCTTCATCCTCTTCGCCATGGCGGCCGCGGAAGAGGCGATCAAACAAGCCGGTTGGCAGCCGGCCAATCCCGAAGAGCTGGAACACACCGCCACGGTCATCGCTTCCGGCATCGGCGGTTTTCCGGCAATCGCTGACGCCGTCCGCACCGCTGAGACGCGCGGCGTGCGGCGATTGTCGCCCTTCACGGTCCCCTCCTTCCTCGTTAATCTGGCGGCCGGCCAAGTCAGCATTCGCTATGGCTACAAGGGGCCGCTCGGCGCGCCGGTCACGGCCTGCGCCGCCAGCGTTCAGGCGATCGGCGATGCTGCGCGGCTCATCCGCGCCGGTGAAGCCGACGTAGCGATCTGCGGCGGCGCGGAGGCCTGTATCGACAAGGTGAGCCTCGGCGGCTTTGCGGCCGCACGCGCACTCTCCACCGGTTTCAGCAACCGGCCGGAAGAGGCTTCCCGTCCCTTCGACGTCGGCCGCGACGGTTTCGTCATGGGCGAAGGCGCCGGCATGCTGGTGATCGAGAGGTTGGACCATGCTCTGGCGCGCGGCGCCAGCCCGCTTGCCGAACTCGTCGGCTACGGAACCGCCGCCGATGCCTACCATATGACGGCAGGCCCGGAAGACGGCGACGGCGCACGCCGGGCGATGCTGGCGGCTCTTTCTCAGGCCCGCATTTCGCCCCGCGAAGTCAAACATCTGAACGCCCATGCGACCTCCACGCCGGTCGGTGACCGCGGCGAGATGGAAGCCATTAAAACAGTGTTCGGGCGCGATGGCGGCATCGCCGTCAGCGGCACGAAGGCCGCGACAGGCCACCTCCTGGGTGCGGCCGGCGGCCTGGAAGCGGTCTTTACCATCATGGCCTTGCGTGACCAGATTGCGCCCCCGACCCGCAATCTGCTGGAGGCGGACGCGGCGGCCGAGGGTATCGATATTGTCGGCGCAACAGCCCGGCCAATGGCGATGGAATATGCCATCTCCAACGGTTTCGGCTTTGGCGGCGTCAATGCCAGCGCTCTGTTCCGCCGGTGGCAATAATCGGGTTTGGCTTTTGCGAGATTCGATGAGCATCGAACCTTGCAGAAGCTGATCGGTGACACTCCGCCGTCCCTTCTGCAAAGGCACAAAGCGCGCTATGCTCTTCCGGATATTGCCGGAGATCGTCCATGCGCGCCTTATCTCTCGCAGCCACCTTCTGCATCACCCTCGCCTTCGCGCCGGCCGCACGAGCGGAAGATCCGGTGCAGTCGGCACAGACGCTCATTCAGCAACAGATCGAAGCTTTCCTGCACGATGATGCGGCGTCGGCCTATGCCTTCGCTGCACCCGGTATCAAGGCGCTTTTTCCGGACAAGGACACCTTCTTTGCGATGGTGAAGAAGAGCTATCAGCCTGTCTACCATCCAGGCAATTACGCCTTCGGCAAGAGCCGCGCCATCGACAACGGCGCTGTCGTCTATCAGGAAGTGCTGATCACCGGCACGGATGGCAAAGACTGGACGGCAATCTATCAGATCACCCATCAGCCTGATGGCAGCTACAAGATCAATGGCGTACAGATCCTGCCGAACACGACGAGCGAGGGAATTTGATCGGGGTTGCATCTGCTAACATCGATCAAATCCCCTTCACGCTTAAATGAGCTTTAGCCGCCCGTCTTGATGAAACTGACGGACTGGACCGCCGCCCCAGCAAGCGCAGGCCGCGGTAACGGAACGGCTATGCTGGATGTTGGCGCTGCGCTGATGCTTGCAGTCGTCATCGGATCCGGCGTTGGGACCGGGATCTGGTCTGCAGTTGGCAGCAAAATCGGAAATTGCGTCGTTGTGGCCGTTTTCACAGGCACGTAGTTCATTGCAACTTCGTAGGCCGGGAGCGGCGCCGGCGTTTCAAGCGCCCCGTCCAGTCCGCGTTTCTCATAGAATGCGTTTCCGCCAGCCACGGCGACATAGTGCATGTTATTATAGGGGAATTTCAGACCTTCGGTGTGGAAGAACATCGCATCCTTTACGCCCGGATGCCGCCCTCCACTGAGAACCGCCGATGCCGCTTGGTCGAGCTCAGGTTCGGCCTGGTCGCTGACCACCCTCGTCATCACTCCCGGCGCAAATTGCCTCTGCTGCGAGACGACGCCGCAGATCGACGGGGGATAGGCGCCGGAGGTCAGTCTATTCATCACGACCGTTCCCACTGCCATGTATCCATCATGGTCCGAGTGCTCCGACTCGAAATACATGGCTCGCTTCAAACAGTCGCGATCTTTTGCGGTGTAGTTGTAAGTTACCTTCGTCGCCCGAATGGACTTGGAAGAGTTGTTGCTGGCCGAGGGTGCTTTCGCCACCGTCGTACAGCCCGTGGCCGCCAATCCGACAAACAATAATCCGGAAAGACAGGTCCCCAATGCGCGTTGCGCCCTCAACGGCAGGTGCCTCCTATTTTATTAGTGAGCCCTTATCGATTAAGTGGAATGCTTTGTAGCCGAAGTTCTAAGGAATTTCAAACGTAAAGCATCAAAAAATAGCCAGCAAATCTTATCATCGGCGGGCGATGTCTATTTCGATTCACTGTTTTTTCAAATGCTTTTATATTGCGGCATCATCATGGCCCGCTCGGCAAAGCTCGGCACATTTCCGCCGCACTCGCTCACTCAAAAATAGAGAATTACACCGTACCCTATTGGTATAATGTATTATTTTTTTAACTTACGAGCGGAAGGCATTAGCCGGCATTCACATTCAGCGGCGAAAAATTTTACACCGGCTCCAGATCGCCTCTTGCCCAATTCTCCTGGGTCTCGGCCATGAAATCGGCGAAGCGGCCTTCGGCGATCGCCTGGCGGATGCCCTGCATCAGCTCCTGATAATAGGCGAGATTGTGCCAGGAGAGCAGCATGCCGCCGAGCGCCTCGTTGGCGCGGACGAGATGGTGCAGGTAGGCGCGGGAATAGTCGCGTGAGGCCGGGCAGTTCGATTGATCATCGAGCGGGCGCATGTCCTCGGCGTGGCGGGCGTTACGGATATTCACCTTGCCGCGGCGGGTGAAGGCCAGGCCGTGGCGGCCGGAGCGGGTCGGCATCACGCAATCGAACATATCGATACCACGGGCAACGGATTTCAGGATATCGTCCGGCGTGCCGACGCCCATCAGATAGCGCGGCTTCTCCGTCGGCAGTTCGGGAAGGGTGATCTCCAGCATGCGCAGCATAACTTCCTGCGGCTCGCCGACAGCAAGGCCGCCGACCGCATAGCCCTTGAGGTCCATGCCGCTCAACGCCTGTGCGGAACGGACGCGCAGCTCCGGAACGACGCCACCCTGCACGATACCGAACATGGCTTTGCCAGGCTGATTGCCGAAAGCCACCTTGCAGCGTTCCGCCCAGCGCAGCGACATTTCCATGGCGCGCTCGATCTCCTTCGGCGTTGCCGGCAGCGCCACACATTCGTCGAGCTGCATCTGGATGTCGGAGCCGAGCAGGCCCTGGATTTCGATCGAACGCTCCGGCGACATGTGATGCGTGCTGCCGTCGACATGCGATTTGAAGGTGACGCCCTTTTCATCGAGCTTGCGCAGGCCGGAGAGCGACATCACCTGGAAGCCACCGGAGTCGGTCAGGATCGGGTGCTGCCAGCGGATCAGTTCGTGCAGACCGCCCAACCGGGCGACGCGCTCTGCGGTCGGGCGGAGCATCAGGTGATAGGTATTGCCGAGGATGATGTCGGCGCCGGTCTCGCGCACCTGATCAAGATACATCGCCTTGACGGTACCGACCGTACCGACGGGCATGAAGGCCGGCGTGCGGATCGTGCCGCGCGGCATGGAGACTTCGCCGAGACGGGCGCCGCCATCGGTCTTCTTCAATTGGAACTGAAAGCTCTCGCTCATTTCGTCTTAGTCTTTCCGGTAGAGCAGGCTGCCATCGCCATAGGAATAGAAGCGATAGCCTGTCTCAATAGCATGGGTATAAGCCGCGCGCATGGTATCAAGGCCGGCGAAGGCCGATACCAGCATGAACAGCGTCGAACGCGGCAGATGGAAATTGGTCATCAAGAGATCGACCGCCTTGAAACGATAACCGGGCGTGATGAAGATACCGGTCGCGCCCGACCAGGGCTGGATCGTTCCATCGTCACCGGCGGCGCTTTCGATCAACCGAAGGGACGTCGTGCCGACGCAGACGATGCGGCCTCCCCGCGCCTTCACGGCGTTCAGCTTGCCCGCGGTCGTCGCGTCGACATAGCCGATCTCGAAATGCATTTTGTGGTCTTCGGTGTCGTCGGCCTTGACCGGCAGGAAGGTACCGGCGCCGACATGCAGCGTTACGAAGTGCCGCTCGACGCCCATGGCATCCAGTGCGGCAAACAGCGACGGGGTGAAATGCAATCCCGCAGTCGGGGCAGCGACAGCGCCCTCCTCGCGTGCGTAGATGGTCTGGTAGTCGGCACGGTCGCGCTCATCCTCGGGGCGCTTGGCGGCGATATAGGGCGGCAGCGGGATGTGGCCGACAGTGGCGATCGCCTCGTCCAGCGCCGGGCCGGAAAGGTCGAAACGCAGCGTGATCTCGCCGCCCTCGCCTTTCTCTTCCACCACAGCGTCTAGAGCACCGAGGAGGCAGACATTTTCGCCATGGCCGAACTGGATACGATCGCCGATCTTGATACGCTTGCCTGGCTTGGCAAAGGCTTTCCAACGATTGGGTGCCGCGCGCATATGCAGCGTCGCCGACACCTGCTGGCCGGGCGCGCCTTCGCGATGGCGGATGCCCTCCAACTGAGCCGGGATGACCTTCGTGTCGTTGAAGACGACGGCGTCGCCCGGTCGCAGGAATGACGGCAGATCGCGGATGTGATAATCGCTCAGAGCTGCTTCGGCACTATTCGGATCGACGACGAGCAGGCGCGCGCTATCGCGTGGCTCGGCGGGTCTTAGCGCTATGCGCTCATCCGGCAGGTCGAAATCGAAAAGGTCAACGCGCATTTCTGGCAATCTCAGCAAAGCGAAACCCGCCCCCAACGCCAAAGCGCGAGAGGCGGGCTTCAGGAATAATCACGATCAGACGTCGGCGGCAAGCCGTGCGGATACGATCGAATCCGGATCCTTCACTGGTTCGCCGCGCTTGATCTGGTCGACAATGTCCATACCGGAGATTACCTGACCCCAAACGGAGTATTGCTTGTTCAGCCAGGGCGCATCGGCAAAGCAGATGAAGAACTGCGAGTTGGCCGAGTTCGGGTTCTGCGAACGGGCCATCGAGCAGGTGCCGCGAATGTGCGAGGTAGCAGAAAATTCAGCCTTCAGATCCGGCTTGGAAGAACCGCCCATGCCGGCACGGCCGGGATTGAAGCTTTCGCTGCCCTGCTTGCCGTATTGTACGTCGCCGGTCTGAGCCATGAAGCCGTCGATGACGCGATGGAAAACGACGCCGTCATAGGCATTCTCGCGGGCAAGTTCCTTGATGCGAGCAACATGCTCGGGCGCTACCTGCGGCAGCAATTGAATGACGACCTGACCCTTGGTGGTTTCCAGGATGAGGGTGTTTTCGGGATCCTTGATCTCAGCCATTTTCGTTTCCTCTTCTCTTCTCGACTCTTACTTCTTGCCGACCGTGACCTTGACCATCCGGTCGGGGTTGCTGACTTCGCCGTTCTGGCCCTCGCCACGCTTGATCTTGTCGACCAGCTCCATGCCGGAAACGACCTTGCCGACGACGGTGTACTGGCCATTCAGGAAGTCGCCGTCACCGAACATGATGAAGAACTGCGAATTGGCGGAATTCGGATCCTGAGCACGTGCCATGCCGACGGTGCCACGCTTGAATGGAACCTTGGAAAACTCGGCCGGGAGATTGGGCATGTCGGAGCCGCCAGTACCAGCCTTCTGGGGATTGTAACCCTTGGCCATATTACCGTACTGCACGTCGCCGGTCTGGGCCATGAAGCCATCGATGACACGATGGAAGGCGACATTGTCGTAGGCACCCTTTTTCGCCAGCGCTTCGATCTGCGCGACATGCTTCGGAGCAACATCGGGCATCAACTGAACGACGACAGGGCCATCCTTGAGCTGGATCGTCAGAAAATCGTCGGCGGCGGCCGTAAAGGCGCTGCCTGCGAAGGCGGCGAGGCTGAGAAAACCTGCCAATGCGAGATGAAAGAGTTTCATGGGTGCTCCGTTCGGAAGATGAATTTCGGCCAATCTTTTATTCGACCGTGTCTTTTAACTTGCTTGTCAGGGCTTCAAGAACCGCTGCAGGCACGAAAGCGCTGACATCGCCGCCCATTGATGCGATCTGCCGCACCAATGTGGCGGTTATAGGCCGCGATGCTGTGCCGGCCGGCAGGAACAGGGTTTGAATATCGGGCGCCATCTGGCGGTTCATGCCGGCCATTTGCATTTCATAATCCAGATCGGTGCCATCGCGCAGGCCACGTACCAAGAGGCTCGCGCCATGCTTGCGGGCCGCATCGACCACCAGATTGTCGAAGGCGACGACGGAAACATCGCCGACCTTTTGCGGCAGCGCCTCGGCGAGCGATCGGGTGATGAGTTCCGCCCGCTCCTCGAAGGAGAAAAGCGGTTTCTTGCCGGGATGAATGCCGATCGCGACGATAACCTTGGAGGCGACATTCAGCGCCTGCACGAGGACATCCAGATGTCCATTGGTCATCGGATCGAAGGATCCTGGATAAAAGGCTGTCGTCATACCAAACCGGCCCATTGTTTCGACGCCTTTTGTCACGGATGGGCCGGTATCGCAAGTCATTTACAACCCCTTGGCTGCCTCTGAACGGCTGATGAATGCGGCGTTCAAGCCTGTTTCAGATCAACAATGCTTTATTCGCCCCAACATCGAAACGGGCCGCGTTCATCGGCTCACGCGCCTCCGGCTCAGGAAAGATCAGGCCATGTTGGTTTTCATTGTTGCAGTCGCCATTATCGGCTCCTTCGTCGTCGAATACCTCGTTCATCTTTTCGCCGACAATTACGAAATCGAATGGGCGCAGCAGGCTGACACCACCAATTCTGCTCAAGAAATCGCCATCGCTATGCGCGAAACGCATCGCGAATCTGAACGCCAGATGAACAAGGCATTCAAGGTCGCTTCAGACGGACGTTGGTAAACAGAGGCTCAACATCAGGCGGAACCATTCACCAGCCGCCGCGTTAAAGCCCGAACCTTAGATTTGCTCATTGCGGTAAGAAGGAAACAGAGTATGCCCGATAAGATCACCCTTATTAATGTCGTTTGGATGACCATGATTTCGGGAATGCTTGCCGCGACGATCGCTCTCTATGATCAAAAGCCCGACCAGTCGAAGATCTACGGTCCCTTTGCTTCGGCTCGTCCCTTTATTACCACCAGCCAGTATTAAGGGATCTGAACGCTAGTTCCACGAGAGGAAGGGAGCGATCATGTTCACGATATTAACGGTGCTTACGCTCTTCATCAGCAGCATGTTCGTTGTGTCCGTCGCGTCCACAATCTCAGCGCTCCACCGTGAAAGCGAGGAGAGCAAGAAGCTGAATAAACACCATAGGGCGCTCTGAACCACAGCGGTTTCCGATATCTCCCCTCCCGAGCGCGGCCCTCCAATCGCTCGGGTTAATTCGAACCGGACGCTCCCCCAGCGTCCGGTTTTTTGTCGAAAAGGGTGCAGGTCGAAATAGTGCAGTAACGAAAAACCGGGCAGCCAAGCCGCCCGGTCCTTATTTCCATATGCTGAGTGCATCGAAGCTTATTCTTCGGTCGTGCCCCCGGCATCGCCGTTCGAGAGTTCCGCGTCGCCGTTCGAAACATCGTCCTCGGTACCATTGTCACCCGTGTCATCCTCGCCGTCCGGCTCGCTGATGCGCTCGACCGAAACGACTTTCTCATCCTTGGCAGTCGAGAAGATGGTGACACCCTTGGTCGCACGGCTGGCGATGCGGATGCCGTTCACGGGAACACGGATCAACTGGCCGCCATCCGATACCAGCATGAGCTGATCGCCTTCCGCAACCGGGAAGGCGGCCACGAGTTCGCCGATCTCGCCGGTCTTCGACGTGTCCGTGGCGCGGATGCCCTTGCCGCCGCGGCCGGAAATGCGGAAATCATAGGAAGATGAGCGCTTGCCGAAGCCTTTTTCCGAGACCGTCAGCACGAATTGTTCCAGTGCCTTCAGCTCTTCATAGCGCTCATCGCTAAGCTGTCCCTCTTCGGTGACTTCCTCACCGACCAGCGCAATTTCCTCATCTTCGCCCGTGGTCGAGCGGCGGTCGCTGGCGGCGCGCTTGAGGTAGGCGGCACGCTCCCAGGGCTCGGCATCGACGTGATTGACGATGGTCATCGAGATGATGCTGTCGCCCGACGCCAGCGTAATGCCGCGAACGCCGATTGAATTGCGGCCGGCAAAGACGCGCACATCCGAAACCGGGAAGCGGATACACTGGCCAAGCGCCGTCGTCAGAAGCACGTCGTCATGTTCGGTGCAGGTCTCGACGGAGAGGATTTCGTCGCCCTCCTCCTCCAGCTTCATGGCGATCTTGCCGTTGCGATTGACCTGAACGAAGTCCGACAGCTTGTTGCGGCGCACGGTGCCGCGCGTCGTCGAGAACATGACGTCGAGATTGTCCCAGGTGCTCTCATCTTCCGGAAGCGGCATGATCGTGGTGATGCGCTCGCCGGGCTCCAGCGGCAGCATGTTGATCAGCGCCTTGCCGCGCGACTGCGGCGTGCCGATCGGCAGGCGCCAGACCTTCTCCTTGTAGACGATACCGTGCGACGAGAAGAACAGAACCGGCGTATGCGTGTTCAGAACAAATAGCCGAGTAACGAAATCCTCGTCGCGCGTGGTCATTCCGGAGCGGCCCTTGCCACCACGGCGCTGGGCGCGGTAGGTGGTCAGCGGCACGCGCTTGATATAGCCGAGATGCGAAACGGTGACGACCATGTCCTCGCGGGCGATCAGATCCTCGTCGTCCATCTCCAGGCCACCGTCTACGATCTCGGTGCGGCGCGGTGTGCCAAACTCGTCGCGAACGGCGATAAGCTCTTCTTTTACAATGGTTTGGATGCGCACGCGTGACGACAGAATATCGAGATAATCCTTGATCTCGGCGCCGATCTTGTTGAGTTCGTCGCCGATTTCGTCGCGGCCAAGTGCCGTCAAGCGGGCAAGACGCAGTTCGAGAATGGCGCGCGCCTGCTCTTCGGAGAGATTATACGTGCCGTCGTCGTTGATGCGGTGACGCGGATCATCGATTAGCCGGATAAGAGATTCAACGTCTGCGGCCGGCCAGCGGCGCGTCATCAACTCCTCGCGGGCCGATTGCGGATCGGGCGCATGGCGGATGACACGGATAACTTCGTCGATATTGGCGACGGCGATGGCGAGGCCGACCAAGACATGGGCGCGCTCGCGCGCCTTGCGCAGCAGATATTTAGTGCGGCGGCTGACCACATCCTCACGGAAGGAAACGAAGGCGCGCAGCATGTCGAGCAGGGTCAGTTGCTCCGGCTTGCCGCCGTTCAGCGCGACCACGTTGGCGCCGAAGGAGGTCTGCAGCGGCGTATAGCGATAAAGCTGATTGAGGATGACGTCAGCATTGGCGTCGCGCTTCAGCTCGATCACCACGCGATAACCCTGACGGTCGGACTCGTCACGCAGATCGGAGATGCCTTCGATGCGCTTTTCGCGCACGAGCTCGGCCATCTTCTCGATCATCGTCGCCTTGTTCACCTGATAGGGAATCTCGGTGATGATGATCTGTTCGCGGTCACCCCGCATCGGCTCGATCGTTGCGACCCCGCGCATGACGATGGAGCCACGTCCGGTCTCATAGGCGGAGCGGATGCCGGCACGGCCAAGAATCTTGGCACCGGTCGGAAAATCCGGACCCGGGATGATCTGCATGATGTCCGGCAGTTCGATCGCTGGATTGTCGATCATGGCAATGCAGCCGTCGATCACTTCGGAGAGATTATGCGGCGGGATGTTGGTCGCCATGCCGACGGCGATACCGCCGGAACCGTTGACCAAAAGGTTCGGGAACTTTGCGGGCACCACGACAGGCTCGCTCAACGTGCCGTCATAGTTCTCGCGAAAATCGACGGTTTCCTTGTCGAGGTCGTCGAGCAGCGAATGCGCCACCTTCTGCAGGCGGCATTCCGTATAACGTTCGGCCGCCGGCGGATCGCCGTCGACGGAGCCGAAATTGCCCTGACCGTCGATCAGCGGCAAGCGAAGCGACCAGGGCTGCGCCATGCGGGCGAGCGCATCATAAATAGCCAGATTGCCGTGCGGATGGTATTTACCCATCACGTCACCGGTAACGCGGGCGCATTTTACATATTTCTTGTTCCAGTCGATCCCGAGTTCCGACATGCCATAAAGGATGCGCCGATGGACGGGCTTGAGACCATCGCGAACATCGGGAAGCGCGCGGCTGACGATCACGCTCATCGCGTAATCGAGATACGACCGCTGCATTTCTTCCATAATGGAAATCGGCTCGATGCCTGGCGGGAGCTTCCCGCCACCGGGTGGTGTTTGCTCAGTCAAAACAGATCACGATCTCTTTTAGAATCACTGTGAAATTTATAGCCGAAAGGCCCTGCAAGCGCCAATTTTGATGGGTGCTTTTAAACAGGCTTTTGCCCTCTTAACCCGCTAAATCGCACATTTCCGTGGCAGAACGTTTTGACTAGGCCGCATTGCGCTTTGCGAAACGTCATTCCTCGCATATCAATGGGCCAATAATGAACAGAAACAAAGGCGCGGGGGTTATATGGCGAGCGCGGACACGCTGATCAATGCCTTCACAACGCTGCTCGTCACCGTCGACCCGCCAGGTCTTGCTCCGCTCTTCATCGGCCTTACAGCCGGGATGAACCGGGCTCAACGCCATCAGGTGGCGCTGCGCGGCTCGGTGATCGCTTTCTTCATCATGGCGGCCTTTGCCTTGTTCGGTGCGAGCGTGCTCGACATTCTCGGCATTTCCATCGGCGCGTTCCGCATTGCCGGCGGGCTGCTGCTTTTCTGGATCGCTTTCGAGATGGTATTCGAGCGACGGCAGGACAGGAAGGAAAAGACGACTGAAGTCGCAATCACCAAGGATCATATCCAGAATATCGCGGTATTTCCCTTGGCTCTGCCGCTGATCGCCGGTCCCGGCGCCATCTCCGCGACCATCCTGCTGGCCGGTTCGCTGCAGACCATGTTCGATCGAGCCCAGTTGATCCTCGTCATCGCTGTCAATCTCGGGCTGGTCTATGCGGCGTTAGCGATCTCGGAAAGGCTTGACCGCATGCTGGGGTCAACCGGTCGCGCCATCCTGACGCGGCTGCTCGGCGTCATCCTTGCCGCGCTCGCCACTCAATTCGTGGTGGACGGCGCGAAAGCCGCACTCAAGCTCACATAAGGCTGAAGCAGACGCAAAAGATCCGCCCGAAAGGCGGGCCGTTCGCTCAATGCGGCATAACCTGTCGAACAAAGCGGCGATCAGAATGGAATATCGTCGTCCAGGTCGCGCGAGAAATTGCTGCCGCCGCTGCTTGCGGCCCCCCCACGGCCACCGCTGGCGCCGCGGCTGGAAGATTGGGACGAAGGCTGGCCGTAGTCGTCACCGCCATAGTCGCCGCCGTAACCACCGCCAAAGTCACCGCCTCCGCGTCCACCGCGACCGCCTTCGACAGCACCTCCGCCTTCGCCGCGGCCATCCAGCATGGTCAACGTCGAATTGAAGCCCTGCAACACGATTTCGGTCGAATAACGATCCTGGCCGTTCTGGTCCTGCCATTTACGCGTCTGAAGCGCGCCCTCGATATAGACCTTGGCACCCTTCTTCAGATACTGCTCGGCGACCTTGCAAAGACCTTCGTTGAAGATCACGACGCGGTGCCATTCCGTCTTTTCCCGGCGCTCGCCGGAATTGCGGTCGCGCCAGGTTTCCGACGTCGCGATGTTGAGGTTGGCGATCGGACGGCCGTCCTGCGTACGGCGGATTTCCGGGTCCGCCCCAAGATTTCCAACCAGAATTACCTTGTTCACACTACCGGCCATGAGTACCTACCCTGCTTGCCGCCCATCGACGGCTTCTCAAATTCTATCCACGCACCTTAGACTATTGCCGCTATCAGGCGCTATTTAAGCTGCGCCATATGCCGTGGTCATCCACAGAGATTATACGGTATGCGGCCTTGACCCAAAGGCAAATTTGTTCTTTCTTTGTTCTAATTCACCTCTATGATCCTGTCAACCGAATCGAAAACCTGGCGTTGCCCTTCATTTCAGCCTCGACTCACGGCCGGGCATCACTAAATAAGGGCAGACACCAAGGGACCAGCAGACGACGATGAGTGAACTGAAGACTATTTCCATACGTGGCGCGCGCGAGCACAATCTCAAGGGGATCGATCTCGATCTTCCGCGCAACAAGCTGATCGTCATGACCGGCCTTTCCGGCTCGGGCAAATCCTCACTCGCCTTCGACACGATCTATGCCGAAGGGCAGCGCCGCTATGTCGAGAGCCTGTCGGCCTATGCGCGGCAGTTCCTGGAGATGATGCAGAAGCCGGATGTCGATCAGATCGACGGCCTGTCTCCGGCAATTTCGATCGAGCAGAAGACCACGTCACGCAACCCGCGCTCGACGGTCGGTACTGTCACCGAAATCTATGACTACATGCGTCTTCTGTTCGCCCGCGTCGGCGTGCCCTATTCGCCGGCCACAGGTTTGCCGATCGAGAGCCAGACCGTCAGCCAGATGGTCGACCGCGTGCTCGCCTTCGGGGAAGGCACAAGGCTTTATATCCTGGCGCCGCTCGTGCGCGGCCGCAAGGGCGAGTACAAGAAGGAACTGGCGGAGCTCATGAAAAAGGGCTTCCAGCGTGTCAAGGTCGACGGGCAGTTTTACGAGATCGCCGATGTGCCGGCGCTCGACAAGAAATACAAGCACGACATCGACGTCGTAGTGGACCGTATTGTCGTCAGGCCCGACGTGTCGGCCCGCCTGGCGGACAGCTTCGAAACCTCGTTGCGCCTCGCCGACGGCCTCGCCGTTGCGGAATTCGCCGACAAGCCTTTGCCGCCGGAGGAAACCGCGGCCGGCGGCTCCGCCAACAAGTCGTTGAACGAAACGCATGAACGCGTGCTGTTTTCGGAAAAATTTGCCTGCCCGGTTTCCGGCTTCACCATTCCGGAAATCGAGCCCCGGCTCTTCTCGTTCAACAATCCCTTCGGTGCCTGCCCATCCTGCGACGGCCTCGGCTCACAGCAAAAAATTGATCCGGAGTTGATCGTCCCGGAACCGGAGCGCACGCTGCGCGACGGCGCTATCGCGCCCTGGGCCAAATCGACTTCGCCTTACTACAATCAGACGCTGGAAGCGCTCGGCAAGCATTACGGCTTCAAGCTCGGCAGCCGCTGGGGCGACCTGTCGGATACGGCGAAAGACGTCATCCTGAACGGCACTGAGGACAAGATCGAGTTTCATTACGCCGACGGCGCCCGTTCCTATACGACGCACAAGAATTTCGAGGGCATCGTGCCGAACCTCGAGCGGCGCTGGAAGGAAACGGATTCCGCCTGGGCGCGCGAGGAGATCGAACGTTTCATGTCGGCCGCCCCTTGCCCGGCCTGCAATGGCTATCGCCTGAAGCCCGAAGCGCTGGCGGTGAAGATCAACAAGCTGCATATCAGCCAGGTCGCTGAAATGTCGATCCGGGTTGCCCGCGATTGGTTCAACGTGCTGCCGGAGACGTTCACCGATAAGCAGAACGAGATCGCCGTGCGTATCCTCAAAGAGATCCGCGACCGCCTGCGTTTCCTGAACGATGTCGGCCTCGAATATCTGAGCCTGTCGCGCAATTCCGGCACGCTGTCGGGCGGAGAAAGCCAGCGTATTCGCCTGGCCTCGCAGATCGGCTCAGGCCTGACCGGCGTGCTCTATGTTCTCGACGAACCGTCGATCGGCCTGCATCAACGCGACAATGCTCGTCTGCTGGAAACACTGAAGCATCTGCGCGACATCGGCAATACGGTCATCGTCGTCGAACACGACGAGGATGCGATCCTAACGGCGGATGATGTCGTCGATATCGGTCCCGCCGCCGGCGTGCATGGCGGCGAGGTGGTGGCGCATGGCACGCCGCAGGACATCATGGCCAATCCCAAATCGCTGACCGGCAAATATCTGTCCGGCGAGTTCGGCGTGCCGGTTCCCGACGAGCGCCGCAAGGTCAAGAAGGGCAAGGAGATCAAGGTTATCGGCGCGAGAGGCAACAACCTCAAGAACGTCACGGCCTCGATCCCGCTCGGGGTCTTCACTGCGGTTACCGGCGTTTCCGGCGGCGGCAAGTCCACCTTCCTTGTCGAGACGCTCTACAAGTCGGCCGCCCGCCGCGTCATGGGCGCGCGCGAAATCCCGGCCGACCACGATCGCATCGATGGCTTCGAACATATCGACAAGGTGATCGACATCGATCAATCGCCGATCGGCCGCACGCCGCGATCGAACCCGGCAACCTATACCGGCGCCTTCACGCCGATCCGCGATTGGTTTGCTGGCCTGCCGGAAGCCAAGGCGCGCGGCTATCAGCCGGGCCGCTTTTCCTTCAATGTCAAGGGCGGTCGCTGCGAAGCCTGCCAGGGCGACGGCGTCATCAAGATCGAAATGCACTTCCTGCCCGATGTCTACGTCACCTGCGACGTCTGCCACGGCAAGCGTTACAACAGAGAAACTCTGGACGTCACTTTCAAGACCAAGTCGATCGCCGATGTGCTCGACATGACGGTCGAAGAAGGCGTCGATTTCTTCGCGGCCGTTCCAGCCGTGCGCGACAAGCTCCAGTCTCTGAAAGATGTCGGCCTCGGCTATATCAAGGTCGGTCAGCAGGCCAATACGCTTTCGGGCGGCGAAGCGCAGCGTGTCAAGCTGGCCAAGGAGCTATCGAAGCGCTCGACCGGGCGCACGCTCTATATCCTCGACGAGCCGACCACCGGCCTGCACTTCCATGACGTCGCCAAGCTCCTGGAAATGCTGCACGAGTTGGTCAACCAGGGCAATTCGGTTGTCGTCATCGAGCACAATCTGGAGGTCATCAAGACGGCCGACTGGATCCTCGACTTCGGTCCCGAAGGCGGCGACGGCGGCGGCGAGATCGTCGCCGCGGGCACGCCGGAGACGATCGTCAAGGAGAAGCGGTCCTATACCGGTCAGTTTCTGAAGGAACTGCTGGAGCGCCGGCCGATGAAGAAGGTGGCGGCGGCGGAGTGACGTTTCGCCGGATATTTACCAGATAAGATTGAGGCCGAATTCTGCGAATGCCGGATCGGCTGTAATGAGCGAAAGGCTTTCCGCCTTGCACTGGGCGGCAAGCAGCCTGTCAAAAGGGTCTTTATGATTTCCAGGCATTTTGCCCGCTAGCAGGGCATGGCCGGTATTCACATCAAGGCATTTAAAGGCGCCCGCAGTGACATAGTTGTCGAAATTCTCGGCGATTTCACGTGCAAAATCGAGCTTGCCGATGCGGACTTTCGTGGCGATCTCAAACGGAGTGACGGAGCTTATGTATCGGGAGGCATCTGGATCTTCGATTGCATTTCTCGCTACGGAACTTAGTCGAGGGTCTGCCGTAAGCCACCAAAGCAGTGCATGCGTATCCAGAAGAAAATTCACTTTTCACCGTCGAACGAATATTTGCCTTCCCATGCATCTAGCTCATCTTTCGACAGCGGATCAAAGAAGAAGGAATCCGGAATTTTGCCGCGTAAGTGCGCAAGGCTGCCATAACCACGGATCTCTGGTTTGGCCTCCCGAAGCCCGACGATTTTCGCAACAGGCTTGTTGCCACGCGCCAATACAATCTCCTCGCCGGCTTCTGCACGAGCGATAAGTTTCGAGAGATCGGTTTTGGCCTTATGAATGGTGACGATCGTCATCAAGCAACCTTGTTTCGACAAGAGTTGTTCAAAACATAGCTAAGCAATATAGCTAAGTCAATTGGAGGAGAGAATGACCACTGCAGGCACGATCCGAACCGGCATCGGCGGCTGGACCTTTGAGCCCTGGCGCGGGACATTTTATCCCGAGACGCTCAAGCAGAAGGACGAGCTTAATTTCGCCAGCCGCAAGCTGAAGGTGATCGAGGTCAACGGCACCTATTACAGCACGCAGAAGCCGGAGGTTTTTGCCAAATGGGCAGCCGATGTGCCTGAGGGTTTCATCTTCTCCCTCAAGGCGACCCGTTTTGTCACCAACCGGCGCGTGCTTTCCGAGGCCGGTGAATCGATGCAGCGCTTTCTCGAATCCGGCATCAGCGAACTGGGCGATCATCTTGGACCGCTTCTCTGGCAGTTCGCGCCGACCAAGAAATTCGATCCGGATGATTTCGAGGCATTTCTCAAGCTGCTGCCGAACAAGCAGGACGGCCAGGCGCTGAAGCATGTCGTCGAGGTCAGGCATGACTCGTTCAAGGTGCCGGAATTCATCGCGTTGCTTGCCAAATATAATGTCGCGCCTGTTTGCGCCGAGCATTTCGAATATCCGATGATCGCCGATGTGACCGCAGATTTCGTCTATGCCCGCCTGCAGAAGGGTTCCGACGATATCAAGACCTGCTATCCGCCGAAGGAATTGAAGGTCTGGGCCAAGCGGTTGGAAACGTGGGCCGAGGGCGGGGTACCCGATGACCTGCCGTTGATCGATGGGGATCGCAAGGTCAAGGCTGAGCCGCGGGACGTCTTTGCCTTCATGATTCATGAGGGCAAGGTCAATGCTCCGCATGGCGCTATTGCGCTGCAGGAGGAAGTGGCGAAGTAGCGCTTCTCAAAAAGGAGCGACATGGGCGACGAGGTCTTCGGCCGTCAGTCCTTTTCCCGCGCGCTGCCCGGCGAGGCCGTGCAGCCAAACGCCGGCCGCGGCCGCTTCGAACGCAGGCGCTCCCTGCGCCAGAAGGCCACCGATGATGCCGGCGAGCACGTCGCCGGAGCCGGCGGTGGCAAGCCATGGCGGCGCATTGGTGTTGATCAAAGCCCGGCCATCGGGTGCGGCAATGACGCTATCGGCGCCTTTGTAGATGATGGCAGCATGGGCGCGTGCCGCTGCCGCCCTCGCCTTTTCGACCTTGCTCAACGCATCATCGGCGGCAATATCAGGAAACAAACGGGCAAACTCGCCCTCATGCGGCGTCAATATCAGCCGTGTCGGGCCATCCGCGAAAGCATCAAACAAGCGCTGCGGTTCGTCGCGAAACGACGTGATGCCATCGGCATCGAGCACCAGATGGCGATCGCTCACCGCCAGGGCAAATTGCCGCGCTTTCTCGCCAGCACCGAAGCCAGGGCCGAGAATGAAGGTCGAGAGGCGCTGGTCGGTAAGCCAGGCGCGCAAGGCAGCCTCGTCGTCGACGGCGCGCAGCATGATCGCCGTCAGCAGCCCCGCATTGACCGTCAGCGCCTCTTCCGGCGAGGCGATGGTGACGAGCCCTGCCCCCGCCTTTAGCCCCGCCATGGCCGACATGCGCGCAGCACCCGTAGCAGTCGCTCCGCCGGAAAAGACCACCAGATGACCGCGCTTGTATTTGTGGGCATCCGTGGCAGCCGCAGGAAGGTCGGTCTGCCATTGCGCCGGCGTGTTTTCCGCGATCAGGCCGTCTGCGTGTGCGCAGACAATGCGCGCGGGAATGCCGATGTCAAAAACCTCCAGAACACCACAAAGATCTCGCCCGGGCATCAGCAGGTGACCGGGCTTGCGGGTCATGAATGTGACCGTGCGCACGGCACGAAAGGCGGCACCAAGCACCTGACCGCTGCGGCCGTCGAGACCAGAGGGCAAGTCGACGGCGATGACGGGAATATCGGCCTCAGCAATCTCTGCGATGATCGCCCCTACCTCATCGGGGACGGGACGGGAGAGGCCTGCGCCGAAAATGGCGTCGATGACAACGTCTCCCCGGCGCGGCAAATAGCGTCGGAGTGTCTCTCCACCGAGCGGACATTCCGCAAAGGCGCGGGCAGCATCGCCCTTCAATGTTTTGGGATCACCTAGGCGGAAGAGCCGAACCTCCATGCCGGCTTGCCGCAGAGCGCGGGCCGCGACATAGCCGTCGCCGCCATTGTTGCCGGGACCGCAGAGCACGATAAATCGCAGCGCCTCGGGGAAATGCCGAAGGGCGCTCGCCGCCACCGCCTGCCCGGCCCTTTCCATAAGCCCATAGGAGTCGATGCCAGACGCAGCCGCCGCCCGATCGACGGCAGCCATATCCCCTGGCGAAAGAAGCAGATCGGCGAGCGGTGACATCATGATGGATATCATTGAATGCGAAACCTGCCTGAAAAACAATCGCTATTCCGAGGCATCTTTTGCCTATAGATCATGCTTTTGCATAATTATTATGCAGGCGCATTCAAAATCCTCTTGAAGTACAATTGTGAGAAATACAGCACTTTTTTGCAAAATTTTGCTTCTTCTCATGCGTTTCGGTGCGAAATCGCTTTCATTTTCCCGAAAAATCCTCATCAATCCGGAGTCTCGGCCTCAATTCGCCGAGATTTTTTGCGGCAGGCCTCCGTGAACTGGCATGATACGTGCATCAGGTTGGCCGAGCGGGGAATGGTCCTGCTGTAACGGGAGAAGCGGAGAGACATTTTCTCATGAAAAAGATCGAAGCGATCATTAAGCCTTTCAAACTCGACGAAGTGAAGGAAGCCCTTCAGGAAGTCGGTCTGCAGGGCATCACTGTCACGGAAGCGAAGGGCTTCGGTCGTCAGAAAGGCCACACGGAGCTTTACCGTGGCGCCGAATACGTCGTCGACTTCCTGCCTAAGGTCAAGGTCGAAGTCGTATTGGCGGACGAGAATGCGGAAGCGGTGATCGACGCCATTCGCAAGGCTGCGCAAACCGGCCGGATCGGCGACGGAAAGATTTTCGTCTCCAACGTGGAAGAGGTCATTCGAATCCGCACCGGAGAAACAGGTATAGACGCCATCTAACCCGCCCGGCCGTTGCGGCCGAGGCTCGTAATCGTCATCTAAGTCAAGGGAAGTAATTTTAATGACGACCGCAAGCGAAATTCTCAAGCAAATCAAGGATAACGACGTTAAGTTCGTTGACCTGCGGTTCACCGATCCCAAGGGCAAGCTGCAGCATGTCACGATGGACATCGTCTGCGTCGATGAAGACATGTTCGCCGACGGCGTCATGTTCGACGGCTCCTCGATTGCTGGTTGGAAGGCCATCAACGAATCCGACATGGTGCTGATGCCCGATACCGAAACGGTTCACATGGATCCGTTCTTCGCGCAGTCTACCATGGTCATCCTCTGCGACATTCTCGATCCGGTCTCCGGCGAAGCCTACAACCGCGATCCGCGCGGCACCGCCAAAAAGGCCGAAGCCTATCTCAAGGCATCCGGTATCGGCGATACCGCCTTCTTCGGTCCGGAAGCCGAATTCTTCGTCTTCGACGACGTCAAGTACAAGGCCGATCCGTACAACACCGGCTTCAAGCTCGACTCCAGCGAATTGCCGTCCAACGACGACACCGATTATGAAACCGGCAACCTCGGCCACCGTCCGCGCGTGAAGGGCGGCTACTTCCCGGTTCCCCCCGTCGACAGCGCCCAGGACATGCGTTCCGAGATGCTGACGGTCCTCGCTGAAATGGGCGTCGTCGTCGAAAAGCACCATCACGAGGTCGCGGCTGCCCAGCATGAGCTCGGCATCAAGTTCGACACGCTGGTGCGCAACGCCGACAAGATGCAGATCTACAAGTATGTCGTTCACCAGGTCGCCAATGCCTACGGCAAAACGGCGACCTTCATGCCGAAGCCGATCTTCGGCGACAACGGCTCGGGCATGCACGTTCACCAGTCGATCTGGAAGAGCGGCAAGCCGACGTTCGCAGGCGACGAATATGCAGGCCTCTCCGAGAGCTGCCTCTTCTATATCGGCGGTATCATCAAGCATGCCAAGGCGATCAACGCCTTCACCAACCCGTCGACGAACTCCTACAAGCGTCTCGTACCGGGCTATGAGGCTCCGGTTCTGCTCGCCTATTCGGCTCGCAACCGCTCGGCCTCCTGCCGCATCCCGTTCGGCTCCAACCCCAAGGCAAAGCGCGTCGAAGTTCGCTTCCCCGACCCGACCGCCAACCCTTATCTCGCCTTTGCCGCCATGCTGATGGCCGGCCTCGACGGCATCAAGAACAAGATCCATCCGGGCAAGGCCATGGACAAGGATCTCTACGATCTGCCGCCGAAGGAGCTGAAGAAAATCCCGACGGTTTGCGGCTCGCTGCGCGAAGCGCTCGAAAGCCTGGACAAGGATCGCAAGTTCCTGACCGCCGGCGGCGTCTTCGACGACGATCAGATCGATTCCTTCATCGAACTGAAGATGCAGGAAGTCATGCGCTTCGAAATGACTCCGCATCCGGTCGAATACGATATGTATTACTCGGCATAAGAACCGGGGCGAAAGCCCCGGTCAGTTCATCAGCCGGGGCTTTTATTTGCTGGCAAGCGTGAGGCAAACGTACTTTCGGTCGCGGCTGCCTTGCTGGACAAAATAATTCGTGTATCCCGCGATCGAACAATATTGGGCGAGCAGCGTTGATCGAATGTGACAACTGAATGAAGGAATCGGGGCAAAATCCTTGATATCGGCGGTGGAATTCACCACATGATTGCTTGAAAGGAAGTCGCGCCATGAAAGAACGCTACGCAAAATTCAACATAGGCGACGTGGTTCGGCACCGGATGTTCCCCTTCCGCGGTGTCATCTTCGACGTCGACCCGGAATTCGCCAACACCGAAGAATGGTGGAATTCCATACCGGCAGAAGTGCGGCCCAGCAAAGACCAGCCCTTCTACCACCTTCTCGCCGAAAACGACGAGACGGAATATGTCGCATACGTATCCGAGCAGAATCTGATCAGCGACGAGAGCGGTATCCCGCTCCGTAACCCGCAGATTGCTCAAATATTCGATAAGGCGCCTACAGGCGAGTTCAAGCCCAAGATGAGCTTCGCCCACTGAGCGTCCAGTCCATGCAAGTTTCCGAAGGGAAGACGCTCCCAACGTCTTCCCTTTCGTGTTTCTGGATATACGGCCAATAAAAAAGCCCGGTTCGACCGGGCTTTTCATGTAATTGTGAAAACGCTGCGATTTACTGCTGCTTTGCAGCCTTTTGGGCGTCTTCCAGCTTCTTGCGGGCTTCTTCGGCCTTTTTCTGCATGCTGTCCTGCAGGCTCTTCTGGCTTTCGGCCAGCTTCGAGTCGGAGATCGCCGGGCCGTCATAGGCAGCGCCGAAGCCGTCGAGCGAGATCTTGATCGGGTTCGGAGCGCGACGGAAATTGATCGAGGTGAAGGTTACGTCGGTGCCCTTCTTCAAGGATGCGATCATGGCATCGGTGAGCGGCACTTCGGCCGTGCACTTGTCCGGCAAACAAACGGCGTAATCGATCTTCTGGCCCTTGCCGCCATCGACCTGCATGGTGATGCCCGGAGCGATCAGACGTGCGGTCGGAACGGAAATCTGGAGGATCTTGCGGTTGACCTTGCCGTCGACCGAGATGAGACCGACTGCGGTCACCAACTGGCCGTTGTTGGCCATGATCAGGTTCTGAACGATGCAGATATCGGCGTCGTCCTGCTTGGTGCAGGTCTTGTACCAGCCGAGGCGCGGCTGGGCGGGGTTGCCACCGCCATCAGCGGGAGCTGCGTCTGAGGCTTCCTGAGCGAAAGCAGCGGCCGGAAGCGCTGCACCGATCATGAGAGCCAGAGCAGAAAGACCTGCCCGCATTTTGTTGTCAGTCTTGAACGTCATAGCGAAAACGCCTCCTGAAATCCGATGCGGGACGACAGCCTGCCGCCCCATGCCAATCGGGTCAAACTGCCGTCCACCTGTCGAAAGATTAAGGCAAATGCATGACCCGGGAAACCCGGCACCCCTGTTACATCGCACCGGCGCGGATATCCAGCTTTTCTTTGGTCTTTTCTGTCGAGACTTAAGAATTCCGGTCAGCGCGTGTTGGATTCGGCACTCTCATGATAAGGTTCCGCAGAATCATGCCCCTTACCGGAAAGGATGCCATGCAAGCGCTCCGGATCGCTATTTTCCTGATCTTCTCAGCATTCTGCAGTGCGGCGGCCGCCCAGCCGCTCTATGGTATCGCAATGCATGGAGATCCTGCCTTGCCGGCGGATTATACGCATTTTCCCTATGTCAATCCGAACGTAAAAAAGGGCGGCCACATCAACTATGGCGTCGTCGGTACCTTCGACAATCTCAATCCCTTCATCCTGAAAAGCATGCGCACGACGGCGCGCGGTATGTGGGACCCGGATTACGGCAATCTCATCTACGAATCGCTGATGCAGCGCTCGCGCGACGAGCCCTTCACGCTTTACGGGCTGCTAGCCCAAACGGTCGAATGGGACGACAGCCGCAGCTATATTCAGTTCAATCTCAATCCGAACGCCAAGTGGTCGGATGGGCAGCCAGTGACGCCCGAGGATGTGATCTTCACCTTCCAACTGCTGCACGATAAGGGTCGCGTACCGTTTTCTTCGTGGCTCGATGCCGTCGGCAAAATCGAGAAAGTCGGCGACCACAGCGTCTTGGTCCGTTTCAACGAAAAGGCCAATCGCGAAACGCCGCTGATCATTGCCTCGTCGTTGCCGATCCTGCCGAAACATGCGATCGATTCCGATAGTTTCGACCGGACCACGCTCAGCATACCGATCGGTTCCGGCCCCTATAGGGTCAAGAGCATCGATCCCGGCCAGCGCATCGTTTTTGAACGCAATCCCGATTATTGGGGCAAGGATATCCCCTCAAAGGTCGGCGTCGACAATTACGACGAGATATCAGTCAATTATTTCCTGCAGGACACCACGCTGTTCGAAGCCTTCAAGAAGGGCGATATCGATATCTATCCAGACGGCAGCCCCGGCCATTGGCAGGTGGCCTATGATTTCCCGGCCGTGACTTCCGGCGCCGTCATCAAGGATGTTTTTAAGCCGCAGTTGCCGAGCGGTATGTTCGGCTTTGTTTTCAATACGCGGCGGCCGATCTTTGCCAACAAGAAAGTGCGCCAGGGACTCACGCTCGCCTTCGATTTCGAATGGGTGAACCGGAATCTCTCGTCGAATGCCTATACGCGCACGGAGAGCTATTGGCAGAACTCAGACCTCTCGTCGTTCGGCGTGCCCGCCGATGCGCATGAACTGGCCATGCTCGGCCCGATCAAGGATCGTATCGATCGCGACGTGCTTGATGGCACCTACAAGCTGCCTGTCAGCGACGGTTCCGGCCGTGATCGGGCTATCCTGCGCAAGACCGTCGACCTGCTGAAGCAAGGCGGCTACACGATCAAAGGCGAAAAGATGGTCGATAGCGCCGGGCGTCAGCTCAGCTTCGAGATCATGACGCAGAATGCCGACCAGGAACGTATCGCGATCGCCTATCGCCGATCCCTGGCGCTGCTCGGCATCGCGGTGACGATCCGCACCGTGGACGATTCGCAATATCAGCGCCGGACGATCAGCTACGACTATGACATGATCATCAAGTCTTATCCCTCGTCGCTATCGCCGGGAACCGAACAGCTCGGGCGCTGGAGTTCGACCGCCGCAAAAACCGAAGGCAGCTTCAATTTCGCAGGGGTCGCCGACCCGGATGTAGATACGCTGATGTCGCATTTCCTGACGGCCCACTCGGCCGAAGATTTTCGCGATGCGGTGCGCTCTTTCGACCGCATCCTGATCTCGGGCTATTACCTTGTGCCGCTTTACCATATCGACCAGCAATGGGTGGCGCGGCGCAGCCGTATCGCTCATCCCGATGTCCTGCCGCTCTATGGCTATCAATTGCCCGTTTGGTGGGATGCGTCGGTGCAATAAAGGCTTCCGCCGCCAATTGTTGCCCGGTTCCTTTTCGGTAACTGGTTGAAGCCGCCAGCCCAAAGGCCTAGATGGCACGTTAAAGCCCCATAGAGCGGAAGGATTGAGCCATGGAACGCATCACGATCGATATCGTCTCGGACGTCGTTTGTCCGTGGTGCTATCTCGGCAAGGCTCGGCTGGAGCTGGCAATCGCCGAGGTGCAGGACGAAGTGGGTGTCGACATCAACTGGCGGCCCTATCGGCTCAATCCCGACTATCCGCCTGAAGGCGTCGACCAGAAAACGGCGCTTGAGCAGAAGCTCGGCGGCGCCGAGCGCGTCGCGCAAGCCCACAAAATGCTGACCGATCTCGGCCGCGAAGTGGGCATCAAGTTCGATTTCGAAGCGATCAAGATCGGCCCGAACACGCTTGACGCCCATCGCCTCATCCAATGGGCGGGAACCGAGGACCGCGAGAAGCAGGAAAAGGTGGTCACCGCCCTTTTCAAGGCCAATTTCGAAGAAGGCCGCAATGTCGGCGATCATGCGGTGCTGCTGGATATCGCCGAAAAGGCCGGCCTCGACCGCTCCGTCATCGCCACCCTGCTCTCCTCCAACGCCGACCGCGACCTCATCGTCGGCGAAATCGACGCCGCCCAGAAGATCGGCGTCAACGGCGTCCCCTTCTTCATCTTCGACCAGCAATATGCAGTTAGCGGCGCCCAGACGCCGGATGTGCTGGTCGGGGCGCTGCGCGATATCGCCAAGCTGAAGGCGGAAGCGCGGGCTGGGATGAATTGAGCGGAGCCTGACGTTTTTAGGCGCCGGTCTAATTTGACACCGTCCACGATGTTGAAACTTAATTGCTGGCGAGCGCCAACAGCGGTCGCTCTTTGCCGTGTGCGATAAGGCCAATGCCACCGGTATGGCTCTGATATGCCGATTGGTTTTCGCAACCGGTTTTGTTGATAGATGAAGCTATGCAGTGCAAATTCAACAAAAGATTGCATATGTTCTCTATATGTTCTATTGTGCGGCATGCCTCATATTCACTACCATCGCTCGTTGTTTCAACCATGCGCGGTGACAGCTGTGACGATAAAATTCTTTGAAGAGCGCGGAGATCAATCTGCAGTAAAGGCCGAAATCGTTCAGAAATATTTCTCAGCTTGGGCAAACATTGTTCTCCCCGCTACTCAGCAATTTGGGGGAGGAAAGATCGCCTATATCGACTTATACGCGGGACCTGGACGCTACAAAGACGGAGCGGCTTCGACACCACTGCTCGTGCTTCAGAAGGCGATCGAGAGCCCGAAAATCAGTGCCGCATTGGTGGCACTCTTTAACGACATGGACCAAAATAACACACAGAGCCTGCAGTCAGAGATCAACGCCTTACCAGGAATCGAACGACTGAAGAATCCGCCGACGGTAAATTGTAATCCAGTGGACAAAGACGCCGAAGAATATTTCGCGAAGACGAAAATCATACCTTCGTTCACCTTCTTGGATCCATTCGGATACAAAGGTTTGTCCCTCCGGCTCGTGAACGGTGTCATTAAAGATTGGGGATGCGACTGCGTCTTTTTCTTCAACTACAACCGCATCAGCCTGGGTATCTCGAATCCTTTGGTCCAAGAACATATGGCAGCGCTTTTTGGGGACACGCGGGCGGCTGAACTCAAAGCGCGAGTCGAATGTGCCAAACCTGCCCTTCGCGAGCAAATGATCCTCGAGGAACTGTCACACGCCCTCATTGAGATGGGTGGCAAGTTTGTTCTACCGTTCCGTTTTCGTAACGATAAGGGACGTCTTACGCATCATCTAGTTTTCGTTTCCAAGAGTTTTAAAGGCTACGAGGTTATGAAAGAGATCATGGCGTCCGCAAGTTCGACCACCGATCAGGGAGTCGCCTCTTTCGCATATTCACCCGCAGATATATCGATGCCGCTCCTATTCGAACTGGCGCGTCCGCTTGACGATCTTGAAGGAATGCTGAAGCGGGAATATGTCGGAAAAACTGCCTCGATGCGAGCGATCTACGAACAGCACAGTGTGGGGCGGCCATACCTAAGCAAGCATTACAAGAACGTTCTCGCAAAGATGGACGACGCAGGCGCAGTAACGGTTATAGATCCGCAGGGCAAACCCCGCAAACGCGGGTCTTTCGCCGACCGCTTGATGGTAACCTTCCCGAAAGCAGCGACATAATGGCAACCAATTCGAGAATCGAGTGGACTGAAGCAACTTGGAATCCGGTAGCCGGCTGCAGCATCGTATCTCCCGGCTGCACCCACTGCTATGCCATGCGTATGGCAGAACGTCTGGCTCTGATGGGCCAAGATAAATATCGGGGCCTCACAAGACGAAGTGGTGGTCGTCCAAAGTGGAATGGGAAAATCCGCCTCGACGACAATGCCCTTGCTATTCCGTATTCTTGGAAAACGGGGCGCATGATCTTTGTAAACTCGATGTCGGACCTGTTTCATGAAGACGTGCCAGTCGATTTCGTCGGCAGGGTTTTCGCCGTCATGAAAGACTGCCCGCAGCACACATTCCAGGTTCTGACCAAGCGGTCAGACAGATTACGCGCGATAGCAGATCGTCTTGACTGGTCCGCCAATGTCTGGATGGGCGTAAGCGTCGAGAACGCCGACTACAAGCATCGCATCGATGACTTGCGTGCCACCCCTGCGGCCGTGAAATTCCTGAGCCTCGAGCCTCTTATTGCAGACGTCGGAGTTCTCAATCTGTCCGACATTGATTGGGCTATTGCAGGTGGTGAAAGCGGCCCAGGAGCACGTCCGATGGAGCCTGCCTGGGTGCGTTCTATACGGGACCAGTGTGTAGCGGCGAGCGTTGCATTCCATTTTAAGCAATGGGGCGGCGTAAATAAGAAGCGGGCGGGGCGCGTCCTCGACGGACGGACTTGGGACCAATTCCCGATCTCGGCCGCTGCTTAGCAAGGCCCATTGCGATCGAAATCGTCCAGGCGGCAATCCAATTTCCGGTGCAATCACCTGCCTCGGCCGGAACTCGATCGCCAGTACCACCCACCGGCCTGTTGACTGACTGTCTCCTTACTTCGCCAATTCCGCCAACTGCGTCATTACCACCGCCGCGCCCTGCAACCGCTTTTCCGGCGTCGGCAGGTCGCGGGTCAGGAACACGCTCTGGTCCGGGCGGATCTTCGCCATCGTGCCTTGCTTGGCGATATAGCCGACGAGGTTGGCCGGGTTCGGGAATTCCTTGTTGCGGAATTGTACGACAACGCCCTTCGGGCCGGCGTCCAGCTTTTCGACATTGGCGATCCGGCAAAGCGACTTGATGTAGACGATCTTCAGGAGATGCTGCACCTCCAGCGGCATCGGGCCGAATCGATCGATCATTTCGGCACCGAAACTGTCGATCTCCTTGATCTCGGTGATCTCGCCGAGACGGCGGTAAAGCGCCATGCGCAGATGCAGATCCGGCACGTAGTCGTCCGGGATCATGACCGGCGTGCCGACGGAAATCTGCGGCGACCAGCCGGTATCCTGGATCTCATCGATGCCCTTGACCTCGGCGACAGCCTCTTCGAGCATCTGCTGGTAAAGCTCGAAGCCCACTTCCTTGATGTGACCGGACTGTTCCTCGCCGAGCAGATTGCCAGCGCCGCGGATATCGAGATCGTGGCTTGCGAGCTGGAAGCCAGCGCCGAGCGTGTCGAGCGACTGTAGCACCTTCAGGCGGCGCTCCGCCGTCGTCGTCAGCACCTTGTTGACCGGCAGGGTGAACAGGGCGAAGGCGCGCACTTTCGACCGGCCGACGCGGCCGCGCAACTGATAGAGCTGCGCCAGGCCGAACATGTCGGCGCGGTGGACGATCAGCGTATTGGCAGTCGGCACGTCGAGTCCGGATTCGACGATGGTCGTCGATAGCAGCACGTCGTAGCGGCCTTCATAGAAGGCGTTCATGATGTCTTCGAGCTCACCGGCCGGCATCTGGCCATGGGCAACAGCCACTTTCAACTCCGGCACATCGGACTGCAGGAAGGCGTGGATATCGGCGAGATCGGCTAAGCGCGGGCAGACATAGAAGCTTTGGCCGCCGCGATAATGCTCGCGCATCAGTGTTTCGCGGATGACGAGCGAATCGAAGGGCGAGATGAAGGTGCGCACCGCCATGCGGTCGACCGGCGGCGTGGTGATGAGCGAGAGTTCGCGCACGCCGGTCATGGCGAGCTGCAGCGTGCGCGGGATCGGCGTTGCCGACAGCGTCAGCACATGCACGTCGCTCTTCAGCTCCTTCAGCCGCTCCTTGTGTTTGACGCCGAAGTGCTGCTCCTCATCGATTACCAGCAGGCCGAGATTGGCGAACTGGATGCCGGCGCCAAGCAGCGCATGCGTGCCGACGACGATATCGGTCTTGCCATCGGCCACTTCCTTCTTGGTGAGCGCCAGATCCTTGGCGCCGACAAGGCGCGAGGCCTGCTGCACACGAATCGGCAAGCCACGGAAACGCTCCGAGAAGGTCTTGAAATGCTGGCGGGCAAGCAGCGTCGTCGGCACGACGACGGCGACCTGTACGCCATTCATGGCGGCCACGAAGGCGGCGCGCAGCGCCACTTCCGTCTTGCCGAAACCGACGTCGCCGCAGACGAGGCGATCCATCGGCCGACCGGCGCCAAGATCATCGCGCACAGCGTCGATGGCGTTCATCTGATCTTCGGTCTCGTCGTAGGGGAAGCGGGCAGCGAACTCGTCATAAAGCCCTTCCGGCGAGGTCAGCACCGGCGCATGCCGCGTCAGGCGTTCGGCCGCGACACGGATCAGCGCGCCAGCCATATCCAGCAGGCGCTTCTTGAGCTTTGCCTTGCGCATCTGCCAGGCGCCGCCGCCGAGCTTGTCGAGCTGCGCCTCGGTGCCCTCGCCGCCATAGCGCGAGAGGAGATCGATATTTTCGACTGGCAGGAACAGTTTGGCATCGTCGGCATACTGCAGTTCCAGGCAGGCATGCGGCGCGCCGGCCGCCTCGATGGTGCGCAAACCGATGAAACGGCCGATACCGTGTTCGGCATGGACGACGATGGAACCCTCGTCGAGGCCAGCGACCTCGGAGATAAAATCGGCGGCGCGTTTGCGGCGCTTGGAGCGGCGCACCATGCGGTCGCCGAGAATATCCTGCTCGCCGATGACGACGAGATCGCCAGCCTCGAAGCCCGCTTCCAGGCTCAGCACGGCCGCTGCCGCCTCGCCCTTCTCCAGCGATCGAATGTCCTTGAAAGCTTCGATCGTCTTGACGCGCGCTAGCCCGTGTTCGGCAAGCACCTGCAGCAGGCGATCGAGCGACCCTTCCGTCCAGGCCGATATCAAGACCTTGCCGCCTGTGGCGCGGCGATCGGCGATATGCTTGACCACAGCATCGAAGACGTTGACACGCTCGCTGTCGGCGCTATCGGTGGCGGATCGCGCCCAGCGCGGCCCCTGGCGGGCGTCGACGCTGACGACGCGGCGGGCCTCGCCCTCGTGTTCATTGAAGGGCGAGATGCGCATGGCGTTGAAGGCATCGAGCGCCTTGGTGAACGTGCCGCCGTCAAGGTAGAGCTGGCCGGGCGTGACCGGCTTGTAGGGCGTGCCCTGCGCCATCGGCCCCTTGGCCGCCTGACCGGAATTCAGACGCGCATCGTAATAGTCGAAGACGAGCTTGGAACGCTCTTCGGCCGCTTCGCGCACGGTGTGATCGGTGACCAGCCGGAAGCCGCGGAGATAGTCGAAAACCGTCTCCAGCTTTTCGTAGAAGAGCGGCAGCCAGTGTTCCATGCCGGCATAGCGACGGCCTTCCGAGACCGCCACATAGAGCGCATCGTCGCGCGTCGCCGCGCCGAAAGCGGAAAGATAGTTCTTGCGGAAACGGCTGATCGTATCCGGCGTCAGCGTGACTTCGCTCATCGGGTTGAGATCGAGGGAGCGGATCTGGCCGGTGGTGCGCTGGCTGGCGGGATCGAAGCTGCGGATGCTTTCCAGCGTGTCCCCGAAGAAATCGAGGCGCACCGGCTCTTCCGTACCCGGCACGAAAACATCGAGAATGCCGCCGCGAACGGCATATTCGCCGACTTCGCGCACAGTCGCGACGCGATCGAAGCCGTTGCGCTCCAGACGGCTGGCGATATCATCCATGCGCACCTGATTGCCCGGCCGGGCAGAGAAGGCCAAGCTCTCGATCACATCCTGCGGCGCCACCTTCTGCAGCATGGCATTGACCGTCACCAGGACGATCGCAGCATGCGGCTTGTGATGATGGGCGATCAGGCCGGAGAGCGCAGCCAGACGGCGCGCCGACGTATCGGAACTCGGGGAAACGCGGTCGTAGGGAAGGCAGTCCCAGGCGGGCAGCGTTAAAACCGGGATATCGGGTGCGATGAAACCGAGCATCTGTTCCACATCGGCCATGTGCTGGCCATCGGACATGACATAGGCAACCGGTTGGCCTGTCTTCGCCAGCTCGGCCAGCAGAAAAGGCTCCAGGCCGGCGGGAACATGGCCGATCGTCAGCGGCTCGCTTGCCGCGATCAGTTTCTTCGCGTCGAAACCAGGGATCATCTGGTTATCCCAAGCTTTTCGGCGACCTGCTCGAAATCGGGCTGATAGGCGGCAAGGCGCATGAATAGCGGCGTCCGCAGATGCTCCGGCACCGGCTGCGTTCCGAGTATCCATTTGACGAGATCGTTGTCTTCCTCGGCCATGATGCGCTCGAGTTCATCGAGTTCGGCCTCGGCAAGCCCCGGCAATTCGTTGTCGGCGAACTGGCCGAAAACAAGATCCATCTCGCGGATACCGCGGTGCCAACAGCGAAACAGAATGCGCCGGCGGCGGGGATCGAGATCGGCACTGCTGAGAGTCAGCCCAGTCATCAAAAACACCTTTATGTTGATGGGTCTCTATAAAACCAGCCTTGAAAGGTGGGAACCGGTTTTTCGGAAAAAAGCACCTGACGTGTAATTTTCCGGGGAGTATGTGCCTCCTAGCAACCCGCATGACCCTCAGGTCTTGCCAAGCCACCCTCCCCGTCGCATTTTGCCGGCCATGCGACCCGCCATCCTCGATCCGCTGTTTGCCTCCGTCTCTTCGCTACCCGGCGTCGGGCCGAAGATTGCCGAACTGCTGGTGAAGCTGCTCGATCGGGAAAGCATCGACGACTGCCGCGTCATCGATCTGCTCTTCCATGCGCCGCATTCCATCATCGACCGCCGCGAGCAGCCGGGCATTGCACGGGCGCCACAGGGCACGATCGTCACCATCACCGGCCGCGTCGACCGCCACCAGCCGCCGCCCAATGCGCGCAGCAATGTGCCCTACCGCGTCTTCCTGCATGACGAAACCGGCGAACTCGGTCTGGTGTTCTTCCGCGGCAAGGCGCAATGGCTGGAAAAGCAACTGCCGATCGATGAGATGGTGACCGTCAGCGGCAAGGTCGACTGGTTCAACGGCCGGCCGTCAATGGTGCATCCGGACTATATCATGCGCGAAAGCGAGGCGGAGAACCTGCCGTTGGTGGAGCCGGTCTATCCCCTGACCGCCGGGCTCTCGCCGAAATTCCTGCGCAAGACCATCGAAGCGGCGATAACGCGCATGCCGGACCTGCCGGA
Organism: Rhizobium leucaenae USDA 9039; assembly: GCF_000426285.1. GTDB lineage: Bacteria > Pseudomonadota > Alphaproteobacteria > Rhizobiales > Rhizobiaceae > Rhizobium > Rhizobium leucaenae. The sequence continues at coordinate 65,233 of NZ_AUFB01000011.1, read as the reverse complement.
ATGGGACGATACGGCGCTCACGCAGAAGCAGGGCTTTCCCTCGATCTCAGACAGCTTCCACATGCTGCATGCGCCGCGCGACGCTGCCGATATCGATCCGCAGGCGCCTGCCCGCCGCAGGCTTGCCTACGACGAATTCCTGGCCGGGCAGTTGTCGCTGTCGCTCGTACGTCAGCGTCTGCGCAAGGTTGCCGGCCAGCCCGTGCGTCCCACGGGAACAATCAGCCGGAACATATTGGAATCCCTGCCCTTCTCCATGACGAACAGTCAGAAGGAAGCCGTGGCCGATATTCTCAAGGACATGGCCGGCACGGAGCGTATGCTCCGGCTGCTGCAGGGCGATGTCGGTGCGGGCAAGACGCTTGTGGCGCTGATGGCCATTGCCGCTGTGATCGAAAGCGGCGGCCAAGCGGTGCTGATGGCGCCGACCGAAATCCTGGCGCGGCAACATCACGCGACGATTTCAAAATTTGCGGCCAGCGCCGATCTTACCGTCGAAGTGCTGACAGGCCGCACCAAGGGCCGCGAGCGCGACGCCATCCTGGAACGCATCGCGTCCGGCGAAGCGCAGATCGTCATCGGCACGCACGCGCTGTTTCAGGATAGTGTGGCCTATGCCAATCTCATGCTGGCCGTCGTCGACGAGCAGCACCGCTTCGGCGTGCACCAGCGCTTGCGGCTGACGGCGAAAGGCATCTCGCCGCATATGCTGGTCATGACCGCCACGCCGATCCCGCGCACACTGGTGCTTGCCGCCTTCGGAGATATGGATGTTTCCAAGCTCACCGAGAAGCCTGCCGGCCGCAAGCCGATCCAGACGATCACCATTCCGACCGAGCGGACCGGTGATATCGTTTTACGGTTGAAGAGCGCCTTATCCGAAGGCAAAAAGGCGTATTGGATATGCCCACTTGTCGAGGAAACCGAAGAATCCGATTTAATGTCGGTCGAGGAGCGGCACGCAAGTTTGACGAAGGCGCTCGGGCCTGGGATCGGGCTCATTCACGGCCGCATGAGCGGGCCGGAAAAAGATGCCGTGATGATGGCTTTCAAGAATGGAGATATCCGCCTGCTGGTCGCCACCACGGTGGTCGAGGTCGGCGTCGATGTGCCGGACGCGACAATCATGGTGATCGAGCATGCCGAGCGTTTCGGTCTGGCGCAGTTGCACCAGTTACGTGGGCGCGTCGGACGTGGCGACGAGGCGTCCACCTGCATCCTACTCTACAAAGGGCCGCTCGGTGAAACCGGTCATGCACGGCTGTCGATCATGCGCGACACCGAGGACGGTTTCCGCATTGCCGAGGAGGATCTGAAGCTGCGTGGTGAGGGTGAACTGCTTGGCACGCGCCAGTCCGGAACGCCGGGCTTCCGCATCGCCAGCCTCGAAGCCCATGCCGATCTCCTGGAAATCGCCCGCAAGGACGTCGCCTATCTGATCGAGCGTGATCCGGAGCTGACGGGTGAGCGTGGCATGGCGGTGCGTACCCTACTCTATCTCTTCCGCCGCGACGAGGCGATCCGGTTCCTGAGAGCGGGATAGGTGGATGGACGCGGCAACCGCGTCCATCCAGATCAAAGGCCGTTACTTGACCGAAAGACCGGGGATCGTCACCTGGAACACTTGGAACATGGTGTCGACATCGCCTCCGCCATCGCCTTTATAGGCCGCGCCGACCTGGAAACCGTCCTGGGTCAGGAAGTCGTTGTCGTTGGCGACGAACAGGAAGTAGTCGTCCGGCAGTTTCGGATCCATGACGCTCAGGAGCGACATGGCCTCCCACTTTTCGGAGAGATTGTTGCGATCGTTCGGCGCGCCATTATGGAGGCCGAAGCGGGCAAGATCGGCGCTGTCGTTGATATCGATGAACTGGCTGACCACAGCCGGCTTTACCGACGGCTCGAGAACACCCTTGGGCGCGACCGCCGTGTCGGCATCGAATTTGCTGCCCGCAATATCCGTGGCAGCCGAGACATCGACGACATTGACGCTGCGATAGAGCGACTTATCGCCCTTCACGCCATAGCCGTTATTGCTGTCGCGGGCCAGCATGAGGAACGTCTGCGGCGAGAGGGCCACGATTTCGCTCTGGGCGGCGACGACCGTCTTGCCCTTGGCGTCGGTGAAGACCGGCAGCGGCACGACATATTCGTGCACCAGCTTCAGATGTGCAGGATCGGCGGCATCATAGATCAGCGCGCGGGTGTTCTGGCGCGTCGAGCTGGAATCGCCGCCATCCTGGCGGGTCGCAGACTGCAACACGGCGATGAGCAACTTGCCGTCCGGCGTCAGCGACATGCCTTCCAGGCCCTGGTTGTTCTGACGACCGCTGGCCGGATCCTTCGGGTCCGGAGCGGATTCGCCAGGACCGGGATTGTTGGAGGCGAAGTTGACGGCGCCATTGCGCATCGGTAGCAGCGCAGCCGGCGGCGGGGTTGCGGACATCATGCGGCCATCGGCGGCAAAGCGATAGATATAGGGGCCATATTCATCGCTGATGAACATCGTTCCGTTGGGCAGCCGGGCGACGGCTTCGGTGTCGAGCGAAATCTTGCCGTTTGGCGCTTGGGGCAGCAGCGGCATACCGTCAGCCGGTTGACGGGTGCCGTTGGCCGGGTCGAGACCGGTCGTGTCGGCGCCCTTGTTGTCGGTCAGCAGGGTGGTGTCGGCGAGCTCGGCGACAACGCCAGACTGTTCCTTGCCGGCTGGCGGCGCCGCGCCCGGAGCAACCGGCGTCAACTGGATGTCGATGGTGTTGAGGCGCGGGCGATAGTCGGTCGTGCCGACGGCATTGTAGCCGCGATCCGGAAGCAGCCACAGCGAACCCTTGTAGGAACCATCGGCATTGCGCGCCCAGCTCTTGGCATCAATGGACATACCCGAACCGGAGCCGAAGGTCTCGCCGAACTTGTCGCGCAGATTGGCGGGGATACGGCCGACGGCGACGCGGCCCTTGTTGACCAATGTGACGCCGCCGACGGCAACGGAACTATCGCCAAAGGCAGTGATCGGCGCGGAGAAAACGAAAGTGGCGAGCGCTGCAGAGAGCAGCGGCAATGTCATTGAACGCAAGTTTTTCAAGGCAATATCCTCCTGATGAAAAAGCCCTTTTGCTGGAACGGCATTCACCTTCAGACACGGCCCAAAGCCGCGTCGAACTTCGACAATAAGGTGCGCCCCGATTGCCTTCCGGCAGACGGTCTAAGACGGCAACGTGATAAGGACATGACAACTCGCTCCAAACGCGTGGGCGAGACAGGAAGAGATCGGAAAAAGCGTGGTTCTAAGACAGAGTTTTTACGGGAACAGGCGCCGGCGGCGGCAGTTCCTTGCCGATCAGCTTTTCCCGATATTCCGGCGAGACCAAGCCGCCGGAGATCAGCAGCTTGGCGCCATCTTCCGGGCTCATGTCGAGGATCGTGATCTTTTCACGCGGCACGAAAACCAGGAAGCCGGCTGTCGGCACAGGCGTCGGCGGCAGGAAAACAGCCACCATGTCATGCCCCATCGCGTTGAACTTCGAGGCAATCTCGCCTTTGGCGTCGGTCGAGATGAACACCATCGACCAGAGGCCCGGGCTCGGATATTCGATCAGGCCGACCTTCTTGAAAGACGTGCCCTGCTCCTTCAGCACGGTTTCGAAAATCTGCTTCACGCTCCTGTAGATGGTTCGCACCAGCGGCACGCGATGCACGATCGATTCGCCGAAACGGACGATGCTCTGGCCGATCAGGTTCTTGGCGAGGAAACCAACGATCGTGATGAAGATCATCGCGATCACCAAACCGGTGCCGGGCACGGCGAAATTCAGATAGCTTTCGGGATCGTAGCGCGCCGGAATATAGGGTCTGACCCAGCTATCAGCCCAGTGGACCACGGACCAGGTGAGCCAGAGCGTAATGGCGATCGGCGCGCAGATAATTAGGCCCGCCAGGAAATTGTTTCTAATCCGCGTTGCCACAGACATTTTGATGGGTTTTTCACTCATTCGCCGTTCGAAAACTCCGTTCCGTCGCCACCGCTAACCGGCAAATTCCCCCACCATCTCCAATGTGAAACGTGCCAGAAATCGGCGCGTCGCACAACCCGCCAGTCACGCCGCGGGTCCCGATCATAGCCCGGTTCACGACGACGTTATTTTAGAAAAAGAGTGGGGAATGCAGCCTATTCGACGGTCACCGACTTGGCGAGGTTGCGCGGCTGATCGACATCCGTGCCCATAAAGACTGCCGTGTGATAAGCGAGCAGTTGGATCGGCAGCGAGAAGATCATCGGCGCGATGATTTCATCGACGATAGGCAGGGTGATCGTCGCCATGGTTGGCAAGGTGGAAGCCGCCGCCCCCGCCTCGTCGGTGATGAAGATGATGCGGCCGCCGCGCGCCGCCACCTCCTGCATGTTGGAGACGGTCTTGTCGAAGAAGCGGTCATAGGGCGCAATGACGATAACAGGCATGTTCTCGTCGATCAGCGCGATCGGACCATGCTTCAGCTCGCCGGCAGCATAGCCTTCGGCGTGGATATAGGAGATTTCCTTGAGCTTCAGCGCGCCTTCCATGGCGAGCGGGAAGCTGGTGCCGCGGCCGAGATAAAGCACGTCTTTGAACTTGGAGATTTCGCGGGAAAGACTTTCCATCTGCGGCTGGATGATGTTCAGCACCCGGGCCATGATGCGAGGCATCTCGACGAGATGACCCACCATCGCCTGTTCGTCCTCGGCGCTGACTGTACCACGCGCCTTGCCGGCACCGATCGCCAGAGACGCCAAGACGGCAAGCTGGCAGGTAAAGGCCTTGGTCGAGGCAACGCCGATTTCGGGCCCGGCCATGATTGGGAACACGGCATCGGATTCGCGCGCGATGGTCGATTCCTTCACATTGACCACGGCACCGATCTTCAGGCCATTTTCCCTGCAGTAGCGCAGCGAAGCAAGCGTATCGGCGGTCTCGCCGGATTGGGAGATGAACAGCGCGGCCTGCGAGGGCAAGAGCGGCATCTCGCGATAGCGGAATTCGGAAGCGACATCGATCTCCACCGGGAGGCGGGCATAGCGCTCGAACCAGTATTTGCCGATCAGACCAGCGAGATAGGCGGTGCCGCAAGCTGAGATCGCCAGGCTGGATACGGCGTTGAAATCGATCGACGACGCATTGGGGCGCACCCGATGGCTGCCAAAATCGACATATTGGCTGAGCGCATGGGAGATCACCTCCGGCTGCTCGTAAATCTCCTTTTCCATGAAGTGGCGATGATTGCCTTTGTCGACGACATAGGCGGTCGCCTGTGATATCTGCCGAACGCGGCTGACTTCCTGACCGCTGAAATCGACCACCGTGGCGCCATCCCGCGTGATGATCGCGCAGTCGCCGTCGACGAGATAAGTGATTTCGTTGGTGAAGGGCGCGAGCGCAATGGCGTCGGAGCCGAGAAACATCTCGCCATTGCCGAAACCGATGGCGAGCGGCGGACCGGAGCGGGCCGCCATCAGTGTATCGGGATCGTTCTGGAACATGACGACCAGTGCATAGGCACCGGTGACGCGGTTCAGCATCCTCAACATGGCTGCGCGCGGATCGAGGCCCTGGCGGAGATATTTCGCCAGGAGATGCGCGACGACTTCCGTGTCGGTCTGCGTGGCAAACACCCTGCCCTCGGCCTTCAATTCCTCGCGCAGCTCGGAGAAGTTTTCGATGATGCCGTTGTGGACGACGGCAACGCCTTCGACGAAATGCGGATGGGCATTGGTTTCGTTAGGAACACCATGGGTCGCCCAGCGCGTGTGAGCAATCCCCGTGGCGCCGGGCAGCGGTTCGACGTCCAGCCGCTTTTCGAGATTAAAGAGTTTTCCTTCGGCGCGGCGACGGTCCATGACGCCGTTATGAATGGTGGCGACGCCGGCCGAATCGTAGCCGCGATATTCGAGACGCCGCAAGGCGTCCACCAATCGTCCCGACACCGGCTTCGTTCCGACAATCCCCACAATGCCGCACATGCAATTCTCCGTCTGGCCCAAGAAATTGGAGCAAGTCCTAATGATTCTAGCAGTTTTCTCAATTGCCGCGACGGTCACTTTCGGTTTCCGACCGTTACGCGGCCCTACACTTTAGGCTTAGTGGCTGCCCTTCTTCGCCGCCTTGATGGCTAAGGCCTTCTCGCGAATGACCTTCGCACGACCAGGCTTTACCTCCTGGCGGGCGCGTCCGAAGGCCAATGCTTCGGCAGGAACGTCCTCGGTGATGACGCTGCCTGAGGCGACATAGGCGCTGTCACCGATGCGCACGGGCGCCACCAGCGATGAGTTCGAGCCAATGAAGCTGTTTGCGCCGATATGGGTCTCGTGTTTGTTGACGCCATCGTAGTTGCAGGTGACCGTGCCCGCGCCAATATTGCTGCCGGTCCCGACGGTTGCGTCGCCGATATAGGTCAGATGGTTGACCTTCGCGCCCTCGCCGATTTTGCCGTTCTTCACCTCGCAGAAATTGCCGACCTTAGAGCCTCCGGCAAGATCCGCACCCGGACGCAGGCGCGCGAATGGGCCAACCGTGGCGCCGGCGCTGACATGGGCGCCTTCGATATGCGAAAAGGCGTGGATGACCGCGCCGCCGTCGATAACGGCCCGGGGACCGAAGACCACGTTCGGCTCGATCAGCGCGTCCTGGCCAATCACTGTGTCGTAGGCAAGAAACACCGTTTCCGGCGCGATCATAGTGACGCCCGAAAGCATGAGCTCATGACGGCGCCGCTCCTGCCAGAGGCGCTCGATAACGGCGAGTTCGGCGCGGTTGTTGCAGCCGGTCATCTCCACTTCGGGCGCGTCGACGGCGACCGCGCGACCACCGAGAGAGCGGGCGATCTCGACAAGATCAGTGAGATAATATTCGCGCTTGGCATTGTCGTTGCCAATACGGTCGAGCAGGTCGAGCGCTTTCCGGCCGTTGATCGCCATCAGACCGCTGTTGCACCAGGTGACCGCAAGCTCTGCATCGGTCGCATCCTTCGCTTCGCGAATGGCGATCAGCTCGCCGTCCTTGACGAGCAGCCGGCCGTAGGCGTCCGGATTTTCCGTGTGAAAGCCGATGACGACGACATCATTGCCTTCGGCGAGCCCCTGGCGTGCCGCCCGAAGCGGCGCGTCTGTCAGCAGCGGCACGTCGCCGTAGGCCACCAGAATATCGTCATAGCCCGCGGCAATCGCCTCACGAGCTGCGAGCACGGCATGACCGGTGCCGAGACGCTCCTTCTGCAGGTAGGCTTCCACCTTTACGCCGCCGACAGCGGCAGCGGCGGTGACTTCCTCCGCATTGCGGCCAACAACGAGCGCGGCAGCGGAAATACGGGTCTTGGCGATCGCCTCCATCACATGCGCGATCATCGGACGGCCGGCGATCGGATGCAGTACCTTGGAGGTCGATGACTTCATACGAGTGCTGTCGCCAGCGGCGAGGATGATGGCGAGACAGGTGCGTTCCATTTCAAGCTCCGAAAGATACGGCCCGACAAGGCCCAAGACAGGCGTCGTCTCCTCATAGCAACTAGTTGAGCGGTGAACTACGGCGAAATTAGACGTAGACGTCAAGCGTCCGCGAGCGCTGCGAAAGCTTCCTGGACATGCTGGCGGCCATCGAAAATGACGAATTCCATCGCTTTGTGCGCCGCAAGCGCGTCACCGGCGGCGATGGCTTCAACGATGGCCATATGCGTATCCGCGATGTTGCCGAAGCCATTGCTGGCAGGAGGCGCGCTCATCCGGAACATGCCGACGAGAGCCGCTTCGATGAGGCCGCCGAGCGAGCGCATGAAGGGATTGTGCGACGCCTCCGTGATTGCCAGATGAAAATGAAGGTCGGCGACGGCGAGACTGTCGGGCGTGTGTTCCGGCGCGGCCATGGCCATCGCCAGTCGCCGCAACAACTCGATTTCCTCGCTGCTGGCGCGCTCCGCCACGAGACTGGCGGCGAACGGTTCGAAAGCCAGGCGAATATCATAGAGGTGCAGCAGGAACTCTTGGTTGACGCCGCTTTCAAAGTGCCAGGTCAGCACCGCGCTGTCGAACATATTCCAATGGATCTTCTCGGTGACCCTGGTGCCGACGCGGGCGCGCGGAACGACAAGGCCCTTCGCCGCCAACGTCTTCATGCTCTCGCGCAGGACCGTGCGCGACACCTTGAACCGTTGCAGAAGCTCGCTGTCGCCGGGAAGAATACTGCCGATGGGAAAGGCGCCCGACACGATCGCTTTTCCGAGATCATCCACGACCTGCGCATGGCTGGTCCGCGATTTTCCCTCGGTTTTTCTTGTTTCAAGCAATCTGCTGCGCAAGCACTCTGTCCTTCCCTCAGGCGTAACGTCGATTGAAGCGGGAAAGCAGCAGAAGACCCTTTTGCATCAGAATAAACACAAAAAGCAGCAACCCGATCAATATCTTAGTCCACCAACTGGAGAGCGTTCCATCAAAGGTGATGTAAGTCTGGATCAAGCCCTGTATGAGAATTCCGATGAGAGTTCCTCCTACGAACCCTGCTCCCCCCGTCAGCAATGTTCCGCCTATGACCACCGCCGCAATGGCGTCAAGCTCGACGCCAACGGTAGCCAGCGAATATCCTGCCGACGTATAGAGCGAAAAAACGATTCCGGATAGACCGGCGAGAAAGCCGGACAGTGCATAGATCTGGATCGTCGTGCGTCCGACCGGAACGCCCATCAACTGGGCCGTCTGCACGCCGCCGCCGAGAGCATAGACGTTGGCTCCGAAGCGGGTGCGATGCGCCAGGACGACGCCGCCGGCAAAGACGATCAGCATGATACCGCCGATCAGCGTCAGTCGGCCGCCGCCCGGCAGCATCAGATAAAGATCGCTCAGTTGCGAATAGAAATCATGCTCGATCGGGATGCTGTCGATCGACAGGACGAACGCGATACCGCGCGCAAGAAACATGCCCGCCAGGGTGACGATGAAAGGCGGCATGCTGAGATAGTGGATGATCGCGCCCATGGCTGCGCCGAAAATCGTCGTGATCGCCAGGACAAGCGCGAAGGCGAACAAAGGATGGATTGAGGTATCCCGCAGAATGATCGCCAGGAAGACGCCGGTAAAGGCGATGACCGAGCCGATCGATAGGTCGATGCCGCCGGAGAGGATGACGAATGTCATGCCGACCGCGGCAATTCCGAGAAAAGCATTGTCTGTCAGCAGATTGCCGATAACCCGCGTCGATAGCATGTTCGGAAACTGCAGCACGCAGCCCGTATAGGCCAGCAGGAAAATGACGATCGTCACGAGCAGAGGAAGATATTTCGAATTCACTTTGCCTGCTCCTCATGGATCATCTGCGCCGCGCCGCGCCGGCGCCAGAAAAATGACGAGGCGGATTGGAGAGCCGGAGACTGGATGACCAGAATGGTGATGACGATGACGGCCTTGATCACCAGATTGAATTCCGGCGGAAAGCCGGACAGCAGAATGCCCGTATTGACCGACTGGATGATCATCGCGCCGATCAGCGAACCGACGATGCTGAAACGGCCGCCAAGAAGGGAATTGCCGCCAACGACGACAGCCAGGATCGCGTCGAGTTCAAGCCAGAGACCGGCATTGTTGGCGTCCGCCCCCTTGATGTCGGCCGTAATGATGATACCGGCAATGGAGGCGCACAGGCCGCTCAATGCGTAGACCGCGATCAGGAGGACCGGCGTCCGGATACCGGACAGCGTGCTTGCGCGGCGGTTGATGCCTATGGCTTCGACCAGCATTCCAAGAGCCGTGCGCCGAACTAGAGCGATCACCACGAGCGCGGCGACGAGCCAGATCACCACCGGCATCGGCAGGGCGGCAAACGAGCCGCTACCAAGAAAGATCAGCCCGTCATTGTTGAAAGTGAGGATCGTGCCTTCGGTGATTAATTGCGCAATGCCTCGACCTGCCACCATCAGCACCAGCGTCGCGATGATCGGTTGGATATCGAGCGCGGCGACGAGGAATCCGTTCCAGAGCCCACACGCCAGACCGATGCCGATCGTCAACAGCAGCGTATAGGAAAGCGAGTAGCCGGCAACAATGGACGACGCCGCGACAGCGCCGCAAATTGCAATGACCGCACCGACGGACAGATCGATCCCCTTGGTCGCGATGACCAACGTCATGCCAATGGCGAGCAGCGCTACCGGTGCACCACGATTGAGTACGTCTATCAAGCTTCCGTAGAGCCTTCCATTCTGAACTTCCAGATGAAAGAAATGCGGGAACATAATGAAATTCAACAGAAGAATAACCGCGAGCGCGATCAACTGCGGCATCAGCCGGAGCAAGGAGGTTCTGATTGGCGAGCTCATGCGTCCTCCCGCATCTTTTGAGCCGTGGCAATAGCCTCGACGATATTTCCGGCCGTTATCTCACTGCCGGTTAACTCGGCAATATGTTCACGATCGCGCAGGACGATGACGCGCGAACTATAGGCGACAAGCTCCTCGAGTTCGGATGAAATGACCACCAGCGACATTCCCTGCCGGCAAAGATCCTCGATCAATCGGATGATTTCGGCATGGGCACCGACGTCGATGCCGCGTGTCGGCTCATCCAGGATGAGGAAACTCGGATTGGTCGCCAGCCATCGCGCAAGGATCGCCTTCTGCTGGTTACCGCCCGAAAGAAGTCTGATCGGCTTTTCCCGATCGGTCGTACGGATATCCAGCGCCTTGATGTAGCGATCGGCGATGGCGTTCTGCTCGCTGCGCGGCAAGGGCCTTGCCCAGCCGCGCCTTGCCTGCAGCGCCATGACGATGTTTTCGCGGATGGAGAGATCACCGATGATCCCATCGGTCTTGCGGTCTTCCGGACAGAAACCGAAACCGCTCTTGATCGCGGCCCGCGGGTTGGAAAGCGCAATGGTCTTGCCTTCGATCTTTGCCTCACCGCTGTCGGCGCGCTCGACGCCGAAAAGCACTTCGGCGGTTTCCGTACGTCCCGAGCCAAGCAGGCCGGCAATGCCCACCACTTCGCCGACGCGCACCTCCATATCGAAAGGCTTGATCTTGCCTCGCTTGCCGAAATTCGTGAAGTGATATTTGACCGGGCCGCTTTCCGTCTCGCTCTGCTTTACCTTGCTTTCGGTCTCGGCGAGTTCGCGGCCGAGCATCATGGCGATCAGCGTCTGCCGCGGAAGACCGGCCGCATCGCGCGTGCCGACCAAGCGACCGTTGCGGAGAACGGTGATGCGGTCGCAGATTTCGTAAACCTGTTCCAGGAAATGCGTGATGAAGACAATTCCCAGCCCGCGCTGCTTCAATCGCCTGACGATACCGAACAGCATTTCGACTTCATGCGTATCCAGACTCGCCGTGGGCTCATCGAGAATGAGAACCTTACCGGACAGATCAACGGCACGCGCAATAGCGATCACCTGCTGAATGGCGACCGAAAAGCGGTCGAGCTGGTGGGTGACATCGATATCGAGACCATATTGCGACAGCAGATCTCTTGCCATCTTATTCATGACGCGGCTGCTGACCATGCCGAACCGCCGCGGCTGGCGGCCCAGAAACAAGTTTTCCGCGACGCTCAGATTGGGTAGCAGGTTCACTTCCTGATAGACGGTTCCGATACCGAGCTTCTGAGCGGCAAGCGTATCGTGTGGATCGATCTCGGCACCATCGAGAACCAGAGTACCCGCATCCCGGCGATAAGCACCGGTCATGCATTTGATCAAGGTCGATTTTCCGGCACCGTTCTCGCCGAGAAGCGCATGGACCTCGCCGCGCATCAATGTGAAATCGACGTGATCGAGAGCGGTCGAACCGGGGAAATATTTACAAAAACCTGTCGCTGTCAGAAGTCGCTCTACGCCGTGAGCCATGAAGCGCGAATTTCCTTGGAATGAATCAAATTGCGAAAGCGATAGCCGGCGCATTCGGTGGATGCGCCGGCATCTTGCACAGGATATCGCACCGGGACGGCATTGCCGATCCGGTGCGACAGGCTTTCATCTTAATAGCCGAGGTCCTTCTTCTGCTCGTAGACCTTCTGCGGATCATCAGCCTGGGTATAGAGCTTGGATTCCGTCTGGATCCACTTCGGCGGCTCTTTCTTGGTCTTCAGGTAGGCATCGAGCGCATCGAAGGCCGGACCAGCCATGTTCGGCGTCAGCTCCACGGTCGCATTCGCTTCGCCGGCAGCCATGGCCTTGAAGAGATCCGGAACTGAATCGATGGATACGGTCAGGATGTCCTTGCCGGGCTTCAGGCCGGCTTCCTTGATCGCCTGGATGGCGCCGACGGCCATATCGTCATTATGAGCATAGAGCGCGCAGATGTCCTTGCCGCCGTTCTCCGCCTTCAGGAAGCTTTCCATGACTTCCTTGCCCTTGGCGCGTGTGAAGTCGCCGGTCTGGCTGCGAACGATCTTCAGGTTATCGTGGCTCTTGATGGCTTCCTCGAAGCCCTTCTTGCGGCCAATAGCCGGCGAGGAGCCGGTCGTGCCCTGCAACTCGACGATATTGCACTTCTTGTCGCCGACTGTCTTTACAAGCCAGTCGCCGGCAACCTTGCCCTCATGAACCAAGTCGGACGTGACAGCGGTCAGATAAAGGTCTTTCGGCGCGTTGACCGTGCGGTCAAGCAGAATGACCGGGATCTTCGCTTCCTTGGCTTCCTTCAGGACGGAATCCCATCCGGTTTCGACGACGGGTGCCAGCAGGATCGCATCGACGCCCTGCGCGATAAAGGACCGGATCGCCTTGATCTGGTTTTCCTGCTTCTGCTGAGCATCGGCAAACTTCAGGTCGATGCCGCGCTTTGAAGCTTCCTGCTTGGTCAGCGTCGTCTCAGCCGCGCGCCAGCCCGACTCCGAACCGATTTGCGAGAAGCCGACGACAAGCTGCTTTGCCGATGCCGACGTAAACATGCAGGCAGCAAGAATCGTAGCACTAACGAGTGCGGTCTTAAATTTCATGATTATCTCCCAATGGCCTATCTCCTCAGGCCCGCAGTCAAAAAATCATATAGTAATACTTTTGTAAATCGACATTCGATGATGCAGCGCAACAAAAAAGGGCGCTCGAGACGCCCTTTTTCAACCTTGCCGATTTGGCCGAGATCACTTAGAAGCCGGCAGCTTGTCGTCGACGCCTTCGATATAGAAATTCATGCCCAGAAGCGTAGCGTCATCGGCTTTTTCACCAGCTTTCAGCCAGGGCGTGCCGTCCTGCTTGTTGATCGGACCAGTGAAGGGTGCGAGCTCGCCGGACTTGATCTTGGCTTCGGTCTCTTCGGCCATCTTCTTCACGTCGTCAGGCATGTTGGTGTAGGGCGCCATCTTCAGAATGCCGTCCTTCAGGCCGTCCCAGCTCTGCTCGGCCTTCCAAGTGCCGTCAAGCAGCGCATGGACGCGCTTGGAGTAGTAGTTGCCCCAAGTGTCGACGACGGCGGTCAACTGCGCATGCGGACCGGCAGCAATCATGTCGGACGCCTGGCCGAAGGCATGAATGCCGCGCTCTTCGGCCACCTGCATCGGTGCGGTGGTGTCGGTGTGCTGCGTCAGAATGTCGACGCCCTGGTCGACCATCGCCTTGGCCGCGTCGGCTTCCTTGCCCGGGTCGAACCAGGTATTGACCCAGATGACCTTGAGCTTGAAGCTCGGATCGACCGAGCGCGCGCCCTGCTCGAAGGAGTTGATGCCCATCACCACTTCCGGAATTGGGAAGGAAGCGATGTAGGCGGCACCATGATTCTTCGACATCTTGGCGGCGATCTGACCGAGGATATAGCGGCCTTCGTAGAAGCGCGAATTGTAGGTCCCGAGATTCGGGCCTGTCTTGAAGCCGGTCGCATGCTCGAACTTCACTTTCGGGAACTTCGCGGCGACCTTAACGGTCGCATCCATAAAGCCGAACGAGGTGGAGAAGATCAGCGAGCAGCCGGAGCGGGCGAGACGCTCGATCGCGCGTTCAGCGTCCGGGCCTTCCGGAACATTTTCGAGATAAGGCGTATCGATCTTATTGCCGAACTCCTTCTGGATCTGCTGACGGCCGAGATCGTGCGCCTGCGAATAACCGCCGTCCGTGTGCGAGCCGACGTAGACGAAGCAGACCTTAGTCGGGGCCGCTTCAGCCGCGGCAGCGAAGCCGATTATGGCAGCGGCCGTGGTGGCGAGTGCGAGAGCTAGTTTTTTCATGGTTACCCCTGCTGGTTTGATATTACAAAAATTCGTCCGGTTATTGTGTTTAGCGTTCCGGAACGAAGGCCTTGCCGAGCGACGCTGGCGTATTGATCAAGGTCGCGCGGCGATTTTGAGAGATGATGACGAGAACCACAATAGTCGAGGCATAGGGCAACATCGACAGGAATTGTGCGGGGATGCCGACGCCGAAGCCCTGCGCGTGAAACTGCAAGATCGTCACCGCGCCGAAGAGATAGCCGCCGGCCATGACGCGCATCGGTCGCCACGAGGCAAAGACAACGAGCGCCAGAGTCACCCAGCCGCGGCCGGCCGACATGTTCTCGACCCATTGCGGCGTGTAGACCAGCGACAATTGCGCGCCGGCGAGCCCTGCGCAGGCGCCGCCGAACATCACGGCGAGATAGCGCGTGCGGATGACGTCGATGCCAAGGGCATGCGCCGAGCCGTGACTGTCGCCGATGGCGCGCAACTTCAGGCCGGTCCGGCTGCGGAAAAGGAACCAATTGACGCCGATGAGCAATGCGATCGACAGATAGAAAGTCAGGTCCTGTTTGAACAGCACCGGCCCGACGAGCGGAATATCGGAGAGGAACGGAAAGACGATTTCCCGCAACTGCACTCCGGGCACGCTGACATAACCTTCGCCGATCATGCCGGAGAGACCGAGGCCAAGGATGGTGAGCGCCAGACCTGTCGCCACCTGATTGGTCACCAGCGTCAGTGTCAGGAATGCAAACAGCAGAGAAAACAGCGCGCCGCCGACAATGCCGGTGATAAGGCCCACATAGGGCGATCCGCTCATCTGCGCGCCGACGAAGGCGGCGACAGCACCCATGATCATCATGCCTTCGACGCCGAGGTTGAGCACGCCGGAGCGTTCCACCACCAGTTCGCCAAGTCCGGCAATCACAAGCGGTGTCGAAGCCGTGATGATGGTCAGGAGGATCGCTTCAAAGACGCTCATAGTCATGCGGCACCTCCCCGAACC
Organism: Rhizobium leucaenae USDA 9039; assembly: GCF_000426285.1. Classification (GTDB taxonomy): domain Bacteria; phylum Pseudomonadota; class Alphaproteobacteria; order Rhizobiales; family Rhizobiaceae; genus Rhizobium; species Rhizobium leucaenae. The sequence goes on along the minus strand of NZ_AUFB01000011.1, from coordinate 50,075 downwards.
CGCGACCAAACCAGCCGAATCCTATAGTTGATCAGCGTATCGCAGGAGAGCACGAAGAACAGCAGCAGCCCCTGGAAGACGCTCGCCGCCTTGGCGGAGATGCCGGGCGACAATTGCGCGGCCTCGCCGCCGAGATAGGTGAGCGCCAGCACAAAACCGGAGAGGATCGCGCCGAGCGGATTGAGACGCGCCAGGAAGGCAACGATGATGGCGGTAAACCCATAGCCCGGCGATATCGCCGGCTGCAGATGCCCGATCGAGCCGGAAACTTCGGAGATGCCGGCAAGACCTGCCAGAGCGCCGGAGAAGAGAAAGCCGAACCAAACCATTTTCTTCGAAGAAAAGCCGGCGAAGCGCCCTGCCCGTTCCGATTGGCCGAGAACGGTTATCTCAAAGCCTTTCAGCGTGTATTTCATCATGAACCAGGCAAGGATCGCCGCGACGATGGCAAAGACGATCCCCCAATGCGCCCGGCCCGAGTCCGCCCAGATTGCCGGCAATGTCGCCTCCGGCGGAAAATCGATGCTCTGCGGGAAATTATGGCCCTGCGGATCGCGCCAGGGGCCGCGTGAGAGCCAATCCAGGTAGAGCTGCGCGATATAGACGAGCATCAAGCTCGTCAGGATCTCATTGGTGTTGAAATGCGCCTTCAGCAACGCCGGGATGGCGGCATAGAGCGCGCCGCCGACAGCGCCGGCGATGAGCATCAGCGGCAGGACCATCGGCGAATGCCAGTCGGTGAAGACGATCGGAATGTAGGAGCCAGCGACCGCGCCGATGGTGAACTGGCCTTCGGCGCCGATATTCCAGTTATTGGAGCGGTAGCAGACACAAAGGCCGACGGCGATCATGATCAGCGGCCCGGCCTTGATCGCCAGCTCATGCAAAGACCAGACTTCCAGCAGAGGCTCAACGAAGAAAGCATCCAACGCTTCCACAGGATCCTTGCCAAGTACGGCGAACATGATGGTGCCCGCGATCAGCGCCAGCGCAAGAGCAAGCAGCGGCGACAGGAAGCCGAACAGTTTCGAAGCCTGCGGGCGCCTTTCCAATTCAATGCGCATGCATGGGCTCCGAATGCGTCTTTGATTCATGCAGGCCGCCCATCAGGAGGCCGATCTTTTCCCGCGTCAGCTCGCCCGCGGAATAGGCCGGCGACAGTCGCCCTTCGGAAATGACGGCGATGTCGGTAGCCACTTCGAATATTTCGTCGAGATCCTGACTGATGACCAGCACGGCCGAGCCGTTGCGGGCAAGATCGACCAATGCCTGACGGATATGGCTTGCCGCACCCGCGTCGACACCCCAGGTCGGCTGGTTGACGACGAGCACGGTCGGCTGCCGGTCGAGCTCACGGCCGACAATGAACTTCTGGAGATTGCCGCCGGAGAGAGAGCCTGCAGCCGGATCTTCGCCGCTCTTGCGCACGTCCATGGCTTCGGAAATGCGCTTGGTCGCCTGTTTGACCGCGCCACGACGGATCACCTTTAGGAAACCGCCGCCAAGAAAAGCCCGGCGGTCCGATTTGCTGCGAGCGAGCACCAGATTGTCCGATAGCTTCAGCCCCGAAACCGCCGCATGGCCATGACGCTCCTCCGGCACGAAGCCGGCGCCCAGCAGGCGGCGCGTGTTGATACCCTTGGTGCCGACCGCCTGGCCGCGCACCCGAATCAAATCGTCTGAGGATACGGTGTGCTCACCGGAAACGATGTCGAACAGCTCCCCCTGCCCGTTGCCGGCTACGCCGGCGATCGCCAGAATCTCGCCTGCGCGCACGCGCAGCGAAACATCCTTCAACGACATGGCAAAGGGTGTGCGCGCAGGCACGGAAAGGCCGGCGATCTCGAGCTGGATCTCGCCCTTTTTACCAAGCCCTTCATGCTGCACGCTGGCAACATCGCTGCCGACCATCATGCGGGCGAGCGAGCCGGGCGTTTCCTGCCGCGGGTCGCAGGCACCGGTTACCTTGCCATGGCGCAGCACCGTGGCGCGGGAGCAGATGCGTTGCACCTCCTCCAGGCGGTGGCTGATATAGAGCACCGAACGGCCTTCGTCCCGGAGTCGGAAGAGCGTTTCGAACAGCCGGTCGGCTTCCTGCGGCGTCAGCACCGATGTCGGCTCGTCTAGGATAATCAGTCTCGGATTTTGCAGCAACGCACGGACGATTTCGATGCGCTGGCGCTCGCCGACGGAAAGGTCGGCGACATGCGCATAAGGATCGAGCGGCAGGCCATAGGCTTGCGACAGGCTGGCAGCCTCCTCGGCGATCTTGTCGATCGGGATACTGTCATCAAGGGAAAGGGCAATGTTTTCAGCAACCGTCAGCGCCTCGAACAACGAGAAGTGCTGAAACACCATGCCGATGCCGAGCTTGCGCGCTTCGCCCGGCGAGCCGATCGAAACGGGTTGGTCTTGCCACGCGATCTCGCCCTCGGTCGGCTCCAAAACACCGAACAGCATCTTCACCAGAGTGGATTTGCCTGCGCCGTTCTCGCCGAGCAGAGCGTGAATCTCGCCCGGTCGAATTTCCAGATCAATTCCATTGCAGGCAGCAAAGCTACCGAACAGCTTCGTCAGCTTGCGAACCGACAATAACGCACCGGTTGCCGGTACATCGAATGACGACACGTTCCCCTCATTTCCTTCCCACCGTCCTACCTTTCGGATCTATGGGATCAGCAGCGTAGTTCCACTCGTTTTTCTTGTTTCCAAATCCGTGTGCGCGCGCCCTGCATCGCTCAGCGGATAGGTCTGATGAATATTGATACGCACTTTGTTGCTTTGCACAACAGCAAATAATGCGCTGGCGCTGGCTCTTAACTCTTCAGGTGTGCCGACATAGGCAAAAAGGCTCGGACGCGTCGCGAAAAGCGAACCCTTCTGGTTGAGGATGGCGAGATTGAAGTTCTCGATCGGGCCAGAGGATTGACCGAAGGTGACCCACATGCCGCGCGGCTTCAGGCAATCGAGCGAATGCGGGAACGTGTCCTTGCCGATCGAATCGTAAACGACGTCGACGCCCTTGCCGCCCGTAATCTCTCGGACACGATCGGCGAAGCTCTCCCTGCTATAATCGATGACGTGATCATAGCCATGCGCCAACGCCAGTTTGACCTTTTCGGCAGAACCTGCAGTGCCGATGACGGTGCCGGCTCCGAGAGCCTTGGCCCATTGGCCTGCAATCAGCCCGACGCCGCCGGCAGCGGCATGAAACAGCAGCGTCGTTCCGGGGCCGACCTTAAAGGTGCGATTCAGCAAATATTCGGCCGTCATCCCCTTCAGCATCATCGATGCGGCGGTTTCGAGCGGGATATCGTCAGGCACCTTGACCAGATGGCGGGTTTCTATGTTGCGCGCGACGCTATAAGCGCCGTCGCTGCCGACATAGGCGACGCGATCGCCGACGGCAAAATCGGTTACGCCAGGCCCGACTTCAATGATTGTGCCCGCCGCTTCCTTGCCGAGCGGCAGAGGAAAATAGGGCGCCTTGTAGACACCCGAACGGAAATAGACATCTATGAAATTGAGGCCAATCGCAGCATGACGGATCTGCACCTCGCCGGCGCCCGGAGACGGCAGGTCCACATCCTCGAATTTCATGACGTCCGGACCGCCATTTTCGTGAATGTGAATGGCCTTAGTCTTCTTCATGACACGCAATCCTCATTGACGCCCGAGGGACGGGAAAAACTGCAGTACGGCGCCGATGCAATAAAGATAGATGCCGCTGACGATAAACAAGATAACTGCCCATTGCGGCATGACGAAATACATGAGCAATGAATATATTCCGAGCGCGGACCAAAGCAGGAATATGCCGAGATTGAGCGGCCGCAGCCGCTTGACCCGCACCGGATGCAGGAAATTAATCGGCAGGAATGTCAAAACAACCGAAACGCCGACCAGCACCATGGCGGTCGTCGCGCTGGCGTCGATGACGAAGAGCGTAAAGACGATCATGTTCCAAACGACCGGGAAGCCGGAGAAAAAATATTCCTCCGTCTTCATGCCCATGTCGGCATAATAAATGGCACTGGAGACGACGATCATGCCTGCGGCGACAAAGGACCAGGGCTCACCGATCATGCCCTTTTCATAGAGCGCGAAGGCGGGCAGAAGCACATAAGTCACATAGTCGATGATGTTGTCGAGTGTGTCGCCGGACCAATTCGGCAACACTTCCTTGACTCTGACCTTACGGGCGATCGGCCCGTCAATGCCGTCCACAAGCAATGCCAGCCCCAGCCACCAGAACATATCGACGAAGCGATGTTCGGCCGCTGCAACAACCCCGAGAAAGGCAAGGAACGAGCCGGATGCCGTTAATATATGTACGGAAAAGGCACGGATCTCCGCGTAAGGCACCCGCTTATAATTGAAGATTTTCATCCGCCCCGATACTCGCCTGCTTATCCACCTGCCCCGGCAGGCGATTTTTCTTTCTAATATGCATCCTTTGCGCGGCGCTGCCAGCGCAAAAACGTCCATGTGCCACAGGCTAGCGCGAGTTCCTGTCATTTTCACCCGCTGCGATGTTTCATCCCATGGATTTCAACAGGCTAAGCGTCTATTTTCAGAAAGAAAGACAATTGAGGCATCGATATGAAGCAGGTTGAAGTAGCCGTCATCGGCGGCGGTCTCACGGGCATGATCGCGGCGATCGCCTTAGCGCGCGGTGGACGGGCCGTTGCCCTCGTGGCTCAGCCGCATAACAAGGCCGACCGGCGGACGACGGCGCTGATGGACCAGTCGATTCGCTTCCTGGAGCGGCTGGCGCTGTGGGATAGGATTGCGCCTTCCACTGCGCCCCTGAACACAATGCAGATCATCGACGGCACGACACGGCTGCTGCGTGCGCCGACCGTGGCCTTCCGCGCCTCCGAAATCGGCCTCGACGCATTCGGCTACAATATTCCGAACGCCGCACTGCTAAGCGCTCTCAGCGAAGCCGTAAAGGCAGAAGGCAATATCACGCTTATCGAGATGGCGGCTTCCGAGGTGACCGTCCGCGACGATGGCGTCACCATCACTCTCGAAGACGGCGATATCGTTGAAACGGCTTTCGTCGTCGGCGCGGACGGACGCAATTCGATGGTGCGGGAAACGGTGGGGATCAAGGTCAAGACGTGGTCCTATCCGCAATCGGCCACGGTGCTGAACTTTGCGCATTCGCTGCCGCATCAAAACATCTCGACGGAGTTCCACACCGAAAGCGGGCCCTTCACCCAGGTCCCCCTGCCCGACAATCGCTCGAGCCTTGTCTGGGTGCAAAAGCCGGCGGAAGCGGCCGCCAATTCGGAAAGATCGCTGGAGGACCTCGGCCGCCTCATCGAGGAGCGCATGCAATCGATGCTCGGCAAGGTCACGGTCGAGGACAGCGTGCAGGTCTGGCCGCTCTCCGGCATGACGGCCTATCGCTTCGGCAAGGGTCGGGCCGCGCTGATCGGCGAAGCCGCGCATGTTTTCCCGCCGATCGGCGCGCAAGGGCTGAACCTTAGCCTGCGCGATATCCTAACGCTCGTCGAAATTCTCGCAAGCCCGACCGGACAGCCGATTTCAGCATCTGCCGGCGACAGTTTCGACCGCCGCCGCCGCGTCGATATCATCAGCCGGACGGCGAGCGTCGATCTGCTGAACCGCTCGCTGCTTTCGGATTTCCTGCCCGTCCAGATGCTGCGAGCAGCAGGGCTGCATGTCCTTTCAGCCATTCCGCCATTGCGCAACATCGTCATGCGCGAAGGCATCGAGCCGGGAGGCGGCTTGCGCGGCTTTCCGTCGATGCTACGGGAAAAGCTGCGCCGGTAAGGCGCCGGACTTGATCAAATAAAGCACCAGCGAAACCGTTACCACCGAACAAGCGGTGGTGATCAGGATCGTCGCGGAGGCCCGCTCCTGCCAGGCGCCATATTGCTGGCCGACGACAAAGACATTCGTCGCCGTCGGCAAGGCGGCGAGCAGCACTGCCGATTCGATCCAGATTGGATCGAATCGGCCGACCGCCTGTAGCACGACATAGACGATCAGCGGATGCAGAATGAGCTTGACCGGCACGATGTAGCCGATCTCGGCCGGGATGCGTTTCAGCGGCCGCAGCGCCAATGTCACGACCATGGCGAACAAGGCGCAGGGTGCGGCCGCCTGTGCGAGATAGTCGACGAAGCGCTGCAAGGCGACCGGCTGGCTGAACGAAAAGGCAGCAGCGGTAAAGCCGAGGGCGGTCGACAGGATGAACGGGTGCAGCAGCACCTTTCTCGCAATGTCGGCAGCAAGCGTCCATGGCGAACGCTTATCGCCGCCCTCGATTGCCATCAGCGCCGGCGCAACGATGAAATGCAGCGCATTTTCGAAGCAGACGACCAGGGCGACGGGTACGGCGGCCTTCTCGCCAAGCGCCAGCAGCGCCAGGCCCGGCCCCATGTAGCCGATATTGCCGTAAGCGCCGGCGAAAGCCTGGATCGTGCTATCACCGAGCGAGTTGCGCCGCAGGAAGCATCCGACCAGGAAGAGCAATAGGAAAATCAGATAGGTCGCGGCAATATCGGTAATGATAAAATCCACGCGCGTCAGCTGTTCGATCGGCGTTTTCGAGACGAGCTTGAAGAACAGGGCCGGCAGCGCGGCATAGATGATGAAGGTATTGAGCCAGCCAAGCGCCTCGGCCGACTGTTTCGTGATGCGGACGGCAATGTAACCGATCACGATCAGACCGGAGAACGGCAGCAGCAGACCGACAATGTCAGCCATCAGGCATGTCCATTTTGGATGATTGGAAAGGAGGCGGAAGCTGCTTAGCCGATTTGCATCAGGATTGGAAAGGTCTGCTGGAACCAGATCGCCATGTCGCTGACATAGCCGAAGATGAACGCGAGGCCGGTCAGCACGAGCAGTCCGCCCATGACCTTCTCGACCGTGCCAAGGTGGCGCCGGAAGCGGACAAGAAAGCTCATGAAGGCGCCGGAAAAACCGGCGGCGATCCAGAAGGGGATGGCAAGGCCGAGCGAATAGATGGCAAGCAGCCCGGCGCCGGCGCCGATCGTCTCGCGCGAAGCCGCAACGCCGAGGATTGCGCCGAGTACCGGGCCGATGCAGGGCGTCCAGCCAAACGCGAAGGCAAGGCCCATGATATAGGCGCCCGTCAGCGTCGCCGGCTTGCCGCCACCCTGGAAGCGGGCCTCGCGGGCGAGAATGCCCAGCCGGAAAACGCCGAGGAAATTCAGGCCCATGACGACGATGATCAGGCCGCCTATTTTCGCCAGAAAATCAAGATGCTGGCGCAGCAGAATGCCGATCGAGGACGCGCCAGCGCCAAGCGCGATGAACACGGTCGCAAAGCCGAGGGTGAAGAACAGCGCCGAAAACAGGACATTGCCGCGAACGCTTGGCCCGGTCGCAACGGCAGCACCGCCGCCGCGGAATTGCTCGACGGAAATGCCGGCCATATAGCAGAGATAAGGCGGCACCAGCGGTAGCACACAGGGCGAAAGAAACGAAAGCGCTCCGGCGAGCAAGGCACTCAGAAGCGAGATATCGGCAAGCGACACGATAGACTCCGGCTATGTCATTCAGCCGTCTTACTAGCGTTGCAGTGGCCGGAAGGCCAATCACCTTTTCGCGGGTGGCAGGCGCGACGCTTGCGGTCATACCGAATAAAGCTTGTTTGATATACTGCTAATATCCGAATTTACTCGTAGCAACATTGACGTCATTGCTTCCAGCTCTCCAATGATTGCAAGGGAGCGTGTCATGGCGCCTGTTGATACAGAGCATTCCGAAACCTCAGCGGTCGAAAATTCCCTCTCCGTCAGCATGGTGCCGGCGCACGATTCGTCGCCCAATGCCATGAGGCATAAGGAGCAAAGCGTATTTCGCCTGAAAGCCGAGGGAAAATCGATGGATTGCATCGCTCAAGAGGCGGGCGTCAGCCGATCAACCGTGACCAGAATCCTGCGCTATGTCGAACGAGCATCCGCCGGCTAGCAGGCCGCGAGGTACGACAGCTTTAATAGACTGATTTTTTGAATTTTGGTGAGAGCGATGGGATTCGAACCCATGACCTACTGATTAAAAGTCAGTTGCTCTACCGGCTGAGCTACGCTCTCCCCGTCCGCGGATGATCGCACCCCGGCTGGAAGTGCGCGGAACATATGCAGACGCCCCATTGCGGTCAACCCATAAAATCGCGGTTGCGACGACGTCCAATGCTTTTCCGCCTATCGAAGTGGTGAAACCTGCCTGTTTCGGCGCGCAGATCGGAGCTCGGCCCCACGAAAGTCCGTCTCTCTTTGCAAAAGCAGCGACCAATCGTTTTGATGATAGGCGCGCCACAATTCCTCAATTTAAGAATTATCCCATAGATTATTCTTGCCTTTTCGGAAGATTGCCGCAAACTTTTTGGGGATCGACTACGCCTTTCTTATTCAAACGAATGACTCGGCGAGCGCCACTTCAGAATGTTACCACTGTTTTGATAGGATGATTTTCAACAAACACGGCATTGTTGAATACTAGCCTGAATTGTTACGACATCTGTTCGGTATCAGGTTTGAGCCGGCACTGGGGTCGAGGGCGCCAATGAAGCAGAAATCCGAACTGGACAAATGGTGCAAGGCACAGGAGCAATTTCTGCGTTTTCATCTACATTGTCTGACGCAAGGCCGCATCCGCGTACATGCCGTCCAAAACAACCGGTTCATCGATACGACCGATGAAATTGCCGAGGATATCAGAAAGCAGCTTGCCGATCTCAAAGCGTGCCTCGGCGCACCGGAACAACCGTGATACTTTTCCTCAATAGTCGCGATCAACGGTTCGCAACCCAGACGCAATGATTTGCGGCCCGAATCGCTTTTGGTGTATATCGGAAAGTAATAGCAACCTGCCGATTCCCTCAGGAGGATCTTTATGGAAGACGCACACGTCGGTTGGATCGCAGCAATCATTATTGGCGGCATCGCCGGTTGGCTCGCTGAAAAGCTCATGGAAAGCAACATGGGCGTCATCATGAACATCATCCTCGGCATCGTCGGCGCAATTGTTGCGAGTTGGCTCCTCGGAGCCCTGCACATCGCATTGCCGTTTCACGCGTGGCTCAACTATCTGATCACCGGTTTCATCGGTGCCTGCATCCTGATCTTCGTCGGTCGATTGATCAGACGATAGTCGCGCGCCACGCGTAGAACGCCGTCTGGACAGAGATGATCAAAGGGAAGATGGGATAAACTCATCTTCCCTTTTTTATTGTATTTATGTGAGATTTTGACTTGCACAACCCTTTTCAACCTCATCCGCAGCCCTAGCTTTTATTAGTAGACGGAAGAGGAGGTTGGAAGCATGACCCAAAGCGCCAATCAGACGCCGGGCCGGAAAGTAATACGCGGTCGCCCCTATAGCATCGCCGAATTCGCACGAAAATATCGACTCGACGACAAGGAAGCTAAGCGGCTGTTCGATAAGTTCGGACCATCATCGACTGAACTCGACTTGCTGATGGCGGCCAAGCGGAAGCCGCCGAGCCTTTCCTCCGCAATCGGCTATTGACGCCATTATCGCGGTCACAGAATGCCGGGCTCTCCTTCGCCCGGCCCTTGACCTCGGACTTCACCAAATCACAACTTCCATTGCGCGGCACGCTTCCTGGCTGGTGCCTGATACGGCAATGACTTTGCTGCGTGTTTCGCGACAGCAGCAGGTACCCGGCGCGGCCTGTCGACTAGAGTGTACCCGGCCTGCACTGGCCTTTCTCGATATATCACGTTCGCTTGCCATGGCGAGAACGGCATGGCAACTTTGTGATATATCAATGGAATCGGCCGAGAATGCAGAATTCGCAAAGCCACCTCGCCTATCTCGCTCTCGAGCATCGGATCGTGACGCTAGTCTTGAAACCAGGGGCGCTGGTGACGGAGAAGCAACTGATCGAATTGGCGGGTCACGGGCGCACGCCGGTCCGCGAGGCGATTCAGAAGCTGGCGTGGCAAGGGCTGATCCACATAAGGCCGCGCGTCGGATTGCAGATCGCAGAGGTTCGGCCGGAAGACCACATGCATGTCATGCAGGTCAGGCGCGAACTCGAACCTATCGCCGCATCACTGGTCGCCAGTCAAGCCACCGAGGAACAGCGGGAACAATTGCTGGAATGCGCCCGGCTGATGACCGATTGCGCCGCAACGCGCGATCTGCCTGGCTTCTTTGCCGCTGACAAGGCATTCGATGAAATTCTCGAAGATGCCTGCCCGAACGGCTTTATCACGGCCGCTCTCGGCCCCGTGCAGACCCATTCGCGCCGGCTCTGGTATTCGACCGCGACACCAGATGCCATGGACCGTTCGATCGCGCTGCATGTCAGCGTCATCAAGGCTATCCATAGGGGCGATAGCGAAGATGCCCGAAAGACGATGGCGACGCTGATCGATTATCTCAGCGATAGATGAAAAAAGCGGCCTCGCTATCGAGACCGCCTTTCCTATTGCGATATCGCCGATCCGAAAGTGGTTCAGCTTTTACTTCAGCCGACGAAGGCGCGTTCGATGACGAATTCGGCCGGCTTGCTGTTGGCGCCTTCGCTGAAACCCGCCTTCTCAAGCAGATCCTTGGTATCCTTCAGCATGGCCGAGGAGCCGCAGATCATGCCGCGATCGATCGCCGGATCCAGTGCGGGAACGCCGAGGTCGGTGAACAGCTTGCCGTTTTCAATAAGATCGGTAATGCGGCCCTTGAAGGGAAACTCTTCGCGGGTGACCGTCGCATAGTGGCGCAGCTTGTCGCCGACGACTTCGCTCAGGATTTCATCGTTGCGGATTTCCTCGACGAGGTCAAAGCCGTATTTCAACTCCGCGACATCACGGGTCGTATGGGTGAGGATCACTTCCTCGAACTTTTCATAGGTCTCAGGGTCGCGGATCAGGCTGGCAAAGGGCGCAATGCCGGTGCCGGTCGAGAACATGTAAAGCCGCCTGCCGGGCGTCAGCGCATCGAGCACCAGCGTACCGGTCGGCTTCTTGCGCATCAGCACCTCGTCACCCGGCTTGATGTTCTGCAGATGCGAGGTCAGTGGACCGTCCGGCACCTTGATCGAGAAGAATTCAAGCTCATCGGCCCAGGCGGGGCTCGCGATCGAATAGGCGCGGTAAAGCGGCTTGCCATCGACCATCAGGCCGATCATCGCGAACTCGCCCGAGCGGAAGCGGAAACCCTGCGGCCGGGTCATCGTAAAACGAAAGAGCCGGTCGGTATAATGCGTCACGCTCAGCACCTTCTCGGCAAAGACACCGGCGGGCACTGCGGAAACAAATTCTTCGGTCTTGGCGGGGGCGTTCATTCGGTATCGGATCCCGTATTCGTCTTACACGTCATTCTTGGCAGGCTGCCTTTCGGGAGGCTGATATTATAATATAGCCCGGATTTAAAGGTATTCTATTCCATCACACGGCGCCGGCATAAAATATGCGTGTTCCGGTCAAGATTCACGCCATCATGTCAGCCATATATAGTCACTAGAATGCGGCAATCCGATGTATCTCGCATTGCCGCCACTCCTGGGGCTGGAAAGCCGCATCAGGCCGTTTTGGCGGCCTGACGGCGCCAACTATAGGCCTGGCCACCTTCGGCATGCCGGGCGGTCGGCTGATAGTGATGCGGAATGCCCGGCAGGCGTTGTTCCGAAAGCCGCTTCAGCGCCGTCTCGTTGGTGACCGCAAAACTGTCGATACCGACCCGCAGCATCAATGGGATCTGGTCGATCAGCACGTCGCCAACCGCGCGCAGCTCGTTGGTGTAGCCGAGGCGCTCGCGCAGCAGCGAGGCGTGGCTGAAGGCACGGCCATCATTGAAAGCCGGGAACGCTACGGCGATGATCTCCAGGCGATCGAGATAAGGCTCCAGCCGGGTCACATCGTCAGCCGGCTTGATCAACACGCCGAGCCCGACATCGTTGCTTTCTTCGGCCTTGGCAATCAGGGCGTCGAGACTGAGCAGCGGCTTCTGCTCTTCCGTCGCCTTCAGCTCATCGGTCTCGATGATCCAGGGATCGTTTGCGACAAAACCGTTTTCCCGCCAAATCTTCGTCATGGCCATCTCCTCACGCCGCTTCGGCCGCTGCCGAGCCGTAGAGTGCATCCTTGAAAGGCTGCGGTCCGACGCGGCGATAGGCGGCAAGGAAGGTTTCGGAAGGCTCCAGGCGCAGGCCGAGATAGGTATCGACAATCGTTTCGATAGCGTCGGTCACCTTTTCCGGCTCGAAACCGCGGCCGATGATCTCACCGATCGAGGTATGCTCGTCGCCGGAGCCGCCGAGCGTAATCTGATAGAGTTCCGCACCCTTCTTCTCGACACCGAGCAGGCCGATATGGCCGACATGGTGATGGCCGCAAGCATTGATGCAACCGGAAATCTTGATCTTCAGCTCACCGATCTCGGCCTGACGCTCGGCCGAACCAAAGCGCCTGGAGATTTCCTGCGCAACCGGGATCGAACGGGCATTGGCGAGAGCGCAATAGTCGAGCCCCGGACAGGCGATAATATCGGTGATCAGGCCGGCATTGGCGGTTTCGAGGCCGGCGGCGACGAGGGCGCGATAGACGGCTTCGAGATCGGCCAACGCCACATGCGGCAGGATCAGATTCTGCTCGTGGCTGACGCGGATTTCATCGAAGGCATATTCTTCGGCGATATCGGCGACTACGTCCATCTGCGCATCCGAAGCATCGCCCGGAATACCGCCGATCGGCTTTAGCGAGATTGTCACCATGCCGTAGTCGGGATTCTTGTGCGGCTGCACATTCTGCCCCACCCAGCGGGCAAAGGCCGGATCGGCCTTCTTCCAGCGGGCGAGATTTTCCCAGCCTTCGGCGCGCTCCGGCAGAGCCGGCGGTGCGAAATAGGTCGCGATCGCCTGAACGTCGGCCTCAGGAAGCTTCAGTTCCGTGTCTTTCAGGTTCGCAAACTCGGCCTCGACCTGGCGCGCCAATTCCTCAGCTCCGGTTTCGTGCACGAGGATTTTGATGCGCGCCTTGTATTTGTTGTCGCGGCGGCCGTGCAGATTGTACACGCGCACGATGGCGGTCGTGTAGGACAGCAGGTCTTCTTCCGGCAGAAACTCGCGGATCAGCTTGGCAACCATCGGCGTGCGGCCCTGCCCGCCACCGACATAGACGGCAAAGCCGATCTCGCCCTTGTCGTTTTTCTTCAGGTGCAGGCCGATGTCGTGCACCTGGATGGCGGCACGGTCGCGCTCGGCGCCGGTAACGGCGATCTTGAACTTGCGCGGCAGGAAGGAGAATTCCGGGTGAACGGAGGACCACTGGCGCAGGATTTCCGCATAGGGACGCGGGTCGGCAACCTCGTCGGCGGCGGCACCGGCAAAATGGTCGGCCGTGACGTTGCGAATGCAATTGCCTGACGTCTGGATGGCGTGCATCTCGACGGAAGCGAGCTCAGCAAGCACGTCGGGTATATCGGACAGCTTCGGCCAGTTGAACTGCAGGTTCTGGCGGGTGGTGAAATGGCCGTAACCGCGGTCATAGGTGCGACCGATATGCGCGAGCATGCGCACTTGGCGCGAGCTCAGCGTGCCATAGGGAATAGCAATGCGCAGCATATAGGCATGGAGCTGCAGATAAACGCCATTCATCAAACGCAGCGGCTTGAATGCATCTTCCGAGAGCTCACCCGAAAGGCGCCGCTGCACCTGATCGCGGAACTGCGAAACCCGTTCCGCAACAAAGGCTTGGTCAAATTCGTCGTAACGATACATGATTTCCTCAGACTGCAATGAATTCCGGATCGGCCGCGGCATAGCCCGGCGCGTATTCCATCGTGGGACCTTCGGCGCGGATGCGCTCACGCAGGCGCAGCGGCCAGAGCTTGCCACCGGTTTCCTGAACGTCGATCAGGTTGACGTCGACAACCTTGTTGTCGGCATAAGCCTGCTTGCCGATCGCCTCGAGGGCGGCTTCCGCCTCGGCATGGCGGGCGACGAGCGCCTCCTGCAGCGAGGTCGCCCACGCACCATTGGCATCCAACCAGACGGCAATGCCATCGGTCAGCCGGTTTGCGGTCAGAACCTTGTCGACCATGGATCAGCTCCTTGCAAATTCTTGAGCCACGATCTCCTGACGGACCAGCGGCTCGGACTGTTCGAAATTGGCGCCGGCGACGGCGTCGCCGATGATAACCATGACCGGGCCGCTCAGCTCATCGCGATGCTCCAGGTCCGGCAGATCTTTCAGCGTGCCGTGCATGAGACGGCGGTCGCGGCGGCTGGCATTCTCGATGACGGCGACTGTGGTCTCGGGCGGAAGCCCGGCTTCCATCAGACGACCGGCCACGGAAGCGGCGACCGTGCGGCCCATGTAGACGGCGATGGTTGCGCCCGAAATGGCGAGGCTTGCCCAATCCGGCCGGACGTCGCCGGTCAGGTCGTGACCGGTGGTGAAGACAAGCGACGAGGCAACGCCGCGTAGCGTCAACGGCAGCTCGAAATCGGCAGCCGCTGCAAAGGCCGAGGTGATGCCCGGAACGACCTCATAGGTAATACCGGCAGCGCGGAGGGCAGCCATTTCCTCGCCCGCCCTGCCGTAGACCAGCGGATCGCCGGACTTCAGCCGTACGACGCGCTTGCCATCCCGGCCAAGCTGCACCAACAGTTCATTGATCTCTTCCTGCGATTTGGTATGGCAGCCCTTGCGTTTGCCGACGGAAAGACGTTCGGCGTCACGGCGGCCCATATCGACGATCGCCTGCGGGACGAGCGCGTCATAGACGATGACATCGGCTTCCATCATCACTCGTTGCGCGCGCAGCGTCAGCAAATCTTCCGCGCCGGGACCGGCGCCGACCAGCCACACATGGCCCTCGACCTTGTGCATCGAGTGCAGCAAACTGTCGGCGGCGCGTTCCGCCTGTAGCAAATGACCGGCACTGACGGCGTCGGCGACGGGACCGGAAAAGAAGCGGCGCCAGAAGACGCGGCGGGCGACGCCGCGCGGGACAAGGCGATCGACGGATTTGCGATAGCTCGTCGCCAGTTCCGCAAGCTTGCCGAGCGAGGGTGACAGCAACTGGTCGATCTGCGCGCGGATCATCTGCGCCAGCACGGGGCCGGCGCCTTCAGTGCCTATAGCGACGGCGACCGGGGCACGATTGACCAGCGCCGGCGTATAGAAATCGCAATAGTCGGGCTGATCCACGGCGTTTGCCGGAATTTTTGCGGTACGGGCAGCGTCGACGATCGCGCGGTCGGCCTCGGCATCGCCGGTGGCGGCGAACACCAGGGCAGCGCCCTCGACCTGATCCGGCGAAAAAGCAGCTCGTACGGTCTCCATGCGATTGGCGATCAGGAATGAATGATAGTCGGCTTCCGGCGTCTGCGCATAGGCGACGATCTTCGCCTGCGTATTCATCAGCAATCGCGTCTTGGCAAAGGCTTCATCACCATTGCCGAAGACAGCCGCGATCCTTCCTTCCACGCGAAAGAAGGCGGGAAACACCGAAAGCTGTTGAGTCCTGGGAGGCATTATCATTCCACTTCGAGATTGCCCGAATATCACCTTAGCGGCCAGGAGATTGAAGAAACAGAAATTCTAATGCTCCGCCGAGTCCGTATTCTTTTGCTCGACATCTCTTCGATTTGAGCAAAACTCACCAGCCAGTCAGAATAGCATAAATACAGGAAATCCATAGACTTTTAGGACTTCTTGCTATCAACGACATTCCTATTGCCTGTGGCAAATGGAGTCCATACGTCATTTGCGCATTCCGCCGTACCGGCAATGCCGTTAAGATGAAGAAAATATCTCGGAGTGTTCCGCTTGTCCGCCAACACAATTGCCGCCCGCCTCCTCGATGTCCTGGAACACGATATCCTGCCGCTGACGCAAAGGGGTGTTGCCACCGGAAACAAGGTGTTCGGCGCGGCAATCCTGCGCAAATCCGACCTGTCGCTAGTCATCGCCGAAACAAACAACGAGCTCGAAAATCCGCTTTGGCATGGCGAAGTACATGCGTTGAAACGCTTCTACGAACTCGGCGAGAAGCCCGCAACCAAGGACCTGATTTTCCTCTCCACGCATGAGCCCTGCACCATGTGCATGTCGGCGATCACCTGGGCCGGTTTCGATAATTTCTACTATTTCTTCAGCCACGAGGATTCCCGCGACACCTTCGCGATCCCGCATGACCTGAAGATCCTGAAAGAGGTCTTCGCACTGGAACCGGGTGGCTATCGCCGGCAGAACGCTTTCTGGAACAGCTTTGCGGTTGCCGATCTCGTCGAAACCGAAGCGGAGCCGCTGAAGACGGCGCTCAAGGAACAAACGGCGCGCATCAAGGCCGCCTATGCCGCACTCTCCGACCGCTATCAAGCGACGAAGAGCGACAACGACATTCCACTGAACTGAGCTCGAGCAGTTCAGCGCTTCACGGAATCGCTGAACTGCTCTATCTCTTTGTTTTCACGCAATACCGGACGGAAAACCGCTACGCACTTTTCCTGGAATTGCTCTCGACAAGACCATAGAGGCCCCGATGGAAGCATCGCGAGACATATCCCGCCTGATCGAAATCATGGCGGCGCTGCGCAATCCCGAGACCGGTTGCCCGTGGGACATCGTCCAGAGCTTCGAAACTATCAAGCCCTATACGATCGAGGAAGCCTATGAGGTTTCCGATGCGATCGAACGCGGGGATATGGACGATCTTTGCGAGGAACTCGGCGATCTCCTGTTGCAGGTCGTGTTCCACGCCCGTATGGCCGAGGAAGCAGGCGAATTCTCCTTCGGCGACGTGGTGGAAGCCATTACCCACAAGATGATCCGCAGGCACCCGCATGTCTTCGCCGTCTCCGGCGCCGATACGCCCGACGCTGTGAAGGTGCAATGGGAAGAGATCAAGGCGGAAGAGAAGCGCGAGCGTGCCGAGCGCCGGGCAAGGCGGGGAATCTCCGAGGATTTCAAGACCGGTTTCCTCGGTTCGGTGCAGCGCACTTTTCCCGCTTTGACCGAGGCGCTGAAGCTGCAGGAGCGCGCCGCCAAGGTCGGCTTCGATTGGTCAGCGCCAGAGCCGATCCTCGACAAGATCGAGGAGGAGATCGATGAATTGCGGGTGGCACTTGCGAGCGGCGAGAAGGCCAAGGTCAGCGACGAGCTGGGCGACCTGATCTTTGCCGTCGTCAACATTGGCCGGCATGTGAAGGCGGATCCCGAGCAGGCATTGCGCGGCACGAACACGAAATTCCGCCGCCGCTTCAGCCACATTGAAATGACACTCGCCGCCGAAGGGGAAACCCTGGATGGCGCCTCTCTGGAGCGGATGGAAGATATCTGGCAGGCGGCGAAGGCGATCGAGCGTCAGCTCGCTGAATAGAGCAGTTCAGCTTTTCCCGGAATCTTAGAACCGCTCTATCTCTGTGTTTTTTCGCAATCCCGAACGGAAAACCGCTTCGCACTTTTCCTGGCATTGCTACAGCATACGGCGGACGCCTATTCCCAGTCCTCGCGCTGCGGTTTCGGGCCGTTGCCCATGCGCCGCTCCAACTCCGCCGCTTCTGTCTCGGTCAAGCGCAGATCCAAGGTGACTGTGCCGTCCTCGTTGTCTTCGCGGCTATCGACGATGGCGTGGTTGTAAAGCCACGGCAGCAACGCCAGCTTGTCGACCGGCAGCGTGATCGTCGTTTCGGTCAGGACACCGGAAAGCCGGCGGCTGATTTCGTTCATCAAACGATCGACGCCCTCGCCGCTCCTTGCCGATACCGCGATGACGTTTTCAGCGGTCGATGCCTTCTGGACGATGGCATCATGCGCCTCCGGCTCCAGTCGATCGATCTTGTTCCAGACTTCGAGGATGCGCTCCGCCCCTTCCGCCTCGCCAATGCCGAGATCGCCGAGGATTCGCATGACATCGGCGCTCTGCGCCTGATTGTCGTCATCGGAGAGATCACGCACATGCAGGATCAGGTCGGCTTCAAGGACCTCTTCCAACGTCGCGCGGAAAGCAGCTACGAGATGGGTGGGCAGGTCGGAAATGAAGCCGACTGTATCCGAGAGGATCACGGTTCGGCCATGCGGCAGTTTCATGCGCCGCAGCGTCGGATCGAGCGTCGCAAACAGCATGTCCTCGGCTAGGACGCCGGCGCCGGTAATCCGGTTGAACAGCGTCGATTTGCCGGCATTGGTATAGCCGACCAGAGCCACGATCGGATGCGGCACTTTCTTGCGCTTGGCACGGTGAAGCTGGCGGGTACGCACCACCTGCTCCAGCTCGCGCTCGAGCCGGATGATCCGTTCCTGCAGCATGCGCCGGTCGGCTTCGATCTGGGTTTCACCGGGGCCGCCCATGAAGCCCGCGCCGCCGCGCTGACGTTCAAGGTGGGTCCAGCTGCGAACCAGCCGGCCCTTCTGGTAGTTCAAATGCGCAAGATCGACCTGCAGCGTGCCTTCCTTGGTGGAGGCGCGGCGGCCGAAGATTTCAAGAATCAGACCCGTGCGGTCGATGACCTTGGCGTTCCATTCCTTCTCGAGATTGCGCTGCTGCACCGGCGTCAGCGGATGATCGACGATCACCAGACCGGCATTGAATTCATCGAGCAGCGCGCGGATTTCCTCGATCTTGCCGGTGCCGAGAAGCGTTGCCGGACGTGGATCGTTGATCGGCACGATCGAGCCGTAGACGACGTCCAGGTCGATGGCGAGTGCCAGACCCTTGGCTTCTTCGAGTCGGCTTTCGGGGGAACGTGAGGTGGTCGTCGCACCATCCGCCTGCGCGGAGCGCGATGCGCGCGCCTGCTTCAGGACGGGGACAATGACGACCGCATGCATGTCATCCCGATGCTTCGCAGTTTCCGGGATGATTGAATCGTGTTTCGTATCGCGTGTCGTGATAACGGCAAATCCTACTTAGGATGCGACTTCTTCGCTTTCGAACATCTGCATCGGTTGACCAGGCATGATCGTCGAGATCGCATGCTTATAGACAAGCTGGGAATGGCCGTCTCGACGCAGCAGGACGCAGAAATTGTCGAAGGACGTAACAACGCCCGTGAGCTTTACGCCATTGATCAAAAAGATTGTGAGTGAAATCTTTTGCTTGCGAACAGTATTGAGAAATAGGTCCTGCAAGTTTTGAGAACGTTCCGCCATCGCGCCGCTTCTTTCTTTTTTGCCAGCCTAAGCCGGTGAAATATCAAGATATACTGAGACCCCGGACAGGAGATACCCTCATTCTCTCCCCTCCAGCGAATGTTGGTATCAAATCGCAGTCTTTTCCGCAACGTCGAAAAAGGCTTCGCGAATTTTCTGCGAAACGCTTCCGGGATGACCGTTGGCAATCGTCTCGCCGTCGATGGCAACCACCGGAAAACAA
Source organism: Rhizobium leucaenae USDA 9039 (assembly GCF_000426285.1). Taxonomy (GTDB): domain Bacteria; phylum Pseudomonadota; class Alphaproteobacteria; order Rhizobiales; family Rhizobiaceae; genus Rhizobium; species Rhizobium leucaenae. Next base: position 30,722 of record NZ_AUFB01000011.1, on the reverse strand, counting down.
ATGCTGGTAGCGGCCGTGATGAACACTTCGCGCGCCGCCATCATCTCCTCGACGGAGAAGAAACGCTCGACGATGGCAAGCTCTAACTCCGCCGCGACATCCATCAGCGTCGTACGCGTGATGCCGCGCAAAATGCCATGCTCGGCCGGGCGCGTGACAAGATTGCCATCCGTGTCGACGATCCAGACATTGGTGGCCGCCCCTTCCTTCACCATGCCGTTATGGTCGATATAGATGGCTTCCTGTGCGCCGGCTTCCTTGGCCTGTTGGCGAGCCAGCGCGTTCGACAAAAGCCCGACCGACTTGATGTCGACACGATCCCAACGATTGTCGCGCACGGTAATCGCCTTGATGCCGTTGGCGTTTTTCTTGGCGATGACGGACGGGTCGGTGCTTTTGGCAGTGACGACGATCGAGGACGGTGTGCCATCTGCCGGGAAGACATGGTCACGGCGGGCCACGCCGCGCGTCACCTGCAGATAGAACAGGCCATTGCGGACATGATTGCGGCGAAGGGTCTCGCGAATCACATGGATCAGCGCCGCACGGCTCATCGGCCAGGCGATGCGCAGTTCACCGAGCGAGCGGTTGAGACGATCGAGATGGCGCGTCAGATCGACGATCAAGCCGTGACGGACCTCGCAGACCTCGTAGACACCATCGGCAAATTGATAACCGCGATCCTCGACATGGACCATCGCGTCGCTGTGCTTGACGTAACGGCCATTCACATAAGCTATTCTCGGCATGACGGACCCTGATCAGAATTCCATAAGAATAAGAGAGAGTGCGGGGCAGATCGGAACTGCCCGCAAACGGCTTCAGACGCCGAGCGACTTCAGCTTGCGGTGCAGCGCCGAACGCTCCATGCCGACGAACTCGGCCGTGCGCGAAATATTGCCGCCGAAGCGGTTGATCTGCGCGATCAGATAGTCGCGCTCGAACATTTCGCGGGCTTCGCGCAGCGGCAAGGTCATGATGTGATAGTCGTTCTTGGCCGACACCTTCGGCAGCATGTCGCCGAGATCGGTCGGCAGCATCTCCGCCGTGATCGGCGTCTCCGGTCCGTCGGTGCGCGCGAGGATCATCAGGCGCTCGATATTGTTGCGAAGCTGACGGATATTGCCCGGCCAATCATGCGCCTGCAGCACAGCCATCGCGTCGTCGCCGATGCGGCGCGAGCGGATGCCGGCCTGCTCGGAAATCTGCCGCATCAACTGGTCGACGAGAAATGGAATATCCTCGCGCCGCTCGGCAAGCGCCGGCACGCGCACGGGCACGACGGCGAGGCGGTGATAGAGATCTTCGCGGAACAGGCTTTCGGCGATCCGGCTTTCCAGATTGTAGGCGGTCGACGATATGATGCGCACGTCGACTTTCACCCGCTTCGAGCCGCCAACGCGCTCGAACTGCTGGTCGACCAGCACGCGTAAGATCTTGTTCTGCGTCTCGCGCGGCATTTCGCCGACCTCGTCCAGGTAGAGAATACCGCGATGCGCCTCTTCCAGCGCGCCGATCTTGCGCGGCTGGCCCGGCGATCCTTCCGTGCCGAAGAGCGCGATTTCCATCCGTTCGGGCGTGATCGTCGCCGCATTCAACGCGACGAAAGGACCATTGGCGCGCGACGACTTCTTGTGGATCATGCGGGCCACGAGTTCCTTGCCGGAACCGGAGGGGCCGAAGATCATAACACGGCTGTTGGTCGGGGAGACCTTGTCGATGGTCTGGCGAAGCTGCGAAACGGCAACCGACGTGCCGATCAGCTCGACGCCATCGCCGGTGCGGCGCTTCAGCTCCGAGACCTCGCGCTTCAGCTTGGAATTTTCCAACGCCCGTTCGGCGATCAGGATCAACCGGTCGGCCTTGAAGGGCTTCTCGATGAAATCGAAGGCGCCGCGCTTGATGGCGGAGACGGCGGTTTCGATGTTGCCGTGGCCGGAAATCATCACCACCGGCAGTTCCGGATGACGCGTCTTGATCTCATCCAGCAGCGACAGGCCGTCGAGTTTGCTGCCCTGCATCCATATATCGAGGAAGATCAGCCGCGGTGCTCGGTCGGAGATCGCCGCCAAGGCACTGTCGCTGTCGAACGCGGTGCGAGTCTCATGCCCCTCATCCGAAAGAATTCCCGAAACGATTTCGCGAATATCTTCCTCATCATCCACAACGAGAATATCAGATGCCATAAACGCTTTCCTTGTCACTTGCTGCTTGGGCGACGGCGGCCTGCTCACGACGCGGCAAATGCACGCGGATCATGGCACCCCTGCCCTGGTCGAAATCGGCGGGAGCATCATGCAGTTCAAGCTGCCCGCCATGGTCTTCAATGATCTTCTTGACGATCGCGAGCCCCAGGCCCGTCCCCTTCTCGCGCATCGTCATGTAGGGTTCGAGAATGCTGTGCCGGTTCTCGACCGGCAGGCCGCGGCCGTTGTCAATGACGTCGACGGTGAAGCGATCGCGCTCGGCATCCAGGAATGAACGGACGAGGACTTTAGGCTCCTCACGGGTCTCGCCGCTCGGCACGCCCTCGATCGCCTCGACGGCATTCTTGATGAGATTGCCGAAAGCTTGGCCCAGCATGCGCGTGTCGAACATGCCTTCCAGCCGCTCGTCGCCGAGCTCGCGCTCGAACTTGACGTGGTTGTTGCCCATCTCGCGCAGGAACACCGCATCGCGCAGGATGTCGCGCAGATCGCTTGGTTCCATCGTCGGCTTGGGCATGCGGGCGAAGGACGAGAATTCATCGACCATGCGGCCGATATCGCCGACTTGACGGATAATCGTGTCGGTGCATTGATCGAAAACCGGGCGATCGGCCTCGGCAATATTCTTGCCGAAGCGGCGGCGAATGCGCTCGGCGGAAAGCTGGATCGGCGTCAGCGGATTTTTGATTTCATGCGCGATACGGCGGGCGACGTCGGCCCAGGCCGTCGAACGCTGGGCAATGACCAGATCGGTGATGTCGTCGAGCGTGATGACGTAGGATTCGTTCGAATCGCGCGATTCCTCACGCGTCACCTGCACGCTCAGGGTCCGCACCGTGCCGCCGCGCACCAGGCTGATCTGTTTGCGGAAATCATTGCGGTGCCGGGTCGTTGCTTCCGTCACCACCTGCTCGACTTCAGGGGCGATCTCAGCGAGGTTCTTGCCGACAAGCTCATCGCTCTTCAGAGTCAGCAGCTCTTCGGCGGACGTGTTGGCAATGGTGATACGCCGGTCGTGTTCGACGCCGATCACGGCCGCGGTCACACCGGAGAGAACCGCTTCGATGAAGCGGCGGCGGTCATCCACCTCGTCCTTGGCTTCGAGGATCTCGTCGCGTTGAGTCCGTATCTCCGAGATCATCTTGTTGAAGGTGCGGGACAGGCTGCCGACGTCGCCGTCGGCCGCCCGCACCGGCACCAGCACATTCATGTTACCGGAGGCGACATTGTCGGCGGCGCTGATCAAAAGCCGGATCGGCCGAACGATGCGGTCGGCAACCGCGATCGCGGTCCAGATCGCCGCCAGAAGCACGATCAGCGCAAAGCCGATGTAGAGCACGGCAAAGGCGATCTGCAGCGACATGCGTCCCGCTTCCATCGCCTTGTATTCGGCCGTGTTGTCTTCGACCATGCGCATCGCGTTCATGACGCGCGGATCGACAGCCCGGACGGTATAGAGAAAGGCGCCGGGAATCTCGTCCAGTTTGAGGATAGCGCCGACCAGGTTGGTCACACCAGGCGGGATCAGCGTCGGCTGGCCGTCGGCGGAAGCATCGAGCGCGTCTTTCGGAATTGCCGGCAGCGGACGCTCGGTCTTGATGTCGGCCTGGACGATCGCGGTGCCGTCGCGACGCACTAGGAAAGCGCCCAGCAAGCCGCGCCCCTTGGCCTGCCGGGTCATCAGATCGGCGAAACCGGTGCGATCCAGGCTATAAAGCGTGCGGTTGCGCTCCAGATCGTTCGCCATGGAAACAGTCTGGCCCTGGAGGTAGCTGGCGTTCTCCATCAGATAGGCTTGCGCGACATTCTGCGAGGAGCTGATGATCTGCTGCGTGCGCAGTGCAAACCAGCGATCGAGGCCGACATTTAGCGTCAAACTGGCGACAATGGCCACGAGGATCGCCGGGGTGATCGCAACGATGGAAAAGAGAACGACAATGCGGATATGCAGGCGCGCCGCCGCCCGGCCGCGGCTGCGCGCTTTCACAAGGCGCGCAACCTCACGTGCGATCAGGGCGATCAGCCCCAGAACGAACAGGCCGTTGATGACGACGGAGGTGAAGACGACGGAGGATGTAGGAGCAACCGGTGTCAGCCCCAGAAGCATCAGGAGCGTCGCGATCGCGCACAAGAGCGCGCCGCCAGCCAAGATCAGGCCCGGAAGGGCGAAGGATGCACGACGATCCGTCACCTTGACGACCGCCTCGTCGCTCGTTGTCGGCGACACCGCGTCCTGCTTCATTCCCATCATCTCCGGGCGCGGGCGGCGGTCGGCGCCCGGGCCAAATTGCATCAGCACTGTTTTGACGGCAGCAAAAGCGACCAGGCAAGATCGGAACCGCCATTCGGCTTCACACCCAATGCGAAACCTCTATTTCAAATCATTTGAACAATGAGCTGAAACTAATGAACAATTTCCCTTTGCGCAGGAACACACCCGAACGGATCGCTACCACAAATCAGTGAACCGGCTGCGTGACCTTTAAGCAACGCATTGTGGCGAAAATGCAACGCATCCGATCACATTGTCAAGCCGTACGGGAGCTTCGATAGACGGAAACACCAAGTTCTCTGATCTTTTTGCGCAATGTATTGCGGTTGAGGCCAAGCAGATCGGCGGCTTTGATCTGATTGCCGCGGGTGGCGGTCAGTGCGGCAAGGATCAGCGGATATTCCATTTCGGTGAGAACCCGATCGTAGAGTCCCGGCGGCGGCAGATTGTCGCCAAAGCCGGCGAAATAGGTACGCATGTTCTCCTCGACCGCCTGAGCGATGGTCATGCTGCCGGTGCGGACCGGGCCTTTTTCAATCGGGCTATCGGGCACGTCGGCGCGCAATTCCGCATCGATGATCTCGCGGGTGATGACATCCTGCGGATAGAGCGCCATCAGGCGGCGGATGAGGTTTTCCAGCTCTCGCACATTGCCCGGCCAGGGGTAGGATTTCATCAGCTCCAGGGCTTCCTGGTCGAAGCGCTTCGAGCCCAGACCTTCCTTTTCCGCCTGCTGCACGAAATGACGGACGAGATCGGGAATATCCTCGGCGCGGTCACGCAACGGCGGCAGGCGCAGCGGCACCACATTGAGACGATAATAGAGGTCTTCACGGAAGAGGCCCTGATTGATCGCCTGCTTCAAATCCTTGTTGGTAGCGGCAACGATGCGGACGTCGGTGCGGATCGGCGTGCGGCCGCCGACCGTCGTATATTCGCCCTGCTGCAGGACGCGCAGCAGACGTGTTTGCGCGTCCATGGGCATATCGCCGATTTCGTCGAGAAACAGCGTGCCGCCCTCGGCCTGCTCGAAGCGGCCGGTCGAGCGCGTTTGTGCGCCGGTGAAGGCGCCCTTTTCGTGGCCGAACAATTCGGATTCGATCAGGTCGCGCGGGATCGCCGCCATGTTGATGGCGACGAAGGGGCCATTGCGGCGCTTGCCGTAATCATGCAGGGCGCGAGCTACGAGCTCCTTGCCGGTGCCGGATTCGCCGGTGATCATCAGCGTCAGGTCGGTCTGCATCAGACGCGCCAGCACACGGTAGATTTCCTGCATGGCGGCGGAGCGGCCAACCAACGGCATGCCGTCCTGCACGTCGTCATCGAGCTTGGCGGGCTTGCGCTTCGGTTCGGACAAAGCGCGGCCGATGATGGCGATCAGCTCCGTCAGGTCGAAGGGCTTCGGCAGATAATCATAGGCGCCCTTTTCCGAAGCCTTGATCGCCGTCATGAAGGTATTCTGTGCACTCATGACCAGAACGGGCAGCTCCGGCCTCGCCTTCTTGATGCGCGGCAGCAGGTCGAAGGCGTTTTCGTCAGGCATGACGACGTCGGTTACAACGAGGTCGCCTTCGCCGGCGGAAACCCAACGCCAGAGCGTGGCGGCGTTGGATGTGATGCGCACATCGTAGCCCGCGCGGCTCAAAGCCTGGTTGAGCACGGTGCGGATGGCCGCATCATCGTCGGCGACAAGGATCGTAGCTGTCATCGAGTAGTCCCTGTGGAGTTCGGAAGAGGAGCATCTTCAAGCGTGATGCCCTTGGAAGCCGGCATCAGTACGCGGAAGGTGGTACGGTGATTCTGGCTGTCGCATTCGACGATGCCGCCATGATCGCCGATGATCTTGGCGACTAGCGCAAGGCCGAGGCCGGTCCCGTTCGTCTTTGTGGTGATGAACGGATCGAAGAGATGCGGCAGGAGATCGGCGGGCACGCCCGGGCCGTTGTCGATCACGCAGAATTCCAGCGGCAGCGAAATCTTCTCGCGCGTGCCGGCGACGGAAAGGCGGATACCCGGGCGATAGGCCGTCGTCAGCATGATCTCGCCATCCGGCCGGTCGCCAATGGCTTCGGCGGCATTCTTCACCAGATTGAGGAAGACCTGCACGAGCTGGTCTCTATTGGCATAAACCGCCGGCAATGACGGGTCGTAATTCTCGGTGACCTTGATGTTGCGCGCAAAACCGGCTTTTGCCACCGCCTTCACATGATCGAGTACGGAATGAATGTTGACCGGCACGCGGTCGATCGGACGCTCGTCGGAAAACACCTCCATGCGATCGACCAGCGAGACGATGCGATCGGTCTCGTCGCAGATGAGGCGCGTCAGACCGCGATCATCATCCTCTACCGATTGTTCGAGCAATTGGGCCGCACCGCGGATGCCCGAGAGCGGGTTCTTGATCTCATGCGCCAGCATCGAGGCAAGGCCAGTCACAGAACGGGCGGCGGCACGATGCGTCAACTGCCGGTCGATCTTGTCGGCCATGGACCGTTCCTGGAAAACGATCACCACGGAGCCTGGTTCGCTCGAAACAGGCGCGACATAGATGTCCACCAGCTTGTCCTGACCGAGGCGCGGCGAACTGAGATCGACGCGGTATTCATTGACCGGGCCTCGGCGCTCGCGCACCTGATCGATCAGGGCCAGCAGCGGACTGCCGAAGGGAATGAACGTGGAAATCTCGTAGCGCGACAGATGCGAGGCGCTGGCGCCGAAGAAGGCTTCCGCCTCCCAATTGGCAAATGCGATCAGGCCGGCCTCGTTGACCATGACGACCGGGTTCTGGATCGCATTGAGAACGGCCATGGCGACGCTCCCCATGTGATCCGCAGCTCCAGAATCGGATTTGGAACTCATGCGGCCTCCTGGGCGCATTGGGGAAGATCGGATCCGGCCTGCAGCGCCGCATGAAACAAAGCCGCCACCTCCCGGCTGTCTTTCGAAGTCATGATTCCTGCCTTTTCAGCGCCTGTTATGGTGGGAGCGTAACGGTCCAGATACCAGCCGAGATGTTTGCGGGCATGACGAATGCCCACGGCTTCGCCATAGAATTCCAACATCATCTGATAATGTTCGAGGGCGATGTCGGCGATATCGCCATGGTCCGGATGAGGATGGCCGGCAAGCACACCCGCATGCCAGGGCCGCCCCTGGCAGCCGCGACCAACCATGACGGCGTCGGCACCGGAGCGGCGAAGGATTTCGCGCGCATCCTCCGGCGTGTCGACATCGCCATTGGCGACCAGCGGAATGGAGACGACCTCGCGCACGGCGCGGATCGCATCCCAATCCGCCCTGCCCTCATAAAACTGCATGCGCGTGCGCCCATGAATGGTGACGAGCTGGATTCCAGCCTGCTGGGCGCGGCAGGCGATATGCGGCGCGTTTAGGGAGTTTTCGTCCCAGCCAAGCCGCATCTTCAGCGTTACCGGAATATCAACAGCCTTGACCGTCGCCTCGATCAGGCTCAGCGCATGATCCGGATCACGCATCAGCGCCGAACCGGAATAGCCGCCAATGACCTTCTTGGCCGGGCAGCCCATATTGATATCGATGATATCAGCGCCATTGTCGGCGGCAATCTTCGCTGCCTCTGCCATCCAATGCGCCTCACGACCGGCCAGTTGCACCATATGCGGCTTAAGCCCAGCGCCTTTCAGGCGCGCCCAGGATTCCGCCGTGTCCTGCACCAATTCGCGGCTGGCGACCATTTCCGTCACGACGAGGCCGGCCCCATAGCGCAAAGCGAGCTGACGGAAAGGCAAATCGGTTACGCCTGACATCGGCGCGAGGATCACGCGATTGCGGATGGGCACCGGGCCGATGAAAAATGGGGCTGCAAGTTCGGACGGAAACAAATGATTATCTTTCAGGCACACCATATATCTGCACTATTTTTAGACAATCTTATGAAGCTTGCCAAGGGGTTTCGGAGAATGCCGATATTTTTCGGGCAAAAGCTGGAAAATACCCATTCAAGACGATAGACCCTGCTGGAGCGAGGTCCGGCTTGGGCGGTCTGCTCGGCAAGATGCTGTCCAAAAACCATTTTGCAATTTTGGAGATCATGCTGGAGCGAAAGCCTTTCATCCCTGGGGTTTATGACGCAAATGCACTCAATGCAACCGATGTCGATCGGAATCGTGATCGTGGCAGCCGGACGTGGCGAGCGGGCTGGATCGCCCGAGGAAGGCCCGAAGCAGTATCGCCCGATCGGCGGCCGGTCGGTTATTGCGCATACGCTTGAAAAATTCGTGACATGGCCACAAGCAGCAAAGATTGTGATCGTCATCCATCGCGACGACGAGACATTGTTGCAAACCGCCCTGCAACAGGTTGCCGATTCGCCTGCGGTCGAAATTGCTTTCGGGGGGGCTTCCCGTCAGCAATCGGTGCTTGCCGGGTTACGGCAATTGCAAAATGCCGGTGTGACGCATGTCATGATCCACGACGCCGTGCGTCCCTTCTTTGACCATGATCTGCTCGATCGTGTTGCCGCGGCGCTGGCCGCCGGCGCACTGGCCGTGCTGCCCGCCATGCAGGTCACGGATACGTTGAAACGAGCCGATGCGGATGGTTTGGTGACCGAAACCGTGCCCCGCTCAGGGCTCTACGCCGCACAGACGCCGCAATCCTTCCGTTTTGCCGATATTCTGGCGGCTCATGAAAAAGCCGCAGCCGAGGACAAGACGGATTTCACCGACGATGCTGCCATCGCCGAATGGACGGGTCTACCGGTGACGCTCGTTGCCGGCAGCGCCGACAACGTCAAACTGACGATCAAAAGGGATATCGCCATGGCCGATGAAAAGCTTTCCGCCGGCCTGCTGCCGGATGTGCGCACCGGCAACGGCTATGACGTCCACCAGCTCGAGCCCGGCGATGGCGTGACGCTCTGCGGCGTCTTCATTCCGCACGACCAGAAGCTAAAGGGACATTCCGATGCCGATGTCGCCTTGCATGCCCTGACGGATGCTTTGCTCGCTACCTGCGGCGCCGGCGACATCGGCGACCACTTTCCGCCCTCCGATCCGCAATGGAAGGGCGCACCCTCCCGCATCTTCATCGAACATGCGGCCAAGATCGTTCGCGACCACGGCGGCACGATCATGAATGCCGATGTCTCGCTGATCGCCGAGGCGCCGAAGGTTGGGCCGCACCGCGAGGCGATGCGCGCCAAACTCTCGGAATTCCTGGGAATCAGCCTTGAACGCTGCTCGGTGAAAGCGACCACGAACGAAAAGATCGGTTTCGTCGGGCGCCGCGAGGGCATCGCGGCCATTGCCACGGCGACGGTGGTTTATCGGGGAGGCAAGGTATGACTCATTTTCCCGACGATATTCTGGCGCTCGCCCAAGGCATCATCACCGATTTCGCGGCCAAGGGCTGGATGGTCGCCACGGCGGAATCCTGCACCGGCGGGCTGATCGCGGGTGCCTTGACGGAAATTCCCGGCTCATCGGCAGTCGTTGACCGCGGCTTCGTCACCTATACGAATACGGCGAAGATGGACATGCTTGGCGTGCAAGAGCAGACCCTGGCGCAGTTCGGTGCCGTTTCCAAAGAGACGGCACTGCAGATGGTTCATGGCGCCCTTTTCCGCTCGCGCGCCGATCTTGCCGTTGCCGTGACCGGCGTCGCCGGACCGAGTGGCGGCTCTGCGGACAAACCGGTCGGCCTCGTTCACCTCGCCGCCAAGGCACGCACGGGCGGCCTCATCCATCATGAAATGCGCTATGGCGATATCGGCCGCGACAAGGTTCGGCTCGCCACCTTAAAGACCGCATTGGAAATGCTCATCACTCTTGGCAAGTAGCACCGCGCCCCCGCTTCAGGCGTAGATCTTCTTCGCGCGTGTCTCGAAGGCATCCGTGAACATACGGAAAGCGCGATCGAACATCGATCCCATCAGGGCGCCAAGGATGCGACTCTTGAATTCGTAGTCGATGAAGAAATCAATGCTGCATCCGCCGTTTTCCGACGGCGTGAAGCGCCAGCGGTTGTCGAGATATTTGAACGGCCCGTCGATATACTTCACATCGATCGCCCGTTCCGCCTTGTTGAGCAGTACCTGTGTCGTAAAGGTCTCGCGGATCGCTTTGTAGCCGACAGTCATGTCGGCGACCAACAATATCTTGCCGTCGCGCTCCTTGCGGTTGCGGACAACCAGCGCCTCGCAAAGCGGCAGGAATTCCGGATAGCGCTCGACATCGGCAACGAGATCGAACATCTGGTCAGGCGAGTGCGGTACGGGGCGGTGCGTTTCAAACTGAGGCATGAGCGGCAATTAAGCAGGACGGCTCAGAAGATCAAGAAGCCTGCGCATTTCGCCGCGGGATTTTAGCTGTAGAACGGGGACATCAGGAGCGTGTTGAGCGATGCCGGCAAGTACCTTGGGAGCAAACTTGCGCTCCCAATCCCAGATGTAACGCAGGAATTCCCAATCGATACGCTCGGGACAACCCGGCGCCATATCGGGGCGCGACCGCCCAAGCCATCGCAGCGCTCTCGACAAAGCGCCCCACATGCACAGCCAGCGCGGCATGCGTACCCAAAGGACGAGCTCTGTTCGGGGCAACCTCAGATCAAAACTTGATGGTGCCGTCCCATCAATGAGCCAACGCTCCTCGGCGACCTTGGCTGCGATCAGGGCGCGCTCCTCCGCCTTGTCTCGGTTTATCCAGCCCGGTAGCCAGAAAAACTCGCGATCCATCGAGACGTAAGGCAAATCCAAGTGCGCGCAGATCTGCTGAGACAGGGTCGATTTCCCACCTCCCGAGCAGCCCATAACGAGAATGCGGTCAGCGCCGCGGATATGATCCGCTGCCTGCCTCAGATCGGTCACCTCGTTATCCAACTTAATTGCGATCTGATCCATCACGTTTCCCCCCACTCTCAGAGGCTGTAGCGCAGATGACGATCTGATGACGGTAGAACAAAAACCGCGGCACAATCGCCGCGGTTCGTTCAAAATGCAAGAGATTGGAATTTTACTCCGCAGCCAGCAGAACCTTCTTCTCACGGGCGGCCCGCAGCCGGGCGAAATCGTCGCCGGCGTGATGGGACGAGCGGGTGAGCGGGCTGGAAGCGACCATCAGAAAGCCTTTAGTGTAGGCAACCGTCTCGTAGGACTTGAATTCGTCCGGGGTGACGAAGCTCATGACCTGATGATGCTTGCGCGTCGGCTGCAGATACTGGCCGATGGTCAGGAAGTCGACATCGGCGGTCCTGAGGTCGTCCATGAGTTGCAGCACTTCGTTGCGCTCTTCGCCGAGGCCGACCATGATGCCGGACTTGGTGAACATGGTCGGATCGAGTTCCTTGACACGCTGCAGCAGACGGATCGAGTGGAAATAGCGGGCGCCGGGACGCACGGTCAGATAGTTGCCGGCGACAGTTTCCATATTGTGATTGAAGACATCCGGCTTGGCGGCGACGACGCGCTCCAAGGCACCCGGCTTCTTCAGGAAGTCCGGCGTCAGGATTTCGATCGTCGTTGTCGGCGAAGCGGCGCGGATCGCCCAGATCACCTTTTCGAAGTGCTCGGCGCCGCCGTCTTCCAGATCGTCGCGATCGACGGACGTGATGACGACGTGGCTGAGGCCCATTTCCTTGACGGCCTTGGCGACGTTTTCCGGCTCGGCCATATCGAGTGCGTTCGGCTTGCCGGTCGAGACGTTGCAGAAGGCGCAAGCGCGCGTACAGATCTCGCCCATGATCATGAAAGTGGCGTGCTTCTTGTCCCAGCACTCGCCGATGTTCGGGCAGCCGGCCTCCTCGCAGACGGTGACGAGCTTGTGCTCCTTCACGATCGAGCGGGTCTCGGCATAGCCCTTCGACGTCGGCGCCTTGACGCGGATCCAGTCCGGCTTGCGCAGAACTTCCGTATCCGGCCGATGCGCCTTTTCCGGATGCCTGATGCGCTTGGCTTCGGGATTGATCGTGTCGAGAATCGTGACCATGAAATGTCTACTTTCCGCCGCTTGCTCGCGGCCTATTCATCGCCGGACGAGTTTGGCGAGAAATATCAGAATGCATGCACCGATGAAACCAGTGACGAAATAACCGATCCGACCGCCGGGCACGCCGATATGCAATTGCACCAGAATGGCCGCAGCAACGACCGAGCCCGCAATGCCAAGAACGATGTTGAGGATGATGCCGTATCGCACCTCCATCAGCTTGCCCGCGAGCCAGCCGGCAAGACCGCCGATAATGATCAGACCCAGCCAGCCTACGCCTTCCATCGCACCTCTACCCCCACGCTATCGCTCTTGCAAACAGGACCACGACAATCGCGCCCACCGTTGCGTGAATGATTTCGACCACGAGCGCATTTTGTATGCCGAGCGAAATTCCCAGCCAATTGAACAGGAATCCGCCCACGAAAGCACCAATCACGCCGCTCAACAAACAACTGATCAGGCCGCCACCGCCAACAACCAGGCTGGCGAGAAACCCCGCCACCAAACCGATCAACAGAAAAACGACCCAAGCCTCAGTACTGACAGACATGATGATTTCCTTTGCGATTTTCCACCCTCTGGATAAAGGGCGAGCCAGGAGATTATCAAGCGTTGAGCACGCGGCCGTAGGCGTCCAGCACGGCTTCCTTCATCGTCTCAGAAACGGTCGGATGCGGGAAGATCGTGTGCATCAGCTCCTCTTCCGTCGTCTCCAGATTCATGGCGACGACAAAGCCCTGGATCAGTTCGGTCACTTCGGCGCCGACCATATGCGCGCCGAGCAACTCGCCGGTCTTCTTGTCGAAGATGACCTTGCACAGGCCCTGATCCTCGCCAAGCGCGATCGCCTTGCCGTTGGCCGTAAACGGGAAGCGGCCAACGCGGATGTCGCGGCCGAGTTCCTTTGCCCTTGCTTCCGTCAGACCGACGGAGGCGACCTGTGGCTGGCAATAGGTGCAGCCCGGCACTTTGCTCTTGTCGGTCGGATGCACGTTCGGGAGGCCGGCGATCTTCTCGACGCAGACAACGCCCTCATGCTCGGCCTTGTGCGCCAGCATCGGCGGGCCGGCAACATCGCCGATCGCATAGATGCCCGGCACGTTGGTCTTGCCGTAGCCATCGATGACGACGCAACCGCGGTCGGTCTTCACGCCGAGCGCTTCCAGACCCAGATTTTCAATATTGCCCTGCACGCCGACGGCGGAGATCATCCGGTCAGCCGTGATCTGCTGCACCTTGCCGTCCTCGGTCTCGATATGGGCGGTGATGTTGTTCGCGCCCTTGTCTACCTTGGTGACCTTCGTCTTGGTGAAGATCTTCAGGCCGCGCTTTTCCAACTGCTTGCGGGCGATACCGGAGACTTCGGCGTCTTCGACCGGCATGATGGTCGGCATGATTTCGACGACCGTGACGTCGACACCCATCGAGCGATAGAAGCTCGCGAATTCGATGCCGATTGCGCCGGAACCCATGACGACGAGCGATTTCGGCAGGAAATCCGGCTTCAGCGCCTCGAAATAGGTCCAGATCAGCTTGCCGTCAGGCTCGATGCCGGGCAGCGCGCGCGGGCGGGCGCCCGTGGCGACGATGATATGCTTGGCAGTGTAGGTGCCCTCGCCCTTGACGTTCTTCGGCAGTGGATGCTGCGGCTCGACAACGGATTTGGTCGACTTGCCGACGACGATTTCGCCGGGCTGAGCGCCAGTCGAAGCCTTGGTGATCTTGGCCTCACCCCAGATCACATCGACCTTGTTCTTTTTCATCAGGAAGCCGACGCCCATGTTGAGGCGGGCGGAAACGCCACGCGAACGGGCGACGACGGCCTTCACATCGGGCGTCACCTTGCCTTCGAGGACAAGGCCATAGTCCTTCAGATGATTGGAATGATCGAGGATTTCGGCCGAACGGAGCAGCGCCTTGGTCGGAATGCAGCCCCAGTTCAGGCAGATGCCGCCCAGGTGCTCGCGTTCGACGATCGCCGTCTTCAGACCAAGCTGGCCGGCGCGCACGGCGGCAACATAGCCGCCAGGGCCAGAGCCGATGATGATGACGTCGTAATTCTCAGCCATATGTTTCCTGCCTTTGGTTGGCGGCCGGCCAAAGCTCAGCCCGCCTTGATTTTTCCGAAGCACGATGGCGAACCGAAGAACCGCGAAGCGAAGATTGTGAAGCGGCTTTCAAGTAAGATCATGCGTAATCAAATAATTAAAGTCCGAGCATCATTCGCACGATCGGCTCTAGGCCGCGACCGAGCGCCCGGGTATTTTCTGCATCGAGATGCACGCCGTCGAGCGGCGTGGTGACGGCAACCGTGCCTGCATCGAAAAAGCCGCAGCCAAGCTCGTCGGCGAGATCGCGGTAGAGCGTCGCAAGCTTCGCCGACTCTGTGATCGCGCCGAGGAAATGAGCGGCGAAAGCCGGATCGGCAGTCTCGGCGATGACGGGAGGCGCAACGATCAGGATGTCCGGGACTTCATAATCGAATGGCCATGTATGACTGCGCACAAGCTGAATCAACCGGCTGATGCCCTGCAAGGCAGCAAAGGCCGAACCGGCGATGACCGGCTTCATGTCGTTGGTGCCCAGCATGATGATGACGAGATCGAGCGGCGCATGCGTCTGCAGGATCGTCGGCAACACCTTCGCACCGTTACGGTCGCAATCGGCGAGGTGATCGTCGAAAGCCGTGGTGCGGCCGTTCAGCCCTTCTGGGATGATCCGAACCTGATCGCCGAGCGCCTTTTGCAGCACGCTCGGCCACCGATCTTCGAAGGCATGACGACCCATCGTTTCGGCGCTATAGCCCCATGTCAGCGAGTCGCCGTAACACAGAACGGTCTTGGTCATTCATGCCTCCGTGTCGCGACCAGAGCGTGATGCCGAAAAGTGTAAGCGGTTTTCGGACGACATCACGCTCTACCTATTTCATTCTAGAGCGGATTCAGATTTTAGGTCGATTCGACCTAAAATCATCCGGCTCTAGCTCAGACGAGCATCCCCATCGGATTTTCGATGTAGCCCTTGAAGGCTGCCAGGAGCTCGGCACCGAGCGCACCGTCAACGGCCCGATGGTCGGTCGACAGCGTAACGCTCATCATGGTGGCGATGGCCATTTCGCCCTTCTTGACGATCACACGCTGCTCGCCCGCGCCGACGGCCAGAATGGTCGCATGCGGCGGGTTGACGACGGCGGCGAAGTTCTTGACGCCCATCATGCCCATATTCGACACGGCCGTCGTGCCACCCTGATACTCCTCGGGCTTCAGCTTGCGCTCCTTGGCGCGCTTGCCGTAGTCCTTCATTTCGTTGGAGATGGCAGACAGGGTCTTCAGTTCGGCGCTACGGATGATCGGCGTGATCAGGCCGCCGGGAATGGAAACGGCAACGCCGACATCGGCATGCTTGTGCTTGACCATGTTGCTGTCGGTCCAGGAGACGTTGGCATCCGGAACGTCGCGCAGCGCCAGCGCCAGGGCCTTGATGACCATGTCGTTGACCGAGAGCTTGTACGCCGGCGCGCCGTCCTTTGACTTCGGAGCGGAATCGTTGAGCTGCGTGCGGAGTGCCAGCAGTGCATCGAGTTCGCAATCGACCGAGACGTAGAAGTGCGGGATCGTCTGCTTGGATTCCTGCAGGCGCTTGGCAATCGTCTTGCGCATGCCGTCATGCGGCACAAGCTCGTAAGAACCGGGCTCGAAAAGCTTGAGGACGGCATCATCAGACATGCCCTTCGCAGCGACTGGGGCCGGAGCCGGTGCAGCCGCGGCCGGCTGGGCAGCGGGAGCCGCCGCCGGAGCGGCCTTGGCGACACCACCGGAAACGGCAGCTTCGATGTCCTTCTTGACCACCCGGCCATGCGGGCCGGAGCCGACGAGCGCAGTCAGATCGATGCCCGACTCTTTGGCAAGGCGGCGAGCGAGCGGCGAGGCGAAGGTACGATGGCTATCCGTCGTGAGAGCCGCAGGCGCTACCGGCGCGGGCTGTGCCGTAGGAGCGGATTGAGCCGGAGCCGTTTCCGCTTTCGGCGCAGGTGCTGCAGCCGGAGCGGCAGCGCCCGAGGCAGCGGCGGAGACGTCTTCGCCTTCGCCGGCCAGAACGGCGATCAGCGCGTTGACCTTAACGCCTTCGGTGCCGGCGGGAACGACGATCTTGGCAACGGTGCCTTCGTCGACGGCTTCGACTTCCATCGTCGCCTTGTCGGTCTCAATCTCGGCGATGACGTCACCGGACTTGATCTTATCGCCTTCCTTGACCAGCCACTTGGCGAGGTTGCCCTCTTCCATGGTCGGCGAGAGGGCAGGCATAGTGATGTTGATAGGCATCGAAGAGCCCTCCCCTTATTTGTAGCAAACGGCTTTCACCGCATCGACCACTTCACCGACATTCGGAAGCGCCAGCTTCTCGAGGTTGGCAGCGTAGGGCATGGGCACATCCTTGCCAGCGATCGTCAGGATCGGCGCGTCGAGATAATCGAAGGCCTGCTGCATGACGCGGGTGGCGATTTCCGTGCCGACGGAAGACTGCGGATAGCCTTCCTCGACCGTCACCAGGCGACCCGTCTTTTTGACGGATTCGATGATGGTCGGTAGGTCCATCGGGCGGATGGTGCGAAGGTCGATCAGCTCGACATCGATGCCCTGGGCTTCCAGCTCGGCAGCCGCCTTGGTGGCATAGGTCATGCCGATACCGAAGGAGACGACCGTTGCGTCCTTGCCGGAACGATGGATGCGGGCCTTGCCGATCGGCAGAACGAAATCGTCGAGCTTCGGAACGTCGAAGTGCTGGCCGTAGAGAATTTCGTTTTCAAGGAAGATGACCGGGTTCGGATCGCGGATTGCGGCCTTCAGCAGGCCCTTGGCGTCGGCTGCCGTATAGGGCATGACGACCTTGAGGCCCGGAATATGGCTGTACCAGGCAGCATAGTCCTGGCTGTGCTGGGCGGCGACGCGAGCGGCCGCGCCGTTCGGGCCGCGGAAGACGATCGGAGCGCCCATCTGGCCGCCGGACATATAAAGCGTCTTGGCGGCGGAGTTGATGATCTGATCGATCGCCTGCATGGCGAAATTGAAGGTCATGAATTCGACGATCGGACGAAGGCCAGCCATCGCGGCACCGACGCCGACGCCGGCAAAACCATGCTCGGTAATCGGGGTATCGACAACGCGGCGGGGACCGAATTCCTGCAGCAGGCCCTGGGTAACCTTGTAGGCACCCTGATATTCGGCGACTTCTTCGCCCATGACGAAGACGTCCGCATTGGCGCGCATTTCTTCGGCCATCGCATCGCGGAGCGCTTCGCGCACCGTCATGGAGACCATTTCAGTGCCTGCCGGGATTTCCGGATCGTTCGGAACGGATGCCTTCGGCTCGGCCGGGACCGGTGCGGCAGCAGAGCCGGTATTTGTCGGCTTTTCTTCCTGTGCGACCTGGGGAGCAGCGACAGAAGCCGGCTGGGCGGCAACCGGAGCATTCGAAATCGCATCGGCCGATTCACCATCCTGCAGCAGCACGGCGATCTTGGCGTTGACCTTGACGTTCTCCGTACCGGCCGGAACCAGCAGCTTGCCGATGACGCCTTCGTCGACGGCTTCCACTTCCATGGTGGCCTTGTCGGTCTCGATTTCGGCAATGACGTCACCGGAAGCGACCTTGTCGCCTTCCTGCTTGAGCCATTTGGAAAGGGTGCCCTCTTCCATCGTCGGAGAAAGGGCGGGCATGAGAATATCGATGGGCATGGATCGTCCCTCCCCGATTAGAGCAGAATGTCAGTGTAGAGCTCGGATGCATCCGGCTCCGGATCGTTCTGGGCGAAATCGGCGCTATCGGCGACAATGTCGCGGACGTCCTTATCGATCGCCTTCAGCTCGTCTTCCGATGCCCAGCCCTTTTCCAGAAGGCGTGCGCGAACCTGCTCGATCGGGTCATGCTCGGAGCGCATCTTCTGCACTTCGTCCTTGGAACGATACTTGGCCGGATCCGACATGGAATGGCCGCGGTAGCGATAGGTCAGCATTTCCAGAATGATCGGACCCTTGCCGGAACGGCAATATTCGACAGCTTCGTCGGCAGCGGCCTTGACGGCGCGGACATCCATGCCGTCGACCTGGATGCCGGGAATGCCGAAGGAGGAGCCGCGCTTGGAGAAGTCGGCCTGCGCCGTTGCGCGCGCCGTCGACGTGCCCATAGCGTAACGGTTGTTCTCGATCACGTAGATCACCGGCAGCTTCCAGAGCTGCGCCATGTTGAAGCTTTCGGAGACTTGGCCCTGATTGGCGGCGCCATCGCCGAAATAGGCGACGCTGACATTGTCATTGCCGCGATACCAGTTGGCGAAGCCGAGGCCGGTGCCGAGCGAGACCTGCGCGCCGACGATGCCATGGCCGCCGTAGAAGTTCTTTTCCTTGGAGAACATATGCATGGAGCCGCCCTTCCCTCGGGAATAGCCGCCCCGGCGTCCGGTGAGCTCGGCCATGACGCCGCGGGCGCTCATGCCGGTTGCCAGCATGTGGCCGTGGTCGCGGTAGCCGGTGATGACCTGGTCGCCTTCCTTCAGCGCCAATTGCATGCCGACGACGACAGCTTCCTGGCCGATGTAGAGGTGACAGAAACCGCCGATGAAGCCCATGCCGTAGAGCTGGCCGGCCTTCTCTTCGAAGCGGCGGATCAGGAGCATCTCACGATAGGCCTTGAGCTCCGCATCGCGGTCGAATTCCGCGATCGCACCACCATTGGTGTCTCTGGCAGGCTTGGATGTCGTTTTGCGGCTGGAAACGGACGCGGATTTTCGCGGCGCCATTCAACTCTCCCTATGTGAGTGGCCTCGTTATGTAGTGCCGCGTAACATAGGGAAGATTGCTCGCCACAGCAATGCTATAATTGCATGGCTCATATTCTTCGCAAGCGATTGATATGATTATAAAAAAGGCAATTAACCGGAATTCGGTTAATTATGTCTATTTGTTGAAGATGAGGATTTCGTCGGCCTTGGAATAAGTCAGTTGATAGCGCGCATATTGGTCGAGCATGTCCTTGTCCAGCGAGCCATCGCTGAGCAAAGCCACTTCCTTTTCAAGGTGTTCGCGCTTAGCGACGAGATCGGCGAGTTCCTTGCTGCGGTCGATGCGCTGCTTCTCGAAGACCTCGGTCGCCTTCAGACCGTAATCGCCGTGAATGCAGTGGTAGCCGAAATAGCTCACGAAAGCGACCGTGATGGCGGGAAGAACGAAACGGCCGAACTTTCTCTTCTTATGATATTTTGTCCACATACTCGCTTGCTCAAAACGCTCTGCCGAGAATGACCCCGAACCCAGGTCCGCGACTGAAATACGAAGCGGTTTCGGAGAAGATCACGCTAAATCAAACATCTATGACAACACTAGCCGTCAGAGATTAACCATCCGTTGACTCTGCCATTTTTCCAACAAAAAACCGCGCCCGAAGGCGCGGTTCAAGAGCTGGAAATTATTGGCTTATAAGGCGACTCGGATCGTTATCCGATGCAGGCCAAGCCTTTCCGAAAATCCCCGGAATTTCAGGGGTACGCGCTATCAGCCGCGAAGGATGGAACGGCCGGCATATTGTGCCTGAGGGCCGAGCGCTTCTTCGATGCGGATGAGCTGATTGTACTTGGCAAGGCGATCGGAACGCGACAGCGAGCCGGTCTTGATCTGACCGCAGTTGGTCGCAACGGCAAGATCGGCAATGGTCGAATCTTCGGTTTCGCCGGAACGATGCGACATGACGGCCGTATAATTGGCCTTGTGCGCGGTTTCGACGGCATCGAGGGTTTCCGTCAGCGAGCCGATCTGGTTGACCTTGACGAGGATCGAGTTGGCGACGCCCATGCGGATGCCGTCGCGCAGACGAGCGGAGTTCGTAACGAACAGGTCGTCGCCGACAAGCTGCGTCTTCTTGCCGGTGAGGTCAGTCAGGATCTTCCAGCCTTCCCAATCGTCTTCGGCCATGCCGTCTTCGATCGAAATGATCGGATATTTGGCGGCGAGCTCGGCAAGGTATTCGGCCATGGCGCCGGATTCCAGCGTGCGGCCTTCACCTTCCAGAACGTACTTGCCGTCCTTGAAGAATTCCGTCGAAGCGCAGTCGAGGCCGAGAGCGATTTCGTCTCCCGGCCTATAGCCCGCCTTTTCGATGGACTTCATGATGAAGTCGAGGGCAGCAGGGGCGCTGGAGAGGCCGGGCGCGAAGCCGCCTTCATCGCCGACATTGGTGTTGTGGCCCTGCGAAGCCAGTTCCTTCTTGAGAACGTGGAAGATTTCCGAACCCATGCGCACGGCGTCGCGGAGGGTATCTGCGCCGACCGGCAGGATCATGAACTCCTGGAAGTCGATCGGATTGTCGGCATGAGCGCCGCCGTTGATGATGTTCATCATCGGAACCGGCAGCAGGCGGGCATGGGCGCCGCCGACATAGCGGTAGAGCGGCAGGTTGGCGCTCTGGGCAGCGGCCTTGGCGGTTGCGAGCGACACGCCGAGGATGGCATTGGCGCCGAGGCGCGACTTGTTCGGCGTGCCGTCGAGCTCGATCATGATGTTGTCGATTTGGATCTGGTTTTCCGCGTCAATGCCGCCGATCGCGTCGAAGATCTCGGTGTTGACGGCTTCAACGGCCTTTTCGACACCCTTGCCATGGTAACGCTTGCCGCCGTCGCGAACTTCGACGGCTTCATGTGCGCCCGTCGAAGCGCCCGACGGAACCGCAGCGCGGCCCATGCTGCCATCTTCGAGGTACACATCGACTTCGACGGTGGGATTGCCACGGCTGTCGAGAATCTCGCGGGCGATAATGTCGGTGATTGCGGTCATGATAGGTTCCTGCTCGCTGGTTATAAATCGATTGAAATCTGTCTTAGTCGAAGACGCGGAAATTACAATGCCGCTCCACATCCTTGATCAAGGGTCCTACAGGCCGCGTAGCGCAAGTTCATGTCAGCCTGTTGAACGCCTCCCATTTCTCAGGCTTTGGCGATCGCGTCGAAGGCCAGCAGCTTTTCCAGAAGCCGCGGCATGTCCTTCAGATAGACCATGTTCGGACCATCGGACGGCGCATTGTCCGGATCCTCATGGGTTTCGACGAAGAGACCGGCAATGCCAACGGCAACGGCGGCGCGCGCCAGAGTTTCGACAAATCGGCGGTCACCGCCAGTCGAACCGCCTTGCCCGCCCGGTTGCTGCACGGAATGGGTCGCGTCGAAGACCACCGGCGCACCCATTGCCGCCATGATGGGCAGCGAGCGCATATCGGAAACGAGCGTGTTGTAACCGAAGGAGGCGCCGCGCTCGCAGAGGAGGATATTCGGATTGCCGCTGTCGTTCAGCTTGGCGAGCACGTTCTTCATGTCCCAGGGCGCGAGGAACTGCCCCTTCTTGACATTGACCACGCGGCCGGTCTTGGCGGCGGCGACAAGAAGGTCGGTCTGGCGCGAGAGGAACGCCGGGATCTGCAGAATATCGACCGTCTTAGCAACGATGGCGCACTGCTCTTCGGTATGAATGTCGGTCAAAACCGGAAAGCCATATTCCTTCTTGAGGTCGGCAAAGACTTCCAGCGCCATTTCCAGGCCAATGCCGCGCTTGCCTGAGAGAGACGTACGGTTCGCCTTGTCGAAGGACGACTTGTAGACAAGGCCGACACCGAGCTTATCGCAGAGTTCCTTCAACACGCCGGCGATCATGAAGGCATGATCGCGGCTTTCCATCTGACAGGGGCCGGCAATCAGCGACAACTTTGACGTATTGGAGAACAGGACCTTGGAGGCTCCCTCACCGACGGTCACTTCGGAATTGGTATTCATGCTATCTCCTCGAAGGCGAACAGCGCGCCCTGTCCAGGGGCGGGCTTTGCCAGAATACGATTGTTTTTACGCGTGTATGTGACGCCGTTAGCAGTCAAATGCGCCGATGTCACGGAAAGATCGCGGGTCTTGAAAAGGATTGCCCGTGCGCGAAGGCCGGGATCCTCCGAAGGCACCGGCCAATCGTAAAAGGCTTCCATACCCTCGGAGGTCAATATCTCGACCGCTGCATTGGCTGAATGGATAGTCAGGCCGAAAGAATGATCCATTATCTTTGGTCCACCCACGACCTGCTCGAAAAAGCCCCGGAACGCAGCCGGCTTCGGCGTCGACACGGCAATTTTTGCAATGCCGGTCACGCCATTGGCATGCCGCTCCAGGGCACTGCGATCGGCCGGCAATGGATTGATGCGCTGGCAGCAGAAGGTGAAAAAATCCGGCGAACGCAGATCGGCTGCGAAAGCGAGACGGAATCCCGCCATTACTTCGGAGCCGTCCGGCATACGCATCGGCCGGGAAAAATCCAGCATGTTTCCGGCCGATATCGTATTTGCCCGGAACCGCTCATCATCGGCGACCGCATTATCCGTGCCGAAAACGATGGCCGAAAAACCTTCATCACCGATGCGAAAACGATAGGCCTGGTCGCGAGCGACGAAAACATTACCCTCCGCCACGCTGTTCTGGCGCTGCTCCCGAGACGCGACACCCAAGGGCTCCAGATAGATGTTGTCGGGAAAGAAAACGCAGGCGTTCTCCGTGCCGAAGGGATGACGAGCGTCGGGGGCAACGGTAAAGCCGAGCTTGCCCAAGCGTTCCCGCGCCACAGCGATATTGACCGTCGGCAGAACGAGATGATCCAGCGGATGCGGCGATGAGGTCATGATCTTCCCCTTCATTCGTCGGCAGGTTTGCGCCCATCTGCTGTTCAATTCAAGATCAAAGCGTTACCGGAGAACTGCGGACCCGCGAGGAACACCTCTAAAATCCGCAGGTCAACCAGCCGAATTATATATGCAGCGGCATAAAACTCTCCCTTGTGAGAGGGCGATAATTCAAGCAATATCCCGATCGTACTGCAACAAACTTGCCTGTAGCGAAGCCAGCGGTGAGTGGCACGGAGAGGATTGAGCCGACAAGTCCATTTCCCGGCAGCAAGACAAGATGCACATTCTTCCGTTCGGATTGTCCAAAGCTGACGCAATTCACCATCCGATCTCGGAAAGACAGGAAAGCGGCCTGCGGTTACTTCTATCTTTGCAGCGGTATTTAATTTGATTGTCGGGTGCTTGGGGGAGACATGCGCTTGATGCTCGTCGAGGGGGCGCCCATACGCCCGGTCTTACACTTAGCGGCTTCTCTTCATTTTGCCCTGATGGGATATGTCCGAGGATTCAGGAACCCTGTCCCGCTCGGGGCTGCCCTCATACGCAGTGGCTTGATCCCCCTTGTGCTCGTGCTTCTCTTTGCCGCTGTCGCGCCGCAGCCGTGTCAGGCGCAATCGCCGGAAGCAGTCCCCGCGCCACCCGCGAAGCTATCGGAACTACTGCGTTTGATGAATGATCCGGAGTTGCGTCAGTGGTTGGAAAAGCGGCAGGCAGTGGAGCAGCAGCAGCCATCTTCGGCGACGGCAACGCTGATCGAAACCGGGGAAGCCCGCGCTCGGGCCCGATATCAGGCACTGCGCTCGGCGATCCCAGATGTCCCGGTGCAGATCGCCGATGCAACGCGTAGGGTGCGTGAGCAGGCAAGGAGCAACGGCTTTGCCCCCGCAATCGTAATGTTCGCCGCATTGGTTTGCGTCGGGCTCGCAGGCGAATGGTTTTTCAAAAAGACCGTCCTCAAAGCGCGGTTTCAAAATCCTCTCATCGCCCATACGATCGGAGAATTCGGACCGTGGATCAGTTTCACCCTCGTCAGCTCCGCCATTTTCCTTGCCATAGACTGGCCACCGCTTCTGCACGCCGTGATCCTGTTTTATCTGGTGGCGTTCATCGCCGCTCGCCTTGCGTTCGCTGTCTGCAAACTATCGATGGATGCGGGCGCCCTATCCGCCTTCGGCTATCGCAGGGCACGTATGTTTATTGGCGTCCTGGCTGTGGCGGGCGCGACGACCTCGCTGACCAGTCCGCTCTCCGTCGATAGGAATGTCGGTATTCTTGTTTCCTTTAGCTTTTCAATCCTCTTATTGCTGATCGCGCTGGAAGCCGTGTGGCGACGACCGAGCAAGACAACCGTTCCCAGACAGCTCGCGCTTATGAACACCTTCTATTCGCTCTATGCGATCTGCCTATGGCTTCTTTGGGTGGCCAATTTCCTCGGGCTTTTTTGGCTTGGCATCTATCTCGTTGTTCTTCCGGCGCTGCTGGCTGCTGTCGGACGAACGGCTGAAGCATTTGCAAAAGGACGCTGGCCTAGCGACAATAAGAACAGCGCGCGTATGGTGCTGGCCGTCCGCGGCGCACGGGCGGTCGTCATCGCGGCCGCGGTCGCCTGGATCACATTCGTATGGCACTATGATCCCAACATTCTCGCACGAGAAAATCCGGCGATCGACGCCGCCGTCCGCGGCGCTCTGAAGAGCGTTGTCATACTGATTTTGGCCGATCTCTGCTGGCAATTGTCGAAGGCATTCATCGACGAGAAATTAAGCACCGCCGACAACAGCGCATCCTCGCTGTCGACGGAAGCCGCCCGCGCGGGCAGACTTCGCACTTTGCTGCCGATCTTCCGCAACGCGCTCGCAGCCATCGTCATCGCCGCGGCGGCCCTTACCGTGCTCTCCGAAATGGGCGTTCAGATCGGGCCGTTGATTGCGGGAGCCGGAATATTCGGCGTAGCGATCGGCTTCGGCTCGCAAACGCTGGTCAAGGATATCGTCAGCGGCATTTTCTATCTGATGGATGATGCCTTCCGCGTTGGCGAATATATTCAAAGCGGCAGCTACAAGGGGACGGTGGAATCCTTCAGCCTCCGCTCCGTCAGGCTTCGCCATCATCGCGGACCCGTATTCACGGTGCCCTTCGGCGAGCTCGGCGCCGTTCAGAACATGAGCCGCGACTGGGCGATCGATAAATTCCTGCTGCGGGTTCCGTTCAACACCGACGTTGCCAAGGCGAAAGCGATCGTCAAGCAAATCGGAGAGCAGTTGAAGGAAGACCCGGAAATCGGGCCGCAGATTCTGGAGACGCTGAAAATGAAGGGTGTCGAGCAGATTGGCGACTTCGGTATCGAACTGAGCTTCGCGTTTACCGCCCTTCCCGGCCGGCAGACTTACATACGGCGGCAGGCTTACACCATGATCCGCGACGCCTTCATGGAAAATGGTATCGAATTCGCCCAACCGACGGTGCAGGTGGGTGGAGAGGAGAAATCCGACGCCGCAATCGCCGCAATGACACTGCAGAGGAAGAGGATCACTGACCAAATGACGGTATCGCCGTCGCCACCGACGTAAAACCTTCGCGTGAGATCAGCCACTACCCTCTCGAAGCGTCTCTTTGAAGGCGACAACGTCGGGGGACGATACCGGATGACGTTCGATAGAAGGAGATCCAGTGTGCTGAGCGACCAGTTATCTTCCATTGCCGCGCACGTTATTCAAATAGCACTGACACCGGTCTTTCTGCTGGCCGGCACCGCCGGGTGCCTCAATGTCTTCTCGGCAAGGCTCGCTCGGGTCTCCGACCGGGTCAACAGCCTTTTCGAACGGGTTACTTCGGACGATCCGGACGAAACGCGGTTGCTGCAGCTCTATTATCTGCGGCGGCGAACATTGGCGCTTGAGGTTGCCGTCCTGATCGCCACAGCATCGGGCGTGTGCACATGCCTTGCAACGCTCGGCCTCATGGGAGGCGCGATTCGTCAGCAATTTCGCGAGCAGCTGCTGCTGTGGTTCTTCGGCCTCGCGGTCATCGCGCTCATGGGCGCTTTTGTGGCCTTCCTCTTCGAGATGATTCTGGCCGGGCGCAGCATGCTGAGGCAGATCGCCAACGATCGCACCTTGCTCGAGCACCGGCACGGGAGTTCCAGAAAAAGCTCAACCTATTGAATCCCCGTCCAATATCGCTACGGACGGCGCCGATCAAAGCCGCTGCGAATGCGATTTCCAAGTCTGATCCATAGCTTACTCCCTTCGTTCGGCGAGCATCGTCCCCCAAAGAGCTTATTGCGCAAACAAGATGGCTTCTCATCGCTTTTTTTTAATGGGCTATCCCCGATGGGTAGAAATCGCTTCCCGCAGAGTTCCTGATATATTTCCTGCATTTAGCTTGGGTGTATCGAAAAAATCTGTCCGCCCAGGACCTGTTATGTTCCCATTTATTTGTTGCGCTTACAAAATCTTCACCAAAATTTAAGGGCTTGCAGAACACATATGGAACATATAGTGTCCGTTCTGGATTTGTTTCACGACACCTTCTCACTCCCGAGGTTCAAAACGATGTTGACGCGCAAGCAGCAGGAACTGCTTCTCTTCATTCACGAACGAATGAAGGAGTCCGGTGTTCCGCCATCCTTCGATGAGATGAAAGATGCGCTGGACCTTGCGTCAAAATCGGGTATCCACCGTCTCATCACGGCCTTGGAAGAACGCGGTTTCATACGCCGCCTGCCAAACCGAGCCCGGGCGCTGGAAGTCATCAAGCTGCCAGAGGCCTATAGCCCCAGTCTGCAGCCGCGCCGCGGCTTTTCGCCGAGCGTCATCGAGGGTAGCCTTGGCAAACCGCAGCTTGTGCCGCCGCCCGCTCCCGCCAAGCCGGCAAGTGAGGAAAACAGTTCGGTTTCGGTCCCCGTCATGGGCCGCATCGCCGCTGGCGTTCCGATCTCGGCCATCCAGAACAATACCCATGACATCACGGTTCCTGCCGACATGCTCGGCTCCGGTGAGCATTATGCGCTGGAGGTCAAGGGCGACTCGATGATCGATGCCGGCATCTTTGACGGCGATACCGTCATTATCCGCAACGCCACGACCGCCAATCCGGGCGACATCGTCGTTGCTCTCGTCGATGACGAAGAGGCGACGCTGAAGCGCTTCCGCCGCAAGGGAGCCTCGATCGCGCTTGAGGCAGCGAACCCGGCTTATGAGACTCGCATCTTTGGGCCGGATCGCGTGAAAGTACAAGGCAAGCTCGTCGGCCTCATTCGCCGCTATCACTGACGGGTGACACCGGTGCGATCGGTGCTCCGAAAGTCCCGGTTCGCCAATCATAAGCGCGATGAAGACTCCATGACCGCGTCAGATTTTCAAATGCCGCCGTTATGACCGGTTTCTCGGCGCTGAGATTCATTTCGATGGATCCGGTGCGACGCAGCGTTGCACCTGTGAAAAGTTGGGCGCCGGAGCGGCAGCGATCCAGGCGAAGCCGTACGGGCGTGACGACGATATTGGCGGTATCGCAGGCCGGGGCGAGACAGGCAGCGTCTTCGATGGTGACGAGCATGTCGCCATTCGCCAGCATTGCCACGCACCAAGCCCCTTTCTGGCAGGCGAATCCACCCTGCCCGGCCTTATCCAGTGCCGCATCCATCGCCTTTCGAACGGCGGTCTGTTCGTCGGAACTCAAGCGTCGATGCTTGTCTGATTTGCTGATTTTAGGGAGCTGGCTGTCGGGCGGAAGCATCGTCGGCGGTTGCTGCTCGGTGATCGCCAGGGCTCTTTGCCATTGCTCGAAGATGAAATCGGGCGGCTTTTCACGGTTGGTCGTCAATGCACCGTTGCGCAACAAAGCAACCAATGTGCCGTCCTCGGAGATCATCAGATCGGGTTTCGGGACACCGGGACTGAGCGCCACGACTGCGATCGAACCGATGATCAAAAGCGCGCCTGCATGCCGCAGCCATGTTTTGAGCAGGGTCATCAGCAAGAAGCCGGCTATGACCGTGGGGAACAGCCAGACCGGTAGTCGGCCAAAGGGAATGTTACCGCCCCAAGCGGCAACCGTTTTGGCAATGACGATGACGGCATCAAGTCCCGCACCGGTGATCTGCCAGAATGGAGCATCGACGCCAAATGGCATCAGCATCGTGGCGGCCATGCCAAACGGCATGACGACAAAGGAGACGACCGGCATGGCCGCCAAATTGGCGATAAGGCCGTATGTCGCCAAGCGGTGAAAATGCTCTATCGAGAAGATCGCGGTCGACGCGCCGCCGATAAAGGAGGTCGACAATATGCCGCCGAAGAAGCGTGAAACGAATAGCAGCGGACGCACGAGCCGGAAGCGGGAGAGGACGCTCTCTCGATGCGGCCTCCTCGTCCACAGCGAATAACCCGACACCAAGGCCAATGTCGCGGCATAGGACATCTGGAAACTCGGTCCGAGCGCCTCGGACGGCGACAGAATGAGGATGACGATCGCCGAGAGCGCCACATTGCGAAGACTGAGGGATGGCCGGTCGAAGAGCACGGCGACCAGCATGATCGCCATCATGATGAAAGCGCGCTCTGCCGATACGCCGAAGCCGGAAATGAGATAATAGGCCGTCACCGTGATCAGCGCGCCGAAGGCTGCAATCTTCTTCGTCGGCCAAGCCTGTGCCACGCCGAAAAATAGACTAAGCGCATAGCGCAGGCCGACATAAAAGATGCCTGCAGACAGCGCCATGTTTAGACCGGAGATTGCGATGATGTGCGCAAGACCCGAGGTCCGCAGTGCTTCCGTCGTATCATCCGAGATCGCGCGTCTCTCATCGGTGACAAGCGATGCCGCGAAGGCGCCGGTATCGCCGGGTAGAAGCATCCTGATCCGGTCGCCGATGCTGCTGCGCAAACGCGCAAGCCAGATATCCGCCTTGTCGAGAACCGATCCTTGGGAAACATCACCGGCCGGCGACAATAGCGTCGGCGCTCCATAGGCAAAGCCATTCGCCCCGGTGCCATCGAAATAGGCGCTGAAGGCGAAATCGTTGAGGCCAGGCAAGGCGGGTCCGGCCGGCGGCGTCAGCCGGGCCCTCCCCTGAATGCGATCGCCGAGTTCAAAGGGCTGGAGTTGTTTGCGCACGAAAATGGTGACCTGCGCCGGCGGCCGGCGAATGGCCGGTTTTTCCGTTGACTCCAGGGCGACGACATAGCGCCAGCGTCCTTTGTCATCGGCCTCGCGTCTTTCGATCCTGCCCGTAATGGTGGTGGTCACCGCGGAATCGAGCATCACCGTCGACGCCCGCCAAGTCTCGCATTGCGCCAGAGCCATGCCGGAGAACACCAGCAAGCCGGCAAACAGCAAATGCCGCAGCACTCGTCCGGCCTCCTGCCGGAGGAAAAAAGCGGCTGCGAAGATAAGAAGGGCGGTAAAAACGGCCTGGGGCGGCGGATCGGCTCCGGCAGAGAACCAGAAAAGCGCGCCGACGCCGATATAGACCGGCGCAAATAGCATCGCGCGCCCGTGCGCCGCCTCTTCTTCGGCTAAATTGTAAATGCTGGGTCGGATGCCGGCGGCCGCACGGCGAAGGCGGACGATGAGGGCGGTTTGATCCTGCGTCCGTTTCGGCTGTGTCGCTTTGGCACGAGGAATAATGGCGGCCATGCCGCGCTCGCGCTCGGCGACCGCAGCAAATTCCCGACTCTCCACCTGCGGATCCGGTGCCTCTAAATTAGGCATACATCAAAGCGCCTACGCAAAACTACAGCTAAAGCGAGAGTTTTGCCGTCACTATTAGGTGATTTCAACTGAAATCCGTCGGTTCTTCCATAAATGACGCCAATTCATGCTTGCGCACGGCAAGCCGGTCTACCGCATTGCCCAAAAGTTGATACTGCAATGCACAATTCAGCGTAAGGATAACTTGGCATTAGGCTCTGGATCATATAGCTAATCGTTAGTCGCTTAACCCTTTGGCGCTTTTTAAGGCGCCAATCCCGCCAAATCTTGGAGGATCAGCATGACGGAACAAAGCGCGAAACTAACTTGGGGTGAAAAGACGGTGGATTTGCCGGTTAAGACCGGAACCATCGGCCCAAGTGTCATTGATATTGGTGCCCTTTATAAGAACACCTCCACTTTCACCTATGATCCTGGCTTCACTTCGACTGCGTCGTGCGAGTCCAGCATCACCTTTATTGATGGCGACGAAGGCGTTCTGCTGCATCGCGGTTATCCGATCGAACAGCTTGCCGAGCACGGCGACTTCCTCGAAGTCTGTTACCTGCTGCTCTACGGCGAATTGCCGACCGCAGCCCAGAAGAAGGACTTCGACTATCGGGTCGTGCACCACACCATGGTGCATGAACAAATGTCCCGCTTCTTCACCGGTTTCCGCCGCGATGCGCATCCGATGGCCGTCATGTGCGGCTGCGTCGGCGCTCTGTCGGCCTTCTATCACGACTCGACCGACATCACCGATCCGCACCAGCGCATGGTCGCAAGCCTTCGTATGATCGCCAAGATGCCGACGCTTGCCGCCATGGCCTACAAGTACCATATCGGCCAGCCCTTCGTTTACCCGAAGAACGATCTCGACTATGC
>NZ_AUFB01000010.1 GCF_000426285.1 Rhizobium leucaenae USDA 9039 | reverse complement strand
CGACATGATCATCGGTGTCGACATCAACCCGGACCGCAAGGCCTGGGGTGAGAAGTTCGGCATGACCCACTTCGTCAATCCGAAGGAGGTCGGCGATGACATCGTTCCCTATCTCGTCAATATGACGAAGCGGCACGGCGATCTGATCGGCGGGGCCGACTACACCTTCGACTGCACCGGCAACACCAAGGTCATGCGCCAGGCGCTCGAGGCCTCGCATCGCGGCTGGGGCAAGTCTGTTATCATCGGGGTGGCCGGCGCTGGCCAGGAGATCTCGACGCGTCCCTTCCAGCTCGTCACTGGCCGCAACTGGATGGGCACCGCCTTCGGTGGCGCCCGCGGCCGCACCGACGTCCCGAAGATCGTCGACTGGTACATGGAAGGCAAGATCCAGATCGATCCGATGATCACCCACACCATGCCGCTCGAAGACATCAACAAGGGCTTCGAACTCATGCACAAGGGCGAGTCGATCCGCGGCGTGGTGGTCTACTAAGGCGTTCGCCAATCGAGCCCTTCGCCAATCGAGCCGGTACGGGAGAATCTTGCACGACTTTGAATGGCACACGGCCTTTTTACAAATCGATCTCGATTTGGGGCCGTGGGCAACTAAGGAGGAGGAAGCTGAACATGCCAAGTCAGGTATCGATACACCCGGCGCTCGACGGCGGAGTGAAGGCGGGACAGGCGAATTTCAGCGGTGGGACGCTCGTCTGCGCCTGCACCGATCGCCCCGTCAAAGTCGCCATCACCGGCGGGATTGCTCATAACCACGCCTGCGGCTGCACGAAATGCTGGAAGCCGAACGGCTCAGCCTTTTCGATCGTCGCCGTCACACCGCATGAAAACGTCAAGGTTCTGGAAAACGGCGACAAGCTCGCGGTGGTGGATCCAGACGCCTTGATCCAGCGGCACGCCTGCAAAGCATGTGGCGTGCACATGTACGGCCCGGTGGAACGGGACCATGCCTTCAAGGGCCTGGATTTCATTCATCCCGAACGTTTTCAGGAGAGTGGCTGGCCCGAACCCACCTTCGCTGCATTCGTTTCATCGATCATCGAGTCGGGAACGCCGCCATCTGCCATGCCCTCCGTTCGCAGCCGGCTGAAAGAGCTTCGTCTTGAGCCCTACGACTGCCTGAACCCGACGCTTATGGACGCCCTCGCAACCTGGGTGGCGAAAAAAGCGGGCACATTAAGGGAATAGGTCTGGCCCCTGATGGCGGACTTCGATAAACCGCGACTGCGCGTTCGGCCGGATGCGCAGCGCTCTCCAATGAAGCAGCTTCTGCTCCCATGATCTACGTCGATGCCGATGCCTGTCCGGTCAAGCCGGAAATTTTGAAAGTGGCCGAGCGCCACGGCATCGAGGTAACGCTCGTCGCCAATTCAGGCCTCAGGCCCTCACGCGATCCGATGGTGAAGAACGTCATCGTCTCCAACGCTTTTGATGCCGCCGATAATTGGATCGCCGAACATGCGGGTCCCGGCGATATCGTCGTAACCGCCGATGTGCCGCTCGCCGGGCGCTGCGTCGCCGGCGGCGCGCTGGTGACCGGACCGACCGGCCGTATTTTCGACAACACCAATATCGGCATGGTCACCGCAATGCGCGATCTCGGCGCACATCTGCGTGAGACCGGCGAAAGCAAAGGCTACAACGCCGCTTTCTCGCCACGCGACCGCTCCGCCTTTCTCGAAACCTTCGATCGCCTTTGCCGGCGTGCCAAAGCTCAAAATCCGCCTGGAGGCCAGCCTTGAACATCATTTCCCAGAACACCGCTTTCGGCGGCATGCAGGGCGTCTTTTCGCATGAGTCGCAGGCCTGCCAGTGCGAGATGACCTTCGCGGTCTTCGTGCCGCCGCAGGCGATCAAGGAGCCCTGCCCGGTCGTCTGGTATCTCTCAGGCCTCACCTGCACGCATGCCAATGTGATGGAAAAAGGCGAATATCGCCGCATGGCGGCCGAACTTGGCCTGATCATTGTCTGCCCGGACACCAGCCCGCGCGGCAATGATATTCCCGATGAATTGACCAGCTGGCAGATGGGTAAAGGCGCGGGCTTCTATCTCGACGCCACCGAAGAGCCATGGGCCGAGAACTACCGGATGTACACCTACATCACCGAGGAGCTGCCGGCCCTCGTCAGCCAGCAGTTCCGCATGGATATGAGCCGGCAAGGCATCTTCGGCCATTCCATGGGGGGCCACGGTGCGATGACGATTGCGCTGAAGAATCCGGAACGCTTTAAGAGCTGCTCCGCCTTCGCGCCGATCGTGCAGCCCTCGACCGCCGACTGGTCGGCGCCGGCTCTTGAGAAATATCTCGGCGCCGACAAGGCCGCCTGGCGCAAATACGACGCCTGCGCGCTGGTCGAGGACGGCGCTCGCTTTCCCGAGTTTCTGATCGATCAGGGCAAAGCCGATGGTTTCCTCGAAAACGGTCTGCGTCCGTGGCTGTTCGAAGAGGCGATCAAAGGCACCGGCATCGGCCTGACGCTGCGCATGCACGAGCGCTACGACCACTCCTATTATTTCATTTCCAGCTTCATGGACGATCACTTGAAGTGGCATGCAGAACGGCTGGCATGAAACGGGTGGCATAGCAGCCATGCGCTCCCCAACTTGAAAGCGCGTTTCAACTGAGGCATATATTTCCCCGCGCAGACGACTGCGGCGGTCGGCACTGGATTGCCGCCCGTAACACCGCGGGGACGGCCTCGCTCTTACAAGGGAGCGTAACATGGCTTGGTTCCTGCTTTTTCTCGCAGGTCTATTTGAAATCGGTTGGGCCATCGGCCTGAAATATACCGATGGCTTCACACGGCCGATTCCAACGGGTCTCACCGTCGTCTCTATGGTGACCAGCGTCGTGCTGCTTGGCGTGGCCGTGAAAACCCTACCGATGGGCACGGCCTACGCTGTCTGGACCGGTATCGGCACGGTCGGCACTGTTATGCTCGGCATCTGTCTGCTGGGCGACCCGGCTACCTTTGTTCGCCTGTTCTGTATCGGCCTGATCGTCGCAGGCATTGCCGGGCTCAAGCTCGTCGCCTGAGTCTCAGGTTGCGTCACTGGCGCTGGCGGTTGTCCAGCGCCCAGAGGCCAGATCCCGCAAACACCAGGAATAGGAAGATGAAACAGAATAAGATCGGGCCGTCGCCCTCGTTGTTGGCTGGAAAGAAGCCCATTTGTGCATGCACCGTGAAATAGGCGAAGGCCATTTCACCGCTGAGGATGAAGGCAATGGGCCGGGTGAAGAGCCCGACCAGAATCAGAATGCTGCCGACCAGTTCGATCAACCCCGCCACGAAAAACAATGTCGAGATTTCAAAGGCTGCGGGAGGGAAATCGAAGAGCTTTTGCGTGGCGTGCTCGAGGAACAACAGCGCGGTCACGATTCTAAGGACCGCAAGAGCGGCAGGCTGATACTGCGACAGGCGCTCGAAAGCCGGCATGAAAATCTCCGTTTGAAACGAGAAGGCGGCCGTACCTCTAGGGAACATGGTCGCTTTCCGCTGATATCGGAGTCAACACGCGAACAGCGAAATTATTCGCCGGGCTTGGATATCGATCCGAGCCCGGCGATTGCATTTATTTGCTGCGATTGTCGACGGCCAGAAGGCCCGGGCCTGCGAAGACCAGGAACAGGAAGACGAAGCAGAACAGAATTGCCCCATCGCCGCCATTGTTGACCGGAAAGAAGTCCTTCGGCTGATGCGCCATGAAATAAGCGACCGCCATATTGCCGCTCAGAATGAACGCAACAGGGCGCGTGAAGAAACCGAGGAGAATTGCAAGGCCGCCGAAGGCTTCCAGAATGCCCTGAACCAACATCAGTGTGGGCAGCGGACCATCAGCATGACCACCAGCAGGGAAACCGAAAAGCTTCTGCATCCCGTGTTCCATAAACAGCAGGCCGATTATGACGCGCAGCAAGGTCAAGGCATAGGGCTGATATTGGTTCAAGCGTTCGTAAAGTGTCATCTTTTACTCCAGTTTAGCTTCTTGGAGTCACCATTAGTTTGTATGTAGGCGAAGGTGAAGACACGGCTTCTGACGCGCGATCAATTTTCCGTGTAGAATCCGTGGCTTGTTGTCACATGCTTAAAGGGGAATATTATCGTGCTTCTTCCAGGGATTGGTCAGATCCTTGTTGCGCAGCATTCTGAGCCCCTGTGCCAGCCGCCGACGGGTCGAATGCGGCATGATCACTTCGTCGATATAACCGCGTTCGGCGGCGACGAAGGGTGACAGGAAACGATCCTCATACATCTTCGTATGCGCCGCGATCTTGTCGGGATCGGCAATATCCTTGCGGAAGATGATCTCGACCGCGCCCTTGGCACCCATGACGGCGATCTGCGCTGTCGGCCAGGCATAGTTCAGGTCGCCGCGAAGATGTTTCGACGCCATGACGTCATAGGCGCCGCCGAAGGCCTTGCGGGTGATGACGGTGAGTTTCGGCACGGTGGCTTCGGCATAGGCAAAGAGCAGCTTGGCGCCATGCTTGATCAGCCCACCATATTCCTGCGCGGTTCCCGGCAGAAAGCCGGGTACGTCGACGAAGGTGACGATCGGGATATTGAAGCAATCGCAGAAGCGCACGAAACGTGCCGCCTTGCGCGAGGCGTCGCTGTCGAGCACGCCCGCCAGCACCATCGGCTGATTGGCGACGAATCCGACCGTCGCACCCTCGATGCGGCCGAAGCCACAGACGATGTTCTTGGCGAAACTGGCTTGGATCTCGAAGAAATCGCCCTCATCCGCCACCTTCAGGATCAGCTCCTTGATGTCGTAGGGCTTATTGGCATTGGCCGGGATCAGCGTGTCGAGCGAGGCATCGGGATCTGTGACCGATTGGAAGCACTCGATCTCCGGAAGATCAGCGGTATTCGACTGAGGCAGGAAATCGATGAGCCGGCGCACCTGCAGCAGCGTGTCGATGTCGTTGTCGTAGGCGGCATCAGCGATCGAGGATTTCGTCGTGTGCACCGAGGCGCCGCCGAGCTGCTCCGACGTCACCGTTTCGTTGGTGACGGTCTTCACCACGTCCGGGCCAGTGACGAACATGTAGGACGTATCGCGCACCATGAAGATGAAGTCGGTCATAGCCGGCGAATAGACGTCCCCGCCGGCACAGGGCCCCATGATGATCGAGATCTGCGGAATGACGCCGGAGGAGAGCACGTTGCGCTGGAATACCTCGGCATAACCGCCGAGCGCCGCCACGCCCTCCTGGATGCGCGCACCGCCGGCATCATAGATGCCGATGATGGGGGCGCGGTTTTTCAGCGCCATATCCTGGACCTTCATGATCTTCTCGGCATGCGCTTCCGAAAGCGAGCCGCCGAAGACAGTGAAATCCTTGGCGAACAGGAAAACGGTGCGGCCGTTGACGGTGCCCCAGCCGGTGACCACGCCGTCGCCGGCGATCTTGGTCTTGTCCATGCCGAAATCGATCGAGCGGTGCTCGACGAACATGTCGAACTCTTCGAAGGAGCCTTCATCGAGGAAGATTTCGATACGTTCGCGCGCCGTCAGCTTGCCGCGCGCATGCTGCGCATCGATACGCGCCCGCCCGCCTCCGAGCCTCGCAATCTCACGGCGACGTTCCAATTCCTGCAGGATCTCTTTCATGATGGCCCTCTTCTCCGCTTATCCGGCTTAGCATGGCCTAGCCACAGTTTGAAGCCGCCGGCTCAGTGCACCAGCGGCGGCGTCTTCAGCACGAAGATGGAGCGGATGCGGGCGGCGATATCCTCGGCCGTCAGATTGTCTGCCGCAATCGGGTCTGGAGTAAAATTCGATGTATCGAAGGAGGCGATGGCAAGCACGGCGCCAGTATCGACCGAAGCCGCATCGATATTAATCTTGGCCGTGTTTCGGTCGTGGTTGAAACTCCCTGCCTTGCGAACGTCCGTCAGGCGGATGGTGAGCGCCACCTTCGGCAAGGATGTATCGCGGGTCGTCACGGCGATGGCAGCATTGACGCGTTCGTTGAGGCCTGAAATCAGCGCAGGAGAAATAGGCGGCACCGCCTGATCGGCAACGACAGTCGCACTGCGTATGTCATAGGCGGGGATCGACGGCTTCGGCGTGAGCGACCAGCTCGAGCATGCCGCCAGTGCCAAACATCCCGCGAGCGCCGATACCGCACCCGACCTCAACGATAACATGATTCGCGTCCCGAAATTCCCAACCCGTGAGATGCAGATTTCGATATAACGGACTGGAAATCAACAATATTCAACTACGAAGCGCGGAAAAAACATCCGTGGCCGCCTGAAACTCTTCGAAGCGCTGGGCGCGGCGCTGTTCGGCCTCGTCGTCGCGGCCCCAATGTTCGATCGTCCAATCCTCGTCGAGATGGGCGAGCGACCAGATATCGGCGAGCGGCAGCCGGCCTTCGGCGAAAGCGAGTGCCAGGATCGCCGAGCCCGTCAACGTCGTGATCGTGTGCAGGCTGGCGAGTTCCAGTGGCGTGCCGTATTTGCGCAGTGTCACGGCAAAGGCGGCGATCGCCTCGCGCGGCTGCTCCTGATGCATGACGCCCTCGGCCAGAATGAAACGGGCACCAAGTTCGTGGGCGGCCCAGTCGATCAGCGGGTTCCACCGCTCCGATTGCCGTTCCACCAGACGCTCCGGCCCATCGGCGCGATAGCAAAGCAGGTCAGTTGAGGAAAAGCGCAGGATGTCTTCGAATACCGCCTGGCTGTCTGTCGCTACACCGTCGAGCGCCGTGTTGACCAATCGCGTCACCGGCATGGTGGCGGGATCGATGACCTCAACCTGCCGCGTCCACTCGGCTGCGACCAGCCTTGCCAGCGCCTCGGTCGGCACGGCGAGCGATCGGCGTGCCGGCGTCTTCACCACCTTGCCGTCGAGCTCGATCACATGGCCGTCTTCGCTCTCGCCGATGCTCACATCCTTGTAGAAGCGCTTCGGCAGCGGCTTCTTCATCTGGATCTGTGCCCTGCGGATCGGGTCGGGATGGCTTAGGCCTTCGGAAAGGTCGTTCAACAGGTCGCGCATGGCGTCACCTCACAGAATATGGCTCAACAGGTCGTTCGGATGATGGGCGATCGTGTCGGCGCCTGCCGTCAACAACTCTTCCACCGAGGCGTACCCCCAGGCCACACCGATAGCGGTCGCACCCGCCGATTTCGCCATCTGCATATCGTAGACCGCATCGCCGATCACGATCGTATCATGCGGGTCCATGCCCGTTTCGCTGCAGCATTCCGTGACCATCGCGGGATGCGGCTTGGAAGGGCAGTCATCGGCGGTGCGTGAGACCACGAAATAGGGCGCAAAGCCATTCACTTCAAGAATATGCGTCAAGCCGCGGCGGGACTTGCCGGTGACGGCACCGATCAGCAATTCATCGTGGACGGCGAGCGTTTCGATCAATGGTTTAATGCCGTCGAAAAGCGGCGTCTGCATATCTGCCTCGTCGCGCACGCCTGTAAAGATCGACTTGTAGTGCGCCGTCATCGCGATCGCCTCCTCATCGACATGGGGCTTGCCCTGCATGCGTGCAATGGCGATATCCAAAGTCAGGCCGATGACCGATTTGGTGGAGGCGACATCGGGACGCTTGTAGCCGAAATCGACGAAAGTGCGCGCCATGACTTCATGGATCAGCCGCGCGCTGTCCACCAGCGTTCCGTCGCAATCGAAGAGCACCAGCTTCATTCGTCGTCAGGCTCCCCTGCCGATGCCTCATCAAAGCCGAGGAGATTCCAGGTCTGCACCATATGCGGCGGCAGCGGCGCGGTGATGCGCAGACGCCCGCCATTCGGATGCGGGATATCGATATGGCGGGCATGCAGATGCAACCGCTTCTGAACGCCGCCTGGAAAATCCCAATTCGGGTCATCCTCGAAATATTTGGGATCGCCGATGATCGGGTGGCCGATATGCAGCGCGTGAACGCGGAGCTGGTGCGTGCGGCCTGTATAGGGCTCCATTTCCAGCCAGGCGAGGCGCTGGGCGGCGGTTTCGACGACGCGGTAATAGGAGACCGCGTGATCGGCGCCCTCCTCGCCATGCTTGGCGATGCGCATCCGGTCGCCATCGGCGGTCGCTTCCTTCACCAGCCAGGTCGAGATCTTGTCCTCGTGCTTGCGCGGCACGCCCTTCACCAGCGACCAATAGGTCTTCTTGGTGTCGCGCTCGCGGAAGGCGGCTGTCAGCTTCTGCGCGGCACCGCGGGTGCGGGCGACCACGAGGACGCCGGAAGTGTCGCGGTCGAGACGATGCACGAGGCGCGGCTTCTCGCCCTTCTGGCTCGTCCAGGCCTCCAGCATCTTGTCGATATGGCGACTGACGCCGGAGCCGCCCTGCACGGCAAGGCCGGCCGGCTTATTCAGCACATAAACCTTGTCGTCCTCATGCAGCAGCATGCGCGCCAGAAGCTCGGCATCGCCGGAATGCTTCAGCTCCTTGCCGGCGATGGGGCCGCTCTTTGTGGCCTTTGCATCGACATCCAGCGGCGGCACGCGCACCA
This sequence comes from Rhizobium leucaenae USDA 9039, assembly GCF_000426285.1. GTDB lineage: Bacteria > Pseudomonadota > Alphaproteobacteria > Rhizobiales > Rhizobiaceae > Rhizobium > Rhizobium leucaenae. The sequence continues at coordinate 206,198 of NZ_AUFB01000010.1, read as the reverse complement.
TCTGACCCGGCTGCACGCGCGCATCCGTCTTCACGCGGCCGCCGTCGACGCGTACCTGGCCGGACCGCATCAGCTTCTGCAACTGCCCAAAGCCGAGCCCTGGAAAATGTACCTTGAACCAGCGGTCGAGGCGCATGCCGGCCTCGTCGGGCTCGACCTTGATATGCTCAATCCCGGCCATTCGTCTTCTTTCAAGAACCGCGGCATGATTCCAAAGCGCGAAACGGTTTCGGACAAGATCATGCCAAATCAAACGACTGGAGCAGCCTTGCCCCAGGGCCAAGTCATCCCGGCCTTTTGAGGTGGCTTTAGAGCATTTCGACGAAAAGTGGAAACCGGAATTATCTACAGCGGGAATTTTGTGTCAGCTGTGCGCCCGGCGCCCCGCAAACCTCATTTTGCGTTCGGCGCCACCACCGGCAGGTTGATATCGACCATACCCGCCTTATCGAACATCAGCATCACCGGCACCGTGCCGCCTTGCTTGAATGGCGTCTTCACCTGCTTGAACATCATGTGCAGGCTGTTTGGCGAAAGCGTCACGGTCGCGCCGGCGGGAATGGCGATGCCTTCCTTGATTTCCCGCATCTTCATCACCTCGCCTTGCATCTTCATCTCGTGCAGCTCCACCTTCCCGGCGGCAGAAGAGCTCACGGACGTCAATTTGTCGTCGCTGCTGCCGCCATTGTAGATGGTGATATAGCCGCCGCCGACGGGCTGACCCGGCAGCATGGCGCGGACATAACCGCCGCTGATGTCGAGATCACCGAGTTTGGCCGTCGCCGAACCCGCAGGCGCTTTGCCCGCATCCATGTGCATCCCGGGCATTTTGCTCATGTCGTCGCTTTGCTGGGCCGTGGCGGCCGCAGCGGAGATGGAAAGTGCGGTTGCCGAAATCAGCAATGCGGCGGCGAATCTGCGGTTCATCATTGTCTCCTGCCCGGCTCCTCGATTGACCTCATGGGATAGCCTCCCGAAGCGGGATTGCAAAGTCCCCGCATCGATCGGTCGCGCATATCTGTATTTGCTCAAACAAAGGACACGACAAAAATTTGTTTCAGGGCGACATTTGCCCCTTGCCATCTTTGGCGACTACCAGATAATGGCAGTCAATCTTGTTGGGAGAATCCGGCGCAAGCCGGTGCCGAAGGAGCAACCGCCCCGGAAACTCTCAGGCCAAAGGACCAACAAGGGGCAGACGGAACTCTGGAGAGAAGCGCGCAAGCGCTCGCCGAAGGGATAACAATCTCAGGCAAACCGACAGAGGGGGCTCATCGTAAGGCGCAGCCGCGCCGAAATTTTGAGCTCTGCGCTTTCAGCTAAGCGCAAACCCCGGAGGCGTCATTTGGACGAGACCGCTGCCCTCAAGAAAACACCCCTTCATGCCCTGCATCTGGCGCTCGGTGCCCGCATGGTGCCGTTCGCCGGCTATGACATGCCGGTGCAATATCCCGCAGGTGTGCTCAAGGAGCATCTCTGGACCCGCGCATCGGCCGGCGTGTTCGACGTCTCCCATATGGGGCAGGTCACGATCCGCGCCCGTTCCGGCAAGTATGAAGATGCCGCACTGGCGCTGGAAAGCCTTGTGCCGGTCGATATTGTCGGGCTAGCCGAAGGTCGTCAGCGCTACGGTTTCTTCACCGATGATAAGGGTGGCATTCTCGACGATCTGATGATTACCCACATGGACGATTATCTCTTCGTCGTCGTCAATGCCGCCTGCAAGGATGCAGATCTCAAGCATCTTCAAGACCATATCGGTGATAGCTGCGAAGTCACTTTACTTGATCGCGCCCTCATCGCACTGCAGGGACCGCGTGCGGTCTCCGTCCTCGCCGAGCTCTGGGCGGATCTCGCCCACATGAAGTTCATGGATGTCCGCCATTGCCGCCTGCATGACGTTTCTTGTCTCGTCTCCCGCTCCGGCTATAGCGGCGAAGACGGCTTTGAGATTTCCGTGCCGGCCAACAAAGCCGAGGATATTGCTCAGCGGCTGCTCGAACACCCCGATGTCCAGCCGATCGGCCTCGGCGCCCGCGATTCCCTGCGTCTCGAAGCCGGGCTTTGCCTTTATGGCAACGACATCGACCAGACGACGACGCCGGTGGAAGCAGCGCTCGAATGGGCAGTCCAGAAAGCCCGTAAAGCCGGCGGTGTCCGCGCTGGTGGTTTTCCCGGCGCCGACCGCGTCCTTTCCGAGTTCGACAATGGCGCGTCGCGCCGCCGCGTCGGTCTGAGGCCGGAAGGCAAGGCGCCGGTGCGCGGCCACGCCAAGCTGTATGCCGATGCCGAAGGCAAGACCGAGATCGGCGAAGTCACCTCCGGCGGTTTCGGTCCGAGCGTCGAAGGGCCCGTTGCCATGGGTTACGTGCCCGTTGGTTTCGCTAAGCCGGGGACGCAGGTCTATGCCGAGGTTCGTGGCAAATACCTGCCCGTTACCGTCTCTACCCTGCCCTTCGTCACTCCCACTTACAAACGCTGAAAACGTCATATTCCAGAGAGGATCCCCCATGCTGAAATTCACCGAAGAACATGAGTGGCTCAACATTGAAGGCGATGTCGCGACCGTCGGGATTACGGCGCATGCCGCCGAACAGCTCGGCGACCTCGTTTTCGTGGAATTGCCTGAAGTCGGCGCCAGCTTCTCCAAGGGAGACGATGCGGCGACCGTCGAATCCGTCAAGGCGGCCTCGGAAGTCTATTGTCCGCTCGATGGCGAGATCACCGAGATCAATGAAGCCATTACCGCCGATCCCGCGCTCGTCAATTCCGACCCGATGGGTGCCGGCTGGTTCTTCAAGCTGAAGCTTAAGAATATTGCCGATGTTAATGGTTTGCTGGATGAATCCGGCTACAAGGAGCTCATCGCGTAATGAATACGCCTACGGAATTCACATTCACCGACTACCAGCCCTACGATTTCGCCAATCGCCGCCATATCGGGCCGTCTCCGTCGGAAATGGCGGACATGCTGAAGGTGATCGGCTATGACAGCCTTGACGGGCTGATCGATGCGACGCTGCCGCCCTCCATTCGCCAGAAGGCTCCGCTCGCCTGGGGCGCGCCGATGACGGAACGCGAAGCGCTCGATAAGCTGCGCGACACCGCCAACAAGAACAAGGTGCTCGTCTCGCTGATCGGCCAGGGCTATTATGGCACGATCACTCCTCCGGTCATCCAGCGCAATATTCTTGAAAATCCGGCCTGGTACACAGCCTATACGCCCTACCAGCCGGAAATCAGCCAGGGCCGCCTCGAGGCGCTGCTGAACTATCAGACGATGATCTGCGATCTGACTGGCCTCGATGTTGCCAACGCTTCGCTGCTCGATGAAGCGACCGCTGCCGCCGAAGGCATGGCAATGGCCGAGCGTGTGGCGAAATCAAAGGCCAAGGCCTTCTTCGTCGATGCGGATTGTCATCCACAGACCATCGCATTGATCAAGACCCGCGCCGAACCTCTCCGCTGGACCGTTATCGTCGGCAATCCCTTCACCGATCTCGATCCTGTCGATGTCTTCGGCGCCATTTTCCAGTATCCGGGTACGCATGGTCACATCCAGGACTTTACCGGCCTGATCTCAAGGCTTCATCAGACCGGCGCCATCGCCGTCGTCGCCGCCGATCCGCTGGCGCTGACGCTGCTGAAGTCGCCGGGCGAAATGGGCGCGGATATCGCCATCGGCTCATCGCAGCGCTTCGGCGTGCCGGTCGGCTATGGCGGTCCGCATGCCGCCTACATGGCCGTCAAGGATGCCTATAAGCGCTCAATGCCTGGTCGCCTGGTCGGCGTTTCGGTCGATGCCCGCGGCAACCGCGCCTACCGCCTGTCCTTGCAAACTCGCGAACAGCATATTCGCCGCGAAAAGGCGACATCGAACATCTGCACCGCGCAGGTGCTGCTCGCCGTCATGGCGTCCATGTATGCTGTCTTCCACGGTCCGCAGGGGATCAAGGCCATTGCTCAGCAGGTGCATCAGAAGGCCGTATTGATGGCAAAGGGGCTGGAAAAGCTCGGTTACAAGATCGAACCGGAGACCTTCTTCGATACGATCACTGTCGAGGTCGGCCATATGCAGGGCCTGATCCTGCGCGCCGCTGTCGCCGAAGGCGTCAATCTGCGCAAGGTCGGCGAAACCAAGATCGGCATGAGTCTCGACGAGCGCTCGCGTCCGGCAACACTCGAAGCGGTCTGGCGGGCCTTCGGCGGCAACTTCCGCCTCGCCGACTTTGAATCCGGCTATCGTCTGCCGAAGAATCTGTTGCGCACCAGCGAATATCTGACGCATCCGATCTTCCACATGAACCGCGCCGAAAGCGAGATGACCCGCTATATCCGCCGGCTGTCCGACCGCGATCTGGCGCTCGACCGCTCCATGATTCCGCTCGGCTCCTGCACGATGAAACTTAATGCAACGGCTGAGATGTTGCCGATAAGCTGGCCTGAATTCTCGGATATTCATCCTTTCGTCCCGGCCGACCAGGCGCTCGGTTATCGCGAGATGATCGACGATCTGACGGAAAAGCTTTGCGCTGTGACGGGTTACGACGCCTTCTCTATGCAGCCGAATTCCGGCGCCCAGGGCGAATATGCCGGCCTGCTCACCATTCGCAACTACCACATCGCCAATGGCCAGGGCCACCGCGACATCTGCCTGATCCCGACTTCGGCGCACGGCACCAATCCGGCCTCCGCGCAGATGGCCGGCATGAAGGTGGTCGTCGTCAAAGTCAGCGATGACGGCGATATCGACATGGCGGATTTCCGCGCCAAGGCGGAGCAATACGCCGCCAACCTCTCCTGCTGTATGATCACCTACCCGTCGACGCACGGCGTTTTCGAAGAGACGGTGAAGGAGATTTGCGATCTTGTGCATATGCACGGTGGCCAGGTCTACTTGGATGGTGCCAATATGAACGCCATGGTCGGCCTCTCCCGTCCCGGCGACATCGGTTCCGATGTCAGCCACCTCAACCTGCACAAGACCTTCTGCATTCCTCACGGCGGCGGCGGTCCGGGCATGGGTCCCATCGGCGTCAAGGCGCATCTGGCGGCACACCTGCCCGGGCATCCGGAGACGGACGGTCGCAGTGGCGCGGTGTCTGCGGCGGCTTTCGGATCGGCTTCAATCCTGCCGATCTCCTGGAGCTACTGCCTGATGATGGGCGGTGAAGGGCTGACGCAGGCGACCAAGGTTGCGATTCTAAACGCCAACTACATCGCTGCGCGGCTGAACGGTGCTTACGACGTGCTCTACAAGTCGAAGACCGGCCGTGTGGCACATGAATGCATCATCGACACGCGTCCGCTGGTCGACAGCGCCGGCGTCACGGTCGATGACGTCGCCAAGCGCCTGATCGATTGCGGGTTCCACGCTCCGACCATGAGCTGGCCTGTTGCCGGCACGCTGATGATCGAGCCGACCGAATCGGAAACCAAGGCCGAACTCGACCGGTTCTGCGAGGCGATGCTGGCGATCCGCGAGGAAGCCCGCGCCATCGAAGAAGGCCGGATGGACAAGACCGACAACCCGCTGAAAAACGCGCCGCACACGGTCGAAGATCTCGTCGGCGAGTGGAACCGGCCCTATTCCCGCGAACAGGCCTGCTTCCCGCCGGGCGCCTTCCGGGTCGACAAATACTGGTCGCCCGTCAACCGTGTCGATAATGTTTACGGCGATCGGAACCTCATCTGCACCTGCCCGCCGGTGGAGGCCTACGCCGAAGCTGCGGAGTGAAAGTCTTTTCAAAAAAGTGAAGCGGCTCAGCCGCTTCCCTTGTGGCCGACATAAATCTATCGCGAAAAATCACTATGACAGCGCCGCGTGTCCGATCGGACGCGCGGCGTTTTTGACAATGTATGTCGCGTAAAAGTGTGCGGCGGTTTTGCGAAAACGACATGCACAAACAGGGAGCTAAAGCGCGGGAGCGAATCTGAAAGATCGCGACGAGCTTTAGCGCGACGAAAGACGGCGCTGGAAGTCGAATAGATGCCGGAACGGCCAGAATCTCATTTCATTGCCGGACGGGAAGGATTTTCTTCTCCGCCGATGCCCGGCCTGCCCGTCCTGATCATTGCAGGCGAACACGATCAGCGCCGGGAAGAAGCTGACGTCGTGCTCGTAAAAAATCAATTTGAGAACTGCCACGCGGATGTCAGCGCCTATGTGCTGCCCACGGGCCATGGCTTACATGAAAGCGAGCCCGCCCTCGTCCGCGACTGGCTTATACGGAAAGGCATATAGGATGGATGAGGAAAGCCCCATCAGCATGGACGCCACAGACGACTATATCGCCGCTGCTTTCGAAACCGACGATCCCTCTTCCATCGCCAAGGCACTCGGCGCAGTGGCACGAACGCGCAACATGAGCAAGCTTGCCAAGGACGTCGGCATGAACCGCTCGGCCCTCTATCGCGCACTCAGTGGCGATGGAAATCCGGAATTTGCGACGATTCTGAGGGTCGTGAGGGCGCTGGGCCTGAAATTGACGCCGGTGCCGGTGGTCGAACGGAAATCGGACGCCGCCTGATACCGAGGCGGCGCAAGGATTGTTCAGACAGCCGGAGCGGCCTGACGCTGTGCCGCCAAAGCCGCGAGATCGGCGGCCTTCAATTCGACGGATTCACCGCAGCCGCAGGCCGACGTCTGGTTGGGATTTGTGAAGGTGAAACCGGAGCGCAGCGTGGTGGTCTCAAAACCCATTTCGGTGCCAAGCAGATAAAGCACGGCCGACGGCTCGACCCAGACTTTGGCACCGTTGTGCTCGATCAGGTCGTCCTTGACATTCGGTTCGGTCACCAGATCGATGGTATATTCCATGCCCGCGCAGCCGCCCTTCTTAATGCCGACGCGAACGCCCTTGGCATCGGGACCGGAATTCTCGACGATTGCCTTGACGCGCGCTGCAGCGTCATCCGTCATGCTCATCACTGCAAAGCCCATGGGCCCATTCTCCTCTGGCATCGGCCCGAAAAGTGGATCCGGTTTTCGGACCAGCCGATGCCTAGTTAAATGCAACCGGGGTCAAGATCCGGTGCTTCGAGTCATAATGTAAAGCGAGCGGCTTAAAGCTTCAATACCAGCCGACGGCCACCTGCGCCTCTTCAGACATACGATCCGGCGTCCAAGGCGGATCGAAGGTCATCGCGACCTCGACGCCTGAAACCCCTTCGACCGCGCCCACCGCGTTTTCCACCCAGCCCGGCATTTCGCCGGCAACGGGGCAACCCGGCGCGGTTAGCGTCATGACGATCTTCACCATGCGGTCGTCTTCGATGTCGATCTTGTAGACCAGACCGAGTTCGAAGATGTCAGCCGGAATTTCAGGGTCATAGACCGTCTTCAGCGCGGCGATGACATCGTCGCTGAGGCGTGCCAGTTCGGCCTCGGGAATGCTGGAATGCACGATGCCCTCGCGCACGTCGATCTTCTGTTCGCTTTCATCGAGTGACATCGCTTGCCTCCTTAGGCAAAGAATTTACGCGCATATTCCAGCGCATCGGCCAGGGCATCCACCTCGGCACGCGTATTGTACATGCCGAACGATGCACGGCATGTGGAGGTCACGCCGAAGCGTTTCAAGAGCGGTTGCGCGCAATGCGTACCCGCGCGCACGGCAACGCCCTGACGGTCGATCACCATCGAAACGTCGTGAGAATGGATACCTGCAAGCTCGAAGGAGAAGATGCCGCCTTTACCGGGTGCCGTGCCGAAAACGCGCAGGGAATTGATCTCCCGCAACCGCTCCGCCGCGTAACCCGCGAGTTCGGCCTCGTGCCGCGCGATCGCTTCCCGGCCGACACTCTCCATATAATCGAGCGCGAAGCCGAGCCCGATTGCCTGGACGATGGGCGGGGTGCCGGCTTCGAAACGATGCGGCGGATCATTGTAGGTGACATTATCCTCAGTGACATCGAAGATCATCTCGCCGCCGCCCTGGAAGGGCCGCATCTCGCGCAACCTGTCCTTCTTGCCGTAGAGCACGCCGATCCCCGAAGGGCCGTAGAGCTTGTGGCCGGTCATGACATACCAGTCGCAATCGATGTCCTGCACGTCGACCGGCAGATGCACCGCGCCTTGCGAGCCGTCGATCAGCACCGGAATGCCGCGTTCATGGGCGATTCGGCAGACCTCCTTGACCGGGACGATCGTGCCGAGCGCATTCGACATGTGGGTGATCGCGACGAGCTTGGTGCGCTCCGTCAGGCTCTTTTCGAAATCCTCGATATGGAAAGCGCCATCGTCATCCACCGGCACCCAGACCAGCTTGGCACCCTGCCGCTCGCGGATGAAATGCCAAGGCACGATATTGGAGTGATGCTCCATGATGGAGACGACGATCTCGTCGCCCTCACCGAGTTTGGGCATACCCCAGCCATAGGCGACGGTATTGATCGCCTCGGTCGAGTTCTTGGTGAAGACGATATCATCTACCGAGGGCGCATTCAGGAAGCGGCGCACTTTTTCGCGCGCAGCCTCATAGGCTTCGGTGGCCGCATTGGAGAGGAAGTGCAGGCCACGGTGCACGTTGGCATATTCGCTGGAATAGGCGTGCGATATCGCATCTATCACGCTTTGCGGCTTCTGTGCTGATGCACCGTTGTCGAGATAGACCAGCGGCTTGCCGTGAACGGTCGTCGACAGGATCGGAAAATCCCGGCGAATCGCTTCGACGTCATAGGCGGTAGCTGGTACGATCTTGTCCACGAGCATTGCTCCAATCAGGCGTGATTTTCCAGCCAGGCCGAGATAACGCCTTCCAGCGCCTCGACCAAGGCTTCGTCTTCCAGCTCTTCGATAATTTCGGCCACGAAGGCATTGACCAGCATGGCGCGGGCCTTGTTCCGGGGAATGCCGCGGGCCATCATGTAGTAGAGATGGTTCTCGTCGATATCGGCAACCGTGGCGCCATGGCCGCACTGCACGTCATCGGCGAAGATTTCCAGCTCCGGCTTGACGGAGAATTCGGCATCATCGGACATCAGCAGCGTGTTGCAAGCCATGCGGGCATCGGTCTTCTGCGCATCCGGAGCGACCCGGATCATGCCTTGGAAGACGCCGCGAGCGCGGTCGAATACCACGTTACGAAGAATCTCCGTCGAACCCGTATGCGGCACGTCATGGCCGAGCACCAGCGTCACATCGGTATGCGTGTCACCACCGAGCAAATTGACGCCGCGCAGGACGAGGTCAGAGCCCTCGCCTGTGACTTTCACATGCAGCTCCTGGCGCACCAGCTTGCCGCCGGCATTGATGACGAACAGCTTCAGCTTCGCATCAGCGCCGAGGTCGACGCGGATCTGGCCGAGATGCGTATCTTCGCTTCCCTGCTCCTGCAGGATGATCCAGGTCACTTCGGCACCCTTGCCGATTTTGATGTCACTGACCGAGGAGACCAGCGCCGCAGCACCGGGTACGGCCTGATGGCGCTCGATCACGGTCGCCTTGACGTCTGCGCCGAAGGAGACCGGTAGCCGGCTGTGGATCTGGCCGCCGGCATGCACGAACTGGATCTCCAGCGGCGCGTCGAGTTCGGTCCCATCGGGAAATTCGATGACGTAGCCGTCGCGCACGAAGCTGCCGTTGATGCGGCCGATGGCGTCGTCCCTGCCGAGTGCCGTCAGTCTGGCGGCAGCGGTACCGTCGGCCAGACTATCAGCATAGCGGCTGACGACCAGGCCATCGACCGATGTCTTGCCGCTCGTGCTGCCCTGCAGAACCGGCAGCACGGCCGAACCGGGAACGGTCGGCGACAGGGGCTCGACGACGCCGGCGCCGAGCTCGGTCGGAACCGATCGCAGCAGGTTTTTGAAATCAGTATAGTGCCAAGCTTCGAAACGCCGCGTCGGCAGGCCGGCAGTCTTGAGATCATCCAGCAAACGGTCGCGGACGGCGAGCACATCGCCATCGCCCGGCAAATCGCCCAACTGGTTGTTATAAGCCTCGATCAGCGCCGTCTCAGCGGCGGTCAGACGGCTCGTCGTCTGAATGTTCATCGACGTATCCTTTCCGCCCCGATCAGGCCGCAGCCCCGATAATGTCGGCATAGCCGTTGGCTTCGAGTTCGTGCGCCAGCGTCTTGTCGCCGGACTTGATCACCTGGCCCTTATAGAGGACGTGCACGGTGTCCGGAACGATATAGTCGAGCAGACGCTGATAGTGGGTAATGACGATCACGGCGCGGTCAGGCGAGCGCAGCGCGTTGACGCCGTCGGCGACGATCTTCAGCGCATCGATATCGAGACCGGAATCGGTTTCGTCCAGCACGCAGAGTTGCGGCTCCAGGAGCGCCATCTGCAGGATTTCGGCACGCTTCTTCTCGCCGCCGGAGAAGCCGACGTTCAGCGGGCGCTTCAGCATCTCGGTGTTGATCTGCAGCTTGCCGGCAGCGTCCTTGACGCGGCGCATGAAGTCAGGCGTCGTCAGTTCGGCTTCGCCGCGCGCCTTGCGCTGCTCATTCATCGCCACCTTCAGGAACTGCATGGTGGCAACGCCGGGGATTTCGACCGGATATTGAAAAGCCAGGAAGATGCCCTTGGCGGCGCGCTCGGCAGCGTCGAGTTCCAGAATGCTCTCGCCGTTGTAGAGGATATCGCCTTCCGTCACCTCGTAATCGTCGCGGCCGGAAAGAATATAGGAAAGAGTCGACTTGCCGGAGCCGTTCGGACCCATGATGGCAGCCACTTCGCCCGCCTTCACCGTCAGGTCCAGGCCGCGGATGATTTCGGTGCCGTCTTCGGCGATACGGGCGTGCAGGTTCTTGATTTCAAGCATAGTAGAATCCTATCGAAGGAATGAAGGTGCGGCGCGCCGCTCGCGCGCCAAAAACATGTCTCTTGTCGAGGGCCTTACCCCACGCTGCCTTCCAGCGAGATGCCGATCAGCTTCTGCGCTTCGACGGCGAATTCCATCGGCAGCTCCTGCAGGACTTCCTTGACGAAGCCGTTGACGATCAACGCGATCGCCGCTTCCTCGGGAATGCCGCGCTGCAGGCAGTAGAACAACTGATCCTCGGAGATCTTCGACGTGGTCGCCTCATGCTCGAAATGCGCGGACGAGTTCTTCGCTTCGATATAAGGCACCGTATGCGCACCGCATTTGTCGCCGATCAACAGCGAGTCGCATTGCGTGAAGTTACGGGCATTCGTCGCACGGCGATGCGCCGAGACCTGACCGCGATAGGTGTTCTGTGATACACCGGCGGCAATACCTTTCGAGATGATGCGGCTCGACGTGTTCTTGCCGAGATGGATCATCTTGGTGCCACTATCGACCTGCTGATGGCCGTTGGAAACGGCGATCGAATAGAACTCGCCGCGGCTGTCATCGCCGCGCAGGATGCAGGACGGATATTTCCAGGTGATCGCCGAACCGGTCTCGACCTGGGTCCAGGAGATCTTCGAGCGGGCGCCGCGGCAATCGCCACGTTTGGTGACGAAGTTGTAGATTCCGCCCTTGCCGTGCTTGTCGCCCGGATACCAGTTCTGAACGGTCGAATACTTGATCTCGGCGTCGTCCAGGGCAATCAGCTCGACCACGGCCGCATGCAACTGGTTTTCATCGCGCTGCGGTGCCGTGCAGCCTTCGAGATAGGAGACATAAGCTCCCTCTTCCGCGATGATCAGCGTGCGCTCGAACTGGCCAGTGTTCTTCTCGTTGATGCGGAAATAGGTGGAAAGTTCCATCGGGCACCGGACGCCCTTCGGCACGAAGACGAAGGAGCCATCGGTGAAGACGGCCGAATTGAGCGTCGCATAGAAATTGTCGGTCGTCGGAACGACGGAGCCGAGATATTTGCGCACGAGGTCGGGATGCTCGCGGATCGCTTCGGAGATCGACATGAAGATCACGCCGGCCTTCTTCAGTTCTTCCTTGAAGGTCGTGACCACCGAAACCGAATCGAACACCGCATCGACAGCGATCTTCGGCTTCTCGACGCCGGCAAGAATTTCCTGCTCGCGCAGCGGAATGCCGAGCTTTTCATAGGTCTTCAGCAGTTCCGGATCGACTTCGTCGAGCGATTTCGGACCGGCGAACTTCTTCGGCGCGGCGTAATAGTGAATGTCGTTGAAGTCGATCTTCGGATAGTCGACGCGTGCCCATGTCGGCTCTTCAAGCGTCAACCAGCGACGATAAGCCTCGAGGCGCCATTCCAGCATCCATTCCGGTTCTTGCTTCTTGGCAGAGATGAAGCGGATAATGTCTTCGGAAAGACCCTTGGGAGCCTTTTCCACCTCGATGGTGGTTTCAAAACCGTACTTATACTGGTCCACGTCGATCAGGCGGACCTGATCAACCGTTTCCTGGACTGCAGGCATGTCGTTCTCCAATCTCGCCGGATCCAAGGTCCGGCAGCTTGTCAACGTTGCGGCAGACTGAAATGTCTACCCTCTATGTAGTCGGCCAAAAGGGACTTTTCAGCCCGCTTGGCAAGCGGAAATTTCTGTTTCCGCAAAATTGTGGCCGTTAGGCCGCAGCTCCGGCCGGTTTGCGCCTACCGGCAATTCGAGCAAACGCAGCAATCGCGCGCTCGACATCCTCTTCGGTCGTCGTAAATCCAAGCGAAATGCGCAGCGCCCCGAGCTTGGGGTCGCAGCCCATTGCCACCAGCACATGGCTTTCACCCACCTTGCCGGAGGAACAGGCGGAACCCGCCGAAATCGCCACTCCTTCAAGATCGAAGGCGATCTGTCCGGTTTCGGATTTCAGACCTGGCAGGGTGAAGAAACTGGTATTCGGCACACGTGGACCGCCTTCGCCATGTATGATGACATCGGGCGCAGCACGTCGCATGCCCTCCTCCAGCCGATCGCGGAGTTTCGCAACAGCCGCATTGCGGCTATCGAACTCGGCAATCGCGGCCGCCGCGGCAGCACCAAAGCCGACGACAGCCAGCGCGTTCTCGGTGCCGGAGCGATGCCCTTTTTCCTGTCCGCCGCCATGAATCAGCGGCTTCGGCATCAGTACTTCGCCGCGCGAGATGAGTGCGCCGGCCCCTTTCGGTCCGCCGATCTTATGTGACGAGACGATGAGAAAATCGGCGCCGATCTCATTGATATCGATCGGAACCCGACCTGCCGCCTGCACGGCGTCGACGACTAACACGCCGCCGAATGCCTGCACGATCTTAGCCGCTTCGTACACGGGCTGGAGAATGCCGGTTTCATTGTTGGCGAGCATGATCGCCACCATCGGCAGCCCACTTGCCTTGTCATGTGCCGAAAGCATCGCTTCCAGCACACCAAGATCGACAACGCCGTCCGATGTCACCGGCACTTCGTTGATCTTTTCCTTCGGGAAACGGCCGCCTTCGCGCAAAGCGGGATGCTCGATTGCCGATATATAGAGATGACCGATTGCAAGCGGCGTGCGGCCCATGCGGAATTCCGGCGTCAGCACCATATTGGCGGCTTCCGTCGCGCCGCTGGTAAAGACGACATGAGCCGGTTCGGCGCCAGTCAGGCTTGCGACCTGCCGGCGCGCGGCTTCGATCGCCGCCCGGGTGGCACGGCCCTCCCCGTGAACAGAATTGGGGTTTCCATAGAGGTCCAAGGCATGCAACATAGCGTCGCGCGCCGCCGGATGAAGCGGTGCGGTGGCATTCCAGTCGAGATAAAGGCGCGTTGCCGCCATAATCTTCTTCCTGCCTGACGAAGCCTTGTTGTGCCCGGCTCATTTTCCTTGAAATTTCAGTCGGGCATGCCTTATGACACGTTCCACAAACCGTTGCGCAAACAACGCGTGGAAGTTCGCGCCAAGTTTCGAATTGTTCTAAACTGCGTTCTAGAAAAGATGAGCGCAATAGTCAAGTCAACTTACTGCTTCCCACATGGTTTGAACGCAGAAAAAGAAGAGCCGGAGTATCGATGCCCGAAGTTATTTTCAACGGCCCCGCAGGCCGCCTTGAAGGCCGCTATCAGCCCTCCAAGGAAAAGAGCGCCCCGATCGCGATTATCCTGCACCCGCATCCGCAGTTCGGCGGCACGATGAACAATCAGGTCGTCTACCAGCTCTTCTATATGTTCCAGAAGCGCGGCTTCACGACGCTCCGCTTCAATTTCCGCGGTATCGGCCGCAGCCAGGGCGAATTCGACCACGGCGCCGGCGAATTGTCGGATGCGGCCTCCGCGCTCGACTGGGTGCAGAGCCTGCATCCGGATTCCAAGAGCTGCTGGGTCGCCGGCTATTCCTTCGGCGCATGGATCGGTATGCAGCTTCTGATGCGCCGCCCGGAAATCGAAGGCTTCATGTCGATTGCGCCGCAGCCGAACATCTACGATTTCTCGTTCTTGGCGCCCTGCCCGTCGTCCGGCCTGATCATCAACGGTGATTCCGACAAGGTCGCCCCGGAAAAGGACGTCAACGGCCTTGTCGAAAAGCTGAAGACGCAAAAAGGTATCCTGATCACGCACAAGATTGTGCCAGGCGCCAACCACTTCTTCAACGGCCAGGTCGAGACGCTGCTCGGCGAATGCGAAGACTACCTCGACCGTCGTTTGAACGGCGAACTGGTGCCGGAGCCGGCGGCCAAGAGGATCCGATAAATCGAAGAAACTACATTGCTGATTGACGATGCTCCGTTCAATGGCAGGCTCTCGAAATGAGAGCCATCATTGATACCAATGTTTTTGTCAGTGCTTGCATCGGTGCAGGCCCCGCCTCCTCGGTAGTTGAGGCGTGTATTGAAGGCCGTGTTCAACCCGTCATAGGCGCCAAGCTATTCCTTGAGTATGAGGATGTGCTGGCAAGAGGAGCGCTATTTGCAAATGCGCGTCTCAGCGAACCCGAAAGACAATTGCTCTTCAACGTATTCGTTAGCAAATGTGAGTGGTGTCCTATATATTTTCTTTGGCGACCCAATTTGCGAGACGAGGGAGATAATCACATTGTCGAACTGGCGATCGCGGGGAACGCAGACTACGTCGTGACTAGCAATGTAAAGGACTTTCGAAACCCGAACTTGCGTTTCGATAATGTCATTGTTGTAACGCCCGAACACTTTGAGCAGGAGTTGGGCAAATGAATGCCGTAACAATTCAGATTCCCGACGATATGCATGAAAGCGTGAAGGCGATTGCGGCTGAAAAGGGTGTTGATGTCGCAACATTATTGATCGATGTGACGGAATCAATCATTCGCGAACACGACGCAGAAATGCGCTTCCGTAAAAGGGCCGAATTCGGTGCAGGTCACGACGACGAGGCTCTGGCCTTGCTGCGCCGGAAATAACAATCCCTCACCGCGACATCTCAAAACAAAGACCTGCGACGCCATCGATGACGATCGGCGAGCGGTATTGCATCCCTATTTTGCGGAGAACCCGCTGCGACGCGGTGTTTTCCGGATGGGTGAAGGCGATGAAACGGCGGGCGAAACCGCGTTGGAAGAACCAGTCGGAAAGCGACCCTGCAATCTCGGTCGCGTAGCCGTTTGCCCAGGCGTCCTTGCGAATGGAATAGCCAAGTTCGAATTCGCCGCGGTCGCGCTCCTCCTGAAACCGGGAGAAGCCGGCACGGCCGATGAAACGGCCATCGTCGCGTCTAAGCATCTTGTATTTCGTTACGCCGTCGCGTGCCTGCTCGCCAAACCAGCTTTTCAAGCGATCCTCAGCCTTTTCCAGCGTCCAGGGAGCGGCGCCCGAAAGATAGCGCGTTGTCTCGACGGTCGAATGCAATTGTCTAATAAGCTCGGCGTCGCCCTTGCCCCACATCGTCAAGATGAGCCGTGGTGTCTCCAATATAATTTCGCCGCTCATCGGCTTACCTCATCGTTCGGTACCGAAAATATCAGGCGCGTCCCGCGAACAATCAACCAAATGTTGGCTAGTCACTAAATCAGTGCTAAACGCGCCGCGACGGTTCAACAATAGCGATTTCGCCGCATGCTCCACGTGCGGTGCCCCGAGAGACCAAGATCATGGCTGAGTTCAAATCCGATTTCCTGCGCACCCTGCAAGAGCGCGGCTTCATCCACCAGATTTCCGATGAAGCCGGCCTCGACTCTTTGTTCGCCAAGGAAACCGTGACCGCCTATATCGGCTTCGACCCGACGGCGCCGAGCCTGCATGCGGGCTCGCTGATCCAGATCATGATGCTGCATTGGCTGCAGGCGACCGGCCACCGCGCGGTCTCGCTGATGGGCGGCGGTACCGGCATGGTGGGCGATCCCTCCTTCAAGGAGGAATCGCGTCAGTTGATGACGGTCGATACGATCGAAAGCAACATCGCCTCAATCAAGCGCGTCTTCTCCAACTACCTGACCTATGGCGAAGGCCCCAAAGACGCATTGATGATCAACAACGCGGAGTGGCTGCGTTCGCTGAACTACCTCGAATTCCTGCGCGATGTCGGCCGGCACTTCTCCGTCAACCGCATGCTGTCCTTCGACAGCGTCAAGACGCGCCTGGATCGCGAGCAGTCGCTGTCCTTCCTCGAATTCAACTACATGATCCTGCAGGCCTACGACTTCGTCGAACTCGCCAAGCGCTATGACTGCCGCCTGCAAATGGGCGGTTCGGATCAGTGGGGCAATATCGTCAACGGCATCGATCTCGGCCACCGCATGGGTACGCCGCAGCTCTTTGCCCTGACCTCGCCGCTGCTGACCACCTCTTCCGGCGCCAAAATGGGCAAGTCGGCTTCCGGTGCAGTCTGGCTGAACGCCGACCTGCTCTCGGCTTACGACTTCTGGCAATACTGGCGCAACACCGAGGATGCGGACGTTTCCCGCTTCCTGAAGCTCTATACCACGCTGCCGATGGACGAGATCGCCCGCCTGTCTGCGCTCGCCGGCTCGGAGATCAATGAGGTCAAGAAGATCATCGCGACGGAAGTCACGGCGATCCTGCATGGCCGCGAGGCTGCCGAGCTTGCCGCCGAGACGGCACGCAAGACCTTCGAGGAAGGCGGTCTCTCCGAAAACCTGCCGTCCGTCGCCGTTCCCGCATCCGAACTCGACGCCGGCATCGGGCTGCTCTCGCTGATCGTCCGCGCGGGGCTCGCCGGTTCAAATGGTGAAGCCCGCCGTCACGTCCAGGGTGGCGCCGTGCGCATCAACGATCAGGCGATCAGCGACGAACGCAAGGTGATCGGCAGCGGCGAAGTCACCGCAGATGGCGTCATCAAGCTGTCGCTCGGCAAAAAGAAGCACATTCTGATCCGCCCTGCCGCCTAAGAGATCGCTTATTGAAGCACAACAAGCCGGCGCACCCCGCCGGCTTCTTGCGTTTTCAAAGGCTTGGCACCCGAGGGCCGCACCTCCAGATAGTTGCCGAACAAGCCGCACTGACGAAATACCGGCGCCGGAAGCAATTTTGTGCTCGGTCATGTCGGACCACTGCATTTCCATTCGTCTCCTGTAGAGATCAGCTTTGGAGGTGAGTTATGGGCGAACTGCCGGTGATCAAAACAAGGCGTAAGGGTAGAAGCCTCACGCAGCGTATGCTGATTCCCAGCGAGGAGATGGTTGCGGAGGCGCTCCGGGCGGCCACTCCAGGCGAGTTGTCAGACATTGCGGAGGTAAGACGGGCGCTCGCCAGCAAACATGGTGCGGACGCCTGCTGCCCCGTCACCGTCCAGAGACACTTGGTGCAGATCAGTCAAGACGGCACCGCTCCCTTTTGGCGCGTCGTAGATCCCGATCGACCTTTCGCCCGACGCATGGTCGGCGGGCCCGAACGCATACGCGAGCGATTGGGGGGTGAAAAATAGTTCAATCTCTCCAATGCCGGCCGATGGAAGGTGGCGGCGCATTGGTGGTAATCGAAGCGGTATGGACGTAGCCGAGGGCGGCCGCCGTTACTCCATAAGCTTTCTCAGAACTCGAAGATCTGCCGGAACACGCCCGGCGCTATGATCGACAGCGGATTGATCTGCAGGTTCGGCTTCTCAAAACTGCCGGTCAGCCTGAATGTAATCCCGATTAGGCCGCGGTCGCTGCCGTTGCCAAGGATGAAGCCGACGATCGGCACTTCGGCGAACAGGCGGTTGAGGCCGTAGGCGGGCATGAAGGTGCCGGTCAGGTCCATATTGCCGTTGGCGTCCTTCACCGTGCCCTGGAAAGTCGCCCCCACCTGCACGCCGCGAACAACGCCATTTTCCACCGCAAGTGTCCCCTTGCGCAGCACCAGCCGCGCAAAGCCACGCTCGAAACTCTGTGATCGCGTGTCGATATTTTGTTTGACGGCCGAATTCAGGCTCCGCCCGTTTTTGCCGCTCGGCGTCGAAACGATGGTCGAGAGCTTCTTTTCGTCGATGACGGCGAAGTTGCGGATATCGAGCGAACCGTCCCAGGCGTCCGTCCCCGTGGAGCGTAGCGACAGATTGAGCAGGCCGCCCTGCAGATGCTTGTAGAGATCAGCAAAACGCGCTACTGCGCCGGCATCGCCGCTGGTGATGCGAATAGTCCCGCCGTCTCCGCCCTTGCTCATCTGGCTGACGACAGCCTCGCCGCTGCGCGTGAGGCCGGAGAAATCCGCAGCTATGGTACGGCCGCCAGCGACGGAATAGACACCCTTGAGATTCCCGATCGCCTCATCGTTAAAACCGACGACCTTGTCCAGATTGGCGCGGATCGTTGCGCCGGTCGAATCATCCTTGTCGTCGCCTTTGCCGCTTGACGATGTCTTCAATCGCGCCAGGACTGGCCGAAGATCGGCCGAGTTGCCGGCGACGGAGATATCGTAATTGCCATTTCTGCCATGCTTGATCGACAGAGCGAAATCATCGAGTGCGGAAAGCTTGACGCTGTCGAAACTTGCCGAAGACAGGCCACCTTTGCTGACGACGAGATCGCCGCTGACGCCGAAGCCGTCGCCTTTGAGGACGAAATTTTTCAGCGCCGTCTGACTATCCGGCCCGGAAGCCTCGAATTGGGCGCTGGCGGGAATGCCGCTGCCCTTCGACCAGCCGACCCACGGCACCGTCAAAGCCGCTTTGGCGAGGTCGACCTTGACGCCCTGGCGGTCGTCATCGATGCGCGTGAGTTCTATCTTGATCGGGCCGTCGATAATATCGTTGAGGCCCGGCATGACGCTGTTGCGCTGGGCATCGGTGAGCGTCGCAGTGATCACGCGGCTGCGTTTGACTGTTGATTTGCCGTCCGTTGGTTCCACCATATCGATCTGTGCAGGAATGCCATCGATCTGCGCCTGGGCATCCAGATGCACGGACTGGGGATCGGCATCGATCTCACCGGTAAGATTGGAAATCTTGCGATTGTTCATCGGCTTCAGCAGATCGACGTCATCGAGCTGCAGGTTCGCCTTCCAGACCGGCGGCGGCGGCTTTTGGTCGCTGATCAGGCCGATTGCCGCGTCCACCTTGGCGACGATTTTGCCGTTGAAATTCTCCGGCTTGAATTCGGTTCGCTGCAGCACTTCCAGCGGCTTATAGGTCAACAGCTCGCCGATCGAATCGCCCGAGCCGGATATTTCCAGCTTGAGTTCAGCCATCAGCGGCTTGTCATAGGCCGAAGGGATCGAGAAATTGCTGTTGGTCAGCGTCACGGAACGGCCGGTCGGGAAATAGGAAGTGCCGCTCGCAATATCGACGCTCATGGTCGGGCCGGTCAGATCGAAATGCGCCCTGGTATCGCGGATCGGCGGAATTTCGCCGGGCACATCGAGGCGCGCGTCGTCTATATCGAAGGCGATATGCAGTTCGTTCTTGCCGAGTTGCAGCTTGCCGGTCTTTGCCGCCTCCGCCAATCGTCCGGCGGGAATGAAGACTGAAATAGCCCCGTTAGTCACCGTGCCGCCGAAGAGGTTTTTTTCCACCCAGGCCCGGGGTTTCGAAGCCATCCAGAATGGCCAAAGCTGCTTGATCGCGGTCGTATCGAGCTTGTCGGCGCGACCGCCGAAGCTGATCTCCGGCGAGCTGTCTCCAAGCTTCAAGTGCAGAGAGCCGAACAGCGCACCGAGCGGCGTCGAGATGCCGAGATTTTCGAACTGCAATTCCTTGGTCGCTGCCAGGAAACGCCCCGTCGCCTGCCCGTCGAAGCTGACCGCCTGTTCGCCCGAAATAGCGGATGCCGCCGTGCCGCCGCGGATCAGGAAATCGATGCCAAAGCCCTTGCCGGCATTGGCGTCGATCCGGTCGAGGTCGATCAGCGCGCCGGAGAATGGCACCATAGTGCCGACGAACTGAGCTTTCGACGGCGCGATCTCAAGCGTTTGGTGATCGAAGTTATAGGCGAGATTGATGTTGGCCCGCGTCAGTTCTTGCGGGTCGCGGTCCATATAGAGCGTCCCGGGCTGGACATCGATGGAGGCGCTGAGCTTCGGATAAGTGCCCGAACCGCCACGAATGGCGGTCACCGTCATTCCCGCGAAACTCATGAGGCCTTGGCGCGGCGTGCCGTTCTGATCATAGGCCATCGTCAGCGGCTTCAGGTCGAGATTGGTGACCTTTGCGATAAGCGAAGAGCTGCGGCCGGCCTCCGGTTGATCGGCAACGACATCAAGTGTGGCGATGGAGCCGTTGACGGCGACCTTTCCGTAAAGGTGCAGCGATGACGGTCCGCTGCGCTCGAAGGTGAGGCTGTCGACCACCAGCGAAATCGGTTCGCCGCCCTCCTGACGTGCCAGCTTGACGGCAAAGCCGGAAATGCGCACCGAATTCGTGCCGCCGCGCTCGACGAAACGTTCGAGGAAATCGAGATTGTCGAAGGCTGATTTGAGCGCTTTCGGCAGCCCATCGACGCGCAGCGCCGTCAGGTCGACGGGATCGCCTTGCGGCAGCAGCGACGTGTCGAGCGCGATGCCCTGCGCTGCCACACTGGCCACTTCGACACGGCCTTCGACAAGCGCCAGCGGATCGAGCACCATGCTTACCGCCGACATGGTCGACAGGTGCTTGCCGCTTTCCTGGTCGACTACATTGACGTTGCGGGCTTCCAGCTCCAGCCGCAAGGTGGGCGTGAAACGGACCACGGTCGAGCCGACTTCCGCCTTGTAGCGCGGGCCGATCGCCCGATCGAGGGCTAGCTGCGCCTTCTGTGACAGGGGCTCATCGAAAATGCCGCCCTCGATCGTCGCGATGACTGCGCCGGCGATCAGGGCGAGAAAGGCAATGAAGACAAGGGTGATGCGGCAGACATGCCAGACATGCGAGCGCTTACGCCGTTTGCGTTCAGGGACATGCACGATCATAGGATCGTCGACCTGAGCGGAAGGCAAATGGTCGAGCGAGACGAGATCCTTCTTGCGGAATATAATCTTTTCGCCTCGGATCACTCCCGTGCGTCCCTTTCGTTTTTTGCAATTTTGTTGGTGACGCTGCGTCCGATGTGGACGGCATACCGGTCCAGTATATATGGCTGGTATTTAGTGTCATCCAAAATCCCGGCAAAAGAAAGGTTTTCCCGTGACCGAAATCTCTGTGGTTGAATTGGGCATCGGCGACAGAGCGCCGGATTTCGATCTTCCGCGCGACGGCGGTGGCCGTGTGCGCCTCACCGATTTTGCCGGCAAGCCGTTGGTGCTGTTCTTTTATCCCAAGGACGATACGACTGCCTGCACCGCCGAATCAATCTCCTTTACCGCGCTTGCGGCGGAGTTCGAAAAGGCCGGCGCAGCCATCCTCGGCGTGTCGCCGGATTCGGTCAAAAGCCACGACAAATTCGTGAAGAAGCATGCCCTATCCGTGCCCCTCGCCTCAGACGAGGAGAAGACCGCCGCGGAAGCCTATGGCGTCTGGCGGGAAAAGAGCATGTATGGCAGGACCTTCATGGGCGTCGTGCGCTCGACCTTCCTCATAGAGGCGGACGGCAGGATCGCGAGGATTTGGAGTAAGGTCAAAGTGACCGGCCATGCCGAAGAGGTTCTGGCCGCCGTCAAGGAACTCTGATGCCCATCGCCATGCCGGCGGAAATCGAGACCATCACCTCGCTGCGCGGCGGCGCTGTCGCCGCCATCCGCTCGGCCGATCTCGACCGCAAGACGGCGCTTGCCCAGGAATCGGCAACGCGCTGGTTCGCGCGCACCCTGTCGCTGCGCTCGCCGCTTGACCCGGCACTGGCCGATCGCCCCGGCCGACCGGAAAGGCCGGAGCTGGTACCGCCGAAGCACATGGAGAAGCGCTCGCTGCACACGGTCAAAGGCCGCATCGCGCTGCTGCATGCCATCGCCCATATCGAACTCAATGCTGTCGATCTGGCGCTCGACATCGTCGCGCGCTTCGCCACCGAACCGGTGCCCAATTCCTTTTTCGACGGCTGGATGCAGGTTGCTTTCGAGGAGGCGAAGCATTTCCGCATGGTGCGGACGCGTCTGCGCGATCTTGGCGCCGACTATGGCGACCTGCCTGCCCATGACGGCCTGTGGCAGGCCGCGCACGCAACCCGCAACGACCTCACCGCTCGTCTCGCCGTCGTTCCGCTCATTCTAGAAGCCCGCGGTCTCGACGTCACGCCGGCGCTACAGGTAAAAATGCGCGAGACGGGCGACATGGAGAGCGCCGCCGTCCTCGATGTCATCTATAATGATGAGAAGGGCCATGTCGCCGTCGGCGCCAAATGGTTCCGTTTTCTATGCGCCCGTGAACGGCGCGATCCGGCCCGAACGTTCCAGGATTTGGTGCGCGCAAATTTCCGCGGTTCGCTGAAGGCGCCGTTCAATGACATTGCCCGCGCCGAAGCCGGCCTGACGCTTACGTCTAAAAGTAATTCATAACATACTAAATTATAAGAGTTTTTCTGTTTTCTAGGGGTAGGACGGAAAGTAATCGTTAACCATAATTCCGTGTAGTCCTCAGTGGATGCCGATGCGCATCGATTGGGAGATTCTCGGTGACAGCCAAGCCTCAGAACCGGGTTTTCGGCAAACAAAAACGGCAGCACACCATTATCGTGGCGAGCGGCGATACAGTGCGCCACATGACCGTGCGCCCGTGGATGGCGGCGCTTGTCGTTTGCCTCATCGGCGTCTTTTCCATCGGCTATCTCCTCGCGACATCCTATCTCGTCCTGCGCGACGACTTGATCGGCGCCACCATGGCCCGGCAGGCGCGCATGCAATATGACTATGAGGATCGCATTGCGGCGCTGCGCGCCCAGGTCGACCGCGTTACGTCGCGCCAACTGCTCGACCAGCAGGTCGTCGAGGAAAAAGTGGACAAGCTGATGGAGCAGCAGCAGGCCCTGTCATCGCGCCACGGCAAGCTGGATGCACTGCTTGACCGCGCCGAGAGTTCCGGCCTGATGAACAAGGATGCGCCTGGAGATGCAAGTGCGGTCGCCAAAGGCGATCACGCCAACAAGGGTGATCACGCGGAACTGACGGGAGGGCTTAAGTCGATCGAGACGCTTCTGTCGAGCGGCAAGCCCGCCGACGCGACCCCCGACAACTCCACCCTCGCCTATGTGCCCGCCCCTGAAACCGTTGCAGACCGGGCCGATCGGGTATTCTCGAAGGTTACATTGTCGCTGAAACATATCGAACAGGATCAACTGACTCGCGTTCGGCATCTGACCTCCGGCGCTTCGGAAACTGCCGATGAGATCCAATCGATCATGCAGAATGTCGGCGTCAAGGTTCCAACCGCAATAGCCAGTGCCGCGAGCAAGAATGACATCACCAAAAATGATGATGGGGGCGTCGGCGGCCCTTATGTCGCCCCGGAAAATGTCGATCAATTCGATCAGTCCATGGCCGATCTGGATACGGCACTGACGCGCCTTGAGACGGTGCGCGGCGCAGCCGAAAGCCTGCCCTTCCGCAATCCCGCGCCGGGCAAGCTGATCACAAGCCCCTTTGGCAATCGCAAGGATCCGTTCTTCGGCAAGCTGGCGCTTCATACCGGGACTGATTTCCACTTCAGCCCGGGCGAAAAGGTCAAGGCGACGGCGCCGGGCAAGGTCGTTTCCGCCGGCTGGACGGGCGGTTACGGCAACATGGTCGAGATCGATCATGGTGATGGCATTTCGACGCGTTACGGTCATATGGAAGAAGTGCTGGTCAAGGTCGGCGATACGGTCAAGAGCGGCGACGCCCTCGGTCTTGCCGGCAGCACGGGACGTTCGACCGGGACGCATCTTCACTATGAAGTGCGTGAAAACGGCCGCGCGATCGACCCGATGTATTTCATCAATGCAGGCGCGAAGCTCGCAAGTTATATCAATGGGCTAGGGACAATTTCACCGCGAGAATTGTGACAAACGAGCAACAAAGGTGGCGCTAATCTAAAAATTGCGTTATCTATTGGTCTGAAGCTTTCTGAACCACCCGCTTTCCTTGACTTCGCGGGTATTTGGTTCTATGTCGCGCTGCATTGCGGCATGCTAGGGCATGTCGACTCACGAGTGTTCGACCGAACCGGAACGGAAATAGTTTTCCCTTTGACAACATTTGCTGACCTTGGCCTGAGCCAAAAAGTCCTATCCGCGGTAACAGACGCGGGCTACACCACACCGACTCCGATCCAAGCCGGCGCAATTCCCTTTGCGTTGCAGCGCCGCGATATCTGCGGGATCGCCCAGACGGGTACCGGCAAGACTGCCTCCTTCGTTCTGCCGATGCTGACGCTCCTCGAAAAGGGTCGTGCCCGTGCGCGCATGCCGCGCACGCTGATCCTCGAGCCGACGCGCGAACTCGCCGCGCAGGTCGCGGAGAACTTCGAGAAATATGGCAAGAATCATCGCCTGAACATTGCATTGCTGATCGGCGGCGTTTCCTTCGAAGACCAGGACCGCAAGCTGGAGCGCGGCGCCGATGTGCTGATCTGCACGCCCGGCCGCCTGCTCGACCATTTCGAGCGCGGCAAGCTGTTGATGAGCGCCGTCGAAATCTTCGTCATCGATGAAGCCGACCGCATGCTCGACATGGGCTTCATCCCCGATATCGAGCGCATCGCCAAGCTCATTCCGTTCACGCGCCAGACGCTTTTCTTCTCGGCCACCATGCCGGGCGAAATCCAGAAGCTGGCAGACCGCTTCCTGCAAAATCCGGAACGTGTCGAAGTCGCCAAGCCTGCTTCGACGGCAAAGACGGTCACGCAGCGTTTCGTCGCCTCGCACGGCAAGGATTACGAGAAGCGCGCCACGTTACGCGATCTCATTCGCTCCCAGACCGATTTGAAGAACGCCATCATCTTCTGCAACCGCAAGAAAGATGTCGCAGATCTCTTCCGTTCGCTGGAACGCCACGGCTTCTCGGTTGGCGCACTGCACGGCGATATGGATCAGCGTTCGCGCACGACCATGCTGCAGAACTTCCGTGACGGCAACATCCAGCTTCTCGTCGCTTCCGATGTTGCGGCGCGCGGCCTCGATCTTCCCGACGTTGGCCACGTCTTCAATTTCGATGTTCCGATCCATTCGGAAGATTATGTCCACCGCATCGGCCGCACCGGCCGTGCCGGTCGCTCGGGTGCCGCCTTCACCATCGTGACGAAGCGCGACACAAAACATGCCGATGCGATCGAAAAGCTGATCGGCGAAGATGTCGAATGGCTGAATGGCGATCTGTCGGCCTTGCCCCCCGCTGAAGAAAGCCGGGACGACGACCGTTCTTCCCGTCGCCGGGATTCCAAGGGCAGAGGCCGCGATCGCGATCGCAGCCGCGGAGGCCGGAGTGCCTCGAGTCATAAATCTGATATCGACGTCGAGGATAATGGCGTTGACGTGATCGAAGCAGCACCAGCAAAGGCCGAAAGCGTGAGAAACGAGCGCAAGTCTGAGAACAACAACAAGTCCCATAACGGTTCTCGCAACAATCACCGGCCTTTCCCTGCTGCCAACGACGACAACCGCGAGCGCCGCAATCGCTACCGCGATCAGGACGACGGCCCGACACCGGTCGGCTTCGGCGACGACATCCCCGCTTTCATGCTGATTGTTGCCAACGCCAAGGCCTGATGGGCCCGCTGCGCATGGGGAAACCCGGCATCGATTTCCCAGGATTAGGAACCGGTCTCGCAATTTTGCGAGACGGGAAGCTGCTGCTCTATAAGCGTTTGAAAGCGCCGGAAGCCGGCTTTTGGAGCATCGTCGGCGGTAAAGTCGACCACATGGAGCGGGCCGCGGACGCGGCTATTCGCGAGGCGGAAGAAGAAAGCGGCCTTTCCATCGGTAGGATCGATTATCTCTGCACGACAGAGGCTATCGTCGAAGCCGATCGCCAGCACTGGATTTCTTTGATCTACATCACCAGTAACTTTTCCGGCGAACCGCGTCTGATGGAGCCTGACAAGCTCTCCGATTTCGGCTGGTTCGGCCGCAACGAACTGCCGCAGCCGCTTTCGGCCTTTGCGCAAGCTGCGATCGCGCATCTAAGCGAAGATGATTTTCGCTGAACTCTATTTCTCCGCCCGCACCGCGGCCTCGTAAGCAAGCCTGACCCAGCGAGCCATGATATCCGGATCGTCGAAAGCATCGTCCGGGATCGACCAGTAGGGCATGTTGACGGGTTTGCCTTTCTTCCCCTCATAGGCCCAACGCCGGGCGCCCGCCGCTTCGAATTGCGGCGCGCTGACGTCGTCTGCCTTCAGCAACATCTCGTCGCTTACTTCGACGGCGACGATACGACCCATGTGATAGACGCCCTTGCCTCCGAACATACGCTTGATCGTCACCGGGCCGAGCGCCTGGAACATCTCTTCGATCTCGATATTGTCCATCCCCTACCCCTTCAAAATGCCACCGGCGGCTATTACGGCGTCGGGCGTATCCACATCAAGATGGGCTGCATCGCCGATGTCGACATCGATGACGGGAAGCCCCGCAGTTTCGATAATATGCCGCGCGCCGACATCGCCCTCAAGCCGCATCACGGCGTCGAACACGGCGCGTGGCAGGATGACGGGATTGCCGCGTTTGCCGCGCGACACGGCACGGACGATCGCCTGCCCATTTGCCTTGCGGAAGGCCGCAATCAAGGTCTTGAGGTCGTCGCTGGTCACACCCGGCATGTCGGCGAGCATGACCAGGACGCCGTCGGCGCGTTGCGCGACCGGCGCGCTGATGCCGGCGACCAGTGAGCTCGCCATACCGGACACATAGTCGGGATTGTGCACCCGCTCGATCGCCAGACCGGCTAGTGCCTGTACGATTTCCCCGTGGCGATGACCGGTGACGGCAACGACGGCCGAGCCTACGCCTGCCAAGGCGGTCATGGCCGAGCGCCGCACGAGAGGTATGCCGTCGAATTCCGCCAATAGCTTGTGCGGCCCACCCTCGCCCATGCGGCGCGCTTTACCGGCGGCAAGAAGCACGACGGCGACGGAAATCTGCGCTTGCGGTTTGACGGCGATATCGCGCGGTCTTGGCCGCGACTGTATTTCCATGAGAAGCCCCCCGACACCCATGCCGCTGATCTCCTGCGGCGTCGGTTTTTCGCCGGCAAGGATACGATCCAGCACCCAGTCGAAACCGTTTTCCTTCGGACTGCGGGCGCAGCCGGGTGCCCCCACGACATGGACATCGCCCACCCTGCCAAGCACCAGCAGATTGCCGGGATCGACCGGCATGCCGACCTGAATCACCTGGCCGCCCGCAAGCCGGATTGCCTCGGGGATCACATCGCCCGCATCGATCACTGCAGACGCACCAAAAACGATGACGAGCTTCGACGATTGATCCGCTGCCTGCAACGCCTTGCCGATCGCTTCCGCTACATCGGGCGCGCGGTGTGCCACTCGCTCTTCCCTCTCGAGCGTGCTGCCGGCAAGCTGCAGCCGTTGCGAAAGAATACGCGCTGTCTTGTCCATCACCGAGGTCTTCAGTGACGGCAGTTCGGTCGCGACCAGCGATACCGCATGCGGCTTGAATGGCTTGACCTCGAAAACAGTCGTCTGCTGCAGGATGTCGGCGCCCGCAGCAACCTTCTCGCCTGAAACTGCCAGCGGAATGATCTTGAAGGTCGCCACCATATCGCCGTGACGCACCGGCACATGATCGGCAAGACAGGCAAGCGTGATGGCCGGATCGACACTGTTCAGCCGGTCGACGGCGGCGCGGTTCGCAACGAACAGGCCATCGACTGCGCTATGAACATTGACGCGCCCCGTCGCCGCTTCGGAAAACGTCAGATGATCCGGGGCAATCGCCCGCGCCAATCGCGTCGCGGCCTCATTTTCCATAAGATCGTCAGGCTCGATTTTGGCGGCGGTGACATGGACGATATTGGCCGCAGCGAGGCGATCGAGATCGGCGCGGTCAAGCACATGCCCCTTGGCGAGGCTGCCATCGGACAATCGGATGGAATGCGCAAGCACGGCGCCTTCGGCTTCCGCTGTGGCAAAATCACCGAATTTCATCGCTTGTCACCCTTCGGTGATGAGACGTCGCGGCCGCGCAGCGCGGCGATGATCTCGGCCAAAATGGCAACGGCGATTTCCGCTGGGCTCGATGCGCCGATGGGAAGGCCGATAGGAGCATGAATCCGGGCAAGGTCGGCCTCCGTCAAACCCTCGCGCTTCAGTCGTTCCACGCGACTCGCATGTGTCTTACGACTGCCGAGCGCCCCGACATAGAAACAGCCGACCTTCAGCGCCTCGGCAATCGGAAAATCATCGATCTTCGGATCATGGGTGACCGCAACCAACGCCGTATAGGCATCGAGCGGTCGCTCCTTCAGGACATCCACCGGCCAATCGGCAATAAGATCGGCGCCATCGAAGCGCTCCGGCGTCGCGAAAGCGGTGCGCGGATCGATGATGCGGATGTCAAAGCCCGCCAGCTCGGCCATGCCAGCCAAAACCTGGCTGATATGCACAGCGCCGATGACGACGATTTGCGGCGGCGGCAGATGAACATTGAGGAAGAGGCTTTGCCCTCCAATCTCCGCTATAGAGGATTTTCCCGAGCGGAAGGCGGACGCGACGGCGTCGGCAAACGGGCCGTCGATGGCGTCACCCTCGACGATCAGCCGATCTTGCCCGCCGGAGAGTTCGGTCGCCAGGATCACCGCTTGCCGCGCGCGCCGCAGCCTGTTCAGTTTCGTCAGTACCTGACGGTCCATCAGACAAGCCTCTCGACATAGACGCGAATTCGGCCGCCACAGGACAGACCGACGCGCCAGGCGGTTTCATCCGCGACGCCGAACTCCAGCATGCGGGCCTTGCCGCTTTCGATCACGTCCAGCGCTTCGGTAATGACGGCACCTTCCACGCAGCCGCCAGAAACCGAGCCGTGAAAATTGCCCTCGTCGTCGATGACGAGATGGCTGCCGGTCGGGCGCGGTGCGGAACCCCAGGTGTCGACGACGGTCGCCAGCGCCACGTTGCGGCCAGCGGACGCCCATTCCTCTGCAATGACAAGCGGATCAAGGCTTTCGGGTGCATGTGTCATGGGTGCCTCACAGCTTGGCGAGAAAACGGCGTGGATCATAGGCGCCGGCGCGACCAGCGCTCAGGGCCGATACGAGATCGGCCAGAGATAATAGATTGTGAACCGGACGGAATTCGTCAACATGCGGCAGCATGGCGCGAACGCCGCGGGCGCGAGGTTCGAAGCCCTCGAAGCGCAGAAGAGGATTGAGCCAGATCAGCCGTCTGCAGGAGCGGTGTAGCCTGTCCATTTCGCTTTGCAGAAGCTCCACGCCCTCCCGCTCCAATCCATCGGTGATGAGCAGCACGATTGCACCCTGCCCCAGCACCCGCCGCGCCCAGAGCCGATTGAACTCCTTCAGCGTCTCGCCGATCCGTGTGCCGCCCGACCAGTCGCGGACGGCGGCGGCGCATTCATCAAGCGCCTCATCCGGATCCTTGTGACGCATCTGGCGGGTAACGTTGGTGAGCCGCGTGCCAAACAGGAAAGTATGCACCCGCCGCCGCTTCTCGGTAAGCACATGCAGGAAATGCAGGAAGATGCGGGTATATTGGCTCATGGAGCCGGAAATATCGGCAAGCACCACCAAGGGCGGCTGCATTTCCTTGGGTTCGCGATAACGCGGCAGGATCAGCGTGCCGCCGGTGCGAAGCGCGCTCCGCATCGTCGCGCGTGGATCGACCTTGGCGGAGGCGTGCGACGGCGCGAAACGGCGGGTGCGGACGCTATCGAGCGGCAATTGCAGCCGCGCCAGTTCTTTCTTCGCAGCGGCAATTTCCGCAGCCGACATCTGGGCGAAATCCATCCGGCGCAGGAGTTCGTTACCCGATGTCGTGAAGCGGGCATCGATCTCGACGTCCGGTGCCTCGCGCTGCGGCCGGCGGTCGTCGCGCTCGCCAAGCAGAGCATCGCCGGCGCGGAGCTCGCCCGGCCTCGGCTTTTCTTTTTCACGATGATCAGGCGCGACCGGCGACATCATCGCGATCATCTTCTGCACGAGATCGCGCGAGCGCCAGAACAGCCGGAATGCCTCATCGAAAACCGCAAGATCCTCATGCCGTTTGACGAAGATGGAAGACAATGACGCATGAAACTCGTCGCGCGAGCCGATGCCGATCGTATCGACGGCTTCGATGGCGTCGGCGATGGCCGCCGGCCCGATCTTCAGGCCGGCCTTGCGCAAGGCACGGGCGAAGAAGACGATATTATCGGCCAGACGGCCGTCACCGGGCGGTGACGACGGCGCTGCGATGCCGTCTTGCATTGCCGGTTCCATGGTCTCATCCCGTCGCCAGCAGTTCGGATTTGACCTCATCCAGCACCCGCTTGCCCTCGCCGCCCTGGATGCGGGCAATATCGTCCTGGTATTTCAGCAGGGTGCCGAGCGTATCGGAAATCGTCTCGGGATCGAGCGCCAGCCGGTCGAGCTCGGTCAGCGCCGTCGCCCAGTCGATGGTTTCGGCGACGCCGGGATTTTTGAAGAGGTCGAGCGTGCGCAGCTTCTGCACATAGGCGACAATCTGGCGCGACAGCGCCTCATTGCAGCCGGGCACCTTGCGGCGGATGATATCGAGCTCCTGCTCCGCCTCGGGGTAGTCGACCCAATGGTAGAGGCAGCGCCGCTTCAGAGCGTCGTGCACCTCGCGGGTGCGGTTGGTGGTGATGATGACGATGGGCGGCTCGGCGGCGCGGATGGTCCCGAGTTCGGGAACGGTCACCTGGAAATCGGAGAGCACTTCGAGCAGGAAAGCTTCGAACGCCTCGTCGGTGCGGTCCAGTTCGTCGATCAGGAATACCGGGGCGCGGCCGCCCGTGTCCGACAAAGCCTGCAACACGGGCCGGCGGATGAGATAGCGCTCGGAAAAGATATCGGCCTCGATCCGGTCGCGATCGGTGAGTCCGGACGCCTCGGCCAGGCGGATTTCCAGCATCTGCGCCGGATAGTTCCATTCATAGACGGCGGAGGAAACGTCGAGCCCTTCATAACATTGCAGGCGGATCAGCGGCCGGTCGAGCGCCTTCGACAGCACTTTGGCGATCTCGGTCTTGCCGACGCCGGCCTCGCCTTCGAGAAAGAGCGGCCGTTTCATTTTCAGCGCCAGAAACAAAACCGTACCGAGCGCGCGCCCCGCGAGATAATCGTGGGCACCGAGCAAGGCTATTGTTTCGTCGATCGAACTCGGCAGTGAAGGTGCGTGATGACGATCAGGCATAATCTCTCCCGTTACTGTGCCACGTGTCCCACCGGACGCGCTGAGGACGCAGTAACACTTCAAACTGCCACATAATCCTCTCCTTGGATCGATTCCGATCTAAGGGGTTGTGCTCGATGAGGGTTATAACGTGTGATAGTCCCGGTTCATATAGAGCAGCGCCGGCTTTGTTTCATCGAAATGCACGGCCACGACTTCGCCGAAGATGATGTTATGCGTCGAAGCCCGCTTGATTTCGGTGACGCGGCAATCGAAGGCTGCCAGTGCGTCGGCGAGTACCGGGGCGCCGGTCACCAGCGTATCGAACTTGCCCGTCGCGAAACGCTCGTCGGTGGTCAGATTCGTCTTGCCGGAAAAAGCATCGGCGAGCGCCTGATGGTGGGCACCTAACGCGTTCAGGGCGAAGATGCCGCTTTTGAAGAAGATTTCGTTCTTGGCATTGTTGTTGTTGAGGCAGATCAGGATCGTGGCGGGATTGTCCGAAACCGAGCACGCAGCCGTAATCGTTACCCCGCGCCGTTCGTTGCCAAGCGCGGTGGTCACTAGCTGCACATGCCCCGCATAACGGCTCATGGCGTCGCGATAATGCGCCGGATCCATACGCTGCTTGTCTAGCACGATTGCTTCCCTCGTTTTCGTCATTTCTCGTTTTCATTCAATATGGCGGGCAGACGTTAGCTTTTCTACAATAGGAATATTGAAATCAGACAGATTTCGTTGCTTTTTCTTTGACGGCGACCTTCAGGCGGATAAAAGGGCCTGAGAATTGTCCAGGATACCATGTCGATGAACGTTCTGCGTCGTACACCGCTTCTGATCGCGCTGCTTCTGGCGGCAGGCAGCAGCCATGCTGCGGGCGTCAATATCGGCATCGTCGCGCCGCAGAACGGAAACTTTGCATCTCTCGGCGCCCAGATTACGGCGGGCGCCAATTTCGAAGTGCAGGCATTGCAGGACTCCGCCACCGTCGTCGACGAGCCCTGCACCGAAGATGGTGGCCGGGCGATCGCTGAGTCGTTGATCACGGCCAAGGCGCAAGTCGCGATCGGCTTTCTCTGCAGCGAGACGCTGGAAGGCGCGCTGCCACGACTGAAGGAAGCCGGCATTCCCGCCATCACCGTTTCGGTACGTTCCCATATCGTGATGGAGGATGCGCTGAAGAATGGCTGGCCGCTTTTCCGTCTCGCTCCGGTTGACAGCGCCGAGGCTTCGATGGCGGCCGACGTCATCCTGAAGAACTGGGTGGCCGAGCCGATAGCGCTCATCGAAGACGGCACGATCCACGGCCGTGAGCTGGTGGAAGTGGTGCGTAATGCATTGGAAGAGAAAGGCCTGAAGCCTGTCTTCACCGATACCTATCGTCCCGGCCAGGAACAGCAGATCGCGCTCGTCCGCCGGCTGAAGAAGGCCGGCGTCAGCCGTGTTTTCATCGGCGGCGACCGCAGCGACGTGGCGATCATCGGCCGCGATGCGCGCAACGAGAACATTCCCTTGACGCTGATGGGCGGTGACGCGATGCGCGCCACCAATCAGCCGGTGCCTCTGGCAGACGGCGTGCAAGCCATCGCCCTGCCCGATTACGCCAGCTTACCCGCTGCCCAGGCGGCCGTGCAGGCGATGCGCTCCAAAGGTATCGAACCGGATGGCTATATTCTGCCGGCTGCGGCCGCCGTGCTGATCGCCAACCAGGCTGCGGAAAGTGCCAAGGCGGAAAACAAGCCGATTGCCGACAAGCTGATCGGTACGACATTTCAGACGCCGATCGGCCCCGTCACCTTCGGCCAGAACCACGAATTGACGGAAAATCCCTATCGGCTGCTGGAATGGCGCGGTAGCGCCTTTGTCCCGGTGACATCGCCGTCGAACTGATATGGTCCGTGCAAGGCTGGCGGATTAGGTTGTTTGCCTGCCGAACCGGTGATAAGCCAAGCGCGATAAAACCAGACGGAGTTCAGCCATCCCATGACATTGCCGATCCGCATTGCGCCCTCCATTCTCGCGGCCGATTTCGCCAAGCTCGGACAGGAAGTCAAAGATGTGACCGCAGCCGGGGCGGACTGGATCCATCTCGACGTCATGGATGGCCATTTCGTACCGAATATTTCCTTCGGTCCCGATGTCATCAAGTCGCTGCGCCCCTATACATCAGCCACTTTCGACTGCCATCTGATGATCTCGCCGGCCGATCCCTATCTCGAAGCTTTCGCCAAGGCCGGCTGCGACCGCATTACCGTTCACGCTGAAGCCGGCGCGCATCTGCATCGCTCACTGCAAACCATTCGCCATCTCGGCAAGAAGGTCGGCGTCACCCTCAATCCGGCGACACCCTTGTCGGTTCTGGAAAACGTGCTGGATGATATCGACCTGATCCTGATCATGTCGGTCAATCCCGGTTTCGGCGGTCAAAAATTCATTCCCGCCATGGCCGACAAGATACGGAACGCCCGGCTGCTGATCGGGGACCGCCCGATCGAACTCGAGGTCGACGGCGGCGTCACCGTCGACACGGCTCCGATCGTCACTGCCGCCGGCGCCAGTGTCCTCGTCGCCGGCTCGGCGATCTTCAAGGGCGAATCCGTCGACGCCTATCGACAGACGATCTCCAACCTGCGCACTGCGGCAGAACGAGGCCGCGTTGGATCAAATTAATCCGGCCAGCGCTGTCGCGACCACCGGACGGCTGCGGGCAGCCTTTCCGTCCTATCGACAGCTCCTGCTCGGGGCGCCCTGCTGGGGCATGGCAATGGCGAGTTCCGCATTGTTCGCGCTCTATCTGCGCAACGGTCTGCTGACGAGCCATCTGCCCGCGCTCATGGCGGTCTACTTCTTCGGCGGCTCGCTTGCCTGGCCGTTTACGCTGCCCCTCGCGCGGCTGCTTGCGCATCGCAGGCCGATCGAAACACGTTTTGCCGCTTTCTTTCTGGCGCTGTCGCTCGGCACCGTCGCCATGACCGCGTTTCTTTTCGCCATGGACTATCGCTGGTTCTATGCACGCTGGCATGCGCCGTTCGGCACGCTTGTCTGGGCTTTTCAGTTTGCCTTCACCAGCGCGAGCGCCGTCTATCAGTTCGCCATCCTCGGTCTTGGACTGTTCCTGCCGGTCGGCTTCATCTTTTTGGGTTTGGCAAGCTTTTATCTCGCAAGAGATACGCGTTGAGTTGAAGCAAAGATTGAACCAAGAAACATTGAGATTGCTGCCCGTCTTTGTTATGGGGGCGCCAAGCATTCGTTTCTCCTTACCTAAGAAAGCTTGAGCCCATGATCCCGCGCTACTCTCGACCGGAAATGGTCGCCATCTGGTCGCCCGAAACCAAGTTCCGCATTTGGTTCGAGATCGAGGCCCATGCTTGCGACGCGCTGGCCGAGCTCGGCGTCATTCCGAAATCCGCAGCCGAAACCATCTGGGAAAAGGGCGGCAAGGCGACCTTCGACGTCGCCCGCATCGACGAAATCGAAGCCGTCACCAAGCACGACGTCATCGCCTTCCTCACGCATCTCGCCGAAATCGTCGGACCGGATGCCCGCTTTGTGCATCAGGGCATGACCTCTTCGGATGTTCTCGACACCTGCTTCAACGTACAACTCGTCCGCGCCAGCGACCTGCTGCTGGCCGATATCGACAAGCTTCTGGAAGCCCTGAAACGCCGTGCCTTCGAGCACAAGGACACCGTCACCATCGGCCGCTCGCATGGCATTCATGCCGAGCCGACCACCTTTGGTGTCAAGCTGGCGCTCGCCTATGCCGAGTTCGAGCGTTGCAAGCGGCGCCTGATCGCAGCCCGCGAGGAGGTTGCCACCTGCGCTATCTCCGGTGCGGTCGGCACCTTTGCCAATATCGATCCGCGCGTCGAGGAACACGTCGCGGCGGCACTCGGTCTGAAGCCGGAGCCCGTGTCCACGCAGGTCATCCCGCGCGACCGTCATGCCATGTTCTTCGCCACGCTCGGCGTCGTCGCCTCCTCGATAGAGCGTCTGGCTACCGAAATCCGTCATCTGCAGCGCACCGAAGTGCTGGAGGCCGAGGAATATTTCTCCCCCGGTCAGAAGGGCTCGTCGGCCATGCCGCACAAGCGCAATCCGGTGCTGACCGAAAATCTGACCGGGCTTGCCCGCATGGTCCGCTCCTACGCGATGCCCGCAATGGAGAACGTGGCCCTGTGGCATGAGCGCGATATTTCCCACTCCTCCGTCGAGCGCATGATCGGCCCCGATGCGACGGTGACGCTCGATTTCGCTCTGGCCCGCATGACCAGCGTCGTCGACAAGCTGCTCGTCTATCCGGAAAATATGATGAAGAATCTGAACAAGTTCCGCGGGCTTGTTCATTCGCAGCGTGTACTGCTGGCACTGACCCAGGCAGGTGTGTCCCGCGAGGATTCCTATCGCCTCGTCCAGCGCAACGCCATGAAGGTTTGGGAACAGGGCAAGGACTTCCTCGAAGAACTGCTCGCCGACCAGGAGGTCCGCGCAGCGCTTTCGGAGGAAGATATCCGCGAAAAGTTCGATCTGGGTTATCACACCAAGCACGTCGACACGATCTTCAAGCGCGTGTTCGGCTGATCGACCTCACTGATCGAGATTTGACGGGGCGGCGCCGGCAACGCGCCGCCCTCCCTGTTTTATGCGAGGCTCGCCGACAGTTTCATCCTCTTCGATGACGTGAACCGGCCCTTCTCCATCACGCTTGGCTGCCTTCGCCACCAAGCGATCGAGATGTTTCAAATCTTCTTCGTCGAGATTTTCTATGCCGATAAAACGGTTCTCGGCGGCGCTGGTCAGGATAAGTTCGTTGAGCTTGGCTTGAATGGCGCGGGTGTCGCGCGTTTGCGAATTCTGCAACAGGAAGACCATCAGAAAGGTAATGATGGTCGTGCCGGTGTTGATGACCAGTTGCCAGTTTTCGGAATATTCGAAGATTGGTCCGGTGATGCCCCAGATGACGACCGACAGCAGAGCCAATATGAAGACGAGCGGTTTTCCCGTCCACTCCGAAACTCTGGTGGCGAAACGGGAGAAAATATGCCTGAGCCTTGCCATGATCCGCATCTCCGGCTTGGACTTTTGTACGCTCAGAATGGACACGCAAAGGTCTAAGCCTGGTTCACACGCTTCTCCCGAATTCGTTAGATTCGGAAGAGGCGTGCGAGTTTGATGCGGATCAACGTTGCAAAGTCATTAGCGGTTCCATTCGATCCGGCTGGAACCAGGACACGGTTAAATTGCGCCCACGCCAACCGGCGTCACGAGTTTGCGATAGAGATGCCAGGTGGCATGTCCAAGGATAGGCATGACCACGGCAAGCCCTGCAAAGATCGGGATCGTACCGACGACAAGGAGCCCGGCCACGATCAGGCCCCAGATCGCCACCGGCACCGGATTGATGAGTGTCGCGCGAATGCTGGCGTCGATCGCCGCCACAGCACCGACGTCGCGGTCGAGCAGTAGCGGGAAGGTAACGACGGTTGTCGCCAGTACGACGAGCGCAAAGACGAAGCCGACGAGGTTGCCCCAGAACATCATGCTCATGCCTTGCGGCGTCGTCAGCACGTTCGATATGAAGGAAGACAGCGTTGCAGGCACACTATCGCCGAAATAAGCGGTATAGATCGTCTGCGCCACGACCAACCACACGATGAAGAAGCCAAACAGCATGAGGCCGACCGCAATGATGGACGGCAATGCCGGAGAGAAACGGACATCGAAAGCATGTCGCCAGGACGTATCCAGCCCCTTCTCCCGCCGTCGGCTGATCTCATAGAGGCCGATCGCTGCCAGCGGTCCAAGCAGCGCGAAGCCGGACATCAGCGGAAACAGCAACGGCAGCAGATTGTCGCCGGAACTCCAGATCGCCAGCGCTATGCCCGCGATCGGATACATGAGACATAGAAATACGTAATGCGATGGTTTTTCGCTGAAGTCGTCCAGCCCCAGTTTCAGGGCATCGATGAGATCGGCAATGCCGATCTTGCGGATGGCCGGACGCGTAAAGGTGTGGTTTGCGCCAGCCATGACATGAAATGCCGTCATAGTATTCCTCCTCCTCATCAGCCTATATGAGTTTAGCTGGCGGCACGAAAACGTCGGGCAATAAGAGGCGCCGACATCATCAATCGCTACCGGCAGGCGCGATCCTAGCAAATTTTGCCGCAATTGTCGCCTTTTCCCTTGACACCTCGATCTTCCTTTTCCACATCGGCGCCATCATGAAAGCCTCCGACGCAGATATCCTCATCATCCCCGGATACACCAATTCCGGTCCGGACCACTGGCAGACGCGCTGGGAGCAGAAGCTCTCGACGGCGCGGCGGGTGGAGCAGGCCGAATGGTCGAAGCCCGTGCGCGAGGATTGGGTCGCCCGCATCGCCGAAGAGGTAAATGCCTCGAGCCGGCCGGTCGTGCTGGTGGCGCATTCGCTTGGCGTGCCCTCGGTGATCCACGCGATCCCGCATTTCCGCAACAAGGTGGCCGGCGCCTTCTTCGTTGCACCGCCCGACGTCGCCAATCCGAATATCCGGCCGAAGCATCTGATGACCTTCGGTCCTTACCCGCGCGATCCCCTGCCTTTTCCGTCTATTACCATCGCCAGCCGCAACGATCCTTTCGGCAGCTACGAGCACGCCGACGAGATCGCGGATAGCTGGGGCTCGCTGTTGATCGACGCCGGCGAGGCCGGCCATATCAACGCCGATTCCGGCCATGGTCCCTGGCCGGAAGGCACGATGGTCTTTGCCAAATTTCTCAGTCAGCTCAAGCCGTGATTGCGGCCGAGCCGTGCTACAATGGCGCCGGCAGGCACACTAGCCTGTGAAGTAGAGGGCGGCTTCATTCCATCGTCAAATAAAAGCCTGTAGAACATGAGAGGACAGGATCGCTATTCTCGCATTGATATAGAACCAAAAGCTGGAATTCCGAGGAAGGAGGCGCTGGCGGATTGTGAATTCGCTTCTTATCCGATATGGGGACGCCCACAGATCGATCCACTTGCGCTATTTCAGAGCGCTAACGACAGAGAACAATACCGATGAACCGTCGCCGCCGTATTTACGAGGGCAAGGCCAAGATCCTTTACGAAGGGCCTGAGCCGGGCACGCTGATCCAGTTTTTCAAGGACGACGCCACCGCCTTCAACAAAAAGAAACACGAAGTCATCGATGGCAAAGGCGTTCTGAACAATCGTATTTGCGAATATATTTTCAGCCATCTGAACAAGATCGGTATTCCCACGCACTTTATCCGCCGTCTCAACATGCGCGAGCAGTTGATCAAGGAAGTGGAGATGATTCCGCTCGAGATCGTCGTGCGCAACGTCGCCGCCGGCTCGCTCGCCAAGCGCCTCGGTATCGAAGAAGGCGTCGTGCTGCCGCGCTCGATCATCGAGTTCTATTACAAGTCCGACGCACTTGAAGATCCGATGGTCTCGGAGGAGCATATCACCGCGTTCGGCTGGGCCAATCCGGCCGAACTCGACGATATCATGGCGCTTGCCATCCGCGTCAACGACTTCATGACCGGCCTCTTCCTCGGCGTCGGCATCCAACTCGTCGATTTCAAGATCGAGTGCGGCCGCCTGTTCGAAGGCGACATGATGCGCATCATCCTTGCCGACGAAATTTCGCCGGACTCCTGCCGTCTCTGGGATATCGAAACCCACGAGAAGATGGACAAGGATCGCTTCCGCCGCGACATGGGCGGTTTGCTGGAAGCCTATTCCGAAGTCGCCCGCCGGCTCGGCATCATCAATGAAAACGAACCCGTGCGCGGCACGGGCCCGGTTCTCGTCAAGTAAGCGCAGGAAGGACAATCGTGATCAAGGCTCGTGTAACCGTCACGCTGAAAAACGGCGTTCTCGATCCCCAAGGCAAGGCAATCGAAGGCGCTCTCGGCGCACTCGGCTTTGACGGCGTTCATCAGGTCCGCCAGGGCAAGGTTTTCGACCTGGAGCTCGATGGCGCCGACAAGGGCAAGGTCGAGGCCGAGCTGAAAGCCATGTGTGAAAAGCTCCTCGCCAACACGGTGATCGAGAACTTCAGCATTTCGATCGACTGATTGTCCTCTTTCGTGAGCCATCCTTTCTTTGCCTGAGGCAATGGAGTATGGCTCACGGAGCACATTCCAGCGATTACTCTTCGCCTATTGCGGGAACAGCATCATGAAATCAGCAGTCGTCCAACTCCCCGGCCTCAATCGCGATCGCGACATGATTGCGGCACTGACCAAGATTTCCGGTCATGCGCCGGTAACGGTCTGGCAGACCGAGACGGAAATCCCGGATGTCGACCTGATCGTCATACCCGGCGGCTTTTCCTATGGCGATTATCTGCGCTGCGGCGCGATCGCGGCGCGCATGCCGGTTATGCAGGCGATCAAGGAGAAGGCCGACAAGGGCGTCAAGGTTCTGGGCGTCTGCAACGGCTTCCAGATCCTTTTGGAAGCCGGCATGTTGCCCGGCGCGCTGATGCGCAATGCCTCGCTGAAATTTGTCTGCCGCGAGATCAAGCTCGAGGTCGTCAATGCGGAGACGGATTTCAGCCGCGCCTATGCCAAGGGTCAGGTGATCCGCTGCCCGGTTGCCCATCATGACGGCAATTATTTTGCCGACGCGGAAACGTTGGCGGCGATCGAAGGTAATGGTCAGGTGGTGTTCCGCTACGCAGACGACACCAATCCGAACGGCTCCATCAACGATATCGCCGGCATCATCAACACCAAGGGCAATGTGCTTGGCATGATGCCCCATCCGGAGAACCTGATCGAAGCGGCTCATGGCGGCGCCGACGGTCGCGGCCTCTTTGCTTCCGCCCTCGACGTGATCGCTGCCTAATTGGTGGCCGGTATCGAAACCATAAAATCGGCGTCTTTGCATAAAACAGCAGGGCGCCGGAATGCAATTTGGCAACCTTCGGCAGAGCAGCAGCCCTAGCTGCTCTATTGGCCCTAACTGCTTCATTGGAAAGAGATTGATGCGCCCTCGCCTCCTGACAGGACTTTATTCCGCCGCTGCCATCGCGACGCTTGGGCTGCTGGTGACCTCATGCGGCCCGCGCCCACCGAGCATCAGCGCAACCGATCACAGCGCTCTATCGACGATGGAACGCGTCATGCTCAACGCCAATGCCTGCTGGTTCAAATCGGCCGATCCGGCCTTTGCGGGTTACCAACTCGCCCCCGAACTCAATTCGTACACCGGACGCCCGCGCATTCTCGTGGTCGACAAGAAGCATCCGGCCGGCCGGCCATCTCTCGTCGTTCAGGCGGAAGGCAATCCGGCGCAGCTGCAGGCCTTCGGCCCGATGATGTCGGGCGCTTCCGGCGGCCGTATCACGGGCGACGTCAACCGCTGGGCCGCAGGCACAAAGGGCTGCTGAGGCGGAGCCTAGTCGCTATATCCTGATAAACGCGTCGGCCGGCAATTTCGGGGATCGCCGTCTTGGATCGATTTGTCGTCATTTCCGGCTGCTCGGGTGGAGGCAAGTCGACGCTGCTTGAGGAGTTTCGATGGCGCGGCCACCAAGTCATGGAAGAGCCGGACGCTGGATCGTCATCGAGGAATTGCAGCGCGGCGGTTCGGCTCTGCCTTGGGTGGGTGCGCCCGCGTCTGCCCGGCAGGGGCATGGAGATGCGCCCTCAACCCCAGAAAAACGATTTGCTCACCTCGGCCCTCGCTTCCCGGCGAGTCAGCCCGATGTCGTGCAACTCGTCATCCGTCAGATAGCGCAAAGTCCAGCGGCTTTCCCGCTTCTGCAGCCAAACTGCAAAAGCATCAAAAAGGCGACGCGGCAAACGCAATATCGGCATAAAGGCGCTCGGCGCCTTCAGACGAACAACTATGGCGGCCTTGTCGACGTGAATTGTCTCTATTGTATCCATTTCTTGCTCGCTTGATCGTGACAATCGGAATGTATCGAGCCAAACGACACAAATTGACTCATAATATTGACTCCGTTGGCGAGGCAATTTAAGAATTGTCATTATGACAAATTGGCTGCCTGACATATCCAGTGGGACCGGCCCGGTTTACATCCGCGTCGCCGACAGCATCGAGAATGCGATCACCCATGGCGTGTTGCCGCCGGGTACGAAGCTGCCGCCGCAACGCAATCTCGCCTATGATATCGGTGTGACGATCGGCACGGTCAGCCGCGCCTATGCGCTGGTTCATGAGCGCGGGCTGGTGGCAGGCGAGGTCGGGCGTGGCACCTATGTACTCGAGCGCGCCAACGGCAAGCAGATCGAGCCTGTGGACCCTATTACGCAGGCGCTCGCCGGCACCCGGGGTCTCGATATTCCGGGCGACAAAATTCGTTTCGATACGACGGCAGCGCCCGATATTGGTCAGGGAGAGATCATCGGCCAGCTCTTCGCCGATATCAGCCGCGACCATCGGACAGAGATTTCCTCCTATTCGCGGACTTTCCCGGCGAACTGGTTTCGCGCCGGCCAGGTCTGGCTTGCTCGTAACGGCTGGCAGCCGGCCATCGAGACGATCGTGCCGACACTCGGCGCTCACGCCGCCGCCATAGCCATCATCTCCGCGGTCACCTCACCGGGCGACAAGATCGTTTTCGAGAACCTGACCTACACGCAGGTTAGCCGCGCCACCCGCCTTCTCGGCCGCCGCTCCATCCTGGTGGACTCCGACGAGCATGGCATTATCCCTGACGATTTCGAACGGCTCTGCCAGCAGCAGCATCCGCGCCTCGCCTTCCTGATGCCGACGGCGCACAATCCGACATTGACGACCATGCCGGAGGCGCGTCGCCGGGCAATTGCCGCCATAGCGCGCCGCCACAGCGTCTGGCTGATCGAAGACGATCTCTATGGAGGCATGACCGAAGATCCGAATCCGCTGATGGCGGAAATTGCCCCGGAGCGCACGTTTCTCGTCAGCGGTCTTTCAAAATCGGTAACCGCAGGCGTACGCGGCGGCTGGGTTGCCTGTCCGCAGCATTTCGCCCAACGCATCAAGGTCACCCATAAGATGACGACCGGCGGCTTGCCGTTCATCCTGGCTGAAACCTGTGCCCGGCTGGTGCTTAGCGGCCATGCGCTGGCGCTGCGGCGCCGGGCCGTGGAGGAAATCCGCGCCCGTGAGCAATTGGCTCGGGAAGCGCTGTCGGGCTTCGAATTCACTTCGCATCCGCACGTGCCGTTCCTATGGCTGAAACTGCCTGAACCCTGGCTTTCGGGTACATTCAAGAATGCCGCCATTGCCGAGGGCGTCCTGGTCGACGATGAGGACGAGTTCAAG
The DNA here is from genome assembly GCF_000426285.1 of Rhizobium leucaenae USDA 9039. Classification (GTDB taxonomy): domain Bacteria; phylum Pseudomonadota; class Alphaproteobacteria; order Rhizobiales; family Rhizobiaceae; genus Rhizobium; species Rhizobium leucaenae. The sequence goes on along the minus strand of NZ_AUFB01000010.1, from coordinate 163,474 downwards.
GCTGCCCGCACGGACAAGGCCTATCATCGCATTCGCGTTGCTTTTTCCTCGCCGCAGCGGCGTGATGATGTCGCGAGCGGGTTGATGACGCTGCGTCACCTTTTGGAAAATGGCTCGGCAGGTTACGACAGCCATATATGAGCCTGACGGCCATTTATGACGACACTGTTGCACTTTCGCTTCAGTTTTCGTGAAATGCACTGTCATATAATCAGCCCTACTTTACCTCCATCTTAAGGATGCTACCACTTGGTTAACGACTGCGAATCGCTTGCCATCTGGGGGTTGGGTGCATGGCTTTTGACGCTATTTCTGGTGGCCGTTTTTGGACGAGTACGATGACCGCTTTGGTAATGATTGGTTCGGTTATTGTCGCTGAATCCGCTGCTGCCGCGGACATTGCGGACACAAAGGCAGCCCCGGATACCAAAATATTCGATGAACTTCGCTTCGGCGCCAGCGGCTCCATCCAGACTGGGCATGATCACGAAGCCGGCGTCTTTCCGGAAGTCGAAGTGCTGTTCAATCCTTTTGGCTACAATCCGACCGACAATTGGAAAGATCAGCTTTTGCGTCCCCGCATTCATCTGGGCACCTCGATCGGCACCACTGATACGGCAGCGACCCAAGTCTTTACCGGCCTGTCCTGGACGCTCACCCACAGCAACGGCATCTTCACGGAAGCCGGTTTCGGTGGCACCGTGCATACCGGCAATCTCGACGATTGGACCAAGGACGGTCCAATGCTCGGCTGCCGCCTGCTTTTCCACGAATATGCAGGGGTGGGCTATAATTTCGACAATCATTGGAGCCTGATGGCGCAGGTGGCGCATTCATCGCATGCCAATCTCTGCGACGGACCGAATGCCGGCATGACGCGCGCCGGGCTGCTGGTGGGCTACAAGTTCTGATCGCCAAGCGGTAACTGAAAATAGCCAGGGCCGCCCTTCACCCATTGTGAATGGCGGTCATTTTCCTGTCGCACGACAGGTTCACATGCGCTAAAGAGACCTCGATCCCCTGACCGGCCTTCAACCCTTTACAGGCAAGGACCCTCGAGCGCCCATGACCATTTCCAATTCGATCCAGATCACCCCCGAACTGATTGCCGCCCACGGCCTGAAGCCGGATGAGTATCAGCGCATTCTGGATCTGATCGGCCGCGAGCCTTCCTTTACCGAACTCGGCATTTTCTCGGCGATGTGGAACGAGCATTGCTCGTATAAGTCCTCGAAGAAGTGGCTTCGCACCCTGCCGACCAAGGGGCCGCGCGTCATTCAAGGCCCTGGCGAAAATGCCGGCGTGGTCGACATCGATGACGGCGATTGCGTCGTCTTCAAGATGGAGAGCCACAACCACCCCTCCTACATCGAGCCCTACCAGGGTGCTGCGACCGGCGTCGGCGGCATCCTGCGCGACGTATTCACCATGGGTGCGCGCCCGATTGCGGCCATGAACGCCCTGCGCTTCGGCGAGCCGGATCATCCGAAGACCCGCCACCTGGTTTCAGGTGTCGTCGCGGGCGTTGGCGGCTATGGCAACTCCTTCGGCGTTCCGACCGTCGGCGGCGAAGTCGAATTCGATGCGCGCTACAATGGCAATATCCTGGTCAACGCCTTTGCTGCCGGGCTTGCGAAATCCAACGCCATCTTCCTGTCGGAAGCCAAGGGCGTCGGCCTGCCGGTCGTCTATCTCGGCGCCAAGACCGGCCGCGACGGCGTCGGCGGCGCAACCATGGCTTCGGCCGAATTCGACGAGTCGATCGAGGAAAAGCGCCCGACCGTTCAGGTTGGCGACCCCTTCACCGAAAAGTGCCTGCTGGAAGCCTGCCTGGAACTGATGCAGACAGGCGCTGTTATTGCCATTCAGGACATGGGTGCCGCCGGCCTCACTTGCTCGGCCGTCGAAATGGGCGCTAAGGGCGACCTTGGCATTGAGCTCGATCTCGACAAGGTGCCTGTGCGCGAAGAGCAGATGACGGCCTATGAAATGATGCTCTCGGAAAGCCAGGAGCGCATGCTCATGGTGCTGCAGCCGGAAAAGGAAGCCGTTGCCAAGGCGATCTTCGTCAAGTGGGGCCTGGATTTCGCCATCGTCGGCAAGACGACGGACGATCTGCGCTTCCGGGTCATCCATCAGGGCGAGGAAGTCGCCAATTTGCCGATCAAGGATCTCGGCGACCAGGCGCCGGAATATGATCGTCCGTGGCGCGAATCCGACAAGCGCGCCGAGCTGCCCGCCAATCTCGTCGCCGCCCCTGAGGACTACGGGCAGGCACTCTTGACGCTGGTCGGTTCGCCCAATCAGTCCAGCCGCCGCTGGGTTTACGAACAATACGACACGCTGATTCAGGGCAATTCCCTGCAGATTCCAGGTGGTGATGCCGGCGTCGTCCGTGTCGAAGGTCATCCCACCAAGGCGCTAGCGTTCTCCTCGGACGTGACGCCGCGTTACGTCGAAGCCGATCCGTTCGAAGGCGGCAAGCAAGCGGTCGCCGAATGCTGGCGCAACATCACGGCAACCGGCGCCGAGCCGCTGGCTGCGACCGACAACCTGAATTTCGGCAATCCGGAAAAGCCCGAGATCATGGGCCAGTTCGTCGGCGCGATCAAAGGCATCGGCGAAGCCTGCCAGGCGCTCGATTTTCCGATCGTCTCCGGCAATGTCTCGCTTTATAACGAGACCAACGGCGTCGCGATCCTGCCGACGCCGACGATCGCCGGTGTCGGGCTGCTGCCAGACTGGAAGGCGATGGCCCGCATTGGCTCGGCCTCAGAGGGCGATCGCATCATCATGTTCGGCGTCGACGGCAGCCATCTCGGCTCCTCGGTCTATCTGCGCGATATCCTCGGCTCGACGGAGGGCCCGGCCCCGGAGGTCGACCTCTTTGCAGAGCGTCGTAACGGCGATTTCGTCCGTTCGGCCATCCGCAACGGTCAAGTCACCGCCTGCCATGACATTTCCTCGGGTGGCCTTGCTGTGGCCCTGGCCGAAATGGCGATGGCGTCCGGCAAGGGACTGCGCATCGATCTTTCTGAATGCAAGACGCTGGCGCATGCAGCGCTCTTCGGCGAGGATCAGGCACGTTACGTCGTAGCCGTGCCGGCCGATGTCGCCGATTTCGTCTGCATCAATGCGGAAAGCGCCGGCGTTCCCTTCCGTCGCCTCGGCGCGGTCGGCGGCGATGCGCTTGCCATCGAGGGACTGCTGTCCGTTTCCGTTCGGCAGTTGCGCGAGGCGCATGAATCGTGGTTTCCTGCCTTCATGGATGGCAGTGCACTCGCCGCTGCCGAATGAAGTGAGGTAAATCACTAATGCCAATGAATCCCGGCGATATTGAAGACATGATCAAGGCCGGCATTCCCGGCGCCAAGGTGACAATTCGCGACCTGGCCGGGGATGGCGACCACTATGCGGCCGAAGTCGTGGCCGAAGCCTTCCGCGGCAAGAGCCGCGTACAGCAACACCAGATGGTCTATGACGCGCTTAAGGGAAATATGGGGGGCGTACTGCACGCCCTGGCGCTACAGACCTCAGCGCCCGACTGAGGAAAGCCGGGCGTTCTCGTCGTCATTGCCGGCCCCGAACGTCAGGTCCGGCATATTGGCCTGGTTGAATGTTGCAAAGCTGGAAGCCGACAGTGGGCTGGCCGTCAAAAGTGTGAAGTCGAAGGGAGCGCGGACATCCGGTCCGAGCACATATTGCCTGTGTACGCGCAGGAAATCCCGCCTGATCTTGGCATAATGCTGCGACGTCAGCATCTTCTTGAAGCGAACGAATATGATTGTGGGCTGCGCTCCCTCCGCATGGCCGCAGACGGCGGCGACCTTCGCCTTGTAGAAATGAATCGCATCGGTCAGGCAATGGACATCGAGCCAAAAGATGTCCTGGCAGCGGGCCAACAGGCCAACACGCGAACGCAGCATGGCGGCCGGCCGCATCAATGCGCATTGCAGGATGGCGCTGCCTAGCGTCGTGAACACCACGCGCCTGCCTTGAAACAGCGCAGGCTCCCGTTCGAGCAGCAGGCCGATCACATGGGCGGCGACGCTTGAGCCCATGCTGTGGGATGAAATCACATATTCGTCGGCCGGTTCGTCAAGCGCCTGGCGGGCGCTGATGGCGCAGGCTTCAATCCACTGCTCGGCGCCGATACCGTTCAATCCCGCCATCGCGACTGCCATTTCCCAGTCCGCAAAGAGGTGCAGCGTATGCAGCCTCTCGGCCTGCGGCAGGAAGACATAGATGAAGAAGGCCACCGCCAAGGCGATGCTGCCGATATGGCTCCAGGAGGGAAGCCCGAATGCAAAGGGTGAGAGAGCGATGGACAGGCTGAGCATCAGCCCGACCAGTATCAGCAGGAACGGAAAAATGAAGAACAGACCGAACCGCCAGGCATGCCGGAAATAGCCCATCAGACCGCCTGACAACGCGACCTTGGCAGCAGCGAGATAACCCTGCCCCAGCCGCACGGAAAAAGGTCTGCCATTCAGCTTGGCAACGAGATCGTCATGGTCGAGGACATGAATGCGGCTTTTGGTTTCCCAGTCCGCTCCCTTGGTATTGACGTCGAAATACGGCGCCCTGCCGAAATTTCGAAGCGTATCGACGGCCACCGAAAAGTTCCATACGGCGGCGCTTTGTTTGGCGGATCGCTCGTAACGCGCCCTATGCGCCGGAGCGTCCAAGGGTTCAAAGCCGGGGAAGTGAAGGACTACCCTCTTCTTTACGCTATTCATAATATTCTTAATCCCGGCAGGTTGGCGGCGTCACATGGACATAGGATGCTGTCAACATCATCACCTGTCGGCTTTTTCATGGCAGCCTATGGTGAAAGCTGATCGATAGGCTCCCACCATATGGTTAAGGAATTTCCGACATTAGCAATCGCTGCCGGCATAGGGCGAAAGCTCGGCACAGGAATCGCTCGACGGAGCAATCATGATCTTCTGAACGGTCGCAGATTGCACCTGCGGCGCTGGGATTGTGGAGGCGCGATAGCCGAACGCGATACTGAGAACTAAAACAATGATGCTGACTGTGATGGCGCTGTTCAGCATTGATGCTCTGGGGGTGCGAACATGTTCGTAATATTCCCTTTCGCCTTCACTCGTCTCGTCGGCGCTATAAAATTCGCGCTCTTCGCCGACTTGGCCGTCGGAATAGTGATGATGGCTCATGGTGTCCACTCCCTGAAAATGCATGTAAAAAAAGGGACTGACACCCGCCATGTGGCCTTCGCCGCCATGCCTCGACAATTTCCCGCTACCGGCAAAATAGGCCGGCGGCACGATACTAAGCGTCCCTTGTTTATCCTGTATGTGTGTTGTTCAGCTTCCACGTTGAAGAAGCGATTTCAAAACGCACTGTTCAAAAAAAGATGCTAATTCCAATGCGGCGCCATCATTCGGAACCATTGTTGCCCGAAAACCCATTCATGCGATGAAAAACATATCGGGTGCATGATTGCGGCTGGAAATCGAACCTTCACCTTGCTATTTAAGGATAAGATTTGAAGCTGCGGACCTTGAACCCGCATGTGAAAGGACGAAATATGAGCGGCATTAACGAATTCATCGACAACGAAGTGAAGACCAACGACGTTGTTCTCTTCATGAAGGGTACGCCGCAGTTCCCGCAGTGTGGTTTCTCGGGCCAGGTGGTTCAGATCCTCGACTATATCGGTGTCGACTATAAGGGCATCAATGTTCTGGCCGATTCGGAAATTCGCCAGGGCATCAAGGACTATTCCAATTGGCCCACCATTCCCCAGCTCTATGTGAAGGGCGAGTTTGTCGGCGGGTGTGACATCGTGCGCGAAATGTTCCAGGCGGGCGAGTTGCAGCAGCACTTCCAGGAACATGGTATCGCCGTCCGCGGCGCCGCCTGACCGGTCACCGGGCTCTTCCGTCCGGTTTCCATAGTCCAATTCAGTTGATGAGGCGCTGCCGCCGGGCGGCGCCTTGATATGTTTATGGGAAAAAAAACCGTGACGACTACATCCCAGGCTACGTCCCAGGGGCAATTGCCCATGGGCAAACGCGAGTTCATTGTGCTCGCCGCCTTCCTGATGGCGGTCAATTCGCTGGCCATCGACATCATGATCCCCGCCCTGCAGCAGATCGGCTCCAGCCTCGGCGTGGAAAACGAAAATCATCGGCAATATGTCGTAACCGCTTATCTGATCGGTTTCGGCTCGGCGCAGCTTTTCTACGGCCCGCTGTCTGACCGCTTCGGCCGCCGCGTGCCGCTGCTGATCGGCCTTTCCGTCTATATCGTCTCCGCCTTCGGCATTGCGCTGATCCCGTCCTTTGCCGGCCTGCTTGCCCTGCGCTTCATCCAGGGCCTGGGATCTGCGGCAACGCGCGTCATCACCATCTCGATCGTCCGCGACGTTTTCGGCGGCCGTCAAATGGCCGAGGTCATGTCGCTGATCATGATGGTTTTCATGATCGTTCCAGTCATCGCGCCGGGAAGCGGGCAGGTCATCATGCTGGTCAGCACCTGGCACATGATCTTCGTCTTCATCGGCACTATGGCAACGCTTGTCGGCATCTGGATGTATTTCCGGCTGCCGGAAACGCTCAGGTCGGAGAACGTCCGCCCCCTCACCGTAAAATCCGTCATTTCCGGCTTCGGCATGGTTCTGACGAACCGCGTCGCCCTGTGTTACACGATTGCCAACACCTTCCTGTTCGGAGCGCTGTTCGGCTTCATCAATTCGGCGCAGCAGGTCTATAACGACATATACGGGCTCGGCGTCTACACACCTCTTGCCTTTGGCGGCGTCGCGCTGTTCATGGCGCTCTCCTCCTTTATAAATTCGCAGCTCGTCGGGCGCTTCGGCATGCGTCGGCTGTCGCATGCGGCCCTGTTCGGCTTCGCAACCATCACCTTCCTGTGGCTGATGGTGCAGCTCTATGGTCCGGCACCAATGCCCTTCCCGCTGTTCATGATCCTCTTCGCGCTCGCCATGTTCCAGTTCGGATGGATCGGCTCGAACTTCAATTCGCTCGCCATGGAGCCATTGGGCCATGTCGCCGGCACGGCGTCTTCGGTGCTCGGCTTCATGAGCACGGTCGGCGGTGCCTCGATCGGCGCGGTGATCGGTCAGCTCTACGACGGGACGGCAACGCCGATGATCGTCGGCTACTTTACGGTCTCGCTGATCGGCATCGGCTTCGTGCTCATTGCCGAGAAAGGGCGGCTTTTCAGGCCACAGAATGCGCCGCCGCCCTCCGATCAGTCTCTGGCCCTTCACTGACAGGCATATGATATGAATCCGACCCAAACAAAACTCGCGGAGCAATCCGGCTCCGCCCGCATCGGCCTCGGCATCGCCGAATTCATCATCATCATCGCGCTGATGACGGCGAGCATCTCGATGGGCATAGACAGCATGTTGCCGGCCCTACCGAATATCGGGCAGTCGCTGGCGGTCGCCAATCCCAATGACACGCAATTGGTCATCGGTGTCTATTTCCTCGGCTTCGGTATCTGCCAGCTATTTTTCGGCAGCCTGTCCGACGCCTATGGCCGGCGGAACATCCTCCTCGGCGGCCTTATCTTCTACACGGTAACGCTTTTCGCAGCCGCTTGGAGCGGCAGCCTCACCACACTGCTGGTATTGCGCTTCATTCAGGGCGTCGGTGCCGCCGCTGTTCGTATCACGACCTTGGCGATCGTCCGCGATTGCTTCGGTGGCCGTGAAATGGCGCGGGTCATGTCCTATGTCACCATCGTTTTCATGATCATGCCGATGGTCGCACCTTTCGTCGGGCAAATGATCGTTGCCCATTCGAACTGGCAATGGATATTCATCGCACTGGGTATCGCAAGTGCCGTTCTCTTTCTCATCGCGTTCCTTCGCATGAAGGAGACGTTGCCTGACAATGAGCGCCTGCCGTTGTCCGTCAGTTCGGTCGTTTCCGGCTTCAAAACGGTGCTGACCAACCGTGTTACCTGCGGCTACATGATCGGCTTGACTCTTTTTACCGGCGTCATCTGCGCCTACGTGGTCTCGGTTCAGCAGGTTTTCGGTGAAGTCTATGGCCTCGGCGAATGGTTTCCCATCGCTTTTGCCGCGACGGCGGCGGGCACTGCGGTTGCGCAATTCGCCAACGGCTATTTCGTTCGCAGCTATGGCATGCGGCGCATCTCGCACGTCGCGATGATCATCTTCACCGTTCTCGGCGCTTTCGGCTATGTCGCCGGTACGACTGGTCTGCCGAGCTTCTTGTTCACCTATGTACTGATCTCGGTGATGCTGATGATGTTTGCGGTCATCACCACCAATTTCATGGCCATCAGCCTGGAGCCGATGGGGCATCTGGCGGGCACGGCTGCCGCAATTACCAGCTCCATCTCCACCACCGGCGGCGTATTGCTCGGAGGCATCGTCGGCCAGATGTTCGATGGAACCGTCCAGCCGCTGATCGCCGGCTTCACGATCTTCGGTGCCTTGACGATCATTGCGACACTATGGGCGGAAAAGGGCAGGCTCTTCACCCATCCGGGCGACGACCCGCAGCTTGAACCCGGCATGGGTCATGTCTGAATGGCAGTCCTTCGACGCGGCGTCAGACATCGCCGCGTTGGCGCCTGACCCAGCGAATGCCGGCAAGAACCGCTAGGCCCAATAGCGGCCAGATCGCCCAGGGTGTGCCGTGCCATGACAGAAGATTGATCCCGACGATGCCCGCGCCGACCACGGCGAAAGTGGCGAGGCGGCGATCAAACTGGGTGTTCGTTCGCGCCCAGCGAAGCCCGGCCACCATCGCGAGACCAAGCACAGGCCAGGCGGCCCAAAACTCGCCGTGCCATGCGAGAATATTCAGCACCACCAAACCTACAGCGATCACCGCAAGCACGCCGTAACTCCGCTCACCGCGTGTGGCAGTTTCTACAATCGTCTTAGGCGCACTGGGAACGTGCTCTCGGACGGTGCGGGGATTGGTGGGTGGCGAATCAGTTTGAGGCGCGCCGATCCGTACCGCATAGCTCGGCACGCCGCCGACTATATTCTTGACCTCCAATTGGCCGAGAAAATCGAAGCCGACGGCGACCTTGTTGCGGACCTGGTCGTAGACCGTATTCGAAATGACAATACCGCCGGCGACCGCACAGGCCTGAAGGCGCGCGGCGATGTTGACGCCGTCGCCATAGATATCGTTGCCTTCGGCGATGACGTCGCCAAGGTTGAGACCGATGCGGAAGAGCATCTGCGTATCGGAGTCGCTGCTGGCATTGTAACCGGCAAGTTCGTTTTGAACGTCGATTGCCGCGCGCAAGGCCTCGACAACGCTGGGGAACTCAGCAAATACGCCGTCACCCCAGGTGTTGATCACCCGGCCACCATGCGCTTCGATCAGTCGCGCCATGGCGTCTCGATAGCGCTTCAGCGTAGCGAGTGTGCCTTCCTCGTCGTTCCGCATCAGGCGCGTATAATCTTGAACGTCGGCGGAGAAGATGGTCGTCAGCTTGCGGCTCGTTTCGGTCATCTCGCTTGTCCCAGCCGGAGGTCCCGCCGAATGGCGGTTGCATAGCGTGAGTGAACATAATGTTCCGTCCACGACTTTCCAAGTGGGAACACCGCTATCTCAAACGGTGAAAACCTCTCGCCGCAACACTTCCCATGATGTCTTGTCCGGCGTAACCAACAGGCCGCCGTCAACATGATGCGGCAGATAGGGCGAGCCGTCGAGGCGCCTCGCATAGGCTCCCGCCTCCTCGGAAATCAGAGCGCCGGCTAAGTGATCCCACGGCATCAGCTTATTATACATGAGATAATGGACATGCCCGGCGGCGAAGGTGCGGTATTCATGGGCAGCGCACCGGTAGTTGGTGAGAAAGCGTACCTTGGCGAGATTGCCCATGATCTCAGCGCGTTTTTCCTTCGGCAGGTAGCCGGTGGAGGCCATGCCGACCATGTCTTCCAGCGCAACCGGCGTCGCCACGGAGAGGCGCTGTGCCTCACCATCCGGCCGTCGGAGCCAAGCTCCTCCACCCTTTTCCGCCAGCACCCAATCGTCGCCCATCGGATCAAAGATAATGCCGGCCACCGTCTCACCCTTGGAGATCACAGAGGCCATGACGCCGAATGCGGGGATGCCGGAGGCAAAATTGAAGGTGCCGTCGATGGGATCGACGATGATGGCCAGCTCCGCGCCGGATATCTTGCTAAGTAGCGCCGGTTCTGCGGCAACCGACTCTTCGCCGATGAAAAGCGCACCCGGCCAAAGCTGTTCGACCTCCGCCTTGATCATCCGTTCGGCCTGCTCATCCGCTTCGGTCACGAGATCGGTCGCCTCGCTCTTGGCGCGGACATCGTCACTGCCGAGTCTGCGAAAACGTGGCAGAATTTCCGCCTGCGCTGTACGGCGCAAAAGCTCGGCTAGTGTCGTAACGTCGACGGGCGATGTCATGAAACAATCCTTTCCAATCAACCAATGATCTCGCGGCGGATCATCCGCCAGCTTTCCTCATCAGGTGCCAAAATAATGCCGCCCGTCGTTTCGGCGGGGAGATAAGGCGTACTGTCGAATTTTGCGGCAAAGCCGCCGGCCTCCTGATGAATGAGCACGCCTGCGAGATGATCCCACGGCATCAGCCTCGCGTGGCCAATGAAGTGGATCCTGCCTGACGCAATCAACCAATATTCATAGGCCGAACAATTCAGCGAAAAAGGCATGCGGATCTTCGCCATATTGGTGCTGATGCGCGAGCGATCCGGCTCGTCCAAATAGAGCCAGGAGATCAAGCCGGCCATCTCGCTCAAGGGTACGGCCGGGGCAACTGCCAGCCGAGTCACCTGCCCTGCCCGTCGCCGCAAATAGGCGCCGGAATCGCGTATGGCGGTGACGGTATCCCCGAGCACCGAATCATGGATGATACCGGCAATCGTCTCGCCCTTGGCGACAACGGCAAGGATCGTTCCGAAGAGGGGTGAACCGGATGCGAAATTGAAGGTGCCGTCAACGGGATCGATGACAAAGGCGAGCTCCGCATCCGCCAACGCCGGCACGACCGACCTGTCGGCCTCGTAGGCTTCCTCTCCCACGGTGAGCGCGTCGGGAAAGCGCGCCTTCAGCGCCGCCGTGATATGCCTCTCCGCCAGCAGATCAGCTTCCGTCACCACGTCGATAGCCGACGTCTTTTCGGAAACGCCATCAACGCCAAGATTACGAAAGCGCGGCAGGATTTCACGCGCCGCAGCCTCAGCTACTATTGCCATCAAATATTCGAAGTCTGGATCGGAGAGCGTCATCGGTGACCTTTGCCTGAAGAGAGGCCCCTCTTATGCCCGATTCGATGACGCGGTTGTGGCAAAAGCTCAGCTTTTGGAAACAGGCTGAGCCCGCGCTTGCCGTGCTGCGTCTATATAAAGATCTAAGGTCTGATCCAGTCGCCGATACATCATTTTGTCAAAGGCTTCATGTCCACCGCCCCGTTGCTCCTCTTCCAGAGCGGCAATGTAGGCGGGGCGATCTTCCGGTCGGATGGCTATAGGTGGATACCCTGCTCTCAGCAGTACCAAATTCATCAGCAGCCGTGCCGTGCGGCCATTGCCATCGTTGAAGGGATGAATGCGGACCAATTGCCGATGGGCTCTGAACGCTGTTTCCGGCGAATTCTTCGCTTGTCCGAGCCAACGGCAGAAATCACCCATCAAAGCGACAACTTCAGCCGGTGATGGAAAATGATGCGCACCGGCGTCGGTGTTGACATAACGAGCACGATCCGCATAGCGGCCTGCGATCTCGGGCTTTGATTGTGCGACCACCAAATGGTGGAGGTTGCGTATGTCCGCTTCCGTGATCGGTCCGCTGCCATCAGCGGAAATCTCGACCACCCAATCCAATGCCCGCGCGTGGTCGATGGCCTCCAGATGATCCTTGAGCGGCTTGCCGCCGACGGTGATTCCTTTTTCAATGACCAGAGCCGTCTCGCCCGCAGTCAGTGTGTTTCCTTCGATCGCATTCGACGTGTAGGTGATGTCGATCCGCTGCGCATGTTCCAGACCATCCAGTCCGCCCGCGACCATGTTTCGCTTGAGCTGGTCAAGCTCATTCTTTTTGACGAAAAGTTGCTCGGGCGAGGTCATGCCGGACGGCTTTCAAAAATTCGACGATCCGATTGTAGGTTAGACGGAAAAAACGCCGAGAACCATCGCCCTTCTTTATTCCGGCTTTGCGGTAATCAGCGCCGCAAAATCAAACAGCTTCGGGTCGAGCAGGTGCGACGGGTTCACATGCGCCAGTGCCCGCAGCATCGTGTCCTTGCGGCCAGGCATGCGACGTTCGATATCGGCGAGCATGTCCTTCATCGCATTGCGTTGCAGACCATCCTGCGAACCGCAGAGATCGCACGGAATAATCGGGAATTGCATGGCAGCGGCAAACTTGGCGAGATCGTCCTCGGCAGAATAGGCGAGCGGACGCAGCACCATAAGGTCGCCCTCGTCGTTCAGGAGCTTCGCCGGCATCGAAGCCAGCCGGCCACCATGGAAGAAATTCATGAAGAAGGTTTCGAGGATATCCTCACGATGATGACCGAGCACCAGGGCGTCACAGCCCTCTTCACGGGCGATGCGGTAGAGGTTGCCGCGGCGCAGACGTGAGCAGAGGGAGCAATAGGTGGCGCCGTCCGGCACCTTTTCCTTCACGATCGAATAGGTGTCGCGATATTCGATCCGGTGTTCGACACCGATCTTCGTCAGATACTCCGGCAGTACATGCTTGGGGAAATTCGGCTGCCCCTGATCGAGATTGCAGGCGATCAACTCAACCGGCAGCAGGCCGCGCCATTTGAGATCAAGCAGGATCGAGAGCAACCCGTAGGAATCCTTGCCGCCGGAGAGACCGACAAGCCAACGCTTCTGGCCCTTCAGCATCTGGAAATCTTCGAGCGCCTGACGCACCTGACGCAGCAGGCGCTTGCGTAGCTTGTTGAAGGAGACCGACCGCGGCGCGTCGGCAAACAGCGGATGGACGGCACCATGACCATCCTCGGCATCGATATCGAACTCATCCGCTACCGTCGTTGCGATATTCATCTTGTCATACCTCGGGCTTCGCCACGCTGATACCAGAAAGCGCAGCGGGAAGACACCATATCAATCACCGAAGACCGACCATCCGGTCCGAGCGGCAAGCATTTCCAGCGCCACCGCGCCAAGCTGCGAATTGCCGACCTTGTTCAGCCCCGGCGACCAGACCGCAATTGAGCCGATACCCGGCGCCACCGCGAGAATGCCGCCACCGACGCCGCTCTTGCCAGGCAAGCCCACATGATAGGCGAAATCGCCGGAACCGTCATAATGGCCGCATGTCAGCATCAACGCATTGATTCGTCGCGCCCGCTTCGGCGAAACGACGGAATGGCCGGTGATCGGATTGGTACCCCGAGCCGCGAGATAAAGCCCAGCCTTGGCCAATTGCTCGCAAGTCATCGACAGCGCGCATTGATGGAAATAGACGCCGAGCACATGCTCGACGGGGTGATCGAGATTGCCATAGGCGCGCATGAAATTGGCGAGCGCGATATTGCGGAAACCGGTCTGCGTCTCCGAGCGCGCCACCTTGTCGTCAATGGTGATGGACTCATCGTCGGCGACGTAGCGCACGAAGCGCAACAACTCGCCGATCGCCTCTCGCGGCGCATGGCCGGAAAGCACGATGTCGCTGACGGCGATCGCCCCGGCATTGATGAACGGATTGCGCGGAATCCCCTCCTCGCGCTCGAGTTGGACGATGGAATTGAAGGCAGTGCCGGAAGGCTCGCGCCCGACGCGCTTCCACAGGCTTTCGCCCACCTTGCCAAGCGCCAAGGTCAGCATGAAGACCTTGGAAATGCTTTGAATGGAAAAGGGAATATCGGCGTCGCCGACGCTGCGGACATTGCCGTCCACCGTCGCGATCGCCATGCCGAACTGGTTCGGATCGACCTTGGCGAGCTCTGGAATATAGTCGGCGACCTTGCCTTCGCCGAGGCGCGGCAAAAGCTCGGTGTGGATGCTGTCGAGAATTGCCTGCAAATCACTCATCGAACGCTCCAAAGACAAAAAAGCCGCTCGAAAAGAGCGGCTTTTGCATTCGTAAGAAGATATCCGCCTATTAACGCGAATAGAATTCGACGACCAGATGCGGTTCCATGACGACCGGGTACGGTACGTCGCCGAGGGCCGGAACGCGGGCGAAGGTCGCAACCATCTTGTTATGGTCGGCTTCGACGTAATCCGGAACGTCGCGTTCAGCGAGGCTAACCGATTCCAGAACGGTGACGAGCTGCTTGGACTTTTCGCGAACTTCGATAACGTCGCCGGCCTTGCAGCGGTACGAACCGATGTTGACGCGAACGCCGTTAACGGTGACGTGGCCATGGTTGACGAACTGACGGGCAGCGAAAACGGTCGGAACGAACTTGGCGCGATAGACGATCGCGTCGAGGCGCGATTCGAGCAGGCCGATCAGGTTTTCCGAAGTGTCGCCCTTGCGGCGGTTGGCTTCGTCGAAGATGGCGCGGAACTGCTTTTCACGCAGGTCGCCGTAGTAGCCCTTCAGCTTCTGCTTTGCGCGGAGCTGCACGCCGAAGTCGGAGAGCTTGCCCTTGCGACGCTGGCCGTGCTGGCCCGGGCCGTATTCGCGGCGGTTGACCGGGGACTTCGGACGGCCCCAGATGTTTTCGCCCATACGGCGGTCAATTTTGTATTTGGACGATTCGCGCTTGCTCATCGCATTTCCTTTCAAAGTGTTATAGCGGCCCGTTGCCGAACCGCGAAGGAAACACGCCCTCCTCTGAACCCCTTTTTCGAGCTCTGACAGGCTTCTCACGTTAGCGAACGGAGGAAACCACGGGACATGTTAAATGAAACACCGGACATTTCTGCCCGGCGTTGGCGGGGTCTGTAAGGGGTCGTCATGAAAATGTCAACAGCAAGATCAACAAGGCAGGTGGTTTCACTCCACATGACCTATTCCACGCCATTCCTCCGGCACGTCCGGCAACGACGGCATCAACTCGCGCTCGGAAGTCGCCTTTCGAAATTGCACGCCGCTTTCGTTCAAACTCGATATCTGAGCGGGCCTGCCGTTGACATCGACCGCCAGCAGGCCAACTATATCCGCTGGTGCCGATCGAACGTAGTGATCCGCCTTGTCCAATGCTTCGACAAGCCTGTCTCGGATGACACTAGCCGTAAGATCGGCCGGAAGACCTTTCACGGAATTATAGTCTTCGGTCGAAACCGACAACCCTCTGCGCCGGATTTCATCGATGGTCCTGACTGGAGAATAATGCGGCGGTTTTCCCGCGGCTCCCATGATCACAGAGACGCGGCCAGTTCATGTTCAGACCAAGCCCGCCTGCAACATAGCTGGTTTCCGAGCGATTTTTCGCGATGGAAGCCATAACCTCTTTTTGCAATTTCGTCAGCGCCATCGATTATTGCCCGATCTCGTCAAGCATGCGACGCCCCATGGCGAAAGCACGTGCATCGCCGCGTTCCATCAAGGCGTTTGCTATCACCTTCGCCTTCTGAGCCAAATCCGGCAATCGATCCAAATCAATATTGTCAAGAAGGCGGAGGCCGTAATGGTGAAGCGCCAATTCGACATCTTCCCGAAGGCGTTCTTTTTTCTGCCGATATTCGGCACGCATCTCCGCCGCTTGCGACAAGATATCGTCGCGGCGTGCAGCCGGAACCAGAACTTCCACCCTTACCAGATCGGATGCTCCACCACTTTCCCTATATCGCTGTATCCTGTCACGCACGGTCATGAAACCATCTCCCATAGAGATGACTATAGGCGTATCCCGGATACGGATCAACAGTGCCGTATTCCCGGCTATTCCGCCGCCGCCTGCTCCCCCCCATGGGAATCAGGCGCATTGGCATCACCCGGCGCGGTTTGGCAACCGATGTCCGGGAATGCGACGATGCGCTTGCCGGAAAAATCCGTATGGACGACAACGCTGCCCTGTTCTTCGAAATAGCTGAGCAGACGCCTGGCACGGCGGGCGGAGTGGGTGCCGTAGGCACGGGCTATGCGGGCATCGGAAGGGCATGGCTCGCTACAGACGGCCGCCTTGGCGAGCAGCAGGAACACGCCTTGCAGATCGTCGGTGACACCGGAAGAGAGCGACAGAGCCGTCGCCCAGGCGTCCGTCGCCATGGTCGCCTCATCGGCGCCGGAGCGTATGATCGCGACGCGGCGACGAAACTCCGGAAGCGATATCGGCACACCCGGCATGCGACGCATGCGGAGCCGCACGAGGAACTCCTGATAAAGCACCGAATCTGTGCGAAAGGCCGAGGCTGGATCATCGAGGATTTCCGAGAGTACGGCACTCAACCTCGCCTCGCGGTCCTCAGCCGACAATTCCGGCTGGCTCGCCTTCGGCTCAGCCGGCGCGGCGTTGGCAGCAGGCGCGGAGCGGGAAAGCTCCGCCAGGATATCCGTCGTCGGACGCGGCGCAGGCGTTGCACGACGGACAACGGGCCGCGAGAATTCCTCCGGATCCGGTGTGAAGATCAAATCCTCCACATCCTGCGGAGCATCCGGCAGCGGCATCAGCTTGGGGCTGGAGGAGCGCGCCGAAGTCTCGACCGCGCCGATGGTGATCGGCAGCGGCCGGCGCGACAGAGCCGGACCGAGTGCTACGAAATTGCCCCGCTTCAGGTCGCGGAACATTTCCGCTTGCCTGCGGTCCATGCCGAGCAGGTCGGCGGCACGGGCCATATCGATGTCGAGAAAGGTGCGGCCCATCAGGAAGTTGGAGGCCTCGGCGGCGACGTTCTTCGCAAGCTTGGCAAGGCGTTGTGTGGCAATCACGCCGGCAAGGCCGCGCTTACGGCCGCGGCACATCAGGTTGGTCATGGCACCGAGCGACATCTTGCGCGCATCTTCCGAGACGTCGCCGCCGACCGAGGGGGCAAACATCTGCGCCTCGTCGACGACGACGAGCACCGGATACCAATATTCGCGATCGGCATCGAACATGCCGTTGAGAAAGGCGGCGGCGGCCCGCATCTGTTGCTCGATATCGAGTCCTTCCAGCGTCAGGACACAGGAGACACGATGCTGGCGGATGCGGTTGGCGATCCCGGCAAGTTCAGCCTCCGTGCGCTCGCCATCTACCACAACATGGCCGAATTTGTCGGCGAGCGTGACGAAATCCCCCTCGGGATCGATGATGACCTGCTGCACCCATTGCGCCGATTGTTCGAGCAGCCTCCGCAGCAAATGCGATTTTCCGGAACCGGAATTGCCCTGCACGAGGAGACGCGTTGCCAGCAGTTCCTCGATATCGAGTTGGGCGCTGGTCCCGCCGGACGCCGTTCCCATGTCGATGCCGACCTGCAATGCACTACCCCTTTGACGAGACTCAGATGTGAAGGCGCCCATCTTTCAGAAACGGGCCGCCCTCGTCTATCAAAGATTTCCCGGCTTCGCGCCCGTGGATTGAAAAAACCCACAGGCGATTGCCATATCAGCGGAACCGCAGATTAGCCCGCGACAGCTCGCTGACCGAGGTACATCCCATCAGCTTCATATCGCGCTCAACCTCGGTGCGCAGATGCCGCAGCGCGCGCTCCACGCCTGCCTGACCGGCAGCGGCCAGTGGATAGAGATAGAAGCGGCCGAGACCAACAGCCTTGGCGCCGAGCGACAGAGCCTTCAGGACATGCGTGCCGCGTTGAATACCGCCGTCCATCATTACATCGATACGGTCACCGACGGCATCGGCGATTTCAGCCAGTTGATCGAATGCGGAGCGCGAGCCGTCCAATTGCCGGCCGCCATGGTTCGAAAGCACGATGCCTGTGCATCCGATGTCGACCGCACGCTTGGCATCCTCGACCGACATGATGCCCTTCAGGCAAAACTGCCCGTTCCAGTGCTTCACCATTTCGGCGACATCGTTCCAGTTCATCGATGGATCAAGCATCTCGGTGAAATACTTGCCAATCGACATGGCGCCGCCACTCATGTCCACATGCTCATCGAGCTGCGGCAGGCGGAATTTCTCGTGCGTCAGATAGTTCAGCGCCCACGCGGGCTTGATGGCGAACTGGGTGACACCGGCCAGATTGAGCTTGAACGGAATGGAGAATCCGGTGCGAAGATCGCGTTCCCGATTGCCGCCTGTGATGCTGTCCACCGTTAGCATCATCACATTGACGCCGGCATCCTTTGCCCGCTGCATCATTGCCCGGTTAAGACCGCGATCCTTGTGAAAATAAAACTGGTAGACCTGCGGACCCGGATACTTCTTGCGGATTTCCTCGAGGCTCACGGTACCGAGCGAGGAGACGCCGAACATGGTGCCGAGCGAGGAAGCTGCGGCTGCAACCGCATTCTCGCCCTGATGATGGAAGAGCCGTTGCAACGCCGTCGGCGAGCAATAGAAGGGGGTGGCGAGCTTTTGTCCCATGACGGTGACAGACATGTCGATCTCGCTGACGCCGCGCAGGACATTGGGAACGAGATCGCAGCTTTCGAAGCTCGACGTGTTTCGCCGCAGCGTCACTTCGTCGTCGGCTGCGCCGTCGATATAGTTGAAGATCGGGCCGGGAAGACGCTTTTGCGCCAGAAGGCGAAAATCATGGAAATTGTGGCATTCACGCAGACGCATGGCTGGCCTCGACAACGACACCGCAATCATTCTCAAAAGACATCAAATATCGACCTCCAATATTCCGCCGCGCAGTCCGATCGTGAATCACATCCGGTGCAAGCGTGCTTCCCACTTGTAAAGCACATCCGGCTCCTTTTCCTCATTGCCTGCCCCATCAGACTCGTCAACCGCGAAGAAGCCGTGTTTCTCATAAAAGCGGCGTGCCGGCTCATTTCTCTGGAATGTCCAGAGCGAGAGCACCGGATAGGCCGACTTGGCGATATCGAGCAGCCGGCTGCCGATGCCGCGCCGTTGCGCCTCGGGCAGAACGTAGAGCTGATCGATCCAATCCTCGAGAAAGGCGATGACGCCGACCAGGCGGCTGCCCTCCTCCGCGCCCCAGATCTGGCAATCTTTGAAAACTACGGCGCTCCAGAAACCGACATCCTCTTCCGGCGTATGAAGTCCGGCAAGCGTCGGCAGCCGCTCGTTGAACGAAGCGCGATGCACGGCCGCAGCCGCCGGCATGTCCGCGAGATCGAGTTTACGCAACGAAACCTTGTCAGTCATCATCAAGCCTTGAGCCCAAAGCCCTGCATTAGCCGGCGGGTGGGAAAATCCGGCGTCCCGGAAGTGAAGACGGCGAAATCGAAATTGTCGGGATGCACGGCATCGGCCACCTGTTGCACCAGGTTGCGGGCGCGGCGCGCGATCGCTTCCGCGGGATCGAGCCAATCGACCGGCCATGGCGCCAGCCGGCGGAAGATGTTGGCCATGAAAGGATAATGCGTGCAGGCCAGCACGACGATATCAGTCCGGCGGCCATCCATCTCGACAAAGCACTGATCGATCTCCGCCATGACAGCCTCGTCGCCAATAACATCGCCGCGAATATAGGCCTCCGCCAGACGCGCCAGGTTCTGCGATCCGACAAGCCGCACATGACACTGGGTGGCGAAAGACTGGATCAGGTCACGCGTATAAGCGCGCTTGACCGTGCCCGGCGTTGCGAGCACCGAGACCAGGCCGGAGCGCGTCCGCTCCGCAGCCGGCTTAATCGCCGGCACGGTGCCGACGAACGTCATCTGTGGAAAGGCGGCGCGCAGGTCGGCGCCGGCAAGTGTGAAGGCCGTGTTGCAAGCGATGATGCAGACTTCCGGATCATATTGCGCGAGCAGCTTTGCGAAGAGATCGACTATGCGCTCCTTCAGCGCCGGCTCCTCCCAATTGCCATAGGGAAAGCCGGCATCATCGGCCACATAGATGAAACCGCGCTCCGGCATCAGCACACGTGCTTCTCGCAGCACGGTCAGCCCGCCGATGCCCGAGTCGAAGACCAGAATGGGTTTCAGCTCATTCGCCGTTGCTGTCATCGCTGGTGGTTTCCTTGCGGGCGGCAGGGGTTCGGGGATGCGAGCCGCTGCCGCGCGGTGACTTGCGTGAGAAGCGGTCGAGAGACGAGATCACTCCGCGCAGAACGCTGATTTCCTGTTCCGTAAACGCCCGGCGCGAGAGGACTGCGCGCAGATTGTCGACCATTTTCGGCTTTTTCCCGGCGGGATGGAAATAGTTGCGTGCATCCAATGCTTCTTCGAGCTGATCGAACAGGCCAAAGAGCTGCTCCTTGGTGGAAGGCCGCTGCTCGACCGCCTGGAAAGGCACGGCTCCCAGATCCTCCATGCCGGATTTCATCCACTCATAAGACATCAGCAGCACGGCCTGAGCTATGTTCAATGAGGCGAAAGCGGGGTTGACGGGAAAAGTCACGATCTCGTCGGCGAGCGCCACTTCTTCGTTGGTCAGCCCCCAGCGTTCGCGGCCGAAAAGAATGCCGGTGGCCTCGCCGGCTACGAACCTCGCCCGCAGCGTTTCGGCGGCGGCGACCGGAGAGCGCACAGGCTTATAACCGTCACGTTCACGCGCGGTCGTGGCATAGACGAAATTGAGATCGGCGATCGCCTGCTCCAGCGTGTCGTAGACCTTCGTTGCCTCGATGATGTGATCGGCCTTGGAGGCGGTCGCTTGCGCCCTCTCGTTCGGCCAGCCATCGCGCGGATTGACGAGGCGCAGCTCCGCTAGGCCGAAATTTGCCATGGCGCGGGCCACCATGCCGATATTCTCCCCCATCTGCGGCTCGACCAGGATAATGGCCGGCCCTTCGGCCAGAAGTTGACGCTCGCTATTGGTACCTGCCATGAACTCAAATCCCCAGGCGGTAAGCATACCGCGCAATAAGGGTCGGAATAGCGGCGCAGGCCTTAATCGGCAAGGGAGAAGTCTGTTATCGGCATCGATTGGGCTCTAGCGGCAGCCGACAATCCCAGGATCGTCCGACGAGCTAAACGGCCGCCGGCCTGATCACTGCGGCTGGTCCTGTTGCGGTGTCTGATCCGATGGCTGTTGTTGCTGCTGTTTGACGATGTCTTGCATAGCCGATTTCAACGAATTGGACTGGCCGCCATCATCGACCGTGATGATGTCATCGATCACGGGCTTTCCGGCCTCCTGGATAACCTCGAAGCGCACAGTGGTCGCTTTCTGATAGTCGGCGTCGGTGCCCATGCAAGTGGATTTCTTGAAAGTCGCGACGACCTCCGTCGTGTCGCCTTTCGGCGCCTGCGGAGCGATATTCAGCTCCTGCAACGGGCATGCATCCTGCCCGCCGACGATGACATCGTAGTCGAAGGGCGAAATGCCGTCTTCGTCGGCAGCCGGGAACTGCGCCGCCGCCTGGTATTTCGCAACGAAATCCTTGCTGTAGAGGTCCTTCAGCTTGCTGTCGTCGAAAATATCCTGCCAGTCGCTATCACCGCCCGCCCAATTGGAAACGGTCGCGTCCATCACCGTCTTGACCGGCGCCATTACGTCGGCTGCCGCGGCCGAATTGGCGCCGAGTGAGAGCGGAAGGAAAACGGTAAAAAGCGCGGCGGCGGCAATTTTCTGCATGATAAAATCCGTGATGATCGGCGAAGCGTTCGCGCGACATTAGTCGCATCCATTGCTTTGGCAATGGTCCCAGGTTGAAAAGCATGCGCCGCGATGAAATGGACCTCACGGCCAAAAACGCCGTTCGGCGCCTCTATCGGCTTTGCGTTCGAGACTTGCAGTGCTATAGCCCTCGGGACTTCATATCACTCACAGGGACATCCGGTCCCATCAGCTTAAACGAGGCAGAAGCATGAAGAAGATCAAGGTCGCTAACCCTGTTGCCGATCTCGATGGCGACGAAATGACTCGCATCATCTGGCAGCTTATCAAAGAAAAACTGATCTTCCCCTACCTCGATATCGATATCGATTATTACGACCTCTCGGTCGAAAACCGCGACGCCACCAACGACCAGGTAACCGTCGACGCCGCCAACGCCATCAAGAAGTACGGCGTCGGCATCAAGTGCGCGACGATCACGCCGGATGAAGCCCGCGTGAAGGAATTCAACCTCAAGGAAATGTGGAAGAGCCCGAACGGCACGATCCGCAACATCCTCGGCGGAGTCATCTTCCGCGAGCCGATCATCTGCAAGAACGTTCCGCGTCTGGTTCCTGGCTGGACGCAACCGATCGTCGTCGGCCGTCACGCTTTCGGCGACCAGTATCGCGCCACCGACTTCAAATTCCCCGGCAAGGGCAAGCTGACCATCAAGTTCGTCGGCGAAGATGGCACGGTCATCGAGAAGGAAGTCTTCAACGCTCCGGGCGCCGGCGTTGCCATGGCCATGTACAACCTCGACGAATCGATCCGCGAATTCGCCCGCGCCTCGATGATGTACGGCTTGATGCGCAAGTGGCCGGTCTACCTGTCGACCAAGAACACCATCCTCAAGGCCTATGACGGCCGCTTCAAGGACATCTTCGAAGAAGTCTATCAGAACGAGTTCAAGGCTCAGTTCGACGAAGCCGGCATCACCTACGAGCACCGCCTGATCGACGACATGGTCGCCTCCGCGCTGAAGTGGTCCGGCGGCTACGTCTGGGCTTGCAAGAACTACGATGGCGACGTGCAGTCCGACACGGTTGCCCAGGGCTTCGGCTCGCTTGGCCTGATGACCTCGGTTCTCCTGACGCCGGACGGCAAGACGGTCGAAGCCGAAGCCGCACACGGCACGGTGACCCGTCACTACCGCCAGCACCAGAAGGGCCAGGAAACCTCGACGAACTCGATCGCCTCGATCTTCGCCTGGACCCGCGGCCTCGCGCACCGCGCCAAGCTCGACGACAATGCCGAACTTGCCAAGTTCGCTTCCACGCTCGAAAAGGTCTGCGTCGATACCGTCGAAGCCGGCTACATGACCAAGGATCTGGCGCTACTGATCGGCCCCGATCAGCCGTGGCTCTCCACCACCGCCTTCCTCGACAAGATCGATGAAAACCTCAAGAAGGCCATGGCTGCCTAAGCCGCGCCGACATCGGAACCTACGAGAACCCGGCCTCAGCGCCGGGTTTTCTTTTGTCCGAAATCTTGCCGCCGTGGCCGCCTGGTGGCTAGAATGCGCCCAACAAAGGGAGAGACAGATGGCTGAAGAACTCGTTTTCTATACCAACCCGATGTCGCGCGGACGTATAGTCCGCTGGATGCTCGAGGAGATCGGCCAGCCCTACCGCACCGAATATCTCGACTTCGGCACCACGATGAAGGCGCCCGACTATCTCTCGGTCAATCCCATGGGGAAAGTGCCGACCGTAAAGCACGGTAACACCATTGTCACCGAATGCGCCGCAATCTGTGCTTATCTGGCCGAGGCCTTTCCTCAAGCCGGTCTTGCGCCGACAGCAGCCGAGCGCGGCCGCTATTTCCGCTGGATGTTCTTTGCCGCCGGCCCGATGGAAATGGCGGTGACCAACCGCGCGCTGGGCTTCGAAATCCCTCCGGAACGCCTGCGCATGGCCGGTTGTGGCAGTTTGGAGCATGTCTTCGATACTCTGGAACAGGCTGTCAGCGCCTCGCCGTTCATCGCCGGCGATCGTTTCACGGCCGCCGACGTCTATGTCGGTTCGCATGTCGGCTGGGGCCTGAATTTTGGCACCATCGAAAAGCGTCAGGCTTTTATCGATTATTGGGGCCGCGTCAGCGATCGCGACGCCTATCGCCGCGGCAACGAGCTGGATAACGCCGCGATGCCTAAGCAACCGAACTCCTGATAAGACAATCAGCTATAGCCAAAACATCAAGCGATGTATCATGCCGCTATTGCAGCGGCATGTGAATTTCCGTCAGCAATTCCGTCGGCGGCACATCGCGAGGATTGTTGAGATATTCCTCGAACATCACGGCATCGCGCAGTTGCCGGCCGGAAGCGGGCAACCATTCCGCATAGAGCCATTGATAGGCCTTGTACATATCGGAATATGGCCCCTTGTGTCGCAGCACAGCATATTCGCCGCCATCGATTGTCCGCCGCTCCAACGGTGCATCGGCGGCAATCTCGTTGCCCGCATTGACGCAGGCATAGGAGCGCAGCTTATCTACATCCACCACATCAGGGTCGTCCATATAGACGCCGATCATGCGCATATCCGGCTTGGCAAGGCCACGGGCATAGATTGCGCCGAAGAGTGTTTCGAAAGCCTTGCCGATCTGCATATAGGAGCCGCGATGGGCGACACCGATCAGTGACATCGGAGAAATGGTGCGAAGCGTAACGTCGAACATGACCGTGATCCTTCCTTGGGTGCTGGATTCGAAGATCGTGTGGCTTCCCTCATTCCGATATCGCGCCGGCGGCATGTCGTAGATGGATTTGAAGATGCGGTTGAACGACTGGAGATTGGGATAGCCCGACCGCTTTGCAACGTCGCTGACGGATAGACGGGTATTGACGAGATCGCCGGCGGCACGATGCAGCCGCAGCCGCTTGACTGTGGTCGCCGCCGTCTCGCCATAGATCGCCCGATAGATCCTGTGCCAGTGATAGCTGGACATACAGGCGATCTCGGCAAGTCTTTCCATGTCGAGCTCTTCATCCAGATGCTCGTGGATATAGGCAGAAACCCGCCGCAGACGGGTTTCATAAAGCGCCCATGCCGTTTCGCCGTTCATGTCAACTCCCTTGCAAATCGATCGGCCTCAAGGAACCGTATCTCGATTTGACAAATCCTGCTGACTTCCGTGCACAAACGAAAACGGCAGGAGCTATCAGTCCCCGCCGGTTCTAAATGTGTCTATGAAAACCGGCTGTTAGCCGGCGAGTGCCGCAGCAACTGCCTCAATCGCGTCATCGGCTTTGGCGCCATCCGGACCGCCGGCCTGGGCCATGTCGGGACGTCCGCCGCCACCCTTGCCGCCGAGAGCAGCCGAGGCGATGCGCACGAGATCGACGGCGCTGAAGCGACCAGTCAGGTCTTCGGTCACCGCAACGACAGCACTGGCCTTGCCGTCTTCGGAGACACCGATCAGCGTCACGACGCCGGAGCCGAGGCTGGTCTTGCCCTCATCGGCAAGCCCCTTGAGATCCTTCGGATCAACGCCGGAAATGGCCTTGCCAAGGAACTTGACGCCGCCGATTTCCCGCACGGCATCCGCCGCGCCGTTCTGACCGCCGCCCATGGCGAGCTTGCGCTTGGCGTCAGCCAGTTCGCGCTCCAGCTTTCGACGCTCATCCATCAGCGCCTCGACGCGCGACACGACATCGGCAGGCTGCACCTTCAATGTCGAGGCCAGCGTCTTCACGCGCTCATCCTGCTCGGCGAGATAGTCGCGCGCGGATTCACCCGTCACCGCTTCGATGCGGCGCACGCCGGCGCCGACGGCACTTTCGCCGAGGACGCGGATAAGACCGATCTGGCCGGTGGCCGAGACATGTGTGCCGCCGCACAGTTCGACGGAATAGGGTTTACCGACTTTGGCGCCGCGCACGCCCTGCCCCATACCGACGACGCGTACCTCATCGCCATATTTTTCGCCGAACAGCGCCATCGCGCCTTCGGCAATGGCGTCGTCGACGCTCATCAGGCGGGTGGTGACCGGCGAATTCTGCAGCACGATTTCATTCGCCATATCCTCGACGACCTTCAATTCTTCGGCCGACATCGGCTTCGGATGCGAAACGTCGAAACGCAGGCGCTCAGGCGCCACCAGCGAGCCCTTCTGCGCCACATGGGTGCCAAGCACCTCGCGCAGCGCTTCATGCAGCAGGTGAGTCGCCGAGTGATTGGCGCGCAGGCGCGAGCGCCTGTTGTGATCGACCGTCAGCACAACGGCGTCGCCGACCTTGATCTTGCCTTCGGACACTTCCGAGCTGTGAACGAAAAGGCCCTCGCCCTTCTTCTGGGTATCGCTGACGGTGAGCTCGCCGTGGTCGCTCGAAATCACGCCGGTGTCGCCCATTTGGCCGCCGGATTCACCGTAGAAAGGCGTCTGATTGACGACAATCTGCACCTTGTCGCCGGCCGAAGCGCTGTCGACGGCAACGCCATCCTTGACGATCGCCTGGATCACGCCTTCAGCCGCTTCGGTGTCGTAGCCGAGGAATTCGGTCGCGCCGAACTTTTCCTTGAGCTCGAACCAGATGGTTTCGGTCGCTTTGTCGCCGGAGCCTGCCCAATGCGAGCGTGCCTCGGCCTTCTGCCGCTCCATTGCATCGGTGAAGCTCGAAATATCGACGCCGATGCCGCGGGCGCGCAAGGCATCCTGGGTCAGATCGAGCGGGAACCCATAGGTGTCGTAGAGCTTGAAAGCGGTCTCGCCGTCGAGGCTGTCGCCCTTGTGCAGCGTGGAAGTCGCATCGGAAAGCAGCGACAGACCGCGCTCCAGCGTTTTACGGAAACGGGTCTCTTCCAGCTTCAGCGTCTCGGAGATCAGCGCTTCGGCGCGCACCAGTTCGGGATAGGCACGGCCCATCTGCTGAACCAGCGTCGGCAACAGCTTCCAGACCAATGGGTCCTTGGCGCCGAGCAACTGCGCATGGCGCATGGCGCGGCGCATGATGCGGCGAAGGACATAGCCGCGGCCTTCATTCGACGGCAGCACACCGTCGGCAATCAGGAAAGCAGACGAGCGCAGGTGATCGGCGATGACGCGATGGCTGGCGCGGCGCTCACCCTCGGCCTTGACGCCGGTTGCCTCCTCGGAAGCTTCGATCAGCGCCCGGAAGAGGTCGATATCGTAATTGTCATGCTTGCCCTGCAGCACGGCAGCCACGCGTTCGAGGCCCATGCCGGTGTCGATCGACGGACGCGGCAGGTCGACCCGCTGTTCCTTGGTGATCTGCTCGAACTGCATGAAGACGAGATTCCAGATCTCGATGAAACGGTCGCCATCCTCTTCCGGCGAGCCGGGAGGGCCGCCCCAGATATGCTCGCCGTGATCGTAGAAGATTTCGGAGCATGGGCCGCAGGGACCGGTATCGCCCATCGCCCAGAAATTGTCGCTGGTGGCGATGCGGATGATTTTGTCGTCCGAGAGACCGGCAATCTTCTTCCAAAGGTCGTAGGCAGCGTCATCGGTGTGATAGACCGTCACCAGCAGGCGCTTGGCGTCGAGGCCGAATTCCTTGGTGATCAGGTTCCAGGCAAGCTCGATGGCGCGCTCCTTGAAATAGTCGCCGAACGAGAAATTGCCGAGCATTTCGAAGAAGGTATGGTGACGGGCAGTATAACCGACATTGTCGAGGTCGTTATGCTTGCCGCCGGCGCGCACGCACTTTTGCGCCGTCGATGCGGTCTTGTAGGGACGCTGCTCCAGGCCGGTGAAGACGTTCTTGAACTGCACCATGCCGGCATTGGTGAACATCAGCGTCGGATCGTTGCGCGGAACAAGCGGGCTCGACGGCACGATTTCGTGGCCGTTCTTCTTAAAATAGTCGAGAAAGGTCGACCGGATTTCGTTCACACCGCTCATATTGGGCCCTTCAGTCCTTGCCTTGAGCGAGATTTCATCTCGCTCATGTTCCTTCACCTAGCATGGTTCTGTCCAAAAACCGCTTCGCACTTTTTCGGGATCAGGCGCTGGCAAAATTTAATAAATCCAGTGGCTTTTATCGTCCGCTCCCGGCCCTGTCCAGCCGCACAAGCAAAACCGGCCGCACATCCCTTGGACAATACGGCCGGTTTTGAATTTTAGTCTTGCTTAGTCCTGAAATCGGTCGCGTAAATTACGCGTCCGCGGCGTCGCCATCATCGGCCTCAGGCCCGCCATTCTGCAGGAAGCGATCGGCGATCAGACCGGCATTCTGGCGCAGCGACAGTTCGATCTCGCGGGCAAGATCCGGATTGTCGCGCAGGAAGAGCTTTGCGTTTTCGCGACCCTGACCGAGACGCTGGCTGTTGTACGAGAACCAGGCACCGGACTTCTCGACAATGCCGGCCTTGACGCCCAGGTCGATCAGCTCGCCGGTCTTGGAAACGCCCTCCCCATACATGATGTCGAATTCCACCTGCTTGAAGGGCGGCGCCATCTTGTTCTTGACAACCTTGACGCGGGTCTGGTTGCCGACCACTTCTTCACGCTCCTTGACGGAGCCGATACGGCGAATGTCGAGACGGACGGAGGCATAGAACTTCAGCGCATTACCGCCGGTCGTCGTTTCCGGCGAGCCAAACATGACGCCGATCTTCATGCGGATCTGGTTGATGAAGATCACCATTGTGTTGGACTTCGAGATCGAAGCGGTGAGCTTGCGTAGCGCCTGGCTCATCAGGCGCGCCTGCAGGCCCGGCAGGCTGTCGCCCATTTCGCCTTCGATTTCGGCGCGCGGCGTCAGCGCAGCAACGGAGTCAACGACGAGAACGTCGACGGCGCCGGAGCGTACCAGTGTATCGGTGATTTCAAGCGCCTGTTCACCGGTATCCGGCTGCGAAATCAGAAGGTTCTGCAGGTCGACGCCGAGCTTGCGGGCATAGACCGGATCGAGCGCATGTTCGGCGTCGACGAAGGCGCAGATGCCGCCCTTCTTCTGGGCTTCTGCAATGGTCTGCAACGCCAGCGTCGTCTTACCCGAGCTTTCCGGTCCGTAGATCTCGATGATGCGCCCCTTCGGCAAACCGCCGATGCCGAGCGCGATATCGAGGCTCAGAGAGCCGGTGGAAACTGTTTCGATTTCGACCACGTTCTCGTTCGAGCCAAGCTTCATGATCGAGCCCTTGCCGAACGACCGCTCAATTTGAGAGAGTGCCGCTTCAAGTGCCTTGCTTTTATCCACCGATTTGTCCTCTACAAGCCGCAAAGAATTCTGAGACATCCGATCCACCTTTAGGTTATTGAAGCCGCTCAAGCAATGTCGCCGCTGATGAGAATTGTGTACTCTATTTGTTCTCATGTCGCAAGAGCACAACAAGCAATTGAAAGAAAAAGGTAAAATGAATTCCGTTCTACATTTGTTTTCTTCTTTCATAGCAAGCACTTACGTGCCCTTATCCGGCATTCTGCGTGAAAAATTCGCCGGTTCGATTCGCCTCTGGAACCGCTGAGGAGATCGGGATGGCAAAGAAGATTCTTGTTCTGGGTGGTGCCCATATCGACCGGCGCGGCCGCATCTTCGGC
The DNA here is from genome assembly GCF_000426285.1 of Rhizobium leucaenae USDA 9039. GTDB lineage: Bacteria > Pseudomonadota > Alphaproteobacteria > Rhizobiales > Rhizobiaceae > Rhizobium > Rhizobium leucaenae. The sequence goes on along the minus strand of NZ_AUFB01000010.1, from coordinate 134,380 downwards.
GAGACGGCGCCCGGCGCCAGCAACCCGGGCGCCTGGTTCGAGGAGCCGGGCGGCGGCGGCTTCAATGCGGCGCGCAATCTGGCTCGCCTCGGCTTCGATGTGCGGCTGATTTCACCGCGCGGCGGCGATGCGGCTGGCGAGATGGTGGCGGAAGCGGCGCTCCATGCCGGCGTCGACGATAAGCCCTTCGTTTTTCTCGATCGCAAGACGCCAAGCTACACGGCGATCCTGGAGCGCGATGGCAATCTGGTGATCGCCCTTGCCGACATGGAACTCTATAAGCTCTTCGTGCCGCGCCGGCTGATGATCCGCGCCATCCGCGATGCCTTCGAAACCGCCGATCTGATCCTTTGCGATGCCAATCTGCCGGAAGAGACATTGGCTGCCATCGCCACGCGCGCAGCCGATTGCGGCAAACCATTGGCCGCGATCGCGATTTCGCCGGCCAAGGTGATACGCCTGAAACCCTGCCTTGCTCGCATCGATCACCTTTTTCTGAACGAGGCCGAAGCGGCGGCGCTGACGGAGAGCCGTCCGGACGATCCGCGCTATTGGGTTTCCGGGTTGCGCGCACTCGGCCTCAAAGGCGGTGTCATCACCCGGGGGCAGCGCGAGTTGATAGCATTCTCCGGTGACAATGCCATCAGCCTGCAGCCGCCCGTTGTCGATGAGGTCGCCGATGTCACCGGCGCCGGCGATTCGCTTGCCGCTGGCGTTCTCGCCGCCCTGCTTACCGGTCGCGATCTCAGCGAGGCCGTGCGCTACGGGGCAGCGGCAGCCGCGATCACCGTGCGATCGCCTTTCGCCACGGCGGATGAACTTTCGCCCGAGCTTCTGAACGCAATGCTGGCTCTTGTTCCCGAAGCCGCTATCTTGTCATGAAGCCCATGAATTTCGCATCTCCCATCTCAGCCAATCGGATACAACCATGAGCAAGCCTATTTCTCCCCTACTGCCGATCTCCTATTCGAAGGAGGTTGCTGCAGCAAAATTGCGTGGAGCGCCATTGGTGGCATTGGAATCGACCATCATCACCCACGGCATGCCCTATCCCGGCAATATCGATATGGCGCGCAGCGTCGAAGCCATTATCCGGCAGGAAGGCGCCGTGCCGGCAACGATCGCCGTCATTCACGGCGTGCTGCATATCGGCTTGGAGCCGGAAGAGCTGGAGGCGCTTGCCCAGACCAGCGGCGCGATGAAGGTGTCGCGTGCCGACCTCGCCTTCGCCATCGCCGAGCGCCGCACGGGCGCCACCACGGTTGCCGCGACGATGATCGCCGCGGCCCGCGCCGGCATCAAGGTTTTTGCGACCGGCGGCATTGGCGGCGTGCATCGCGGCGCCGAAGAAAGCTTCGATATCTCGGCCGACCTGGAAGAGCTCGCGCGCACCGATGTAATCGTGGTCTGCGCCGGCGCCAAGGCGATTCTCGATATACCGAAAACGCTGGAAGTACTCGAAACCCGCGGCGTGCCCGTCGTTACCTACGACAGCGACGAATTCCCCGCCTTCTGGTCGCGTTCCTCAGGCCTTGCAAGCCCGCTGACCTTAAACAGCCCCGCCGCGATCGCAAATTTCCAGATGACTCGCGAACAGCTCGGCATCAACGGCGGCATGCTGATCGCCAATCCAGTGCCGGAAGCCGATGAAATCCCGCGCGAAGAGATGGAAATCTATATCGAGCGCGCTCTGGACAGCGCCGAGCGCGACGAGATCGCGGGCAAGGCGGTCACCCCTTATCTGCTCAGCACCATCTTCGACATCACAGACGGCCGCAGCCTGAAGACCAATGTTGCCTTGGTCGAAAACAATGCTCGTCTGGCCGCTGAAATCGCGGTTGCTCTGGCGGATTGACGGAGTGGTGGGCGGCGACAGCCGCCACCCATATTCAGATAGGAGTACCCGGCTGCCCGACGTTTCGGCAGCTTACTCCACCGGCTGCGCCGAATGTTTCCACTGCAGCCTCTTCTGGAATCTGTCTCTTGTAAACAAGACTATTGCCAACAGGCAGATTGCCAGCTCGATCCACGACGTCCAGTGAAAGACGAAGTTGAGATACCAGGGCTGATAAACTGCTGGCACCTGAACGAGATTAACGCCGCGATCACTGAACGGATATAGCCAGCGGATATCGGCAGCGACCGTGTCCAGGGCAAGGTGCAGCAATATGCTAAGCAGGCCTATTCCGACAAAGATCAGCCTTGCAGTCTTGCGACAAGCGACGAGCCCCACAGTCAAAAGCCCAGCCATCACAAGCCAAAATATCGGTGTGTGCGTAACATAGTCGTGGTGAGCATGTCTTCGCAGGTCGACAAGATAAAAATAGGCAAGATCTACATCCGGCAAAACCGAGCACACCAATGCCACGCCTAAGAGCGATCTTTTATAAATGGCATCTCGCTGAATCACGAGCTTTGAGAGAATATAGCCTGCGGGAATATGGGCAATGAACATCCCATAGTTGTTGCCAGTCGATTGTGGCCGGCTTTTGTTCGCCTTCTGTCGGCGGAATGAATTCCGCAAATACATTTATGGTGGCAGAAATATACCTAACGATCCAACGTCTCTCTGACGACAACGGCAAGCTGCTTCAGCGAAAATGGCTTGGGCAGGAAACCGAACTTGGCGTCGGCCGGCAGGTTGCGGGCAAAGGCATCTTCAGCGTAGCCGGACACGAAGATGAACTTCATGTCGGGATATTTCTTGCGCAGTTCACGCAGCAGCGACGGCCCGTCCATCTCCGGCATGACGACGTCGGAGACGACGACATCCACCTGCCCGTCGAGTTCATCCATGATGTCGAGGGCTTCGACGCCGGACCCCGCCTCATAGACGGTATAGCCGCGTGTCTCGAGCATGCGTTTGCCACCCCGACGCACCGCTTCCTCGTCCTCGACGAGCAGAACGACGGCCGATTTGCCGGTGAGGTCGGCAGGCTCTTCCGGTGGCGGCACGACGGCGGCAACGCTCTGGTCCATCGCCGAGACGTCGCGGCTCTCGGAGGCATGGCCTTCAATTACCGTGGGGATTTCGACGATATGGCGCGGCAGGAAGATGCGGAAGGTCGTGCCCTTGCCGACTTCGGATTCCGGGTGAATGTAGCCGCCCGATTGCTTGATGATGCCGTAGACCATCGCAAGGCCAAGCCCGGTGCCCTTACCCACTTCCTTTGTCGTGAAGAAGGGCTCGAAAATCTTATCCATGATGTCGGGGGCAATGCCCGTGCCGGTGTCGCTGACCTCGACCAGCACCATCTCTTCGTGCGGCAGATAGGCGTAGTTGAAGGCGGTCACATCTGCGGCCGACAAATTGCGCGTGCGCAGCGTCAGCGTGCCGCCATCCGGCATGGCGTCGCGGGCGTTGACGCAGAGGTTGATCAACACCTGCTCGAACTGCGACAGATCGGTCTTCACCGGCCAGAGATCGCGGCCATAGTCGACATCCAGCTTGACATTGGTGCCGGACAGCAGCCGGTCTACCAGCATGCGCAGGTCGCCGATGACATCAGTCAGATTGAGGATCGTCGGCCGCATCGTCTGCTTGCGGGAGAAGGCCAGCAACTGCCGCACCAGCACGGCAGCACGGTTGGCATTACGTTTGATCTCCATCAGATCGGCGAAGCTCGCGTCTGATGGCCGTGCCTGCAGCAGCAGATGGTCCGATGACAGCAGGATCGCGGTCAGCACGTTGTTGAAATCGTGTGCGATGCCGCCGGCAAGCGTGCCGACTGCATTCAGCTTCTGCGTCTGCGCCATCTGCGTTTCCAGCGCCTTCTGCTCGGTCACTTCGACGGCGTAGACGATCGCCGCTTCTTCGGGCGCTTCGTCGGTCTGATCGATGACGGCATTGATATAGAAGCGGAAATGCCGAGTATCGTCCTTCGGATTGCGCGAATCGATCGGCGGGATATCGCCCTGCCGATCCTTGGCGGCGGCAAGCGCCTGTTCCAGCCGCGACCGGTCAGTTTCGTAGACGATGTTCTCAAGAGCGGCGCCACGCTCGATGTCGTCACGCGAAACGAGATCGGAGAAGAGCTTGAGGAAAGGGGCGTTGGTGCGCAGAATGCGACCTGCGCCATCGACCGAGGCGATCGCCATCGGCGTGTTGTTGAAAAAGCGGCTGAAGCGCATCGCCGCGACGGAGGCGGACTGATCGTTGTCGCCGCCGTTCTGCCGGGTCAGCACGATGGTGCGGCTTTCGCCCGGGGCGCCATCGCGCATCGACGTGACACTGTGGACGATCTGTACCGGCAGGCTCTGGCCGTTGGAGCGACGAAGGTCGAGATCGAGCGTTACCGTCTTCTTCAGGCCGGGTTCGGCTTGGACGGACTGTATCAATGTCAGGCCCTCGCCGGCGACGAGATCGCCGATGGTCATCGAGCCCGGCGTGAATTTGGTCAGATCGAAGCCCAGCCATTCGGCAAGCGTTGCGTTCAGATAGAAAATCTCGCCCTTGCGGCCGGCCGAAAAGAAGCCCGCCGGAGCATGATCAAGATAGTCGATGGCGTTCTGCAGTTCCTTAAAGAACCGTTCCTGATCGTCTCGTTCCGAAGTGATGTCGGTGATCTGCCAGATGTGCAACGCTTTGCCGCGCCCCTGCTCCGGCGGCAGCACACGCGCCTTCAGGCGATACCAATGCGCGCCGTTACCATTGCCCTCTCCTGGACCGAGCGGCTTCAGGAGCCGGAACTCCTCCGAACCCTCCTTGCCCTCGCGCAGCCCGTTGGCAAGGCGATAGAGCGCTTCGTTGGATTCGCGATTGCGTGACAGCAGCGTTTCAAGCGACTGCACCTCAGTCGCCTTGGTCGCGCCCGTCAACTGACCATAGGCGCCGTTGGCATAGATGATGCGGCCCTTTTCGTCCGTGATCAGCGTGCCGTCCGGATGGCTGTTCAGAAATGAGCGCGCCAGGCTGTCGGACTGCGTTTGCGGCATCACCTCGACGAAACCGATGATGGAGGAGACGAGAAAGAAGATGCCGACCATGGCAAGGATGCCGAGGCCACCAAGCACGGTTTCATTGTCGAGCTCGTCTTTGAAAACGACGAAGGCCGCAGCGGCGGCCACCAGCACTAGGGCAAGCAGAATGATGCGCAGCACGGTGCCCGAACGAACCCCGCGATCCACCAGCGGCACGCTATACTCGTCGGACTGACGTTGCTTCGTCATAAACCCCTCGTCTCCGCCCTCTTCCTCCTCACGTCATGCACTTGACGGATCGCCGGATTCGGACCTTTCGAATCTTCTTTAGCAATTTGCCGCACCAGCAAAAAGCTTTGCGGGGCTAGAAAGGCCTGTATTCACAAGGAAGAGCACTGGACAAAGAGCGATCCATCTTGTTTCCGGAGGGGACCTATCCATATGATCGCCTCATATCGAGACAAAGGTGAAGACGCGGGGCCGGTCGTTTTGCGGCAAGGCTGCGACATCGGGGACAATTACGGAGTATCTCGAAATGTGGGACGAAATCGCCGGGGCCTATGGCAGTCGCTTCTTCCTTGCAGCCGGTGGGGTCGGCATTGCCCTTCTCCTGTTGATCTGCATCCTCTGGATCTTCCGCAATCGAGCGCCCTCGCCTTTCGTGCGCGGTGGCAAGAACCGTCAGCCTCGCCTGCAGGTACTGGACGCCGCCGCCGTCGACGCACGCCGCCGTCTGGTGCTGGTGCGGCGCGATGGTATCGAACATCTTATCATGATCGGCGGCCCAACCGATATCGTCATCGAGTCCGGGATTTCCGATGCCGCCAAGGCGGGCCTGCCGGCGCCGACGCCCATCGGAACACCGCTGGCTCACCAACACCGGTTTGAGCCGACGCAGGAAGCGCCGCGCCTTGACCATCTTCCGCCAGCAGCTTCCGAGCCGCCCATCCCTCAGGAAGCTGCAGTCGAAGCCTATATGCCGCCTGAGCCAATCGCTGCCGTTGAACCGGTTCCTCTTCGCGTCGCGCTGGCAACCGAGCGCCCGCAACCCGCAGTCCCGCAGCAGCAGCGCACGCCACAGCCGGCGACGATGCTGGGCGAAGCGGAAGTAGCCGATATTCTCGATGCGGCTCGTCAACACGTATTGCCGCCGCAGCCGGCACGTGTCGCCGCTGCACAGCCCGTCCGCCAGCCCATGGCTCCCGCCGCCGTTTCGGCGGCGCCGGCGGTGACGCCACCGCCCGTCCACGAACCCGGCGCCGATTTCCAGCGCATATTGGAAGCGGAAATGTCAAACAATCTCACCGCAGAGCGGATCATCCCGAATGTGCCGCCGCAACCGCAGATTCAGCAGCCGGCAGTGTCCCCGGCACAACGCCGCGACCCGGAACTTCCGCCGATGACGGGAGCGGATACCGCGCTTCAGAAAGAGGTCGCTCGCATTTTCGGCGAAATGAGCGTCAACCGCGACAAATAAGGCGCGGCCAACCACTCACGCGGACATGAAAAAGGCACGACGGATACGCCGCCGTGCCTTAATTCTACGCTCCAATCGGAGTGTCCGAGACCTATTCGTCGCGATAAACCTTTTCGCGGCGCTCGTGGCGTTCCTGCGCTTCGATCGACAGGGTTGCGATCGGCCGGGCGTCCAGACGCTTGAGACCGATCGGTTCGCCGGTTTCCTCGCAATAACCGTAGGTACCGTCTTCGATGCGCTGCAGTGCGGCGTCGATTTTTGAGATAAGCTTGCGCTGACGGTCGCGAGCCCGAAGTTCGATGGCTCTGTCGGTTTCGGAAGAAGCCCGATCAGCGAGATCGGGATGGTTTGCGCTTTCTTCGGCGAGGTGGTCGAGCGTTTCGCGCGCTTCTCTTAAGATATCATTTTTCCAGGCGACTAACTTTGCTCGAAAATAGGCACGCTGGTTTCCATTCATGAACTCCTCGTCTTCCGAGGGCACATAATTGCTAAGATCGATCTTCTCACTCAACGCGATTCTCCTGAAGAACATCTCATATGGCGCGCTGTATAGCCCAACCGGTAGTATCGATTCAAGCCAAATAGACGTGGTAAATGGATTTTTAAATTTGTCATAAAAACTGGCTAAAGGTTTATTTTTTCATTATATATTGGCGATCCCGAAAATGTGATAGAACCGTAACCTTCGCGTGAATGACCGCAAACTGCCCGTATCGCCGATGGCTCCGCAGTTGACGGCCTATAGGATCAGGCGATACGCCAAGGACAAACGAGCACGGGAATTCCGCCATGACCAGCATCACGCCTCCACCGTCCCGGATTTACCTGTTCCGTCATGCCGCGGCTCAAAAAGCCTCCTCCGGTCAGAAGGATTTCGACCGGCCACTCAGCGACGACGGCTATGCTGCAGCCGAGATCGTCGCCGAAAAAGCCATCGAAAAGAATTACAGGCCGGATCTCGTCATCTCCTCGACGGCTTTGCGCTGCCGCCAGACCGCCGACGCCATCCGCCGTGCCGTGAGCCCCTCCACCGAGTTTCGTTATATCGATGAGTTGTACAACGCCACGACGGATACTTATCTCGAAATCATTTCGTCGCAGGTGACCGAGGACTCGGTCATGCTGGTCGGCCACAATCCCGTCATCGAACATGCGCTGGAAGCGCTGATCGGCCATAAAGCATTGGTCTTAGCGCTGCCCAACGGTTTTCCCACCGCCGGTCTCGCCGTCATCGACTCGACATCGTCGGGCTGGGTGCTTGCGGATTTCGTCACGCAATAGGGTCGCCAGCAGAATATCGAGGTGAGCGACGACTTTTGCGGCTTCGACCCGCAAGGTCCGGTCTCTTTTCCGGCCTCGCATTGCTTCCTATATTGACGATCACGCTGTCATTTTGGGATCCCGCCTTGCCGCCAAGCCTGACCTCTTTCAGAGACGACGCACTGATCGCCTTCGATAATCTCGTCGACCGCACGACAGGCCTCGTCAATCCAACGATCAGGCTCGGCGTGACCGGCCTTTCCCGTTCCGGCAAGACCGTTTTCATTTCCTCTTTGGTGCACAATCTGCTGAACGGCGGCCGCTTGCCGCTATTCGAGCCGGTGCAGTCCGGCCGAGTCTCTGCCGTTCGCCTCGAACCGCAGCCGGACGATGCGGTGCCGCGCTTTCAATACGAGGATCACATCCGCGCATTGGTGAACGAGCGCATCTGGCCAGATTCGACGCGGGCGATCTCCGAACTGCGCATCACGCTGGATTATCAGAGTGCCAGTGGCTGGAACCGCCTGTTTTCGCCCGGGCGCCTTTCCATCGACATTGTCGACTATCCCGGCGAATGGCTGCTCGACCTGCCATTGCTCGGCAAGGATTTTCGTGCCTTCAGCGAGGAGACGCTGACGCTCGCGAAAACGGGCATTCGAGCGGAGCTGTCGCGTGCATGGCTGGCGATGACGCAAGCGACCGATGCTTCGGCATCCGCTGACGAGACGATCGCCCGCGAACTCGCCACCGCTTTCTCCAGCTACCTCAAAGCCTGCAAATCCGACGAACGTTCGCTTTCGACCTTGCCGCCCGGCCGTTTCCTGTTGCCCGGCGATCTCGACGGTTCGCCGGCATTGACCTTCGCGCCGCTGGTGCCTCCGCCCGAAGGCAAAGCGCAGAAGGGCTCGCTATGGGCGATGATGGAACGCCGCTACGAGGCCTATAAGTCCGTCGTGGTGAAACCCTTCTTCCGCGAGCATTTCGCCCGCCTAGACCGGCAGATCGTCCTCATCGATGCGCTGCAGGCAATCAATCGCGGCCCGGAAGCAGTTCAGGATCTGGAACGCGCGCTGACGGATGTGCTTGCCTGCTTCCGTCCCGGCGCCAATTCCTTCTTCTCTTCACTGCTCGGCCGGCGCATCGACCGCGTTCTGGTCGCTGCGACCAAGGCCGATCATCTGCACCACGAAAGTCACGACCGGCTCGAAGCTTTGACCCGCCGCCTAGTGGAACGCGCCATCGAACGGATCGGCATGGCCGGGGCCGGTATCGAGGTCATGGCCATCGCTTCGGTCCGCGCCACGCGCGAAGCGACGGTAAAGCGCGAGGGTCATACGCTTCCCGTCATCGTCGGCACCCCGATGGATCGCGAAGCGATCGGTGGCGAGACGTTCGACGGCAACCGCAAAACCGCGGTCTTCCCTGGTGACCTGCCGGAAAATCCGCAACGACTGTTCGATGCGCTTGAATCCGGCGCGGCAAACGTCCATCTGCCCGAGGTGAGCGTCGTCCGCTTCCGTCCGCCGGAGCTGGACGAGACCGGTGCTGGTATCAAACTCTCCGTGCCGCATATCCGCCTCGACCGCGCCATGCAGTTTCTGTTCGGAGACCGGCTCGCATGACGAAACCGACCGCAGACGATCCCACGGGCCTTTCACGCCGTCCCGCCGCCTTTTCGATCGAGCCGGAAATGTCGAAAGACGATGCGGCTGCCGAAAAGGCTGCGGAAGCACCGCCGCGCCGCAAGCCACAGAGTTTCGATACCGAAATCGTGTTGACGCCGGATGAGGAAGATCCATTCCTCAACCCCGCTCTCGTCGCCCCCGATCCAGAAACTCTGGTAGCAGCGCCGCGCCGCCGCAGTTTTTCCTTCGGCAAGGTTGCCGCCGGCGCCTTCGGCATTCTCGTGTCTCTTGCCTTCGGTCTGTGGACCGACCAGTTGATTCGCGATCTCTTCAGTCGCGCCGACTGGCTTGGCTATGCCGCCCTTGCGGTGCTCGGCATCGGCATCCTCGCAGTTCTCGCCATCGTCATTCGCGAGACGGCGGGCATGCTGCGGCTTGCGGCCGTGCAGACAATCAAAGCGGAGGCAGAAGCCGCCATTGTGGAGCCGCGACCCGCGCGTGCAAAAGCGCTCGTCCAGCGCCTCTGCACCCTTTTGGAGGCTAATCCGGAAACGGCGAAGGGCCGCGCAACCTTGAAAGCGGCCGAAAGCGATATCATCGACGCGCCGCAATTGATCGACCTTGCCGAACGAGAACTGCTCGGTCCGCTCGATCGCCGCGCCCGGACGCTGATTCTCGGCGCGTCCAAACGAGTTTCGGTCGTCACGGCGGTTAGCCCGCGTGCGCTGGTGGACATTCTCTACGTGCTCTACGAATCGGCTAAGCTGGTGCGCGCCATGGCGGAGCTTTACGGCGGCAGACCCGGCACGCTCGGCATGATCAGGCTGATGCGCGACGTGCTCGCTCACCTTGCGGTGACGGGCTCCATTGCCGTCGGCGATAGCATCGTGCAGCAGTTGATCGGCCACGGTTTGGCCTCGAAACTCTCGGCTCGGCTCGGTGAAGGCGTCGTCAATGGCATGATGACGGCACGCATCGGCATCGCGGCGATGGATCTCTGCCGGCCACTGTCGTTTAAGGCGTTGAAGCGGCCGGGGATCGGCGATTTCGTCGGTGATCTGGCGCCGAACATCACCGGCCGCTGAGCGTGGCAAACGCCTGCGAATGCGGCTTTCGCCTTCATAAGAAACCAAGCATTAACCATTCTAAGGCAAAAGTGGACATCAGTTTCCAGTTCCTCTTCGTTAGGGAATGTCCATGTTTTCGCGCCAGTTTCTTCTTGTTTGCGGCCTTGCCGCCGCGGCCCTCTCCGCAGGTGCCTGGGTGCATTCAGCCGATGCGGCATCCCGTGACAAGGCTTTCTTCCAGTCCGTTGCCGGCTCATGGCGGGGCCCGGGCGAGATCGTTGCCGGCAAGTACAAAGGCACGAAATTCACCTGTAACCTGACGGGTCAGCCTCTCAACGGCAGCAATGCCGGCGTCAAACTCGACGGAACCTGCCGCGTCGGCGTCTTCCAGCAGCCGATGACCGCGGAAATCACCCAGAACGGCGGCAGCTATACCGGCAAATTCCTGGATGGCGCGGCCGGCAAGGGCCTGGATGTCACATCGGGCACCGTCAACGACGGCACCGTGGTCCTTGGCCTCAATCGGCAGAAGCTCAACGGCGCCATGATTGCCCGCGTCGCGGACAACAAGACGATGAATGTAACGATTTCCGTCAAGGTCAATGATCAGATGGTGCCCGTCATCGGTGTGACACTGCAGCGTGCCACTGATCTCGATCAGATGGCTGTCGGGTCAATCCAGTAACGTTTATGCACTGACAGTAAATGACGCCTCCGCCTGAAATTAAGGTCGGAGGCGTCTATTTTTGCGTGGTGACTGATGTGGACGGGCGTTACGTCGCTCTCCACCAATCGCGATTTTCGTCCGCCACCTCTATCCCCTGCACATCCGCTTCACCCAGCCAATCCGTCACCTTGCGTCCACTGACCAAAAGATCGGCCGCAAAATCGGCGAGGGGCATCAGCACGAAGCCACGTTCGGTCATGCGCGGATGCGGGATCGTCAACAGCGGTTCGACCCGCTCCATATCGCCATAAGTCAGGATGTCGATATCGATCGTGCGTGGCCCCCAGCGTTCGATGCGCACCCGCTTCATGTCACGCTCTATGCCCAGGCAAACATCGAGTAGCGCCTCCGGCGAGAGCGTCGTATCGACCGCCGCACAGGAATTGTAGAAGAAGGACTGGTCCGTCTTGCCCCAGGGCGGCGTGCGGTAAAGGCGGGAAACCACAGCGACGCGGCAGTCCGCGTGCGCGTCGAGCGCGCGCAAGGCAAGCGCCATGGCCCGAACGGGATTGTCGAGGTTGCCGCCAAGCCCAAGCGTGGCGCGCGTCAGTGCAATCTCAGGCAAAATGCTCAACGCTCACCTGCACATAATCGAGAACGCCCGGAACCGGCGCGTTGGGTTTGCGCACCGCGATCTTTGCCCGTCGCACGCTTGGAAAGCGCCGGCACAATTCCTTCGCGACATCGAGTGCCAGCGCCTCGATCAGGTAGCGACGGCGCCCGGTGACGATCTCTTCGATGACGCTGAAGGCGATGCCGTAGTTGACCGTGTGGTCGATCGAATCGTGCTCCAACGCATCGCCCGCATCGACATCGAGCTCGGCATCGACGAAGAAGCGCTGGCCGAGGAATTCTTCTTCGTCGTGGACGCCGTGGCGAGCGAAGAAAGCGCAGTTCTGAAGGGTGATGGTGTAAATCATATCGCTCATGGCGTCCTGCCGCCTAATTTCGCCCGTGTCTGGAGGATAGCATCGGCAATCGCCAGCGCATCCCTGTTGATTGCGACATTGTGTACCCGAAAAATCGCCGCACCCTGCAGACGCAATATAGCACTGGTTGCTGCGGTTCCCACATCCCGGTCGGGCGGTTCCCGACCGGTAACGGCACCGATGAACCGTTTGCGCGAAGTGCCGGCCAGCAAAGGCAATTCGAAGCGCAACAGCGCCGTGAAGCGTGCTATCAGCGCCAGATTCTCCTCAACATCCTTGGCGAAGCCGAAACCCGGGTCGAGAACGATATTCTGCCTGTCCACCCCGGCTGCTGCCGCGATATCAAGCGATCGGCTGAGAAACAGCACCTGGTCGTCGACGACATCGGGAAGTTTTGTCCGCTCGCGGCCGGTATGCATGATGCAAAGCCCCGCGCCCGTCTTTGCCGCCAATGCCGCGATTTCCGGCTCGCGCTGCAGCCCGAAGACATCGTTGACGATATGCGCGCCGGCGCTGATCGCCAGTCTCGCGGTATCGGCACGATAGGTATCGATGGAGATCAGCGCATCGGTCTTGCCGCGCAGCGCTTCGATGACGGGCAGAACGCGCCCTTGCTCCTCCGTGGCGCTGACTGCCTCGGCGTTGGGCTTGGTGGATTCCCCGCCGATATCGATGATGGAAGCCCCCTCCTCCACGCAGGTAAGAGCATGTGCCACCGCCGTATCGACGGCTTCGTAATGCCCGCCATCGGAGAAGGAATCCGGCGTCACGTTGACGATCGCCATGATGGCGCTGCGTTCGCCGACATTGAGGCTGCGCCCATGCGCGAGATGCCAGCTATGGCTGCGAAGCTCTGTCACGATCCGTCCATCCCATTGAAAACGAAAAAACCTCGCGTCGGATATTGCGCTTGCTCAGGCTATGCCGCAAGCTCCATCGAAGTTCAACCTGGTAGCAGCACGAATGCCGTTTGCACCCCGACAGATCCGTGTCTCGCTTATCCTGTTGCTTCTGTGCGGCCTTTCCAGCGGCGCCGATGCGGAGGTGATCGCCCGCAAATCCGTCTCCTATTTCGACATCAAAGGCAACAGCGCCGATGCGCTCGATGCGGCGCTGAATGCGCACGGACCGGTTACGATGGGTTCCAGCAGCCGCCATCCCGGCGCAACGAAGGTTCGCTTCGGCGGCAACGCAACGTACTCGGAGCGGAATGGCCGCTGCTACATCGCCGACGTCAAGATCACCGTGGATACCGAAATCATTTTGCCACGCTGGCGCGACCGCCGGCATGCGAGCCGACAACTGTCGATGATCTGGGATACGCTCTCGGCGGATATCCGTCGCCATGAGGATCGGCATGCGGAAATTGCGCGAGAACATGCGCGGCGTATGGAGAAATCAATCCTTGCGCTCCCCCCGGCGAAGGATTGCGACGCGCTTCAGGACAAGGCGAACGACGTTACAACGCAGGAAACGCAGTTGCATGATGAAGATCAGGCCCGATTCGACAAAATCGAGGCGATCAATTTTCAGAGCCGCATCCAGAGGCTGATGACCTATCGCAGCCAGCAAACCGGTGAATGATAGGTCTCTAACAGACCTTTTTCGCGAAAATTAGGTCCTGACGGCAGCAATCTGTGTGAAAACTGTCACTATACCTGTGAATCATTCACAACTTCTCATTTTTGAACTTTACGAGAATCTGAAATAGGTTTTTCCTACTTGGATATCGCGTCGATCCGTTCCGACGGATTGTCATCGGAAGCCGGAGGGGTTTTCGTAAAGACCGATCAGAGTTCCTGCGTTGACGGGATCGTTCGTCCCGCCGCGCCGTCGAGTTCAGCATGTAACGCGTGCGTCCAGTGTTCTCCTGGCGCGTCCTTAAGCCACAGGTGTTTCCTCCCTTGCCTGTTGGTGATGCGCCCGCCTTGCCTCGCTCGCTGCGACAAGCTGAGCGGGGCTTCTTTTTGTCGACCGGTCCCAAAAGGCGCTTGCATTCTCCCGAGGCAGATCTCAGGCTTGGCGCTCCGGAACATGCACGACGAGGCCGTCGAGTGCCTTCGTCACCTTGATCTGACAGGACAGACGCGAAGTCGGGCGGACATCGAAGGCGAAATCCAGCATGTCTTCTTCCATTGCTTCCGGGCCACCGACCTTTTCGGCCCAGTCCTCATCAACATAGACGTGACAGGTGGCGCAGGCACAGGCGCCGCCGCATTCCGCCTCGACGCCGGGCACGGAATTGCGTACGGCATTTTCCATCACGGTGGAGCCCTCGTCGGCGTCGAGATCAAAGCGGGTGCCGTCGAAAGCGACGATGGTCAGTTTGGTCATGTGAATGAATTCCGGTATTCGTGAGTGAAGGGAGGATCCGGAATTTTTCTTCCAACAATTCCTCTGGGCAGTCAACAATTGCGCCGCCGAAACGGCAGAATCCGTTTGGCGGCGCAATAGCAAATATAATGGTCTCGGGCGGCGACAGATCAACGCGACAACTTCAGAATGAAGTTCTCAGCCTCGATGACGCAGGCTGTGACCGCGGCCATGTGCGCGGCATCGCCGACATCGCTTTCAAGCGCGTTGGCGGCATCGGCCACCTTGAACGCGCCGACAGCACTTGCCGCCCCTTTCAACCGATGTGAAGCGGCCATGGCGCGTTTGCGATCGCCGCTGCCGATTTCCTGCAGGCAGGACCGCGCCTGCCGGGCAAACATCTGAAGCACTTCCACTTCGAGCGCCTTGTCGCCCATCGTCTGCTTCGCCAGGTGTACCAGGTCGATCGCCCGCTCCCGCGATGGCGCTGCGCCCCGCGAATTGTCCGGAGCTTCGAACGCGATATTCAATGCCGCCATGTGCCAACTCTCCCGTCTTATATCTATAACTGTCTCTGGGATTTGCCGCATGCTTGCGGCCTGCCGATGGCGATCGAGTTAAATTTTGGCACAGTTGGCGCCTAAATCTGCTGACATGGTTAACGCGCGTTAAACATGGCTAAATTATTAGGTTTTCAGCAAGTTGCGCAGGCAAAAAGTGTTAACAATGACTTAATCAGACACAAGCCCAACCGTGGAATTAATTGTCACGCATGGGGGAATGTGTCACTACGGTACTGGCAAATTGGGTTCATGGCGCATGCCTTTGCCCAAGGGGTGGATAGTGGTAATGTTTTCATACCATCCGTTTGAAAAAGCGGGTATCCACTATGAAATGTAATGGGAAATCCATCTCTGGCGTGAGCCGAGGCGGGTAACCTAGCGGGAGGCAGGTTCGTCTTTTCCGGACGTTGGCGGATTTCCGGAGAAGACACGGCAGGCCCGGTCGAGTTGTAACGAGGCGTAACCGTATGGCGAACAAAAAGTACATCGAGTCGATCGAGGACAAGGCCTTTCAGGCATTGGACGAAGCTTTGCAGATCGATTTCAGTGACGAGAGCTTGGAGCCTCGCAACGGTTCAACGCCTGACACCCCGGAGACAAGAGTGTCTGAGCCATCGAATCCGCCTGCAAGACAGACTCAGGATGATGCCGCACGCAAGGCAGCCGCAGCGCGCAGCGCGGCCGCAGCGGCCCGGCCGACCGAAGTGCCGAAGAGCCCGATCTTCGCTCCGGCCAACGACGCCAACCGCATCAGCCCGGCCAGCATCTTGAAGTCCCTCGATGGCGGCTCGCAGAGCCGCGCCGTACGCAATGCGACGATCTTTTCTCTGTTCTGGATCATCGGCGGCATTGGCCTCGCTTTCCTGCTTTACGGCCAGCAGCTCTTGAACATCCGCTCGGTCGCCGATCTCGCCGCCCTGCCCGGCGTCATCGCCTGCATCATCGGCATCATCGTTCCCGTCCTTCTCTTCTATGCTTTCGGCATGATGATTTCGCGCGCCCAGGATATGCGCAATGCAGCCCGCTCCATGGCGGAAGTGGCGCTGCGTCTCGCCGAGCCGGAAACTGTCGCTTCCGAGCGCATCATGACCGTGGGTCAGGCTGTGCGCCGCGAAGTCTCGGCCATGAACGAAGGCATCGAGCGCACGATCGCCCGCGCCACCGAGCTCGAGACGCTGGTTCACACTGAGGTCAATGCGCTGGAGCGCAGCTACGCCGACAACGAGCTGCGCGTGCGCGGCCTTGTGCATGAGCTCGGCTCCGAGCGCGACGCCATCGTCAACCATGCCGAACGCATCCGCTCGTCGATCGTTGGCGTGCACGACCAGATCAAGGAAGACCTGTCGCTCGCGACGGAAGAAATTGCCGTGCGCCTGTCGACCTCGGGCGAAGCTTTCGCCTCCATGATCGATACGCGCGCTGCGACGCTGATGGAGAAGTCCGATTCTGCCGTAGAGGCGCTCGGCACCCTGCTCGCCGCCAAGACCGACAGCCTGCTGCAGAACCTCAATGCGTCCGGCTTTGCGTTGAGCCAGGAATTCGACACGCGTCTGGAATCTCTGTCGTCGACGCTGGCGGAACGGGGTAAGGAGCTGCTGGGCCAGTTCGAAACTCGCGCCTCCACGCTCGATGCCAATACCGAAAAGCTCAATACCGCGCTCAACGAGCGTGCCCGTCAGTTGAACGAGACGCTGGTCGCCCGCACGCGTGAAATCAGCGAAAGCCTGACCGGCAGCGAACGCTCGATCACCGGCACGCTCGATACTGTGCTCTCCAAGCTCAACACCGCTCTCGATGAAAAGGGCGCAAGCTTCCGCCAGAGCCTGCAGTCGACCGCCGACGACACCATTATGGACATCGATCTGCGCACTGGCTTCTTCGAAGAACGCATGCAGTCGACCGTGGCGCAGATTTCGACGGCCTTCGACGAGCGCGTCTCGGAATTCACCTCCGCCTTCGACAAGCGCGCCGGCTCGCTGGACAGCAAATTGTCGGAAAGCCTGACACGGATCAACGAAACGCTGAGCGGCGGCTCGGATGCCATCGACGGCATCCTGAATTCCAGTATCGAGCGCCTCGGCTCTTCGCTGACCGACCAGTCCTTTGCCCTCGCGACGACGCTCGCCACCAGCCAGGAAGTGCTGGAAAGCGCGATCGGCTCCAAGGCAGACGAAATCGCCTCCGCTCTCGAAGGGGCAACGAGCGGGATTACTTCAGCCCTGACCGCTGGCACCAGCGAACTGAACTCCGCCCTCGCCTCGCATGCCGGCAGCTTCACGTCCGCCGTCCAGGGTGTCACGCGTGACGTCTCCGCCGCCCTGCAGAGCGGCACAGAGGAACTGACATCCGCTTTTGCCGGCCGCTCCAGCGAACTCACCGAGACGCTTGCTTCACATTCGGGCGAATTCACCAAGGCCCTGCAGACGGCCACATCGGACATTTCTTCAGCCCTGAACAAGGGCACGAGCGAGCTAACCAATACTTTCCTCGGCCGCGCCAGCGAGATCAACAATACGCTATCGGCCCGCACCGGCGAAATCACGCAGGCACTCGGCTCCGCGCACGAGCGCATCGACGCCGTTATGGCCGAGCGCAGCAGCGCCCTCTTCGGCGCGCTCTCCGACAACCAATCGCGCTTCGAACAGACGCTGGCCAACCGCTCCGAGGGCATCATCAACGCCGTAACCGGCAGCCATGAGCATCTGACTGCGGCGCTCGACGAGCGCACGTCGATGCTGGCCATTTCGCTTGCCGAAAACCAGCTTCGCCTTGAAAACACGCTCGCAAGCCGCGCCGATACCATTGCCAGCACCGTTGCCGAAACTCATAGCAAGCTGGCCGACACTCTGGACGACAAGGTCATGGCGCTTGCCATCGCGCTGTCGGACGGCCAGTCGCGCATCGAAGACACTTTGACCGGCCGGGCCGAAAGCCTGACCAGTGCGCTGGCGGAGACCCACAATAAGCTCACCGACACGCTCGACGACAAGACGATGGCGCTGGCCATTGCTCTCTCCGACAGCCAGGCGCGCCTGGAAGACACGCTGTCAGGTCGCGTCGAAGGCTTCACCGGTGCGATTGCCGATACGCACAACGCGCTGGCAAGCACCTTGGATGACAAGACGCGGGCACTGGCCGCCGCGCTCAGCAGCAGCCAATCTCGTATCGAGGAAACGCTTTCCGGCCGCGTCGAAGGCCTGACCAGCGCCATTGCCGATACCCATAGCAGACTTGCCGACACGCTCGATGACAAGACGATGGCGCTTGCCGTTGCGCTCTCCGAAAGCCAGTCCCGTATCGAAGAAACACTCTCCGGCCGTGTCGAAGGCCTGACCAGCGCCATTGCCGATACCCATAGCAGACTTGCCGATACGCTCGACGACAAGACGATGGCGCTTGCCGTTGCGCTCTCCGAGAGCCAGTCCCGTATTGAAGAAACGCTCTCCGGCCGCGTCGAAGGTCTCACCAGCGCCATTGCCGATACGCACAGCAAACTTGCCGACACGCTCGACGACAAGACGATGGCGCTTGCTGTTGCGCTCTCCGAGAGCCAGTCCCGCCTGGAGGATACCCTGTCCGGCCATGCTGAAGGTGTCGCCGATACTTTGGATGGCAAAACCAGGGTTCTCGCAGCAGCATTGACGAGCAGCCAGTCGCGCCTGGAGGAAACGCTTTCCAATCGCGCCGAAGCGATCGCCAACGCTTTCGCGGGCAGCCATAGCGCTCTTGCGGATACGCTGGACGAAAAGGCGATGGCCTTGGCCATTTCGCTATCCGATACGCAATCGCGCCTCGAAGACGCGCTTTCCAGCCGACTGGACGCTCTCTCCAATACGGTTGCCGGCACGCACGACAAGATCGTCAACAGCCTCGACGACAAGACGTTGGCGCTTGCGATCGCATTGTCGGACAATCAGGCTCGCATCGAGGAAACGCTGGCAAACAGCGCCGAGGCGATTGCCCATTCCGTTACCAGCGGCCATGCGGCACTGACCGATGCGCTTGATGACAAGAGCATGGCCTTCGCCATCACGCTTGCCGAAAATCAGAACCGTTTCGAGAGCGCTTTGGAATCTCGCGCCAACGCCCTTCTCGATAGCGTCGCTGGCGCGGAATCCCGCGTCGCCGGTGCTTTCGGCGACAAGGCCGATGCCATCCGCGCCGCTTATACCGAAAACCAGGATCGTCTCGACCGCTCGCTGAGCACCCATACCGAAGCGCTCTCCGGCCTTCTCGGCAGCAGCAGCGACCGCCTCGAAACCGTCGTCGGCGGCTCGGCCGAGCGCATCGAAAACGCGCTCAACACCACGACACGCCAGCTCGAAAACACGCTGGGCATCGGCCTGTCACAGATGGACGAAAACCTGGCCTCCGCCTATGAGCGGATGCGCAACACCCTCGAAGACCGCAGCAATGCCATCAGCTTGACGCTGCGTGATGCCCATGCGCAGCTCGACAACACGCTGAACGAACAGGCGACTGCGATCGGTACCTCGATCGCCACCAGCGCCAGCATGCTGGAAATGTCGCTGGAAGATCGCGAAGCCTCGCTGCGCCAGACCATCGACGCCAGTGCAAGAGCGCTCGAAGAGCGGCTGCATGGCGGCGCCGGCGATATTGCCGGCCGTATTCAGCAGGCAGCCGGCGACATCACGCGTTCGGCCGAGATATTCTCGAACAATCTCAACCAGTCGATCGACGGCATGACCAGCCGCTTCGCCGAGACCGGTTCACGCGTCGAAGCCAGCCTGTCCGCCCTGGAAAACCGAATCCATGATGGCGTCGGCGGCGTTGCCGCCCAGATCGATGCCGCCGGTAACCGGCTGTCCGACACGCTTTCGAGCGGCATCGCTCAGATCGACCGCGGCAGCGACGACGCAGCGGCCCGCATCGCAGCCGCGCTCGACAATCGTCTCGCGACCATGGCAGAAGCGATCGATAGCCGCACAGCCAATCTGAGCCAGGCGCTCGAAAGCGGCAGCGCCCGCATCGAAGAGCGCCTGTCGACCATGGACCGCGCTCTGAATGTCGGCCTCGAAGCGGTCAACCGCACCATCGAAGGCAAGGCCACAAATCTCGCCACGACGCTGCGCACCGCCGTCGCCGATGCCGCTCAGGGCATGGACAGCGAGGCGACCCGCACGGCAGACCTGCTCGCCCGCACCGGCCAGCAATTCGCCGACGATCTCGGCAATCGCAGCGATGCCTTTACCCGTTCCATGAACGAGCGTTCCGAAGAGATCGTCACGCGCGTCTCCGAAACGCATAACCGTCTGGCAAGTCAGGCGGCTGCGGTCGCTCAGACATTCTCGGAAGCCGGCAACGCCATCGTCAACAAGGTCGCGGAGGCCGAGGGCCTCGTCAGCAATCAGGTCAATGCCATCTCGCAGGCGCTGTCTTCCGCAGAGCAGTCATTGGAAGCCCGCGGCGCCGCCATCCGCAACACGCTCGCCGGCAGCAGCGAGCAGATCACCTCCACCATGGCACAGGTCGAGCGGGCGCTCGACGAACGCGGCAATGCGATCCGCACCAGCCTCGAAGATCGTGCACGCGAGATCAACTCGACGCTTGCCGATGTCGACAAGGCTCTGGAAGCCCGCGGCACCTCGATCCGCTCGTCGCTGGACGAGCGCACCCGTGAGCTGAACTCCATGCTTGCCGGCCGCTCCAGCGAACTGTCGCGTCTGATCGACGAAAAGGCCCGCCCGATCGTCGACCGCTATGCTGCGACCGGACAGGAAGCGGCGGCGCTGATCTCGGCCGCCGCTCAGGAAAGCAGCGATCGCCTGCGCGCGGAAAACGCCGCATTGATCAACGCGATCGCATCGCGCACCAATGATACCCTGGCGGCAATCTCGGCTCGTACCGAACATGCCGCCAACGCAGTCAGCGCGCTGGAGAACAACCTGCTCGCAAGCGTCAACGGCATCATCGAGCGGCTGGCGGAGAACAATTCCGCGATCGCCGGCATGCTGACAAGCGCCGCCGAGGAATTTACCACCATCGACGGCCGCCTCAACGCGACATCGGCCCGGTTCGCCGACTCCGCATCGAAGGCAGGCGAAATGGTTTCCGCCTCGACACGGCTTCTCGAAAGCAAGGTCGACAAGCTTTCGGATGTTTCCGGCAAGACGCTGTCGCAGGTCGGCGGCATCATCGGCCGCTTCGACGAACATTCCAAGGTTCTGTCCCAGGCCTCTCAGCTTCTGGGTGCCGCGCAATCGAACCTCGTTTCGACACTGGAAGAGCGCGAAACGGCGCTGCAAAACCTGTCCATTGGCCTCGTGCAGCGCTCGGAAGAGATCGAAAATACCATGCGCGCCCTCGGCAGCATGGTGGAAAGCGCCTTCGACCGCGCCGAACAGCGCTCCAACCAGGTGACCGGCAATCTGCGTCAGGGCGTTCAGTCCTCCTTCGCCGATATCGGCCGTGTGCTCTCCGAGGCGGAAACCCGCGCCGAACAGGCGGCGGAAAGCATGCGCAGTGCGCTTCAGAAGGCTGGCGAAGAAGCCAACCAGACGATCGACGGTACCTTCGCCAACGCCGAGCGTCGCTCGGGCGAACTGACGAACCGTCTCCGCGGTGGCCTCTCCGCTTCGATCGCCGACATCGAGCATATGCTGACGGAAGCCAGCAAGACGTCCGATGGCGCAGCCCAGCAATTGCGCGAGACGCTGCGCGTCGCCGTCGACGATGCCGTCGGGCGCTTTTCGGGCGCCACCGACGAAATCCGCCGCTCGGCAGGCGATATCCGCAGGGAACTCGATCTGACCCGCAGCGAACTGAAGCGCGGTGCCTTCGACCTGCCGGAAGAGGCCAAGGAAAGTGCGGCCGCCATGCGCCGCGCCGTTGCCGAGCAGATCAAGGCGCTGCAGGACATTTCGCAGATCGTCGGCCGCTCGACGCAGCAGTTGGAAATCTCCGAACCTGCAGCCCGTGCGTTGGCCGATGCACAGCCGGCTCCGCGTGCCCGTCCGGCAGCACCTGCCCCGGCAACGCCCGCCCCTGCTGCGGCTGCTCCCCGGCCCCAGCAGCCGGCACCGCAGCCATCCGTTCAGCCGGTAGCACAGCAACCCGTACCGCAACAGCCAGTGCCGCAACAACCGGCGCCGCAGCCGCAGCAGCCCCCGATCGAGACTTTGGGCCTTCGCGGCACCATCACCGAGCGCCCAGTCGCGCCACAGCCACGCCCGGCCGAAACACCGGCTCCCGTCCGCCAGGAAACGCCCGCGGGCGGCGGCTGGATCAGCGATCTCCTGCGCGGCGCATCGCGCGACGACCTTGCCGACCTGCCGCCGGCTCGCCAGACTGCGCCACGTCCGCAGACGGAAGCAGCGCCAGTCGCACGCAATCCGCGGCATGTGGTCGAATCGCTGAACTCGCTGTCAGTCGATATCGCCCGCGCCATCGACCACGATGCATCGGTCGATCTGTGGCGGCGTTATCAGCGGGGCGAGCGGGATGTCTTCACCCGTCGCCTCTACACGCTGAAGGGCCAGCAGACCTTCGACGAGATCAAGCGCAAATACGACCGCGAGCCGGAATTCCGCACCGCTGTCGATCGCTATATCGCCGATTTCGAAAAGCTGCTCGCGGACGTCGCCCGTACCGACCGTGACCGCAGCGTCACGCAGTCCTACCTGACTTCCGATACCGGCAAGGTCTACACCATGCTGGCCCATGCGGCGGGACGTTTGAGCTGATAGCTTCGACAATGCGCAATCAATAATCCCCGGTCTTGGTCCCGGGGATTATTGATTCAAGCCGAAATACGGGAAAATCCGCCACATAAAAGAGGGGCCTACCGGACCGCTTTTTCATTGGCAGCGCCGGCGGAACTCAGTGCGCGATCTGCACCTTGGAGATCAAGCCGCTGGTGATACCGACCAGCAGGAAGCTGTTGTGGATGCGAACCCAGTGGTAGCCGCGGGGCGGAGCCGACAGACGATGGCGGCGATAGTCGACGCTGGCCGCGCGGCTGCGATCGGAAGCGGATAGCCGACGACCCTTCACCCAGCCGCCCTTGCGAACGACGATTTTCTTCTTAACGACATTTTTCTCAACGATGACAGCCGGCTTGTTCGCCGGCGCTGCACTGGCTTCAGACGCCATCGCCAGCGGAGTTGCCAGAACCGAAGCGGCGAACAGGACGGAGAAGAGCTTTTTCATCGAATGTTTCCTCAATTTATTTTCTTATTATCTGCGGCCAGATTTATCCCGCAAGGGGTGAAGCGAATCTGAAGAGAATGTTACGAATTTGTAATAGAAATTATGTGTTTGCGAGCATTTGTTAATCGAACAAATGCGTAAGTTTAGTGACAACTGGCAGCCCAAAAACAATCTCGCCCGCCCTTGCGAACAAAGGCGGGCGGATGAGCGATCGATAAATCGAAACAATCAGAGTTCGTCGTAATTGAACCAGTCGAAATCAGCCGTCGTTGCCCGGCCCGACGTATCGAAGGCGAACATGCCAACGAAAGCGCCCGTGAAGGAACCATGTTCGCCGCGGCCGCCCTCGTCGGAGATGACGCCGGCGTCGAGGACCGGGCCGATAGCCAGCCATGCTCCCATGCCCTCGGCCTGCCAGAAGAACTGCAGGTCGTTGTCGTGGATCTCCATGGCAAGCTGGATACGCCCATTCGGAACGGAGACGCCGCCTGCGATCGGAAAACTCAGCCGACCATTCGGATAATCGCCGGCGCAGGTCATGATTGTCACGCAGCGTCCGAGCTTCTCATGCAAGGTAACGGCAATCGCGTGTAGTTTGAACCTGTTGTAGTAGTGCGTCAGCCCAGCGACCTGCTGATAGGTGTCGGGCTGAAACTCGATCACCGTTTCGGCACGAAAACTATGATGCTCCTGCCGTCGGGCGACGAGCGCCTGCTCGAACCAGGAGCCGATACTTTCTCGCGCAAATAGGCGCAGGTGACCGGGCCGTTCCGTCAGGCTGAAGATGCGTTCCGGCTGCGGCGTGCGCAGCCACTGGAAATCCATCGGCAGCTTGTCGCCATCGAAATTGTAGCCGCTGCGGCGCGGCTTCTCGATCGGCAGAGCGTGGCGTAGGCCCTGGACCTCGACATCCGGAACGACCGTGCCATTTTCGAGATAGAGCCAGCCGTCTTCCTTCCAGACGCATTTCTGCAGGCTGGTCTCGCGCCCCAGCGTGCAGCGGCGATGTGGTGGCAGCGGCCGGCCGGAGAGATGCGTGTGGTAAAACTGTCCATCCGGCGTTTCGATATATTGGCCATGCCCTGCCCGCTGCAGCACCGCTTCAGGATGATCTTTCGAAGTGATGAGATGTTTGTTCGGATGCAGCTCGTAAGGGCCATCGATATTGCGCGAGCGCGCCATGGTGACGGCGTGGTCATAGCCGGTGCCGCCTTCCGCCGTCGTCAGATAGTACCAGCCATTCCGCTTGAAGAGATGCGGTCCCTCGACCAGACCGAGCTCGGTGCCGGCAAAGATGTTCTTGATCGGTCCCTTCAGCGATTTCGTCGCCGCATCCCACTCCTGCAGCAGAATACCGTCGAAGGCCGGCGTCTTCGGCGAGCCGCCATAGCTCTCGGTGCGATGATTCCACTGCATGTTGACGAACCATTTGCGGCCGTCGTCATCGTGGAAGAGCGAGGGGTCGAAGCCCGATGAGTTGACGTGGGACGGCTCGGACCACTCGCCTTCGATCGTCGGCGAGGTCACGATGTAGTTATGCGCGTCCTTGAAATTGCCGTCGTAGCGTTTGACATCGGTATAGACCAGCCAGAACAGACCGTCGGCATAGGAGAGGCATGGCGCCCAGATGCCGCAGCTATCCGGCTCGCCGCGCATGTCGAGCTGCGAAGCCCGTTCCAGCGGCCGGCGCATCAGCGTCCAATTCACCAGATCGCGCGAATGATGGATCTGCACACCCGGATACCATTCGAAGGTCGAAGTGGCGATGTAGTAGTCCTCGCCGACGCCGCAGATGGATGGATCGGGGTTGAAGCCCGGCAAAATCGGGTTGCGGATCATGAGACCATCTCCTCCAGAGAATATGCCGATATGCGCCGTTCGCACGACGATGGATGCGATGCCGGCAATGCGACGACGAAAGCAAAACGCCCGAAACCAGTTCCGGGCGTTTTGAATGCTTATTCGCGCTCGGCCGATTTGGCCCAGAGATTGATGTCAGCCTCACGGGCGTAGACATCGATTTCTTTGAGCTCTTCTGCGGTAAATTCGAGATTGTCGAGTGCCTTGACGCAATCGACGATCTGCGACGAGCGGCTGGCGCCGATCAGCGCAGAGGTGACGCGGCCACCCCGCAGAACCCAGGCGATCGCCATTTGTGCCAGCGTCTGGCCGCGCTTCTCCGCGATCTCGTTGAGCTTGCGGATATTGTCTGTTATCGACGGTCGAATGAAGTCGCGTTTCAGGAAATGGTTCTGGGCAGCGCGGCTGTCCTCGGGAATGCCGCTCAGATATTTTGTCGTCAACATGCCCTGCGCGAGCGGCGAGAAGACGATCGAGCCGATGCCGAGGTCTTCCAGCGTATCGATGAGACCGTCATCCTCGACCCAGCGGTTGAGCATGGAATAGCTCGGCTGGTGGATCAGACAGGGCGTGCCGAGACCCTTCAAAATGGCTGCGGCTTCGCGGGTGCGCTGCGAATTGTAGGAGGAGATGCCGACATAAAGCGCCCTGCCCGAACGAACGATATGGTCGAGCGCAGCGCAGGTCTCTTCCAGCGGCGTATCTGGATCGAAGCGGTGCGAATAGAAGATGTCGACATAGTCGAGGCCCATGCGCTTCAGGCTCTGGTCACAGGAGGCGATCAGATATTTGCGGCTGCCCCATTCGCCATAGGGACCCGGCCACATGTCATAACCTGCCTTGGAGGAAATGATCAGCTCGTCGCGCAGGCCGGCGAAATCGGTGCGCAGGATTTCGCCGAAGGCGGTTTCCGCGCTGCCGGGCGGCGGACCGTAATTATTGGCGAGGTCGAAATGGGTGATGCCGAGATCGAAAGCGGTGCGGCACATGTCGACCTTGCGATCATGCGGGGTATCGCCGCCGAAATTGTGCCAGAGCCCCAGCGAAACCGCCGGCAGCTTCAGACCGGAGCGGCCGGTTCTGCTGTATTTCATGTTCGCATAGCGATCGGATGCCGGTTGCCAGGCCATAGTTTCAATTCCTCTGAGATGAAAAGCGCGCGGGCTACTTACCCGCGCGCAAACTAGCTTTTCCTGCGCTCACTTCAAGAGCGCCTGCGCCTCTTCGATGCCGAGCGCAGCCGGCTGCGTGCAGGTCGTGGTCAAATCGATGAAGCGGTTCTCAGCACCTGATTTCAGGATCGAGGTCATGACATCGACACCGTGCAGCGTGCGATCGAGCGAGCAGCGAGCATCTCGGCCCTCGATCAGTGCCGCCGCCATGTCGGCAAGACCTGCCGTGCGGTAATTGGCGCGCGCGCCGTTCGGGCTCTCCTGATTGATAATGCCGAAAGGATGTGCCCATTCGTCGAGCGGCTTAATGTCCTTGCCGCGGCCGCTGGCCTCGACCGTGCCGCCGAAGAAGTTAGGATCGGGCACGTAGAGCGAACCTTCGGTGCCGTAGAGTTCCATATTGGCATGGCGGTGCGACCAGACATCCCAGCTTGCCGTCAATGTCACCGTTGCCCCGCTGACAAATTCCAGCAGCGCCTGGATCGTCGTCGGTGTCTTCACCGGGATGACCTCGCCGCTGCGCGGTTCGCTGGTAATCGTGCGGGTTTCCGACGCCATCGACGTCATGGCGCCGACACGCTTGACCGGGCCGATCAGGTTGATGAGGTTCGCGACGTAATAGGGGCCGAGATCGAGGATGGGCCCGCCGCCCGGCAGGAAGAAGAAGTCCGGGTTCGGATGCCACATTTCCATGCCCGGGCTCATGACATAGCAAGCGCCCGATGTGATGCGGCCGATGCCTCCGTCGTCGACGAACTTGCGAGCGAGCTGATGGGCGCCGCCGAGGAAGGTGTCGGGAGCGCAGCCGACGGCAAGCCCCTTCTCCTTGGCGATGCGGCGCAATTCTTCGCCCTGCTCCAGCGTCAGCACCAGAGGCTTTTCGGAATAGACGTGCTTTCCGGCCTCAAGGATACGCTTGGAAACCGGGAAATGCGCATCCGGGATGGTCAGGTTGACAATGACGTCAAGCTCGTCATTGGCGAGCAGTTCGTCGATCGTCTGTGCCTTGACCTTATATTCCTCGGCCCGCAGGCGCGCCGCATCCATGTTGATATCAGCGCAGGCGAGCACTTTCAGGCCCTTGAAGAGCGGAGAAAGCTTGAAATAGGTGGTGGAGATATTGCCGCATCCGATGATGCCGACGCCAAGTTCCTTAGTCATGTGAGATGCCTCAGTAGGTCTTGAAAGATGCGATGGAACGGGTAATCAAGCGATCGATATCGCTCGGATTGTCGTGCTCGAGCACATAGTGCTTTGCCTTGGTGCCGGCGAGTGCCTTGATCAACTTCGGCCACGGAACCGTGCCGTGACCGAGATCGGCCCAGCCGTCTTCATCCTTGTTTTCGCCAGCCGGAGCGATGTCTTTCACGTGGACGGAGGAAATGCGCGAGCCGAGCTTTTCGATCCATGCGAAGGGATCGGCGCCGCCGCGAACGACCCAGGCAATATCGGCTTCCCAGGAGATATCCGGAGCGCCTTCGAAGATTTGTTCGATCGGCAGCGAGCCGTCAGCCTGCTTGACGAATTCGAAGTCGTGATTATGCCAACCGAACTCGAAACCGGCATCTTTGTAGGGCTTGCTCATTTCGTGCAGGCGTTTGCCGAAAGCGAGCCATCCGGCAGCATCCTTTGGGCGCTGGTCGGCGGCCAGGTGCGGCGCATAGATCGAATCCATGCCGAGAATCTTGGCGATCGTCAGCGACTTCTGCACCTGTCCATCGAGGAAATCCGGGCTGAAATGGCCGCTCGCCATGGTCAGGCCGTTCTTGTCGAGCTCGGCACGCAGGTTCTTCAAACCAGCTTCGTCCAGATCGGAATAGATGCCGCCAAAACCTTCGACTTCCGCATAACCGGCCCTGCCGAGCTTTACGAAGATATCCGAATAGGGCTGAAAATTGCGGGCGCTATAAAGCTGGAATCCAAGTTTCGTCATCGATATTTCCTCCAATGGCCTCGCGGCCGTCTATTTTGGGCCCACGGCCCGTAAATCGCCACCAAAAGGTGACCGGATATCTCAGTCCACCGATGGGCTGGCCAACGATTGACTGGAGTGCAAGTCGTAGAAGCGGAAATCGGGAACACTGCCGGCAAGCGGTTTGGCCGGCGTGAAGACGATGCGACGGCTTTCGCCGGCGGCAAGATCGAAGGCGTTGTCGGAATAACGCCCCTCAGTCTCGCTTTCGATCATCACGAACAGCGCCAATCCCTTTGCGGTGACGGTAAGCTCTACCGTGCCGTTCTCCTCGATCTCCTCGCGCAGCACCGTAAGACCTGCGGGCCGAAGCTCCAACGCCTTGTAGGTGCCGTGAACATAGTGCCCCTCACCGCCCATTCCGTTCGATGCGGTGAAATGCCACGCCAACAGGCAATCGGCCGGCACCTTCGAGGCATCGATCGACAGCGCGGTGACGGCCGCATCCGGCGTGCAGACCGCATGCGCAGTCGTCAGCGGCACACGCTCGCCATCGAGCTTCAGCAGCGACACGGCGATGTCGGCGGTGACATCTTCGTTGGTGTCGTTGACCAGCGAGAAGCGGATGGTCTGGTTGTCCTCGGAGGGAATGGCTGCCACCGAAACCGGCTGGAAGAAGCCGCGCACGAGATAATGCATCACCTTCCAACGCCCGCCGTAATCGAGGCTCGACCAGGAAGCCACCGGCCAGGTGTCATTGAGTTGCCAATAGACGGTGCCCATGCAATGCGGCTTGAGCGACCGCCAATATTCGACCGCCGTCTTGATGGCGAGGCCCTGCTGCACCTGGCTCAGATAGACGAAATTCGGAAAATCCTTCGGGAAACGGAAATAGCGGAACATCGTCCCGGCGATGCGCTCATTGCCGCCGGCATTCTTCTGGTGCAGTTCCATCACCGGCGACGCGATATTCATGTCCTTGGCGTCGGCATAGGTCTTGATGACAGGCAGCGACGCGTAGGACTGAAAGCCGAATTCCGAGCAGAAGCGCGGGCGCACGGAGCGATAGTTGTCGAAGGACTTGTTCTCGTGCCAGACCGACCAATAATGCATGTCGCCGGAGCCGTCGGCATGCCATGCATCGCCGAAATTAAGATAGCCGGACGCCGGGCTCGACGGCCACCAGATCGCATCCGGCGCGGCTTTCTTCATCGCCTGCTCGATCGTCCGGTTCAACCGGTCGTAGGAAACGAGATAGCGATCACGGTCTTTGCGGGATTCTTCGAACCAGGTAAGCGCCCCCACCAGCTCATTGTCGCCGCACCAGAGCACGATCGACGGGTGCGTCGCCAGGCGCTTGACCTGGTAGCCGACCTCCGCCTCGACCTTCCCAAGGAAGTCACCGGTCGAGGGATAGAGATTGCAGGCGAACATGAAGTCCTGCCAGATCATCAGACCCAGGCGGTCGCAAATATCGTAGAACCAGTCATGTTCGTAAAAACCGCCGCCCCAGATGCGGATGATGTTCATGTTCGCTGCGGCGGCCGATTGCAGCAGATCCTCGGTCAAAGCCGGGCTCGAACGTGAAAACAGTGCATCCGCCGGGATCCAGTTGGCGCCTCGGGCGAAGATTTCACGTCCATTGACCTTGAGCGCAAAACGGCTGCCCGCTTCATCCTCGTCGGTAACCAGCTCGACGGTACGCAGGCCGATCTGCCGCGTCACCGTCTCGGAATTGGTCTCGACAGAAAGTGCATAAAGCGCCTGCTCGCCACTGCCGGCCGGCCACCAGAGCTTCGGCCTGTCGATATGGAAGACATGGGTCACCGAACTCTCGCCCGCATTGACGCCGACATCGAGCCGCACACGCTCGTTGTCAAGCGAGAAATAAAGCTGAGCGACACCAATGCCCTTTGCAAACAGCGCAACACTCACCACGAGGTCGACCGAGCCGTCGGCGTTGTGCTCCTGGCGGGTGACCACATTCTCGATACGGGCGGTATCGAGTTTCTTCAGCGCGATCGTGCCGTAAAGGCCGAGCGGCGCCACCGCGATGTTCCAGTCCCAGCCGAAATGGCATTGCGGCTTGCGCAGCATATTGCCATTGGGGATCGGCGAATTGGCGGTGCTGTAGGGGATATAGAATGGCTGCTTTGCCTGGAGTTCGGCACCGGCCTTGATGCTCGAATGCAGCAGGATGCGGATGGTGTTCTCACCCGCCTTCAACGCCTTGGAAACATCAGGCCGGTAGCGCTGGAAGCAATTGTCGCCTTCGAGCACAAGCGTGTCGTTGAGATAGACGCTTGCGACCGTGTCCAGATAGTCGATGTCGAGATACCAGTCGCCTTCCGCATCATCGAGCGTAAAACTGCGCTCAATTTGCCAATCCTGCTTCGCGACCCACTGAACCACCTCTTCGTTTCGGCCGAAATAGGGATCCGGAATGAGGTCTGCGGCATGAAGCGCGGTATGGACATCGCCCGGCACGGGCATGGAAAGAGCATGATCGCTGTCCGGCGAGGTAAGCCGCCACTGACCAGCCAGATCGACAAAAGAAGTGCCATTGAAAGAAGACGACATCGGGCCTCCGGAACCGCTGCAGAGGAAGGCGGCAGAGCCGCCTCCATTCATATGATCATATTCTGAGTTCAGTCTGAGCGTCAAAGAGCGAAGCCAGCGACATATCGAAGCCGAGCTTCACACGCGCACCGGCGCTGAAGCGCCGCGCGCCGTTGATGCGCACCGACATGGTGTGGCCGGCGTGTTTGAGCCAGAGCAGGTTATCGGCACCCATCGGCTCTTCGATATCGACGGTCGCATTGTGCACCTCCGTATCGGGGCCGAGATCCTCGTTCACCTTGATATGCTCCGGCCGGACACCGAGGATGACCTTGCGGCCCGGTCCCAATGCCTCACCGGCATCATAGCCGTCCAGCGAGAAAATCACGTCGTTGGTGGCAAAGACTATCTTGCCCTCACGGCTCACCAATTCGCCATGCAGGAAATTCATCGATGGCGATCCGATGAAGCCGGCGACGAAGAGATTACGCGGTCGATTGTAGATCGTCGTCGGATCGTCGAGCTGCTGGATGATGCCGCTCTTCATGATGGCGATGCGGTCGGCAAGCGTCAGCGCCTCGATTTGATCATGGGTGACATAGATCATCGTGTTCTTCAGCGACTGGTGCAGACGCTTGATTTCGACGCGCAATTCCGAACGTAGCTTGGCGTCGAGGTTCGACAACGGCTCATCGAACAGGAAGACGTCGACGTCGCGCACCAGGGCACGGCCGATCGCCACACGCTGGCGCTGCCCGCCGGAAAGCTCTGCCGGCTTGCGTTTGAGCAACGGTTGGATTTGCAGGATCTCGGCGGCGCGCGCTATCCGCTTGTCGATCTCCGCCTGCGGCACCTTGGCGACGCGCAGCCCGAAGGAAAGGTTCTTTTCGACCGTCATCTGCGGATAGAGCGCGTAGGACTGGAACACCATGCCGATGCCGCGATCCTTAGGCTCCTCCCAGGTAACGTTCTTGCCCTTGATGAAGATCTTCCCTTCAGTGATGTCCAGCAGGCCGGCTATGCAGTTGAGCAATGTCGACTTGCCGCAGCCGGACGAGCCGAGCAGCACGAGGAATTCGCCGTCGTTGATCTCGAGGTTGAGGTTTTTCAGAACGGTGATCGCGCCGAAATCGAGCGATAGGTCTTTGATGGAAACGCTGCTGGTCATGGATCACCCCTTCACTGCGCCGGCTGCGATGCCGCGAACGAAAAGCCGTCCCGAGACGAAATAAACGATCAATGGAACAAGACCCGTGAGGATCGTTGCAGCCATGTTGACGTTGTATTCCTTCACACCCTGGACGGAATTGACGATATTGTTGAGCTGCACAGTCATCGGGTAATACTCCGGCCTGGTGAAGACGACGCCGAACAGGAAGTCGTTCCAGATGCCCGTAATCTGCAGGATCATGGCAACGACGAAGATCGGCAGCGACATGGGCAGCATGATGCGCAGGAAAATCTGCCAGAAACCCGCCCCGTCGATGCGTGCAGCCTTGAAAAGCTCCACGGGCAGCGATGCGAAATAATTGCGGAACAGCAGGGTCAGGATCGGCATGCCGAAGATGCAGTGCACGAGGATCAGTCCGCTGAGCGTGCCGTAGATCCCAATTTCGCGCAGCACGATGACGATCGGATAGATCATCACCTGGTAGGGGATGAACGCACCGACGATGAGGATCGCGAAGAAGAAATCCGCGCCCTTGAACCGCCAGTTGGCGAGCGCATAGCCATTGACCGAAGCGACTGCGATCGAAAAGATCGTGGACGGTACGGTGATGCGCACGGAATTCCAGAAGCCGCGGGAAAGACCGTCACAATTGAGACCGGTACAAGCCGTTGCCCAGGCTTTCACCCAGGGCTCGAATGTTATCTCCAGCGGCGGCGCGAAGATGTTGCCAAGCCGGATTTCCGGCATCCCTTTGAGTGAGGTGACGATCATTACATACAGCGGCAACAGATAGTAGGTCGCGGCAACGAACAGCGTGCCGTAGAGCATGATGTTGCGGCCGGAAATCACCCGGCGCGGCTTTGCACCTTGGGGTTCCGAGAGCGTCTTGCCAGTCGCAGCGGCGCTGCCGTTCGCATTATTGAGAGTATCAGACACGTTTGCGCGCTCCGCCGAATTCCAGATAGGCCCAGGGAATGATGACGATCGCGACAGTGACCAGCATCATGGTGGAGGCTGCAAATCCCTGACCGAGGTTCTGCGCCTGGAACATGTAGTCGTAGACGTATTTCGCCGGCACTTCGGAAGCAATGCCAGGTCCGCCGCTCGTTTGCGCGACGACCAGGTCATAGACCTTGACAATACCGCTGGCGATGATGACCAGCGTTGTGATGAAGACCGGGCGCATCATCGGAATGACGACGAACAGATAGGTTTTCCACATCGGGATCCCATCGACGCGTGCTGCTTTCCAGATATCCTCGTCGATGCCACGCAAGCCAGCGAGCATCAGGCACATCACAAGCCCCGTTCCCTGCCAGAGTGCGGCGATCAGCACGCCGTAAATGACGATGCTCGGCGTATAGAGCGGATCGAAAGTGAAGGTCGACCACCCGAGCGAGCGCACCACCGACTGGACGCCGAATTCCGGATTGAGCAGCCACTGCCAGACGAGGCCGGTAACGATGAAAGAAAGGGCGAAAGGATAAAGAAAAATCGTGCGAAAGGTGTTCTCGAACCGGATCTTCTGGTCCATCAGCGCAGCCAGCACAAAGCCGATGACGAGGCTGAAGATCAGGGAAAAGATGCCGTAAACCGCGAGATTTTCAATGGACACGACCCATCGCGGCGCCGCCCATAATCGGTAGTATTGGTCCAGTCCGACGAAGCTCAGACGTGGCAGCAGCTTCGAATTGGTGAAGGAATAAACGACCGTCCAGATCGTGCCGCCGAAAAAGATGACGACAGCTGTCAGGATCATCGGAATGGATGCAATCTTCGAATTCAGATTGCGCAGAAATTGACTTGGCCGGTCGGCTTTCGCGTGACCTGTCATTGTACCTCCTTCTGAAGCGCGATTGCTTCGGTCATCAGGAACCGGTCAATGACCGCAGCTCCTGCCGCTCCCTGCTCATCGGCGGTCGACCATCACATCCGTGCAGTTGGCCGCCTATTGAGAAGCGCCGTAGTTAGCCGGGCAACAAGCATGTCCTTGCCCGTGATACCGGATCCGCAGCGGGATCCGGTATCACTACAGCGAGAAGATCGGATCAATCGGCCGCGGAGATGATCTCGACGAAGCGCTTCTGCGCCGCTTCCGGCGTCATCGAAGGATTGGCGAAGAACTCGGAGAACAGGTCTTCCTTCTGCTTCTGCGTGTCGGCAGAGAGAAGCTGGTCCGTACCCTGGATCACGTTGCCCTTCTTCAGGATCTCCAGGCCCTTCTTCATGCAGTCGTTAGCCGATGCGAGGTCCACGTCGCCACGCACGGGCAGCGAGCCCTTCTTCAGATTGAAGGCAACCTGGGTCTTCGGATCGAGAAGCGTCTTGGCGAGAGCTTCCTGAGCCTTCGACTTCGCCTCGTCCTTCAGCAGCGGGAAGTAGAACGCGTCACCGCCCGTCGAGATGATTTCGTTAACGCCGAGACCCGGAAGGCAGGTGTAGTCCGTGCCGGCCTTTTGGCCTGCGAGGGCAAATTCGCCCTGCGCCCAGTCGCCCATGATCTGGCCGCCGGCCTTGCCGGTGATGACCATGTTCGTCGCCTGGTTCCAATCCTGAACGTTAGAGCCCTTGGACATCTTGCGGGCGTCGTCGGCAGCCTTGAAAACCTTCGCGATTTCCGGACCGGCCGCTACTTTGGCATCCCTGTCGCCGAATACTTTCTGGTAGGTGTCCTTGCCGGCGATAGCGACCATGAGCACGTCGAAGGCGCCGGTCGCCTGCCAGGGCTGACCACCCACTGCGAGCGGAACGATGCCTGCCTTCTCCAGCGCGGGAGCGGCGGCGACGAATTCATCCCAATTCTTCGGAACCGGAACGCCAGCCTTCTTGAAGGCGGCATTCGAAAGCCAAAGCCACTGCCAGGAATGAATATTGACCGGAGCGCAGTAGATCTTGCCGTTGATCGTGCAGGAGTCGAGCAGGCTCGACGGGCGAATAATATCCTTCCAATGCTCCTGCGTCGCGACATCGGTCAGATCGCGCATGAGACCGGCCTGCACTAGCTCCTCGGCCTGGCGGCCATGGTTGAACTGGGTAGCGCCCATCGGATCGCCGCCAGTGATGCGGCTGATCATGATCGGACGCGCAGTACCGCCCGAGCCGGCGATCGCACCATCGACCCAGTGATTGCCGGTCGCGTCGAACGCCTTTGCCAATTCGGCCACAGCGGCCGCTTCACCGCCGGACGTCCACCAATGGGTTACTTCAAGGTCAGTTGCCTTGGCCGCACCAAGCGGCAACGCGACGGAAGCAGCCAGTGCAACAGCCATCAAACGAATATTCATGAGTTCTCCTCCCTCACTGAAACGTTACCGGAAAAACCTAATCTAATCATTTTCAACGCGCAACCGCCCGCCGGCAAAATTTTTCAGCAAGCTCAAATATACTACTTAAGATTACATTCCTTCGCCCAAATAAGCCAAAGTGCCTGACTATTCATCGCATCATTTCCTCGCAACAAAGCAATTTAATATCTTGATTATATTTGATTATTCTTCTCGCTATTTATCGGCCTCTTTCAATTGCCTTTCGCACTTGCAAAATTTTTGGCAGGACCTGTGGATTCAACTACCGGCTATATCGGTTCTATCGACGTCAGAAAAAGCGCTCGACTTTTCTACTGTATCGTTACAGATTTTCGAGACGAGGGAGGAGTGACCACATCGCGCATATGCTTGCAGAGCTACCGCAGGCAATATAAGCGGATGGTCGCGGGAGGCAGCATTGCAGGACATGGACAGTAAGAAGATTTCGGGCGGTGGTGCGACCCAATCGGGGCACGAGCGACCGACCCTCAAGACGATCGCCTTCATGACCGGGCTCGGAATAACCACCGTCTCACGCGCCTTGAAAGATGCTCCTGACATCGGCGCAGAGACCAAGGAGCGCGTGCGCATGGTCGCGCGGCAATTGGGGTATCAGCCCAATCGCGCCGGCGTGCGCCTCAGGACCGGGAAGACCAACGTTATCGCCCTGGTACTCAGCATCGACGAAGAAATCATGGGCTTCACCAGCCAGATGGTCTTCGGCATTTCCGAGGTTCTGGCCGGAACGCAATATCATCTCGTCATCACGCCGCACTCGCACAGCAAGGATCCGCTGGTCCCCGTGCGCTATATTCTGGACACCGGCTCGGCCGATGGTGTCATCATCTCGCGCACGGAGCCGGACGATCCGCGTGTGGAACTCATGCATGAGCGCGGGATGCCTTTCGCGACGCATGGGCGCACGAATATGGGAATCTCCCATCCTTTCCATGACTTCGACAACGAAGCTTTTGCGCGCGAGGCTGTGCGCGCCCTGGTCGCCAAGGGGCGGCGGCGCATCGCGCTTTTGCAGCCGCCGGGCAAACTCACCTATTACCTGCACACCCAGATCGGCTTTCAAACGGGACTGCGCGAATGCAACGCCCAGGAAGTTCCGCTGAGGGCCAGCACGGACACGACGCTTGCCGAAATCAAGGATACGGTCGAGGAACTGATGCGTTCCCCCCATGCGCCTGACGGCTTCGTCTGTTCCAGCAGCGCCGGCGCTATCGCCGTCAATGCCGGCCTCGAAGCGGCCGGTTTTCGCCTCGGCCGCGATATCGATATGGTCGCCAAGCAATCGACCGACGTGCTAAGCTGGATACGGCCGGAGATCATTTCGATCCTCGAGGACTTTCGCCAGGCCGGTCGGGAA
Organism: Rhizobium leucaenae USDA 9039; assembly: GCF_000426285.1. Taxonomy (GTDB): domain Bacteria; phylum Pseudomonadota; class Alphaproteobacteria; order Rhizobiales; family Rhizobiaceae; genus Rhizobium; species Rhizobium leucaenae. The sequence continues at coordinate 97,976 of NZ_AUFB01000010.1, read as the reverse complement.
CTCGGCAAGGTGGTCATTGCACGCATAGACGGCGTCGAGCCTGAATTGCTGCAAAGCATCAGCCCGCCCATCTGGCCAAAGAACTGACTTCCAGGAACAAAGGCCCATCGGGGTATCCGGCGGGCCTTCAGTCTCTTCAATCCGAAGCGTCGGATCAGCCGTTCGCACCACTGCCCCACGGGCCGTGATGGATGTCCTTGCCATCGACGCGGTCGAAGCCATGTGCGCCGAAGAAATCCCGCTGCGCCTGAATGAGGTTCGCAGTGCCGCGAGCTTGGCGGTAGGCGTCGAAATAGGTCAGCGCCGAAGCCAGAGCCGGAACCGGCAGGCCGGAAGCCGTGGCCGCCGAAACAATACGACGCAGCGACGGGATCGATTCCTTGACCATGGCGGCGAAGGCCGGCGTGACGATCAGATTGGCGGCATCCGGCGCCTTTGTGAAGGCGCTGGTGATTTCATCAAGGAACTGGGAACGGATGATGCAGCCTGCACGCCAGATCTTGGCAATGACCGGCATCGGCAGCGACCAGTTGAACTCCTTCGAGGCTTCCGCCATCACGGCAAAGCCTTGTGCATAGGCACCGATCTTCGCCGCAAAGAGCGCCAGTTCCAGATCCTTCAGCAAATCGGGACCAAAGCCTATTGGGAACTTGTAATCCGGCGTGCCGAAAATCTCCTGAGCTGCTTCGCGCTGCCCCTTGATGGCAGAGAGGCTGCGAGCCGCGACGGCGGCTTCGATAGCGGTTGCCGGGATGCCCATGTTCTGAGCCTCGATCGCCGACCACTTGCCGGTGCCTTTCTGGCCGGCCTTGTCGAGGATGATATCGGGCATGGCGCTGCCGGTCTCCGGGTCCTTGGCGGCCAGAACCTTTTCAGTGATCTCGATCAGGTAGGAGTTCAGCCGGCCCTTGTTCCATTCGCCGAAGATGCTGCTGATCTCGGCCGCGCTCTTGCCGAGGCCGTCGCGCAGGATGCCGTAGATCTCGGCAATCATCTGCATGTCGGCATATTCGATGCCGTTATGGATGGTCTTGACGAAATGGCCGGCGCCGTCATTGCCGAGCCAGGCGACGCACGGATCGTCCTTGTACTTGGCAGCGATCGACGTCAGCACTTTCTCGACGCGCTTGTAGGATTCTTCGGTGCCGCCGACCATGATCGACGGACCATGGCGCGCCCCTTCCTCACCACCCGAGACACCCATGCCGATGAAGGTCAGGCCGGTATCCTTGAGACGGTCGAAACGCGAAATTGTATCACGGAAATTGGCATTGCCGGCGTCGATCATGATGTCGCCCTTATCGAGATGCGGCTGCAAGGCCGCCATCTGCTGGTCGACAGGCTCGCCGGCCTTGATCATGATGATGATTGGCCGCGGCGGACGGATCGCCTCGACGAACTCCTCGATCGTCTTGCAGGGAATGATCTTGTCTTTCAGCGCACCGGCGTTCGCATAGAACTCATCCGTCACCTGCGGCGTGCGGTTGAACACCGCGATTTTATTGCCCTTTTCGGCAATGTTGAGCGCCAGGTTCGATCCCATGACAGCGAGACCGATCAGTCCGATTTCTGCCTTTTCCACGACAATCCTCCAGTGGGCTGCGTACTGCGCTGCACGGCCAAAGCACGGGCGAAGGACGCAGTAACACTTTGAAATGACACATAACCCGAAAACCGACTCCGATTTTCGGGCTCTGCGTTAGCCGATGTTGTTGCACTCCGGGCGTGAAACGGCAAGCCTTTGCCGACCTCGAATCGTCTCCATTGCAGGACCGTGCAAGAATGCTCCAGGATTCTTCACGAACCAGGCCTTTCCATTCAGCCGGTCCGTGCCAATTCGCAAAAGACAAATATACAGGAGGAGGCATGCATGTCGACCATGACCGCAAAGATCGTCCATATCTCCATCGATCGACCTTGGAAGGAAGTCTATGGCTTTGCCGGCCGGCCGGAAAACATGCCGCTTTGGGCCTCGGGCCTCGCATCTGGCTTGGAACAGGATGGCGAGGATTGGGTTGCCAAGGGCATTCTCGGCACCGTCCGCGTCAGCTTCGCGCCCCGCAACGAATTCGGCGTCATCGATCACACGGTGACGGTCGAATCCGGCTTGAAGGTTCACAACGCGCTGCGGGTCGTGCCGAATGGCGATGGCTGCGAGGTCATGTTCACGCTGCTGAGATTGCCAGGAATGACCGACGAGCAATTCGCCGCAGACGCGGCTCACATAAGGAAGGACCTCGGCACATTGAAGTCCCTGATGGAACGATAGGGAGCCGCTAAAGCGAGCGCAACGTCCAATCGACGATCTCCGCCGTCACGCCTGCAAAGGCAGTATCGAGCCCCTTGATAAAATCAGCATTGCCGCCGCCGCCGACCGGCACGACCTTACGAAAGACGCTCTGCGCCTTGATCGTGCCCGCGCGATCATTGAGGATTTTCACCGATATTTCGACGGTGGCGTATTTTGCCGCCGCATCGATCTCAAAAGCTCGGATGTCGGTGACGATCTGATAATCGATCGCAAGCCCCTGCCCCGGCACGCCGACGCCGCCAAGCTTGCCAGTATTTTCAAAGGCCTCGACCAATTTCGATTGCACTATCCGGCTCAGCTTGTCGCTCCACTGCGACTTGCTGAGATATTGAATCTCCCGGGGCGAAACGCGGATGACGATCTGGTTGCTGTCGAGCGGCTGCAGCGCCGTCGGCTGCGGTATCAGGATTTGCCGGCGCTTCATTGACGGGCCGCTCGCCTTGACCGAGGCGGTAAGATCATATGTGTCGTTGACGGCGGCTGAACCGCAGCCGCTAAGCAAGGCTGCAAACAGTGGCAGAACGATCGCTGCCTTTCGATACACCTGATAACGCCCACGCGAAACGCAGCCAACCATATTCCGCCTATCCCTTGCAGCCCCAAAATTGCTTCTCATCAACGCCGCGCCCGGCCATCATATTGCTTGACGGTATCACCGCCGAAAATCAGGCGCTGCGGATTGCGGTCAAAATTAGTAATAGTGTTGTTGAGATTATTAACTGTGCCTCTCATGTCATTGACGAGAGTCTGCACGTCGCGCAAGCCACCACTCGAGAACTTCTGCAGGTTGTCGGCGATCGGTCCGATCCGGGCGTTGAGATTGTCCGCCATCGTCTTGAAGGATTGGAGTGTGTCCTTGGCTTCCGCAAACAGGGACTTCGTGTCATCGGAGCCAAGCAGCGAGTCGAGCTTGGTGAGAATACCGTCAACCTTGTTGGAGGCGGAATTCAGCTTGTTGGAAATATCCTTGGCATTGGAGAGCGTCTGGTCGATATCCTGCTGATGGGCGGCAACCGAATTGGCGACATCGCGGATCGATATGACCGCCTTTCTGGCGTCCTTGGTCACCTCGGCGATATCGTCCATCGAGCCCTTCACCTTGTTGGGGTCGATTTGCGCTATGATCGTATCGACACGGTCCAGGGTCTTTTGCGCATTCTGGCCGAAGGTGGTGTAGGTATCGGCAGTCTGTTTGAAGGACGCAATCGTCGCCTTCAGATCGGTCGTCGCGTCAGCCACATTGGCAGTGATCTTGTCGGCATTGCTGACGACATCGTTGATCTTATTGGCATCGACGGCGCGCACCAGCTTCTCGATCGCATCCAGTGTCGATTCGACGCGGGGCGACACGCTCTTGATGGTATCGGAGAGCTGTCCGACGCTGGCGAGGAATTTGTCGATATTATCGGAATTGTCAGCCAGCGCCTTGGAGAACTTCTGGGCGTTGCGCACCGTATCCGTCAGCGGACCACGGGAATCGGAGATGAAGCCCTGGATGTCGCCGATCGTGTCGTTGGCGCGGTTCAGGATCTTGTCAGCGGTGGTGAGCAGGTTGGTCACGCTCGATTGATCGGCGAGCAATACCGCCCGCTTACCGGTTTCGATCGACCGCTTGAGGATGTTCTCGTCGCCGTTGCGGCCGCCGGAAAGCTCGATATAGGCCGCACCCGTCAGGCCCTGGATTTCCAGAATGGCCTTGGTGGACGTATAGACCGGTGCATCGGCACGCACCTCGGTAAAGGCCAGCGAATAGTTCGGATCGTCGGCATCGATCGAAAGCCCCTGTACGGAGCCGACCTGAATGCCGTTGAAGCGAACAGGCGAGCCGACGCTGAGGCCGTTTGCCGAACCGGGAATGCGGACGACCAGCTCGGCCATCGGACCGCCGCGGCCATATTCCGCCATCCAATAGACAAAGCCGAAGGCGGCCGCGATGACCAGCAGCGTGAAGAACCCGACGATCGTATAATTGGCTTTGGTTTCCATAGTTTCCAGTCACTTCTCGCGGCCGTGGGCGCCTGCGCCGTTGTCGTCTTTGCGATCTCCGCCCCTTCCCGTCGGCACGATCGAGCGTGCGCGCTTGCCCCGGAAATACGACTGCACCCAAGGATCGTCGCAAGCAAGCATGTCCTCAACCGTACCTTCCACCAATACCCGCTTCTGTCCGAGAACGGCAATACGGTCGCAAACGGAAAAAAGGCTATCGAGGTCGTGGGTGACCATATAGACGGTCAGGCCGAGCGTATCGCGCAGCTTGGCAATCAGTTCGTCGAATTCCGCCGCGCCGATCGGATCGAGGCCGGAAGTCGGTTCGTCCAGGAAAACAAGGTCTGGATCGAGCGCCAAAGCCCGGGCAAGGGCGGCGCGCTTGATCATGCCGCCGGAAAGCTCGGACGGATATTTGTCGGCGGCATCGGCGGCCAGACCAACCATACGGATCTTCAGATGCGCCAGCTCGTCCATCAGGGCCTGCGGCAGATCGAGATATTCCCGCATCGGCACCTGGATGTTCTCCTTCACCGTCAGCGAGGAAAACAGCGCGCCCTGCTGAAAGAGCACGCCGAGGCGCATGTCGAGCCTGTTGCGTTCCGGCTCGGAGAGCTTGTCGTAGTCTGCGCCGAGAATCTCGATGACTCCGGAACGGCGCGGCAGCAGCCGCAGTACCGTGCGCAGCAGCACCGACTTGCCCGCTCCGGAAGCGCCGACGAAGCCAAGGATTTCGCCGCGATAAATATTGAGGTTCAATTTGTCGAGCACCACTTTCGATCCGAAAGCGACGGTGACATCCCGAGCCGACAGCACGACGTCTCTGCCCCGCTCATCCTTATCCATCGAAATTTCCGAGTGAAGCGCGCTCATCCTTGCCGGTCCTCAGAAATCGATCGCTGCGTAGAACATGGCAAATAGCCCGTCCATCAGGATCACCACGAAAATCGACTTCACGACCGATGAGGTCACATGCTGGCCAAGCGATTCGGCGCTGCCGCCGACCTTCAGCCCTTCGACGGCCGCAACAATGCCAATGACCAATGCCATGAACGGCGCCTTGATCATGCCTGAGATGACGGTGGAGAGGCTGATTGCTTCGTGAAGGCGCGAAATGAAGGTCGCGAAGGTGATGCCGGAATAGGCCCAGGCGACCGTCGCTGCACCGAAGAGCGAGGCGAAGTTGGCAAGGATCGTCAGCAAGGGCAGCGCGACGGTCAGCGCGACCAGTCGCGGGAAGATCAGAACGCCGATCGGATTGAGACCCATGACCTTCAGCGCATCCACTTCTTCGCGCATCTTCATCGAACCGATTTCGGCGGTGATGGCGCTGCCCGAACGGCCGGCGATCATGATCGCGGTCAGAAGCACGCCGATTTCACGCAATTGCAGGATACCGACGAGGTCGACGACGAAGACTTCGGCGCCGAAATAGCGAAGCTGAAATGCGCCCTGCTGCGCGATGATCGCGCCGATCAGATAGGACATCAGCAAGATGATCGGCACGGCGCGCACGGCCATATGGTCGATCTGATTGACGATCGAAGCCGGCGAAACACCGCTGCCGCGCCCGAACTTGAGCTGCGCGCCGCGCACCGCCGAGCCGAGAATATACATGGCCGCGACGAGATTGCCCCAGATATCGTAGACGCTTTCGCCGATCGGCGCGAGAATCCGCTCCGCTAAGGATGCCTTTGACCTGGGCTCAACGACCTTGTTACCCGTGTCTTCGGTAAAGGCCGTCAGTAGCTCGTCGATATGGGGATTGGAACCGTCGATCCGGACGCTCGCGCCGTGCGCTTCCTGGCTCTCTTTGAGGCGACGGATCAACAGCGCTCCGGCTGTATCGACATCGGAGAGATCGGAAAGGTCGATCACCACCTGACCGCCGCCGCGCCGTTTCGTAAGCTGATCGATCTGCCGCAGCACGCCATGCACATTGGCGCTGCGCCAATTCCCTTCCAGCCGATAGCGATGCCCGCTGCCATCCGGCTCGTCATCGATCCTCGGTCCGTCGGGGTTTTGTTCGGCTGCTTTCAAGCTCATGCGTCTTTCAGGTCTTGCGTCACGATCGCCGACTCAGGAATCCCAGCTCGACGCAATGGTTAATATCCGAGTGCATAGGCGATTTCCATGCCAAGCCGATGTCAAAATATGCCATAGCATTTTGATATCCAAATGAATTCGTTCCGCGCCGCTCAAGAGGCCTTGCGCGCCGTCTCGCCGAACCCGGAACTGCGGGGTTGAAGATTGCGGGCAAGCATCACCGTAGCGAGGCCGAAAGCGGCGACGCCGGCCATGACATAATAGCTGGAAACGCCGAGCCATGCGTAGAGATAGCCGGACGCCAGGGTCATAAGCCCGAGAAACATACCATTATAGAAGAAATAGGACCCCTGGGCCGAAGCCTCCTGGGTTTCCTGTACAGAGGCGACGATGCGGCGCTGAATGCCGGTATGGACGCAGGCATAGGTGCAGGAATGAAAACATTGCAGTACGAAGTAGCCGGCGAAACCGAAGTTGATCGGAAACAATATCCAGCGCAGGATACACATGCTCGAGCCGAAGAAAATCAGCGTCCAGGCACTGAAGCGGCGGCTGAGTACCTTCGACAAGAAGAAGACCATGACCTCCGCCGCTACCCCTATGCTCCAGAGGACGGCGATCTGCGTGCCGGAAAAACCGAGGGTTCGCCAATAGATCGATGCGAATGTGTACATCACGGCATGGCTCGACTGCTGCACCGACACACCGATCATGGTGATCAACAATTGCGGTGAGCGCAGGCTGCTGCCGGTCGGCGCTTGCAAATTAGTCGGCTGATTGCGCCGCCGTGTCGGCCCGATGCGCGGACAGAAGAAGGCCATCATGGTTGTCAGGAAGAAGCCGCCGACCATGGTGGGCAGAACCATGCTGCCACCCCATTTCTGGATCATCTGGCCGCCGACGAGAGTGGAGAAGATGAAAGCGATCGATCCCCATACCCGCATCGAGCCGTAATCGAAACCCCAGCGCCGCACGCCGGAAATGGCGATCGATTCCACCACGGGCACGTAAGGTGCGTATGTCGCTCCCTGAATGCCGTAGACCAGCAGAACCGGCCAGAAATCGCTCGTCCAGTAAAGCGCGATCGCCGTCAGCAGCGACAGCGCGCCCGACCAGAACAACACATTGGCCCGTTCTTCGACGCGATCGGCAAGCATGCCGACAATGGGCACCACGAGAACGCGCACCACCATCGGCACCGCGAGAATAAGCCCGATCTCGCGGTCACCGAAATTCAGTCCCGCCAGCCAGACGGGAAAAAACGGAAGAGCGATGCCGTTGACGAACAACGGAGCACAATAGGACAAGGCGGTGCGCAAACGAAAATGCGAAGGCGCGCCCTCGCCCTGCAGAGATTTTGTCGCGGGAATCATGACAGACCTGAAGGGAAACCGATTGTTCCCTACCATTCCATCGTGGATACGACTATGGCGAGAAATAGCCCGTCCGTAACGTTTCGGAGAAAATACGAACCTGTCGTCAGGCTGAAATGATCAATAATTGTGACCGGCCGTTATCGGATCCGTGAAGCGGCGCCAAATTACGCCGCCTGCGCTCCGAGCGCTTTCGGCAAATCCTCCACTGCGGCGCCGACCGCCTGGACCTCGGTGATCGACTGCCACGTGATCAGCTCGAAAGTGCCGTCTTCATGCTCGGCAATTGCCGTGCAGCTTTCGACCCAGTCGCCTGTATTGATGTAGCGGATACCTTCGAAATCCTCGATGACGGCATGATGGATGTGGCCACAGATGACGCCATCGGCCTCGTTGCGCTTGGCCTCTTCGACCACTACGCGCTGGAACTCGCCAATGAAATTGACCGCGTGCTTGACCTGAAGCTTCGCCCAGGCCGAGAACGACCAGTAGGGCATGTTCAGGCGGCGGCGAACCGCGGCAAGGCCGACATTGATCAGGATCGCCATGTCGTAGGCCCAATCGCCGAGGTAGGCGAGCAGACGGGCGTTGCGGACGACGACGTCGAATTCGTCGCCGTGCAGGACGAGATACCTCTTGCCGTCAGCCGTCTCGTGGATCGCACGCTCGGCCACTTCGATGCCGCCGAAATGCATGCCGGGGAAATCGCGCAGGAATTCGTCGTGATTGCCGGGGATATAGACGATGCGAGTGCCTTTGCGCGCCTTGCGCAGCAGCTTCTGCACCACGTCATTGCAATCCTGCGGCCAGTACCACGTGCGCTTCAGCCGCCAGCCGTCGACGATGTCGCCGACAAGGAAAATTGTATCCGCTTCATGATGGCGCAAGAAATCGATCAGATAGTCCGCCTTGGCTGCTTTCGAGCCCAGGTGCACGTCAGAAATGAATAGCGTTCGAAACCGCCTGACATTCATGTTTTCATTCACGAACTCTATGTCCGTGCCCTATCCTACGTTAGCTATTCCAAAACCAGACTCGTGTTTCAGGATGATGACAAATCCTGTGCGATAGGCTTATCGCGGAAGATCAGCCGTGCTTTGCAGCTATGGCGAGATCCGGCCGATCGGTTGTGAAACTGGCGACTCCGAGGCGAAACATCGCCTTTGCCGCTTCGCTCGTATGGGCCGCCCAGCCATGCACCGTCACACCGTTTTTCGCAAAGAGATCCATTACCTCGGCATCGATGGACTCGGCTCGCAAGGCAATTTCGCGGACGCCAAACCGGCCAAGCACGGCAATGACGCCTCTCCAGCCGATTTGCGCGACCATCAGCGGCGAACAGAGAAAGATGAGGCCGAGAAGTTCGCCGGCATTCAGGCCACGTTCCTCCAGCGCGATGCTGAAGGCTTCGAGGCGCGGGAGCGCGAAACTGGTCACCATCGTCCGCTGCAGCATGTCGGCCGCCAGCAGCTCGTCCGCAATGGGGCCTTCCATGCCTTCATAAGGCTTGTCGTCCTGCCTCGTCTTGATCTCCAACCGAAGGTCGACCGCGGACGGCCCGAATATGTCGATGGTTTCGGCAAGTGTCGGAATGGTCTCGCCACCACTGCCGATGACGATGTACCGCATCAGTTCGTCGTAGCTGAAATCGGCGATCGCGCCTTTGCCATCCGTCATGCGGTCGATCAGCGCATCGTGGTGGATGACGAGCTTGTTGTCACGCGTCTGGTGCACGTCGAATTCGACGAGATCGACATCGAGCTTGGCGGTTTCGGAAAAGGCAAGCCGCGTATTTTCGGGCCACAGATGCGTACCGCCGCGATGGGAAGCGATGAGGGTCATGGGCGTTCCTCTGTTTTTGCCCTCATAGGCCAGCGCCCTGACCCCCGTGTGACGCATTCGCCCTTTGCTTACCATCGGGCCGAGATTCAGCCTTTCTAGATAGGAAAAACAATTATGAAAACGACGCGACAAAAAACCTTCTCTTTGCGTCAATTGCATACTGTGCACCCCGGATGATTGATGTATGCAGGGGACTCGAACGCAAGCGCGCAGGAATGGAGGAGCGTAATGGATACGCACGACACATCGAAGTCAGCCAAGAACATGGCGAGCGGCAATTTCGACGATCAGGCTCTCTTCTTTCATCGCTATCCCCGTCCCGGCAAGCTGGAAATCCAGGCAACGAAGCCGCTCGGCAATCAGCGCGATCTGGCGCTCGCCTATTCTCCCGGCGTTGCCGCGCCCTGCCTTGCCATCCGCGACAATCCGGAAACGGCCTTCGATTACACCTCGCGCGGCAATCTGGTCGCGGTCATATCCAACGGTACGGCCGTCCTCGGCCTCGGCAATATCGGTCCGCTTGCCTCCAAGCCCGTGATGGAAGGCAAAGCTGTACTCTTCAAAAAATTCGCCGGCATCGATGTCTTCGACGTCGAAATCGCCGCACCCACCGTCGATGAGATGGTGAGCACGATTTCCGCACTGGAGCCGACCTTCGGCGGCATCAATCTGGAAGACATCAAGGCGCCCGAGTGCTTCGACGTCGAACGTCGGCTGCGCGAAAAGATGCAGATTCCAGTCTTCCATGACGACCAGCACGGCACCGCCATTATCGTCGCCGCCGCTATTCTCAACGGACTGGAACTGGCGGGCAAGAAGATCGAGGACGTCAAGATCGTCGCCTCCGGCGCTGGCGCGGCGGCCCTTGCCTGCCTCAACCTGCTAGTCATCCTCGGCGCCAAGCGCGAAAACATCTGGGTCCACGATATCGAGGGCCTCGTTTATGAGGGCCGTACCGAGCTGATGGACGAATGGAAGTCCGTTTATGCGCAGAAGAGCGATAAGCGCGTGCTTGCCGAGTCGATCCCCGGCGCCGATGTTTTTCTCGGCCTCTCCGCTGCCGGCGTGCTGAAGCCGGAACTGCTGGAGCAGATGGCGGAAAAGCCGCTGATCATGGCGCTCGCCAATCCGACGCCTGAAATCATGCCGGATCTCGCCCGCGCCGCCCGGCCGGACGCGATGATCTGTACCGGCCGTTCGGACTTTCCGAACCAGGTCAACAACGTCCTCTGTTTCCCCTACATCTTCCGGGGCGCGCTCGATTGCGGCGCCAAGACGATCAATGAGGAAATGAAGATGGCGGCGGTGCGCGCCATCGCGTCGCTTGCCCGCGAGGAGCCGTCCGATGTCGCGGCACGCGCCTATACCGGCGAAACGCCGGTCTTCGGGCCGAATTATCTGATCCCCTCGCCCTTCGATCCGCGTCTGATCCTGCGCATTGCGCCTGCCGTTGCGAGAGCCGCGGCCGAAAGCGGGGTGGCCCTGCGCCCGATTGCCGATTTCGACGCCTATATGGACGAGCTCAACCGTTTCGTCTTCCGCTCCGGCTTCATCATGAAGCCGATTTTCGCCGCCGCGAAAACTGCAGAGCGCAAGCGCGTCGTCTTTTCCGAAGGCGAGGATGAGCGCGTGTTGCGCGCCGCCCAGGTTCTTCTTGAAGAAGGCACCGCCGCTCCGATCCTGATCGGACGTCCGTCGGTTATCGAGACCCGCCTGAAGCGTTATGGCCTGAAGATCCGGCCCAACACCGATTTCGCCGTCATCAATCCGGAAGACGATCCGCGCTTCCGCGAATATGTCGATCTCTATTTCTCGCTGGTCGGCCGCAGCGGCGTCATTCCGGAAGCGGCGCGAACGATCGTGCGCACCAACACCACCGTCATCGGCGCCCTAGCGCTGAAGCGCGGTGAAGCCGATGCGCTGATCTGCGGCCTCGAAGGCCGTTACGAGCGCCATCTGCGCGTCGTCCGCCAGATCATCGGCAAACGCCCCGATGTCCGCGACTTCTCGGCGCTCAGCCTGCTGATCTCGCAGCGAGGCGCGACCTTCTACACCGACACCTATGTCACATTTAATCCGAATGCCGAGGAGATCGCCGAGTCGGCGGTGCTGGCAGCCGAAGAAATCAAACGCTTCGGCATTTCGCCACGGGCCGCCCTGGTCTCGCACTCGAACTTCGGTTCGCGGGAGTCCGAAAGCGCGACCAAGATGCGCGATGCCCTGGCGCTTGTCCGCGAAATGGCACCGGAGCTGGAAGTCGACGGCGAAATGCATGGCGACAGCGCCATTTCCGAAAGCCTGCGCCGCCATGTCATGCCGGACAGCACGCTTACCGGCGAAGCAAACCTGCTGGTCTTCCCAAATCTCGACGCCGCCAACATTACCCTCGGCGTGGTCAAGACCATGACCGACGGCCTGCATGTCGGCCCGATCCTTCTCGGCACGGCGCTCCCCGCCCACATCCTGTCGCCCTCCGTCACGTCGCGCGGCGTCGTCAACATGGCGGCCCTTGCTGTGGTCGAGGCGTCTCAGCCAAATTGACGAACATCCTCGTCGCGGCCGTCTTCTAGGACGGCCGCCGACAGGCTCTTCACGGCCAGCTTTTGACCGTGTTGCTAACGACCTCCCTGGTGACATCACCGGACGGGGACAAAGGTGGTACCCGCTCCGTCTTCGAACACTTCGAAAGAGGATATTCCCACCGAAAACGTATTTCTGCTAGGTACGTTGTTAAGCTCCACGCTGTATCGTTTTTCAAAGTCGAACCGCTTTAGAAGAGCAAAATCGTGAACCGCGGCAGAAATTCCTTCTCCTGTCTTTTGTTGTCCCTGCTCGTCGCATCGCCCGCTTTGGCGCAGACGAATACACTCTGCGACGAACTGCACGGCCGGTATGCCAATATCACGCAAGTTGTCGGCGCCAGCGCCGAGACGCGGCAGCTTTCGCGGGCTATCGCCCAGCAGAATCTCATGATCCGGCAGCTAAAGAGCGATATGCGCAATCAGGGCTGCTCTTCAGACAGCGTGGTGATCTTCGGTTCCAGCTCCGGGGATAGTGGCGCCTGCGATGAGATGCAGAAATCGCTGGACCGAATGCAGCAGGATCTTAGTTCACTGATGGATGAACGCGAACTGAGCTTGACTCGCGTTGACGCCGAAGGGGCACAACGGCGCCAATTGCTAGCTACCATGCAACGCAATGGCTGCAACGCCCCGGCGTCGGCCGAGCCGGACACCGTGATCAACACCCGCCTGAAACCGGAGCCTTACGCGCCTGAAGAGCAGTCGTTCGCGCAACCAGAAAGCTCGATCACGTCAATCGAGACTCTGAAGCCCCAGACGGACGCGACGCAGCCGCAACGGCAGATGCCGGTAACTTCAGCTCCGGCGATCACCCAGATTCAACCCAAACAAATGCCAGCCGACCGGCCTTACGATCCCTCGGCAAACAAGGTGCGCCAGGTCGGACCGCAATTCCTCGCGACCGACCAAGGCGGCATCGATCTCAAACATCCGAAAGCGGCCGGTCCGCAGCCGGCGCAGTAGGCGCTTTGAGCAGCGAGACGACCGCCTCATTGCCCGTCTCCCAAGCCAGATCTCTATATGAGCGGCCGGATGCATCTCTCACAGAACGATCGGCGCCGCGCTCCAGCAGGAGGCGCGTCGCATCAGCCTGGCCATTGAGGATCGCAAAGCCAAGCGGCGTCAACCAGTCGCGATCTGCGCTCGCCTGTCCGTGAGGGCGGAAATCGCCGAAGCGGGCGTCGATCTGGTGAGGATGTTTATTTAGATGCGCGGCCAATTGCTCAACTTGGCCAAAGACGGCAGCGGCAAAGACATCGAGGGGCTGCGTCTTCAGGAATTCGACCATCTCCTCCTTGCCGTTGTATTCCGCCCAATCGATCGGCGGTGCATAGTAATAGGGATCGCGGATGGCGGTGTCGGCCCCATGTTCGATCAGCAGCTTCGCCATATCGATATGGCCATGCAGAGCGGCCTCATGCAGCGGCGTGCGGCTGGTCATGGCGTTGACGTCGAAGCCAAGAGCAAGCATCCGGCGGACGGGCTCGAAGGCATTGTCCCCCGCCGCTTCGTGCAGCATCGCGGGGTGGGCTCGCCGCATCGCTTCCGGAATGTCGAACTCAGCCCCCATCCTTCTTATCGGATCGACGCCCATGATCTCGATATAGAGCAAGTCTTCTGGCTTGAGCCGAACGGCAACAGCGCCCTTCTGTACAAGGTATAGCGCAAGATCCTTGTCGCCACGGATCCGTGCCCATTCGAACGGCGTTCGGCCATTGACCGGCTTGTTGACGTCAGCCCCATTCTCGACGAGCAGCCTGACGCGCGCGCCCATGCGCTTCTCGCAGGCCCAAGCCATTTGATAGTCGAACACCGTCTGCGAATTCGCCACCATCAGACCGTCTTCGCGCACCAGCCAATTGTTCTTGTCGACTGCGGAGAGCCCGTATTCCAGCAGCAATTCCAGGCAGGAATTGTCAGGCTCGAACATCCGGTTATAGAGCGCCTGGCTGTCATTCACTTCCGCGCCGGCGTGAAGTAATAGGCGCGCAAAAGCCTCGCAGTCGGGATGCGGCGGCTGCCTGACCTTGCCGGCTTCTCCCTCGCCGAAAACACCGGTCAGTGCCGTGAAGCGATATTGAGCGCTGTGGACGAAGAAGGCGTTGGGATCTGCTCCACGCTCGATCAGGACCCGCGCCGCCGGCAAGCTGGAGCGGCCGGGCAGGCGAGCATAGGCGGCATAGAGCAAGGGCGACCAATCGTAAGGCCCGCCTTTCAGATCAACGAGTTGTGGCCGACGATCGAGCCAGCGCGTCACGCCGGCAGCATCGCCGAGCGCCGCCGCAATGTGGATACTGTCACCAGCGATTTCCGGGTTAGCATCCAGCAATTGCATTGCCTCGTGGAAGCGTGCCGGATCGGCTGGAATATGAGAGAAATAGGAAACGGTCACCAGCGACAGGAATTGGTTAGTGAGCTGATCGCGAGGCGTTTGCTCACGATTGGCGCTTTCCAGATGCGCTTTGAGTTTTGTCCAGCTTGAGAAGCCATATTCGCGGGCAAGAACAAGCTGGATGTCCTGAAGCCCGACTTCGGCAGCATTGGCGAAATACGGCTGGACCCGACCGCGTGCCGATACATCGCCGGAATGAACGGCTTTCAGAAAAGCCTTAGCCTGCTTTTTCAGGGAATCGACAGTGGCATTGCCTGCCAGAGAGCGCGTGGTCACGAAAGACCTCCTTTCATTCACGTCCGGTATCCGCGCCCACAGACTGAAAAGAGGTGTGGCAGTCTTACGTTCTATGCATCAGGTGGGCCTTGCCCTTCCCGCGGATCGGATGCGCCCTGTGAACGATCCGGAATTTATAGCGAGCCGTCTGACCTGTCCAGAGAGATCACGCCGGCTCGTAGCGGACATAGGCGAACTCGTCACCATCCGGTGACCAGTTCGGCACGTTGATCGTCCCTTGTCCGCCGAAGAGTTCGAACAGCGTCGTCAGATTGCCGCCATCCATGTCCATCAGCCGCAGCCGGACATGGAGATCGCGCGGATGGTCGAAGACATCGGCGGCGTAGGAGATCAGCACGACCTTGTCATTCTTCGGCGAAGGATGGGCAAACCAGTTGCCGTAATTGTCGTTGGTCATCTGCTGCAGCCCGGTACCGTCGGGGTGGATACGCCAGATCTGCATCAGGCCGGTGCGGCTGGAGTTGAAATAGATCCATTGCCCGTCGGCGGAATAGTCTGGTCCGTCATTGCGGCCTTCGCCATGCGTCAGCCGCGTCTCTTCGCCGCCATCAATCGAGATCGTGTAGACATCGAAGACGTCGTCGCGAATGCCGCAATAGGAAAACCGTTGCCCATCAGGCGACCAACCATGCCAATAGGAGGGCAAATTGCGTGTCACTTGCCGCGGCGTACCGCCTTTGGCGGGCAGGACATAGATGCAGGACTTGCCGTGTTCCGTCTTATCGGAAATGGCGATCAGCGACCCGTCAGGCGATATGCCGTGGTCGTTGTTGCAGAGCGTCGCAAAACCGGTATCGACCTGAACGGCCTCCGCCTTGCTGTCGAGCGCGAGCCGATAAAGCCGGCCATCGCCATTCAGCAACAGATAGCGCCCATCCGGTGAAAAATTCGGCGCCTCGACCAGCCGCTCAGTCTGCCAGACGACCCGGCTTTCACCGGTACGGATGTTGTAGATCTCGACCGAACTGCGCATTGGCTCTCCATTCGCCGCGAGGCGTTGCGATCAGCGATCGCGGAACCGGTTGGTGATCGGATAGCGTCGATCGCGACCGAAATTCTTCTTGGTAATCTTCACGCCTGGCGCCGACTGGCGGCGCTTGTATTCGGCGAGATAAAGCAGATGCTCGACGCGATGGACGGTGGCGACATCATGCCCACGCGCAACGATCTCCTCGACCGCCATCTCCTTTTCGACCAGGCATTCCAGAATATCGTCGAGCACCGGATAGGGCGGCAGCGAATCCTGGTCGGTCTGGTTGGGCCGCAGCTCGGCCGACGGCGCCTTGTCGATGATGTTGAACGGGATCACCTCGCCGGACGGGCCAAGCGCACCCGGCGGCACATGCAGATTGCGCCAGCGCGACAGCGCATAGACCTGCATCTTGTAGAGGTCCTTGATCGGATTGAAGCCGCCATTCATGTCACCATAGAGCGTTGCATATCCAACAGACATTTCCGACTTGTTGCCCGTAGTCACCACCATCGAGCCGAACTTGTTGGAAATCGCCATGAGAATGGTGCCGCGGGCACGGCTCTGCAGGTTTTCCTCGGTGATGCCGCTGTCGGTGCCTTCGAACAGATCCGAAAGAGCCGAGCTAAAGCCGGTCACCGGCTCCTCGATCGGCACGATATCGTAGCGGCAGCCGAGTGCCTTGGCACAATCGGCTGCATCCTTCAGCGAATCCTGCGAGGTATAGCGGAAGGGAAGCATCACCGTGCGCACCCTCTCTTCGCCGAGCGCGTCGACGGCGAGTGCGGCGCAGATCGCCGAGTCGATACCGCCGGAAAGGCCGAGCACGACCGACTTGAAGCCGTTCTTGTTCACGTAGTCGCGGAAGCCCAGCAGACAGGCACGATAGTCGGCCTCCTCGCCTTCCGGAATATGCGCCATCGGGCCTTCGGCGCAGTGCCAGCCACTGCCATTCTTCTTCCAGGTCGTCACCGCCAATGCGGTTTCGAACTGGCTCATCTGGAAGGCCAAGGATTTGTCTGCGTTGAAGCCGAAGCTTGCGCCGTCGAAAACCAGTTCGTCTTGACCGCCAACCTGAGCGGCGAAGATGAGCGGAAGCCCTGACTCGATCACCTGCCGTAACGCAACCTGATGACGGACGTCGACCTTGCCGCGATAATAGGGCGAGCCATTCGGAACCAGGAGAATTTCCGCTCCGCTTTCGGCCAGCGTCTCGCAGATGCCGAGATCGTTCCAGATCTCCTCGCAAATGGGAATACCGATGCGAACGCCTCGAAAATTGACCGGCCCGGCAATAGTCCCTTCGTCGAAGACCCGCTTCTCATCGAACTCGCCATAGTTCGGCAGATCAACCTTGTCTCTGATGAAGATGATCTTGCCGCCATCGAGCACGGCGACCGAATTGTAGCGACCCGTCTCGTCCTGCCGCGGAAATCCGATAACGACGCCCGGGCCGCCATCGGCGGTATCGGCCGCAAGGCTCTCCACAGCTTTTCGGCAGGCGCGGATAAAGGCCGGTTTCAACACCAGATCCTCCGGTGGATAACCGGAGATGAACAGCTCCGTCAACAAGACGAGCTGCGCGCCCTCGCGCGCCGCCTCGGCCCGCACTTCCCGAGCCTTGGCAAGGTTGCCGGAGACATCTCCGACCGTCGGGTTGAGCTGGGCGACAGCGATACGGATGGTCTGAGTAATGGGGCTTTGTTCTGTCATGCCATATATTTAGCGAGCGCAACCGCGTTCGGCAACCGCCTTCGGCCTTCTTCGCGCCCCAAAGATCCGGCTGCTCGCAAAGGACGTATTTTACCACCGAAAAATACTAACTAAGCCTTGCGGTTCACCCGCCGTTCATGACAGAGAGGTGACAATTATATGAAGGTTTTGTAACAATTGGAGAGGCCGTTGGTCGCGCTGGTCCCCAGTTTTGTGTTGGCGGGCAGATTTGCCACTCTACAAAAGCTTCGTGCCGCGAGCCGACAACAGACGGCTTTACGAGAGCTTCTCAGTCTTATTCTGACCTTCTTGCTCGCACTTTTGACCGTTATCGCGGTCGAATGGGTCACACGCGGTGAGCTGACGGATCTCCCCAACTATTTCATGTCGCCGATCCATCCCGGCTTCACCACGGTCGGCATCGTCATGTTGCTGATGTTGGTACTTGACGCCATGTTCGGCCGTGCGCACCAATCGATCTTGTTGGTAGCGCCCCTGGTCCTCATCCCTGCCTTCATCTCCAATCAGAAACAGCATTATCTTTCCGACCCACTCTATCCTTCGGATTTCCTTTTTGCGCACCAGATCCTGGGACTGATGCCGGTGATCGTGCGCGAGCGGCCGTGGACTGCGGTTGCGGTCGCTGTCGGCATTGTCGCCTCCACCCTCGCGCTGGCCTTTCTCTGGCGCTATACTTGGCGACATGCAGCGGCGCTTTCGCGCAATGCAAGGATCACGCGGCTGTCCATCTGCCTGCCGCTCATGGTCGTCTTCGCATCGCAGATGGATCCGACGCAAAACTCGCTGATCAGGGAAAAGCTGCGCATCATCCCCATCGTCTGGGATCAGAAGGAAAATTACGGCTATAACGGCTTCATCATCGCCTTCTCGCTGAACCTGCCGATGGCCGACGTCAAAGCGCCCGTGGGATATGGGCAAAATGCGATCGACGCCATTCCCGCCCGCAACTATGGCTATCTTTCCGGTCCACGCGAAAAACCCGACATCATCATGCTGATGAGCGAATCTTTCTGGGACCCGAATAGGCTTTCCAATCTGACCTTCACGCCCGATCCGATGCCGAATATCCGCGAGGCGCAGTCGGGCTACGTCTTCTCCCCTGAATTCGGCGGAATGACCGCCAATGTCGAGTTCGAGGCACTGACGGGCTTCTCCAATGCCTTCCTGCCCTATGGCAGCATTCCCTATCAGCAATATGTCCGCCGGCCGATGCCGTCGCTTGCCACTTTCTTCCGCGGCGAAGGCTATGCCGCGCGTTCCATCCACCCGTTCAGCGGCTGGTTCTGGAACCGCAACGAAGTCTATAAGGCTTTCGGTTTCGAGGAATTCCGCACCGAGGAGACCATGCCGCCCATGGAGAAGCGCGGGCTTTTTGCCTCCGACGACTCGCTGATGAAGGAGATCATGCGCGAGGGCGACGCCATGGAGCGGCCGTTTTTCATCTTCGCCGTTACCCTGCAGGGCCACGGGCCCTATGAACCGCATCGTTACACGGAGAATACGGTCGACATTAAAGGCGATCTGAGCGACGCCGATCGCGACACGCTCGCGACCTATACGCAAGGGGTTCGGGAAGCCGATCAGAGCTTGAAAATGCTGATGGATTGGGCTTCGAAGCGCGACCGCGAGACGATCATCGTCCTCTGGGGCGATCACCTGCCGCCGCTTGGCACCGTCTATCCGGATACCAGCTATATGCCCGAACAGGTAGCGAGCCGAAAAGCGCCGCTCGATGTGATGAAGCTGGAGCATGAAACGCCGCTGGTCATTTGGTCGAGCCGGAAGGGCGTGCGCAGGGATGTCGGCACGATCAGCCCGTCGCAACTGCCCTATCACATCCTCAAGACCGCCGGCTACGAGCACCCTTTCTACACGGGCTTTCTCGGCCGCCTGCAGAAGAAATACACCATCATCGACCGTTACCAGTTGGCGACGCGCGACAATCAGGCTTTTCCGGATTGGGCTCGCAAGGAGCAAAACCTCGATCCGCTGATACGCGACTATCGCTATCTACAGCATGACGTGATGTTCGGACGCGAATACGGGCTCGACCGCTTCTTCCCGTCGCATGCCTGGCTGGTCAGCCAGGGCAGCTAGATGGCGACCTTTTTGCATTGCATTTGTATCGGGCAATCGAATACTTGCGGCCAAAGCGACCAAGTCTTCGGAGTGTTCCCATGTCTAATCTACCCAATTTCGTTCATCAGCATTTCGACAAGACGGCCGAGGAACTCGGCGAGATCGAAAAACGCATATTGAAAAAGGCGCATGAGCGGAAAATCGTTTCCACCGACATCAACGCCGCCTTTTCGGCCAGGGCATCCACCGGCGAACGCCTCGCCGACAGCATAGCCCGCGTCGGCGGCTCCTGGTCCTTCATTCTGGCTTTCCTGGCGTTCCTCGTCGTCTGGTGCGTCGTCAACACCATCGTATTAATGACCCGCGCCTTTGACCCCTACCCCTTCATCTTCCTCAACCTCGTCCTCTCCATGCTCGCCGCCATCCAGGCCCCGATCATCATGATGTCACAGAACCGGCAAGCCGAACGCGACCGTTTCGAGGCTGCGAAGGATTACGAAGTTAATCTCAAGGCGGAATTGGAAGTGCTGTCCCTGCATCAGAAGATCGACCTGCAGGTTCTGACGGAGCTATCGGCGGTACGAGGGGAAATAGAGAAACTGAACAGGCTCGTGGTACAGAAGAACGGGATTTGATGTGCCATACCCGCATGATCGGAAATTGACTCTTAGCGATCCTCGTCTATTTTTGTAATACAAACGGAGGTGAAATAGATCAAAAATCAAAAAGGGCTTTCCGATCCCATTACCTTGCGGGTTCCCGCTGACATCCTTGCAGAGATTGAGGAGATCGCCGAAGTTTGCGAGCGGACGCGCAGTTGGGTTTTTGTATGAGCGCTTAAATCATACCTCGCCTCAGAAGGCAGAGAAGTATTGGATATCGCAAAGGCCCGTCGGGACATGGCAAATGGCGATGCATACGATCTCGACGATGTCATCAGTGAAGTTGCGAAGGTCGTCAAAGGGGCAGCCGCTTGACGAAAGTTCGCCTTTCGGCTGACGCCAGAGCCTATATCCGGTCGGAGGCATAATATCTGAAGGATAGAAGCCCGGCTGCAGCTCTCCGTTTTCTGGACGACCTGAACCGGCTCAAAACCAACCTGCTTCTTCCCCCGCAAATGGGCTTTCGGAGCGACGAATTGCCGATCCCCCGGCATTCTGAGATTCACGATGGGAGATTATCTGGTCGACTACGAAGTCGCTGGTGATCTGATAGAGATCAGAGCTATCGCCATGGCCATCAAAGACCTCCAGGCCTCGCCATCGATGATGATTTCGATTTCGAGGATTCGGACTAAAAATTGACTGCCCCACTCTCTGGTCAGTCCGAAGGCCCTGCCGTCAGCAATCCCGGTCGCCCTTGCTTGTATTGCGGCAATCCATCGCCGATCTCGTAAAAATCGCCCTTGTCGGCGCAATAGATATGGTACGCCAGTTTCAGATCGCTTGGGCTGTCGAAGAGGCCGGCCATGATCGAGATTTCCCCGGCGTCGTCAGCGACCCAGAAAAGTGCCGAACCGCAGGTTCGGCAGAAGCCCCGACGGGCAAAGGAGCTGGCGCGATACCAGGTGATCGCGTCTTCGCCTTCGATCGTGATGTTGTCGAAGGGAACATTGGTCGCGGCGTAGTAGAGCCCCGTCTGCTTGCGGCACTGCGAGCAGTGACAGGCGACCACCTCCCGCAATGGGCCACGTGTTTTGAAACGTACGCTGCCGCAGAGGCAAGCGCCGGTGTGATCGTCATTCATGCTGATCCCCTCTCTTTTCGCGACAACTTCGACGACGATGTCCGTCGCGTCAAATGCAAAGAAGTGAAGGACGCTTCAGCAGGATTGATTTGCACAAAAAACGGGCCGATATGAGCCGGCCCGTTTGCAAATGATGATGACAGCTTTCGATCAGCCGTGCGCGCGCATACGCTTCTCGTCCCGGCCGCCCTTCATGCGTTCGGCGAGCAGGAAAGCAAGCTCCAGCGCCTGGTCGGCATTCAAGCGCGGATCGCAATGGGTATGGTAGCGATCCTGCAGATCCTCTGCACCGACGGCGCGGGCGCCACCCGTGCATTCGGTTACATCCTTGCCGGTCATCTCGATGTGGATGCCGCCCGGATGCGTGCCCTCGGCGCGGTGAATCTGGAAGAAGCTTTCGACTTCCGACAGGATGCGCTCGAACGGACGCGTCTTGTAGTTGTTGAGCGTGATCGTGTTGCCGTGCATCGGATCACAGGACCAGACGACCTTGCGGCCTTCGCGCTCGACGGCGCGAATGAGGCGCGGCAGATTGTCGGCGACCTTGTCATGACCGAAGCGGCAGATCAGCGTCAGGCGACCAGCTTCATTCTCCGGGTTCAGAATATCGATCAGGTTGATGAGATCGTCCGCCTGCAGCGAAGGACCGCACTTCAGACCGATCGGGTTCTTGATGCCGCGGAAATATTCGACATGGGCGTGATCGGCTTGGCGCGTGCGGTCGCCGATCCAGAGCATATGGCCGGAAGTGGCATACCAGTCGCCGGTGGTGGAATCGACGCGGGTGAAGGCTTCTTCATAGCCGAGCAGCAGCGCTTCGTGGCTGGTGAAGAAATCAGTCTCGCGTAGGCTCGCATTGCTTTCGGCGGTGATGCCGATCGCTCTCATGAAATCCATGGTCTCGCCGATACGATCGGCAAGCTTGCGGTAGCGCTCGCCCTGCGGGCTGTCCTTGACGAAGCCGAGCATCCACTTCTGCACGTTCTCCAGGTTGGCATAGCCACCCATGGCGAAGGCGCGCAGCAGGTTCAGCGTGGCGGCAGACTGGCGGTAAGCCATCATCTGACGATCCGGATTGGGAATGCGCGCTTCTTCGGTGAACTCGATGCCGTTGATGATGTCGCCGCGATAGCTCGGCAGCGACACGCCGTTCTGCGTTTCGATGTTCGAAGACCGCGGCTTGGCGAACTGACCGGCGATACGGCCGACCTTCACGACGGGCAGTTGCGCACCAAAGGTCAGCACGACAGCCATCTGCAGGAAGGCGCGGAAGAAGTCGCGGATCGTGTCCGCGCCATGCTCGGCGAAGCTTTCGGCGCAGTCGCCACCCTGAAGCAGAAAACCGTTGCCTTCGGCAACATTGGCAAGATGCGCCTTCAGACGACGGGCTTCACCGGCAAAAACGAGCGGAGGATAGCTTGCAAGCTGCGCTTCGGTCGCCGTCAGCGCTGCCTGATCCGGATATTCCGGCACCTGCTGGATCGGTTTTTGCCGCCAACTATTCGGTGTCCAATTCTGTGCCATCTCACTCACCTGTTTTCGCACTCGGTCTTTGCCAAGTGTCTCGCCGTCATAAATAACGCGCGCTTATAAACCTTTGCCGGCTGCTTGCAAAGGCGAACCATCTATTCAAGAGGTCTTTTATGCGCGCGTGGAATTGCTACTCTATTCTTTATACGCGCTCGCCATTGCGGATGCGATAGCTCGGCGTGTACATCGTCACCAGCTCTTCGGACGCGGTCGGGTGAACAGCCATGGTGCGGTCGAAATCTTCCTTGGTGCAGCCGGCTTTCACGGGAATGCCGAGCAATTGCGCCATCTCGCCGGCGTCATGGCCGAGAATATGCGCTCCGATCACCTTGCGGTCGGCGGCGTTGACGATCAGCTTCATGATCATCTTCTCGCTGCGGCCGGACAGCGTTGCCTTCATCGGCCGGAACTGGGCGCGGTAGATTTCAAGCTCCGGATAACGCTTGGCGGCTTCCTCTTCGGTCAGGCCCACCGTGCCGATCTCCGGCTGCGAGAACACGGCGGTCGGGATCAGTTCGTGATCCGGGCGGGTCGGATTGTTCTTGTAGACGGTTTCGATGAAGCACATGGCCTCATGGATCGCCACCGGCGTCAACTGTACCCGATCGGTGACATCGCCGAGCGCGTAGACGTTCGGTACCGATGTCCGCGAATATTCGTCGACGACGATGGCACCGAGCTCGTTGACCGCCACGCCGGCAGCTTCCAGCCCGATATTCTTGGTATTGGGCGTGCGGCCGAGCGCCAGCATCACCGTGTCTACCGTCAGCCGCTTGTCGTTCTTCGTCAGAACGCTCAGGCCTTCCTCCGTCTTCGTCACACGCTCGATGATGTCGTGGCAGAGGATGCGGATGCCCTTGGCCTCCATTGCTTCATGCAGGCCCTTGCGCAGGTCCTGATCGAAGCGGGACAAGATCTCCGCGCCGCGATAGATCAATGTCGTCTCGACCCCGAGCCCGTGGAAGATGTTGGCAAACTCCACCGCGATATAGCCACCGCCGGCAATCAGGATCGATTTCGGCAGTTCTTCCAGATGGAAAGCCTCGTTGGAAGAGATGCAGAGTTCGTGGCCGGGAAGCGCCAAATGTAGGTTCGGCGTACCGCCGGTGGCAACGACGATCGTTTCGGCAGTAACGGTTTTGCCGGTCTTCAGCAGGCGGATCGTATGGGCATCGACCAGCTCGGCGCGCGTATCGAAGATCTCGGCCTTGGCGTTGTCGAGCCCCTTGCGATAGAGCCCCTCCAGGCGGGCGATTTCCTTATCCTTCGCTTCGATCAGCTTCTTCCAGTCGAACGTGCTTTCACCCGCCGTCCAGCCGAAGCCGGCTGCATCCTCAAAATGCTCGCTATATTGCGAGGCGTAGACGAAGAGCTTCTTCGGAACGCAGCCGCGGATAACGCAGGTCCCGCCATAGCGGTATTCCTCGGCGATGCCGACCTTCTTCCCCAGGGACGCGGCGACACGCGCGCCGCGCACGCCACCGGAACCGCCGCCAATGACGAAAAGATCGAAATCGAAGGAAGACATTCGAATACTCCTGCAGAAATGAAACGGCACGCAACGCACCGACAAAGGGTCGGCACTGATATAGGATTTCGAAGGGCAAAAAGAAAAGCCCGGAACGATATCCGGGCTTTGAAATTCGAAGGTCTAGTCCACGATCCCGAAAAATGTGGAGATCGTGGAAAGGATTAAGCTTACTTCTGCTTCGCTGCCGGCTTCTGTGCGGGAGCCGTCGCCGGTGCCTGCTGAGCGTTGTCGGTGGCGTCCGTCGGCACGGGAGCGATCGGGGCCTTCACAACCTTCTGCAGAGCATCGCTGCTCTGGTTGGCGAGATCCCGCGAGATGCCCTGCCCCCAGATATCGGCAGCCTTGTAGAGAGCCCGCGTCGCGATCGGACCGTCCTTGAGAAGCTTCTTGCCGGCCGGCGAGTTGTAGAAATCGGCGATGGCCTTCAGTTCCTCGGTGGTGAAAGCCTTCGCGTAGGTCACAGCAGCTTCGCGCTCGAGATCGGCGCGGCGCGGCGCCAGAGCAAGCGCGGTCGCGTCGACGGACGAATTGATCGCATCACCGAAGTTCGGGTTCGCCTGAATCATCGTGCTCTTCAATTGCTCGGCGAGATTCGGCAGAATGTTGTCGAACTGGTTTGTGATGCCGAGCGCATTGATAGCGGCCCGTGCGGCTTTGATCTGATCTTCCGTGACTTCCTGAGCGCTGGCGGAACCGAGCGCGATGCCTGAAAGAACGATGGTCGCAGCGGCAAAACGGCCAAGACCCGCTATTTTGATCATGAGTTCAGTGCTCCTATGTATTGTTCGCCTGCAACGTGCGTGCGCCGGCGGGACCGGCAATGATCGCGAGTGTCGCCATGTTGATGAAGAGCCCGTGTTCGACAACACCGGGAATCGAATGCAGCTCAATCGACAGCGCCTCTGCATCAGGAATGCGGCCAAAAGATGCGTCGATAATGAAATGCCCACCGTCGGTCATGAAGTTGCCATCGCCCGACTGGCGCAGGTTCAGCGCTCCGGAGAGGCCAAGGCGGGATGCCGCCTTCTCGATCAGGATGCGCGTGGAAACGAGGCCAAAGGGATTGACCTCGATCGGCAGCGGAAACGCACCAAGCGTCTCGACGATCTTGCTCTCGTCGGCAATGACGATCATCCGGGCCGACGAAGCTGCGACGATTTTTTCGCGCAGCAAAGCGCCGCCGCCACCCTTGATCAGCCGCAGAGCGCCGTCCAGTTCATCGGCACCGTCGATGGTAAGGTCCAGCTCGGGAAGTTCATCGAGCGACTTCAGCGGCACGCCGAGTTCGACACAGAGCTTTGCCGTGCGCTCGGAGGTCGGAACGCCCTCGATCACGAGGCCAGCCGCAACCTTCTCGGCAAGCAACCGAACGAATTCTTCCGCCGTGCTGCCCGTGCCGATCCCGAGCCGCATGCCGCTTTCGACATAGGCCAGAGCCGCTCTTGCAGCCTCGATCTTCAATTGGCGGGCGTCCATGCGCCACCTGCTCCCGATTGTTGCGTTGGAGTGCTGTTTACACGGCTCTCCCCGCAAACGAAAGCCAAAATAACGGCGCCTCATAGAAATCCGCGACCATATTCGATAGGGCTTAAAGAGGCTTCAGTTGCAATTGCCAGCCTGATCTTTTAACTCGAAAAGACCTGCTTCTTTTTACCCAAAGGCCGAGTCCTCGTGAAATCTCCCCTTGTCGTATTCGATCTCGACGGCACATTGATCGACACCGCGCCCGATCTCATCGCGAGCCTCAACCATACGATCGCCAGCCTCGATCTCGCTCCAGTCAATTACGAAAATCTGACGCATCTCGTCGGGCACGGCGCGCAAGCCATGATCGAACGGGCCTGCCGCCTGCGTGGCCATCCGCTCGAATCCGGCGATCTGCCGCCGCTGCTGCAACGCTTCATCGCTTTTTACACCGACACCATGCCCGGCGACAGCAAGCCTTTCCCGGGCATCCTCAACGCTATGGATGCGCTGAAGGCCGCTGGTTTCGGTCTGGCGGTCTGCACGAACAAGCTGGAAAAGCTGGCGGTGACGCTGATCGAGCGGCTGAACCTCACTCACTATTTCGACGTCATCACCGGCGGCGATACCTTCACCGTCCGTAAGCCGGACGCACAGCATCTCATCGGCACCATCGAGCGCGCCGGCGGAACATTGTCCCGCACCGTCATGGTCGGCGACAGCGCCAACGACATACTGGTCGCCCACAATGCCGGCGTGCCTTCGATCGCCGTGCCCTTCGGCTATTCCGATGTCGGCGTCGAAACATTGGGACCGAGCCGAGTTATCGCGCATTATGATGAGCTGACGCCTGATCTCGTTCGAGGACTGCTGGCTGCGTAGAACCGCGGAACGTCAGATCGTAAGATCGCCGGCGCTGTCTTTTTCCTAGAGTTGTAGCGGCTCTTGCGCCTCGGCCTCACAGAGAACGTGGCAAACCTGAACAGCCTTACCTATGAGGGCATTTCCGACAGCTACCGTGCGCTGGGCGATTATTGCGCGGCGATCACTCCGCTGGAGAGCTGGATATCGATCAACCCTGATCGGAACGACACCCCCGTCGTGCGTGGCATCATCAAGAACTATGCCACGCAAGGAAAATGTACGTCCACCTATGCGACGGGCAGCGATCGTTTCCCAACGCAGGGCAAGAACGTCATCGTTGCCAAAGTGTCGATCAATGACGTCAGCGGCAATTTCATCGTCGACACCGGCGCCGGGTTCGTCAGCGTCACCAAGGCGTTCGCGTCCCGCGCCAACCTGCAAGTCGATTCAGCCAACGACATTTTGCTGCAGACGGCCAACGGCGTATCGTAAGGCACGCGAACGTCTGCGGCCTTGGTGAAAGTTGGACGCGTCGAAGCCAACGACGTCGCCACCGTCGTCTTTAACGACGATATGGCACTTGGCGGCGCCATCGATGGTCTGCTCGGTCGTTCGTTCCTCTCACGCTTTGACGTCACCTTCGGCGCTCATGAATGGCGGATCGAGACGAAGGAATAGCGCCAGCCAGCCTCGGACGAGACCTCTTCGTCTGCATCCACGCGAGGATTGCAGATCCAAGCGCTAAAATGACAAAAGGCGGCCCCAAATGGACCGCCTCTCGGTATTGCCAAGTCTGATCCGCAATCAGATCTGTGCGGTGCGCGCCTTCGTCGTCGCATCGAGCGCCTTCTGCGTTGCCGCATCGCGATCGTAGACGTCGTTGAAATACTGCACGACGCCATCCTTGTTCGGCCAAGCCGTGAAATAGGCGATGTAGATCGGGAACTTCTGCGGCACGGGTACTGCCTTGTTCTGGCCAGTGGCGATCTGCTTGGCGATATCGTCGACCGTCGTGTTCAGCACGGCAGCCGCCATGGCGCGCGGATCTGCAAGACGGACGCAGCCGTGGCTGAGCGCGCGCATATCTTTCTTGAAGAAGCTCTTCTGCGGTGTGTCATGCATATAGATCGCATGCGAATTCGGGAAAAGGATCTTCAGTTCGCCGAGCGCATTGTCGCTGCTCGGCGGTTGCCGGACCGAAACGCTCTTCGTCGAACCGTACCAATCGACGCTGGAGGACGCGACGGCGTGGCCGCCGACTTCGACCTGGTACCCCATGCGATCGAGATAGTTCGGATCGGCGCGCAGCTTCGGGAGCATTTCATTGATGATGATCGACTGCGGAACGCCCCAGAACGGGTTGAACTCGACCGTCTGGACCTGATCTTCGAAGAAGAAGGTCTGATGCTCCTTGCCGCCGACGACGACACGCATCGACAGTTGTTCGCGATTGTTGTTGTGGTAATAGACCATGAAGGCTGGCTGGTTGATGAAGACGTAGCGCGGGCCGAGTTCACTCGGCAGCCAGCGCAATTGCTCCATGGCGATGACCAGTTTCTGGATCTTCATATCATTGTTTTCGCCGACCATGGCGCGAACGGAAGACTGGCCGATGACGCCGTCTGCCGTCAGGCCCTTTTCCTTCTGGAAGTCCTCGACCAGCGCGACGAGCTCCGGCGTATAGTCCGGCGTGCCCTTGTAGGCAGCGAGCGTCACGGCATTCTTGACCTTCAGCGCATCCGAGCCGCGATGCTGGATAGCCTTGACGATGTTGGCCATTTCCGGCGAGCTGCCGCCTGGCTTCAGCGTGCCGGTGAGCGAGATGGAAATGTGCGTGCTGTCGCTGCCGCTTTCGGCGCGAAGCTTGGCAAGCTCACCCTTCAGCTCCGCGAACTCCTGGTTCGAAGGGCTGCGGCTGTTGAGATAGGCTGCAACATCCGGGCTAGCTCGCAGCAGGCCGAGAACTGGCGTCAGATTGACGTCCTTGCGCTTGAAATCGTGATAACCGGAGATCTTGTTCGGGTCGAGACGGCCGCGGATCGTATCCTGAACGAACATCAGCACCTTGCCGGAAAGTGCAAGCTCGAATTGCATCAATGCGCGGTCCCGCATTGTCGGATCGACGCTTGCCGGATCGAAGCTCGGCGCCTGGACGGCATAATCCGCAGGATCGAGGCCAACGGAACCGGCGTCAGCCAGAACAGCCATGGCAGCCTTCGCCTTGTCATTGATGACATTGTCGGCAACCCAGACGAGCGGCTTGCTCTGGTCGGCGTAGTAGGCCTCGAGCGCCTTGGCGACGTCATTCGTCGCCATCACCTGAGCCTCGGTCAGATAACGACGCTGCGAAGCGCTGGTATCGACCGCTACCGGCGTTGCGGATGCATCCGCGACCGCCCCGGTCACGACCGGATCGGCAAAACGGTTGGATGCCACAAGGCGCATAGGGTCGGGCTTGTAGGTATAATATTTGGGCGCACTGACGCTCGGTAGCGGCTCTTTTGTCTGTGCCGGCGCCTCGACGCCAAGACCAGCCTGCGCCGGGTTGGCCATGGCCGGGGCAGAGACTTGCGTGCTCTGCTGGCGCCCCTGCCCGCCGCGAATAAAGTCCATGAGAGTCATAGCGTTTGCGGATGTCGCGCCCGCGGCGGCGATGCAGCAGGAAAGAGCCAGAACGGATGCTGCGGCTTTGGTGACAAGTTTCATTCTCTAATCAGACCCCATATCATGCGGTAGCTCGAGACAGACGGTGCTGTTTTCCAATCAACTCGGCCGCGATGTTCGAAACACCGTTTAACCATTAGAATGAAAACGGCCAGACCCCGTCTTTCGTTCAATGCCTCAACTTTGTGTGAAAAAGCGAAAGCATGCTTCGCGGTTTAGTTCACACAAAATTATGAAATTATTAGTTAATTTTTTATTGAATTTTTGCGCGGTTTTTGAGTGGCAATTAGGACACCGCCAAGAATATCTATCGAGCGTGTTAAAAAGAACACGACTTTCCTTATCGTCCCCAAAATATGACCATAACAGTCATGTAATCACTGTCCGCTGTTTTCTTGGGCACTGTTCGGGCCTATATGACAGCTATCCTTTTCAACGGAAAAGCAGGATCAGGGATAATGACCTCCACGCGCACCGAAACCGACACTTTTGGCCCGATCGAAGTGGCGAGCGACCGCTATTGGGGGGCGCAGGCGCAGCGCTCGCTCGGCAACTTCAAGATCGGCTGGGAGAAGCAGCCGCTGTCGATCGTACGCGCTCTTGGTATCGTCAAGCAGGCCGCCGCGCGCGCCAATATGGAGCTCGGCCAGTTGGATCCCGCTCTCGGCAAAGCGATAGTCGAGGCGGCCCAGGAAGTGATCGACGGTAAGCTCAACGAGCATTTCCCGTTGGTTGTCTGGCAGACCGGCTCCGGCACGCAGTCGAACATGAACGCCAATGAGGTGATTTCGAACCGCGCGATCGAAATGCTCGGCGGCGTCATGGGCTCCAAGAAGCCGGTGCATCCGAACGATCACGTCAATATGAGCCAGTCCTCGAACGACACCTATCCGACGGCGATGCATATCGCCTGCGCCGAGCAGATCGTCCATCATTTGCTGCCGGGACTTAGGCATTTGCATGCGGCGCTGGAAAAGAAAGTCGCCGACTTCGCCCATATCATCAAGATCGGCCGCACCCATACGCAGGATGCAACACCGCTGACGCTTGGCCAGGAGTTCTCCGGCTACGCCGCTCAGGTCGCCTCGGCGCTCAAGCGCATCGAACTGACGCTGCCGGGCCTTTGCGAACTTGCCCAAGGCGGCACGGCCGTCGGAACCGGCCTCAATGCGCCGATCGGCTTTGCCGAAAAGGTCGCGGACGAGATCGCAGAAATCACCGGGCTGCCCTTCGTCACCGCGCCGAACAAGTTCGAGGCGTTGGCCGCCCATGATTCGATGGTCTTCAGCCACGGCGCCATCAATGCCGCAGCCGCCGCTCTCTTCAAGATCGCCAATGATATCCGCCTGCTCGGCTCCGGCCCTCGCTCCGGCCTCGGCGAGTTGGCGCTGCCGGAAAACGAGCCGGGCTCGTCGATCATGCCGGGTAAGGTCAATCCGACCCAATGCGAAGCCTTGACCCAGGTCTGCGCCCACGTCTTCGGCAACAATGCCGCGCTGACCTTCGCTGATAGCCAAGGTCATTTCGAGCTGAACGTCTATAACCCGATGATGGCCTATAACTTCCTCCAGTCGGTTCAACTGCTCGGCGACGCCGCGGTTTCCTTCACCGACAATTGCGTCGTCGGCATCGAGGCACGCGAGGACAATATCAAGGCTGGCCTCGAACGTTCGCTAATGCTGGTGACGGCATTGGCCCCGAAGATCGGCTACGACAACGCCGCCAAGATCGCCAAGACGGCGCATAAGAACGGTACGACGCTGAAGGAAGAAGCTTTGGCGAGCGGGCTGGTTTCGGCCGAAGATTATGATGCGATCGTTCGGCCGGAGACGATGATCGGGCCGAAGTAAGTTCTTCGTTCCGTGATTGTCAGGCACGTCCGCGGGTGACGCAATAGCCTGCCTGGCCCTTTACCCCACCCCTCTCCCGCATGCGCAGAGAGAACTCGGTAAGGGGCCGGGCACAAGGTTCAGCATCGGAAGACCCACCCGACCCGCGCATGTCCCATCAACACACTCCGATTTTGAAATTTCGACATAGCGGCCAAGCAATTGCTTTTAGCTGAAGCCGGATTTAGATCGTTTCCAAACATCTTCTTCCGCCATCCGGCTCGAAAGGTTTCCAACATGGCTGACGATCTATTTCCTCTCGGCGACGACGCGACTCCCTATCGCAAGATTTGCAGCGACTATGTTTCCGTCGACACGTTCAAGGGCCAGGACATCCTGACCGTCGATCCCGAGGGTATCCGCCTCCTCGCCGAAACCGCCTTTGCCGACATCAACCACCTGCTGCGCCCCGGTCACCTGCAACAGCTCGCTTCCATTCTGGAAGATCCGGAAGCCACCGACAACGACCGCTTCGTCGCCTATGACCTGCTGAAAAATGCCAACATCGCCGCCGGCGGCGTGCTGCCCATGTGCCAGGACACCGGCACGGCGATCATCATGGGCAAGAAAGGCCGCCGCGTCTGGACCGAAGGCGGCGATAGCGCAGCTCTGGCAAAGGGCGTGCTCGACGCCTATGAAAAGAAGAACCTGCGCTATTCGCAGCTCGCGCCCATCAAGATGTTCGAGGAAAAGAACACCAAGAACAACCTTCCGGCCCAGATCGACATCTATGAGGAAGGCACCGACGCCTATGAATTCCTCTTCGTCGCCAAGGGCGGCGGTTCGGCCAACAAAACCTTCCTCTATCAGGGCACGCCGTCGCTGCTCACCCATGATCGCATGCTGGATTTCCTGAAAGAAAAGATCCTGACGCTCGGCACGGCCGCCTGCCCTCCCTACCATCTCGCCATCGTCATCGGCGGCACCTCGGCCGAGATGAACCTCAAGACAGTCAAGCTAGCTTCGACGCGCTATCTCGACTGTCTTCCCACGGAAGGCTCCGAAAGCGGGCATGCCTTCCGGGATATCGAAATGGAAAAGGAAATTCATAAGCTGACGCAGAGCCTCGGGGTCGGCGCGCAGTTCGGCGGCAAATATTTCTGCCACGATGTCCGCGTCATCCGCCTGCCCCGCCACGGCGCCTCGCTGCCGATCGGCCTCGGCGTCTCCTGTTCCGCCGATCGTCAGGCCAAGGGAAAGATCACCCGTGATGGCATCTTCATCGAACAGCTCGAAACCGATCCGTCGAAATACATGCCGGAGATTGACGAGGCTAAGCTTTCCGAATCGATGGTCCGCATCGATCTCAACCGGCCGATGGCCGATATCCTGGCGGAGCTGTCGCGGCATCCGGTCAAGACCCGGCTGTCGCTGACCGGCACGATCATCGTCGCCCGCGACTTGGCGCACGCAAAAATCCGCGAGCGTCTGGAAAAGGGTCAGGGCATGCCGGACTACCTCAAGAACCACCCCGTCTACTATGCCGGCCCCGCCAAGACACCGGCCGGCTACGCCTCCGGTTCCTTCGGCCCGACGACTGCCGGGCGTATGGATAGCTATGTCGACCAGTTCCAGTCCTTCGGCGGTTCCATGATAATGCTCGCCAAGGGTAACCGCTCGCGCGCCGTGCGCGAGGCCTGCAAGGCGCATGGCGGTTTCTATCTCGGTTCGATCGGCGGTCCGGCCGCCCGCCTCGCTCAGGACTGCATCAAAAAAGTCGACGTATTGGAATATCCCGAACTCGGCATGGAAGCAGTCTGGAAAATCGAAGTCGAAGATTTCCCCGCCTTCATCGTTATCGATGACAAAGGCAATGATTTCTTCCAGGAACTCAACCTCGGCTGATCTTCGTTGTGTCAGACAATGGAAGGCACTGTTGGTGCCTTCCATTGTAAGTATTACAATTCATAACCAAATTAATTCTATGCCAGAACTCATATAAGTTTTTATATTTATTGCCTTAATCTTTTTCAAAGAATCTTAGGCTAAGTAAAAACAGTGCTTTCATGAAATCATTTAACGGAGTTCGCCGATGAGTACGGTGGTTGCGCCTAAAGCGCAAGTTCCCGACGTGGCAGGACAGATTACCTATGCCATGCGATCCATGGGGGTCGCGCCGATCCCGCGCAATTACGAACTTTTCTACGAAGCCTATATCGGTTCCAATCCTGCCTTGACCCGCGAGCTTGCCGCACTCGGCAGCAACGCCACGCAGGAGGAATTGGACGCACTTGGCGCTCAGCATTTCGCGCACCATGCGGGCCGCATCTTCGATGACGCCCACGCCCGCCTGATTACGGAACTCGATGGCGTGTTGCGCACGCTGCGGCAGGAACAGACTTCGCTTGAAAGCTACAATCGGCTGTTGGGCGAAACCTGCGAACGCATCACGTCCAAGAACAATAACAGCGTCGACCTGCTGCGCAGTGCCATCGACATGTTGGCGGCAGCAACCGGCGATACCATGGCGCACGGCGAAAAGACCGTCGAGAATGTCGCCCAGCGCAGCCACGAAATGGACCAGGTGCGCAAGGAACTGGACGAATACAAGCGCATCGCCAATACCGACTCTCTGACCCGCCTCTCCAATCGCCGCGCCTTCGATGATCGCCTCGCCACCATCTTCGACAATCAGATGGCCCGCCCGGTAACGGCGCTGGTGCTGGCCGATATCGATTATTTCAAGAAGATCAACGACACCTACGGCCATCCGGTCGGCGACAAGATTCTCGCGACCGTCGCCTCCCTCATCCGCACCAATGTCCGTCGCGACGCCTTCGTCGCCCGCACGGGCGGTGAGGAATTCGCGCTGATCCTGGAGGGCAATACGCCGGAAGAGGTCATGGCGGTCTGCGAACGTATCCGCCGTGCACTTGAGGCAACGCCGTTCAAGAACTCGCGCACCGGAGTGAATTACGGGCCGATCACTCTTTCGCTCGGCATCTGCATGGCCTCGGAAGCTGCAGACCCCGGAGAACTCTACAGCAAGACCGACATTGCGCTCTATACTGCCAAGAATGCTGGCCGCAACTGTAGCTATATCTATCAGGACGGCATGCAGAAAGACTTTACGAAGAGCTGGCTCATCTACAAAAGCTAATATCGGACCAGTGTTAAAAATTGTTCCGCCGGCGTCGCTTCCAAAAGCGCGCCGGCGAATTTTCGTTACCACATGCTTTTGGCAGCTCGCGCCGGCCATTCGCGGTCGTAAGTCTCCTGGTCGAAATCCCCCTTCGCCGCCTTCAACAGCATGCCGGGGGTCGGCAGGCTTGCAGGATCGACGAATGTCTCCTGCTTCCAGAGTTCGGCGCGCATCACGGCTCGCGCGCATTGGAAATAGACCTCGTCGATGGTGATCACCACGACGCTGCGCGGATGCTTGCCCTCCATCTCGAAGCTCGCGAGCAGGCTTTCCTCTATGGAGACTACCGCACGACCGTTGAGGCGCATCGTGGTGTTCGAGCCGGGAATCAGGAACATCAGCGCTATGCGGGGATCCCTGACGATATTAGCTAGCGAATCGACCCGATTGTTACCGCGCCAGTCGGGCAGCAGCAGCGTCTTATCGTCCTGCACGCGCACCACGCCGCCCAAATCGCCACGCGGCGAGCAATCCAACCCTTCCGGGCCGACCGTCGCCAGCGCCACGAAGGGTGATACCTCGATCATCCGGCGATAAAGCGGGGTCAGCGCACTCGTCACCTTGGCGATCGACGCCTCGCTCGTGCCCCCATAGAACTCGTTCAATTCTTCAACGGAAGTGATGATGCGCATGTTACCTCGCGTCTTTTTGATCCTGATACCGGCGGGTTAGACGCAAGGCGTGACGCTGCTATGACACGCGCCGCGCCGAGGTCCGATGAAACGATATAACCGTTTCATCGTCAGTTTCGAGTGCGTTTTCTTGCCCTGCGAACGCCGGCGCTTCCGCCAGGAATTCGCCGATCGCCGCCAGCACGGGAGCGGCGCTGACGATGCGGCGATGGCCGAAGCCGTTTGCCCAGAAAAGACGAACGTGATCACCGGCAGTGGCATAGGCGCGGGCATGATCGGCACTGACCTCCTTGTCGTCTTCGGCGTGGATCACCAGCACCGGCCTGCGGAGATCGTGAACGTTGCGTCCGGCATCATAATCCTTGAGCGGCCTGCCGGTGACGTGACCGACCTCCGCCTCAAGCGCTGCCTGCGTCGCAGCATCAAGCCCCATCATCCCGCCGAAATCCGTGAACAACCAACCCATCGCACTCGGTGCGCCGATCAGCACCAGGCGACCCGGCAGAATCGGTTCGATGCGCGGCAAAAAGCCGGACGCGGCAAGTGCAATGGAAGCGCCGCCGAAGGAATGGCCGATCGTGGCGTCAAAGGCACCAAAACGCTCCGCCGCCGCAGCGATGGCCGAAACCGCGAGGCGCACATTGAGGAAGCGCCCCGGCGAGCGGCCATGACCCGGCAGATCGAGCGAGATCACCTCGGCACCGGTATTCGCCAGAAAGACGGAAAGTTCCGACATATATTCGCTGCTCGAGCCCCAGCCATGGACAACAAGAAAGCGCTTGCGCCGACCTTTAGCGCCGCCGTTCAAGCGATAGGCCATCGCCCGTCCGCCTTGAAACGACAGCATGATCTGCTCGGCGGAATTCAGACGTGCCCTGCCCTCGGCATAAGCGGCCTCCGCCTTGGCGCCTTGCGGCCGGCGCGAGGGCGTCAGGCAAAAAAGCTTGAAAGCAGCCTTGCCGGCAAGTCGCGGCGAAATCCTGTTAAGGCTGGACATTCCCAGGCGGGTGACCTTAAGCGCAAAGGATGGCATAGTGGGAATCCAATAATGTTCAATCATGAACAATAAAGTACAACGATGAACAAAAATCAATCCCTGCCCTGGGACCATCCGCGTTTTCGTAGCTGGATCGCCGTTGCCCGCGCCTGCCAGCTCATGCAGCAGTCCCTCGGTCGGGCGCTTGCCCATCTCGATATCAAGCCGCCGCATCTCGACATTCTCGTCAATCTGTTCCGCTTCGAAGGCATTTCGCAACAGGAGTTGGCCCGCAAGCTGCTGGTCGGGCGCTCCAACATGAGCATGCTGTTGCCGCAAATGGAAAAACGCGGCCTGATCGAACGTCGGGGCGACAAACACGACAAGCGCATCTTGCGACTCTATCTGACCGGCGAAGGCCGGCGCTTGACGGAAGAGGCGATGGCCATCCAGACCGACCTCATCGACCGCACGCTCTCGGACGCACCGCTCGCCGAATGCGAAATCATGACGGCGCACATGGAACGTATCGTCAGCCTATTGCTGCAGGACGAGCGCGAGCCACTGGACGGTGATCAGTGATTGCTTGGTCGGCGGCCCAGTGGCACCGTGCGGTTCAGTGAGGCGAACTCCCATATCGCCACGACGATAAGGACAGCCGTGGCGAGGATCCCGAGCTGGTAGACATCGATCTGAGGGATCGCGAGAACCAATAGCGCCAATCCCGCAAGGCCGACGAAATGCGACAGCGGCGGCCGCCCGGTTGTCGCGCCTTTGAACCAAAGATTGCCGATAAGGAACACGGCCGGGCCGCCGAGGATAGCCGCTCCCGCATGCATGTCAGCCGGGTCCCGCGGATGGGAAAACAAGAATTCGTGGCCGACGACGCTCAGAATGATGCCGGCCAGAATCGGGATATGCGCGTAGGTGAAAGCCTGCCGCGCCAGGCTGCCG
Organism: Rhizobium leucaenae USDA 9039; assembly: GCF_000426285.1. Lineage (GTDB taxonomy): Bacteria > Pseudomonadota > Alphaproteobacteria > Rhizobiales > Rhizobiaceae > Rhizobium > Rhizobium leucaenae. The sequence goes on along the minus strand of NZ_AUFB01000010.1, from coordinate 60,972 downwards.
GGTGTCTCGTCCTGCTCGATGCGACGGGCAGCGCGTTGACGGCCGAACTGGAAATAGATCCACCACATGGCAACGGTGCTGACGAAGACGGTGACGAATACTGCAACGATCAGCGGCGAAAGCGGCTCTTCGGCAAATGTCTTGCCTGCCTGCAGGATCGCCTCGCCGAGGCAGATGATGATGAAGAGCGCGCAGCGTTCGGCAAGATGCGCGCCGGAAACGTCCCAATCTGCAGGGGTCGATTTGCCAAGGCCAGGCACGGCGAAACCGAAGGCAGGTGCAGCATATTCGATCGCGAGTGCTGCGAGCCACAATGCAACGCGCGTCTCGATCTCCGCTACGGCGCCGGCAATCCAGAAGACCCCTGACAATATCAGCCAGCAGGTGATGCGGACGAAATTGCGATGGTTCGCCGGACTGACATCTTTGAGGGCATAGACGGTAAACAGCGAGCGGCCGACCTGCATGGACACATAGGCGCCGGCGAAGAAAATAGCTTTTCCAGCGAAAGCATTCGGAATGGATGCCGAGAGAACCAGCCCGGCGAACATCAGCACGAACAACATGATGCGCACCGGCATGCGATCGGGATCAAGCCAGTTCGTCACCCAGGCGGTGAATATCCATACCCACCACACGGCAAAGATCAGCATGGTGGCTTCGAGAGCGCCGACGGGCGTGAAATGACCGCCAAGTGCGTGCGAAAGCTCCGAGATCGAGAAGACGAAGACCAGATCGAAGAACAGCTCGACGAAAGAGACCCTGCTTTCGTTTTTGCTGTCTTTGGCGCGCAGCCAGCTTCCTGGATCCCCACCTGCCATGCCGGCCCCCTTGCTATTGACAGTGCTAGTGAGGCTTGCCCGCCACGTCACGGCTCAAGCCCTTTTCCTTCAGTTCAGCCTCATAGGCGGCAAAAAGCTCGGAACCTCTCTCGCCGAGTTCGCGAAGATAGGCCCAGGTAAAAATGCCGCTATCATGCAAGTCATCAAAACCTATGCCGACGGCGTAGTTGCCGGTCGGCGTCATGGACATGATGCCGACGTTGCGTTTGCCAGGCACGGTAATCTTTTGCCCCGGCCCATGTCCCTGCACCTCGGCCGATGGCGACAGCACGCGCAACATTTCTGCCGACAGATCGAAGCTCGCCCCGTCATTGAAGCTCACCATCAGATGATGGCGGTCCTTCGACACTCTCAATTCGGTTGGCCAGACGTCGCTCATCGATTTTCCCATGCGTTTCAATGCGTATCCGGAGAAGTAGGCCGCCAGTCGTTCACGCGCAAGTGCATTCGAAAAGGCATTTCCCTTGACGCAACAATCGCCTATGCACACATTAACATGACAACGGAGGTTTTCGTGAACAGCATTGTCGGCACGATAGGCGACGGATCGCCGCTGGTGGTGGAGGCGTCGCCGATGATCGACCCTTTCGGGCGGGCGGTCACCTATCTGCGCGTCTCCGTCACCGATCGCTGTGATTTCCGCTGCACCTATTGCATGGCAGAAAACATGACTTTCCTGCCGAAGAAGGATCTGTTGACGCTGGAAGAGCTGAACCGGCTCTGTTCCGCCTTCATTGCCAAAGGGGTCCGCAAGATTCGGCTGACCGGCGGCGAGCCACTGGTGCGCAAGAACATCATGTTTCTGGTGCGCGAGCTCGGCAAACGCGTTCAAGCCGGCGAGCTCGAAGAGCTGACGTTGACCACCAACGGTTCGCAGCTCTCCCGCCATGCCGAAGAACTTTATGATTGCGGCGTGCGCCGCATCAACGTCTCGCTCGACACGCTCGACCCAGACAAATTCCACGCCATCACCCGCTGGGGCGATTTCGCCAAGGTGATGGAGGGTATCGATGCTGCGCAGAAGGCCGGTCTCAAGATCAAGCTTAATGCCGTGGCGCTTAAGGATTTCAATGAGGCGGAGATACCCGAGTTGCTGCGCTTTGCCCATGGCCGCGGCATGGACCTGACCGTCATCGAGACCATGCCGATGGGCGAGATCGAAGAGGACCGCACAGACCGGTACTTGCCACTCTCCAAATTGCGCGCCGATCTCGAACAGCAATTCACACTGACCGACATCCCCTACAAGACCGGCGGTCCGGCGCGTTATGTCGAAGTAGTCGAAACCGGCGGCCGCCTCGGCTTCATCACGCCGCTGACCCATAATTTCTGCGAGAGCTGCAATCGTGTCCGCCTGACCTGCACCGGGACACTTTATATGTGCCTTGGCCAGAACGATGCCGCCGACCTGCGTACGGCGCTGCGGGCTACCGAAGATGATGCGCTTGTCTACGCTGCCATCGACGAAGCGATTACCCGCAAGCCTAAGGGTCACGATTTCATCATCGACCGCACCCATAACAGACCGGCTGTCGCACGCCACATGAGCGTAACGGGTGGCTGATTTCCGCCGATATAAATAAGCGAAGCGCCGGACAAAACATCCGGCGCTTCGCTTATTTATCGTTACTGTCTCAGATATGACCTCAGGCGGCGCGATACCGGTCCATGCCGCTCTCATAGCCTTCATACATCCCGTCGCCATCGCCGGTGCGGAAACGGTCGATCTTGTCGGAGAGCATGTCGACGCGTTGGCGCAGACCATGAATTTCGGCGTTGTTTTCTTCCACCATCGCCGCATTTCTTTGGGTGATGAGCTCGACTTCGCCGACCGCCCGCGTCACTTCTTCGATGCCGGTCGACTGCTCGGCCGTTGCCGCGGAAATATCGGCCACAAGCTTCTGGACGCCGGTCACGTGCCCGATGATTTCGCTGAGCGCGGCACCGGTCTGCTCGACCAGATAGACGCCATCCTGTACCTGCGAGGAGCTTGCCGAAATCAGGCCCTTGATCTCCTTCGCCGCGTTCGCGCAGCGCTGCGCCAGCTCACGCACCTCCTGGGCAACGACGGCGAAACCTCGACCGGCCTCTCCGGCGCGAGCTGCTTCGACACCGGCATTCAGCGCCAAGAGATTGGTCTGGAAGGCGATCTCGTCGATGACGCCGATGATCGTGGCGATCTTCTCGGACGAGCGGTTGATTTCACTCATGGCACCGACAGCCTTGGCGACGACTTCGCCGGATTGGGTTGCATAGGCCTGGGTCTCGTTGACCGAGACCGCCGTCTGCTTCGCGCGGTCGGCGGTGGAGCGCACAACATCGCTCAGACGGTGGAGCGCCCGCGAGCTTTCCTCCAGGGCTGCCGCCTGCTGTTCCGTGCGGCGCGCAAGATCGTCGGCGGACGCGGCGAGATTGCCGGTACCGCCCTTGATCTCTTCGGCCGTGTAACGGACATCCGTCAGGGTCTCGCGCAGGGCTTCGACAGCATGATTATAGGTGAAAGCCATTTCGACAAAGTCGGCGGAAAGATCCTCGCGCATGCCCTCTTCCAGATTGCCGTCCGCAAGTTTGGCGAGAACGTCGGCCAGCGCGTTCAGCGCCTGCTTCTGTTCGGCCTCGATGCGGGCACGGTCCGCGGCGCGCCTTGCGTTCTCCTCGGCCGATAAAGCACGGGCGCTCTCGGCTTCCCGCTCCAGCCGGACATTTTCCAAGGCGGCATCACGGAAGACGGTGACGGAGCGTACCATGTCGCCGATCTCGTCGCCGCGATTGCGACCGTCGATCGCCACTTCCAGATCGCCGCTTGCCAGCCGGGTCATGATTTCGGTAACCCGCTTCAGCGGTCCACGCAGCGTCTCGACCAGCATCAGACCGCCGACGATGGCAAGCAGCGTGCCGAGGATCATGGCAATGACGGAGACATTTGCGGAGCGCTCGCTGTCCTCCTTACCGATCTCCTGCGCCTGCGCAACGAAGCTGCGCAGCGACGTCATCGCATCCGCCAGCAGGCCGTTGGAGTCGACGCGCGTCTTTTTCCAGTCAGCCGCTGTCTGCAGCAGATCCGCCGAACCCTTGCTCAGACTGTCGAGCAGAGGCTGAGTATGGGCGGCAAAATCGCGCATGGTCGCGTTGGTTTGGCCGAGTGCCGAGATCTTGACGCTGACGTCCTGCAGATCCTTCAAATCGGCTATAACGGCGTCACGCGAAGCGGCGTCACGGACATTCTCCATCCGCGCGGCATGGAGTGTCAGGCGATCGATCATTCCAAGCGCCTGGTCGACATGATCCAACAGCTCTTTTTGGCCGTCGATGATCTTATCGAGGCTGACGAAACGGTCGGCAGCCGTGTCGCTGTTCTTGGCCGATTGCAGGGTCATGTCCCCTTCGATCTTCACGAAGCTCTGAAGGATCGGCCCCATGGCCGCAACCTTCTGGTCGGCGGTGTCGCTGCTCTTCAGGACTGCGTCCAGCTTGTTGGCTGCGTCGGCCGCGTTGCCGACCAGCCCGGCGCCGCGCTTGGAAACCAGGGCTTTCGACGTCGCGACCTGTTTTAGGATCGCATCGGTGTAGGTGCGCGCATCGGATACTTCCTCATTGGGATCGGCGGCCATCTGCACTTGAATACGCAGGTTGCTCATCTTGTCCGACAACCCCTTGAAGGCAGCAGCATCGTAGAGCAGTTCCTTGGCAAAGGTTTCCTTGTCGCTGAAATCCTTGCGGATGATGTCGATCTGCTTTTCGGCAGCCTTGCCGCCGGCTTCGACGCTTAAAACCGCCTTTTGGATCGCGTCGACATCGCTGTCCTGCTTTTGTTTGATATTCCAGAGCGTGGTCGCCTGACCGCGCATCTTGCCGGCCAACTCGCTGACCGTGGAAATCTTGGCGCGTTGATCATTGCTGAGAAGGCCGCTCAGACGCTGCACGCCTGCGGCCTGCGCGTCGATCTTGTCCGCCAGCGCGTTGCGCGTCTCATCGGATGGTGACGTGGTGAACTCTTGCAGGGCGGCCTGCAAATTCTCGAAATCGCTGATGTTTTCAATCGTCGCCCTCGTTACGGTCATATGGCCGTTGAGGATATTGGCCGTGTGATAGCCGACGAGGCCGATACCGGCGATCAGCACCACCAGCGGCACGACGAAGATAAGAACCTTGGTCACGATTCGGCGGCTTTGCAGAAGACGATCAATGAAGAACATGCCACGCCCCAATGAAATTGGTTGGTATGCGGCGAAGGCGGGACCGTCATTCCCTGCTGCGCTGCGGTAGATGCTTCTGCCTCATGCAAAACTGAGCCCGAGCGTCCGGAAATTAGATTGAATAAGGATTAATCGCGAACGTAAAAGATTGTATCATTTCCGAAAAATCGGCAATTTTGTCCCATTTTGCGATTTCGGCATGATCTTCATGCGGTTCCCTCACATTTTCATTGCAAAGCACTATCGAATTTGATCGCCGCCACGCGGCCAGCGATTCCAATTTGCGGAAAAGCACAGTAGATCGAGCTGATATATCTCTAGGGAATCGCTTCATGCCGCGGACGAAGAATACGCAGGGCGCGCTCTACATGGCCGCAGCAATGGCTGGTTTTTCCTGCAGCGACGCACTGTCCAAATCAGTCATCGCGGTGATGAACGCCGGTGAGATCATGTTTCTCCGCGGGCTTTTTACCAGCGTCTTCGTCTATCTGCTTGCCTGGCAGATGGGCGCCTTGCGCTCCTGGAAAGTCATTCTGCAGCCGATGATCGCTCTGCGCGTCGTCTGCGAGGCGATCGCGGCCATAACCTACATCACCGCGCTCGGCATGATGCCGATTGCCAACGCCTCCGCCATCCTGCAGGCCCTGCCGCTCGCCGTCACCCTAGGCGCGGCCCTGTTCCTGAAGGAGCCGGTCGGCTGGCGGCGCTGGACGGCGATCACCGTGGGCTTTGTCGGCGTGCTCATCATCATTCGCCCCGGCCCCGATGGCTTCACGACGGCCGCCCTGCTTGTCGTCGCCAGCATGTTCGCGACTGCCGCCCGCGATCTGGCGACCCGCTGCGTCAGCAAGGATGTGCCGTCCCTGATGGTGACGGTCGTTACCGCGATCTCGATTTCCATCTTTGGCGCCCTGTCGATCGTCCCGCTCGGCGGCTGGCAGCCGATCAGCCTCGCCCCGTTCTTGCACATCCTGCTCGCATCGATCCTGGTGCTCGTCGGCTATCAATCGGTGATCCAGGCGATGCGCACGGGCGAAATCTCCTTTGTCGCACCGTTTCGTTATCTGAGCCTCATCTGGTCCGCGCTGCTCGGCTTGCTGTTCTTCGGAGAGACCCCGGATGCCTGGACCATGATCGGCTCCGCCATTGTCATCGCCTCCGGTCTCTATACATTCTACCGCGAGAGCAAACGGCAAGCGGCCGAGCGTGTCGCCCAGGAATCCGAGCCGCGTGTACCCGCCTGAGGTCGACAAGCATGCCCGGCTTCATCACCGATCCCGCCGAGATCCCGCCCTATCTGCTCGCCGGCGGCCGTTCCAGCCGTATGGGCGCGAACAAAGCATTTGCCCTCCTCGGCGGTGAAAGACTTCTGACGCGCATTGCGGCCCGCATCAGACGACAGCAGAAAATACCGGCCACACTGAATGCCGATGCCGACTGGCCGGATACGACAGGGCTGCCATTAGTTCCGGACACCGTCCCCGGCAAGCTCGGCCCGCTTGCCGGTGTGCTCGCCGCCATGCGTGATGCAGTGATAAGACACCCATATGCATCTCACATCGCTACCGTGCCGATTGATAGTCCTTTTTTCCCTGGCGATCTGATCGCGCGGTTGGCTCAAGCGATCGAAGGCCGCGACGAAATCGCCATCGCCGTATCGCTTGGCCGCGATCATCCGGTGTTCGGCCTCTGGCCCGTCTCGATTGCCGATGATCTCGAAACCTGGATTCTGAGAGACGACAAGCGGCGCGTCAGGGATTTTCTAGCCCGCCATAGCGTACGAACGGTCAGCTTTGCCATGATCCCAACTTCGATCGGTCTCCTCGATCCATTCTTCAACATCAACACACCCGACGACCTGACTGCCGCGGAAACATGGCTGGCGGCATTGGAGCAGACCTCATGACAACCAAGCGGCCCAAAATCTTCGGCATCGCCGGCTGGAAGAATTCCGGCAAGACCGGCCTTGCGGTGCGGCTTGTCACCGAATTCACCCGCCGCGGCTACAAGATTTCGACGATCAAACATGCTCACCATGACTTCGATATCGACAAGGTAGGCGCCGACAGCTTTCGCCACCGCGAAGCCGGAGCGCATGAAGTCACCATCGTTTCCGGTACGCGCTACGCGATCATGCACGAACTGCGCGGCGAGCCGGAACCGAGTTTCGAGGAAATACTGGCGCGGCTCGCCCCTTGCGATCTCGTCCTGATCGAGGGTTACAAGCGCGAGCCGATCCCCAAGATCGAAGCCCGCCGCCTGGAGGCCGCCAATCGCGCGCCCTTGGCGCCACAGGACCCGCATATCGCCGCTATAGCCGCCGACCATACGGTAGACGATCCCGGCGCGCTGACCGTCTTCGATCTCGACGATACCGTAGGGATCGCCGATTTCATCGCCGCAACGGTAAGTCTTGGCCAACCGACAAAATGACAAAGGCCGCCGGTTTCCCGACGGCCTCACGCGTTTGAGACAGGAAGAGCTTACTGGTTCGAAGCGACCGGACGCACCAGCGCCGTAACACGGCGGATGGTAACGCGGCGGTTTTCCTGCTCGGGCCCCTGCGTATTCACCTTGAGATATTGCTCGCCATAACCCTGGGTCACCAGGTTTTCCGGCGGGATGCCATAGACATCGCTGAGGACGTTGGCGACGGATTCGGCACGCTGATCAGAGAGTACCAGGTTGCTTTGCGCAGTGCCCACGGCATCCGTATGGCCTTCGATCAGGAAGGTCTCGGTCGGGTCCTTTTTGACGATCTTGCTCATGGCGTCTGCAACCCCGCGCAGCGAACTTGCCTGCGACATCGGGATTTCCGCACTACCTGTCGCGAAGGTGATCGTATCGAGGTCGATACGGCGCACCTTGTCGCGGATGCGGGCGGAATAACGCACTTCGTTCAGTGAATAGACCCGCTCGACAGGCTCGACCGGCGGTTCACGCAGGAAGTCGTAATAGTCCGAGTCACGTTCCGTACCAGTATCGATGATATATTGGTTGAGCGGAATGCGCAGGCGCATCGGCGGCAGTTCGTCGCCCGGATCGCGGAAGTAGTTATCGCGGTCCGGCTGATCCTCCAGTTCCGGCGAATAGAACAGCACGTATTCGCGGCCGCGCGCGTCGACGCGCGAGCGTTGAATGACGTCGCCATAGCGATTACGCACGGTGATGATGCGATCGCCGTCCGGCCGGTCGATGGTTTCGCGGTAACGGTCGCGCGGAAGCTGCTCGTAGATCGGACGTTCACCGTCGCGAACGAAGCGCTCGCTGTCATCGTGACGGACGACATAGTTATTGTCGATGTTCAGGATGACGCGATTGCCCTGATTGTCGTTCGGCTGGACTGCAATGCCTTCCGGCGCTGCAAAATCCGGCCGGCGGTTGAGGCGTCGGCCCTGCTCGCTCGTTATGGCTTCGATCTTCACGGGCTGTTGCTGCTGCCCGCCGAGCGCGCGTTGGGCTTCGGCATCGGAGGTTGGTGCCTTGCTATAGGCCGGCTGCACCGGGGCATTCTGCCCTTGTTGGGTCTGGACCTGACCTCGAGTCTGGCCCTGACCGGCCTGGCCACCGGCAGCTTGGCCGCCCTGGCGGAAGCCGCGCCGTGCCGCGTCCTTATCGCTATCCAGCACGGCAGCACCGTTCTGCACCGGCAGAATAACGGTTTCGTTGCTGGCAGCGGGATTTTCGGCGATCTTCTTTCGGCGCTCGAGCTCCTGTGGCGAGACCGGCGCGGCCGCGGGAGCCGCTGTCTGGGCACCCTCCTGAACGGCACCATTCGCAGGCGCCTGCACGGCATTGCCCTGGGCGGGCGCCCCGGTTTCGACATTCGGCTGCAGTTGTTTGCCGGTCTGCGGGGCCGCCTGGTTCTGCGGCTGAGCCTGCAGTTGCTGGCTCTTCTGCGCCGGCTGCTGTTCGGGCGTCGTTGCCGGCTGTTGCCCGGTCTGCTGCTCATTCAGCGGCAGCTTGCGGCTCGGTTTCTGACCCTGCTGCGTGCCGGGCTCGACCTGAGTACCAGGCTGAACCTGAGTCTTCGGCTGCGCCTGCTCAGTGGAAGGCGCCTGTTTCGGTGCCGGCGTTGCCTGCTGCTCGGTGGAAGGAGCTTGTTTCGTGGTGGGCGCTGCCTGCTGTTCGGCCGGCTGCTGTGCCGGTTCAGCCGTTTGACCCTGCTTCTTCTGATGCTTCTTTAGTTCTGGCTGACCTTGAGTCTCCGGCTGAGCCTGTTCGCTCTGAGATTGCTGTGCGGCGGGCGCCTGTTTCTGGGCGGGGGCGGCCTGTTGTTCTGCAGGCTGCTGCGCCGGTTCGGCCGCTTGCCCCTGCGACTTCTGATGCTTCTTCAGTTCGGGCTGGGCCTGGGGTTGGCTTTCGGGGGCAGCCTGTTGCTGAACGGCCTTCGTCTGCGGCGTTGCCTCCGGCTGCGCCGCTGGCTGTTGCTCCGCATTCTGCTTGTGCTTCTTTTGCTCCGGCTGAGCCTGCTGGGTTTCCGGTGTCGCCTGGGGCTGGAGTGCCTTGGGCTGCTGTGTTTCCTGTTGCTGCTTACCCGGTTTCAGCTGTTCAGGCTGCCCTTCCGGTTGGGCTTCCTTCATCTTGCGCTGCGGCTCGGCTCCCCCCTGCTGCGCTGGTGCGGCCTCGTGTTTCTTGCCCTGCGGCTCGCCCTGCTCTGCACCGCCCGGCTTCTTGCGCTTTTTCAGCTCCTCTTCGGATTGCCCGTCCGGGGCCGGCTGCTCCTGAGCAACTTCGAAAGTCGCATTGCCGTTCACGGCGGCCGAACTGGCGGCATCATTGCTCAACGGTGCGACGGCTTGTTCGCGCAGCGCTGTGGCAGCGGCCGGCTCGAACGCCAGTGTTAAGGACAGCAGCGGAAATGCGGCGCTGGCAAATAGTCTGGATCGCTTTCCCATAGTTGGGGTCTCCTTTTATTATCGTTATCCGCCAAGGTGCGGATCTCAGCCCGTGGAGCTGATGCCCGATGATCCCGGCCGATTTTCGGTGCTCATAGGGCTGAATCGCGGCAAGCGGTGATATGTTCCGAACAATTAGGCACCCGAAATTAACCCCGCCTGAACGCGCCGGAAGGCTGCCGTTCAGCTTTGTCGGGTCACGCAAGCGCTTTGGAGATAGTGTGTGTGACACACACCGGCTTTGTAATTCCAGTTGCAATTTGCGAAAAAAAAGTACGAATATCCGCGGCAGGCGGGCCACGCACCCGCTCCATTCTGGCCGGCCGCCAATGAAGAAAAATAGCCGCCGGTCGCCAACAGAGAGGATCAAAATGCGCATCTCAACTCGTCTTTTCGCCGCGGCATCGCTTGCCGCGATGTCGCTTTTCGCCGGGGCGGCGCTCGCCGAAGGCGATTCGATCGTCATCGGCACCGACGCCACCTACCCGCCATTCGAATCCCTCGACGCCGCCGGCAAGTTCGTCGGCTTCGACATCGACATCGCCAATGCGCTTTGCGATCAGATGAAGGTCAAATGCACCTTCGTAAACCAGGATTTCGACGGCATCATTCCGGCCCTGCAGGCCAAGAAGTTCGACGCCATCGTCTCGTCCATGTCGATCACGCCAGAGCGTGAAAAGACCATCGACTTCACCAACAAATACTACAACACCCCGCCGGCGATCGCCGTGCCAAAGGATTCGACCGTGACCGCAGCAACCGATGAGGCCCTGAAGGGCAAGACCATCGGCGCACAGTCCTCGACCACGCACGCAAACTACGCCACCGCGCATCTGAAGGACGCCGAGCTGAAGCTCTATCCGTCGCCCGACGAATACAAGCTCGACCTCGCCAACGGCCGTATCGACGCTGTCATCGACGACGTCGTGGTTCTCTCCGAGTGGGTCAAGTCCGATGCCGGCAGTTGCTGCAAGATGCTCGGCACGCTGAAGGTCGATCCGCAAATCAACGGCGTCGGCGCCGGCATCGGCCTCCGCAAGGGTGACACTGCGCTGAAGGACAAGTTCAACGCTGCGATCGCTGCAATCCGCGCCAACGGCACCTATAAGAAGATCCAGGACAAGTATTTCGACTTCGACGTCTACGGCGAGTGATCGGCCGTCGATTCCCAGGGAAAAGACGACGGCGGAAGCTTGCTCTTCCGCCGTTTTTGTTTGACAACCAATAAAAGATAAGAGAAACGCGGCAAAAGCTGCGAGGGGAAATACGGTATGAGCGGATTGTTTTCCGCGTTTGGTTCCTTTTGGGCCTGGGTGAATTACGCCTTCGATCCATTGTGCGGCCCCGCGGGGCTCTTCACCCTGTTCGGCCAGAACACCGTCATAGCCTGCGGAGATACCGGCTGGGGCGACGAGATTGCCGGCGGCCTCAAAATCACGATTACAGTGGCCGTCCTGACACTGCCGCTTGGCTTGATCATCGGCTTCCTGGTGGCACTGGCACAACAATCCGAAGAAAAGTCGCTGCGGCTCGCAGCCGGCGTATTCACCACCATCTTTCGCGGCCTGCCGGAGCTCCTGACGCTCTTTATCATTTACTACGGCATCCAAATTCTGCTGCAAACGGCGCTCGCTTACGTGGGCTATACCGGACAGGTCGAGATCAATGCCTTCGCCGCCGGCATGGTCGCGCTTTCGATCGTCTTTTCCGCCTATTGCTCGGAAGTTTTGCTGTCGGCCTTCAGAGCGATTCCCAAGGGACAATATGAGGCTGGCGATGCTCTCGGCTTTCACCGCGCACGCACCATGCGTTTGATCATCCTGCCGCAATTGATCCGCATCTCGCTTCCCAATCTTGGAAACCTCTGGATGAACCTGTTGAAGGACACGTCCTACGTTTCCGTCATCGGACTTGCTGACATCATCCGCCAGACGGGCCTTGCCGTACGCGCGACCAAGGAACCGTTCTTCTTCTATTTGGTTGCCTGCGGCCTCTATTTGGCCCTCGCCATCATCTCCTCGGCTGGGTTGCTTTACCTCGATCGCTGGGCCAAACGCGCGGAGTTTCGCCGATGAGCTATGCTGAAGTCTTGATCCCGGCACAGCCGGCACCGCCGGAGACGATGAAGCGCTTCTCCAAGGCCCGCGTTGCCGGTTATTTCTTCCTGGCCCTCTGGGCGCTGCTTGGTGTCGCGCTCATCGCCATGATGATCACCAATTGGGATAATGCGAAATTCTTCAAATTCGGCCCGCGCTTTCTGCACGGCCTCTGGATCACGGCGAAGCTGGTCGGACTTTCCTTCGTCTTCGGTGCGATCCTCTCCATTCCGCTCGCCTTCGCGAGAATGTCAAAGAACCGGGTCCTGAACGGACTCACCTATTGCTACGTCTATCTCTTCCGCGGCACACCGCTGCTGGCGCAGATCTTCATGGTCTACTATGGTTTCCCGCAGGCGCGCGGCTTCATTGATAGCATCGGTCTCTGGTGGTTCTTCCGCGATCCCTTCAATTGCGGCTTATTTGCCATGACGCTGAACACGGCGGCCTATCAGACCGAGATCGTCCGCGCCGCCATCCAGAGCGTCCATCACGGCCAAAGCGAAGCTGCGGCGTCGCTCGGCCTTCATAAGCTCGTCACCTTCTACAAGGTCATCCTGCCGCAAGCCTTGATCGTGGCGTTGCGCCCTTACGGCAATGAAATCATCCTCTTGATCAAGAGCTCGGCGATCGTCTCGATCATCACCGTCTACGATCTGATGGGTGAGACGCGCTATGCCTTCTCCCAGACCTATGACTACCAGACCTATCTCTGGGCGGCGATCTTCTATCTTTTCATCGTCGAGATCATGCGCAACGGCTGGGCGCGCATGGAAGCCTATCTGACGCGTCATCTGAGACGTTGATCTCATCCGGACGGCATCTCCTTGCGCTGCCTTGGCAGCACTCACACGATGAGGCTGCTATCACATTGATTTTCAGGAGGAAATTTGTTTTTCGCAACACTTTTGTAAAGCTTGGGTTTACCATGAGGTGTTTCCATTTTCCTGTGACCTCCGAGTCGCGAAGAACAATGGGAACAGAAAGAGAGACCTCATGCACAACGACATGCAAAAGCAGTTGCAAGGCTATGGGCTGACCACGGCGCAGATCATCTATCGCCTGCCGGATCATCCGCAATTTCTTCAGACCTATATCTGGCAGGACTATGATCTCGCTCCGAATTTCCCGGAAATGCGCGGTTTCCTGAAGTTCTGGCAGGAGAAACTGGACGGGCCGTTACATTCGGTGCGATATGTTCACCGCCGGCTGATCTCGGCGACCGAGTGGCGGGCGGTGAAGGGAGAGTTCATCCTGCACTAATCAGGCTTTGCCAAGCGATCAGACATGCGCTTCGCCATGGGCAAAATCACCGTCATCCGGCCCGCGACGTAATGCGCCATATAGAATGACGGCGTAGAACACGGCTACGATTACGATCACCGGCCAGCCAGGGATCGGTCCGAGTGCGGCGTTGTCGGCAATATAGCTCCATGAATGCACAAACTCTTGCGGGGTGCCCTCCGTTTGCAGCCTCGGCGTCGAGATCTTCAAGATCCACGCCAACAGCAGGATTGCATACATCCAGCAATAATTCCGCCGCAGGCGCCGCTGCATCGCTTCGAAATAGCTGAGCAGAAACCGCGGTGCGCGCAGGCTTTTGGCTATCGACAGCGCCCAATCGGGATTAAGATCGGCTTCAGGTGCCAGGATCTGCGCAAAATAGCTGCGTTCCAGTTGCCGTATCCGTGCACGATAGACATCAAAGAAGCGATAGCGCCGCGCCTCGATCATCAGCAGCAATGTGATCAGCATCATGCCGAACAGCAATACGCCATGATGCGACGTCGGTGATGAAAGCGATACGGAAAGCAGCGCCGCAACGACGGTAATCGCCCAGTTCGAGGTCCGGTCGATGCGGTCGCGCCAACTGGTCATTCGCCCAAGCTCACCGCGGTAATAATGCGTCAACGTATTGGTGATCTCCCCCGTCGTCGCCGGCATGGGCGGCGGCTTCCGATCGGCGGCGCTGCCCAGGAGATGGGACGTGGTGAGCTCGGTGGCCATGGTTTTTTCCTCCTTTTTTCTTCTTTCGCGCAACGGCCTTATGGCCTGCCCCTGTTGCGAACGAATATTTTGCTCCTTCAACGCGGCCATTGCAAAAGCCTTTCAAGCACCTTAATGCCTCCCTAACGAATGAAGGACCGATCGCTCATGGCAAAGAAAAAAATCGACGAAGACGCGCTGGCAGAAGCCTACAACCGCGCCCTTGCGCTCGAAAAAGCCGGCGATATCGACGCCGCGGTCAAGGCCTATGAGGATGTGCTGACGATCGATCCCGAGGACCACGGTGGCGCAGCCGTGCGCATCGCCTCGATGGGCCGCGGCGAAACGCCGGTAAAGGCGCCGGATGCCTATGTCGAAACCCTGTTCGATCAGCATGCCGAAGTTTTCGAGGATGTGCTTGTCGAGCAGCTTGGCTATCACGTTCCCGTTCTCGTGCGCCAGCGGCTGCAGGCACTCGGCCTCGGCCCCTTCAAGCGCATGCTTGATCTCGGCTGCGGCACAGGACTTACCGGCGGCACGCTGCGCGACATCGTCGAGGACATCACCGGCATCGACATTTCCGAAAACATGGTCGAAGTCGCCCATGAGAAGGATCTCTATGAGACCCTGTTCGTCGCCGAGGTCGAGGATTTCCTCGATGATAATGACGAGGAGCCGTTCGACCTGATCACCGCCACCGATGTGTTGCCCTATCTCGGCGCTCTGGAGCCGCTCTTCTTCGGCGCCGCCGAAAACATGACGCCCGGCGGTCTCTTCATCTTCTCGTCGGAAACCTTGCCCGAGAACGCCATGGCGGGCCGCCCCTATATGGTCGGTCCGCATCAGCGTTTCGCGCATGCCGAAAGCTATGTTCGCGAACGGCTGACGGCGACCGGGTTCGAGCTGATCGAAATCACCGACATCAACGTCCGCATGGAAGAGGGCCACCCGACGCCAGGCCATTTGGTCATCGCGCGCCTTATCGCTTCGTGATCTGACCTTTTCGGCGGCCGACCAAAATACTTACCCAGTCGGCTAAGTATTTGTTGCGCGCGAGACTTCGATCTGTTACTTAGCCATTTAGATAAGTTTCAGCATTAGCCTCGATGCAGGAAAGGTCGTTGCATGTCTCTCATCCTCTATCAGCATCCGCTGGCCTCCTTCTGCCATAAAGTCCTGATGGCGCTTTATGAGAACGGTACACCGTTTGAAAGCCGGATCATCGATCTTGGCAACGAAGAGTCGCGTGCATCGCTGCTGCGCCTCTGGCCGATCGGCAAATTCCCTGTGCTGCGCGACGAGGCGCTCGACAGCACCATTCCCGAAACCAGTATCATCATCGAATATCTCGACCGGCACTATCCTAGCCCGACGCCGCTATTGCCGGGCGATCCGACGGATGCGCTCTGCGTCCGCCTCTGGGATCGCTTCTTCGATCTCTATGTCCAGGAACCGATGCAGGCGATCGTTGCCGATATTCGCCGTCCGGAAGATGAGCGGAATCCCAAAGCCGTCGCGCGGGCGCAGGCATCGTTGCGTACCGCCTACGGCATGATCGAGCAGCAACTGGCCGAAAAGCTCTGGATCGCAGGGGATGTTCTGACTATGGCGGATTGCGCCGCGGCCCCCGCATTGTTCTATGCCGAAACGCTCGTACCCTTCGGCGACCAGCAAGTCCGGCTGCGGCAATATTATCAACGCCTGCTCGATCGTCCGTCCTTCGCGCGCGTACTCGATGAGGCGAGGCCCTACTTCCATCTCTATCCCTATAGCCAGAAGCTTCCCATCCAATTCCGTCCGGAACAACGGCATGCTTGACGACCCTCTAGAGCTCGACCGAATGTTCCAGGCCCTGTCGGATCAGAGCCGGCGCGGTATGATCGACCGCCTCGGCCGTGGTCCCGCCTCGGTGATGGAATTGGCTCAGCCATTCGCGATGGCGCTGCCGACCGTGATGAAACATCTGCAGGTACTGGAGACCGGCGGCCTGGTGAATTCCGAAAAGATCGGCCGAGTGCGAACCTACCAGCTTCGGAAGGAAGCGCTGGATTCAGTCGAGCGCTGGATCGCCGAGCGGAAGGCGGGGTGGAACAAAACCTTCGACCGCCTCGACCAGTTTCTTGCCGACAATTCCGAGGAGACAGCGGTGAAATGACCGAACGAACGACGGAACACACGACAATTACCATCGAGCGCCACTTCAAGGCGCCGCTGCCGCGGGTCTTCGGCGCCTGGGCAGTGGCCGAGAACAAACGCCAGTGGTTCGCCTGCCATGGGGATTGGACGCCGCTCGAATTCCAGCTCGACTTTCGCCCCGGCGGCAGTGAGAGCAACCGTGTCGCCTCGACAGACGGCGTGATACATGCCTATCAGGGCCGCTACATCGATATCGTACCAAATGAACGTATCATCTACGCCTTCGACATGATGCTCGACGACAAGCGCATCTCGGTGTCGCTGGCAACCGTCACCTTCGCGCCGGAGCCCGCCGGCACTACGATGCTTTTTACCGAACAGGTGGTCTTTCTGGACGGCTACGGCGACAATGGCTCGCGGCTGATGGGCACGGAAATCGGCTTCGACAACCTGCGACTTTATGTCGAGGCTGATGAACGCCGCCCGAACTAGCGTGCATGCGCGTCAAACCTTCCAGGCTTCCGGCGTACTTGTCGAGAAATCGGTCTTTCGTCCCCCTCGCCTTTCCGCTAAGCCTTCAGGCAAATTCTTGGAAGGAGTCTTCGCGAATGGCAAAGGTCGCTTTTATCGGCATGGGCGTCATGGGCTATCCCATGGCGGGGCATCTGAAGGTCAAGGGCGGTCACGACGTCACCGTCTATAACCGCACCGTCGCCAAGGCGGAGGCATGGGTCAAACAATTCGACGGCAAGTTTGCCCCAACCCCTGCCGCCGCGGCCGAAGGCGCTGATTTCGTCTTCACCTGCGTCGGCAATGACGACGATCTGCGTTCGGTGACGATCGGCCATGATGGCGTGCTCTCCGGCATGAAGGCTGGCGCGATCCTGATCGACAACACGACGGCGAGCGCCGAAGTCGCCCGCGAACTTCATGCCGCAGCCAAGGAAAAAGGCGTGGACTTCATCGACGCTCCCGTCTCCGGTGGTCAGGCCGGCGCGGAAAACGGCGTGCTGACCGTCATGTGCGGTGGCGATGAGGCCGTGTTCGAAAAAGCAAAGCCCGTGATCGACGCCTATGCCCGCATGGTCGGCCTGATGGGTTCCGCCGGCGCAGGCCAGCTCACCAAGATGATCAACCAAATCTGCATCGCCGGCATCGTTCAGGGCCTGGCCGAGGGCATCCATTTTGGCAAGCAGGCGGGCCTCGACATCGAGAAGGTCGTGGACGTCATCTCCAAGGGCGCAGCCGGCTCCTGGCAGATGGAAAACCGCCACAAGACCATGAATGTCGGCAAATACGACTTCGGCTTTGCCGTTGACTGGATGCGCAAGGACCTCGACATCGTGCTGTCTGAAGCGCGCCGCAACAAGGCCAAACTGCCGCTGACGGCTTTGGTCGATCAGTTCTACGGCGATGTCCAGGCCCTCGGCGGGAATCGCTGGGATACGTCATCGCTGCTCGCCCGACTGGAGCGGAAATAATCCGGCCTGGTCCGAGCACTAAGGGGAGAACGCCGCCAGTTCACCGGACCAGGCGGCGCCTGCTTCCAGCAAATGATGAGCGAAGACCGTTTCACAAGCCAACAACCTTCGCTACGCTAAGCGGCATTTGCTGCCGGCTGACAAGAACGGCCGATGAAAAGAGTTGCGGAGGCCTGGTGTTTCAAATTTCGGATAATTATTCCGCCTTTCCTCAACGCGACATCATCCGACGCGACGGAGCTGGAATGACGGCGTGTATCATCCAAAGCACGCGCCTGCTCTGTAAGCGCCTTGCGTCGCCTGCTCCAGGCGTGGTGCTCGTTCAAAAGGGCCAGAAGATCATTCTCGATCGGGTCGCCGACATGAAGGCTTGCGCCGGCGATCTCGTGCTGATCCCTGAAGGCGCCACCTCGGATATCATCAACGAGCCCGATGGCCTTGACGGCTATCAGGCGCTTGCCCTGCAGTTCGCGCCAAACCTGATCGCCGATTTCACCGTGGGCGATGCCAGGCCGGTACAGGAGGTCAAGGTTCTCACCGGCATG
This sequence comes from Rhizobium leucaenae USDA 9039, assembly GCF_000426285.1. Lineage (GTDB taxonomy): Bacteria > Pseudomonadota > Alphaproteobacteria > Rhizobiales > Rhizobiaceae > Rhizobium > Rhizobium leucaenae. Next base: position 42,792 of record NZ_AUFB01000010.1, on the reverse strand, counting down.
CCGCCAGCTTTTGAAGAAGCCTATGGCAAGGCGATCGAGGCGATCCGCAATGGCCCCCTCCTGCCGGATAGCATCGCCGCATCCCGCGTCAATGAAATCCTGTTGTGGCTCGGCGCGCTCGGCCACCGGTTTGCGCCGATCGCGAACCCCGGTCCGATCGAGCGCCTGCGCAAGATCATCAATTCCGATCCAGCCTATTCCTGGCGCGCTCCGGAACTGGCGAAGACGATCGGCATGAGCGAGGCCAGTCTGCGGCGCAAGCTGGCAGCGTCGGGAACGAGCTTTTCCGAGCTTCTGGCCGATATCCGCATGACGACGGCGCTCACCCTGCTGCAAACAACCGAGAAGTCTGTGACGCAAATTGCGCTGGATGTCGGCTATGACTCGGCCTCCCGCTTCACCGCACGCTTTCGGGCACGTTTCGATTTCGCGCCAAGCGAAATTCGCGGCCATCAGCGTGAAGTTGATCGAAACGGCGCAAAGACTGATCGAAACAGCGCAGCGCTCGTCGCCGCAGAGTGACAATCTCCGGCCGTCGACGCTGCGGGCAGCGTCGCTCTAACGGAGATTGTCATGAAATATTCTATCACCGCGGCCTTGGCTGCCATGTTGTTGGCATCGGGCCAAGCCTCTGCCTTTGAAGTCGCCAGCCCGGACATCAAGGACGGCGGCACGCTCAAGATCGAACAGGTGGCCAATGTATTCGGCTGCAAGGGCGGAAACGTATCTCCCGCGCTAGGCTGGAAAGATGCACCGGAGGGAACCAAGAGCTTCGTGGTAACGCTCTATGATCCGGATGCCCCGACAGGCTCCGGCTGGTGGCATTGGACCGTGTTCGATATTCCCGCATCCGCAAAGTCGCTGCCATCAGGCGCAGGATCGACCGAGGGGACCGGTCTGCCTGCCGGAGCCATCCAGGGAAGAACTGACTTCGGCACCTCGGCTTTCGGCGGCGCCTGCCCGCCTTCGGGCCCGGCGCATCGCTACAGGCTGACCGTAACCGCCTTGAAAGTCGATAAGCTCGGCCTCGACAGCAACGCCAGCGGGGCACTGGTGGGCTACATGACGCAGGCAAACGCGCTCGCCTCCGCTTCCATCACCGCCACCTACGGCCAATGACGGTGCGCTGACAAAGAGGCAACGCCCTTGCTGCGAGTGCAACGGGCGTTGCATAAAAATATTGGTTGCCGATCAATCCTCGCTCGACTTCGCATTCTCCAGCATCATGTAGTCCAACGGCAATTCCGTGGAATATTTGATCTGTTCCATTGCAAAGGCCGAGGAGACGTCACGGATTTCGATCTTGGCGATCATGCGCTTATAGAAAGCGTCATAGGCAGCGATATCCGGCACGACGACGCGCAGCAGATAGTCGACATCGCCGCTCATGCGATAGAATTCCACCACTTCCGGGAAGTCGGCGATCACTTCGGAAAAACGCTTGAGCCACTCGATCGAGTGACTGTTGGTACGGATCGATACGAAAACGGTGACCTTGGTGTTGACCTTTTCGGGGTCCAGCAGGGCGACGCGACGGCGGATGACGCCGTCCTCTTCCATCTTCTGGATTCGGCGCCAGCATGGTGTCGTCGACAGTCCGACCTTCTTGGCGAGATCGGCCACGGCCAGGGTGGAATCCTCCTGCAGCAGGCGCAGGATTTTGCGGTCAAGACGATCCATTTCGTGTGCCCTTTCGAATTATATTCTCTCTATAGCGCATTTTTGCCGGAGGAAAAGAAACTTGTTTCACGAAACAAGGATTTTCACACGTTCCCGCAAAACGGGCAGCAGCTCCGCCTCAAACCAGGGATTGCGCTTCAGCCAGCCGCTGTTGCGCCAGCTTGGATGCGGTAGCGGCAAGACGGCCGGCGACCGATTGGTAAGGAGATAACGCCGCCATTGCGAAACGGTTTCCGTCATCGACGCCATTCGGGCCGGGCCAAGATGCCATGCCTGAGCATATTGGCCGACCGTGAGGACCAGTTCGATTTGCGGCATCGCGTCGACGGCCTTTTGTCGCCAGAGCGGCGCGCATTCCCTGCGCGGCGGCAAATCGCTGCCCGCAGCGTCATAGCCGGGAAAGCAAAAACCCATCGGCACGATGGCGAAATGATCTGGATTGTAGAAGCTATCGCGGTCGACGCCCAACCATTGCCGCAGCCGGTCGCCGGAGGCATCGTTAAAAGGCAGACCGCTTTCATGCACACGCAGCCCCGGTGCCTGCCCGGCGATCAAAATGCGCGCGGTCGCGGACAACACGGCAACCGGCCTCGGTTCATGCGGCAACCGATCCGTCTCGCCACGCAGCGGCTGGTCCCGGCAGACTCGACAGGCGGCAATGGCCTTGCCCAGCGCCTGCAACTCTTCCTCCCACGCCATCAGCGATCCCATCCGATAAACTGTCGCAAATAGTCGCTGAGCCCAGCCAATGGATCACCACCGCGCCCCATCTTTTCCTCACGCCGATAGTCGCGCGGCCGCTCGAATTCGCCGGCCCAAAGCCCCGCCTTCGCCTGCCGCGCCGCCGCCTCCTCGGCAGCATAGCCGCCATAGGAAACCGCCATGCCGCTGCGCACCATCGCGCCATTGATGTCGACGCCGCCAGCTTTACAGGTCACCAGCAATCGGCCGTAACGATCATGCTCGCTTCCCCGGCATTCGGCTGCACCCGTCTTCATTAATTTATCAAGTGCCCTGCGAGCCTCTTCGCCGCAGGCCCAATCGACGTCGGCGCGCCGACATTGCTGCCGATATTCCGGCGCATCGATGCCGAGCAGCCGAAAACGGTCGCCATCGCGGGCGAGCGTATCGCCATCAACAACATAAAAGCTTCCGGTTTGAATGAGTTCCGGGGGATTGTTCATCTTCAGGGCCAGCAAACCGAGTAGTGCCAGCAGCGCGAATGTAGTCACGCCGTCACGAAAAAGACGGCTGGGCCGCGTCACGCTTTTGCCTCCTTAAAGAACAAACCCTTGGCAAAGATGGCAAACAAATCATTTCTAAGCAGCATCTTCTTAAGATTTGGCCGCTAGTCTGTAGCCCTCGGCAGGCCAAATTTCAACGTATCTATGAGCACCGGCGTCAGCACATCGACAGATAAAATCATCGTCGACCGATCGCGCAGTCACCGTAACCGGGCTGTGTCGAAGGCCGTGCGGCAGACGCGCGAGCGCCTGCAATCCGGCCACAGCAGCAGCTTCGACCGCGAAGTCATGATGATGCATGTCGACACCCTCCTGCAGGGCGCCTCGGTCATGCCGATCTTCGTCGTCCTCGTCGCCGCAGTCGGCGTCTATCTCGCAGGCGACGCGCAGATCTTCATCTGGGCCATTCCGATCCTATCGGCACATGCCATCAATATGTTGCTTGGCCGCCGTGCAAAAAAACGCGAAATGACCGCCGAAAGCGCCAGAAAATGGCGCCAACTGCTACTGCTAGGTCAACTGCTCATCGGCTTTTGCTGGGCGTATTTCGCCATGCAGAGCTGCTCGACCTGCGGCGGCGACGGTTTTGCGCTCTATAAGGGCGCGACGCTCTTGGTGGGCATATGCGTCACAGCGATGGCGAATTCTATGCTGCCGCGTGCCGTGCTCTTCTCCTTCGCGCCGGCAATCGTGGTCCTTGCCGTCAAAGCGGCGCTGACGCGCAATCCGGTCGATATTGCCTTGACCGCCGCTATCGCCGCCGCCGTCATTTTCTTCACCTTCATTACCAACCGCATGTTCCAATCGAACCTGAAGATTCTTTCCTTCCAATCGGAAAAGGACGATCTGATCGCTGAGCTGGAAGTCGCAAAATCCATGTCGGATGAAGCGCGCCGGCGCGCCGAGGAGGCTAACCTTGCCAAATCGCGCTTCCTGGCCTCGATGTCACATGAACTGAGAACGCCACTCAACGCGATCCTCGGCTTCTCCGAGGTCATGTCGGCGGAGGTCATGGGACCGCTGAACAATCCCACCTATCGCGAATACACCACCGACATCCACCGCTCCGGGCAGCATCTCCTCAATCTGATCAATGAGATTCTCGATCTCTCCCGCATCGAGGCCGGCAAGTATGAGCTGAACGAAGAAGCAATCTCGCTGCTTGATGTGGCGGAGGATTGCATCGGCATGGTGCAGTTGCGCGCCCGTGGCAAGAACATCTCCATCTCGCCGCAGTTCGAGCCCCAGCTTCCCTCGGTCTGGGCCGATGAGAAATCCATGCGCCAGGTCATCCTCAATCTTCTCTCGAACGCGGTAAAATTCACGCCGCAAACCGGAGAGATCACCGTCAAAGTCGGCTGGACTGCCGGCGGCGGTCAATATGTGGCCATCAAGGACAATGGTCCGGGCATTCCCGAAGAGGAGATTCCGGTGGTTCTTTCCGCCTTCGGCCAAGGCTCGATCGCTATCAAGAGCGCCGAACAGGGTACCGGCCTCGGCCTGCCTATCGTTCAGGCGATCCTCGCCAAGCATGACGGCCAGTTCATGCTGAAGTCCAAGCTGCGCGAAGGCACGGAGGTCATCGCCATCCTGCCGGCCAAACGCGTGCTGCAAAGCCTGCCGGCCGTCGAGGATGCACCTCTGATCGAGCGCCGCAAAAAGAGCTTTGCGTGAGGCTTAAGCCATAAAACTGCTAGAGGAAAAGCAGGTGGCTAGCGATCGTATAAAGAAGATAGAGACCGGAAGCGACGAGCATGCAGAGGACGGCGAAGGAGCCAAGATCCTTGGCATGTTTGCCGACATTGGAAATCTCGGGCGAGATCCGGTCGATGACTTCTTCCACCGCCGTATTCATTGCTTCTATGGCAAAAACGCCGAGAAACAGCACGACGGCAATCATGATTTCCGCAAGCGTTGCGCCGACGACGGCGAGCAGGATCAATCCTGCGGCTGCGAACAACAGTTCTTGCCGGAAAGCCGATTCCTGCAGCAGGCGCTGAAAGCCGCCCCAGGAATAACCGGCAGCGGCAAAGAAATGCCGGATCCCCGTTTCCTTGGTTACTGCTGATTTCGAAAACTCGGCCATCCCTGCCCCGCTTGCAATGTCCTAACCGCAATTTAGCGGACTTGCGAATACCGCCTCGTCATTCTCAAGACAAGCCGACAACCGACTCGGCCAGAGAAATCATTACAGTTTTATGACATAGATCGAAAGTCGGTCGGAATTTTGAAGGCGGAACGCTTAATAACCGCGTTCCGCCATTTCAGACGTCAATGCTTGTTGGCGACACCGGCGCTCTCGAAGGTCGCCATGCCGGAATGGCAGGCAGCAGCAGCCTTGACGATGCCGGCCGCGAGCGCTGCACCCGTGCCCTCACCCAGCCGCATGCCGAGCGACAGCAGCGGCGTCTTGCCGAGCTTGTCGATGGCTTTGACATGTCCCGGCTCGGCCGAAACATGGCCGATCAGGCAATGGTCGAGGGCGGACGGGTTGGCGGCCTTGAGGATCGAAGCGGCAGCCGTTGCGACATAGCCGTCGATAATGACTGGGATACGCTCCATGCGGGCGGCGAGGATAGCGCCGGCCATGGCCGCAATCTCACGGCCGCCGAGGCGGCGCAGCACTTCCAACGGATCGGAAAGATGGTCGCGATGCAGCGCGACGGCCTTTTCGACCGCGTCGATCTTGCGCTTCAGCATCTCGCCTTCCGAACCGGTTCCAGGTCCGACCCATTCCGCCGCCGTGCCGCCATAGAGCGCGTAGTGAATGGCAGCCGCGATCGTTGTGTTGCCGATGCCCATTTCGCCGACGCAAAGCAGATCGGTGCCGCCGGCAATCGCCTCCATACCGAAAGCCATGGTCGCGGCGCAATCGCGTTCGCTGAGAGCCGGCTCTTCAGTAATGTCGGCAGTCGGGAAATCGAGTGCCAGATCGAAAACCTTCAGGCCGAGATCATAGGCGACACAGATCTGGTTGATCGCCGCGCCGCCGGCCGCAAAATTCTCCACCATCTGCTGCGTTACCGCCGGCGGAAACGGCGTAATGCCCTGCTTGGTGACGCCGTGGTTGCCGGCAAAGATCGCGACGAGCGGCCGGTTGACGGCCGGCGACCGGCCGGTCCAGGCGGCGAGCCAGAAGGCGATCTCTTCCAGACGACCGAGCGCGCCCGGCGGCTTGGTGAGCTGCGCGTCGCGCTCGCGCGCGGCCACAAGCGCCCGGGAATCCGGACCCGGAAGGTCGCGCAGCAGCGTGCGGAAATCGTCGAATGGCAGGCCGGTAACGCTCATGAATGCCGTTCCTTGTCTTTTGGTCTCAAATCAGGTTCTTTGCGTGCGACTCTATTAGTCTTCGGCACAGGCGCGAACAACTCCAAAAACGCCCGATGCTGTCGCAGGAATAGCGGGGAGAGGATGAATATTCAGGAATACACCGGCGATACCGCACGCGCCGTAGCTTTCTTGAGCCGCATTCCCGTGCCTCCCTCTTTCTTTGAGAGCTATGACGGTAAGCTTACGCGCATCTCTCGTACCTTTCCCCTTGCCGGCCTGCTGATTGCCCTGCCCGCCGCAATCGTCTTCGGCATCCTGCTAGCTTTCCATGCCGATCCGTTGATGGCGGCGCTGCTGGCACTTGCGGTCCAGACGATGACGACAGGCGCTCTGCATGAGGATGGCTTGAGCGATATGGCTGACGGTCTTGGGGGCGGCAAGGATCGCGACAGGGCGCTGGCCATCATGAAGGATAGCCGGATCGGCACTTACGGTGCGGTGGCGCTGATCCTTTCTTTCGGACTGCGCGCCGCAGCCCTTGCCGCCATCGCTCGCGGCCTTGCGCCCTTTGCCGCAGCCCTTGTCCTGCCGGCTTCAGCGGCGCTCAGCCGGGGCGCGATGGTCTGGCATTGGTATATTCTGCCTGCTGCCAAGCCGGACGGAATTGCCGCGTCGGCCGGCAAACCGGATTACGGCGCAATGCAGGGGGCGCTCACCATCGCGCTGGCGCTTTCGGCTTTTCTGCTCTGGCCGTGCCTCAGGCTTCCCGCCTTCATCCTCTACCTTTTGATCACCGCAGCCGCGGCATTTTTACTCACTCGCCGCGTGCGCCAAAGGCTTTCTGGTCACACCGGCGACACCATCGGTGCGACGCAGCAGATTTGCGAGATCGCCGCCTTGTGTACCCTTGCCATGTGCGTTTGAAGCATCGATATATGCCACTATGCTAACACCCTGCATTCTTGTCTGCTCCATCGATATGAATACCGGCTATTGCTTCGGCTGCGGACGCACGCGCGAAGAAATCGGTGCATGGATGAACTACAGCGACGATCAGCGACGAGAGATCATGCAGGTCCTGCCGGAACGCCTCGCCACCGTCGAACGCAAGCCGCGCCGGGAAACCCGTCGCCAGCGGTTGGCGCGGGAGCGTAACCCCGTATGAGCCGCCTGAACGTCGCCCTCGCCATCATTGGCATCGGTCTCGCACTCCTCGTCTTCAACAATAGCAGCGGCACAACCTTCGGCATCGACAATGACGATTTTGCGGGCATCGTCTATCTGGTACCGCTCGCTTTGGTCATGGGTGCCGGCATTTGGGCAAGCCGCCATACCGCCAGTCAATCCCTGCGCAATCTGCTGATCTGGCTGGTCATCATCATGGCACTGGCGACCGCCTATATTTATCGCCGCGATGCCCAGCAGGTCGGCGACCGGCTGATGGCCGGCCTTGTGCCCGGACACGCCGTCGTCGTCACGACCAGCGAAGGTGGCCAGGAAGTCATTCTCCACAAGCTTCTGAACGGTCATTTCGAGGCGCAAGTAATGATCAACGGCCAGCCGATCGACATGCTCGTCGATACCGGTGCCAGCACCATCGCATTGTCGCAGAAGGACGCCGAGCGCGTCGGCATCATTCCCGAAAACCTCACCTATTCCATGACGGTCATCACCGCCAATGGCAGGGCCAGAGCTGCTCCCGTCGAACTCGGCTCCGTCGCCATCGGACCGATCCTGCGGCGCGATGTCCAGGCGACCGTCGCCGAAGACGGCAAGCTCGACCAGAGCCTGCTCGGCATGAGCTTCCTGGAAACGCTGGGCTCGATGCAGATGCAGACAGATGAGTTACGGCTGCGGGATTGATGATTTAAGCATACTTCGACGAGAGCCGAAGCATGGCGCGTCAATGAACGGTAGGCATGATGCATTCACCATCATGGATCTCGAAAGTTCGACCGTCATGCAACCGAACAAAACCAACAGGACGCCGGAGCTTGTGCTCCTGCTTTTACTGGCAACCCTGTAGGGCGCCTCTTACACCTTCATCAGGATCGGCGTGACGACAATTCCGCCGATCACTTTTATCGCCGCGCGCACTCTCATCGCCGGCTGCGTACTGTCGGCGATTCTCCTCTGGCGTGGATTGAGACTGCCCCGAGATGCCGCCACATGGCGGCGTTTCCTCGTTCAGGCCTGCCTGAACAGCGTCATTCCCTTCACTCTGATCGCCTGGGCCGAGCGAACGGTGGATGCCGGTCTGGCGACCATACTGAACTCGACCACGCCGATTTTCACCTTCCTGTTAGCGGCGACCCTGCTGCGCAACGAGGTCGTCACCGCACGCAAGCTCTTTGGTATCGCAATTGGATTGGCGGGCATTTGCTTCATCATCGGCGTCGACGCATTGAGCGGTTTCGGCCGGCAATTGCCGGCACAGCTTGCCGTCGTCGTGGCATCGATCTGCTATGCCGGAGCCGCCCTGTTCGGCCGCAATTTCAAGGGAATCGATCCGATGATGCCAGCCGTCGGCTCGCTTCTTTGCGGCGCCGTCATCCTCATCCCGGTCAGCCTCGTTGTGGATCGGCCATGGATGCTTGCGCCTTCGGCGGCCTCGATCGCCGCTCTTTTCGCGCTTGCAATCCTTTCGACCGCCCTCGCCTTCTCGATCTATTTCCGGCTGATCCAGACCCTTGGTTCGATCGGCACTACGGCGCAAGCCTATTTGCGCGTCCCGATCGGCGTTGCCATCGGCGCCATCTTCCTCGGCGAGCCGTTGACCCCGACAGCCGGTATCGGCCTCGTCTGCGTCATCATCGGCGTGATGGCCATGACGATGACACCCCAGCGGAAAGCCGCGCAGGGATAAACGAGGCCGCCCGTAAGCTAGATCAACAACGACAAATCGTCCCAAACGAAGACGATGTTGTCCGATCGCCACAGCGGGCCGGGATCGATGTAGCGTCCCGCCATCCGTCCGCCGAGCGACCGGTAAAATGCGATTGCCGGTTCGTTGCCGGCAACGACACTCAGGGCAACGCCGGGGTAGCGGCGATCGGCAAGATGCCGCGCCAGTTCCCGCATCAGGCGACGACCGAGACCCCTTCGTTTCAAGGAAGGATGGACGTAGAGAGACCGTATTTCCCCTCTTCCTTCGAAGACCGCGTGCGACGGGGCGCCGACCGAGCCGATGCCGACCGGCCGATCGCCTTGCTCAGCAAGAAGCACCAATTGATCACGGCCCGGCTCGGCCAATGTCGCCGCCCATCTGGCTTGCCGATGGGCTTCATCAAGCTCGCGAAAAGCATCGGGGGATGCCAGCGTCCGATAGGTTTCGCGCCAGACGAGGACATGCAGATTGGCTATGGCCGCCGCATCGCCCGGAAGAGCCGATCGAATATTGATGTCCATCTTCGATCAGCCGCCTTCCACCACGGCGCTTCGCAGCAATCCCACAAGATAGAGTGATCCCGTTACGAGGACCCAGCCATTATTCTGCGCCGCCATCGCCGCCGCCCGATCCAGCGCCTCTCGCGCATCCGGTTCGGCTTCGCTGGCCACTCCTATGGATCTTGCCAATGCCGCCAGTTCATCGGCCGGATGAAACCGGCCGGAGCCACCCGCCTCCGTAAACAGGACATGGGCAACGTAGCGAGACAGCACGGTCAAGAATTTATTTGCATCTTTGTCCGCCGCCAGGGCCACAATGGCGATACACTCACCGGCAAATTCGCTGTCGCGGCTGATGTCCCGCAAGACAGCCTCGATATTGAACGGCACATGTGCGCCGTCCATCACTATCGGCACTCTTTGCGGAGCTGTATTCCGAGCCGCGGGCAGTTCGAAGGAAAGCCGCTCCATTCGCCCCGGCAGATGCGCGCTATCCTTGACAGCCTGATCAAGCAGCCACGCGCCAACTGGGACGTCAGCTTGAGCACCCCCGCGCACGCGTTCGCCATGCTGTCCCAAATAGTCGAGCACCAGGCCTGCCAAGGCGGCATTCTTGCCCGCTATCGTTGCATCATCGTGGAAATCGGTGCGCAATACGGGACAACCGAGCTCATCTGCGCGTTGCTGCAAAACCTGGCCCGCGGGGTCGGAGACAGGAAGCGTCGTCGCAAGCGCCGCGCCGGGTTTCAGGATGCCCACCTTCTCGCCAGCGATCGCCTCGCGCGTGCTTCCGAGGATCTCCGTATGCTCGAGTTCGATATTGGTGACGATAGCGACCTCGCCAAAGACGATATTGGTGGAGTCGAGCCGGCCGCCAAGCCCGACTTCCACCACCACCCAGTCCAGACCTGCGTCTCGGAAGGCAAGAAAGGCGGCAGCCGTGATCACGTCGAACCAGGTGGCATCTTCGCCGGCTGTCGCTTCCCGCTTTGCAGTCTCGTAGCTGTCCAGCGTCCGTTCCAGTGCCCTTGACAGAGCCTCGTCTTCGATTGCTTGGCCCAACACGCTGATCCGCTCATTCACACGGTCGACATGCGGCGAGCCGTAACGGCCGACCTTCCATCCGGCATGCAGCAAGGCAGCCTCGATGAGCGCGGAAACGGACCCCTTGCCCTTGGTTCCGCCGACATGAATGGCACGGAAGCTGCGATGAGGATTGCCGAGCCGCTGCATGAGATCGAGCATCGGGTCAAGGCCGACGCGCATCTCTCCGCGCGGTTTGCGCTCCCAATTGGTCAGAAGATCGAGGCGCGAAAGGACATCGGACAGTGAACGGGGCTGGGAGATTGTGGGCATGGAGCACCTGCGGCAAGGCTCGAGTTGATCGCCCAGGCGCGCAGCTTGCCATCTCGTTTCGCCAATTACGTGGGCATCGAATGTATGAACCGCAGAGATGGCGATTGCAACCGGCGTGTTGGCAGGAAAGCGCCTTTCGATCAGTTCCTTAACCGATATCCCGTTCTGAAAATCCACGCGAGGGTCGCCAGGCAGATCAAGAGGAAAAGCGTGATCATCGCAAGGCTCAGTGCCGGGTTGACATCGGCAATGCCGTAGAAGCTCCAGCGAAAGCCGCTGACGAGATAGAGGACCGGATTGAGGTGGCTGACGGCCTGCCAAAAGGGCGGCAGCATGTTGATGGAATAGAAGCTGCCGCCAAGGAAGGTGAGCGGCGGCACGACCAGCATGGGAATGAGGTTGAGCTGCTCGAAATTCCCCGCCCAAATACCGATCATGAAGCCGAACAGGCTGAACGTCACCGCCGTCAGCACGAAGAACAGGATCATCATGAAGGGGTGTTCGATGGTGATATGCACGAAGAAATTCGCCGTCAGCAGGATGATCAGCCCGATCAGCATGCCCTTGGTCGCCGCAGCGCCGACATAGCCGAGAACGATTTCCGTCATGGCAACGGGTGCGGAAAGAACCTCATAGATCGTGCCGGTGAATTTCGGGAAATAGATGCCGAAGGAACCGTTACTTATGCACTGGCCTAGCAGCGTCAGCATGATGAGGCCAGGCGTGATGAAAGCGCCGTAGGAAACGCCCTCAACCAGTTGAATGCGGGAGCCGATCGCGGCGCCGAAGACGATGAAATAGAGCGAGGTGGAAATGACCGGCGAGACGACGCTCTGCAGCAGCGTGCGGCGCGTGCGGGCCATCTCGAACGCATAGATGGATTTGATCGCCTCGAAGTTCATTTGTCTTCTCCCACCAGCGATACGAAGATGTCTTCGAGCGAGCTCTGCCGCGTCGACAAATCCTTGAAATGAATTCCCGCGGCCGCCAGGCGCGACAGCAGGGCCGCAATGCTCGATTGTTCATGCTCGGCGTCATAGTCGTAGATCAGCGTCGTGCCATTCGGCCCCAGCGACAGGCCATTGCCATTAAGAGGATGCGGCACAGCATTCAGCGGCTCCAGCAGGTCGAGGATGAGCTGCTTGCGGCCGAGCTTGGCCATCAGTGCCTTCTTTTCTTCCACCAGCAACAGCTTGCCGTCATTGATCACGCCGACACGGTCGGCGATCTCCTCGGCTTCTTCGATATAGTGCGTCGTCAGGATGATGGTGACGCCGGACGCCCGCAGCCGCTCGACGACGTGCCACATGTCCTTGCGCAGCGTCACGTCGACGCCAGCCGTAGGCTCGTCCAGGAAGAGGATTTGCGGCTCGTGCGACAGCGCCTTGGCAATCAGAACACGCCGCTTCATGCCTCCAGAGAGCTGGCGCAGCATGTTGTCCCTCTTGTCCCAGAGTGACAGATCCCGCAGCACCTGCTCGATATGCGCGGGATTCGGTTTCTTGCCGTGCAGGCCGCGTGAAAAGCTGACTGTGTTCCACACGGTCTCGAACTGATCCGTCGTCAGCTCCTGCGGCACCAGACCGATCATGGTGCGCGTGGCGCGAAATTCCTTGACGACATCATGACCGCCTACGGTCACCGTGCCCCCGCTCGGATTGGCGATTCCGCAGACAATGGAGATCATCGTCGTCTTGCCCGCGCCGTTCGGACCGAGCAGAGCCAGAATCTCGCCTTTATCGACGTCGAGATCGATGCCCTTCAATGCCTGAAACCCATTGGAATAGGTTTTGGTGAGATTACGGATAGAAATGATCGGGGCCATGATGGAGGCGAAGTCCGGCTTTTCTGATTAGATCTGCGGCGTTTGCCCGCTATATAGCCGGGTCTGTGGCTTTTACCACCCAGCCGAAATGAAACACTGTGTTCGGCTGAAGGAAAGAAACCAGGCCACGGGCTGTCATTAAACCGTGACCTTACTCAGGCATATCTTCCTTAGGTGAGCAGCGACTGTCGCACTCCGCCCAACGCCTCTTGGCGACAGCGTCGGCGCCGATAATATTCGCAAATTTGTTGTCTTCACATCCCTATTGCATGCGGCATTGCAACATGAAATTCTTTTTCTGGGGCCAGCAAAGATCCCCTGTCGCTGCTGTGCGCCACTCCAGCCGGCCCCGCGCCGGCTTTTCTTTTACCGGCTCTCAATCCCGCTACCAGTTGCCGTTGACCCCGCAGCCTGCCGGCGGCAGGGTCTTGTTCTCGAAGCGCGCCTTCAGCATCGCGCAACCCTTTTCGCGGATCGGACCCGGCATCATCGTGTTAAGGCCGATGCCAACTTCATCGAACGGATCGTCGGCATAGGCAACATACGCATACCAGCGCCCGCCGATGACGAGAACGATTGCAACGAGCGCGGCGACCAGGGCCTTCCCCAGCCCTCTCTTCCTTCTCGGTGCTTCTTCCATAAAACAGCTCTCCCGCTTCGGCCGCCACAGTTATAGGGAAGTACGAGAATGCGCGTAAATGCAACTTCTTGCCCACACTATTCCACAGTGAGCCACCGCAGTTTTCTCGCGACGTTCCTCAGGCGTTTTTTGGTTTCTTCTGAGAGCGGGCGGGGCGAGCGGCACGCGCCGACGTATTCAGCGCCACGGCGGCGCGAATGAGGGCCTTCAATGCCTCTTCATCGATCTTTTCGCCCTCATGAATATCGATAGCGCGCCTGGTATTGCCTTCCATACTGGAGTTGAAGAGGCCTGACGGGTCCTCCAATGAGGCGCCCTTGGCGAAGGTCATCTTCACGACATTCTTGTAGGTCTCGCCGGTACAGATGATTCCGTCATGCTCCCACACCGGTACTCCTCTCCATTTCCACTCCTCGACCACTTCCGGGTCCGCCTGGTGGATGAGAGTTCTGACATGAGCAAGCGTCTCGCCCCGCCAATCGCTGAGCTCCTTGATTCTGCCGTCGATCAAATGGGAGGCAGAGTCCTCTGCCGTTCCTTCCTTCGGGTCACTCTTCGTCATGCTTTTCGTCGCTTTCTTCATGGATGTCGCACCGCTGTCATTCGAGCGTCAGCACGCATGCCGCACTGACCTTCACATTCGTTCGCCCGGCAGTTGGCTGGCCTGCCTTATCCAGGCGGCAAGCTGAGCTTCGTCGAGCTGATCGCCTTCATGGATATCAAGATAGCGCGTCTCCTTGCTCTTGGAATCGCCGGGAGGGATGGGACCGAGCGACGTGCCGCGAAAGAAGGCCACCTTGACGTATTTCGTGAAGCAATGGATGCCGAGGAACCAGCCTTGACCTTCCATCCCGTAAAGCGGCGAGTTCCATTTGACCGCCTTGCGCACATCTGGAACCGTGCGCGTGATGAGTGCATCGAGGCGGCGGCCGATGTCGCTTTTCCAGCCCGGCATGGCCGCGAGGTAGGCTTGTACGGGTGCGTCACCCTCGCCCTTCGCGATCTGCGGATTGCCGCCGGCAAGGAGGGTAGCGCCTTCATTGCTCGGTTTGGCCGCCTTCTTTGATCTGATGGACGTCTTATCAGTCATGGCGTTCACTCTACCGATCGACGGACAACTATCAAGATTACTTGATTTTGTAGGGCGACCTATCCCGCACTCGATGATGTGCGGCTCACGATATACTGCTGCTGTTCCCGCCCAACAAATTTGGCATCACAGGCTGCAGTATCGGCGTCCGCCCCTGCGATCCCTGAGGTCGAAATGGAAATGGTTCCAGTGTTCGGCATTGCTGCCTGGGCCGAGTACGGTGTCGAAATAATTGCAGCTATCGCTGCGCACCGCCTTCAACAGCCGGCCCTCACGGAAGGAGAACAGCCCCTTCTTACGGACATCGATGACATGGCCGTTTTTCAGGATGAAGGTGCCGACATCGATGGCATTGCCATGGGCATGTTCCGACATCGGATTGTAGCGTTGCCGGCTATTGTTCATCCGGCGGCAGGAATAGCCCCCGAGCGGCACGATTGTGCCGACGCCCGTCCAATAGCGTGTGCGGGCCGCCGGCGCCAATTCGTTCTTTACCCATTTGGCGAAGGCAAGCGTCACCTGACAGTTCAGCGTCACCGCCGGCCTGACGGCGATGTTGCCGGAAAGCCCGCTCAGAGAAACCGGATAGGGAACCTGGCAGGCCGGACCGTCGGAAATCGGCGGCTTGTCGTTGTAGACGACCCCCATACGCTGCAATTCCTGCCGGCAGGCAATTTCCGAAGCAGGCATGGCGCCGCCGGGCGCCGACTGCGGCGCCTCCTCCTGCTGTTCGATCCGCGGCATCGGATTGCCGACGCGTGGCAACATGGCGACCTGCGTATTCGGCATCTGGCGGCGGATCGGTGACTGACTGAGCTCAGCCTGTGCGGTCGGGCGTTGAATGATGGAGCGGTTGGCCTGCACCGGCGTATCCGAGCCGATCCTGTCGACCACAGGCTGATCGGTTTCGCCCTCCGCAATGTTCTGCCGTTCCTCCTGCGCCAGCCCGACAACCGGCCCGGACTGGGCTTCCTCGCTCGGCCCCACACCGAGTTCCGCATCCATATTGACGCCCTGAGAGGGCACATCCGACTGCTGTGCCAGGCCCTCTTCGACGTCCGTGGTCGTGACGGCCTCATTGGCACCGCTCATGGGCAAACGGCCCTGTTTGGCGGAGGCGGGCATCTGCGCGGCGCCCTGCCGGCTGCCCGAGAGATTATATGTGTTGGCGTAATTGGCAGAGGCGGAGTTAACGGGAGTTTCGTCACCCTGATAGCTGAACTGCCTCGGCGGCATGCTGCGATGCGGCTTGATCGAGCCAACGCGAGCGCTGCTGTCGATGTTCGACGGCGGGACGAGGCTATCGGCCGTGCAGGCGACCAGCGCCGACGACACGAGCAGCGGCAGGACAGCCCGCCGCAGAAAGGACAAATACGCCATACTCTAGATCCGCTCCTGCTGCCCCAGCCACGGTCGGCAACTATTACGAATTTTAAGTAAAAACGGTGAATGAATGCTTACCGCCAGCCAGAGTGCGACATTGGGATCCTCCGAAAAAGCGTGAAGCATTTCGAAAGAGCTGTTGTCGAGCACAGACGAAGGCTTTCCCACCGCGTCTCGATTGCGTAGGCTGAACGCCGGAATCAAAGCCTTTGTCGATTGGAGCGAGTGAATGAATGACAGCGTCAAGCCAAGAGGCGAACTGACCTTGCGTACGCTGGCCATGCCCGCCGACGCCAATCCGGCTGGCGATATTTTCGGCGGCTGGGTCATGGCGCAGATGGACTTGGCGAGCGGCATTCGCGCCGCCGAGAGGGCGCGTGGTCGCGTCGTCACCGCCGCGGTCAAGGAAATGGCTTTCGAGCTTCCGGTGAAGATCGGCGACACGTTGAGCGTCTATACCCATATCGAACGCGTCGGCCGGACCTCGATCACACTCATCGTCGAAGCTTGGGCCCACCGCTCGCGCTACGCCAAGTTGGAGAAGGTCACGGCCGGTACATTCATCATGGTGGCGCTTGACGAGAGCGGTGCGCCGAAGCCGGTTCCCGCGGAGAGCTGACGGGATGGAGGCTGCACGAACGCCCGAGGTTTACGTCTATATCAGGACAGTCATGAGCATGGTCATCGGCCTTGCTCTTGCCCAGCTCCTGACGCGCCTCGCCGGTTTCGTGCAAGCCCCTGGCAAGAACCGCGTCTATCTGGTTCATCTCGGCTGGGTGCTATCGATGTTCCTGTTCATCATCCATTTCTGGTGGTGGGAATACCGGCTGCAGTCCGTGGCCCAGATCAATTTCGGCGTCTACCTTTTCCTGATCTGTTTCTGCTGTCTGTTCTATTTCCTTTGCGTGCTGCTGAACCCTCCCTCGATCGAGGATTATGGCGGTTTCGAGGAGTATTTCATCTCTCGCCGCCACTGGTTTTTCGGCCTGCTCGCCGTCACCTATGCGGTCGATCTCATCGACACGTTGCTAAAGGGCGAGACTTATTTCCGATCGCTCGGCTGGGAGTATCCGACCCGCAATGTTGTCTACATCGTGCTCTGCATCATTGCCGCTATCACTGCTAATCGCCGTTTCCAAGCGGTGTTCGTGTCGATCGGACTGATCTACCAGATTAGCTGGATCTTTCGGCTGTATGATGTGCTCCCTGGATAGAAGCAATCAGCCATGCAGCGAACGACGCCCGTATTTTTCTGCATTCGACGCATGAGAACGGCAAAGGCGCCGACCGGAACGATGTCGGTAAAACGGCTGCCATGTCCATGCTGTAGATTTCTTGACCGGAACCATCCGGCATTGTTCAGTGCGGCCGGATATTAGCTTGCGAGCGGGAGGGCGCGCTTTTGAAGATCAACAGCTTGGCATTTGGATTGGCGCTGGCTCTCTCGCTCGCTCCCTTTGCTTATGCCGATGATCCCGCGCCAGGGCCGGGCGATACCACGATCGCGCTGAAATATTGGGTACAGTACGCAAAAGACGGCAATCCGGCCGCCCAATATGGCCTCGGCTATCGCTACGCCAACGGCCAAGGTGTTGAGCACGACGATGCGCAGGCGGTCGACTGGTATCGAAAGGCAGCAGCACAGGGCAACGCCAAGGCGGAATACGCCCTTGCCTACATGTATTCCAACGGCCGCGGCACCGACAAGAACCAGGAACAGGCCAATGCCTGGTACCGCAGAGCCGCCGAACGGGGCAATGCAGACGCGCAATATGCCCTCGGCTACTCCCTCGCCAATGGCCGCGGCCTCGATATCGATAACGCGCAGGCGGTAGGTTGGTATCAGAAATCCGCCGCGCTCGGGCAGCCGCAGGCCCAGTATGCTCTGGGCTACATGTATTCACACGGCCTCGGCGTCCGCGAAGACGATACGATAGCGCTGGCCTGGTATCGCAAGTCCGCCGA
Organism: Rhizobium leucaenae USDA 9039; assembly: GCF_000426285.1. GTDB lineage: Bacteria > Pseudomonadota > Alphaproteobacteria > Rhizobiales > Rhizobiaceae > Rhizobium > Rhizobium leucaenae. Next base: position 24,952 of record NZ_AUFB01000010.1, on the reverse strand, counting down.
CCAGGGACGCGGTGATGCACAATATGCGCTCGGCTATATGTATGACAATGGCCAGGGCACGGCCCCGGACAAGAACGAAGCTGCTGCCTGGTATCGCAAATCCGCAGACCAGGGCAATTCGGAAGGCCAATACGCCCTTGCTTACCTCTATTACCATGGAGAGGGTGTTTCCAAAGACTACGGCCAGGCGGCCGACCTCTTCCGCAAGGCCGCCGAGCAAGGCGACGCCCGTGCCCAATACGGCCTCGGATATATGTACTACAATGGCTATGGCGTGGCGAAAGATACGAACCAAGCCTCCGATTGGTTTCATAAGGCAGCCGATCAGGGCCTGCCGGAAGCGCAATATGGTGTGAACTACATGGCGGACAACGGCGGCGGTCTGATCAAGGATGTTGGCCCGGAGGGTGAAGAACGCATCAAGACGAATGGCCAGAGCGAAGCACCGGGCTGGATTCTTCTCGATGTGCTGACGACGCTATTGCCGTAGGCCTATAACTCCTGCATGCAGAGCGCTTTCGCTCGTTGCGAATATTCACACATGAAGAGATCACAGGCTGAGGAGCAGATCGTGCGTTTCAAGAGGGCGGCCATTGGACTGCTTTTTGCGCTTGCATCCATCGGCGTTGCGCATGCCGATCGCGGACAGGACGCCTACGACCGGGGCGACTACAAGGCGGCGCTGGACTATTGGCGCCCGCTCGCGACCCAAGGCGACGCTACGGCACAACTGAAACTCGGCGAAATGTACGAGGAAGGCGACGGCGTCGAGAAGGATCTCACGCAGGCGCTCAACTGGTATCGCAAGGCGGCCGATCAGGGCAGCGCCGAGGCGCAGTTCAACGTCGGCACCATGTATGACGAAGGTGAAGGTGTCGCGACGGACGACGCCCAGGCGGTCGTCTGGTACCGCAAGGCTGCGGAACAAGGCTATCGCGATGCGCAATACAATCTCGCTTTGATGTACGACAACGGCGAAGGGGTGGCCCAAGATAGAGCGCAGGCTTTCGTCTGGTACAGCAAGGCAGCCAAGCAAGGCGACGCGGATGCGCAGTTCAATGTCGGCGTCATGTACGACAATGGCGACGGTGTAAACCAGGACAAGAGCGAAGCTGTCGCCTGGTATCGCAAATCCGCCGACCAGGGCAATGCCGACGCGCAATACAATCTCGCCATCATGTACGACGAAGGCGACGGCGTGCCGCGAGACGATGCCCAGGCTCTAGCCTGGTACAGAAAGTCCGCCGACCAGGGAAAAATCGAGGCGGAATACAATCTTGCCGTCATGTATCGCGACGGCGAAGGTGTGCCCAAAGACGGCAATCAAGCCGTTTCCTGGTTCCGCAAAGCGGCCGATCAGGGCGATGCCGAGGCGCAATATAATCTCGGCGCCATGTATGCCGATGGCGACGGAATTGCCGAAGATGACGCTGAGGCGGTTACCTGGTTTCGCAAGGCGGCGGATCAGAATGACGTAGAAGCCGAATACAATCTCGGCGTAATGTACCGCGACGGCAAAGGCGTCGCCAAGGATGGCCTGCAAGCCGTCAACTGGTTTGAAAAGGCAGCCGTGCAGAACTATGCCGACGCTGCCTACAATCTCGGCGTCATGTATCGTGACGGCGATGGCGTGCCGGCAGATTGGGCAAAATCCTTCGAATGGTTCCGCAAGGCTAACGCCATGGGCCATGATGACAATGAGCCCGATGATGAGGAGCGACCACAGCAGCAAAAGGCCATCCGGATCTAAGACGACCGGAATGACCAAGGCCGCTGTCAGCCTTGCGCCGACAGTCCGCTATGCTTAGCTCTTGCTCCGACGGGAATCACGGATGGGAGATCGCCGGATGCGGCTCAGACAGATTGGCTTCGGACTGGCGCTGGCACTCTCTATCGTCTTCCAGGCCCATGCCGAGGATGGGCAGGCCGCCTACGAGAGGGGCGACTATGCCAGCGCCCTCGCCCATTGGCAGCCTTTGGCAATCAAGGGCGATGCCGCGTCGCAGGATGGCCTCGGCAGTCTCTATGCGCTCGGAAAAGGCGTTCCGCAGGACTACGCCCAGGCTATCGCATGGTTTGCCAAGGCCGCCAATCAAGGCCTGCCCAAAGCACAATTCCATCTCGGCTACGCTTATCTCCGCGGCGACGGCGTCACCAGAGACCGCAACACGGCGATAGGCTGGTTCCGGAAAGCCGCTGCCCAAGGCTATGCGCCGGCACGGGGCATTCTCGATCAGATGAATTGAGCTGGAGCGCTCGCGTCTAATGCATGTCGCGCAAAAGTGTGCGGCGGTTTTGCGAGAACGACATGCAAAAACAAGGAGCTAAAGCGTGGGAGCGAACCTGAAAGATCGCGAGGAGCTTTAGAGCGGTTCAGCGTTTCGCGGAATCGCTTTCCCGCTCTATCCCTTCGTTTTTACGCATTCCGGACGGAAAATCGCTTCGCACTTTTCCTGGAAGTGCTCTAAAGCATATCTCCCAAGCTCCAGTGATTGCCCCAGCGGGCGTCGATTTCATCCTCGACATTCTGATAGCGGATATCTGTCGACAGGCGCAGGCGGCCATTCGAATCGCGATTCGTCGTGGACGCATGGATCATATAGGGGCTGTGCAGCACGACATCGCCGGCCTCGTAGTCGGCAGCGAGCCAGCGCGTCTTGAAGCGCTCCGCCATGTCGGGCAGGTCTTTCGAAACCCAGCCGCCCTCGGTCATGTTCTTGTTGAAGGCGCTGATGCGTTCCTCCGGCGAGAGCGCCGCGCTTTTGATCGCGAACTCCTTCTCCATATCGGCGCCGATCCGGTGCGATCCCTCGAGGTAGACGAGGCCGCCCATATCGATGGGAACGTCGCCGATCGGAATCCAGGCCGTGACGATGCGGCTCGTGCCGCCGCGCAGATAGACGAGATCATAGTGCGCAGGGGTGACAACGCCGGTATTCGGCCGGGTGAAGCGCATGATCTTGCGTTTGTGCAGATAGGAAATGCCCTGCAGGAATTCGTCCATGAAGGAAGCCAGCCGCGGCTGGGTGCAGAAGCCCTCATAGGTAACCGAACGTACCAGTGCCATCAGCCGCCGGTCGGCCAGCGACTTGTCGGCTTCCGTCTTGGCGGCAAGGCCCATCACTGGGTCCGAGCCGGGTTGCAGAAGCCCGGTGTCCATCAGATGCGCGAACACCCAGGCGCGGAAATCGAGCACATCCTGCCGCTTCAGAAATCCCTTGAACCAGAGATAGCCATGCTCCTGATATTGCTCGCGCAGCGTCGCAATATCGGTCGCTGCATCGGTGGGTTCGAGATAGCCGAAACGGTCCGGTGCCATCGACAGGATCTTGCCGTTCGCTTCCAGCGGCGCCAGCCTGGGCGACGCTTCATCCAGCACCGAACGCAATGAACCCGACATCCCATCCTCCCGAAACACGCCATTCACCGGCAGTTCCGCGAAGGCCGAACCGCCGGACGAATCATAGGATGAATGGCGCCCGCTGCCTAGCGGCTTATGCCAACTTCATCCCCGGAAAATGAAGGAGGCACCGACTGCAATCAGCACGAAGCCGATGGCATGACCCCAGGTCAGATTCTCGCCTAGCCAGAAGACCGAGAAGCCAGAGAATACGATCAGCGTGATCACCTCCTGCATCGTCTTCAACTGCGCGGTCGAATAGTAGTCAGAGCCGAGGCGGTTGGCAGGCACGGCCAGGCAATATTCGAAGAAGGCTATGGCCCAACTGCCGAGAACGGCGATCGCGATGGCCGTGCTCTTGTGCTTGAGATGGCCGTACCAGGCGAAAGTCATGAAAACATTGGAGGCAAACAGCATGATAACCGGCCAGACGGCGGCCGGGTTGAGAATAGAGGGCACGGTAAATCCTTTGGGCATAACGAATCGCTCGCACCATGGCCCGGCCATCCCCGAAAATTCAAGAGCGGAGTGCCGCGCCTGAATGCAGCAGTGACGTGAATATGGAAATGGGCGAATCGGCGGTAGCTGGAAGCATCGTGCGTTCACAACAATGTGGGGATTGCACCGTCGGCGGGAGACATGGAAGACTGCGCGCATAGTCTCTTATCCCATCCGCCAAGGAATCGACCTCCGTGACCAAGATATCCGCTGCACTGCCCTCCTCGCTCCTGCCCTCGCTTCGCATGGGATTGTTGGCCGTCGCCTTCGCTCTGCCGCTCTCTCCTCTACCTCTGGCATCGGCGCAAGCCCAGACCGCACCCGGCTCCTGTTGGTCGCTGCTGCAAAGCAAATTCGGTCCGCAGATCGAGAAATCGGTGAACGAGGCCGACCCCTGCAAGAAGCTGCCGGGTCTCGATCACAAGGAGAAATTCGAGGTCAAATCGCTCGATCTCTGCAACGCAGCCGGCGGCGTGCAGATCAACGCCCGTGCCGATCTCGCCTGCAAATCGCACGGTATCGTCCAGGCAACGGTCAAGGGGCAGTTGGAAGCCTCGGTGACGGTCGATGTCGGCGCTTGCAAAATCACCGATTCGCATGTCGGCGTCAGCGGACCGATCGGCGACCTGATATCCTCCGTCGGCGGAATACAGGAGCTCGCCCGCGGTTTCGCACAGGCGAAGATTTCCGAGATCTGCGGCAAATAGAGCACTTCCAGGAAAAGTGCGCAGCGGTTTTCCGTCCGGAATGCGTCAAAACAAAGAGATAGAGCGGGAAAGCGATTCCGTGAAACGCTGAACGGCTCTAGACTGGAGGCCGGCGGCGATGAGCCGCCGGCCCGTGCTCCGACGGGGCGCGGCGATCAGATCGGCATCGCGCTCTGGGGTTCCTCGGTCCCCTTGCCGCCGAAGCGGATATCCTTCTTCTCGAAACCGAAACCGGAAAACAGCGCCACGACGACCGCGACGATGATCAATACGATCATCAACGCAAAGGCGTAGTCGCCGTTCCAACGCGCCGCCAGCCCCGCCTGGATCGTTGCATTGCCGGAGGCGAATAGGTTGCCGAGCTGATAGGCGACACCGGGGAACGTGCCGCGCACTTCGTCGGGCGACAGTTCGTTGAGATGCACCGGAACGATGCCCCAGGCGCCCTGCACGAAGAACTGCATCAGGAAGGCGCCGACGGCGAGCAGCACCGGTCCGGGCGCATAGACCCATAGCGGCGCGACCGGAATTGTCAGCACCGATGCAATGACGATTGCTCGCCGCCGGCCGATGCGCTGCGACAAGGCTCCGAAAAACAAGCCGCCAATGATCGCACCGATATTATAGACGATGGCGATGGCGCCGACCGTGTAGCTGCGATATTGCCGCTGCACTTCGAGGAAGGTTGGATAGAGATCCTGCGTGCCGTGGCTGAAGAAATTGAATGCGGTCATCAGCACTACCGCCCACAGGAACAGCGGAATGTTCTCGCGCAGTACGGTAATGAACGACCGCTGCGGTGTCGCCTGCCGCCGCAGGAAAGCCGGCGATTCCTCCACGCTGCGGCGAATATAGAGCACCAGCAGCGCCGGCAGAGCACCAACCATGAACATGCCGCGCCAGCCGATGATCGGGAACAGCAGGAAGAACACGATCGACGCCAGCAGATAGCCGGAGGGATAGCCGGCCTGCAGAATGCCGGAGACGATGCCGCGCGAATCCTCCGGCACGGTTTCCATCGTCAATGACGCACCGACGCCCCATTCGCCGCCCATGGCGATGCCGAAGAGCGCCCGCAGGATCAAAAACATCGTCAGACCGGTGGAGAAACCGGTGAGAAACTCGAAGATCGAATAAAGCAGCACGTCCGCCATCAGCGTCGCCCGCCGGCCGAAGCGATCGGCGGCAAGCCCGAAGATCAGCGCTCCGAGCGCCCGCATGGCAAGCGTCAGGAAGATCGCCACGGAGACGGTCGGAACGTCGGTATGGAACTCCTCGGCGATACGTTTGAGAACGAAGACCAATATGAAGAAATCGAAAGCATCCAGCGTCCAGCCGAGATAGGCGGCAATGACGGTGTTGCGTTGTTGTGGGGACAAAGAGCGTAAACTATCCAATGCTGACATCATGGTCCTCCGACCGGATGGCGGCGGCGAGGCGGGCAATTCCGGATGCCGTCGAAGCAAGGGGGGACCCGGCACTTTGCCGGGCAGGTTCGACGCTGCGGCGGGCTTCTCCACCAATGCTTGCGGAATAAACCGGCGGATGTCTGGGGCAGCGTCCCGCCAACGTCTCGGCTGCCTTTCTGTTCCATCACATTTTACGTGATGAAGAGCGGAAAATTCTACCATCCGTTTCCCTTCTGTACCCTTTCCCCCTTCACATCGGCGCTGACTCCCTCCATATTCCGCCCATGGCAAAATCACCGAAAAATTCCCCCGCCCCGACCGGTTTCGAAGAGGCGCCGCAAGCCTCGTTTGAAGGTGCGCCGCTCAGCGGCAGCGTCGCGGATTGGGTCAAGCAGCTCGAAGCGGATGCCGAGGCCGCCAGCGTCGAAAGCCAGCGCGAGATCGCCTCCAAGGCGGGCAAGCACCGCAAGAAGGTCGAGATCGCCGCTTCGAAATCGGCGCGCGGAACCTCCATGGGTGGTTCTACCGACCCAAAAACACGAGCCGCCGCCGGGCTTAATCCGGTGGCCGGCATGGACACGACGCTGGAGGATGCCGCCAATGCCGGCACGGCCGTCACCGCCACGGTCGAGGCGCTGTCGGCGCTGATCGAAAGCGGCAATCCGCTGCACAAGAACGGCAAGATCTGGACGCCGCACCGCCCTGCCCGGCCGGAAAAATCCGAGGGCGGCATCAGCATTCGCATGGCCTCGGATTACCGCCCGGCCGGCGACCAGCCGACGGCGATCCGCGACCTCGTGGAAGGCCTGGAAAACGGTGACCGCAGCCAGGTGCTGCTCGGCGTCACCGGCTCCGGCAAAACTTTCACGATGGCCAAGGTGATCGAAGAGACCCAGCGCCCGGCCGTCATCCTGGCGCCGAACAAGACGCTGGCGGCGCAGCTCTATTCCGAATTCAAGAACTTCTTTCCGGATAACGCCGTCGAATATTTCGTCTCCTACTACGATTACTACCAGCCGGAAGCCTATGTGCCGCGCTCGGACACTTATATCGAGAAGGAGTCCTCCATCAACGAGCAGATCGACCGCATGCGCCACTCGGCGACGCGCTCGCTGCTGGAGCGCGACGATTGTATCATCGTCGCCTCGGTCTCCTGCATCTACGGTATCGGCTCGGTCGAAACCTATACGGCCATGACCTTCCAGATGAATGTCGGCGATCGGCTGGATCAGCGCCAGCTCCTGGCCGACCTCGTGGCGCAGCAATACAAGCGCCGCGACATGGATTTCATCCGTGGCTCTTTCCGCGTCCGCGGCGATACGATCGAAATCTTCCCGGCCCACTTGGAGGATGCCGCTTGGCGCATCTCCATGTTCGGCGACGAGATCGACGCCATCACCGAGTTCGATCCGCTGACCGGCCAGAAGACCGGCGACCTGAAATCGGTGAAGATCTACGCTAATTCGCACTATGTCACGCCGCGCCCGACGCTGAACGCCGCCATCAAGTCGATCAAGGAGGAGCTGAAGCTCCGCCTCGCCGAGCTGGAGAAGGCCGGCCGCCTGCTAGAGGCGCAGCGCCTGGAGCAGCGCACGCGCTACGACGTCGAGATGCTTGAGGCCACCGGCTCCTGCCAGGGCATCGAGAACTATTCGCGCTATCTCACCGGCCGCAATCCCGGCGAGCCGCCGCCGACCCTGTTCGAATATGTTCCCGACAATGCCATCATCTTCATCGACGAAAGCCACGTCACCGTGCCGCAGATCGGCGCCATGTATCGCGGCGACTTCAGGCGCAAGGCGACGCTGGCCGAATACGGCTTCCGCCTGCCCTCATGCATGGACAACCGCCCGCTGCGCTTTGAGGAATGGGATGCCATGCGGCCGGATACGGTCGCGGTGTCTGCGACGCCGGGCGGCTGGGAAATGGAGCAGTCCGGCGGCGTCTTCGCCGAACAGGTCATCCGCCCGACCGGCCTGATCGACCCGCCGGTCGAGGTCCGCTCCGCCCGCACCCAGGTCGACGACGTGCTCGGCGAAATCCGCGAGACCGCCGCCAAAGGCTACCGCACCCTCTGCACCGTGCTGACCAAGCGCATGGCCGAGGACCTGACCGAGTATCTGCATGAACAGGGCGTGCGCGTCCGCTACATGCACTCCGACATCGACACGCTGGAGCGCATCGAGATCATCCGCGACCTGCGCCTCGGCGCTTTCGACGTGCTCGTCGGGATCAACCTCTTGCGCGAAGGTCTCGACATCCCCGAATGCGGCTTCGTCGCCATCCTCGATGCCGACAAGGAAGGCTTCCTGCGCTCGGAAACCTCGCTGATCCAGACGATCGGCCGCGCGGCGCGTAACGTCGACGGCAAGGTCATCCTCTATGCCGACACCGTCACCGGTTCGATGCAGCGGGCGATGGACGAAACCAGCCGCCGCCGCGAAAAGCAGATGGCCTATAACCTCGAAAACGGCATCACGCCGGAATCGGTGAAAGCGAAAATTTCCGACATTCTCGACAGCGTCTACGAGAAGGACCATGTCCGCGCCGACATCACCGGCGTCTCCGGCAAGGGTTTCGCCGATGGCGGCCACCTCGTCGGCAACAACCTGCAGGCCCACCTCAACGCGCTGGAAAAACAAATGCGCGACGCCGCCGCCGACCTCGACTTCGAAAAGGCCGCCAGACTGCGCGACGAAATCAAACGCCTCAAGGCCGCCGAACTCGCCGTCATGGACGACCCGATGGCGCGCGAAGAGGCAAAGAGTATTGAAGGCGGCAAAAGTGGCCGCCCCAATCCTTCGAGGCTCCGGTCTTCAACCTCCGCACCTCAGGATGAGGACGGAGCAGGCGCCTCGGCCGGTGGCCCCAATGGTGAAACCGGCGCGAGGGCCTCAGCAGGTAGCCCTCATGGCGAGGCGGGAGCGCAGCGACCCTCGAACCAAGAGGGCGGGACACAGCGCTCTTATTTCGCCAAGCCCAGCCTCGATGAAATGGGTCCCGGCAGTGATGCCGGTATGCCCCTCTTCCGCAAGAACACCCTAGACGAAATGACCGTCGGCAGGACGGAGAAGCCGGTCCTCGGCAAGATGCCGGACAAGCCGATCATCCGGGCAAAGCCGGGCGTCGGGTCCTATGAGGATGCGGTGGATGAGAAGCAGCGGAAGGGCCGGACCAAGGGAAAGACGGGGCGGCCTGGGCGGTAGCGGGTTTGGTGGCTTATGGCCCCATGGCGATCACGGTGCGGATTATCCGCAGCACTTGGCAGTGCTTGATCCACAGCAGGCCGCCGCTTGAGCTTGTTCAGCCAGCCACCGGTCACGCGGCTTGCAGCTCACCGAACGGCGAACGAGTTCGACATCCAACGCGCCGCCGCTGATGATCGGGGTCGATGCGCAATAGAGCTGTATCGGCTGCACGCCATCGCTTATCTCAAAGGTCAGCTTCGCCGAGCCATCAAGCCGAACATGCTCGGAAACCTTGCTGACGATGGCAGCCCATGCTTCCGCATTGGCCCCGCAGCCCAGCGCTGAAAACTGCCCCACCTTGACTTCGGTAACGTGATAGCCTGGCTTCATCGGCAGGCCGTCATAGCGGAACACAAGCGGTAGATTGCGAGAGGCAGCTAAGGTCTCGAGCAAAAGGCCGAGGTTGATATCTGAAGATTGGATCTTGTCGATCGTATTCATTTGAGATACTCCTTGTTTCAATATTTCAAGGATTATTGAATTATGAATGAGCGTCAAGCTCTCGGTTCGTTCGGCGCGCTCTCTCAGGAGACCCGGCTACAGATCGTCCGCATGCTCGTCGTTGCCGGTCCTGAAGGCATGCCGGCCGGAACGATCGCGGAAAAACTCGAAGTATCGCCGTCGAACATCTCGTTCCATCTTAAGGAGCTAGATCGCGCCGGCCTAGTCAGTCAGCAGCGTGAAGCTCGTTCCATTATCTACACCGCCAATTATGATGCGCTGAGTGGCCTCGTGCGTTTCCTGATGGACGACTGCTGCGGCGGCCACCCCGAAATTTGTGCACCAGCGGCCAAGGTTGCCGCCTGCTGCGCGCCCGCAGAGGAAAAAGCCCGATGAATATCCTGATTTGCTCCGCGGTCTGAAACGATGACTTCGTTTCCGCTCTCGCGCCGCCTTGCTTCGGAAGCCCTCGGCACTGCGTTTCTGGTTGCCACCGTCGTCGGTTCGGGCATCATGGCCGACAGGCTGACGACGGACACGGCCCTTGCACTGCTGGCTAACACGCTTGCGACGGGCGCCGTCCTTGTCGTGCTGATTACCGTGCTGGGGCCGATTTCCGGCGCTCACTTCAACCCAGTCGTATCGCTGGTCTTCGCGCTCCGCCGCGGGCTGACCTTAATCTCGACGTTGGCCTATATTGCCGCGCAGATCCTGGGTGGCATCGCTGGTACGCTCCTTGCCCATGCCATGTTCGAACTGCCCTTGCTTCAGGGCTCGACCACCATCCGTACCGGCGGCGCACAATGGCTCGCGGAAGTTACGGCCACCTTCGGCCTCATCTTCGTGATCTTCGCCGGCTTGCGTTTTCGGTCCGAAGCGGTGCCATGGCTGGTCGGCCTCTATATCACGGCCGCCTACTGGTTCACGGCTTCCACCTCATTCGCCAATCCGGCCGTCGCCATCGCCCGCTCGCTGACGAACACCTTTGCGGGCATCCGCCCGGTCGATCTGCCGGGCTTTATCGTCGCGGAAGTCCTGGGCGCATTACTGGCGCTGATGCTCGCTAGCTGGCTGTTGATGGAAGCCCGCAATCCTCAAACTCTTACAGAAACGGAACCCGCCGCATGACCATGGACGTCACGATCTATCACAACCCGCAATGCGGCACGTCGCGCAATACGCTGGCGCTGATCCGGAATGCAGGCATCGAACCGACTGTCATCGAATATCTGAAAAATCCGCCGACCCGCGAACAGCTCGTCAAGATGATTGCGGATACAGGTTTGAGCGTCCGCGAGGCAATTCGCGAGAAGGGCACACCCTACACCGAACTCGGCCTCGACAATCCGGGCCTGACCGACGATCAGTTGCTTGATGCCATGTTGAAGGACCCGATCCTTATCAACCGCCCATTTGTCGTCACGCCGATGGGCACCCGCCTTGCCCGCCCTTCCGAGCTCGTTCTGGATATCCTGCCCGACACCCGCCAAGGCCCCTTCACCAAGGAAGACGGCGAGCAGGTTCTCGATGCCCAGGGTAAACGCCTGGTCTGAGCACGGCTCTCGTCCGACTGAAAGCCTGACCCTTCGCCATTTGACCAAGCAGACCCGCACCCCATTCTCTGCTATACTCCCAACCAACCAAGACACCTCCCAAGGCCCGGCCAAACCTGATCGATAGCGCTAAGACGCAGGTGCCACATGACTGACGTTCAGGAACAGCTCCTTGAAAGCAAGATCGCCGAAATCGAGCAGGCCCGAGCTTGGAGTCCGCGGGTCATCTCCAAATTCGAAACGCTGATCCGCAGCGGCGGCGACTTGTCTCTCTTCCGCGTCAATCCCCTCGCCTTCGCTCGCGACCGCGCTATCGCGGAGGCGGAGAGCATCGATCTGTTTCTCCATGCGACCCGACGCGGATTGTTCGAGATGAGTTGGGATGTGGTCTGCCCTCAATCTGGCATGGTGCTCGACAGTTTCGGCGCCTTGCGGACGTTGAAGACCCATTATGTCTGCGGCCTCTGCGATGTCAGCGGCGAAACCAATCTCGACGACTTCATCGAGGTCACCTTCACGGTGTCGCCACATCTCCGCCGACTGCCGTTTCATGATCCCGCCTCGCTCTCGGTCGAGGATTTTCACTGGAAGGCGCGGTTCCTGAGCGACGCGCGGATACCCGGCCAACCGATCCGCTTTCTCGATGTCCTGCAGGGTCTGGTTCGCGGCCTCTCCTTCTTGCCGCCGGGCTCGGTCACAACATTAAGGACGGAGCTCGGTCCCGGCGCGCTGGCGGGCATCAATGTCCAGACCCAGGCGAGCTTCGCCTTGCCGGTCGCGGGTGAGCCCGTAACAGTGCCGACGCACCTGCGGATCGGCTATGACGGGCAGCGGTTTTCCGCTTCGCTGCCGGCGGTGCCGCCCGGCCCTGTCATCATCGATGTGCAGAATTCCGGCGCCTCACGCGGCTCGCTGCTGCTGATCAATTGGCCGCCGGAAATCCTGGCGCAGACGATCAAGCCGGCTCTCGACTTCGATCCCTATATGTCTGGCGGCATGCTGCTGGCCCGACAGACCTTTCGGCGCCTGTTCCGCTCGGAAAACGTCGACGAGAAGGAAGGCCTGGGCATCCGCCAGGTGACCCTGCTGTTCACGGACCTCAAGGGGTCGACCGCGATGTATGAACGACTTGGCGATCTCAATGCCTATGCATTGGTTCGCGAGCATTTTGCCTTGCTCGGCGCGACGGTGCAGGAGCATTCGGGCGCGATCGTCAAGACGATCGGCGATGCCGTGATGGCCGCTTTCTCCCGCCCGGCCGATGCCGTCTCGGCCGCGCTGCACATTCTGGGTGTCATCGAGCGCTACAATGGCGAGCATGGCAATCCCAGCCTTATCCTGAAGATCGGAGCCCATTGCGGCCCCTCGATCGCCGTGAGCCTGAACGAAAACCTCGATTACTTCGGCCAAACGGTCAATGTTGCCGCACGCGTGCAGTCGCTGGCGGGCGCGGGAGAGATTTGCATTTCCGAAGCGCTGTTTTCGGCGCCGGGCGTCAGCCAACTCCTCGCCGGCCAAAGGCTGGTTGCCTTCGAGGCTCCCCTCCGGGGCGTCGAGGGAACTGCATGCGTGTACCGCGTGATGCCCAATTAGACATCGCCGAGATACTGCCGATCCCGTCAAGCGCGCTGAGCACGACCGTTCAGAACCGCAGACTGTCGTCAAGCCAGACCCGGAAACCGCCGCGGAAGGCGTTATCATTGCTGCCGCGGCGGCATTTCGGCGGCAATTCCTTGAGCTTCTCGACATTGCCGCCGCCGATGACGATGTAGTTTGGCTGCAGGGCCTTGTCCAAGCGTTCGACGACGTCGGATACCGATTTTCGCCATTTGCCCTTGCCCCGGCGCTCCAGGCCGCGTTCGCCGACATAGTCCTCGAAGGTCGCCTTGCGATAGGGCATATGCGCCAGTTCCAGGGGCATGCAAATGCTCTCGGCGATCATGGCCGAGCCGAGGCCAGTGCCAAGGCCAAGGAAGAGCATGCGGCCCGCCTCGTAGCTGCCGATCGCCTGCATCAGCGCGTCATTGACCATGCGCACAGGTTTTCCAAGGGCTGCTTCGAAATCGAAATTCTTCCATCCCGATCCAAGATTGAACGGATCGGCCGCGGCCCGATGGGCGATCACGGGTCCGGGGTATCCCATGGTGATGAGGTCATAATGCCAGTCGGCGGTGAGATCGCGCAGCGCCGCCACCATCTTCGTCGCAGTCATCCGGGGTCCGGACGCGACCGCGCGTCGCTCGCTGCCGCTGCTGAGTTCCGCCTTCACGTGCGACCCACCGATATCGACGGCAAGCACAATGCGGTCGGCGGGCGCGGCATCCGCCTTCGGTTTGCTGTGACTGCGTGTTTTCTCTGCTGCGGGTGCTTCAGTCATGTCAGCCATGCCTTGCGCTCCTCTCTGGGCCTTGCCCTTTAAATCGTTCCCACGCTCTATCGGGCGCAAGATCGGCGCCGGCTGTCAAGCCCAGGCGTATTGCAGATCGCTCAATTTCAATCCAGGATGGCTCGCCGAAGAGGAACGCATATTGAGCGGAGGATCGACACTTGGCCTTTCCGACACTGCCACCCGGTTCCGTAGTCCCGCCCGGTGCCCCCGGCATCGAACCTCGCTGGACCTCGAGTGATAAGAGCGCAGTCGGCACTGCCATCAGCACGGCGAGCAACGTCTGGTTCACGGCAAGCCATGGCATCCTCAACGAGATCTACGCGCCGCGGCTCGATATGGCCTGCGTCCGCGATTTCGGTTTCATGGTGACGGCTGACGGCTATTTTTCCGAGGAGAAGCGCGACGCGGATCATAGCGTCCAGGCGATCGAGGACGGCGTTCCGGCTTTTCGCCTCGTCAATACCTCCCGCGACGGCCGCTATCGCATCACCAAGACCGTCCTTTCCGACCCGGATCGCGAGGTCGTGCTGCAGGACCTCCGCTTCGAGGCGCTCATCGGCAATCTCTCCGACTACCGGCTGCATGCCCTCGTGGCGCCGCATCTGGTCAATGGCGGCTCCGATAACACCGGCTGGTACGCCGATTTCAAAGGCAGGCCGATGCTCTTTGCCGAGGGTTCCGGGCGGTCGCTCGCCGTCGCCGCCTCGGTGCCCTGGCTTGCGCGTTCGGCAGGCTATGTCGGCTTCTCCGACGGCTGGCAGATGCTGTCGCGCGGCGAGAGCCTGAAGGAGGAATACCGCTGCGCCACCGCCGGCAACATCGCGCTGTCGGGGACGCTCGATATCCAGGCGAATGCAGGGCGGGCACTGATCGCCATCGGCTTCGGTACACAGCCGGAGGAGGCCGCCTTCCGCGCCGTCCTCAGCCTGGACCAGGGCGTCGAGGCCCCGCTGAAGCATTATCGCAGCGGTTGGCGGGAGTGGCAGGCGAGCCTGCTTGCTCTCGACGAGCCTCATGATCCCAACCAGCTCAACCGCTACCGCGTCAGCACCGGTGTGCTTGCCACCCACCGCGACGATGCCTCCGGTGCCATCATCGCCAGCCTTTCCATCCCGTGGGGATTCAGCAAGAGTGATGATGATCTTGGCGGCTATCACCTGGTCTGGACGCGCGATCTGGTGGAAACTGCCGGCGCGCTGCTTGCCGCCGGCGCCAAGGCCGACGCGCGCTCCGTGCTTGACTATCTCGCGGCGATCCAGGAAGCGGACGGCCATTGGGTGCAGAATGCCTGGCTCGACGGCCGGCCCTACTGGTACGGCATCCAGATGGATGAGACGGCTTTTCCCATCCTGCTCTATGACATGCTGCTGCGCGCCGGCGCGATCGGCGCATCGGAAAATCGCTATCTGCCGATCATCGAGGCCGCCGCGGCCTATATCGTCAAAAACGGCCCCGCCACCCAGCAGGATCGCTGGGAAGAGGATGCCGGCTACTCGCCCTTCACGCTTGCCGTCGAGATCGCCGGCTTGCTCGCCGCTGCCGATGCCGTGGAATCCGCCGGTCGGCTGGCGGTGGCGCAATATCTGCGCGAGGTCGCCGACGGCTGGAACGAGCGTATCGAGGAATGGACCTACGCCACCGATACGGACCTGTCGCGCAGCCTCGGCATCGATGGCTATTATGTGCGCATCGCATCGGCCACGGACGGCAGCTCGTCGCTGCGGCGCGACTTCATCCCTATCCGCAATCGCGACGCTTGGGACGAAGTCGTGGAGGCGGACCTCCTTCTCAGCCCGGATGCGCTGGCGCTGGTGCGCTTCGGCCTTCGGGCCGCCGACGACCCGCGCATCGTCGGCACGGTCAAGGCGATCGATTCGGAATTGCGGCGCGACCTTCCTGCCGGACCTTACTGGTACCGCTACAATGACGACGGCTATGGCGAGCGCATCGGCGGCGCGCCCTTCTCCGGCAGCGGTGTCGGAAGGCTCTGGCCGCTTTTGACCGGCGAGCGCGCTCACTATGAGCTTGCCGCCGGACGAAGGGATGAGGCGCAGCGCCTGCTGGCGGCGCTGGAGGCTTCGGCAAGCGAGGGCGGCCTCCTGCCCGAGCAGATCTGGGACAGCGACGACGTGCCGGAGCGCGAGCTTTTCCTCGGCAGGCCCTCCGGCAGCGCCATGCCCCTGGTCTGGGCACATGCGGAACACATCAAGCTGCTGCGCTCGCTTAGGGACGGCGCGATCTTCGACATGCCGCCCCAGACCTTTGCCCGCTATGTCGCCACGAAACCTGCCCCTGCGCCCTTCGCCTGGCGCCCGACCAACAAGCGCGCCCAAATGCCGGCAGGCCGCACCCTGCGCATCGAACTGCCCGAGCCCGCTTTGGTGCATTGGTCGAAGGACGGCTGGGCAACCTGCACCGACACCGAGGCTCGCGACACCGGATGCGGCACTCACGTCTGCGACCTGCCGACGAAGACGCTCGGCCCGGGCACGATCATCTTCACGATCTTTTGGACGGATACGCAGCGGTGGGAAGGCACGGATTATAAAATCGAAGTGGGTTAAGACCGGTCCCACCGCTCAAAGCTGCGGTGCAGATGGGCAGATATGCCGCGATGAGAGATTGCCGCTGACACGAGCGAGCCCGTTGATCGTTGACAACGTCCTTTATTCCGGCGAATTGAAGCCACTTCAATCCTTCGACCGGTGTTCTTATGCTGACTTTGCACTCCCTTGGCGAGCGCGTTGTCGTTGTCGGCCCTTCCAATGCGGGTAAGTCAACGTTGGCGGTCGCCCTCTCTAAGAAGCTGGGTTTTCCAGCTGTACATCTCGATCAACTTCATCATCTGCCTCATACGGATTGGCAGCCACGCCCGGAAGCAGAATTCGCGGCCCTTCACGACGCGGCAATTCTTGGAGAGAAGTGGGAGTTCCACCGGTATTCAAATGACTCATCGCAAATAAATTGCCGTCGAAGCAGTGCCGTTGATCGCTATCCGGGTAATTTTCGCCACAGCGTAGTACCAAAGTGAAACAAAAACGGCCGACGCCGACGCCTGCACCGTCTTCCCAACCCTTTGAAATCTCCCCCCTATCCGGCCTCATTCCCGCTTCGCCCCAATATTGCCCCTTGCCTTTTGTCGCAAATCCTGTCACCCATATGCGCGCTCGGGCATTTGCATGCCGGTGACTGGACTGATTTGGCAATGCCGACTACGCGAGGCAGCCTACAGAGGTTTATCCTCTGCGTAGACGTTCTTTCCCCGTACGTGAACTTCTCGACTGGCTTTCGCATGGCGCGGAGGCAAAGCCGTTCGGGAAGGTTTCCCGAACAGAATACTCAGACTGTAGGGAAAAGGACTATCCCAATGGCCACCAAGGGCATCGTAAAATTCTTCAACCAGGACAAGGGTTTTGGTTTCATCACCCCGGACGGCGGTGCTAAGGACGTATTCGTCCACATTTCCGCTCTTCAGGCTTCCGGCATCCAGTCGCTGCGCGAAGGCCAGCAGGTCACCTTCGACACCGAGCCGGATCGCATGGGCAAGGGCCCGAAGGCTGTCAACATCAAGGCTTCATAAGTCTTAGTTGATTATCCGGGTAAAGTTTCGAACGGCGCGGTGAAAACCGCGCCGTTTTTGCGTGTGCAAGCAGATCGGGGGCCACCCTCGTCCTTCGAGGCTACAGCCTTCGGCTTACGCACCTCAGGACGAGGGTGGAGCAAGCTTCATAATTGTCCCCAAGATCAATTTGCAATTGCCGCAAGACACAATCGATCAGCCCTCATCCTGAGGTGGGAGCATAAGCGACCCTCGAAGGACGAGGGCGGGTTGTAATATCCCAAGGGTTCAAGCGCTCACCCGCTCGCCCTCGCCAGCAAAATCCACCGCCGCAAACGCCGCGGCGATTACCTCCGGCCTGGCCCCCGGCTTATTGGCATCGGTAGAAAGAATCTGACGGTAACGGCGAGAGCCCGGCAAGCCGGTGAAGAGGCCGACCATGTGGCGGGCGACATGCTGCAGGCGGCCTCCATGGGCGATGTGGCGCTCCGTATAGGCCATCATCCGGTCGCGCAGATCATTCCAATCCGGCTCGATAGATGGTTCGCCGTAGAAGCGATGATCGACATTGGCGAGGATGGCGGCATTCTGATAGGCGGCGCGTCCGAGCATGACACCGTCGACATGGGCAAGATGCGCATCGGCTTGATCCAGCGTCTGGATGCCGCCGTTAATCCCGATGAAAACATCGGGCCAACGCTCTTTCATCCGGTAGACGATGTGGTAGTCCAAGGGCGGAATCTCGCGATTTTCCTTCGGCGACAGGCCCTTCAGCCAAGCCTTGCGGGCATGAATCCAGATCGCATCGGCCCCCGCATCGAGGACGCGGGTGATGAGTTCGGGCAACGCCTGCTCCGGCTCCTGCTCATCGACACCGATTCGGCATTTCACCGTCACCGGAGCCGCGGAAACCCGCTTCATCGCCGCAATGCAATCCGCCACCGTCTCCGGCGTCAGCATCAAGCAGGCGCCGAAAGTGCCCGACTGCACGCGATCCGACGGACAGCCGACATTGAGATTGATCTCGTCATAATCATAGGCCTCGGCAATCCGCACCGCTTCCGCCAGCTTGGCCGGATCAGAGCCGCCGAGCTGCAGCGCTACGGGATGCTCGGAAGCATCGTGACCCAGCAACCGGTCGCGCGGCCCATGGATGATCGCATCCGCCACCACCATCTCGGTATAGAGCAGCGCATGCCGGCTGATCTGCCGGTGCAGATACCTGCAATGCCGGTCAGTCCAATCGATCATCGGAGCGACCGCGAAAACGGGCTTCCGCTTATAGAGGCTATCCGCCTGCATTCCGGGCTTTTCTGCCGATTCGGTCACGTCTTGTTTGCTCGCATAAACTTTGTTGTGGCCAGCTCTAAGCGTCTGTGCTGCACGGAAGCGACCCTGAAAGGCGCGCAGCCACAGATGGGCACGATCTCGAGAGGCGATATACAGCACAGATAGGAATAAAGCGAGACGGCTTCAAAGTTCACACCATGCCGCAAGCGGCAGTCCGGCAAGCCGTCGCCCTGACATGGCCGGCAATGCCACTCTCAGCCTCACGACTTTGCCGCCGCAGGCTCCGTTTTCGGCTTCAGCAGGGTGACAAGCAACAGGCCGATGACGATGATCGCCGCGCCTTCGAGGTGATAGGACTGCAACTGCTCGCCAAGAAGCAGGTAGGCGAGCACGGCGGTAAAGATTGTCTGAAGGTAGAGCATCAGGCCGGCCCGGGCCGCGCCCAGCGCCTCGACGCTCCGGTTGAAAAGGTAATAGGTCATGGCCCCGCCAGGGATCGCCACATAGGCGAGTGCGATCAGCCCGTTGGCGTTGAGCGTCGAGCGCTCGTCGGATGCAAGCTCCCAAAGATAGAACGGCAGCGCGGTCAGCACTGCAGCGCCCAGAAGCAACACGAGGAGCGGAAGGCGCTCTATATCGAATTTCGCGCGTCGGAGCAGGACGGTGTAGAGACTGAAGCAGAAGGACCCGGCGACGATCCAAAGCTCCCCTGGATTGATATCGAGACGCATCAATGCCGATGGACTGCCCTTGATGACGATGACCACGATGCCAAGAAAGGCGATGATCGATCCCGTGACCTGCCAGGTTCCCATCGGCTCGCCGAGAATGAGGCGGGCCAGCACCATGGTGAGAATGGGGATCAGAGCCATGATGATGCCGGCCGTCGTGGCATCCGCATGTTCGAGGCCGGTGAAGAGCAGACCCTGGCAGATCGCAAGCCCGATGCCACCAATGCAGAGCAGCTCCAGCGGACGAGCCTTCACAAGCGCAAGCATGGCGCCAAAATGCCGGCGCACGATCGGCAGCAGGATGGCACAGGCGATCAGCACGCGCCAGAAACAGAGCGCCCACGGCGGCATTTCGTGAGAGACCCATTTCGCGGCGATATAGACGCCGGACGACAGAAGCCAACAAAGGACCGCCACAGAATAGGCGACCGCAAGCGAATTGCTCGTCGCCTGTTCCGTCCTGACGTGACCGGTATGGACCCCCAAGACATGTATCGCCATAGTTTAGTTATGCCACAGTTCGTGCAATCTGCCCAGATGAGCGCGTCTATCAGCGAGCGCAAATATTTTGCCCCACCTCTCCCGGCTGGAAAACCCACCTGTCCGGAACTTTACACCGAAAGGTTCCAGCAGGTTGGTTTTCTCCTCCACTCCATTGATGCTAGGTTGGCAGGGAGTCGGGAGGCATCGATCTTCTGGCAGCAGACGAATTATGTGAAGAGATTGTCATGACCGAACAGTTTGCCACCGTCATTCCCCTGCCCGCGCCCGTCTTGCTGCCGATCGAAGGCGAAACCGCATCCTTCCCGGTGCGCCGCGTCTATTGCGTCGGCCGCAACTATGCCGACCATGCAATCGAGATGGGTCATGACCCTAGCCGTGAACCGCCCTTCTTCTTCCAGAAAAACCCGGACAATCTGTTGCCATCAGGCGATTTCCCCTATCCGCCGCTGTCATCGGATGTGCATCATGAGGTGGAACTAGTGGTCGCCCTAAAAAGCGGCGGCGCCGATATTCCGGCCGAAAGGGCGCTGGATTGCATCTACGGCTATGCCGTCGGCATCGATTTCACCCGCCGCGACCGGCAGGGCGAAGCCAAGAAGCTCGGCCGGCCCTGGGAAGTCGGCAAGGCCTTCGAACACTCCGCCCCTATCTCCGCGATCGCTCCGGCAACAAAGGTCGGTCATCCAGACAAAGGCGGCATCTGGCTGATGCGCAACGGTGAGTCGGCGCAGAGGGGCGACCTGTCGCAGATGATCTGGAAGGTACCGGAAATCATCGCGGAACTCGCAAAGCTGTTCACGCTGGCGCCCGGCGATGTCATTATGACCGGCACGCCGGCCGGCGTCGGACCAGTGGCGCGCGGCGACAGGATCACCTGCGCCGTCGATGGCGTCGCGACGCTGGTGTTGAACGTCGTTTGATCGAGGAGAAACGAGATGCCGCTCTATGCCCTTTCCGGCCTGGTGCCGAAGACGCCCGATCCGGGCCGATACTGGATCGCGCCCGACGCAAACGTGATCGGCAAGGTGGAGATCGGCGAGGATGTCGGCATCTGGTTCGGCGTGGTCCTTCGCGGCGACAATGAGCTCATTACCATCGGCAAAGGCACCAATATTCAGGAAGGGACGATGGTGCACACCGATCCCAATTTTCCGGCAACGATCGGTGAAGGCTGCACTATCGGCCACCATGCCATCATCCACGGCTGCACCATCGGCGACAATTCGCTGATCGGCATGGGCGCAACCGTATTGAACGGCGCAAAGATCGGCAACAATTGCCTTGTAGGCGCCAATGCGCTGGTGACCGAGGGCAAGGAATTTCCGGATGGTTCCTTGATCGTCGGCGCGCCCGCCAAGGCGATCCGCACATTGGATGAGGCTGCCATCGAAGGCCTGCGCCGCTCAGCCCGCAACTATGTCGCCAATTGGCAGCGTTTTGCCCGCGACCTCAAGAGACTGGATTAGGCGACACTTCCACACGTGCGCGGGGCTTTGAACAGCGCCGCGCGGACATTCAGGCGGCGCAGCTTGCGCAGTGGCCGCGAATCTCGATGGTCGATTTCTCGGCCTTGAACTTCTGTGATTTCAGCCAATCCATCAGCCTGTGATCCACCTCATGATCGTGGAATTCGATCACCTGGCCGCAGCTTTCGCAGATGGCGAAGGCGACGAGGCCATGGCTATGGCAATTCTCATCCGGATGGGCGCAGGCGACGAAGGAATTGATGCTCTCCAGGCGATGGACGACACCATATTCCAGCAGCTTGTCCAACGCCCGGTAGACCTGCAGCGGTGCGCGAAAACCGTGATCGCGCAGCTTGTCGAGGATGGTATAGGCGCTGAGAGGCGCTTCCGCCTTGGTCAAGACATCGAAAACGAGCGACTGGTTCTTGGTGAGCGTCGGAGTGGTCATGATCCCTGTCCTCCATGTTGTGTCGCCGGCGCGCCAACCCTGCGGGCAAGGGGCAGCAGACTGATGATAAACAGAACAAGCGCCGCGACGACGATCGACGGACCGGAAGGCGTGTCGTAACGCAGCGAGCCGAACAGCCCGCCCACCACGGCGACGGCCCCGATCAGCGAAGCAAAAACCGCCATCATCTCCGGTGTCGCGGCAAAGCGGCGCGCGGTGGCGGCGGGGATGATCAGCAGCGCGGTGATCAGCAGGATGCCGACTATCTTCATTGCGATGGCGATAACGACAGCCATCAGCAGCATGAAAAACAACTTCGCCCGCTCCGGCTGCAGCCCCTCCGCCTCGGCCAGCTCCGGATTGACGGTAGAGGCGAGCAACGGCCGCCAAAGCCAGGTGATCGCCGCCAATACCAGGATGCCGCCGCCCCAGATCAAAGCAATATCCAAGCGGTTGACGGCGAGAATGTCGCCAAACAGGAAAGCGATGAGATCGATCCTTATCCAGCTCATGAAAGCGACGATGACGAGGCCGATCGCCAGCGTCGCATATGACAGAATGCCGAGCAACGCATCCGCCGACAGCGCCTGACGGCGCTGCAGAAACAGGAGCAGGATCGACACGGCCGCGGCGACCGCGAAAACGGAGAGGATCAGATTGAGCTGGAATAGCAGCGACAGCGCCACCCCGAGCAATGCCGAATGCGAGATCGTATCGCCGAAATAGGCCATGCGCCGCCAGATGATGAAGCAGCCGAGCGGCCCGGTCGTGAGCGCCAGCCCGACGCCCGCGACGACGGCACGCAGGAAGAAATCGTCAAACATGGCGTTCTCCTGCCGCGTGATGATCATGATCGTGGTGGGCATGCTCGTGATCATAATGGTCATGGCCGTGATGACCGTCGTCGGCGCGGCAATCATCGGTGATCGAGCCGTCGGCATGCTGCACGCGGCCGTCAGGCAGATGCGTATGGTCGTGATGATGGCTGTAGATGGCCAGCGATTGCGCCGCCCTCGTGCCGAACAGCCTGACATATTCCGGGCTTTGGGTAACCGCCTGCGGCGTACCGCGGCAGCAGACATGACCATTGAGGCAGACAACGGTGTCGGTCGCGGCCATGACGACATGCAGATCATGTGAGATCAGCAAAATGCCGCAGCCTTCGGAATTACGGATCGATTTGATGAGATCGTAAAGCGCGATCTCGCCGCTGAAATCGACGCCTTGTACGGGCTCGTCCAACACCAGCAGGTCCGGCTTGCGGGCTATCGCGCGCGCCAGCAACGCCCGCTGGAATTCGCCGCCGGAGAGATGCTGTACCTCGGCCTTGGCGAGATGGGCGATGCCCACCGCCTCCAAAGCCGCCTTCAACTCCGCTTCCGGCAAAGGCCCAGTCAGCGTCATCAAACGGTGCACGCTCAGCGGCAGGGTCCAGTCGATGGCAAGCTTCTGCGGGACATAACCGACCTTGAGCCCAGCAATGCGCTCGACGCTGCCTTCATCCGGTTTCAGCACGCCGATCGCGGTCTTGGCGCTGGTGGATTTGCCGGAACCGTTCGGGCCGATCAAAGTGACGATTTCGCCGCGGCTCACCGAAAAATCGACGCCACGCACTAGCCAGCGGCCGCCACGGCGGACGCCGACGTCATGAAGCGACACCAGGGGCCGGCTCTTGTTGTCCACGGGAGAAAGCATGAAATTTCCACTTGTGCTGTTGCGTCCTGCTATCGCACACGTTATAGCATAACGCAATTGATGTAATAACATAACAGAACCCATTCAAGGGCAGTATCGCATGACCCTGGCAAAGACCATCCTTCCTCTCGCTGCTTCCTTATTCTTCTCCGCGCTCTTCGCCGCCCCCGCGTTCGCCGACGATCCGCCGGAGGTAGTGGTATCGATCAAGCCGGTTCATTCTCTCGTCGCAGCGATCATGCAGGGCGTCGGCACGCCGGACTTGATCGTCGAAGGCGCGGCCTCGCCGCA
This sequence comes from Rhizobium leucaenae USDA 9039, assembly GCF_000426285.1. Classification (GTDB taxonomy): domain Bacteria; phylum Pseudomonadota; class Alphaproteobacteria; order Rhizobiales; family Rhizobiaceae; genus Rhizobium; species Rhizobium leucaenae. The sequence continues at coordinate 1,323 of NZ_AUFB01000010.1, read as the reverse complement.
CACCTATGCGCTGAAGCCGTCGAATGCGCGGGCGCTGGAAGGCGCCAAAGTCGTCTTCTGGGTCGGTCCCGGCATGGAGGCATTCCTGGAAAAGCCGCTTTCGGCCCTCGGCTCGAACGCCCTTGTGGTCGAACTCGACAGGGCGCCAGGCATCACGAAATTGAAATTCCGCCAGGGCGGCGCTTTCGAAGCGGATGACGATGGCGACGAATCGGCGGCAGATGCGGGCGATTCGCACGATCATAGCGATGATCATGGAGCGTCCGATACGCATCTCTGGCTCGATCCGCACAATGCCAAGGCAATGACGGCTGAGATCACCACCACGTTGGTCGCGGCCGATCCAGCCAATGCGCTGACCTATGAAGCAAACCAGAAGGCGCTGGACGACAAGTTGGACGCGCTCGATACGGAAATCGCTTCGACCATCGCGCCGGTAAAGAACAAGCCCTTCATCGTCTTCCACGATGCCTATCAGTATTTCGAGCGCCGCTATGGCGTGCACGTCGCGGGCTCGATCACGGTAAGTCCGGAAAGCATCCCCGGCGCGCAGCGCGTGGCGGAAATCCACGGCAAGGTCGCCGATCTCGGCGCAACCTGCGTCTTCGCCGAGCCGCAATTCGAGCCGAAGCTGGTCAATGTGGTCATCGAAGGTACATCCGCGAAATCAGGCGTGCTCGATCCGGAAGCTGCAACGCTGCCGCAAGGACCGGATCTCTACTTCGACCTGATGCGCGGCATCGCCAATTCCCTGAAGACCTGCCTCTCCTGAAGCAAATTCCCGCCCTAAGAGTTCCGACAATTATAAAGGAAAAGGCAAACGGATGACGCCCGCACTTCGCGGGCGTGATGGAACGATTGTTGTTCGGAGTTTGAAACCGCCGATCAGGCCACCAGCATATTCGCCGAAACGGCGCCGACCTCATGCACGACCACCAGCGCCCCGATCACTTCGCCTCTCGGCTTGGTGGCGCGTAGCGGCGTCATTCGGCAGTGCAAGATGATCATGTCCCAGGACGTGGTGTAGCTTAGACGACCACGGCTCATCCCAGAGGGTCGGATGAGTATCAGCTTGCTGCTGGCAGGCTGATGAGCGGATCATCGCTCATTGTGGCGATTGTCTCAAGTGTCATGTAGCGGGATCGCTGGACGGCCCATTCATCGTTCTGTTCGAGCAGCAGCGCACCGACCAGGCGCACGATGGCGTCGTCGTTGGGGAAAATGCCGACGACCTCTGTGCGCCGCTTGATCTCACCGTTCAATCGCTCAATGGGGTTGGTCGAGTGAAGTTTGGCCCAATGCTGCTTGGGAAAGGTCATGTAG